>NZ_LMGS01000001.1:61129-1887302 GCF_001427505.1 Lysobacter sp. Root604 | reverse complement strand
GCCGAACGCGCTGGGCGACGCCGCCACCGATCTGGTGTTCGTGCCGATCTCGCCCTGCCGCTTGTTCGACACCCGCCTGGCCGGCGGCGCGATCGCGGCCAACACCGTGCGCAGCTTCGACGTCACCGCGGTCTCCGACTATAGCTTCCAGGGCGGCGCCGCCAGCAACTGCAACGGCGTTGGCGCGGCCGGCTCGTTCGCCGCGGCGGTGATCAACTTCACCACCGTCACGCCGTCGGCCGCGGGCTACATCACCGCCTTCCCGTTCGGCACCACCCAGCCGCTGGCGGCGACGGTGAACTACGGCGGCGGCGACATCCGCGGCAACCTCGCCACGGTCGCGCTGGATCAGGGCGCTTCGGCCAATGAGCTGAGCGTGTACTCGTTCGCCCAGACCCACCTGGTCGGCGACATCATCGGCTACTTCATCAATCCGCAGGCGACCGCGCTGCAGTGCGTCGAAGTCGACGGCACGGTGCTCAATCTCGCCGCTGGCGCGGCCGGCAACGCCTTCGCGGGCAGCTGCCCCGCAGGCTATACGGCGGTCGAAACGCAGTGCCGTCCTTCGATCTTCGGCATGCGCGTGGCGGGTAGCTGGACCTCGCATTGCAACATGGTCAACGACAGTGCCTCGGCCGGAACGGTCACCGCGACCGCTCGCTGCTGCCGAGTCCCGGGCCGCTGAGTCCACGCCGGTCCGCTTTGCCCCGAAGGCCCGCCTCGCGCGGGCCTTCGGTCTTGTGGAGCCCGCGCGCATGCGCGAAGGTGCGGACTACGGCCGCTACGGCCCCGCCCTCGGAGCATCGCGATGAAAGTGCATTTCCACGGAGCCGCCGGCGAGGTCACCGGCTCGCTGCACGAGGTCGAGGCCGCCGGCCGGCGCCTGCTGCTGGACTGCGGCATGACCCAGGGCAGTCCCGAGGCCGAGCGCCGCAACGCCGATCCGTTTCCGTTCGATGTGGCCGCGCTCGACGCGCTGGTGATCAGCCATGCGCACATCGACCATATCGGCCGCGTGCCGCTGCTGGTCCAACGCGGCTTCCGCGGCCAGATCCATGCCCAGGCCGCGACCGCCGACTTGATGCGGATCATGCTGCTGGATTCGGCCCACATCGCGCAGAGCGAGGCCGAGCGCAGCAACCGCCGCCGCCGCGACGACGAGCCCGAAGCGGTGCCGCTGTACACCCAGGCCGATGTCGAGGCCGCGATGGCGCGGGTACGCCCGCTGCCCTACGACCAGCGCAGCCAGATCCTGCCCGGCGTCGAGATCGCGTTCCGCGAGGCCGGGCATATCCTGGGTTCGTCCGCGGTCGAGGTGTATGCCGAGGGGCGCAAGCTGGTGTTCTCCGGCGATCTCGGGCCCAAGGGCACGCCGATCCTGCGCGATCCGGCGCGCATCGACAGCGCCGACCTGGTGCTGATGGAATCGACCTACGGCGACCGCCTGCACCGCGACCGCGCCGAGACCATCCGCGAACTCGGGCGCATCCTCGAGGAGACCTGGCGCGACGGCGGCAACGTGCTGATTCCGGCGTTCGCGGTCGGGCGCAGCCAGGAGCTGCTGTACTGGTTCGCCAAGCATTGGGACGAGTGGCAGATGGCGCGCTGGCGGATCTTCCTCGACAGCCCGATGGCGGCCAAGGTGGTCGGCGTTTACGACCGCCACACCGATCTGTTCGACCAGGACGCGCAACAGGTCTGGCGCGACCGGCCCAATCCCTTCAGCTTGCCGAATCTGCGTCTGACCGAGTCGACCGAGGATTCGATGGCGATCAACCGCATCGAGCGCGGCGCGATCGTGATCGCCGGCTCCGGCATGGCCAACGCCGGCCGCATCCTGCATCACTTCCGGCAACGCCTGGAGCGGCGCGAGACGCGGGTGGTGTTCGTCGGTTATCAGGCCGAAGGCACCCTCGGCCGGCGTCTGGTCGACGGCGCCCGGTGGGCGCGCATCCACGGTCGCGACGTGCGCGTCAACGCCCAGCGTCATACCGTCGGCGGCCTCTCGGCGCATACCGATCAGCACGGTTTGATGGAGTGGTACGGCGCGATCGCCGGTCATCCGCCGCTGGCGCTGGTGCACGGCGAGGACAAGGCGCGCGAGGCGCTGGCGGGCGAAGTCGGCGAACGTTACGGCGTCACCCCGGTGCTGGTGCGGCCGGGCATGAGCCTGGACGTCTGATCGCGCAAGCGCAGGTCCGCCTGCCGGTCAGTCGGGGCCGCGTCCGGGCTTTTTCGAGCGTCCCGCGCCTGCGCCAGGTCTCTCGCAAACGCCGGCGCCCGCGCTCAGTGCGCCGGTCGCGCCACGCGCCGCAGCGCCAGCCACTCCCATGCGGCCACCAGCACCAGGATCGCGGTGGTGGCGCCGCCCAGCGCCAGCGCCGACAGATGCAGCGGCCGCGCCGCCAGCGCTGTCGCCAGCAGCAGAACCAAACCCGCCAGATGCGACAAGGGCGGCGTCCGGCGGTCGTTCGTCGTCCACTTGAACAACGCGTTGCCTAGCAGGTAGAGCGCGGGGCCGCCGAGGATCGCGGCGATGCCGGCGTTGTCGGCATGGCCCGGATGCATCAGCACGATTTCGTCGGCGACCGCGCAGACGATGATGCCGGCCACGATCAGCAGATGCAGGTAGGTGTAGGCCATGCGCGCCTGCCGTCCGGGGTCGGCGGCATGGGCGATGCGATGGCTGGCGCGTTCGGCGCCGCTGTCGAAATACAGCCACCACATCGCCACGCTGCCGACGAAGGCGATCACGAAGGCGGCCGTGTGGCTGGCGTCCAGCGGCAGCCCGGCGAATGTCGCGCCGGTGACCAGGATCGATTCGCCCAGCGCGATGATCACGAACAAGCCGCAGCGCTCGGCCAGGTGGCCGCCGTCCACGTCCCAGTCGCCGATGCTCGAACGACCCAGGCCCGGCACCCAGAAGAATGCGACCGGCCCGAAGAACTCGATCAGCAGCGCGCCCGCCCACCAGGCGAAGCGCGCTTCGCCGTCGGCCAGGCCGCCGGCGATCCACAGCGCGCCCGACACCATCAGCCACACCGCGATGCGCAGGAAATTGCGGCACAAGGTCGGATGCACGCCGCGCAGCGCGACCACCATGAACAGCGTGCGTCCGACCTGCATCGCGGCGTAGGCCGCGGCGAACAGCAGGCCGCGCTCGCCGAAGGCCTCCGGCAGCGCGCTGGACAGCAGCAGCCCGCCCAGCATCAGGGCGAACAGCAACAGCCGTACCGGCGCGGTATCCGGATCCAGCCAGTTGGTGCACCAGGAGGTGTAGATCCACACCCACCACACCGCCAGAAACAGCAGCAAGGTCTGCAGCGCGCCGAGCAGGCTCAGGTGCGCGAGCAGCGTGTGCGAAAGCTGGGTCACCGCGAACACGAACACCAGGTCGAAGAACAGCTCGACCATGGTCACGCGACCGTGCCCGTTGGTGTTGCGGTTGCGCAGTAGGGAACGGACGACGGTGCTCATGCTGCGGTCCGGCTCAACGTCGCGGCGGGTGGCCGGCGTGCGCGATCAGCAGCAACAGGCCGCCGATCAGGCCCACGTTCTTCATGAAGTGCAGCAGCTGGGCGCCGCGCTCAACGCCGGACAGGCTCCAGAACGGGTGCGACATCGCCGCGTCCACCGCCATCAGCAAGGCGGCCAGGCCGGCCGTCCAGCGCAGCTTCCAGCCGCTGGCGATCAGCAGGCCCAGCACCAGTTCGACCGCGCTGAAGACCAGACTCGCGACCGGCATCGCCGCGCCGCCCCAGGCCGTGAGCAGGCGGTACAGGCCCATGACGATGAAGACGCTCGCGATCAGCGTGCGTGCGGTGGTGGCGAGACTGCGATTGTCCATGGCCCGCTCCCCAGGCTGCGGTGGATCCGGCATTGCCGCGCCGTGCGCCCGGCGGACGCGCGGCTACGCCCCTTTCTACCAGCCCGCGCGCAATCCTGCATGACCCTGCACGGGCACGACCCCGCACGGCGCGATGCTCCTGGCGGCCCTGATCCGCGGGCTGGGTCGACGACGAAGGACTGGCCGGATCATGCATACCCTGCGATCGACCAGAGCGGCGGCGCTCTCGTCGCCACTGCGGTCGCTGCCCACGCGGCTAGGAACAGATCGTCGCGGCTCAGCCCGTTCCGCGGAGCGGGCTAGGGGTAGGGCGCCGGTTTGCGCCGCAGCCGTGACAGACCGGAGCGCGCGGTCACGATGGCGCCCAAGGCATCGTGCCGTAGCGCCGGCTGCAGGCCTGCGGTTGCCGACCAGATAGGAGGGGCGGCGCCGGCGCCTAGGCTTCGTCGGCGAGGCAGGGACAGGCAAGCCTTTCGTTCAGGTACGAACCGGTTGTGCCGCCGTGCACGGGCTCCCGCGTCTCCCAGGGCGGGTTTTTCCTGTCCCGACAAGAATTTAGCGCTAGCGCACAGGCGGGCTTTCGCGTAGCATGCCGCCTGTTCAGCGCACGGCTGCCTCCCCGCAAGGGGTACGTTTCCCAGGTTGCCCGCCGCATCGCAAGAGTCCACTGCTCTTAGGCGATCGGCTTTATCCCGCACGTCTTTCGTAGCGCCGACACGGTCCGGAGCATCCGGCACCGTCATTTCGATTACTCGCAGCGCGGTTTTAGGGAACGCTCCGAGTGACTCCGCGACTTCGGTCCGCGGATCATCAGTACTTGGAGTTCCACATGACGTTTGAATCCCTCGGGCTTGCGCCCGCGTTGCTGCGCGCGCTCGTCGAGCAGAATTACAACACCCCGACCCCGATCCAGGCCGAAGCGATTCCGCTGGCCATGGCCGGTCACGACCTGCTGGGCGGCGCCCAGACCGGTACCGGCAAGACCGCCGCGTTCGGCCTGCCGCTGCTCAACCGCCTGTCCAAGCTCACCGGCAGCAACGGCCCGCGCAAGCCGCGCGCGCTGGTGCTGGTGCCGACCCGCGAACTCGCGGTGCAGGTCAACGACAGCCTGCGCAGCTACGCCAAGCACCTGCGTCTGAGCATCTGCTCGATCTACGGCGGCGCCGGCATGGGTCCGCAGGTCGACATGCTGCGTCGCGGCGTCGACGTGCTGGTCGCCACCCCGGGCCGCCTGATCGATCACATGGAGCGCGGCACCGCCAAGCTCGACGCGATCGAAATCCTGGTCCTGGACGAAGCCGACCGCATGCTCGACATGGGCTTCCTGCCCGCGATCAAGCGCATCCTCGGCCGCGTGCCGCCGCAGCGCCAGACCATGCTGTTCTCGGCCACGTTCGAAGCCGAGATCAAGAAGCTCGCGCTGGAGTTCATGCGCGAGCCGCAGCAGGTCCAGGTCGCGGCCAACAACACCATCGCCGACACCATCGCCCACAAGGCGCATCCGGTCGACGGCGGCCGCAAGCGCGATCTGCTGGTGCGCATCCTCGCCGAGCGCAGCACCGACCAGGTGCTGGTGTTCGGCCGCACCAAGCACGGCTGCAACCGCCTGGCCGAACAGTTGGAAGACGCCGGCTTCAAGGCCGTCGCCATCCACGGCAACAAGAGCCAGGCCCAGCGCCAGAAAGCCCTGCGCGACTTCAAGGCCAACAAGGCCCGCGTGCTGGTCGCCACCGACGTCGCCGCGCGCGGTCTGGACATCCCCAGCCTGCCGCTGGTGATCAACTTCGACCTGCCGATGGTGGCCGAGGACTACGTGCACCGCATCGGCCGCACCGGCCGCAACGGCGCGACCGGCGAAGCCCTGTCGCTGGTGTCGCCGGACGAAGGCGGCCTGCTGCGCCAGATCCAGCGCATCCTCAAGGACGACATCCAGATGGTCACGGTCGAAGGCTTCGAGCCGAGCCGTCCGATCCGCATGGGTTCGGACGCTCCGGGCGCGCGTCGCCCCGGCGGCCAGCGTCCGGGCGGCAACAACGGCCCGCGCAAGCCGGCCCACCGTCCGCACGGCAAGCCGGCCCCGCGCCACGCCCACGCCGGTCCGCAGCACCGCAGCGGCGGCCGCACGGGTTCGGGCAGCGGCCAGCGTCGCGAAGGCGCGTAAGCGTTTCGCAGCGTCGATGAAAAAGGCCGGCATTGCCGGCCTTTTTCTTTGGGCGACTGGACAAGATCCACCGGTCGGACGCTAGGATGGCCGGGGCGTAGATGGTTTTGGGGAAAGTTATGGGGGGACGATTGGACGTAGGCCAGATCACTCGCTGGTCGTTACGCGCGATTGCGTGCGTAGCTCTTTCGCTCAGTCTCGTCGCGCCGGCGTTTGCGGCAGCGGCCATCGCTAAGATCCCCAAGAGCGTGCGGCATACCTATCGCGACGGCACTTATACCGAGTTGCGGTGCGACCGTGCAGGCGAAGGGTTCGACTGCGAATTCATGGTCGGTAAGGGGCGCAAACACGAGGCGTATTCCTTCCGACTGGCTCAGGGCCGTATGGTATTCCTCTCGGGCAACTACTCGTTTTGGGATCACGACAAGGGCCGTTTCACTTTTGCGATGGACGTGAGCTGCCAGGAGCGCGAACTGGCGTTGCTGCCTAAAGAGGCGGAGCTCTACGCGAACTGCCGGATGTGGTTTGAGCCGCAAGACTCGGAGCTGCTGCCACAGCGTGTCGAGGTGACGGCCTATTTCGGCGAGCGGGACTACAAGGCGACACTGGACTTGCGTGCGCAGGGTGAGAAGTGGCCCCACCCACAACTGCGATTGACACCCTAGTCTCGATACTAGGCATTGGAACAGTGTGATGAGATTCCTGACTTCGGTAGTTTCGATCCCACTGGCGTTGTGCGGCGCCTTGTGTACCCCAGCGATCGCCGCCCCCCGCGCGATGACGCCGGTGCCCGCGAACTCGGGTTTTTGCGCCAATCCCGGCGACGGCATGTGCTACGAGTGGAAGCTCGAAGCCGATCCCAGCCTGCGCGTGATCGCCTACGGTTTCGAGGACGGGATCGACTATTCCTTCTACCGGCGCGACCGCAAGGGCGGCTATCGGCGTATCGTCGATTTCCACCCGGCCATGCAGGACCCGACGCGACCGGGTCAGCTGTTCTGGGGTTATGCCTGGGACGTCCATGACATCGTCCTGGCGCCCGACGGCAAGTCGTTTCAGGCGACCTTCGACCACACCATCGTCATAGACGGCAATGTCGACCCGATGCCCGGGCAAAAGCGCACGCCCGCGGTGCTGTTCGTCGGACGTACCACTCAGCCGGATATGAAAGTGAAAGCGCTGCGTTTCCAAGCCAACACCATCGACGCCTTGCGTATCGGTGCCGGGTTGCGGAGTCGCTAGACGCATCGATCGGTTGCGATGGCGGCGATGCATCGCTGGTTGCCGCAATCGCGGAAGACCCTCCAAGAACGAGGCTCGAATGGACTACCTGTTTCCCATCCTGTTTCTCGGCGTCGTGGCCTATTTCATTTTTCGCTACGTGCGCAGCGGCAGCCTGACCGGCGCGCTGCTGGGCGGCACCATCAAGCGCGAAGTAGGCAAGGTCGAATTGACCGGAGGCGCGTTCACCTCGCAGACGTTCAACGTGATCCGCATGGAGGACTCCGACGGTCAGGGCTTCGTGGCGCTGTCGGTGGTGTCCAAGGCGCCGCTGGCGATCAGCATGGTGCCGTTCCGGCTGACCAAGGCGCAGGCCCTGGAGGTGGCGAAGTTGCTGCAGCAGGCGGCGCTGTGAGGGCGGCCCGGATCGCGCGGACGTTCATATTCGGCCAGTCGGTTCGAGCACGGCCGGCGCCACCGTGCGAAGGCTGCGGTCGAGCGCAGGCCCCGACTGGCGCGTGCTAGGGTAATCGCATGACCGATCTTGTCGCCATCGCTTATCGCAGCTCCGCCACGCGGCGGCTGTCTTCCGCGGAACTCGACGCGCTGCTGGTGGATGCGCGCGTGTTCAACGCCGCGGTGGGCGTGACCGGCGTGCTGTTCCATCACGATGGGCGCTTCTTCCAGTACATCGAAGGCGAGGCGGCCGGCCTGAATCAGGTCTACGAGCGCATCCGTAACGCGCGTGGGCATCGGGAGCTGATCGAACTCTTGCACGGCCCCGTGGCGCAACGGCAATTCGAGCGTTGGCACATGGGCTTCTGCCAGGCGCCGGAGAGCACCTTGCAGGAACTGTCGAATGCAGCCTGGATCGAGGCGATGCCGATCACCCGCGCCAGCGATAAGGCCTCCGAAGGTGTGGGGCTGGCGCTGTACCACTGGAGCAAATGGCTGGCGGAGCAGCCGGGCGGCCTGTCGGTTTCGTCCTAGCCTGCGCGGCCACGCGATGGGGCGTCCTTGACGCGGTTCTGGCCCTGTCGGCGCACGCTGTCGGTCTTCCCGCCGCGCCCCGTCTCTGCGCCCTCGTACGCGCCGTTGATCGCGTCGCGCACACCGCCCGGGGCGACCGCCGATTCGCCGCGTAGGACGTCGCTGACTATGTCGTAGCGTTGTCCGTCGCGCTCGAGGCGCCGCTGTCGATCGGCGTGGCGCCTTGGCGCCAGGCACAGGCACTGGAGATAACAGAGCATGCGACGGATGACGGAGTCGAGCGCGCCCGCTCGGTGGCCCGCGCGCGCAGAAAAAAGCGCCCCGGAGAACCGGGGCGCTCGAGTCGGTACCTGCGCCCTTGGATCAGGGGCTGGTACGCAGGGTCAGCGAGTAGCTGCTGAGGATGGAGTTGATCGGCGTGAAATAGCTGTTGCCGCCGCCGGTCCGGCCCTGACGGCCCTTGCAGCTGCCGCTACCGCCCGACAGCACGCCTTGGGCCTGGCCGACGCCGGTGATGAAGGAACCGCCGGAGTCGCCGCCTTCCGCGCAAGCGGTGGTTTGGGTAAGGCCGGTCACCGTTCCGTCCGGATTGCCCGCGTCGTCCACATAGGACACGGTCATGTTCTTGCTGCGGATCGCGCCGCAACGCCAGCCGCTGGTACGGCCGGAACGGCACAGCGCCGCACCGACGGCGGCTTCGGTGCTGCCACGCACGTTGACGTCGCCGCTGCCGTAGCCGTACACGCTGGGCGACAGCGTGTGCGTGCTATCCACCTTGACCCAGCCGCGGTCGGGACCGGTCTGATTGCCGTTGGGCATGGTGGAGGCGGCGAAGGACCCGATCCTCACGCCCGGCGTCCACTGCGAGACTTCGTGATAGACGACCTCGCCGGTGGTGCCGCAGTGGCCGGCTGTCGCGAAGCCCGGGGAGCTGCCCTGGGTCACGGTGAAGCCGACCGAGCAGGCGTACACGTAGCCGTCGCCGGGATCGCGCAGGTAGCCGCGACCGCCTTGTATCGCGATGCGGCGCTGCGGGGCTTCGTTGAGGGTTTCGAAGCGCACGGTGCTCGCGTCGATGCCGCTGCGGGCGACGAAATCGACGGCCGCCTCTTCCGCGCCCGGCGCGACGCCCAACACCACGCTGTTGCTGGGCACATCCACCGCCCAGCTGTACACGCCCTTGGGCGCGCGGGCGTTGCGGGCGAGCTGGCTGTCGAGCTGGCCCTTGGCCGAATTCAGCGCGGCCAGGCTGTAACGGGCCTGCCGCGTTTCGACGCCGGCGACCTTGCCCTTGGCCGAGGTGCTGGCGGCCACGAAGCCGAACGAGCCATCGGCCTTGCGCTCCAGCCAGGCGCCGGCGAAGTTGCGGCCGAGCTGCCTCTCGGCGGACTTTTCCTGTTGCCCGGCCAAGCGTTCGGCCTTGAGGTACTGGGCCAGCTGGGCACCGGAGAGTCCCAAGTCGCGCTGCATGGCCGACTTCAACGCGGGGGCGAGGTCGTCGGCGGCGAGGGCCGCACCGGAAACCAACATGGCTGCGGTCGCAGCGATAACCGACATACTGAACTTGCGCATATCCGAAAGCTCCTTAGCTAAAGAGAAGGATGCGTACAACGGTTGCGGCGGGTCTGGCTCAGGCGCTGGGTCGTGGGCGTGCGGGGGGGCGCAGCGCTTGGTCGTGCCGCAAGGGATAGAACGTCACACGAGGCGATCACCCCCACTCATTGCGCCGGGTGGGCGATGCCTTCCTTGGTTCAGAAGTATGAACGCGCTATTTGTGCCAATTGCGCGGCTAATGAATGCAGTCAGGCACTCGAATGGCGCTTGAAATTATGCGGATTGGCTTCGGCTTCGGATCGGCACGCCGACCCGGGCGTCATCGGCGTGCCGCATCGCGTTGCTCGGTTCGGCTGGTCTTCGCGACGGTCATGGGGCTGTATGCGCGAGTCGGAACCGCGCATGCGAGCAGCCAGGCTCGTGTGTGCCGGTTTGCCGCGTGGGGCGCCCCGTCGGAGCCCGCTCGAACCGCGACACGTCTCGCCAACGGCCGGCATCGCGATGGTGCGCGCGCACGGCGCGCCGACACTCACTCTTCCGCGGCCGCCGCTTCGCGCCCCTGCTGCCGGATCAAGGCTTCCTCGCGCGCGTCGTTGATCGCGTCGCGCACGCTGCCCAGGTCGACGGTCGATTCGTCGTGCACGAAGGTGCCGGTGAGTTCGCTGTCGGGGTGCAGCTCGCCGGCCTCGAACAGGGCCCACATTTCCTCGGCGTACCAGGTGTCCAGCAGCTCCGGCGCCCAGGCGCCCAGGCTGGCGGTGAGGTTGTTGACGTCGCGCAGCAGCATCGCGCGCGCGGCGTTGTTGCCGGCGGCGCTGACGACCTGGGGGAAGTCGATGATGACCGGGCCGTCCGGCGCGACCAGCACGTTGTATTCGGACAGGTCGCCGTGGATCAGACCCACACACAGCATCTTCACTACCTGGCGGACCAGGAAGCGGTGGAAGCCGCGGGCCTGGTCCGGCGCCAGTTCGACCTCGCCCAGGCGCGGTGCGGAGTGGCCGTCGGCGTCGGTGACCAGCTCCATCACCAGCACGCCGTGGAAGTAGCCGTAGGGTTCGGGCACGCGCACGCCGGCGTCGCGCAACTGGTACAGCGCGTCGACCTCGGTGTTCTTCCAGGCGGTTTCCTGTTGCTTGCGCCCGTACTTGGTGGCCTTGCCGATCGCGCGCGCCTCGCGGCTGCCGCGCACCTTGCGGCCTTCCTGGTACTGCACGCGTTGCTGGAAGCTGCGCTGGGCCATGTCCTTGTAGACCTTGGCGCAGCGCACTTCGCTGCCGCAGCGGACCACGTAGACCGCGGCTTCCTTGCCGCTTTTCAGCGGGCGCATCACTTCATCGATCACGCCGTCGTCGATCAGCGCCTGCAAGCCGGAGGGAGTCTTCATCTAGTCCTATGAGCGCAATCGGTCCGGTGAAGAGGGGTTTTCCACCGGGCACCGGCGTATCTTTACACTTAACGCCTTCCCCGCCGACTTTTTCCATGTCCGAGCCCCTACGTCTAGATAAACGTGTCGCAGAATTGACGGGCTGTTCGCGTGCGCAGGCCCAGCAGTACATCGAGGGCGGTTGGGTCCTGGTCGACGGCGAGGTGGTGGAAGAGCCGCAAGCGCCGATCTCGAGCCAACGGGTCGAGTTGGATCCTCAGGCGCGGCTGGAGCCGGCCGAGCCGGCGACGATGCTGCTGCACAAGCCGGCCGGCATGGACTTCAAGGACACGCCCGGCCTGGCCCTGGCGGCGACGCACGCCGAGGGCGATCTGTCCGGGGTGCGCCTGCTCAAGCGCCATTTCCACAACCTGACCCCGCTGATGCCGATCGACGCCGAGGCCTCCGGCCTGGTGGTGCTGAGCCAGGACGGCCGCACCTGGCGCCGCCTGACCGAGGACTACCCCCAGATCGAGCAGGAGTTCGTGGTCGAGGTGAGCGGCGAGCTCGGCCCCTACGGCTTGAAGCGGTTGGCGCAGGGCCTGGAATACCGCGGCCGTCCGCTGGCGCCGTGCAAGGTCAGCTGGGCGAACGAGAACCGGCTGCGCTTCGCGATCAAGAACGTGATGGGTGGGCAGCTGCGGCACATGTGCGCGCAAGTCGGTTTGCAGGTGGTGTCCAGCAAGCGTCTGCGCATCGGCCGCATTTCCTTGAGCAAGATGCCGCTGGGCGAGTGGCGCTATCTGCCGGTCGGCGAGCGTTTCTGAGGCGTCGCGGGGAGATGCCCGCTGTTGCAATGGCCGGCAACGCGATCGCGTGAAGTTCTTTCGCGCGGGCGCCTGAGCATGCAAACATCAGGCCTATGAGCAAGCTGGCCAGGATCGCCGCAATCGTTGCGCTTTTTTCGCTGACGGCGTGCGCGCCCGTCCGCTACTACCAGGCCATGACCGGCAAGGAGATGCCGGAGCCCAAGGCGACCGCCATCGTGGAGCGCGGACAGCGCGCGCCCTCGCATCACAAAGTCGCGACGCTCGGCGACGGGCTGTATCTGGTACGCATCGACCGCAAGGGCGATGCGGCCTACGGCGTGGTGGACCGACGCAAGCTCGTCGTGATCCCGATCGGCTATCAGCACATCACCGATCTGGGCGATCAGGGCCTGAGCGCTATCGGCTTGCAGAGCGTGCGCCACTTCGATCGGCAGGGCAATGAAGTATCGGCCACCGTGTTCGAGGATGAGCTGCACTTCGTCAACGGCCAGGCGATCGCGACCATCCGGCCCTCGGGCGGGGATTTCAGGGACGATCTCTACGGCGTCATCGGCCAGGACGGAAAGACCGTCATCCCGTTCGAGTACCTCAACATCGTCGGAGTCAGGACGAAGCTGCGCCCGGACGTCTCCTGGTATCAGGTGCAGCGCGATATCGCTCGGCCGGGAGAGCCGAGAAAGGTTCGCCGCGGCATGCTCGATGCCCAGGGGCGGGTCGTGCTGCCGATCGAGTACTACGAGATTTCGCCGGGCTACGCGGTCGATGGCCTCGACCATGGTTGGGTCCGAGTGTCCGAGCAGGAGTACAAGAGCTTCACCGTCAATTTCATCACTGGCCTGCGTATGACCAGGCTAGGCGGAAGCTACTACGGGCGCACGGTGGGCTACAGCAGCTTGCTCAATCCGGAGCCGGAAGCGCTCAATCAGTACGAACGGATGCAGTGGCGCAAGGCCAACGACGAACGTTATCGGCTGGAGTTGTTCGATACGCATGGCAAGCGGGTGTACGACCAGAGCGATATCAACGACACCTGGGACCTGAGCGGACTCACCGCGGTCTGGCGTGCGCAGCGCATCGCCCTGCTCGATGCCGACGGACGTCCGCTGACGGAATTCAAGTACGACCAGATCAAGGACTACGGCGGCGGGCAGGCCCTGATGGTCGTTGCTGGCCGCACAGTCTGCATCGACGCCGCCGATCCGCCGGGCACGGAACGGGCCGCGCGCGACTGCGCCAAGGCCACCACCAAGCGCGACGCGGGCAAGCGGCGACAGCGCGGCCCGGTCGCCTTCCCCGCGAGCTATCCCCGTTATGGAGGTTGAGCCCGCGGAGCATCGGCAGTGAGTTGCGACCCGAGCTGCGGCCGAGCCGATAAACAACGCGAATGGAATTGAGCATGGACATGCATCGCTACTGGAACGATCCCGCGCACGCGACATGTCCTGCGATCGCGGCCTTTCTGGAGACTTGGTGCGAATCCATGCCCGATGACCAGGGCCGACATTGGCTGCAGCCGCTGGAGGGCGTGGTGCGCGATACGCGGTCGGGCGCAGGCGTGCAGACCGCGCGCCGTATCCAGGCGCTGGATTGGCTGGTGCGCGAGTACGCGCCGTTGTGGTTGGAGGCCGATGGAAGGCCGCAGCTGGCCGAGCACGCGACTGCATTGCGAGGCCTGCGAGCGCCATCGTTGAAGGGAGCTCCCTTCGCCGCAAGCACGCGTTCGCAAATGAGGACGATCTCGGTCGCCTGCAGTGTCCTTCCCGATGCCTATTTCGACAGGGTGTCGCGCGTGACCGACAGCACGCAGCTGGCGGTGGCGAGCGAGCAGGCTTCGGTGCTGGGCGTGGCTGCCTCGCAGGCCATCAAATCGACCGCAGCAGGAGACAGTGCCGGCTCGGCCGCCGTTGCCGCGATCGCCACCGACCCGGCGCTGGCCGAAGATTGGAACCCCGTGACGTCTGAGGTGTTGTCCATCGCCACCCGCACGATGCATGGACGCATCCTGCTTGCGGTGCACGAGGGCCTTACGCCCAGGGTAGACGCGGTGGTCGTGCCTGCACTGGAGCGCGCCGGCGTCGATTTTTCGCAGGCCCGGAGCCAAGCCCAGTTCGAGAAGACCTGGCGCAAAGTACGGCGCATCGCCGAGCAGGCGGTGGACGGCGACGAAGCGCTGTACGACGAAGCCTGGCGGACGGGTTGGGACGCGATCGGCGGTACAGTCGAGGCTGCACAGAGCAGCGCATTCGAGCTGTTGGTGCGAATGGTCGAGCAACGATGATGACAGCCGGTCTTGGCGATTTTGGCGGCGCGATCTTCGTGGCGGGCTGGTTCGTGCTCGCGCTGGCCTTCGTCTGCTTCCGGTACCGAGCCTTCTTCGTTCTGCTGGTGCTGGGCCCGCTCATGATCTTGGCGGGCGCCTGGCTCATCGGTTGGTGGGCAGCGCTTTTGCTCGTCACCTTCGTCGCGGTGCTTGCGCTGGCGATGAAGATCGTCGTCTTTCGCGACGAAGCCTATCTGAAAAATTGTCCGGTCTTCGCGTCGGCGCCGTTGCGGACGATCACCGCGAAAGATGGGTTCGAATACAGGTTGCACATCGCGCCGGTGAAGTCCGGATTCGGTATCGGCTTGGACTTCGATGTGGAGCCCGAATCCGGCGTTTCGAACATACAGACGCGTTGGCGGGAGACGTTTCCGGATCGCGCTGCGGCGCAGTGCGAGCTGATGCGGCGCTTGCGCGACTACATTCCCGCCGATCGCATGCCCGAGGAATGATGCGATGAGCGCGGTCCGCGGCTACTCGGCCTCGACCGATCGCGTCGCCGCATAGCCGTCGCGCCCGTTCTCCTTGGCGCGATACAGGGCGGCGTCGGCCGCATCGAACAAGGTGCGTTCGCGCGTGTGGTTGCCGGGCACGCAGGTATGCAAACCGATGCTGATGCTGACCTTGGCGCCGCCCAGGGCGTCTCCATGGCGCAGGTTGAGCGCGCGCATGTCGGCGAGCAGGGCTGCGGCGACCAGGGCCGCGCCCTCGGCGGCGGTGTCGGGCAGGACGATGGCGAACTCGTCGCCACCGAAGCGCGCGGCGAGGTCGCGTGGGCGGCGCGCGTGCGCGGCGATGATGTGGGCGACCTGGCGCAGCACCTTGTCGCCGGCGCGGTGGCCTTCGGCGTCGTTGTAGGCCTTGAAGTGGTCGACGTCGATCAGGGCCAGGGTCAACGGCGCGCGGGTGCGGCGCGCGCTGGCGAGTTCGCGCTCGAGCACATGATCGAAGCGGCGGCGGTTGGCCAGGCGGGTGAGGGTGTCCAGATGGGCCTGGCGACGCCAATGGCGCAGGTGCCCGATCATCCAGGCCAGGTAGGCCAGCGCGATCGCGACGATCGCGGTCGCGGGAGGAAACCACAGATTGCCCATGCGCAGCAGCGCGATGCTGGCGGCGAGGGTGGCGAAGACGCAGGCGGAGGTCAGCAGCAAGGGGCGCGGGAAACCGGGCACCAGGATGCACAGCACCACCACTAGCACCACCGCGGCGGTGAGCGCGGCGCCCCATTGCGGCGCCAGCGGCACGATCGCGCGACCGTGCAGCAGCATCTCCATCACGTTGGCCTGGTACTCGGCGCCCGGCATGCGCAACTCGTCGGACATCGGGGTCAGAAACGGCGGCGCCAGCCCAGCCGCGGTCACGCCGACCACGACCCAGCGCCCGCGCAGCAGTTCGATCGGCACGCGGCCGGAGATCACGTCGGCGTAGGAGACCTGGGCGAAGCTGCCCGGCGGGCCGGCGTAGCGGATGCGCACATAGTGGTCGCGCGTCCATTGATAGGGCGATCCGCCTTCGCTGGCGGGCCGGCGCAGGCCGGGCAGCGGTCGGCGCGCATACGCCGGGTCGAGGCCGATGGTCGCCAGCGCCAGCGCCGGCCAGCGCGCTTCGCCCAGCCCGGCGCGCAGGTACAGGCCGCGCGCGGTGCCTTCGGCGTCGAGTTCGATGTCGGTGTGGCCCAGCGTGGCCGCCGCCGCGGCCAGCACCGGCGTCGGCAACACTTCCACCGGCGGCCCGTTCTGGCTGGGCGCGGCGGCGATCACCGGCAAGGCCACGCGGCCGTTGCGGCGCAGCGCGTCGGCGAGCGCGAAGTCGTGCGCCTCGCCGCTGCGGTCGGGTTCGGCGAACACCAGGTCCAGGGCGACGCCGCGCACGCCGGCGCGGTGCAGGCGGTCCAGCAGTTGCGCATGCAGGTCGCGCGGCCAGGGCCATTGGCCGAGTTCGCCCAGGCTCTGGTCGTCGACCGCGACCACGATGACGTCGTCGTCGGGCGGGTAGGTCCACGCCGCCAGATGCTGGTCGTAGAAGGCGTCGTCCAGCCACCAGAACGCGCCGCTGGCGCTGATCAGCGCCGCCAGGCCCGCGGCGGCGAAGGCCGCGGCGATACGCAGGGGCCAGGACGACGCGCGGATGTTCACAAGGCCAGCAGCAACAGCAAGGTGGCGCCCGCGCCGGCGTAGCACACGCGGCAGGGCAGCCGGATCTGTTGCGCCGGGCTGTATGGCGCGACGTAGCCGTCGTCGTCGATGGTCTGCACGCGCACGTACCAGCGACCGCCGCCGGGGCGGTCGAGGCTGACCTGCGGCTGCTCGACTTCGCGATCCAGCAGCGGCTTTGCGAAGTTGGGTTTGCGCGCGATCTGGATATGGAAACGTTGGCCCGGCGCCGCGTCCTTCCAGCGAAGGGTCAGTTGGCCTTGCGCGGCTTCGGGCGGCTGCAGGCCCGGATCCACCGGCGCATCGCTGACGTCGAACGTCAGTGCGTCGCCGTAAGGACCGCTGCGGCCGTTGCCGTCGCGCGAGGCCAGACGCCAGTAGTAGCGACCCGGCGGCAGCGGTTCGGACGGGCGATAGCGCTGGCCGTCCACTCGGGTCTGCAGGCGCAGGCGCTCGAATGCCGGATCGTCGGCCAGTTCCAGGGTGGTGCCGGCGGCGTCCTCGACGCGCGCCCATTCGAAGCGCGGACGCGGCGTGTGCGCGGTCTCGCCGTCGAGCGGGCGCAGGGTCAGCGGCGGCAAGGGGTGGTCGCTGACTTCGAAGCCGCGCTCGACGTCTTCGCCGCCCAGGCCGTTGGCGGCGACCGCGCGCAGCAGCACGCGATGACGGCCGGGCGGCAGGTCGGCGATGCGCAGGCGGGTGGCGGCGGTGAGCGCTTCGAACAGCAGCACGTCGGGCGCGTCGTCGCGCACCACTTCGATCCGGTACGCGACCGCGTCGGGCATCGCCGCCCAGCTCAGCGTCATCGGCAGCGAGGCCAGTTGGGTGGCGGCGTCCTCCAGCGTCGGCGCGGGCAGCAGCCGGGTCGGCGCCGAGGTCGCCGCGCCGCTGGCGGCGACGCTGCCGTAGCCGGGACGCACCAGCACGCCCGCGCCCTGGGCGCCGCCGACCTGGACCTTGCCTTCCAGCACTTCGGTGCTGCCCGGCTGCGCGTCGCCGCCCGCGTTCACGCGGAAACGGGTGCCGCGCACGCTCGATGTCGCCGACGGCGTTTCGATGATGTAGCGCGAAGCCGGACCGCGCGCGGGGATCACCCGGTTAGCGGCACGGCCGCGCTGCAGGCGCATGCGGGTGTCGACCATGCCGGTCTGGCCGTAGGCGCTGAGGCGGTCGAACACGATGCGGCTGTTGTCCATCAGCATCAGGCGCGAGCCGTCGGCGAATTCCAGGGTGGCGCTGGCGCCGGGCCCGGTTTCCAACCAACCGCCGATGCTCAGGCGCAAGCCCTGGCTGGCCGAGGTCACGCTGGCGCGCGAGGACACTTGCGCGCGCACCGCGCCGCGCAGCGCGACCAGACGCGCCTTGGCCGGTTCGATGCGCAACCAGGACACCGGGAAACGCAGCAGGGTGCCGGGCGGCAGGCGATACGGATCGGCGACGCGATTGAGTTGCTGCAGACGGCGCCAGTCGACGTCGGTGCGCAGATGGCGTGCGCTGAGCTCCCACAGGTTGTCGCCCGGTCGCACTCGATAGGTCCACTCCTGGGCCGAGGCCGTGGCGGACAGTACGAGGGTGATCAGGAGGGCGACAAGAAATCGGCCCAGCGGACGCCATCGCCTGGCGTGGTGGGTCGGCACTGCAATGGCGAACATCCGTCTTCCGTGGCTGGCGCTATGGGCTAGGGCAGGATATCGAGCCCAAAATGTGACGGGCCGCGCACTATTATGCGGGTTGACGGTGCCTTGTGGCGATTTTTTCGCCGCCTTGGGTGTGGGCGCGGTGGTGGCCCCTCAGGGCGGCGACGGGGCGGCGCCGGCCCTGGCGCAGGCCGCTCAGGGCGGCAGGCGCGGGGTCTGCAAGGGGGGGGCTGCGCCCGAGCGCTGAAGCTGAATGGACACGTCGGGCATGGTCTCGGGCCGCGGCTGCGGTCGGCAGGCCAGGCCTGGACGGAGACCGGGACGGGCGGCGCCCAAGCCCGCCAGGAAAGCCAGGCAAAGAAAAAGCCGGGCAAGCCCGGCTTCTTCTGTCCGATCGCGGGCCCGATCAGCCCTTCTTGCTGGCGATCCAACGGTCGATCTTCTGCTCCAGCACGTCCAGCGCCACCGAGCCGTCCTTCAGCACTTCGGCGTGGAACTCGCGCACGTCGAACTTCGGGCCCAGTTCCTTTTCCGCCTTGCGGCGCAGTTCCTGGATCTTGAGCTCGCCGATCTTGTAGGCCAGCGCCTGACCCGGCCAGGCGATGTAGCGCTCGGCCTCGGCGGTGGACTGGGTTTCGCTTTCGGCGGAGTTGTCGAGCATGTACTTGATCACCTGCTCGCGGGTCCAGCCCTTGCTGTGCAGGCCGGTGTCGGTGACCAGGCGGATCGCGCGCCACAGCTCGTTCTGCAGGTAGCCGAAGTAGTCGTAGGGATCGGTGTAGACGCCCAGGTCCTTGCCCAGCGATTCGGCGTACAGGCCCCAGCCCTCGATGAAGGCGGTTTCGCCGCCGAAGCGACGGAAGGCCGGAATGCCGGTCAGCTCCTGCTGCAGCGCGAGCTGGAAGTGGTGGCCCGGGATCGCCTCGTGCAGGTACAGATCCTCGGCGTCCCAGGTCTTGCGCGTGGGCAGGTCGTAGGTGTTCACGTAGAACACGCCCGGACGGCTGCCGTCCTCGCTGGGGCTGCGGTATTCGCCGCCGGCCGCGGACTGGGCGCGGAAGGGTTCGACCGCGCGGATCTCGAACGGCGCCTTCGGCACCAGCGAGAACTGCTGCGGGATCTTCTGGTTGATCTTGGCTTCCAGCGCGCGGTAGTGCGCCAGCAGGGCGTCTTCGCTCTTGAAGCTGAAGCGCGGATCGGTCTGCATGAACTTGAAGAAGTCCTGCAGCGAGCCCTTGAAGCCGACCTGGGTCATCACCTTGCGGATTTCGCCGTGGATGCGCGCGACCTCATCCAGGCCGATCTGATGGATCTGCGCCGGGCTGAGGTTGGTGGTGGTGCGTTGGCGCGCGTTGAACGCGTACCAGGCCTGGCCGTTGGGCAGTTTGTCGATGCCGACGCTGTCGCGCGTGGCCGGCAGATATTCGTCGTTGATGAAGGTGCGCAGCTTCTTGTAGGCCGGCAGCAGGCGGCTGGCGATCATCTCGCGGTAGGCCGCGGTCAGGCGCTGCTTGTCGGCGTCGGAGAAGTCCTTGGGCAGGTTGGTGATCGGGCCCCAGAACAGCGTCTCTTCCGGCTTGTCCTTGATCAGCGCGTCCAGCTGCGGGATCACCTTGATCATCAGCGCCTTGGGCTGGACCACGCCGGCCTTCATGCCTTGGCGCATGTTGTCGATCGCGGTGTCGAACAGCACCGGCAGCTTGTTGCCGCGCGCGAGCCAGTTGTCGTAGTCCTTGACCGTCTTGAACGGCTGCGGGCCGGTGCCCGAGCCCAGCTGCACGGCGAAGCTGGCCATGCTGCCCATCTGGTTGATCGGCATCATCCAGTCGGGGAACTGCTCGGAGTCCAGCGAGCTCTTGGCATCGCGCACGAAGGTCTCGTAGCTCAGCAGGTCCTGGCCCTGCAGGCCGGCCGGGCCGATGTCCTGCACGGTCTTGAGCCAGCGCACGGTGAAATCGTGCGATTCCTTGCGGTATTCGGCGGTGCCGAAATCGGGCAGCTGATCGTTGTAGCGGTTGTCGCCCTGGAAGGTGGCCTGGACGGGGTTGAGCTTCAGCACTTCTTCCCAGTACTGGCCGTACAGGGCGGTGAGCTTGGCGGCCTTGGCCTGGTCGGCGGCGGCGGCCTTGGGGGCTTCGGCTGCGTAGCCGGGCGCGATGGCCGCGGCGGCGACCGTCAAAGCGAGTGCGAGAGCGAGCGGGCGCAAGGTCATTACGGGTTCCCAGGAGCGATGAGTCCCCCAGCATGGCCGAGCGGCCGCGCAGCCGCCCCGGTCGGAAGTCACGGATCGCGGCCGGCGCGGCCCCGGATGCGCGCAATCGCGGCGCGCGTCGCGTTCAGGCGGCGGCTTCGTCGCGCAATTGCTGCGCCCGCGCCGCGCCCAGGTAGCGCACGATGACCGCGCGCACCAGGTAGATCAGCGGAATCATCGCGATGGCCGCGAGCATCTTGTAGGCGTAGTTGACCGTGCTGACCGCCAGGAACAGCGAGGTCGGCCACTTCTGCGGGCCCAGCACGAAGGCGATGTACAGCACCACGAAGCTGTCCACCAGCTGCGAGACCGCGGTGGAGCCGGTCGCGCGCAGCCAGATGTGCTTCTCGCCGGTGGCGTTGCGGATGCGGTGGAACACGGCCACGTCGATCAGCTGGCCGAGCATGAAGGCCACCAGCGAGCCGGCGATGGTCCACAGGCCCTGGCCGAACACCGCCGCGAACGCGGCCTGGTAATCGGCCACGCCCTGCGACTGCGCCGCCTTCACCCACCAGCCGGCCGGCGCCAGCGAGATCGCGGCGAACGCGAACACGAAGCCGTACACGATCAGCAGCGCGGCCAGCCAGGAGATCGTGCGTACGCCGCGGCGGCCGAAGAACTCGTTGATGACGTCGGTCATCAGGAACACCACCGGCCACAACAGGGTGCCGGCGGTGAAGCTCAGCGAACCGCTTTGGCCGAACAGGTTCCACTGCAGCGGCGCGATCCCGAGCGTGTCCTCGAGCGCGAAGATCTTGACCCCGATGAACTCGGCCAGCACCGCGTTCACGCAGAAGAACGCCGACAGCACGATGAACAAGCGCAGCGCGCGGTCTTCCAGCGTCTTGGTCACGATCCCGGGCGCGGCTGCGCTCATCGTTTCGGTCTCACGTAATAGATCACGCCGTACTTGTCGTCGGTGAACAGGAACGCGTCGCGGCCCATGCGCAGCACGCCGCAGGGGCGGCCGTTGACCTTGGCGCCGTCGAGGAAACCGGTGATCAGGTCGCCGCCGTTGCTGCCGTCGGCGTTGACCCGCACCAGCTTGTAGCCGTGACCGATCTTGGCGTTGGTGGAGCCGTGCAGGGCGACCACGTACTGGTTGGCGAGGCTGTCGTCGCCGGCCGGGAACCAGTCCACGCCCAGCGCGGACGCATGCGCGGGGAACCAGCCGAACGCGCGCGGCACCTTGGCGCAGCCGGCGGCGCGCGGGAACTTGGGATCGGCGTAGACCTTGCCGCGGCTGTGGTAGCAATGCGGCCAGCCGTAGTCGGCGCCGTCGGTCAGCTTGAAGAAGGTCTCGTCGGGCTTGTCCAGGCCCAGGTGATCGGAGCCCTGGTTGGTCGCGATCAGGCGGTCGTCGTGGGCGATCAGGCCGACCGCGTTGCGCAGGCCGCGCGCGTACACGCGCGCGCCGCTGCCGTCGGGGTTGTATTCCATCACCGTCGCGCGCACCGGCTCCTTCTCGATGCAGGCGTTGCAGCTGCTGCCGACCGAGACGTACATCTTGCCGTTGTTGGCGAACGCGACCGTGCGGGTGAGGTGCCAGCCGCCGTACTTGTAGCTAAGCCCGTAGTCGGGATACGTCGCCAGCGTCTCGGGCGCCGAGCTGGGCGCGAGATCGCCGGCGCGATAGCGGTAGCGCACCAGCTTGTCGGTCAGCGCCAGGTACAGCCACTGCTGGCCTTGCTTGTCGGTGTGGAAGGCCAGGTTGTTGGGGTTACGCTGTTCGGTCAGGTAGGGGGTGATGCGGGCGAACTTGGCCTTCTTCTCGTCCCAGCCGTCCAGGATCAGCACGCGGCCCTTGCGGTTGTCGCTGAGGTCGCGCATGTCGGTGAGGAAGATGCGGCCATCGGGGCTGCGCGCGAAGAAGCGGATGCGCTTGTAGCCCTGCGCCACCGGCACGACTTCGAGATTGGCCGGCAGGGTGAGCTTGAAGCTGCGGCCGTCGTCCAGCTTGATCGTCTGCGGCAACAGGGCGACCGATTCGGTCGCCGCGGCCGGCAGGGCCTGCATCGATGTCAACAGCGCCAACAACACGCCCCCTTTGAAAAAGGGGGCGGACGTCCGCGAAGCGGACGGCGGGGGATTTGCTTTTGCTTTGCGCACGGCGAACAGCAAATCCCCCCAGCCCCCCTTTTTCAAAGGGGGGAACAGCGAAGAAAGAGCGGGGTGGATGCGTCCGTGCTGGCTCATGGCTGTTAGTTCGCGTTAGGTGCGTCGGTGGCGACGGGAACGGAGAACGGAATCGTCTCCGGCGATACCGCGCCGCCGGAGATGATGAAGCTCATCGCCTGGTCGACGCTCCAATCGGTCGGGGTGATCTTTTCCACCGGCACGATCTCGAGATAGCCCGAGGTCGGGTTGGGCGTGGTCGGCACGTACACCGCCGCCAGCTCGCGGCCGGTGCCCTGTTCCTTGAGCACGCGGGTGACGAAGCCGATCGACTTCATCTCGGTATGCGGGAAGTCGATCAGCACCACGCGCTGGGTGCCGTCGGGCTTGGTCTGCAGGATGTCGAGCAACTGGCGCGCGCTGGAGTAGATCGTGCTGGCCAGCGGGATGCGCTTGATCAGCGCCTCGAAGCCGCGCAACAAGGTCTGGCCGAATACGCGCCGCGCCATCACGCCCGACAGCAGGATCACGCCCAAGGTCGCGGCCAGGGCCAGCGCGGTGGCGAACCAGCGCTCGGTAAGCCAGCCCAGCGCCTGCGGATTGGTCGCGGCCAGGTTGGCCAGCAGCGGGTCGATCAGCGGCCGGCTGGTGTCGGACAACAGCACGAACACGAACTTGACCACCACCCAGGTCAGCCAGATCGGCAGCAGGGTGAGCAGACCGGTGAGGAACAGGCGTTGCAGGTTGGACATGCGCATGGCGCCAGATTGTAGGCGAGCGCGGGCATGCGCGGCGGTGCCGCGATGGGGGCTTGGGTTTGCGGTGGGCGCGGGCCGCGCGCTTCGGACGAGCCGGGGGCGGCCACAGGGGCCACAGGCATTGAGAATCGGGCCGTCGTCGTCGGGGCGGCCGCGCGACGATGCGGTTCGCCTTTGGCTCACCGCATCCTACAAGGGCTCCGCCGACGCGCGCTTAGCGCTCGCGCACCAGTCGGAAGCCGACGTCGTCGTAGCCGCGCGCGGCGGCCAGGGGGCGCTGGGCCTGGCGACTGCGCCAGGAAGCGCCGCTGGCCTGGCGCTGCTGGCAGTCGCGGCCGCAGTCGCGCAGCCACATCGACAGCGCGCGGCCGGGAGTGTCGTTGAGGTTCTCGGCCTCGGCCGCGGTCGGCAGGCGGTAGCGGCGGCCGGTCTGCTGGCTGTACCACTGCGCATAGGCTTCGGCGTCGGCCTGCGAGACGCAGACCACCGGCTCGCCGTCGCCCTGCTTGAAGCCCGGCGATTCCCAGTTGCGCGGCGCCAGCACGCGCAGCAGCGACGCGCGCTCGCGGCACAGCGCCGGGCTGCGGTTGCTGGCGCTGGCGAAGCGTGCGTACTCGGCGCGGCTGACCGGGCGCGGGCTCAGCGCGACGGTGATGCGGCTGTTGTCCTGGGTCAGGCTGCCGACCGCGACCGTCTCGCCGGCGCGCAGGCCGCCGATCGCCTTGGCTTGCGCGATCAGGCGCGCCGAGGTGGCCTTGGGCAGGTCGAGCTCGGCCGCCAGCGCGGCCGAGCGCTGCGCGTCCTCGCGATCGTTGCGCTTGCCGTCCAGTTCGATGCGCGCCTGCAGCGCGGCCACAGCCTGTTCGCGCAACGCGCGCATCGCGGGCGAGTCGGCGCTGCCGGTCTGCTGGGCCAGGGTGGTGGCGTTGAGCATGTGTTCGCGCGCGCGCTGATCGTTGCGCTCGCGCACGGCCGCGGCGAGCTGGTCGCCCAGCGCGCGGGTGAGTTCGGTCACGCCCGCGCGCACGTCCGGGCTGGTGCTGTCGGCGTGCCAGGCGGTGAGCAGGCTGTTGTAGGCGTTGCCGTCGGCCGGCGCCGTCAGCTTGCCCAGGCGGATGTAGCGGCGCGCTTCCTCCAGCGAACGCTGCAGCGGCGCTTCCGGCAGCGGCGCGAGCATGGCGTCGGTGGGGTCGCCGGCGACAGGGCTGGTCACCGCGCTGGCCGGCGCGGCGGCCGCGCGTTCGACCCGGAAGAATTCGTCGTCCTGGGCGCTGCTCAGGCCGAAGCCGATCGCGACCACCGCCACCGCGGCCACCGCCACGCCGGCCCACAGCGGCACCGCCCACTGGCGCAGGCGGTTGCGGCGCGGCATCAGGCGCTTGAGGCTGTGCACGAAACCGCTGCGCTGCACATCGGCCAGCGCTTCGGTCATTTCGGCCGCGTCCTGGAAACGCTGGCCGGGTTGCTTGGCCAACGCGCGATTCATGAAGCGCTGCCAGTGACGCAGGTGCTGCGGCAGCTTGGGAATCGGATCCTGCGCGTGCATCACCGCCATCGACAGCGCGTCGGCGGCCTCGAAGGGCAGGCGGCCGGTCAGCATTTCCCAGCCCAGCACGCCCAGGCTGTAAAGGTCGGCGCGGCCGTCGACGTCTTCGCCGCGCGCCTGTTCCGGCGCCATGTAGGCGGTGCTGCCCACGGCCAGGCCGGCCGCGGTCACGCGCGGGCCGAAGCCGCGCCGCAGGGCGATGCCGAAGTCGGCCAACAGCGGGCGCTCGGCGTCGTCGAACAACACATTCTCGGCCTTGACGTCGCGATGCACGACGCCGCGCGCATGCGCGTAGTCCAGCGCCGACAGCAGCGTCTCCATGATCGAGATCGCGCGCGGCTCGTCCTTGCTCAGATCGCGCTGACCCAGATGGCCGCGCGCCAGATACGGCATGGCGTAATAGGGCAGCCCTTCGCGGGTGCGTCCGACTTCGTGGATCACCACGACGTTGGGGTGTTCGAGTCTTGCGATGGTGCGCACTTCGTTTTCGAAGCGGCGGCGGCTGACTTCGTCCGACAGCGCCAACGGCAGCATGACCTTGATCGCGACTTCGCGCGCCAAGCCGATCTGTTCGCCCAGGTATACCGTCGACATGCCGCCGTGATTGATCACGCGGCGCAGGCGATAGCCGGCGATCTCCGGCAACGGCGCTGAGTCTTCGTGCGGATTTTGTGTAGACCTGGACATCGCGGCCCCCTGTCGCGAGTGCCCAGCATACGCTGATGCGTGCCGGGACTGACCACACTCACATCACGCAAATTACGTGAAGACGCGCCATCCATTGTCGCGCACGCCCATTGTGCCTCGTTGCAAGCGCAAGGCGACAGGCCATCGCGTGCGACAGGCGCGCAAGCACCTGGAGTGTGTCGGGAATGGCCCTATTACGTCAGAAATAGACCGTAGCCGGTCTTCACATCCTGCTTGCCGACGTGTTGCGCACAGCGCCGTGCCTCAGTCGCGGCCGGGTTTGCGGCGCACGTAGAGCTGTTTGCGCACGCGCGCGACCACCTCGCCGGCGCCGTCGATCACGTCGGTGTCGAACCAGCGCAGGGTTTTCTCGCCGCCGGCGGTGGCCTCGCGCAGCTCCTGCAACACCTGCTCGTCGAGCGCGAATTTGGCGTGCACCGTGCCGCGGCCGGGCTTCACGAATTCGATCGCGCCGGCCTTGTCCCAGACGATGTAGTCGCGGCCTAGCGCATTGAGCGCGAGCAGCATCCAGAACGGATCGGTCATCGAAAACAGGCTGCCGCCGAAGTGGGTGCCGACGTAGTTGCGGTTCCACGGCCGCATCCGCAGTTCGACCCGCGCGTGACGGTAGTCGGGCGCGATCTCGCGCACCCGGATGCCGCTGAACAGGAACGGCGGCCACAGGTTGAGGCCGAGTTTGAGGGTGTTGGCTTTCATGCGCGGTCGCGGCGGGCGGGGGCGTTCAGCCTGCCATACGCATGCGTATAGTCAAGGGCGGGGAGTGAGCTTGGAGGAGTGAGGAGCGAGCGAAGGCGGGCGCTCGCTCCTGGGGACGGGGCGGCTCAGAACAGCAGCGAGGACATCTTGCGGCGGTAGCGGCCGACCAGGTCTTCGTCCTCGACCACGCGGAAGGCGTCGATCAAGGCCTTGCGCGGCAGGCCGTCCTGGTAGGCGCGGTCGCGGCGCAGCATCTCGATGAACTGCTCCAGCGCGGCTTCGGACTGGCCGCCGATCAGGCGGTGCGCGCCGAGCAGGTGGCGTGCGCGCAGGTCGGTCTCGTCGCTGGCGATCGCCGCCTCCAGTACTTCCGGGGCGGGCGCGTCCTTGAGCAGGGCGGCGAAGCCCAGGCGCGCGCGGGCGCGCAGGGCGCGGTCGTCGGTGGCCAGGTTGGCGGGCAGCGCGTCCAGCAGTTGCTCGGCCTCGTGAGCGGCGCCGGTGCGCAGCAGGGCCAGCGCCAGTTCGAGCTTGCGCTCGTCCTGATCGGGCTCGGCCGCGACTTCGGCGCGCAGGCGCAGCACTTCGGCATGCGGGTCCAGCGTGGGCTCCGGCGCCTCGGCCACGGGTTCCTCGACGGCGGCGGCCGGCTGGATGCCGTGGTGGCTGAGGAATTCGCGCAGCTGGCCCTCGGGCAGCGCGCCCGGGAAGCCGTCGACGAGTTGACCGTCCTTGACCAGGTACACGGTCGGGATCGAGCGGATCTGGAACATGCCGGCCAGCTGCTGCTCGGCGTCCACGTCGACCTTCGCCAGGACGAAGGCGCCGTTGTACTCGCCGGCCAGCTTTTCCAGCAGCGGGCCGAGGGTCTTGCAGGGCTCGCACCAGGCGGCCCAGAAGTCGACCAGGACCGGCGTCTGCAGCGAACGCTGCAGGACCTCGGCCTCGAAGCGGTCGGTGGTGGCGTCGAAGACGTGCGGCTGCGGAGCGGAGACGGTCATGGGCGGTCCTGCGTAAACGATCAGCCGGACATGGTGCCAGCCCGGGGCGAATCCAAGACATGTAAAAAATACTTGACATGCGTTGGAGCGAATGTAACGTACAGCGTACATATTGTCTGGCGGGGAAGACACCATGATGACGCGTAGCTGGGGCTTGGCCGGGTTGCTGGCGGTGGCGGGGCTGTCGCTGTGGCTGCTGATCGCCAACCCGTCGGCGGTGCTGGGCTTCGACGGTGGCAAGGTCGGGGTGGCCTTGCTGGTCACCGCGGCCTGGGGCTCGTTGCTGTTGCTGCATCGGGTACCGCGTTCCGAGTTCGAGGGCCGCGCCGCGCTCGGCGAGTGGCGGGCCTGGATCGGCCTGGGCTTCATGCTCGTCGCGGTCGCCTATTACCTGGCCAAGGTGCAGGTGTTCCAGGGCGCCGAGCTGTGGCGCAATCCGGACGCCGGCGCGGTCGGGCGGCATCTGGTGCTGCTGCTGATCGCTTGGGCGGTGCTGTCGCAGGCGCTGGGCTCGCGCTGGCGCGGCGCGGTCGGCGAGGACGAGCGCGACCGCGAGATCGCCCGTCACGCCGCCGATTGGGGCCACGGCGCGCTGATCTTCGGCGTGATCGGGATCGCGGTGACGCTGGGCCTGAGCCCGGCCTCGCGCCTGGCCTGGGCGACGCCGGCGATGGTGTCCAGCCTGTTGGTGTTCGCGCTGATGTGGGGCTGGCTGTGCGAGTACGCGGCCAGCGCGGTCTACTACTGGCGCGATCGGCACTGAGCGCGCGCATGGTCGCCACCCCGATCCGCAACCACATCCGCCGCCTGCGCTTCGAGCGCGGCGAAATGACCCAGCAGGCGCTGGCCGACGCCTGCGGCGTGACCCGCCAGACCATCATCGCGCTGGAGGCCGGACGCTACGCGCCGTCGCTGGAACTGGCGTTCCGGATCGCGCGCGCGTTCGAAGTCGGCGTCGAGGACGTATTCGTATGGGAGTTGCCGTGAAATCCTGGAAATCGATCGCGGCCGCGGCCGCGCTGCTGTCCTTCGTACTGGCGTTGGCGGGTTTCGGCGCGGCGTTCGACGGCTATGCGCATACCCAGCATCCGGTCGCGTGGCTGGGCGGCTCGGGCGTGCCTTACGCGCGGTGGTTCAATCTGTTCGCGTTCGTGCTGCCGGGCCTGCTCGCCGCGGCGGTGGCGCTGGGGCTGCGCGAAGCGCTGGCCGGCACCCGTTGGAGCGTACGCGTGGGCACCCAGTTGGTGCTGCTGTCGGCCTTGGCTTTCGCCGCGCAGGGCCTGCTGCCGCTGGACACGCAGGACTTCGACTCCGCGCCCAGCCGCCTGCATGCGACGGTGTGGCTGCTGTGGTGGCTGGCCTTCGCCGCGGGCGCATTCGCGATCGCGCTGGGCAGCCGCAGCCGCGCGCGTCCGGAGCTGCACACGCTGAGCCTGGCCAGCCTGGTTGCCGCGCTGGCGGTGCTGCTGTTCGCGCTGGTGCTGCCGTCGCTGCTGCCGGCGGGTCTGGCCCAGCGCGCAGCGTTCGCGACCTGGCTGCTGTGGTGGCTGGTCGCGGCGCGCGCACGGGCGGCGCCTCGCTGAGCCTCAGCCGTATTTGAGTTTCAGGCCCAGGATGGTCGCCGCCAGCGCGAAGGTGATCGCGTTGGACACGATCATCGGCCACGAGTGCAGGGCCAGGCCGTAGCCGAACCAGAAGCCGACCCCGAGGGTGAACACCACGTACATGCCCAGCGAGATGCCGCGCGTGTCGCGGCTGCGGATGGTCTTCACCGCCTGCGGCAGGAACGACAGCGTGGTCAGGGTCGCGGCGACGTAACCCATCCATTCCAGATCCATCGCGGCGCTCCCCGTGGTTGCCCGGCCTGGATGCCGAAGCTGATGCTAGCCCCGCAAGGGTTTGCAGGGCAGCAGAAAGTCGATGTGGTAGTGCTCGTCGTGGCGCACCCAGGCTTGGCCCTGCATGAAGCGGATATGCCGCTTGAGGTAGGCGCCGCGCCGGGTCCGGTACAACTGCGGCAGGTAGGCCGGTTCGAAGATAACGCGGGAGATGCCGACGCCCTGTTTCGCGGCCGCGACCTGCACGGCGTGCAGGTGATCGGCGATCGCCTCGAAATCGATGCTCAGCTCGCCGTAACGTGCCTGGGCGTCGAACTCGATGTCGTAGCCGAACCGGTTGGCGATGCTGGTGGGCAAGGCGACCGAGCGTCCGCGTGCGTCCAGCACCGGCACCATGAAATCCACGGCCAGACCGTTCTGGTGGGTGCGATGCGGTTGGATGCGGCCGCCCACGGCCCAGCCGGATTCGCCGTACATGTAGGTGGTCGCGGGGCGCGTACGCGCGAGCTCCGCGTAGGCATCGACGATCGAGCGTCGCACCTTGGCATGCGCGTAGGTGCGACCCAGTCCCACGCCGACGCTGCTGTAGGGCACGAAATTGCGGCCCGAGCCCGGCAGCTGCACGCCGTGCTCGAGCCGGCCTTTGCCCGGCGTGCCGTAGCAGACGCTGTCGGCCGCGCTGGCCCAGGCCGGCGCCAGCGCGAGGATCAGCGCCGCCAGGCGCCGCATCGCGGGCGACCTCAGTCGGTCGCGCCGGGCTGGCGGTAGACCTTGCCGTCCTTCATCACGAAGTCGACCTTCATCACCGCGTTGATATCGGCGATCGGGTCGCCGGGCACGGCGACGATGTCGGCGCGCTTGCCGGCTTCGATCACGCCCTGGTCGTCCACGCCCAACACCTCGGCGGCGCGGATGGTCGCGGCCTGCAGCGCGGTCGCGGCCGGGATGCCGGCTTCGACCATGTAGACGAACTCGCGGGCGTTGTCGCCGTGCGGGCCCACGCCCATGTCGGTGCCGAACGCGATCTTGACCCCGCCGCGGTAGGCGCGGCCGGCGGTGTCCTGGATCTGGGCGCCGATGCGCGCGGCCTTGGGGCGCACCACTTCCGGGAAGTAGCCGTCGATCTTGGCCTTCTCGGCGACGAAGCGGCCGGCGTAGATGGTCGGCACGTACCAGGTTCCCTTCTGCTTCATCAGCGACATCACGTCCGGGCTCATGTAGGTGCCGTGCTCGATGCTGGTGACGCCGCCGAGCACCGCGCGCTTCATGCCTTCCTCGCCGTGCGCATGCGCGGCGACGCGGTAGCCGTAATCCTTGGCGGTGTCGACGATGGCCTTGACCTCCTCGACGGTGAACTGCGGCGCGTCGCCGGACTTGGCGTAGGACAGCACGCCGCCGGTGGCGGTGATCTTGATCACGTCGCTGCCGTCCTTGTAGCGCTGGCGCACCGCCTGGCGCGCGTCGTCGATCGAATTGATCACGCCCTCGGTGGGGCCGGGCGGGCCGATCAGGTGCGAGAGCGCGTCGTTGTAACCGTTGGTGGGGTCGGCGTGGCCGCCGGTGGTGGCGATCGACTTGCCCGCCGCCCAGATCCGCGGCCCGTCGACCAGGCCCTGGTTGATCGCGTCGCGCAGATGCGGGCTGACTTCGCCGCCGAGGTCGCGCACGCTGGTGAAGCCGGCCATCAGGGTCTTCTTGGCGAAGCCGACGGAGCGGAACGCGAAGTCGACGTCGTCGAGGCGGAAGCCTTCCGAATAGCTCTGCGGGCTGGACTGCGAGCCCAGGTGCACGTGCAGATCGGTCCAGCCCGGCGTGCAGGTGTGGCTGCTGAGGTCGATCGCGCGCGCGCCGGCGACCTCGGCGCGGCCCGCCAGCACCTCGGCGACCTTGCCCTCGCGCACGACCACGGTGCGGGCGTCGAGCAGCTGGCCGCTGCGCGCATCGAACAACTTGCCGCAGTGCAGCGCGGTCGGGGCTTCGGCGGCGAAGGCGGGCGGGGCGAGGAGGGCGGCGAGGACGAACGATACGGCGGCGGACGGACGAGTCATCGTGGATTCCGGCTGTGCACGTGAAGAATGGGGCGCGCCATACGCTAGCGCACCGAAAGAGAATGCGACCGACTTCGCACATGCCGGTCCGAATGCGGTGACAATCGCCCGCGCGGCCCGGGAATGGGCCGCCGCAGCATGCAAGCGAACCTTTGCGGAAATCAACAGGAGTTCGTCCATGAAACTGACGCTCTGTCTGCTCCTCGCCGTCGTCGCGGTGTTGCCGACCCTGGCCCTGGCGACCACCCAGCCTCTGCTCCTGTGCCCGATCGGGCAAAGGGCGACGCCGGTATACGACAGCAACGGCAAGGTGATTGCCTGGGTGTGCACCAAGCGCTGAATCCGCCGCACCGTAAGGCGCGCCGCGGCCGGCACCGGCCGGCCGCGGCGCATTGCGCCGCCGGCCCGAGGCGGTGGCGACCCTCGCCGGCGGCGGCTGGGCCGGTGCGCGGCACGCGGGAACATCGGCGAAAACGCGCGTAAACCGCTCCTGAGAGGCTTGCGGGCGTCGCGCCGAGCCGGCCGCCATGGCGGGCTTTTGTGCGCTGCGGTAGGCTTTCGGGTCTTTCCTTGCCCTGCCAGACCCCCTCCGTGTCCAGCGACGTCGCACCAGCCCCCACCGACAGCCACGCCTTCGACCCCAAGTCCGTGGAGGCCGCCGCCCAGCGTTACTGGGACGGTACCCGCGCCTTCGAGGTCGACGAGCGCTCCGACAAGCCCAAGTACTACTGCCTGTCGATGCTGCCGTACCCCTCGGGCGCGCTGCACATGGGCCACGTGCGCAACTACACCATCGGCGACGTCATCAGCCGCTACAAGCGCATGACCGGCCATAACGTGCTGCAGCCGATGGGCTGGGACGCGTTCGGCCTGCCGGCCGAGAACGCCGCGATCAAGAACAAGACCGCGCCGGCCAAGTGGACCTACGCCAACATCGAGCACATGAAGGCGCAGCTCAAGACCATGGGCTACGCGATCGACTGGTCGCGCGAGTTCGCGACCTGCCGTCCGGACTACTACGTGCACGAGCAGCGCATGTTCGTGCGCCTGATGAAGCAGGGCCTGGCCTACCGCAAGAACTCGGTGGTCAACTGGGACCCGGTCGACCAGACCGTGCTGGCCAACGAACAGGTGATCGACGGCCGCGGCTGGCGCACCGGCGCGCTGGTGGAGAAGCGCGAGATCCCGCAGTGGTTCCTCAAGATCACCGACTACGCTCAGGAGCTGCTGGACGGCCTGGACGCGCTGCCGGGCTGGCCGGATGCGGTCAAGACCATGCAGCGCAACTGGATCGGCCGCAGCGAGGGCCTGGAGATCCGCTTCGACGTGCGCGACGAAGCCGGCCACGCGGTCGAGCCGCTGACGGTGTTCACCACCCGTCCCGACACCCTGATGGGCGTGACCTATGTGTCGATCGCCGGCGAGCATCCGCTGGCGCTGCGTGCCGCCGAAAGCGATCCGGACCTGGCCGCGTTCCTGACCGATCTCAAGCGCGGCGGCGTCACCGAGGCCGAGTTGGAGACCCAGGAAAAGCGCGGCATGGACACCGGCCTGCGCGCGCTGCATCCGGTCACCGGCGAGGAGCTGCCGGTATACGTGGCCAACTTCGTGCTGATGAACTACGGCACCGGCGCGGTCATGGCCGTGCCCGGCCACGATCAGCGCGATCACGAATTCGCCCTGCGCTACGCGCTGCCGATCAAGATGGTGGTGGTGCCCGACGAAGTGCGCGACGCGCTGGACGAGATCGGCCGTCACGTCGCACGCCACGACGACCCGATGCGCAGCGCGCTGGGCGAGGCCGGCGCGGTCGACGTCTACGACACCGGCGCCGCGGTGCAGGTGGTCGAGGACTTCCAGCGCCGCATCGCCGAGGAAAGCGCCTACACCGAGCGCGGCTGGCTGGTGAACTCGGGCGACTTCGACGGTATGGATTTCCAGCAGGCCCTGGACGCGATCGCCGCCCGTTACGGCGACGACGGCCGGGTCGTGCGCCGGGTCAACTACCGTCTGCGCGACTGGGGCGTGAGCCGCCAGCGCTATTGGGGTTGCCCGATCCCGGTGATCCTGTGCCCGCGCTGCGGCGACGTGCCGGTGCCGGAGGACCAACTGCCGGTGGTGCTGCCCGAAGACGTGGAATTCAGCGGCGTGGCCTCGCCGATCAAATCCGACCCGCAGTGGCGCAAGACCACTTGCCCGAGCTGCGGCGGCGACGCCGAGCGCGAAACCGACACCTTCGACACCTTCATGGAGTCGAGCTGGTACTACGCGCGCTACACCTCGCCGGGCGCGGCCGCGCAGGTCGACGAGCGCGCCAAGTACTGGACCCCGGTGGACCAGTACATCGGCGGCATCGAGCACGCGATCCTGCACCTGATGTACTTCCGCTTCTACCACAAGCTCATGCGCGACCAGGGCCTGGTCGACAGCGACGAGCCGGCGGTCAACCTGATGACCCAGGGCATGGTGATCGCGGAAACCTTCTACCGCGGCCCGAAGGGCTCGGAGGACTGGTTCAATCCGGCCGACGTGGACGTGATCCGCGACGAGCGCGGCCGCATCACCGGCGCGACGCTCAAGGCCGATGGCCGGCCCGTCGAGATCGGCGGCACCGAGAAGATGTCGAAGTCGAAGAATAACGGCGTCGATCCGCAGCTGATGGTCGGCAAGTTCGGCGCCGACACGGTGCGCCTGTTCTCGATGTTCGCCGCCCCGCCGGAGCAGTCGCTGGAGTGGAACGAGGCCGGCGTCGAAGGCATGGCGCGCTTCCTGCGCCGGCTGTGGACGATGGTGCACAAGCACGTCGCCGACGGCCCCGCGCCGGCGCTGGATCTGGCCACGCTGGACCCCGCGCAGAAGACCCTGCGCCGCCAGCTGCACGAGACCATCCAGAAGGTCGGCGACGACTACGGCCGCCGCCACAGCTTCAACACCGCGATCGCCGCGGTGATGGAACTGCTGAACCATCTGTCCAAGTTCGACGATGCCAGCGCCAACGGCCGCGCCCTGCGCCAGGAAGCGCTGGCCGCGGCGGTGCTGCTGCTGAACCCGATCACCCCGCACGCCAGCCACGCCCTGTGGCAGGTCCTGGGCCACGCCGAGACCCTGCTGGAGGACCTGAGCTTCCCGCAGGCCGATCGTTCGGCGCTGCAGCGCGACGCGGTCACCCTGGCGGTGCAGGTCAACGGCAAGCTGCGCGGCACCATCGAGGTCGCGGTCAACGTCGCCAAGGAAGAGGCCGAACGCCTGGCCCTGGCCGAGCCGAACGTGCTCAAGTACCTGGAAGGCCTGAGCGTGCGCAAGGTGATCGTGGTGCCGGGCAAGATCGTCAACATCGTCGCGAGCTGAGCCCACGCGCATATCCCCCTACGGCCAGCGGGCATAGCCCGCTGGCGTTCGGTCGCGCACCAACCCGCGGTTCGTAAACGCACGCCTTCGCCCTATTCAACGGGGGAAGCAAAGCCGAGCGAGCAATCAGCTGATCCGCCTTTGCTGTTCCCCCCTTTGGAAAAGGGGGGCCAGGGGGGATTTGCTTCTCGCAACCCCTGAAGCCTCGTTCAGCCCAAGTCCGCCCCGCTATTGATGCGCGCGGCCCGCTCGTCCAGACTTCGCGCATGACCCGTCGTCCGTTCATCGCCGCCGCTACGGCTGCCCTCGTGCTGGCCTTGTCGGCTTGCGGTTTCCAATTGCGCAGCGCGCTGACATTGCCGCCGGACCTGGGTCCGGTGCGCGTGGTGTCGGTGGACCGCTACAGTCCGCTGGCCGAATCGCTGGCCACCGCGCTGACCCGCGCCGGCGCGGTCCCGGCCACGCCGGAGACCGAATCGGCGGCGGTGCTGGACCTGCTGTCCGAGCGCTGGGGCGATACCCCGGTCGCGCTGGACCAGCTCGGCCGTACCCAGGAATACAGCCTGCGCTATGCGGTGATCTTCGAACTGCGCAAGGCCGACGGCACCGCCCTGGTGCCGCGCCAGACCGTCGAACTGTCGCGCGATTACGTCTCCAACCCGGTCAACTCGCTGGGCACCGAAGGCGAGCGCGAAGTCCTGCAGCGCGAAATGCGCCGCGAGATGAGCGCCTCGGTGCTGCGTCGCATCGACGCGGTGGTGAAGAAAGTCGATGGCGGCGCCGACGCCGCGCCCAGCGCGCGCGAACGGCCGATTGCCACCGATGCCGCGCAGGCGGCGATGGAAGCGGCCGAATCGGTCGCGCCGCAGCCTCCCGCCCAGACCGAACCGGCACCGCCCAAGCCGCGCTGACGATGGAGCTCAAGCCGGAACAGCTGGCGGCCCAAGTCGCGTCCGAGCCGCTGCGTCCCGCCTACCTGATCGCCGGCCCCGAGCCGCTGCGCGTGCTGGAAGCCGCCGACGCCGTGCGCGCCGCCGCGCGCCAGCAGGGCATCGCCGAGCGCGAAGTGTTCGAAGCCGAGGGCAACCAGCGCGAACCCGACTGGAATGCGCTCGAGGCCAGTTTCCGCGCGCCCAGCCTGTTCGCCAGCCGGCGCCTGGTCGAGCTGCGCCTGCCCACCGGCAAGCCCGGCAAGGACGGCGCCGAAGTCGTTTCCGATTTCTGCGCCGACCCGCCCCAGGACGTGTGCCTGCTGGTGACGTGCGGGGAGTGGAGCAAGCAGCACGGTGGCAAGTGGAGCGAAGCGATCGGCCGCGTCGGCCGGGTCGCGATCGCCTGGCAGATCAAGCCGCACGAGCTGCCCGAATGGATCGAGCGCCGCCTGCGCGCGCGCGGCCTGCGCGCCGACCGCGACGCGGTGCAGAGCCTGGCCGACCGCGTCGAGGGCAACCTGCTCGCGGCCGCCCAGGAAGTCGACAAGCTCGCCCTGTTGTCCGACGGCGAGAGCATCGACCTGGCGCGTATGGAATCCCTGGTCGCCGACGCCGCGCGCTACGACGTGTTCCGGGTGGTCGATGCGGCCATGAACGGGCAGGGCGCGCAGGTCTCGCGCATGCTCGCCGGACTGCGCGCCGAAGGCGAAGCGGTGCCGGCGCTGTTGGGCATGGTGGTGATCGAATTGCAACGCGGCGCCGCGCTGGCGCGCGTGAACGCGCGCGGCGGCAACCTGTCGGCGGAGTTCAAGGCCCAGCGCGTGTGGGATTCCAAACAACCGATGTACCGGCGCGCATTGCAGCGCCACGACGCGCGGCGCTGGGACGTGTTCGTCGCCCAGGCCGGCCGCGTCGACCGCATGGCCAAGGGCCGCGAGGCCGGCGATGCCTGGGTCGCGCTGGAGCGCTTGCTGCTGGCCGTGGCCGAACCGCGCGCGGCGCGACTGCTGACCGCGGGCGGCGCGTGAACGGGCACGGCCCGCGCGACCGCCGCGCCGCGACGGCGGCGCCGTGAGCCTGCTGGTCTTCTACGGCGGCACGTTCGACCCGGTCCACGACGGCCATCTGGCGATCGCGCGCGCCGCGCGCGACGCCTTGGACGCCACGGTGCGGCTGATGCCCGCCGCCGATCCGCCGCATCGCGCCCCGCCGGGCGCCAACGCGGCCCAGCGCGCGCGCATGCTCGACCTCGCGGTCGCCGGCGAGCCGGGCCTGGTCGTGGATACGCGCGAACTCGCGCGCGCCGGCCGTTCCTATACCGTCGAAACCCTGCGCGAACTGCGCGCGCAGATCGGCGCGGACGCGCCGGTCGCGCTGCTGGTGGGCGCCGACAGCTTCCTGGGCCTGCCGCAGTGGCACGAGTGGCGGGCCCTGTTCGATCTGGCCCATTTCGTGGTCGCGCAGCGCCCTGGCAGCTCGCTGGAGCAGGGCCTGGCCCCGGAGCTGGCGGCCCAGATCGGCGGGCGCGAGGCCGCCGATGCGGACGCCCTGCGTGGCGCCCCGGCCGGGCGGGTGCTGCGCCTGAACCAGCCCCTGCACGCCGAATCGGCCAGTCAGGTACGCCAGCGCATCGCCGCCGGCCAGCCCTGGCAGGACCTGGTGCCGGCGCCCGTGGCGGTCTATATCGAGCGCCATGGCCTGTACGCGGGACAGGCTGCGGTCGGCGCTCCGCTATAATCTCCCGGCACCCCCTCGAGCCCCAGAGTCCTTTCCTTGACCAGCCAAGCCCACGTCATCAAGACCCGCATGCCGACCCCGCCCCCGTCCACCGACGCGCTATTGAGCACGGTGCGCGCCGCGGTCGAGGAACTCAAAGCCAAGGACGTCGTTGAGATCGATGTGCGCGGCAAGAGCAGCGTCACCGACTACATGGTCGTCGCCTCGGGCACGTCGACCCGCCACGTCAAGTCGATCGCCGACGAAGTGGTCAAGTTCGCCAAGAACCTCGACGTCATGCCCTTGGGCGTGGAAGGCGAGCGCGAGGCCGAATGGGTGCTGGTCGACCTGGGCGACGTGGTCGTGCACGTGATGCTGCCGCGCGTGCGCGAGTTCTATGCGCTGGAGCGCCTGTGGACGGTCGGCGACCAGCCGCCCAGCTACGACGACGAATTGGAGACGGACGAGGAAGACCGGCTGTAAGCCGTTCCTCGTTCGCTGCGGAAAACGGCGCCCTCGGGCGCCGTTTTCGTTTGGGTCGTGGGTCAAAAGCAAATCCCCCTCAATCCCCCTTTTTCAAAGGGGGAAGACAAGCAGGAGCGCGCGCCTCTTTGCAAAGGGGAAGACAATCTGGGGCGTCTGTTCCCCCCTTTGAAAAAGTGGGAGCTAGGGGGATTTGCTTTCGCTTCGCAGCCCTACAACGGCCCGCGTTCCCAAGGCCCCGTGATCGCCACCGTGATTCCCGTTCGCGACGGACGACGGCGCCCATGGGCGCCGTTTTCGTTTGCGCGATGGCCTAAGAGCAAATCCCCCTCGATCCCCCTTTTTCAAAGGGGGAGGCCCGTACCTGTTCCCCCCTTTGAAAAAGGGGGGCTAGGGGGGATTTGCTTTCGCTCCGCAGCCCTACAACGGCCCGCGTTCCCAAGGCCCCGTGATCGCCACCGTGATCCCCGGCGTCTGCATGTTCACGAACAAGGTGCGCGCGAACGGATCCCAGCAGGCGCCGCAGAACTCGGTGTCGCGGTAGTCGCCTTCGGGCACCGTCTTGCCGGCGTCGGCGATCTGCTGCGAGGTCAGGGCGACGTTGTTCTTGGCGAAGTAGAAGGATTCGCCGGCGCGGGTCAGGCCGATCAGGCGCGCGCCGGGGCCGTATTCGTCGGGGCTCTCGCCGCCGTCCTCGCACAGGATCACGCCGCCGCGCGCGCTCACGCTGATGTTGTCGGGGTTGTGCGCGGCGAGTTGGTTGCCGCTTACGAACAGCGCGCGCAGGCGTTGACTGGCCAGGTCCAGCACCCACACCGCGCCGTTGCCGCGGCCCTTGCGGCCCTGGGCGTCGACGCCGGTGCTGGTGTCGACGATGAACATTTTGCCGTAGCTGTACCAGATGCCTTCGCCGCGGCTCATGCGCAGCGCGCCTTCGCTCCAGGCCTGGGCGAAGGTGCCGCTCAGGGTTTCGCCGGCGGAGATATCGGGGTAGCCGGCGGGCGCGGCGATCGAGTCCAGATCCGGATCGGGCACATCCACCCATTCCAAGGCGTACTCGGTGCCGATGCTGGCGACGGTGAGATCGGCGTTGCGGCGCCCGCGCACGCGTGCGGCCTGCAGGCGGCCGCCGTGCTCCAGCGAGCCGTAGCGGCCGGCGCGGTCGTTGGGAATGAAGCGATACAGGCCGGCCTTGTTGCGGTCGTCCTCGGTGAGATAAACGATGCCGGTGCGCGGATCGATCGCGACCGCCTCGTGGCTGAAACGGCCCAGGCCGATCAGGGGCCGGCCGCTGGTGCGCTCGCTGCGCGGATCCACCTCGAACACGTAGCCGTGCTTGCGGCCGGTGCTGGAGACCGCGTCGCTCTTGATCTCCTCGCAGCTCAGCCAGGTGCCCCACGGGGTCGGGCCGCCCGCGCAGTTGACCAGGGTGCCGCCCAGGCTGGGTTCCAGGCTGCCCCATTCGCCGTTGCGGTAGCTCAGGGTGGTGGTGCCGCCGCCGGCACGCTGACCGCCGCCGAGGTCGCCGGTGTCGTACATGCCCGGGGCCTGGATCGGGCTGGCCGCGCCGCGCTCGTGATTGCGGATCAGCACGTACTCGGGGCCGTGCGGACGGAAGCGCTCGGCGCCCAGGCCGTGCGGGCGACGTCGGCCGGGACGCACGCCGACCACGGCCATGCCGTCGTGGCGGTCGGGGCAGGGCTGGCCGTCGTCCATGCGATCGCCGCTCCAACCGAAGGAGCGGTAGCTGAAGCCGCGCGGCAGTTGCAGCAGCGGCAGGCCGGTGCTGCGGTCGGCCACCGGGGCGAGCGGGCCGTAGCGGCTGGGGACGGGGGCAAGCCGGGTCGGGTCTTGGGCGGCGAGCGCCTGGCGCGAGTACAGCGCGCCTAGCGTGCCCATCGCGCCGATCGCCATCGCGGCGGCGCTGCCCTTGAGGACCTGGCGGCGGGAGGGATCGAAAGCATCCATGGTGCGGCTCCTGCTGGCTGGGGGAGCCTGCACGCTAGGTCGGCGCGGTAACCGTTCGATGACACCTCGGCGACATCGCGTCTGAATGCGACGCAGGCGGCCTTTAGTCCGTGCCTGCGTCGCGGACCGCTACCATGTGGCGATGAAAGCGAAACTGATCGCCGTCGGCGAACGCGCGCCGCGCTGGGTCGCCGAGGGTTTCGGCGAGTACCAGAAGCGGCTCTCGCATTGGCTGCCGCTGGAACTGGTCGAAATCGAACCCGGCCTGCGCGGCAAAGGGCGCGACGCCGCGCGCGCGACCGCCGACGAAGGCGCGCGCGTGATCGCGGCCTTGCCCAAGAACGCATGCGTGGTCGCGCTGGAAGGGCGCGGGCGGCTGTGGACCTCGGAGCAGATGGCGCAGCGCCTGGAGCATTGGCGCGGACAGGGGCGCGATCTCGCGTTCCTGATCGGCGGCCCCGAAGGCCACGCGCCGGACGTGTTGGCGCGCGCGGACGAGCAATGGTCGCTGGGCCCGCTCACGCTGCCGCACATGCTGGTGCGATTGGTCGCAGCCGAGCAGCTGTATCGCGCAGCGGCGCTGCTGGCGAATCACCCGTATCACCGCGCTTGAGCGTGGGCTTGGCTGTTGGCGCTGCGCGCTCATTTCTCGTCCCCCCTATCTGCTCGTCGCCGCTCTTTGCTTGTCTCCCCTCTTTAGTAAAGAGGGGCCTGGGGAGATTTGCTTTTCGCTTTTTGGGAGGGCAGAGCAAAAGCAAATCCCCCCTAACCCTCCTTTTTCAAAGGGGGGGATTACAGCGGCGTTTTCGCTGTGACGGGTCTGGCCTCTGCTTGTCTCCCCTCTTTGTAAAGAGGGGCCGGGGGAGATTTGCTTTTCGCTTTTTGGGAGGGCAGAGCAAAAGCAAATCCCCCCTAACCCCCCTTTTTCAAAGGGGGGGATAACTGCGGCGTTTTCGCTGTGGCGGGTGTTGCCTTTGCTGGTCTGCCCTCTTTGCAAAGAGGGGACGGGGGAGATTTGCTTCTCCCAGCCTGCGAAAAAAAACGGCCCGGCCATACCGGCCCGGGCCGCCCCTCGCCAAAGGACTTAACGTTCCAGGGTAAATTCGATCGGCACCCGGCCGCGTGCCTGCACCGGCTGGCCGCCTTCCATCGCCGGCTGGAAGGTCCAGCGCGACAGCACCACGCGCTTGGCGGCCTGGTCGAGCACGCGGTGGCCGCTGCTCTTGACCACGGTCACCTCGATCGGCTTGCCGTCGATGCCGACCAGGATCTCCAGCATCACCGTGCCGGTGAGTTGATTGCGCACCGCCTCGCCGGGATAGGTCGGCGGCGGGTTGTTAACCACCTGCAAGGTCACGCCGGTGAGGACTTCGCCGCGGCCGATATCGTTGCGCGCAAACACCTCCGGCTGCGGCGGGGCTTCAGGCACATAGACGCTGTCGCTTTCGATCGGGTCGACCACAGGCTGCGGCGGCGTTTCCACCATCGGCTTGGGCACGATCGTCGGGTTGGGCTTGGTCTCCTTGCGGATCTCGCGTTCGACCACCGTCGGCGGCGGAACGATCGGCTTGGGCTTGTCGCGCCAGATCACGTCGGGGACGATCACATCAGGAGCTTCGGAAAACTGCGGCGCCGACATCGGCACAAGCAGCAGCATCAGCAGCACTGCATTGACGGCGACCGCGCCCGCGGTGCCGATGATGCGGCTGGGGTCCAGTTGACGGTCGGGGTGTTCGATCGCGTGCGCCATGGAAGCTCTCCTGGAGTGGTCTGCACGAATCGAAACGGACCGGAATTGCGGGTGGGGTTAAGCGCGACGAAATTTTTTTCGGGGCGGCCACGAGGCCGGCCGGGCGGGGCGCTGGCCCGCGCGTGAGGCGCCGTCGTGCCCGCCTATCCAGGCGCGGACGACGCGGAGGGCACGCAGGCGCGGCGCCCCATTTTTTGCAAGCCCCACACAGCCGAAGGCCCGCTTGCGCGGGCCTTCGGTACGACAAAGCGGCTTGCTCAATCCTTGGACGGATCGGGCTCGGTCACCGGTTCTCGGTCCAGACCGCCCTCGTCCGGGTTCGGCGGCCGCTTGGGGTGCGGCTGGCGCGCGTCGTCCGGGTTGCGCGGCTGCGGCTCCGGGTAACCGGGCGCGGGCTTGCGCGGGTCGGGGGCGGTCATGGCGCTCACTTGCCCAGCTCGAACACCACATCCAGATTGACCGACAACGCGCTTTCGCCTGGCGAGATCGAGGTGTCGGCGGCGGCGCCGGCCTTCTCCATGCGCATGGCCATCATCGGCACCGGCGGCTGAAAACCGCCGCCCTCGCTGATGCTGACGATGCGGCGCACCTTCAGCCCCAGGGTCTTGGCGTACATCTCGGCGCGCCCCTGAGCCTTTTCGACCGCGCCGCGGCGGGCCTCGTCGTAGGCCACGGCCTTGACCTTGTCGTCGATGTCGAAGGTCGGTCCGTTGATCTGGTTGGCGCCGGTGGCGACCAGGGCGTCGAGGATCTTGCCGAGCTTGGCGATGTCGCGCACGGTCAGATTGACCGTGTTGCTGGCCTGGTAACCGGTGATCACCGGCGGCTGGTTCTCGGCGTAGCGGTACTGCGGGTTGAGGTTCACGCCGCTGGTCTGGATATCGCGGTCGGCGATGCCGGCGGCCTTGATCGCGGCCACGACCTTGGCCATCTGCTCGGCGTTGGCGCGCATGGCGCTGTTGGCGTCGGCGGCCTGGGTGACCACACCGGTCGAGATCACGGCGATGTCGGGGACGCGCTTGACCTCGGACTGGGCCGAAACCGAGAGCAGCGTGCCGTCGCTGGCCACATAGGCTGGGGCGGTCTGGGCGGTGGCGGACATGGCGGTGACGGCTCCGAAGGCGAGGGTGGCGGCCAGCACCAGGGGGCGCAGGGCGAAACGGGACGGCGAGGCGTGGTGCCGGCTTGGCGAGGACGACATATTCAACTCCTGTTGAGATGGGAACTAGGGTGTTGCCGATCCAGTGAACGAATCGTGATCCACGGCGGGGTTGCTGTAACCCGCGTGGGGCGGCGCTCAGTCAGCGCGGGTTATGCTTCGCAGGATGCTCTATCTCGCCTCCAAATCGCCACGACGCCACGAATTGCTAAGCCGCCTGGGCCTGCCGTTCGGGGTGCTGGACCTCGATATCCCGGAGCATCGCCAGCCCGGCGAGCCCGCCGAGGACTACGTGCGCCGGGTCGCGCGCGAGAAGGCCGGCGCCGGTCTGCTGACCGTGGTCGCCAACCCGAGCGCGCTGGTGCTGGGCGCCGACACCGAGGTGGTGCTGGACGACGAAGTGTTCGGTAAGCCGCGCGACGGCGACGATGCCGCGGCCATGCTGCGCCGGCTGTCGGGGCGCAGCCACCGGGTGATCTCGGCGGTGTCGCTGGTCTCGCCGGCGCGCGAGTCGCAGACCGTATCGGTGTCGGACGTCGAATTCGAGGCCCTGGACGAGGCGCGCATCGCCGCCTACATCGCCAGCGACGAATGGCGGGGCAAGGCCGGCGCCTACGCCATCCAGGGCCGGGCCGAGGCCTTCGTGACCCGTTTGTCGGGCAGCTATTCCGGCGTGATGGGCCTGCCCCTGCACGAAACCGTGCGCCTGCTGCGCGAGGCCGGACTCGATGCGTGACCCGCGCGTCGGCCGCCGCGCTGCCTTCCCTCCACCGTTGACGACCCGCAGAGCGCCTTCCACGCCATGACCGAAGAAATACTCGTCAACGTCACCCCGCGCGAAACCCGAGTCGCGGTGGTCGAAAACGGCATGTTGCAGGAGCTGCACATCGAGCGCGGCTGGCGGCGCGGCGTGGTCGGCAATATCTACAAGGGCAAGGTCCAGCGGGTGATGCCGGGCATGCAGGCGGCCTTCGTCGAGATCGGCCTGGAGCGCGCCGCGTTCCTGCACGCGGCCGACATCGTCAAGCCCACCCAGGTCAGCGAAGGCGAGGGCGACCAGGCCCCGTTGCCGCCCACTCCGACCCGGCCGATCGCCGAACTGCTGCGCGAGGGCCAGGAAATCATCGTGCAGGTGGTCAAGGACCCGATCGGCAGCAAGGGTGCGCGCCTGACCACCCAGCTCAGCATTCCCTCGCGCTATCTGGTGCTGCTGCCGCGCACGCGCGTGGTCGGGGTATCGGCGCGCATCGAGGACGAGGCCGAGCGCCAACGCCTGAAGGCGCACGTGACCGCGCTGGCGCCGGCCGGCGAGAACCATGGCTATATCGTGCGCACCAATGCCGAAAGCCAGCCCGCCGAGGCCCTGGCCGAGGACGTGGCGTACCTGGGCCGGGCTTGGGCGCTGATCTCCGAGAAATCGCGCAGCTCGCGCGTGGGCGAGCGCGTGTACGAGGACCTGAGCCTGCCGCTACGCGCGGTGCGCGACCTGATGCGGCGCGACGTCGAGAAGGTCAAGGTGGATTCGCGCGAGACCTGCGAGCGCCTGCGCGTGTTCGCGGCCCAGTACATGCCGGGCCTGGACGAGAAGATCGAGCATTACACCGGCGCGCGTCCGATCTTCGACCTGTACGGGGTCGAGGACGAGATCCAGCGCGCCCTGGACAAGCAGGTGCCGCTGAAATCCGGTGGCTACCTGGTGATCGACCAGACCGAGGCCATGACCACGGTCGACATCAACACCGGTTCCTTCCTGGGGCAACGCAATCTGGAGGAGACCGTTTACCGGACCAATCTGGAAGCGGCGCAGTCGGTGGCCCGACAGCTGCGCCTGCGCAACCTCGGCGGCATCATCATCATCGACTTCATCGACATGACCGATGCCGAGCACAAGCGCCAGGTGCTGCGCCAGCTCGAAAAGTCGCTGGCGCGCGATCACGCCAAGACCACGGTCTACGAATTCTCGCCGCTGGGTCTGGTCGAGATGACCCGCAAGCGCACCACCGAAAGCCTGGAGCGCCAGCTCAGCGAGCCCTGCCACGAGTGCGGCGGCCGCGGCACGCTGAAGACGCCGGAGACGGTGACCTACGAAATCTTCCGCGACATCGTGCGCCAGGTCCGTCAGTTCGACGCCCCGCGGCTGCTGGTGATCGCCTCGCCGAAAGTGGTCGCGCGCATCACCGACGAAGAGTCGGCGGCGGTGGCCGAACTCGAGGAGTTCCTGGGCAAGTCGATCCGGTTCCAGCCGGACGACCAGTACGCGCAGGAGCAGTTCGATGTCGTGTTGCTTTAAAGCCGGGATTTGGGATTTGGGATTCGGGATTCGTTTGAGGGGATCCCGGCCTTGGTCTTGTCGAATCCCGAATCTCGTATCCCGAATCCCGGCGGCGCGCGGAGCGCGACGCTGATGCCCACCCCGCTGCGCCGCCGTTTGCGTTTCGCCCGCCGTAGCGTGGCCTATACGGGCGCGGTGCTGTTGGTGTTGCTGGCGGTGCTGCTGGGCGTGGCCAGTCAGATTCTGCCGATGGCGGAGCGCAATCCGGACCAGATCGCGGCGTGGTTGAGTCAGCGCGCCGGACGGCCGGTCGCGTTCGATCGGGTCGAGACCCAATGGACGCGGCGCGGTCCGCTGCTGCGTCTGGACGGATTGCGGGTCGGCGAGGGCGCGCAGGCCTTCGTGGTCGGCGATACCGAAATGCTGGTGTCGATCTACGCCGGCCTACTGCCGGGCCATTCGTTCTCGGAGCTGCGCCTGCACGGCCTGGACCTGACCCTGGAGCGCGCCGACGACGGACGCTGGAAGGTGCGCGGCCTGCCCGGACAGGAGCAGCCGAGCAAGGACCCGCTGGCCGCGCTGGAAGGCCTGGGAGAATTGCAGGTGATCGACGGCAAGCTGGCGGTGATCGCGCCCAAGCTCGGCGTGGACGCGCGCATTCCCAAGATCAATCTGCGCCTGCGCGTGGACGGCGACCGCGTGCGCGCGGGCCTGCGCGCCTGGCCCAGCGTCGGCGTCGCCGGCGCGCCGGCGTCGCCCTTGGACGCGGCCCTGGATTTCGACCGCAAGCGCGGCGACGGCCGCGCCTATGCCGGCGCGCGCCGCGCCGATCTCAGCGCCTGGGCGGCGCTGCTGCAGGTCGCCGGCATCGGCGCCGAGAGCGGGCAGGGCCGCGCCGAGGCCTGGGCCGAGCTGCGCGGTCACCGCGTCGCCATGGTCACCGTCGACGCCGCGCTGGAACGGCTCGCCTTGCGCGGCGCGCCGCTGGGCGATGGCGACGACGCGGTGCCGCGGATCCGTTTCGACAGCGTCGAGACACGCGCGCGCTGGCGCCTGGACGAGGGCGGTTGGCGCTTCGACGCGCCGCGCCTGCGCATCGGCGGCGGCGCCAAACAACAGGTGCTGGACGGCCTGGCGATCGCCGGCGGTCGGCGTTACGCCCTGCTCGCCGATCGCATCGACGCCGGCCCCTTGTTGCAGGCCGCCGCGCTCAGCGACCGCGTGCCCGCCGGCCTGCGCCGCTGGTTGCACCAGACTCGGCCGCAGCTGTCGCTGCAGCGCATCTCGCTGTCCGGCCGTCGCGACGGTCCGCTGCGCGCGAGCGCGCGCATCGACGGCCTCGGCTTCGCCGCGGTCGGCACCGCCCCGGGCCTGAGCGGTCTGTCCGGCGATATCGAAGGCGACGCCGACGGTTTCAGCCTGCGCCTGGACCAGGCCTCGCCGATGCGCTTCGACTGGCCGTCGGGTTTCGGCGTGGCCCACACCGTGAGCCTGGACGGCACGGTCGCTGGTTGGCGCGAAGGCGCGGGCTGGCGCATCGGCACGCACGCGCTGACGATCAAGGGCGAGGGTTTCGGCGCGCGCGCGCGCGGCGGCATGTGGTGGCAGGGCGACGGCACGCGGCCGTGGATCGACATCGCCGCCGACCTGGACGAAGCCGCGGTGCCGGTGGCCAAGGGTTTCTGGGTCCGCCACAGCATGTCGCCGAACCTGGTGCGCTGGCTGGACTCGGCCCTGATCGGCGGCAGCGTGCGCAACGGCCACGCGATCGTGTCCGGCGATCTCGACGACTGGCCGTTCCGCGACCGCAACGGCCGTTTCGAGGCGACCGCGAAACTGCACCAGGCGGTGGTCAAGTTCCAGCCCGAATGGCCGGCGGCCGAAGGCCTGGACGCGGACGTGGCCTTCATCGCCGACGGCTTCAGCGTCGATGGCGTCGGCAAGCTCGCCGGCGTCGGTATCCAGAAAATCCACGCCGGCATCGATCACTACAAGGACGGCGCGCTTAACGTGCAGGCGCAGGCCGCGTCCGACGCCGCGCAATTGCTGACCCTGCTGCGCCAGAGTCCGCTGCAGAAGCAGCACGCCGACACCTTCGCCAATCTCAGCGCCAGCGGCCCGGCCCAGGTCGCGTTCGACATGAAGCTGCCGCTCAAGCCGGGCAGCGTCACCGCGATTTCGGGCTCGGTCGATCTGGGCGGCGCCAAGCTCGCCGATGCGCGCTGGAAACTCGCCTTCGACGAAGTGCGCGGCCGCGCCGAGTACGCACGCGGCGGCTTCGGCGCCAACGATCTGTCGGTGCGTCACGAAGGCCAGCCCGGCAAGCTCTCGCTGCGCGCGGGCGACTACGTGCGCGATCGTGGCAACGTCTTCGAAGCCGGGCTCGATGCCAGCGTCGGCGCGCAGTCGCTGATCGAACGCGCGCCGGAACTGGGCTGGCTCAAGCCCTATCTGGACGGGCGCTCCAACTGGACCATCGGTATCGCCATTCCGACGGCGCAGGCCGGCGTCGCCCCGCCGACCCTGCTGCAATTGCATTCCAACCTGGTCGGTACCGCGCTGGAGCTGCCGGCACCGTTGCGCAAACCGGCCGCGGGCAGCCTGGCGACCACGGTGGAAACGCCCTTGCCGGTGGGCAGCGGCGACATCCGGGTCGGGTTCGGCAACGTGATGGCGCTGCGCGCGCGCACCGTCAATGGCCGCACGGGCGTGCGGGTCGCCCTGGGCGCCACACGCGTGGACGAAGCGCCGCCCGCGCACGGCCTGACCGCGAGCGGCCGCACCGGCAACCTGGACGCGATCGAATGGCTCGCGTTCGCCGAAGGCGGCAAGCAGGGCGAAGGCGAGGGCCTGCCCTTGCAGCGCATCGACGTCACCGCGCAGAAGCTGCAACTGCTGGGCGGCGTGTTCGCCGACACGCGCCTGGTGGTGGCGCCGGCCCCGCGCGGCGCCACCGCGGTGCGCGTCGAAGGCCCGTCGTTGGAGGGGGCGGTGCTGGCGCCGGCCGATCCGGCCGCGCCGCTGGCCGGCAAGTTCGAGCGCGTGTACTGGCGTGCGCCGGCCGCGTCGGCCTCCGGCAACGCCAGCGCGATGAACGCGCTGACCGCGGCGCCCGCGAATCCGGCGCCGGCCGCGGGCGCCGTGGACAACGGCTTCGACCCGGCCAAAGTGCCGCCGCTGACCATCGACATCGCCGACCTGCGCCTGGGCGATGCGCGCATGGGCAGCGCGCGCGTGCGCACCCGTCCGACCGCGACCGGCATGCGCCTGGAGCAGATCCAGACCCGCGGCGACAAGCAGGCCATCGACCTCAGCGGCGACTGGAACGGCCGCGGCGCGGCCGCGCGCACGCGCCTGACCATGAACATCGACAGCGGCGACACCGGCGCGCTGCTCACCGGTTTCGGCTTCGGCGGCCTGGTCGCCGGCGGCAAGGCCAAGATCCGTTTCGATGCCGGTTGGCCCGGCAGCCCGGCCGCGTTCGCGCTGGGCTCGCTGGACGGCGGCCTGAGCTTGGACGTGCGCGACGGACGCTTGCTCGAGGTCGAGCCCGGCACCGGGCGCGTGATCGGCCTGCTCAGCATCGCCCAGTTACCGCGGCGGTTGGGCCTGGATTTCCGCGACCTGTTCTCCAAGGGCTTCGCTTTCAACCGCGTCGGCGGGCATATCGCGATCGGCGCCGGCAGCGCGCGCAGCGACGATCTGGTCATGGACGGCCCGGCCGCGACCGTGAACATCCGCGGCTCCACCAACCTGCGCGCGCAGAGCTACGACCAGACCATCGAGGTCCGGCCCAAGACCGGCAACCTGCTGACCGCGGTGGGCGCGATCGCGGCCGGCCCGGTCGGCGCGGCGATCGGCGCGGCCGCCGGCACCGTGCTGCAGAAGCCGCTGAGCCAGATCGGCGCCAAGACCTACCGGGTGACCGGCCCCTGGAAGGAGCCCAAGGTCGAGGTGATGACCCGCGAGCAGACCCGCAATGCCGGGCGCGAGGCGCCTCCCGCGGGTTAGGCGGCCCGCGCACGATCGCGGCCCATTGCCGCTTTGCGTGGCAAAGCCGCCCGCAAGCGCGGAGCGACACGCCCCGCCGCGGCAAAAACCCACGGTTGAAGCCGTGCCGCCCCGGCTCCATCTTCTTACTAGCCCCAACCGCCCGGCCGCCGCCCAGGCCACGCCGGCGTCGGTTGGTTAGCATGTCCCTTTCGCCGCCCCCGGATCCCCCATGACGCTGCCCCTGCAACTCGCCGAAACCCGCCTGCTGCTGCCCGCCGGTCTGGACGCCAGCGGCCTGGAACGCACCTTCGGCACCCTGCTCGGGCCGGGCGTGGATTTCGGCGATCTGTATTTCCAGCACGGCCGCCGCGAGAGCTGGACGGTCGAGGACGGCATCGTCAAGGACGGTTCGCATTCGATCGAGCAGGGCGTGGGCGTGCGCGCGATCAGCGGCGAGAAGACCGGCTTCGCCTATTCCGACGAAATCAACGGCGACGCCTTGCTGGCGGCGTCCAAATCCGCGCGCGCGATCGCCCGCGACGGCGCCGCGCACAGCGCGCGCGCGCTGGTGCGTGGCGGCGGCCGTTCGCTGTATCCGGCCGAGGATCCGATCGACGGCATCGGCAACGAAGACAAGGTCGAGCAGTTGCGCCGGCTGGATCAGCTGGTGCGCGCCGCCGACCCGCGCGTGCAGCAGGTCACCGTCAGCCTGTCCGGTGGCGTCGACACCATCCTGGTCGCGCGCAGCGACGGCGTGCTCGCTGCCGACGTGCGTCCGCTGGTGCGCTTGAACGTGCAAGTGTTGGTCGAACATAACGGCCGCCGCGAAAGCGGCTACGCCGGCGGCGGCGGACGCTACGGCTACGCCGAGCTGTTCGCCGGCGGCAAGCCCGAGGCGTTGGCGCGCGAAGCGCTGCGCCAGGCGCTGGTGAACCTGGAGGCGATCGACGCGCCGGCCGGGGTGATGCCGGTGGTGCTGGGCAGCGGTTGGCCGGGCGTGCTGCTGCACGAAGCGGTCGGCCACGGCCTGGAAGGCGACTTCAACCGCAAGGGCACCTCGACCTACGCCGGCCGCATGGGCCAGCGCGTGGCCTCGCCCGGCGTGACCATCGTCGATGACGGCACACTGCCGGGCCGGCGCGGCTCGCTCAACATCGACGACGAAGGCACGCCGACCAACTGCACGACCCTGATCGAGGACGGCGTGCTGGTCGGTTACATGCAGGACACCCTCAACGCGCGCCTGATGGGCATGGCGCCGACCGGCAACGGCCGCCGCGAATCCTTCGCCCATCTGCCGATGCCGCGCATGACCAATACCTACATGCTCGCCGGTCAGCACGATCCGGAAGAGATGATCCGTTCGGTCAAAAAGGGCCTGTACGCGGTCAATTTCGGCGGCGGCCAGGTCGACATCACCAGCGGCAAGTACGTGTTCTCGGCCACCGAGGCCTACCTGATCGAAGACGGCAGGATCACCGCGCCGGTCAAGGGCGCGACCCTGATCGGCAACGGCCCGGAAACCATGCAGAAGGTGCGCATGATCGGCCACGACCTGGCCCTGGACGAGGGCGTGGGCGTGTGCGGCAAGGACGGGCAGAGCGTACCGGTGGGCGTGGGGCAACCGTCGCTGCTGATCGAAGGGCTGACGGTGGGCGGCACGCAGTCGTGAGTCGCGCCATGGGATACCGCGCGCATCGTCCAGGGCGCGCAGGTAACGCAACCATCGGCGCGGCGTGCCGTAATTGCGGTGCGTCGCCTGCGCTTGTTGCACCAGCCGCTTGAGCGCTTTCTTGTCCGCCGCTGGGTATTACAGCCCGAAGGCCTCGATGACCTCGATTCCGGTGTCCAGGAAGCGGGCGCGCCAGGCTTCGATGCGGCGCAATTGTTCGAAAATCGCCACGGCGGCGCCTGTGTCGGCTGGTTCGAGACGGGGTTTATTCGGCCTCGTCGTCGTCGCCGCCGGCATCGTTGCCGCCCATCATCACCGCGCGCAGTTCGCGGTAGAGCTCGCGGAACGAGTGCGGCGGTTTGTTGCGCTTGCGCTCTTCCAGGGTGTTGCGCACGAGCTGGCGCAGGCGCTGGCGATCCGCCTGCGGGTGTTCGTCGATCAGTTCGGCCAGCTCTGCGTCGCCGCCTTCGAGCAGGCGGTCGCGCCAGGACTCGGCGCGGTGCATGGCCGCGACCTCGCGCCGGCCGGCCTCGCCGTTGACGTCGAGCGCGTCGCGGATCGCTTCCAGGGTGGCGTCGTCCTCGCGCCGCATCTGCTTGGCCAGGTAGGCCAGCTGGCGCTTGTGGGCGATGTGCGCGGTGATGCGCCGGCATTCGCGGATATGCGGCAGCAGGCCCTCCGGGATCGGCAGCCGCGCCAGCTGGGCGTCGGTCAGCTTGGACAACTGTTCGCCCAGGGACAGCACTTCCAGCGCCTCGCGCCGGTTCTGGCTGCGGCTGGGGCTGAAAAATTCGCCGGTTTCGTCGTCTCTGCCGCGCATCGCTACCACCTCTCCTACCGTCAAACCGAATCGAAATCCCGCGACGCCACGGCGTCACGGCAGCTAAGGATAAGACATTGAACGCAGTCGCCCTCCGTCAGACCGCTCCGGCCCACGTCATCACCGATCCGGAGGCGCGCCTGGACGCTCTGTCCGGCTTGTCCCAGCGCCTGCTCGAGGCCGCGCGCGCGCGCGGCGCCAGCCAGGCCGAGGTCTCGTGCTCGGAAGAGGCGGGCCTGAACGTGAACGTGCGCATGGGCGAGGTCGAGACCGTCGAGGCCACCCGCGACCGCGGTATCGCGATCACGGTCTATTTCGGCCGCCGCAAGGGCAGCGCCAGCACCGCCGACCTGCGCGACGACAGCCTGGAGGCCACCGTCGAGCAGGCCTGCGCGATCGCGCGCTACACCGAGGACGACCCCGCCGCGGGTCTCGCCGATGCCGAATTGATGGCCCCCGCCCAGGACCAGGGCGGCTGGCGCGCGTTCGACAGCTGGCATCCGTGGATGCTGGAGGCCGACCGCGCGGTCGATCTGGCCCTGGCCTGCGAGGCCGCCGGCCGCGAGTTCGACGCGCGGGTGGAGAACTCCGACGGCGCCTCGATCGGCACCGGCGCCAGCCTGGGCGTGTACGCCAATTCGCACGGCTTCATCGGCCGCGAGGGCAGCACCCAGCACAGCCTGAGTTGCGCCCTGATCGCCGGCCGTGGCGAGGCCATGCAGCGCGACGGCTGGTACAGCATCGCCCTGGCCGAGAACGACCTGGAAACGACCGCCGCGATCGGCCGCCATGCCGCGCAACGCGCGGTGTCGCGCCTGGCGCCGCGGCAGATCGCGACCGGCGAGTACCCGGTGTTGTACGCGGCCGAATCCGCGCGTTCCCTGATCGGCCACCTGCTCGGCGCGGTGTCGGGCGGCGCGCTGTACCGGCGCGCGAGTTTCCTGTTGGATTCCGCCGGCACCCGCCTGTTTCCGGAGTGGTTCTCGATCCGCGAGCGGCCGTTCCTGCAGCGCGGCTTCCGCTCCAGCGCCTTCGACGCCGAGGGCGTGGCCACGCGCGAATCGGCGCTGGTGAGCGACGGCGTACTGCAGCGCTACATCCTGGGCAGCTATTCGGCGCGCAAGCTCGGTCTGCAGAGCACCGCCAACGCCGGCGGCGTGCATAACCTGGAGGTCGCCGCCAACGCCGGCGATTTCGAAGCCATGCTGCGCGGCATGGGGCGCGGCCTGCTGGTGACCGAACTGATGGGGCAGGGCGTGAACACGGTGACCGGCGATTACTCGCGCGGCGCGGCCGGCTACTGGGTCGAGCACGGCCAGATCCAGCATCCGGTCGACGGCATCACCATCGCCGGCAATCTCAAGCGCATGTTCGAGGCCATCGAGGCGGTCGGCAGCGACGTCGATCCGCGTTCGCACCTGCACACCGGTTCGATCCTGGTCGGGCGCATGACCGTCGCCGGCGACGCCGGCGAGGGCTGAGCCCGACGCCGACGCCGGCTTGTCATCCCGACCGGTCATGCTGCGCCAGCGCAGCCGCCTGGCCGTTGCCGGGCGGTGCTTGCGTTGCTACGAAGGTCGCGCCCTGCGGACCGTGCGCCGCCGTCCTTGACAGCGGTGGCTACGCGGCTGAGAGTGGGCCGGCTGGGGCGACCCGTACGGTCGTCGCCAATGCCATCCAAACGGGAACTGGAAAGGGGAAACAAGGAATGAGCGATATCAACGAATCATCGGCCGACGGCAACTCCGAAGACCGCACCCTGGCGCTGATCACCCATCTGTCGGCCATCGTGGCTGGCTTCGTGGTCCCGCTGATCATCTGGTTGATCAACAAGGACAAGCCGGAGAAGTCGTTCCTGATCGATCAGGCGAAGGAAGCGTTGAACTTCAACATCACGCTGCTGATCGTCTATGTCATCTTGACCGTGGTCATCACGATCCTCACGATCGTCACGCTGGGTCTGGGTAGCGTTCTGTCGATCCTGATCTGGCTGGTCTGGCTGGGTTCGATCGTGCTGTTCATCATCGGCGGCATCAAGGCCAACAACGGTGAGCGTTATCGCTATCCGTTCGCGCTGCGCCTGATCAAGTAATCGATCGCGCAAACGTAGTGCCCGACGGGCCCGGCATTGCCGGGCCCGTTGCGTTTTGGGGGCTCGCTATCTCCGCGAAGGCGGGGGGCTGGTGTCTTTGGCGCCCTTCTACAGACGAGTCCCACGCTTCGCTTCTGGCTCCCTCCTCTTTGCTTCTAGCTCCCTCCTTTGGAAAAGGGTGAAGCCGTGCGTTTACGAACCGCAGGTTCGTGCACGGCTGAACGCTAGCAAGCTCTTGCCCTTAGCTCCCTCCTTTGGAAAAGGAGGGTTGGGGAGGATTTRCTTTCTCTTGCTAGCCCAAGAGTCCGTCTGGATTCCCTTCGGTCAAAAGTAACCAAAGAGAAGGGCTAGCGTGACCAACCCTCCCTTGCGAGTTCGGGGCTAGCGCGGGGATTTTTCGAATGGACGTCCCTGTCCATTCGAAAAACGGCGCGCGTCCTGCGCGCCGCCCTTCGGGTCTACGGTTGGTCGAGTGAGTGCGGGGCTTTTGGGCTTCAATGCCGCGGCAACGGCAACGGCAACGGCACTCGTAACCGCAAGCTCCGCGCTTCGCTCCTTTGCCGTTATCCCCGAGAAAGCGGGGGATCCAGTGGCTTTAGATCGTGGCCGAAACTGCGACGTTATTCGCCCGTAGGATGCGGTGAGCCTTAGGCGAACCGTATCGTCGCGGGGCTGCGGGTGATCGCGATGATGCGGTTGTCACCGCATCCTACGAGGCGCGCTCCGAGCGGGCGCTGCGGATGTTTGGGCGAACTGCATTGCGTGTGGAGCCTGCCGTCGCGCGAGCGTCGCTCGCGCGAATCGATGATCGCGTCGCGGACTCGCCTAGGCCGTAGGATGCGGTGAGCGTTAGGCGAACCGCATCGTCGCGGGACTCCGGGTGATCGCGATGATGCGGTTGTCACCGCATCCTACGAGGCGCGCTCCGAGCGGGTGCTGCGGATTTTTGGCAACCACATTGCCGTGTGGAGCCTGCGGTTGCGCGAGCGTCGCTCGCGCGAGTCAATGATTGCGTCGCGCCGCGAACTCGCCTAGTTCGGTCAGCGCCACGGCCTTGGTGCCGAAGGGCGCCAGCGCGGCGCGCATGGTTTCCAGCAGCGCGTCCAGGCGCGCGCGCGACCCGTCCAGGCCGATCAGGGCGGGGAAGGTCGCTTTGTCCTGGGCGGCGTCCTTGCCGGCGGTCTTGCCCAGCGTGGCGCTGCTGCCTTCGACGTCGAGAATGTCGTCGCGGACCTGGAAAGCCAGGCCCAGGGCGTGCGCGTAGCGGTCCAGCGCGTCCAGCGCCGCCGCATCGGCGCCACCGCAGAGCGCGCCCATGCGCACCGCGGCGCGGATCAGGGCGCCGGTCTTGAGCGCGTGCAGGCGTTCCAGCGCGGACAGGTCCAGCGCTGCGCCGGTGCCGGTGGCGGCGATGTCCAGGGCCTGGCCGCCGCACATGCCCGAAGCGCCGGCGGCCTCGGCCAGGCTGCGCAGCAGGGCCACGCGTACGCCGTCGCCAGCCGCGGTCTCGGCCAGCACGCTGAAGGCCAGCGACTGCAGCGCGTCGCCGGCCAGGATCGCGGTGGCTTCGTCGTAGGCCACGTGCACGGTCGGCTGGCCACGGCGCAGGGCGTCGTCGTCCATGGCGGGCAGATCGTCGTGGACCAGCGAATAGGCGTGGATCAGTTCGACCGCGGCCGCGGGCGCGTCCAGCGCGGCCTCGTCGGCATCGAACAGCGCGCCGGCCGCGTAGACCAACAGCGGGCGCAGACGCTTGCCGCCCAGCAGCACCGCATGGCGCATGGCCGCGTGCAGCGCCTGCGGCGAGGCGTTCGGGTCGGGCAGCGCGCGTGCGAGCGCGGCGTCGGCGCGTTCGCGCCAGACGGCCAGGCGCGGATCACGCATCGGAGGCGTTGGGCGAGCCGGAATAGGGTTCGGCGCTGGCCGGGTCCTGCGGGTCGCTGAGCAGGCGTACGCGCAGCTCGGCCTGTTCCAGCGCGGTCTGGCAGCGGCGGTACAGGCCCACGCCGCGTTCGTAGGCGGCGAGCGAATCTTCCAGGCTCATCTCGCCGTGTTCCATCTTCTCGACCAACTGTTCGAGCGCATCCAGCGATTGCTCGAAATCGGTCACGGGCGAGGGCTCGTTGGCGGCTTTACGTGGCATGCGGCAAGTGTGCGGCGCGGGCTGCGCGGGGTCAACGCGTGCGCGCGTCGCGCGCCGCGCTCAGGGCCGCCAGACCAGGCGCGCCCGGCGTTCGCGCAGCCAGCCGTCGAACTCGGCGGAGTAGGCCAGGTCGCCGACCGCCAGCAGCGCGCCGTTGCGCGACAACAGCGGCAGGCGTCGGCGCTCCCAGGGTGGCACGCCCAGGCTCTGCAGGGCCTGCTTGAGGCTGTGGCCGTGCGCGCGGCCGGGCAGGACAATGCGCTCGCCGCCGACCCGCGCATGCGCCTCGCAGGGCGCCTCCAGGGCCGCTGCACCTTCCAGCCGCAGTTCGCCGCCACCGGGCAGGGCCAGCGGTGCGCGGCCATCCCAATGCGTGCGCCAGTCCTGCGCCAGCGCCGGCGTTTGCGCCTGCGCATGCAGCAGGTCGCGCCAGGCGCGGATCACCGCGCCGCTCCAGACGAATTCGGCCTCGGCGTCGTCGCGCGCGTCCAGCAGCTCGGCCTCGATCCGGGCCACGCCCTGGGCCGGCAGCGGCGGCAGGCGCAGGTCGGCGATCCAGCGCCGCAGCACGCGTGCGCGGCGCGCGGGCGCCAGTGCGCGCAGCCCCGCGCGCGACAGCGCCTGCGGGTCGGCGCTGCGCACCTGGGCCAGGGCCAGCGCATCCTCGCGCTCCAGCAGCGTCGCCGCCTGCGCGTTCAAGCCGGCCGAGGCCGCCAACGCGGCATCGGCCTGGGGCCAGCGTTCGCGCAGCAGCGGTAGCACGCGCCGGCGCAGGAAATTGCGGTCGTAGGCGTCGTCGGCGTTGCTGGGGTCTTCGATCCAGCGCAGTCCGTGCTCGCGCGCATAGGCCTCCAGCGCGTTGCGCGGCAGCGCCAGCAAGGGCCGCCACAGCCGGCCGGCACCGCAATCGCGCCAGCGCCGCATCGCCGCCAGCCCGTCCGGGCCGGAGGCGCGCAGCGCGCGCAGCAGGAAGGTCTCGGCTTGGTCGTCGCGGTGGTGGGCCAGCGCCAGGGTCTCGCCCGCGTGCAATCCGGCCTCGAACGCGGCATGGCGCGCGCGCCTCGCCGCGGCCTCGGGCCCGTCGCCGCGATCGTGGGCCACGTTCACCCGCGACACCGTCAGCGGAACGCTGAGTGCCGCGCAGATTTCGGCGCATTGGGCGGCCCAGGCGTCGGCCTGCGCATGCAGGCCATGGTGCACGTGCCAGGCGCGCAGGCCCTGCGCGCGCGCGGCGGGTGTGGCCGCCAGCGCGTGCAGCAGCACGCTGGAATCCAGGCCGCCGCTGTAGCCCACGCACAGCGGCCCGTCCGGCAGATCGTGCAGGGCCTGGAGCAGCGGGGTGGGGGGCGAAGACGGCATCCGCCGATGGTGCCACGGTGGTGGGACGGAGCAACCCATCGATGGCGCTGTTACCGCGCCGGAGCGCGCTTACTGTTTCCTCACCCCGTATCGAGACGCTCCGTTGGCCCGCCTGTTCGACCCGTACCCGCAACGCTCCGTGACCCTGCGCAACCGAATCGCGGTGTCGCCGATGTGCCAGTACTCGGCGATCGACGGCATGCCCGAGAACTGGCACCTGGTGCACCTGGGCAGCCGCGCGGTAGGCGGGGCAGGCGTGGTGCTGACCGAGGCCACCGCGATCTCGCCCGAAGGCCGCATTTCGCCCAGCGACACCGGCATCTGGAACGACCGCCAAGGCGAGGCCTGGTCTGAAATCGCCTGCTTCATACGCGCCAACGGCGCGGTGCCCGGCATGCAGCTGGCGCACGCCGGGCGCAAGGCCAGCGTCGAGCCGCCGTGGCTGGGCGGACGCGCGATCGCGCCGGGCTACGGCGGCTGGACGCCGGTGGCGCCGTCGCCGCTGCCGTTCGCCGACGGCCATGTCGCGCCGCGCGCGCTCGACAGCTGCGGCCTGGCCAACGTGATCGACGATTTCGCCGCGGCCGCGCATCGCGCGCTCGCGGCCGGGTTCCAATTGATCGAAGTGCATGCCGCGCACGGCTATCTGCTGCACGAATTCCTGTCGCCGCTGAGCAACCGCCGCGACGACGGCTACGGCGGCGACTTCGACAGCCGCACGCGCCTGCTGCGCGAAGTGCTGGCGGCGGTGCGCGAGGTCTGGCCCGAGCGTCTGCCGCTATGGCTGCGCGTGTCCGCCACCGACTGGGTCGAGGGCGGCTGGGACATCGAGCAGAGCATCGAGCTGGCGCGCATCGTCAAATCGCTGGGCGTGGACCTGATCGACGTCTCCAGCGGCGGACTCATGCCCAACGTGCGGATTCCCGTCGGCCCCGGTTATCAGGTCCCGTTCGCCGCGCGCATCCGCCGCGAGGGCGGCATCGCCACCGGCGCGGTCGGCCAGATCACCGATGCGACGCAAGCCGAAGGCATCGTCGAAAGCGGCGAGGCGGACGTGGTGCTGCTGGCGCGCGAACTGCTGCGCGACCCGTACTTCCCGCGCCGCGCGGCGGCGGAGCTGGGCGCGGAGCTGCATGGGCCGGATCAGTATTTGCGGGCTTGGTAGTCCGTCGCCGCGGCTAGCGTGGTACGTGTTCCGCCCACAAGGCTTCGAACACGGCTGCACTGATGGCGATGCCTTCAAACTGTGGATCGCTGTTGATCTCTAGCAGCGATGGGACAGGAACCTCGCCCAGTCGAGTGTCCGAAAAGTCGTCTTCACGGCTCGAAGCCGATGCGACCCGGCCATCGAGGAAGAATTCGAGCTTGCGGGTCTCGTAGCCGTCGGCGTCGATTTCCGAGACCAGACGGATGGGGTAGTCGGGCTCGGCGTGATGCCAATGCACGTCGATGTGCGTTGTGTTGATCTTCATCTTGGAGCTGCGATTACTGCGTGACTGCGGCGGGAGTGAGGCGGGCTAAATCTCGCTGCGGATCGATATGCGCAGGGTCGATTCCGAGCTCGCCGGCGAGATAAGCGTAACGTTCGTTGAACTGCTCGCGATTACGCATAGGCTCGCGGGATGGGAACTTCATCATCCCGACTAATGCGATGGTTTCGGCTCGCGTCAGTCGATCAGCCGGAACGCCGAAGTAAGCGGGCGCGGCGGCTCGTAATCCACGCGCATTCCGGCCGAACCAAGCCGTATCCAGACTGTAGTCGGCGATCTGCTCCGGCCGCCACTCGTTGCTCAGACGGATCATCGCTGCGATTTCCGCAACTATCCGGTTGGCGGGGCGCGAATCAGTGCGAGCCCGGGATAAGATCAAGCGCGCCGCTTCGCTCATCAGGGAGTGCGATGCGCGCGGGCCGAGCGGCTCTCGGCCGTCGATACTGACTGCGTGCAATACCTTCCAGCACAGCTTCAGCGGGTCCAGGCGCTCCACGCGCATCGGGCCTTCGCCGCCCAGCGATGCCCAATAGATACCGCGTACATCGTCCGAGTACTGATGCTGCGCGCGCGACAACTCTCGCGGCAGTGCGCTGGCGCCTTGCCAATAGAGGCCATACACCATCGACACGAACGCCGCAGCCAGTACCAAGATCGTGCCGACTATCCATTTCGGCCACGCACTCATGGGGCGGCCGGCTTCGAGGCAGGCTTCAAACGCGCCAAATCGCGTTCGAAGTCGATCGTGGAGGTATCGACGCCCGACCGTTCGGCGATGCGCAAGTAATGCCTACGAAAGCGATCCGGATGGCGATCCGGATCGTTGATCGAGGGATTGCCCATCACGGTAAAGAGAGCGAGCTGTTCCGCTCTGGTTAGTCGCTGTGCGGGCAGGCCGAAGTAGGCCTCGGCCGCCGCATCGTAGCCGAAGGCGTCGCGTCCGAATGCCGACTGCTCCAAGAGCAGGTCGATGATCTGTTCCGGCGTCCTTTCGTTGCTGAAACGTATCCAGGACGCGACGCTAGCCAGATGATGGCGCGTCATCGAAATGTGATCCGTTCTCCGGATCGTCGCTAGACGCGAAGCGTGCGTTAACACTCGCTCCTCTGCCGTAGGTTTGGGGATGTGCTCGTCGCGAGTGAGGACGAAAACGCGCCAGACCAGCTTTAACGGGTCCATGCGTTCGATCTCGATTGGCTCGCGACCGCTCTCAGACCGCCAGTACGCCTGCCGCACTTCGGGGGGGTATGCACGCTGCGCCGTTGGCAGCTCAGCCGGCAACGCGCTGGCGCCGTACCAGTACAAGCCGTAGATCAGGCAAACGAACAAGACGGCCAGCAGCGCCACAGTGCCGACGATCCATTTCGGCCAGCCGCTCACGTCCCGGGCCGCGCGCTTACGCGGCCTCGTAAGCCCCGTAGCCGCGCAGGCGCTCGTAGCGGCGCTGCAGCAGTTCCGGTGCCGGGATCTGTTCCAGGGCGTCGAGCTCGTTCAGCAGCACGGCCTTGAGGCGGGTGGCCATCTGCTTGGGGTTGCGGTGGGCGCCGCCGATCGGCTCTCGCACGATCTTGTCGATCAGGCCCAGCTCGAACAGGCGCTTGGCGGTCAGGCCCAGTTGCTCCGCGGCGTCCTTGGCCTTCTCGGCGGTCTTCCACAGGATCGAGGCGCAGCCTTCGGGCGTGATCACCGAGTAGGTGCTGTATTCCAGCATCAGGGTGCGGTCGCCGACGCCGATCGCGAGCGCGCCGCCGGAGCCGCCTTCGCCGATCACGGTGCAGATCACCGGGATCTTGAGTTCGGCCATTTCCAGCAGGTTGCGCGCGATCGCCTCGGACTGGCCGCGCTCTTCGGCGTCGATGCCCGGCCAGGCGCCGGCGGTGTCGATGAAGGTCAGCAGCGGCAGCTTGAAGCGCTCGGCCATCTTCATCAGGCGCAGCGCCTTGCGGTAGCCCTCGGGGCGCGGCATGCCGAAGTTGCGGCGGATCTTGCTCTTGGTGTCGCGGCCCTTCTGGTGGCCGATGATGACCACCGGACGGCCGTCGATGCGGCCCAGGCCGCCGACGATGGCGGCGTCGTCGGCGAAGGCGCGGTCGCCGGCCAGTTCCTGGAACTCGTCGCAGATCACCCGGATGTAGTCCAGGGTGTAGGGGCGCGCCGGATGGCGGGCCAGCTGCGAGATCTGCCAGGGGCTGAGGTCGCGGAAGATCTGCGCGGTACGCAGGCGCAGCTTGTCCTGCAGGGCGTGGATCTCGGAATCGATGTCGACCGCCGGCCCGCTGTTGGCGTGGCGCAGTTCCTGGATCTTGGCTTCCAGGTCGGCGATGGGCTGCTCGAAGTCGAGGTAGTTCGGATTCATGCTCGGGCCGGGGCCGGAAAGGGGCACAGTCTAGCCCAGGGGGGCGGACCGTACCGAGGGGTAGGGGGGAGGGGCAGGAGTGAGCGGAGAGGAGTGAGGAGTGGGCGAAAGCTGGTACCGCCCTTGCTCACTCCTCACTCCTCTACGCTCACTTCTCGCTTCTAGCCCCCAGCCCAGGGCTTGGCCAGGGTCAGCTTGACCGCGCGCACGCCGGGCTGGGCGCGCAGCGTGCCGACCAGGTCGGCGTCCACGCGCACCGACTGGCCGCCGTTGAGATCGAGCATGCCGGCCGCGCCGGCGCGCAGCAGGTCCAGGCGGATCGGCGTCTGCCCGGGGCGGTTCTTGGCCAGCAGCGCGTCCACGCGTTGCCAGGTGCCGGGCACGCGCAGGTCCAGGCGCATCGACAGGCGCTGCGCGTGCTTGGCGCAGACCTGCGAGTACTCCCAGCAGCGCTGCGCGCGCAAGGCGAAGCCGCCGCTGAAGGCGTCCTCGCGCAGGCCGCCCTGCACGATCAGCAGGCGGTCGCGCGCGAGCAGGGAGGCGAACTCGCCGTAGGTCTCGGCGAAGAAGGCGCATTCGAGCCGGCCGCGGCCGTCCTCGATCTGCACGAACATCTGGCTGTCGCCCTTCTTGCGCAGGCCGACGACCTGGCCGGCCACCACCACTTCCAGTTCCGGGCGCCAGCCGCTGCGCGCGCTCTCGGGACGGTTCTCCCAGATCCGGTCGAGCTCGCCCAGATCGTTGCCGACCAGGCCGCGCAATTCGTCGCGATAGGGGTCGAAGGGATGGCCGCTGAGGTAGTGGCCCAGGGTTTCGCGTTCGCCGGCCAGCAACTGCGCCAGCGGCCACTCGTCGGCTTCCGACAGGTCCAGGTGCAGCGCCGGCGCGGCCGCCTCGAAGCCGCCGAACAGCGAGACCTGGCCGGCGTCGCGCTCGCGCGCGAGCTGGTCGGTGGCCTTGAGCACCTCCGGCAGCTGCAGCATCAGGCTCGCGCGGTTCTTGCCCAGCCGATCCAGGGCGCCGGCCTGGGTCATCGCTTCCAGCGCGCGCCGGTTGAGCTTGCCGCTGTCGACGCGTTTGCAGAAATCCAGCAGATCGTCGAAGGGCCCGGCGCGGCGCGCATCGACGATGGCCTCGCAGGCGCCGCGGCCGACGCCCTTCACCGCGCCCAGGCCGTAGCGGATGGTGCGCGCGTCCTTGGCCTCGAACATGTAGGCCGAGGCGTCCACGTCCGGCGGCAGCACGTCCAGGCCCATGGTGCGCGCTTCGTCGAGGAAGCCGACGATCTTGTCGGTGTTGTCCATGTCCGAGGACAGCACCGCGGCCATGAATTCGGCCGGGTAGTGCACCTTCAGCCAGGCGGTCTGATACGCGACCAGGGCGTAGGCGGCCGAGTGCGACTTGTTGAAGCCGTACTCGGCGAACTTCTCCATCAAGTCGAAGATCGGGCTGGCCTGCTTGGCCGGAATACCGCGTTCGGCGCAACCGGCCTCGAACTTGGCGCGCTCCTTCGCCATTTCCTCGGGCTTCTTCTTGCCCATCGCGCGGCGCAGCATGTCGGCGCCGCCGAGCGTGTAGCCCGCCAGCACCTGGGCGATCTGCATCACCTGTTCCTGGTACACGATGACGCCGTAGGTCGGCGACAGCACGGGTTCCAGCGAGGCGTGCGGATAACTGACTTCGGTGTTGCCGTGCTTACGATCGACCCATTCGCGATCCATCCCCGAGCCCAGCGGGCCGGGACGGAACAGCGCGGCGAGCGCGATGATGTCTTCGAAGGTGTCGGGCTTGGCGCGCTTGAGCAGCTCGCGCATGCCGCGCGATTCGAACTGGAACACCGCGACCGTGTCGCCGCGCGCGAACAGCTCGTAGCTGAGCTTGTCGTCCAGCTCCAGCGCGGTGATGTCCAACGGCGCTTCGCCGGCCGCGGCGCGGCGCAGGTTGATCGCCTTCACCGCCCAATCGATGATCGTGAGCGTGCGCAGGCCGAGGAAGTCGAACTTGACCAGGCCGACGGCTTCGACGTCGTCCTTGTCGAACTGGGTGACCGGGTTGCGGCCGCGGCCTTCGCCGTCGTGTTCGGCGAACAGCGGGCAGAAGTCGCTCAGCGGCGAGGGCGCGATCACCACGCCGCCGGCGTGCTTGCCGGCGTTGCGGGTCAGGTCTTCCAGGCTCAACGCCAGGTCGAGCAAGTCGCGTACGTCGTCCTCGGTGCGGTAGCGGTCGATCAGGTCGGCCGAGGCCAGCATCGGGTTCTGCTTGGCCGCGTCGGTGTTGCCCAGCGCGTCGTCCAGGCTGATGCCCAGGGTGTTCGGGATCAGCTTGGCGATGCCGTCGACGAAGCCGTAGGGATGGCCGAGCACGCGTCCGGAGTCGCGCACCACCGCCTTGGCGGCCATGGTGCCGTAGGTGATGATCTGGCTAACACGGTCGCGGCCGTACTTGGCGGCGACGTAGTCGATCACCTCGTCGCGCCGATCCATGCAGAAGTCGATGTCGAAGTCGGGCATCGACACGCGTTCGGGATTGAGGAATCGCTCGAACAGCAGGTCGTAGGGCAGCGGGTCCAGATCGGTGATGCCCAGCGCCCAGGCCACCAGCGAGCCGGCGCCCGAACCGCGGCCCGGACCGACCGGGATGCCGTGGTCCTTGGCCCAGTTGATGAAGTCCGCGACGATCAGGAAGTAGCCGGGGAAGCCCATCTTGATGATGACGTCGAGCTCGATCTCGAGCCGGTCGTCGTAGTCCTGGCGGCTCTTGCCGTCCGCCAGCGGGGCCTTCTCCAGGCGCTTTTCCAGGCCCTCGCGCGCGGAGTTGCGCAGCCAGCTCTCGATGGTGTGCTCGCTGGGCACCGGGAACGCCGGCAGGGCGTACTCGCCCAGCTTGAGTTCGACGTTGCAGCGCGTCGCCAGCGCCACTGCGTTGTCGATCGCATCGGGGATGTCGGCGAACAGCTCGGCCATCTCCTCGGACGATTTCAGGTACTGCTCTTCGCTGTAGTCGCGCGGGCGCTTGGGATCGTCGAGCACGCGGCCCGAGGCGATGCACACGCGCGCCTCGTGGGCTTCGAAACCGTCGCGGTCGAGGAAGCGCGCGTCGTTGCTGGCGACCACGGCCAGACCGCGCTTGCTGGAGGCGTGCAGGGCGAAGGCGTTGAACGCGTCCTCGCCGTCGCGGCGGCTGCGCGTGAGCTCCAGGTGCAGGCGGTCGTCGAGCACGCTCTGCCAGTCGGCGATCCAGGCTTCGGCCAGTTCGTGGCGGCCGCCGATCGCCAGGCGCCCGCCCAGGCTGTGGCGGCCGGCCAAAGCGAACAGGCCGCCGTTGTCCTCGCGCAGCCATTCCGGGCGCAGCACCACGCCGTCGACGCGGTGGCCTTCCAGCCAGGCGCGGCTGAGCAGGCGCGACAGGGTCAGGTAGCCGCCGCGGTCGCGGCACAGCAGGGTCATGCGCGAGGGCGTTTCGTTGCCGTCGGCCAAGCCGACGTCGGCGCCGATGATGGGCTTCAGGCCCGCGCTCTCGGCGGCCTTGTAGAACTTGACCGTCGCGAACAGGTTGTCGAGGTCGGTCAGGGCGACCGCGGGCTGACCCAGGCTCGCGCAGCGTTTGACCAACTCGTCGATGCGGATCGTCGAGTCGGCCAGCGAATACTCGCTGTGCAGGTGGAGATGAACGAAGCGTGCGGACATGCGACAACCGGCGTGACAGCCAGCAGGTTAGCAGCCCGGCCGCCGCGTACAAGGCTTGACATCGCGGCGGCCGCGCCTGGCGCGCGCGGGAGCGCGCGAATCGGCGCCGTTGCGCGCCGATCGCCGCGCTTTCGTGTGCGTTCGAGCGCTCCAGGCCGGCTCGAACGCGCTCGCTTCAGGTCACCCGGAACGGCGACTGCGCGGCATGGAAGGCCGGTGCGTAGTGGTGTTCGTGGACGCGCACGCGCTGTTGCAGCAGGGCGATCTCGTCCAGGCGCTCGCGCACCCAGGACGCGCGCAGCTCGGCGCCGTTGGCGTGCGGATGGCGGAGTTCGCGGTAGGCGCAGAAGTCGCGGTAGTCCTCGGCCTCCTCGGCGAAGGCGGGCCAGGCCAGTTCGATCAGCAGCACGTCGTCGAGCAGGCCCAGCAGCGGAATCCGGTCCGGGATCAGGTCGTCGCCGTCGTCGACATAGGCCAGCAATTTGTCCAGGCGCGCACGCACGCCGGGCTCGCAGTCCCAGTCGGGGTCGGCCAGCATCGCGCGCAATTCCTGCAGGCGTTGCAGACGTTGATCGACCACGGCGCGCGCGTCCTCCTTGGGCATCGCGCTCAACCAGGTGGCCAGGCGTTGCAGGCGGGTGGCGTCGACGCGCGCGGCATCGGGGTGGAGTTCGTGCACCAGGGCGTCGAAGGCGGCGATCGCCGCGGGCGTGACCGCCATGGCCGGTTCCAGCGACGGCACCGGGGCGCGGTCGGACTCGAACGGCAGGGGCTGGGAAGTCGGGGTCGGATGGGGCATGCGCATGGAGCACCTCCGGTTCCGGCCATGGGGGCGGGCGTCGGGCACGGCCGGAGTGCGTCGACCCTCATCCTTAGAGATGCCGCGGCAGCATGCGTGGTTGCCTAGGGTGATCGCACCTGCGGAAAGTCGCCGTGACCTAGGGCAGGTATGGGCTGTTCAGCCGACGGGCGGTCGGCGCGCCAGCCGCAGAGGCTGGAAATCGCGGCGCCGGTCTCCCCCTTTGAAAAAAGGGGGATCGAGGGGATTTGTTTTCAGCCCGCGCGGGCAGTCGCCAGCGGTTCGACGGACTCGCCCTTTCCGTCAGCCAACCGCGACCGTTCCGACCAACGGCTGTAACGCCAGCGCCGCGCGCACGGGCGCGAAGCTGCGGCGGTGCTGCGGGCAGGGGCCGTGCGCGGCCAATGCGGCCAGGTGCGCGGGCGTGCCGTATCCCTTGTGTTCGTCGAAACCGTATTGCGGCCATTGCGCGTGCAGCTCGCGCATGTGGCGGTCGCGCGCGACCTTGGCCAGGATCGAGGCGGCCATGATCGCGCGGTCGCGCGCGTCGCCGCCGATCAGGGCCTCGGCCGGGCAGGGCAGGCCGCGCGGCAGGGCGTTGCCGTCGATGCGCGCCAGTTCGGCCGCATGCGCGACCGCCTCGACCGCGCGCCGCATGCCGGCCAGGGTGGCCTGGAAGATGTTGATGCGGTCGATTTCCTCGACCTCGACGTAGACCACGCTCCAGGCCACGGCGCGTTCGACGATGCGCGCGTACAGCGCTTCGCGGCGCTCGGCGCTGAGCTGCTTGGAATCGTCCAGTCCGTTGACCGGCGTGCGGCCCGGGCCCAGCACCACCGCGGCCACCACCACCGGGCCGGCGAGCGGGCCGCGCCCGGCCTCGTCGACGCCGGCGATGCGTTGGGCGCCGCGGGCCAGGCTCAGGTCCAGCGCGAGTTGGCCGCTCGCCTTAGCCATGGCCGCTGGGCAGCAGGTCGGCGACCGCGTCGGCGGCGCGCGCGGAGGCGTCGCGGCGCAGGCTGAGGTGGATCTGTTCGAAGCGCGCCGGCAGCGTGCTGGCGCGGCCGGCGTCGCGCAGCAGCGCGAGCGTGGCTGCGGCCAGTTTCTCGGGCGTGCAGTCGGCCTGCATCAGCTCCGGCACCACGCGTTCGCCGGCCAGCACGTTGGGCAGCGAATAGGTGTCGGTCTTGAGCAGGCCGAAGGTCTTGACCAGGGTGTAGGTCAGCGGCGCGATCTTGTAGGCGACCACCATCGGGCGCTTGGCCAGCATCGCTTCCAGGGTGGCGGTGCCGGACGCCAGCAGGACCACGTCGCAGGCCGTCATCACCGTGCGCGCGCCGCCGTCGGTGACGTGCAGCGCCGGGCGCAACGCGGCCGCATCCGGATGCGCGGCCAGCACGCGCTCGAATGCGGCACGCGCCTGCGCGTTGGCCATCGGCGCGACGATGCTCAGGCGCGGTTCGGCCGCACGCAGGCGCGCGGCGGCGGCGAGGAAATCGCCGCTCAGGCGTTCGACTTCGCCGACCCGCGAGCCGGGCAGCAGGGCCAGCACCGGCGCCTCGTCGTCCAGGCCCAGGCACATGCGCGCCTCATCGCGATCGGGATGCAGCGGCATTTCGTCGGCCAGCGGGTGGCCGACGAAACGCGCGTCGACGCCGTGGCGCGCGTAGATCGCCGGCTCCATCGGAAACAGGCACAGCACGCGATCGGCCGATTGCCCGATCTTCTCGGCGCGCTTCTCGCGCCAGGCCCAGACCGAGGGGCTCACGTAGTGCACCGTCTTCACCCCGCGCTGCTTGAGCCAACGCTCCACGCCGAGATTGAAGTCGGGCGCGTCGATGCCGATGAACACGTCCGGCTTCCAGTCGAGCACGCGCTTGCGCAACTCGCCGCGCAGGCGCAGCAGGCGCGGCAGATGCTTGAGCACTTCGACCAGGCCCATCACCGCCAGTTCGGAGGCGTCGTACCACGCGTCCAGGCCGGCTTCCTGCATCTGCTCGCCGCCGATGCCGACGAACAGCGCGCCCGGGTGGCGGCGCTTGAGCTCGGCGATCAGGCCGGCGCCGAGCAGGTCGCCCGAAGCCTCACCCGCGACCAGGGCGATGCGCAGCGGGGGCGGCGGCGGGGCCGGGAAGATGTCGTCGATGGCGGCGGCAGGGGCGGTGGCGTTCATCGGGCGAGTGGCGCTCCAGTACGTGCTCGTAGGGCGCGCGCTCGAACACACAGCGCGCCACGGGCTTCAGCTCGGGGGCTGAGCTGTCGGCGGCATTGTGCCCTGCCGGGCGGCCATCGTCGTCCTAGTGGGTCACATCCTGCCAAAGCAGGTGATGGCGGTCCGCTTCCGAGCGGCAGGCGGTCACGCCGCGATGGTCGCGACCGCCATGGCAGCGGTGCCGGACCGGAGAAGGGTGGGCTGCACGGGCCGGCGCCACCCGGCAACCGCGCCGGACCGCGCTCGGCTCAGCGCAGCAGCGGGCGCTCGCCGGCGTCGATGAAGGCCAGCAGCGCGCGCACGTCGTCGCTGTCGCCGGCCAGCGCGATCAGCTTGCCGCGCGCTTCCTCCAGGGAAGTGCCGGACATGTAGAGGGCGCGGTAGGCGCGCTTGATCGCGGCGATGCGCTCGGCGTCGAAACCGCGACGCTTGAGGCCTTCGCTGTTGATGCCGCGCGGACGGCCGTAACCGTCCTGGGCAACCATCACGAACGGCGGCACGTCGCCGTTGACGAACGCGCCCATGCCGATGAAGGCGTGCGCGCCGATGCGGCAGAACTGATGGATGCCGGCGAAGCCGCTGAGGATCACGTGATCGCCGACCTCGACGTGGCCGGCCAGGGTCGCGTTGTTGGAGAACACGCACTGATTGCCGACCGCGCAGTCGTGGGCGACGTGGACGTAGGCCAGCAGCCAGTTGTCGTCGCCGATGCGGGTTGCGCCGCCGCCGTTGCCGGTGCCGCGGTTGACGGTGACGAACTCGCGGAAGGTGTTGCGGTCGCCGATCACCAGCTCGGTGCGTTCGCCGGCGAACTTCTTGTCCTGCGGCTCGCCGCCGATCGCGCACTGGCCGATGAAGCGGTTGTCGCGGCCGATCCGGGTCGGGCCGCGGATCACGCAATGCGGCCCGATTTCGGTGCCGTCGCCGATCTCGACCTCGTCGCCGATGTAGCTGAAGGCGCCCACGCGCACGCCGGCGCCGAGCTTGGCGCCCGGCTCGATCACCGCGCTGGAGTGGATCAGATCGCTCATGCGTACGCTCAGGCCTTGGACTCGGCGCAGACGATCTCGGCGCAGGCCACCTGCTCGCCGTCGACGCGGGCGATGCCGGTGTAGATGGCGACGTTGCGGATCATGCGCTTGACGGTCACGTCCAGCTCCAGGCGGTCGCCGGGGACGACCATCTTGACGAACTTGGCGCCGTCGATCTTGACCAGGTAGAACAGGCGTCCATCGGCGCTGGATTGGGTCGACAGCTGGGTCAGGATGCCGCCGGCCTGGGCCAGGGCCTCGACCACCAGCACGCCCGGCATCACCGGGTGGCCGGGGAAGTGGCCGTTGAAGAAGGGCTCGTTCGCGGTCACGTTCTTGTAGGCGAGCACGCGCTTGTGCGGCTCGAACTCGACCACGCGGTCGACCAGCAGGAAGGGATAGCGGTGCGGCAGCAAATGCTGGATCGCGGGCACGTCGATCGGGAGTTGCACGGGTTGGCTCATTTCGGTTCCTTGTCGGCAGCCGCCACCCGCCGTGCGAGCGCGTCGAGCTGCTTGAAGCGGGCGGCGTTCTTACGCCAGCTGCGATTGTCCATCAACGGGGTGCCCGAGGAATACTCGCCGGGCTCGCGAATCGAACTGGTCACCAGGCTCATGGCGGTGACCGTGACCCGGTCGCAGATCTCCAGGTGGCCGAGCACGCCGGCGGCGCCGCCGATCATGCAGTAGCGGCCGATGCGGGCGCTGCCGGCCACGGCCGAACAGCCGGCCATGGCGCTGTGGGCGCCGATATGGACGTTGTGGCCGATCTGGATCTGGTTGTCGAGGCGGACGTCGTCCTCGAGCACGGTGTCCTCGATCGCGCCGCGGTCGATGGTGGTGTTGGCGCCGATCTCGCAGTCGTCGCCGATCGACACGCCGCCCAGCTGCGGCACCTTGATCCAGTGCGGCTCGCTGTCGGGCAGGCGCTCGAAGGCCAGGCCGAAGCCGTCGGCGCCGAGCACCGCGCCGGGGTGTATCAGCACGCGTCGGCCCAGGCGCACGCGGGTGACCAGGGTGACGCGCGCGACCAGTTCGCTGCCGGCGCCGACCACGCAGTCGTCGCCGATCACGCAGCCGGGACCGACGCTGGCGCCGGATTCGACCCGGCTGCGCGCGCCGATGCTGACGAAGGCGCCGATGTGGGCGTCGTCGGCGATCTGGGCGCTGGGGTCGATCGCGGCGGAAGGGTGGATGCCGGCCTCGCGTAGCGGACGCGGTTCGAACAGCGCGGCTAGATGGGCGAAGGCGACGTAGGGATCGCGCGCGATCAGGGCGGTGCCGGCATAGCCGTCGGCGTCGTCCTCGCGCATCACCACCACGCCGGCGCCGCTGTCGGCCAGTTGGCCGCGGTACTTGGGATTGGCCAGGAACGCGAGCTGATCGGCATGCGCGCGCGCCAGCGTGCCGACGCCGCGCACGCGCGCCTCGCCGTCGCCGCGCAGGCCGAGCGCGAAACGCTCGGCCAATTCGCGGGCGGTGTAATCAGGCGTCAACACGGGGCGCCCGGCGCGACCGCCGCCGTCAGAACGTGCCGCCGAAGGTGAACTGCAGGCGCTCGAGCTCGTCGCCTTCCTTGATCTTCTGTCCGGAGGCGTTGAACACGGCGTCCTCCTTGCGCAGCGGGAAGGCGTAGCTGATCGAGATCGGGCCCATCGGCGAACGCCACATCAGCGAGATGCCGGTGGACGCGCGCAGGTCGCCGGCGTCGAATTCGTCGTAATTCTTGTAGACGTTGCCGACGTCGATGAAGGCCGACACGCGCGCCTGCGGGGTGTCCAGCAGGGTCGGGAAGTACATTTCCAGCGAGCCGACGGTCTTGAACGAACCGCCGATCGGCTGGGTGAAGGTGCTGCCCGGCGACGGGCCTTCGCGCGGACCCAGGGTGTTGTCGGTGAAGCCGCGCACCGAGCGCACGCCGCCGGCGTAGAAGTTCTCGAAGAACGGCAGGCCGTCGGCGGTGACCGTGCGACCGGTCAGCGGACCGGCGCCGTCCGGGTCCGGAATCACGCGCGTGACCGCGTCGCCGTAGCTGTCGCCGTAGCCGAGTTCGGCGCGGGTGTTGAGCACGAAGTGGCGCGAGATCGGCCAGAACTTGGAGATGTTGTAGTTGAGCTTGTAGTACTCGACGGTCGAGCCGGGCAGGGTCATTTCCAGCCAGACGCGCTGCTGCAGGCCGCGGGTCGGGGTCAGCAGGTTGTCCAGCGAGTTGCGCGACCAGCCGAACTCCGCGCGCCAGGCGTGGAAGGTGCGCGTGCCGAGGGCGTCGATGTAGTCGACCAGACTGAAGGCGGTGCCGCCGCGGCTGGTCAGGATCTCGTTGCTGTCGATGCCGAACATCGCCGAGACGGTGTCGGTCTCGGTGATCGGCAGCCCCAGCACGACCTGCGCCGCGCCGCTGGTGGTGGAGTACTGGGCGGTGTTGTAGTCGGAGTTGTCGAACTCGCGCCACCACAGGTTGTAGCCCAGCGACATGCCGTCGTCGGTGAAGTACGGGTTGGTGTACGAGAAGTCGTAACGCTGCAGGTAGTCGTTGCGGCTGGCCTGCACGGACACGCGGTTGCCGCTGCCCAGGAAGTTGGCCTGCGACAGCTGGATCTGCGTGGTCAGGCCGGTCAGCTGGGAGAAGCCCAGGCCGAACACGAAGCTGCCCGAGGTGGTTTCCTTGACGTTGTAGACCACGTCGACCTGATCGTTGCTGCCTTGCACCGGCTGGGTTTCGACGTCGACGGTCTCGAAGTAGCCCAGGCCCTGCAGACGGATCTTGGAGCGGTCGATCGCGGCCTGCGAGTACCAGCTGCCTTCGAACTGGCGCATTTCGCGGCGCATCACTTCGTCGGCGGTGCGGGTGTTGCCCTTGAACACGACCCGGCGCACGTTGACGCGCGGGCCCGGCACGACCTGCATGTTGATGGCGACGGTCTTGCCTTCGCGGTCCACGTCCGGAATCGGGTTGACCTGCGCGAACGCGTAGCCGACGTTGCCCAGGGTGGCGACGATCGCGTCGGAGCTGATCTCGAGTAGGCGGCGCGAGAAGATCTGATCGGGCTTGACGATCACCAGGCGCTCGATCTGGTCCTTCGGCAGCACGGTGTCGCCGGTGACCTCGACCTTGGTGACCTTGTACTGCTCGCCCTCGTTGACGCCGGCGGTGATGAACATGTCCTGGCGGTCGGGGCTGATCGCGACCTGGGTCGACTCGATGTTGAAGTCGACGTAGCCGCGATCGAGGTAGTAGTTGTTGAGCTTCTCGAGGTCGCCCGAGAGCTTCTCGCGCGAGTACTGGTCGTCGCGGCGGTACCAGCTGAGCCAGTTGTGCTCGCGCGATTCCCAGCCGCCGACGATGTCTTCCTGGGCGAACTTCTCGTTGCCGACCAGGTTGATGTGGCGGATCTTGGCGGCCTTGCCTTCCTTGACCGTGATGGTCAGGTCGACGCGGTTGCGGTCCAGGCGCGCCACCGTCGGGGTGATCTCGACGTTGTACTTGCCGCGGTTGTTGTACTGCTTGGTGAGCTCCTGGGTGACCTTGTCCAGGGCCAGGCGGTCGAAGGTGTCGCCTTCGGCCAGGCCGGCTTCCTTCAGGCCGCGCAGCAGGTCTTCGCTCTTGATGTCCTTGTTGCCGGTCAGGGTCAGCTTGTTGATCGCCGGACGCTCGGTCACGGTGACCACGACGATGGTGCCCTGGCGGCCGACCTGCACGTCCTCGAAGAAGCCGGTCTTGTACAGCGCGCGGATCGCGTCGCCGGCCTTGGCGCCGTCCATGGTGTCGCCGCGCTCGATCGGCAGGTAGGTGAACACCGTACCGGCGGAGATGCGTTGCAGGCCGTCGACGCGGATGTCGCTGACGGTGAACGAACCCGCTGCCGGTGCCGGGGCCGGGGCCGGCGCGCCGGGTAGCGCGAACGGGTCGGCCGACTGCGCCAACGCTGGAGCTGCCGCGGCCGAGGTCAGCGCCGAGGCGAGGGCGAGGGCGAGCATGCGGCGAGGAGGGGTTCGCGTCATCATTACGTCCGGTTGGGGTTCGTTGACGCCCGTAACGGGGCGCCGGTTCGAGGCTTCGAGCGATCGAGGCATCGGGTCGATAGGCAGGGCCGGCATCAGCGCACCAGGTTGTTCACGATGTCGTTGTAGAACGCCAAACCCATCAGGCTGACGATCAGCGCCAGGCCGACATACTGGCCGGCGGCCATAACGCGCTCGCTGACCGGGCTGCCCTTGACCAGCTCGATAAGGTAATACAGCAGGTGACCGCCGTCCAAGATCGGGATCGGCAGCAGGTTCAGGATTCCCAGGCTCAGCGACAGCAGGGCCAGCATCTGCAGGTACCACGCCGGACCGTGCTGGGCATGGCCGTTGGCGGCTCGGGCGATGGTGATCGGGCCGGCGACGGTGTTCTGCACCGATAGACGGCCGCTGAACGCACGTCCGATCATCGCCACCATGTCCTGGGTCTGACGGCCCATTTCGCGGAACGCGGCGGGGATCGCGTCGATCGGGCCGTAGCGCAGCACCGCATCGGGCTGGGGCTCGCCCTTGGCCACTTCCAGGCCCAGCAGCCATTGCTGCTTGCCGGTTTCGGGATTCTTGGCCTTCAACGGGGTCAGCGGGAACGCCAGGCGGTCGCCGCCGCGCTGCACTTCGACCATGGCCTCGCCGCCGCGCTTGCCCAGCGCATCGACCAGGCCGCCGATGTCGCCCCAGGACGCGACCGGCTCGCCGTCGATCGCGGTCACGCGGTCGCCTTCGGCGAGCACGCCCCAGGCCGGGCGGTCGGGCAGCACGCGGCCGATCACCGCCGGCGTCAGCTGATGGCGCCAGATCAGGCCGGTGTGGTTGAGCAACTGGCGTTCGTCGATATCGGCCGGCAGCTTCGACAGGCGCAGGGTGCGGGTGGCCTCGCGGCCGTCCTCGCCGCGCACCTGCACTGGCACGTCGCTGCGGTCCAGCGCCGCCGACAGCAGGGCCAGCGCGGCTTCGCTGGTGGTGGGGGTGGCGCGGTCGCCGACCGCGACGATGATGTCGCCGCGGCTCAGGCCCGACTGCGCGGCCAGGCCCTCGACCTTGCCGACCGCGGGCGCGAAGTCCGGGCGGCCGATCACGAACATCAGCCAGAACAGCGCCACGCACAGGATCAGGTTGGCGATCGGGCCGGCGGCCACGATCGCGATGCGCTTGAACACGCTCTGCCGATTGAAGGCCTGCGCGACCTCGGCCGGATCGACGTCGCCCTCGCGCTCGTCGAGCATCTTGACGTAGCCGCCCAGCGGAATCGCGGCGATCGCGAACTCGGTGCCGTGGCGGTTGCGGCGCATCCACAGCGGCTTGCCGAAGCCGACCGAGAAGCGCAGCACTTTGACCCCGCTGCGGCGCGCGACCCAGTAATGGCCGAACTCGTGGAAGGTCACGAGCACGCCCAGGCTGACCAGCAGCCACCAGACCGAGCCGATGAATTCGCTCATGGGAGTTCCACTCTTGGGGTCAGGCCCATGCGCTACGCCTTGTCATCGATGGCTTGCGCGGCGTACCGGCGCGCCTGCGCATCGGCATCGCGCAGGGCCGCCAGCGAGGTCGCCGGGGTGGAGGGGAGCGCGGCGAGGGTGTCCTCGACCAGCGCCGGTATCGCTAGGAAACCGATACGCCGCTGAAGAAACGCTGAAACCGCCACTTCGTTGGCGGCGTTCAACACCGCCGGGGCGGTGCCGCCCGCGCTCAGGGCCGCGAAAGCCAGGCCCAGGCAGGGAAAGGCGTCCAGGTCCGGCGGTTCGAAGTCCAGCCGCCCGTGTGCCAGCAGGTCCAGTCCGGACACGCCCGAGGCGATCCGCTCCGGCCAGCCGAAGCCCACCGCCAGCGCGGTGCGCATGTCGGGCAGGCCGAGCTGGGCCAGGGTCGAGCCGTCGACGAATTCGACCAGCGAATGGACCAGGCTTTGCGGATGCACCAGCACCTGGATGCGCTCGCCGGACACGCCGAACAGGTGGTGGGCCTCGATCACTTCCAGGCCCTTGTTCATCAGCGTGGCCGAGTCGACCGAGATCTTCGGGCCCATCGACCACTTCGGATGCGCGACCGCCTGTTCCGGGGTGACCTGGGCCAGGGATGCGCGGTCGCGGCCGCGGAACGGCCCGCCCGAGGCGGTGAGCAGGATCCGCGCCAACCCGGCATGCGCGTGCGCATCGGGCAGGCATTGGAAGATCGCGTTGTGCTCGCTGTCGATCGGCACGATGGTGGCGCCGGCTTCGTGCGCGGCGCGCATCAGCAGCTCGCCGGCCAGCACCAGCGATTCCTTGTTGGCCAGCAGCAGGCGCTTGCCGGCGCGCGCCGCGGCCAGGGTGGAATCCAGGCCGGCCGCGCCGACGATGGCCGCGACCACGGTGTCGCAGGCGTCGCCGGAGACCAGCGCGACCAGGGCCTCGTCGCCGCAGTGCGCCTGGGTGTCCAGGCCGCGCGCGCGCAGGCCGTCGCGCAGCGCGGCGTAGCACGCGGCGTCGGCGATCACCGCATGCGCGGGTCGGTGGCGCTCGCACAGCGTCAGCAAGTCGTCGACGCGCGCGCCGGCGGCGAGCACACTGGTGCGCAGGCGCTCGGGATGGCGCGCGATCACGTCCAGGGCCGAAGTGCCGATGGAGCCGGTCGCGCCGAGTACGGCGATGTGCTGCATGTTCAGAAGTCCAGCACGGCCTTGCCGAGCGCGAAGACCGGCAGCGCCGCGAGCACGCCATCGACGCGATCGAGGATGCCGCCGTGGCCGGGAATGAGATGACCGGAATCCTTGACCCCGGCATGGCGCTTGAGCAGGCTCTCGAACAGGTCGCCGACCACCGAGAACAGCACCGCCACGAACGCGACCAGCGCCACCGCCGGCAGCTGATAGGGCTGGGCGCCGGCGAAGCTGGCGAAGGCGATACCGACCGCGACGCCGGCGAGCACGCCGCCGACCACGCCTTCGATGGTCTTGTTGGGGCTGACCCGCGGCGCCAGTTTGAGGCGACCGAACTTGCGCCCGGCGAAATAGGCGCCGCTGTCGGCGGCCCACACGATCGCCAGCGCGGTCAGCAGCCAGCGGTGGCCGTTGGGCTGGCCGGCATGGATCCAGGCCAGCGCGCACCAGGCCGGAATCACGCTGAGGGTGCCGGCGGCGAGCTTGAACGCGCGCGCGTAGGACTCGTGATTGCTCGCGAATTGATAACGCTGCAGCCAAAGCAGGGCCAGCAGCCACCAGATCACGCCGACCAGCGAGGCGATCTTGAACAGCACCATCGAGGGCACGCCGGCGATTTCGGGCGCGCCCGAGCGCGAGGCCCAGACGATCGCCACCATCAGCGCCAGGTTGGCCGCCAGCAGCACGGTGCGCGACAGGGTGTCCTCGATTTCGGCCAGGTCGAACCATTCCCACAACCCGATCAGGAACAGCACCGCGGCCAGCGCCATCACCCAGGGGGTGTGCAGCAGCAGGATCGCCGCGATCGCGATCGGGGCCATCACCAACGCGGCGAGCAGGCGGGTTCGGGTCATTCAGCGGTCTCGTCGGTGTCGTGGGTGCGCGCGGCGATCTGCGCGCCGGTCAGGCCGTAACGGCGTTCCCGGCCGGCGAAGTCGTCCAGGGCGCGCTGGAGTGTGGCCGCATCCAGTTCCGGCCACAACGCATCGGTGAACCACAACTCGGTGTAAGCCAGCTGCCAGAGCAGGAAATTGCTGATCCGGGTGTCGCCGCCAGTGCGGATGAACAGGTCCGGCGCCGGCAGGTCGGCCAGGGCCATGCGCGCGCCCAGGGCGGCCTCGTCGATGGCCTCCGGCGCCAGCCGGCCGGCGGCCACGTCCTGGGCCAGCGAACGCGCGGCCTGGGCGATGTCCCAGCGCCCGCCGTAGCTGGCGGCCACGGTCAGGTGCAGGACGTCGTTGTTCAGCGTCTGGCGCTCGGCCGCGGCCATGCGCTCGCGGATCGGCGCGGCGAAGCGCTCGCGTTCGCCGATGAAGCGCACTCGCACGCCGCGCCGGTCGAGCTCGTCGACCTCGCGTTCCAGGGCGTTGAGGAACAGCTTCATCAGCGCCCCGACCTCGTCCTCGGGCCGGCCCCAGTTCTCGCTGGAGAAGGCGAACAGGGTCAGGGCGTGGATCCCGCGCGCGATGCAGAAATCGATGCAGACGTCGACCGCGCGCGCGCCGGCGCGGTGGCCGATGATGCGCGGACGACGGCGGCGCTCGGCCCAACGGCCGTTGCCGTCCATGATGACGGCGAGGTGGCGCGGGACGCGCGGCGCGGCGTGGGCGGGATCGGAAGGCATGGAGCCGGCGGCGGGACCTGGAAGCGGGTTCAAGTAAGCGGGTTCGGGGCGGTGGCGCGGTGCGCCGTCGCGGGCCCGGCGTGCCGGGCCTGCCCGAGCAGGTCAGTAGCGGACCGGCGGCGCCGGCGAAAGTTCGATGCCGGCCGGGGCGCGGCCGCGCGCAGGCGGGCTTGCGCGGCCGGCACGGGCTCAGACCGCCATCAGTTCCTGTTCCTTGGCCTTGATCACCTCGTCGACGTCCTTGATCGCGCTGTCGGTGATCTTCTGGATATCGGTTTCGCTGCGGCCGGCCTCGTCCTCGGTGATCTGCTTGTCCTTCAGCAGCTCCTTGACCTGGTGGTTGGCGTCGCGGCGGATGTTGCGGATCGCGACCTTGGCGGTCTCGCCTTCGCTGTGCACGTGCTTGCTCAGTTCCTTGCGGCGCTCCTCGGTGAGGGCGGGCAGGTTGATCCGGATCACGGTGCCGGCGGTGTTCGGGGTCAGGCCCAGGTCCGAGGCCAGGATCGCTTTCTCGACCGGGCCGACCATCTGCTTTTCCCAGGGCGTGATCATCAGCGTGCGCGCATCCGAGATGGCGACGCTGGCGACCTGCGACAGCGGCATGTCGGAGCCGTAGTAATTGACCTTCAGATGGTCCACCAGCGCGGTCGAGGCGCGGCCGGTGCGGACCCGGGTCAGGTCGTGGCGAAACGCTTCGACGCTTTTGGCCATGCGGGTCTGGGCGTCTTTCTTGATGTCGTTGAGCATCGCCGGCTCCGGTCCTTATGAACGGTAATCGCGGGATTATATAGGCCCGGGCCGCTTTTGCGGCCCGCAGCGGTCCAGGGGCCCCGGCGCGGGCCCGGCCTCAATGCTCGTGCGAGTGTTCGCCGTGCGGCGCGCGGTCGTGGCGATCGTGCTCGCAGGCGCGCCCGTGTTCGACCTGCAGGGTCGGGTGGTTGATGCCGTAGCGCCGGTCGAGTTCGTGGTTGAGGCGGTCGATGAAGGCGTCGTGGTCGGCGTCGTCGGGGCGCACCAGGTGCGCGGTCATCGCGATCTCGCCCGCGCCCAGCGACCAGATATGCAGATGGTGCACCGCGGTCACCCCCGGCTGCTGCGCCAGGAAGGCCGCGACCTGGGCCTGGTCGATGCCGCGCGGCACCGCGTCCATGGCCGCGTTGAAGCTTTCGCGTAGCAGCCCGAACGCGCCCACCGCGACCACCACGCCGATCAGCAGTGCGATCACCGGATCCAGCCAGGCCCAGCCCAGCCACCACATGCCGGCGCCGGCCAGCACCGCGGCCAGCGACACCGCGGCGTCGGCGACCAGATGCAGGAAGGCGCCGCGGCGGTTGAGGTCCTGGGCGTGGCCGTCGCGCACGAACCAGGCCGCGCCGAGGTTGACCGCGATGCCCAGCGCGGCCACCACCATCACCGGCAGGGCCGGAATCTCGGGCGGCGCGCTGAAGCGGCGGATCGCTTCCCAGGCCAGGGCGCCGGAGAACGCGACCAGCAGCAGCGCGTTGGCCAGCGGCGAGAGCAGGGTGGCGCGGCGCCAGCCGTAGGTGTGACGGTCGGTGGGCGCGCGCTTGGCCAGCACCGCCGCGCCCCAGGCCAGGCCCAGGCCGAGCACGTCGCCGAGGTTGTGCAGGGCGTCGGACAGCAGCGCCAGCGAATTGGTGGCGAAGCCGTAGCCGGCCTCGATCGCCGTGTAGGCGAGGTTGATCAGGGTGATGAAGGCGAACGCGCGGGTGCCGTTCGCGGCGTGATCGTGGCTGTGCGAGTGCATGCCGCGATCGTGTCACGCGGCGCGCGGGGACACTATTACAGCAGCGCCGACGGCGCCATGTGAGCCCGCTTCCTCATCCGATGAGGGGAGCTTCATATCCCCCTTCGTCGCAGGTTCCCCCCCTTTGCAAAAGGGGGGTTAGGGGGATTTGCTTTTACCCGCGCCCCTGCACCAACGTACCGATATTCTCGCCGCGCAAAATCCGCAGCAGCACGCCCGGCTGGCTCATGTCGAAGATGCGCAGCGGCAGGTCGCTGTCGCGGCACAGGGCGAACGCGGCGGTGTCCATCACCTGCAGATCGCGCGCGATCACCTGGTCGTAGCTGAGCTTGTCGTAGCGAACCGCGTCGCTGTGCTTCTTGGGGTCCTTGTCGTACACGCCGTCGACCTTGGTCGCCTTCAGCAACAGGTCGGCGCCGATCTCGATCGCGCGCAGCGCGGCGCCCGAGTCGGTGGTGAAGAAGGGGTTGCCGGTGCCGGCGGCGAAGATCACCAGACGGCCCTTTTCCAGGTGGCGGATCGCGCGCCGGCGGATGTAGTCCTCGCAGACGTCGTTGATCTTGATCGCGCTCATCACCCGCGCCTTGGCGCCCAACTTCTCCAGCGCGTCCTGCATGGCCAGGGCGTTGATGACGGTGGCCAGCATGCCCATCTGGTCGCCGGTGACCCGGTCCATGCCGCCGGCGGCCAGGCCGGCGCCGCGGAAGATGTTGCCGCCGCCGATCACCAGGGCGACCTCGGCACCGGCGTGCTGGGCCTCGACCACCTCGCGCGCGAGCCGGCCGATCACCTTGGGGTCGATGCCGTAGTCCTCGTCCCCCATCAGCGCCTCGCCGGACAACTTGAGCAGGACACGGCGACAGGCGAGCTGGGACATAGGGACCTCCGGGTGAGCAAACCCAGCGATTCTAGCCGAGTGGGGCGGGTTCCACGAGCCGGGCCAGCTTGCCGGATTGCGATCGGCGTCGCGCTACGCCGGCTTGCGCATAGCCTGGCGCCAGCCTTTGACATAGCGGATTCCATGTTACAAAGCTAGCGCATGCCGGTTCGCCGCCCCGCGCGGCCGCTCCGGCGCTACCAAGCAACCCGCAACAGGGGCCAGGTGCAGATGAACGATCAGGTTTCCAGCACAGCGACCGGCGCCACAGGCCGCGGTCGGCCGCGCCCCCGGCGCGCCACGGCGGTGGTTTAGGCCTTGGCCCGCCCCGTGCACCAGGCCCAGATGGACGTCTTCCCGGATCCGCCCGCGCCGGACCGCCCCGCGCCCGGCCGTCCGGAGACCTACCCGCGCGCCGACGACGGCTTCGAGCGTTTCGTGCTCGAGCACCGCGATGCGCTGATCCGTTTCCTGTGCAAGCGCACCGGCGAGGAAGACGCCAAGGACATCGCCCAGGAAAGCCTGGTCCGGCTGATGCGCTACCGCGGCCAGCCGGCCGAGCAGCTCAAGCTGCTGATGTACCGGATCGCGATGAACGAGCTCAACGACCGCGGCCGCCGCCAGCAGAGCCAGCACGCGTCCGCGCACGTGAGCTTCGACCAGCATTTCCACGGCCTGCCGTCGGCGGATCTCGCCCACGACCAGCGCGTGGCCAACCAACAGGAGCTGGCGCGCGTGCGTGAGGCGATCCTGCGGCTGCCGACCAAGTGCCGGCAGGTCTACCTGCTCAACCGCATCGAAGGCATGAGCTATACCGAGATCGCGCGCCATTGTGGGATCTCCGTCAAGGCTGTGGAGAAACATATCGGCCGTGCGCTGGTGCTGTTGCGCTTGCGTCTGCGGGAAAATCTGTCAGACACGACAGGTGGCGCATGAATACGGCTAGCGCGAATTCCAACCGATACGACGATCAGGACCAGGCCGAGGCCTGGGTGGCGCGCCTGAACGCGCCCGACAGCGACACCCACGACCGCGAGGCGTTCGAGCGCTGGCTGGCGCAGTCGCCGGCCAACGCCCGCGACTACCGCGAGGTCGAGCAGATCCATCTGCTGTCGGCCCAGTTGGGCGACGACGACCTGTTGCGCGCGGCCGCCCGCGCGGCGCGGCGCGACAGCGCGGCGACCCGCAGCCGCTTCCATCCCTGGCTGGCCCCGGGCGCGGCGATCGCCGCGACCCTGGCGGTGGCGATCGGCGTGGCGGCGTGGATCCAGCGCGCGCCGCCGGTGCAGACCGACCGCTACGTCACCGCGATCGGCGAGCAGCGCACCATCGCCCTCAGCGACGGCACCACCCTGCTGCTGGACACCCACAGCGCGGTAACCACGCGTTTCGACCGCGACAGCCGCACCGTCGAGGTCGCCCAGGGCCGGGTCCAGTTCGCGGTCGGCCGCGACAGCGACAACCGGCGCGGCCCGCGTCCGTTCCTGGTCAAGGCCGGCGGCGGCACCATCCGCGACATCGGCACCACCTTCCAGGTCAGTCGCGACGGCGGCGCGGTCGACGTCGGCCTGATCGAGGGCGAGGTCGAAGTGGCGGTCGGCGGCGCCGGCGCCACCCGCGTCACCAGTACCCTGGCCCCGGGCGAGCAGGTCCGCATCGAGAGCGGCGGCACGCTGGCGCCCAAGCGGCCGCTGGACCTGGCCGTGGCCCAGGCCTGGCCGCGCGGCGACCTGGTGTTCAAGAACCGCCGTCTCGACCAGCTGCTGGACGAGATGAACCGCTACTCCAAGACCCAACTGCGGCTGGAGCAGCCGGCGCTGGGCGCGCTCAAGGTCAGCGGCGTGTTCCACATCGACGATCAGGAGGCGCTGCTGGCGGCCCTGGAACGCGGCTGGGCGCTGCAGGCGCGGCGCGTGGGCGAGCACGAGATCGTGCTCCAGACCGCGCGCCAGTGACGCCCGGATCGGATCGGCCCCGAGCTTTCGCAACCAATAGTGGCGTCGCGTTGCAGGCCTACGCAGGCTTCCGTATGGTGGCCGGTTAGGGGGATAGACGCACCGGATGAATGGCCAAAGTTAGGCACACGTTAGCCATCTCGAGTGCGTTCTTGTTGTGCCTCGCTGCGCAGGGCACGCAGACCGCTGCGGCCGCGCCTTCGGCGCCGACTCGTTTCGCGATCCAGCCCGGCGCGCTGGACGACGCCCTGCAGTCCCTGGCCACTCAGAGCCGGGTCCAGATTCTGTACGCCCCGGCCCTGGTCGCGCGCAAGCGCAGCGCCGGCCTGCGCGGCGAACTGCCGCCGGCGCAGGCGCTGGAGCGCCTGCTGCAGGGCAGCGGCCTGCGCGCGGTCCGGGTCAATGACGACACCTTCCTGCTGCAGTTGGCGCCGCCGCCGGCGGCCGTGGCCAAACCCAAGCCGCCGCGCCCGCTGCCGCCACCGCCGCCGCGGATCGAAGAGCCCACCAACCTGGGCCCGGTCCACGTCACCGGTAGTCACATCCCGCGCAGCGACCTGGAATCGGTGCCGGTCTCGCCGATGACCCTGATCGGCCGCGAGGAAATCGAGGCCAGCGGCCACCAGACCCTGTTCGAACTGCTGCGCTTCCAGCCCGGCATGGTCGGCCATCACCCGGTCGCGGTGGCGGCCGAGGGCGGGCAGCCCTATCAGCAGCCGTTCGCGGCCGCGGCCACCACCAGCCTCAACGCCCTGGGCCCGCGCGCCACCTTGTTCCTGGTCGACGGCCAGCGCATCGCCAACTACGGCCTGATCTCGGCCGATCTGGGCGGCCTGACCGATCTGGACGGGATCCCGCTGAGCATCGTCGAGCGCATCGAGATCATCCGCGGCGGCGCCTCGGCGATCTACGGCGCCGACGCCATGGCCGGCGTGGTCAACATCATCCTGAAGAAGGACCAGCAGGGCTCGGAGGTGATCGCGCGCCTGGGCGTGTCCGACCGCAACGACGCCAAGCAGCGGCGCATCTCGGTCAGCTCCGGCGTGGACCTCAAGCGCGGCGGCAACCTGTTCCTCAGCGCCGACTACTTCCAGCAGGACGGCCTGTCCGGCGCGCAGCGCTCGTGGCGGACCATGGATCGCAGCGCCGACGGCCTTGGCGATTGGCGAATACCGCTGGGCTATATCGGTTACGAAACCAATAATTTCTGGTGGGCCTGTCCGCGCCAGTACCGCGACCGCCAGGGCCGCTGCATTCTCGACACCGCCAAGCAGATCAGCCTGCAGCCGGAGTCCGAGCGCACTTCGTTCTACGCCCACTGGCGCCAGCCCTTCGGCGCCGACACCGAGGCCTACGCCGATCTGCGCGTGGGCGAGGTGTCGCAGCAACTGCTGGGTGCGCCGTTTTACGCCAACGTGAGCTTGCCGGAGGAGCATCCGGACGCGTTCTATCCGGGCGAGATGACCTCGCTGTACTACGCCTTCTACGACGCCGGACAGATCCGCACCCGCAGCGTGGCCCAAACCGTCGATCTGAGCGTGGGCATCAAGAGCTACCGCGGCGATTGGGAGTGGAGCGCGGCCTACGCCCACCACGAGAACTCGGTGGTCAACCGCATCGACGGCTTGGTCAGCTTGAGCGCGTTCTATGAGCTGGTCGGCAACCTCAGCTATCGCTTCAACACTCGTAACAGTCCCGAGACCATGGCCGCGTTCTCGCCCCGCTTGATCGCGCGCGGCAAGGCAGAGCTCGACCAGGTCACGGTGGGCGTCAACGGCCCCTGGTTCTCGCTGCCGGCCGGTCCCACGCGCGTGGCCGCCGGCCTGGAGCTGGGCCGCGATTCGCTGGACAACCGGCCCGACCCGCGCATGGTCGAACACGACGTCGCGCTCAGTCCGCCCAAAGTGCGCGTCGACGAGAACCAGGGCACCGCCTCGCTCTACGCCGAACTCAGCGCGCCTCTGGCCTCGCACCTGCAGGGCGAATTCGCACTGCGCGCCGATTACCGCGAGGGCTACCGCCACAAGCTTTCGCCCAAGCTGGGCCTGAAGTGGAACGCGCTGGATACTCTGACCTTCCGCGGCACCTGGGCGACCGGTTATCGCGCGCCCTCGTTGTACGAACTGCGGCGTCCGAACGTGGCGGATCAGTCCGCGGTGGTGCAGAACACGCAGGGATTCGGACCCTGCGACAACCCCATCGTCGGCCCGAACGGCGAAACCCAATGTGTGGTCTCGCGCAGCGCGTTCGAGAACACCGACCTCAAGCCGGAAACCTCGCGCAGCTACACCTTGGGCCTGGTGTGGGCGCCGAATTCCCGCTTCAGTCTGGCCCTGGATCATTTCGACATCCGCCGCCGCAACGAGATCACGGTGGTGAACGGCCTGGCCGGCGACCTCATGTCGACGCGCGCGGCCAAGCGCGACGACGAAGGCGATCTGATCGGCGTGCAGGACTATTACGACAACATCGGCGAAACCCACGTGCGCGGATGGGAGTTCGATGCCGAGTACCGCGTGCAAACCCAGCGCTGGGGACGCTTTACGCTGCGCTTGGCCGGCAACTATCTCGATCAGCTGTCGCGGCGCGTGGATACCGAGAATCCGGTGTTGGACTACGCCGGCTACGGCGCGCCCGATCGCACCGCCTTGGCCGGGCTGCAATGGGCCTACGGCAACTGGAGCACTACCGTGAACGCGCGCGCGCTGGGCTCGTCGCGGATCGGGCAGCCCGGCCAGGACTGCGACAAGCTCTACGTGCTGGCCGGCCGCTGCCGCAATCCTGGCTCGACCACGCTCGATCTCAACCTCGACTACAACGTCGAACGTTGGCGCTTCTCGCTCAACGTGCACGACCTCGGCGATCGCACGCCGGTCAACTACGACGTCAGCAAGGGCGGTTACGACATCGCCTACGACGATCCGCGCGGTCGCTACTTCCTGCTGAGCGCGGCTTACCGCTTCTGACGTACGGTAGGTGTTTCGTTTACGCGTGTTGGCATCTTTTTAGCGCATTTCGCGTTGAATACAGCGAAGACGGCACGGGGCCGGCGATGCGCCAGGGTAGGGGGACCCGGCGCGCTTGCGTTATTTCCTATCAGGGGTCGCGTTGGCGACGGTCCGCATCCACCGTCGATCAGGGGAGCGGCTCGCGTCGCAGCGCACCCCTCCCCATCCCCCACGCGATTCGATCGCGCCGCCACAGGAGCATCGGCAGCATGCAAAGCAGTGCAAGCGCAACAGGCACACCTCGTCGTCACCCTCGCAGCCACGCCCGTTCGGCGTTGTCGGCGGCGATCCTTTGCGGCTTGCTGCTGGGCGCGGCCGCGCCCGCGTTCGCGCAGGACGCGTATCAGGAAAGCGGCGTCATCGGCGACGCCGACAGCTGGCGCAGCGACGAGTTCAAGGCCGACTGGGGCCTGGGCGCGATCGGCGCCGAGTACGCGTACGCGCGCGGCCTCACCGGACGCGGCATCCGTCTGGGCGTGTTCGACAGCGGCGCCGCGCTTGCGCATTCCGAATTCGGCGGCCGCGACCACCGCGCCATCCGCATCAGCGATCCCGGCTGCGTCGCCAGCAGCGCCATCAACGGCCCCAACGCCTGCTTCCTGTCCGACGGCGAGATCGCGCAGATCGATGCCTACTACATCAACGACACGGTCCCGCCGGATCTTTCCTTCGACGGCGAAGGCTTGCGTATGTTCATGGAATACAACAGCCACGGCACCCACGTCGCCGGCACCATGGTCGCCAACCGCGACGGCAACGGCTCCCACGGCGTGGCCACCGGCGCCAGCCTGACCACCTCCAAGCTGTTCTTCAACCGCATCAACGAGTTCTATGCCGACGGCGACGGTTACCCGAGCCGGTTGCTGACCCAGGGCCCGGGCGAGGACGCGCTCAACAGCATTTTCGACCAGATGGCCGCGCAGGGCGTGCGCGCGATCAACCACAGCTGGGGCAACGGCATCGAGCCGACCACGCCCGAGGACATGGACCTCGAATACGACACCTACCACGACTACTACCGCCTGTTCGCCGACGCCGCGTTGCGCACCGGCATGATCAATGTCTGGGCCGCGGGCAACGACTACGGCAACATCGCCGGCGCCTACGCCACCCTGCCGCGCTTCGCGCCGGAGATCGAGCAGTACTGGCTCAGCGTGGTCAACCTCGGCGAGGACCTCAACCTCGACGGCAGCTCCAGCATCTGCGGCCTGAGCAAGGACTGGTGCGTGGCCGCGCCGGGTACCGACATTCTGTCGACGGTGATCGAGGGCCAGATCGACGGTCGCGTCGAGCAGAATCCCGACGGTTCCTATAATTTGGAAATCGACGCGGCCCATCCGGACTACGGGTACGGCTACAAGACCGGCACCTCGATGGCCTCGCCGCACGTCACCGGCGCGCTGGCGCTGCTGATGGAGCGCTATCCCTACCTCGACAATCCGCAGATCCGCGACGTGCTGCTGACCACCGCCACCGACCTGGGCGATGCCGGCGTGGACGAGTTCTACGGCTGGGGCCTGATCGATCTGAAGAAGGCGATCGACGGACCGGGCCAGCTGCGCGTGGACACCGACGTGGTCATGAACCAGCGCGCGGGCGGCACCAAGGTCTGGGAGGGCGATGCCTGGGACGACTGGAGCAACGACATCTCCGGCCCCGGCCGCCTCACCAAGTCCGGCGCCGGCTGGCTGCGCCTGAGCGGCGACAACAGCTTCGCTGGCGCCACCGTGGCGCAGGGCCGTCTGGAATTGGCCGGCGGCAACAAGCTGTCCGGCGCGGTCGACGTCGCCGGTGGCGATCTGCTGCTGACCGGCGATCTGCATAGCACCGACTTGAACGTCGCCTCCGGCGTGGCCCGCATCGAAGGCGGTCTCCACGATCTGGCCTTCAAGCTCGACGGCGGCTGGGGCCTGGTGGCCAGCAGCGGCGTGCTCGACAACGTCGACCTCACCGTTAACGGCGGCAAGGTCGCGTTCAACGGCACGCAGCAAGGCGGCAGCACCGTGATCGGCGCCGGCGGCATGCTCGCCGGCACCGGTCGCCTGGGCACGACCCGGGTCGAAGGCACGATCGCGCCAGGCAATTCGATCGGCACCCTGACCATCGACGGCGACTACACCCAGGCCGTGGGATCGACCTACCAGGTCGAACTGGCGGCGCCGTCGGCGTCGGACCTGCTGCTGGTCAACGGCCGCGCGACCCTGCTGGGCGGCACCGTGCGCGTGTTCCAGGGGCCGGGCACCTATCTGCTCGGCCAGCGCTACGACATTCTCTCGGCGAGCTTGGGCGTGGACGGCCGTTTCGCCGCCATCGACCACAGCGCGTTCTCGCCGTTCCTCAAGTTCGACCTCGCCTACGCCGCCAATAAGGTGACCGTGGACGTGGTGCGCGGCGCCAGCATGGCCAGCGCCGCCAACACCTACAACCAGCGTTCGGCCGCGGGCGCGGTCGATGCGCTGGCGATGGGCCAGGGCCTGCCGCAACCGCTGACCCAGTTGTTCCCGGCGCAGGCCTTGGATGCGCTCGACGATCTCAGCGGCGAACTGCACGCGAGCACGCGCTCGGTGCTGGTGGACGGCAGCCGGCATGTGCGCGAGGCCGCCTTGGCGCGTGCCCAGGCCGGCAACGGCGCGTTCGACGCGGCCGCCGAAGGCGAGTCCGAGTCGGCGGCCTGGATCCAGCTGCTCAAGAACGGCGGCACCCTGCACGCCGACGGCAACGCCGGCGAAGTCGGCTACAACGGCGACGCCAGTCTGCTCGGCTACGACTACCGCTTCGCCAACGGCTGGCGCCTGGGCGTGCTCGGTGGCGTCGGTCGCAGCGACGCCAAGCTCGACGCGCGCAGTTCGCGCGCCGAAGTCCGCTCCCGCCACCTGGGCCTGTACCTGGGCCAAAACTGGGGCGGTTTCGGCCTGCGCGCCGGCGCCAGCTACGCGCGCCACGACATCGAGATCGAGCGCAACGTGAGCTTCCCGGGCTTCGCCGACCGCACCCGCGCCGATTACGACGGCGATACCCGCCAGGTCTTCGTCGAGGGCGCGTACCGCATCGCCACCGGCGCCTGGGAATGGGAACCCTACGCGCAGTACGCGCACGTGCGCGTGGGCAGCGACGGCTTCCAGGAAAGCGGCGGCGTGGCCGCGCTCAGCGGTACCAGCGCCGACCAGCGTCTGGACCTGTCCACCCTGGGCCTGCGCTTCAACGTCGGCCTCAAGGGCGCGCAGCAGGACAGCAGTTGGCTGAACCTGCGCGGCGGCATCGGCCGGCGCCATGCCGGCGGCGCCGAAACCCCGTCGGCCACGGTGGCCTGGCGCAACGGCGCGGCCTTCGACGTGCACGGCGCGCCCTTGGCCGAGGACGCGACCGTGTTCGAAGCCGGGCTGGCCGCGCGCTTGGGCGCCAACGGCCTGCTCGAGTTCACCTACAGCGGCCAGTGGGCCGACGAAGCGCGCGATCACGCGGTGAACGCGCGCTATTCCCTGCAGTTCTGACCGTCGCACGACGGTGGCGAGCACGGCGGCCACGGCCGCCGTGCCGCGGCGACGGACCGCCGGGCGGCAAGGATGCCCGGCGCGTGGTCGCAAGATCGGGATCTCTCCCAACACCTCTGGCCGCCTCGCAGGCGGCCTTTTTTTGTCATGCCGACGCGCGCGCGGTCGCTTATGCTGCCGCTTCCATTGGCGCAGGACCGCATATGAGCATCAAGAACCTCAAGGATTTCGTCGAAACCAGCAGCCAGAAGGATCTCAGCCCGGAGACCTTCGAACTCGAGAGCTCGCATCTGCTCGAAGTCAAACTCAACGGCCGCATCTGGGCCAAGTCCGGCTCGATGGTGGCCTACCGCGGCGGCGTGAAGTTCATCCGCCAGGGCATGCTCGAACAGGGCCTGACCAACCTGCTGAAGAAAGCGATCAGCGGCGAAGGCACCCAGATGATGAAGATGGAAGGGCAGGGCCGGGTCTACATCGCCGACGCCGGCAAGAAGATCACCTTGCTGCGCCTGGCCGGCGAGTCGATCTTCGTCAACGGCAACGACATCCTCGCCTACGAGGATGGCATCGCCTCGGAGATCAAGATGATGCGCAAGGTCTCGGGCATGATGTCCGGCGGCCTGTTCAACATGAAGCTGTCCGGCAGCGGCGTGGTCGCGATCACCTCGCACTACGAGCCGCTGACCTTGGCGGTGACCCCGGACCAGCCGGTCTTCACCGACCCCAACGCGACCGTGGCCTGGTCCGGCAATCTCAGCCCCGATATCGTCACCGACATCTCGCTGGGCACGCTGCTCGGCCGCGGTTCGGGCGAGAGCATCCAGCTCAAGTTCTCCGGCAACGGCTGGGTGGTGGTGCAGCCTTACGAAGAGGTGTACTTCCAGCAGCAGGGCTGAGCACGGCGGCCCGGTCTCCCCGTTCGCGCTTGCGCGATCGGCAAGGGTGAGGGCGTCGCTGGCGCTGCGACAAAAAGGCCGCGGAATCCGCGGCCTTTTTTGGTTCGAACGAACGGCGGCGTTGCTCCGCGCGATTTACTTCCGCGAACGGAACTCGGGCGTCCACGGAATCTCGCGATCCTCGCGCGCGATCATCGCGACGTCCTGATTGTCGGCCCAGCCGCGCTCCATGTAGCCGGCCAGGCGCACGCCCGGAATATCGCGCACCGCGGCGATGATCGCCTCCGGACGCGACAGGGAAATGCCGTAATCGCCCATGTCCACGTCTCGATAAGGCGCATAGCCGTAACCGGTCGCCTGGTAGTCGGCGACGATGCGTTCCCAAGACGGCGGGTCGATCATCTGGTAGATCTCCTGCATGCGCAGGCTCCAATCGCCATGGAACGTCGCCACCAGCACGCCGTCGGGATTGAGGTGCTCGCTCAGGTAGCGCAGCCAGCGCCGCGTGCGGTCGAGGTCGACGTGCGTGAACAGCGAGCCGACCCAGATCAGGTCCACCTTGGGCAGGGCGACCTCGGTCAGCTCGGGCTTGGAGTGGATGGCGGTGCCGGCGAAGGTCTCGGCGCAGAAGTCGGCGCCGGAATGGTCGATATCGCAGAAGTACAGCTCGGCGTCGGGAAAACCCGCGCGCAGGTGGCGCGCGACCCGGCCGTGCCCGCAGGGCAGGTCGAGGATGCTGCCGATCTTGGGCAGCCACGAGGCCCGCGCGGCCAGATCGACCAGGCGCAGGGCGCTGCGCCCGACCGCGAAGTACCAGCTTTCCGCCGGTTGCCACATGCCGTCGTCGGGATGGATTTTCCGCTCGATGTCCGCTTGCATCTTCACTCCGCGCTGATTGCTCGCACCACGCCCAAAAGAAAGCCGCGGAGGTCCGCGGCCTTCTTCGACTCGAAACAGCGGCGGCTTACGCCAGACCGGCCTGCTTCATCACTTCGGCGGCGAAGTCGTCGGTCTGCTTCTCGATGCCTTCGCCCACGGCCAGACGCTGCGAGGTCACGACCTCGGCGCCGGCGGCCTTCAGGACCTGCTCGACGGTCTGGTTGGTGTCCAGCACGTAGGGCTGACCGTACAGGGTGACTTCGTTGACGATCTTGGCGATCTTGCCGCCGATGATCTTCTCCAGGATGTCGGCCGGCTTGGCCTTGTCCTTGTCGGTCATCTTGGCCAGTTCGATTTCCTTTTCCTTCGCCACGAACTCGGCCGGGACGTCGCTGGCCTTGATGTGCGGCGGGTTCATCGCCGCGACATGCATCGCCAGGCCGCGGGCCAGGTCCATGTCGCCGCCCTTGACCTCGATCAGCACGCCGATACGGCCGCCGTGCACATAGGCGGCGACGTTGTTCGGGCTGTCGATGCGGACCAGGCGACGCACCTGCACGTTCTCGCCGACCTTGGCGATGACGGCGGCGCGGGTTTCCTCGATGGTCTCGCCCGAGGCGACCTTGGCGGCCTTCAGCGCTTCCGCGTCGGCGGCGCCCGAGCTCAGCGCGACCTGGGCCACGGTCTCGGTGAAGCCGAGGAAGTTGGCGTCCTTGGCGACGAAGTCGGTCTCGGAATTGATCTCGACCAGCACGGCCTTGCCGCCGTCCTGGGCGACCGCGATGCGGCCTTCGGCGGCGATGCGGCCGGCCTTCTTGTCGGCCTTGGCCAGACCGGACTTGCGCAGCCACTCGGCGGCGGCGTCGATGTCGCCGTTGTTTTCGGTCAGGGCCTTCTTGCACTCCATCATGCCGGCGCCGGTGCGCTCGCGGAGTTCCTTGACCAGGGAAGCGGTGATTTCTGCCATGGGGTTACCTCAGGTGATTCGTGTAGCCGAATAGGAACGCGCGGCGGCGATCGCCGCGTACGCCGCTCCTACTGGGTCGGATGCGTGAGAGACGCAGCCGCGCAGTCTCGCGCGGCTGCGTGACAAAGCGCTTACTCGGCCGCCGGAGCGTCCTTCTTGGCGCCGGCCGGGGCCGGGCCCTTCTTGGCCGGGGCGCGACCGCGCGGAGCGGCCTTGCGGTCTTCCTTCGCGATCGGGTTGCCTTCGGCGTCGAGCTCGACGAACTCTTCCTCGCGCACGCCGACGGCCGGCGCGGCGGCCTTGCCTTCGAGCACGGAGTCGGCGGCGGCGCGGGCGTACAGCTGCACGGCGCGGATCGCGTCGTCGTTGCCCGGGATGGCGTAGTCGACCAGGGCCGGATCGTAGTTGGTGTCGACGACCGCGACGACCGGGATGCCGAGCTTCTTGGCTTCCTTGATCGCGATGTCTTCATGACCGATGTCGATCACGAACAGCGCGTCGGGCAGGCGGTTCATTTCCTTGATGCCGCCGAGCGAGGCGAACAGCTTCTCGCGCTCGCGGCGCAGGCCCAGCACTTCGTGCTTGACCAGCTTCTGGAAGGTGCCGTCGGTTTCGCCGGCTTCCAGTTCCTTCAGGCGCGACACCGACTGCTTGACGGTGCGGAAGTTGGTCAGGGTGCCGCCCAGCCAGCGCTGGGTCATGTACGGCATGCCGCAACGCTCGGCCTCTTCCTTGATCGACTCGCGCGCCGAGCGCTTGGTGCCGATGAACAGGATGGTGCCGCGCTTCTGGGCGATGCCCGAGATGAAGTTCATCGCGTCGTTGAACAGCGGAACGGTCTTCTCGAGGTTGATGATGTGGATCTTGCCGCGGGCGCCGAAGATGTACGGGCCCATCTTGGGGTTCCAGTAGCGCGTCTGGTGGCCGAAATGGACGCCGGCTTCCAGCATCTGGCGCATGGTGATCTGGGGCATTGCATGACTCCGATAGGCAGTGGAACCGACCGCCACGAGGAATGAGGGCGGTGCGCCGCAGGCGGGGCCGGCGGTGCGTGGTTCCGGGGTTGGGCCTCCCCGCTGCTTCCGTGTCCGAACCGCGTACGAATCAGCTGTACGAGGCACCCCGGCACGGGCTGTGGCAGCGGGTGTGTATTCGCCGGTGACGCCCGGCGTGGGCGGCGCGAAAGCCCTGGGGCCTCCGCATAGCCGCGGAAGTGTAGCCGGATCAGGGCTTTGCGGCAACCGGAGGTGCCCAACCCCTTCGCAGCGGCTGGTCTTCCCCATTGAAAAGGGGGTGAGGAGGATTCGCTCCGCTCCTAGATGGGGCCGCTCAGGGCAGGCTGTCGTAGACCGAGCCGACGATCTGGGCCGGCTTGACCCAGTTCTGGCCCCAGACCGGGTCCAGATCGGCGGTGGGCGCGGCCGCCAGCACCTGTTCGCGGGTCCGGCCGGCGCGCTTGAGCTTGGCGACGCGCTCGCGCACCTCCGCGAGCATGTCTCGCGCGGCCTTGAGATCGGCGCGGGTACCGATCGGGCCATGCCCGGCGACGATCCGGGTGCGCGGGTCGGACAGCGCCAGGCCGCGGTCCAGGGCCGCGATCAGGCCGTCGACGGTGCCGCCGACCCCGGTGTCGATGATCGGATAGAAGCCGTTGAAGTAGCAGTCGCCCATGTGCAGCACGTTGGCGGCCGGGAAATGCACCAGCAGATCGCCGTCGGTGTGCGCGGCGGGGACTTGGATCAGCCGCGCCTCCAGCCCGTCCAGGCGAATGCGGCCGTCGCCGGCCAGGGTCACGCCGGGCAGGGCGGCGGCGGGCAGGGGCGGGATGACCCGGTTGTGGTGCTTGAGGAAGGTCGCTTCGGCCATGCGCCGGCGCGCGTTCTCGTGCGCGATCAGGGTCGCGCCGGTCGCGGCCAGGGCCTCGTTGCCGCCGGCGTGGTCGCCGTGCCAATGGGTGTTGACCACATAGCGCAGCGGCTTGCGGCCGGCCAGGGCCTGGCCCAGCGCCGGCGCGGCCTTGGCGGTTTCGCTGTCGACCAGCAGCGCGCCGTGCTCGGTTTCGGCCAGCAGCACGGTGGTGGCCGGGCCGCTCCAGGCCGACAGGCCGGGGGCGAGTTCGACCCAGGCCGCTGCGGGCTCGGCGGCCGGGGCCGGCCCGTTCAGCACCAGGGCCAGGACGAGAGAGACGACGGAAACGCGGCGCAGCGGCATGCGGATGGCTCCGATGGGGACGGGCGAGGACGACGGCGGCACGCTGTGGACCGCGCGCCGCCATGATCGCGGGGCGTGAATAGGCGATAATGCCCGCATGCCCATCACCATCAAAACTCCGGACGAGATCGAGAAGATGCGCGTCGCCGGCCGCCTGGCCGCCGAGGTGCTGCAGATGATCGCTCCGCACGTGAAGCCCGGCGTCAGCACCGAGGCCCTGGACAAGCTCTGCCACGACCACATCGTGAACGTGCAGCAGGCGATTCCGGCCAACGTCGGCTACAAGGGTTTCCCCAAGACGGTCTGCACCTCGGTCAACAACGTCATCTGCCACGGTATTCCCAGCGAGTCCAAGATCCTGAAGGAAGGCGACATCGTCAATATCGATGTCACCGTCATCAAGGACGGCTGGCACGGCGATACCAGCCGCATGTACATCGTCGGCGCGCCCTCGGTCATGGCCAAGCGCCTGGTCGACGTGACCCGCGAAGCGATGTTCCGCGGCATCCGCACGGTCAAGCCGGGTTCGACTCTGGGCGACATCGGCGCGGCGATCCAGCAGTACGCCGAATCCGAACGCTTCAGCGTGGTGCGCGAGTACTGCGGCCACGGCATCGGCCGCATCTACCACGAAGACCCGCAGGTGCTGCATTACGGCCGCGCCGGCGAAGGCCTGGTGCTGAAGCCGGGCATGACCTTCACCATCGAGCCGATGATCAACGAGGGCGCGCGCCACACCAAGCTGCTGCCCGACGGCTGGACCGTGGTCACCAAGGACCGCAAGCTCTCGGCGCAGTGGGAACACACGGTCGCGGTGACCGACGACGGCGTCGAGATCCTGACCCGGCTGCCCGGCGACGACAACGACCTATGACCGGTAGCGCCGCCGCCGGCTCTGGCCTGGCGGAGCCGGGCGCGACGGCGCACAGCGCCGAGCGGGCGGCGTCGATCCGCACCGCATTGAACGCGGTCGACGCGGCGCTGGCGCAACGTTTCGACGCCGGCGCCGACACCCCCGCCGACGGCATCGACATCGACCGCCTGCTGCGCGTGCGCGCCGACACCGTCGACGCCGAAGTGCGCGCGGCCTGGCGCGACAGCGTTCCGGCCGACGCGCCGCTGGCGCTGTTCGCGGTTGGCGGCTACGGCCGCGGCGAACTGTTCCCGCAATCCGACATCGACCTGCTGGTGCTGGCCGAGTCGCAGGCCCAGGCCGATCACGCCGAGGCCCTGGGCCGCTTCTTCACCCTGCTGTGGGATGGCGGCCTGCCGGTCGGCCATGCGGTGCGCTCGGCCGCGCAATGCACCGAGGCCGCGGCCGACATCACCGTGCTTACCGCGATGCTGGAAGCGCGCCCGCTGGCCGCCGACCATCACGCCGGCGCCACCTTGCAGGCCGCGATCGCGCCGCTGTACGTGTGGCCGGCGCGCGAGTTTTTCCTGGCCAAGCGCGAGGAACTGCGGCAGCGCCACGCGCGCTACGGCGACACCGCCGACAATCTCGAACCCAATCTCAAGGAAGGCCCGGGCGGCCTGCGCGACGTTCAGACCCTGCACTGGATGGCGCTGCGCATCATCGGCACCGCCGACCTGGAATCGCTGGTCGCGATCGGCCAGCTCGGCGTCGACGAACTGGGCACGCTGGAGCGCGAACGCCGCGCCCTGTCGCGCCTGCGCTTCGGCCTGCACCTGGTCGCGCGCAAGCGCGAGGAGCGCCTGCGCTTCGACTACCAGAAACTGTTGGCCGAGCGCCTGGGCTACGTCGACAACGCCGACACCCTTGCCGTCGAGCAGATGATGCAGGGCTTCTACCGCAGCGCCGCGCTGGTGCTGCGGATCGGCGAGCGCCTGCTGCAGCGTTACGAAGAGCAGATCGAGGGCGAGCCCGCGCCGGTGCCGATGCGCGGCGCGTTCGAGGCCTTCGAGCTGCGCCGCGACTACATCGCCGCGCGCTCGCCGCAGTGGCCGCGCGACGCGCAGGACATCTTCGCCCTGTTCGCGGCCTGGGCCGAGCACGACGGCGTGCGCGGCCTGCACTCGCGCACCGCGCGCGCGCTGGCCGAGTCGCTGTCGCGCATCCCCAGTTTCGAGGCCGCCGACCCCGCCTTGCGCGAGCGCTTCCTGGCGATCCTGCGCGGCCCGCATCCGGTCCACGCGCTGGAACGCATGGCGCGCCTGGGCGTGCTCGGGCGCTGGATTCCGGCGTTCTCGAAAGTCTCCGGGCGCATGCAGTTCGACCTGTTCCACGTCTACACGGTCGATCAACACACCTTGGCGGTGCTGCGCAATCTGGCGCGCTTCGCCTCCGGCGTGGCCGACGAGCGTTTCAGCATCGCCCACGAAGTCTGGCCGCGCCTGCGCAAGCCCGAACTGCTGCTGCTGGCCGGCCTGTTCCACGACATCGCCAAGGGCCGCGGCGGCGACCATTCCGAGCTCGGCGGCGACGACGCGCGCGCGTTCGGCACCGTGATGGGCCTGAGCGAGGCCGACACCGCTCTGATCGAATGGCTGGTGCGCCAGCACCTGCTGATGTCGGTGACCGCGCAGAAGCAGGACATCGCCGATCCGGAAGTGATCTACCGCTTCGCCGGCAAGGTCGCCGACCGCGAGCGTCTGGATCATCTGTATCTGCTGACCTGCGCCGATATCGCCGGCACCTCGCCCAAGCTGTGGAACGCGTGGAAGGACCGGCTGATGGCCGATCTCTACACCGCCACCCGCCTGGCGCTGCGACGCGGGCTGGAGCACCCGGTCGCGGGCGCCGAGCGCGCGGCCGAGACCCGCGCCGCCGCGCACGCCATGCTGGCCGCGTTCGGCAGCGGCGACGACGAGATCGCGGCGCTGTTCGCGCGCATGCCGGACATCGGCTTCCAGCGCGGGCGCCCGGATCAGATCGCCTGGCAAGCCGCTTCGCTGCGCGGCGTGCTGGTCGGCGACACCCGCGTGCGTGCGCGTCCGGTCAGCGCGCTGGCCGGTGCGCTGGAAGTGTTCGTGCATTCGCCCGACCGCGACGGCCTGTTCGCCGCGATCGTGGCCACCCTGGACCGCCTCGGCCTGGCGATCCAGCAGGCGCGCGTGCTCGACGGCCCGCAGGGCACCATCTTCGACACCTTCGAAGTCGTGCCCACCGACCCGCGCCATCCGCCCTCGGCCGAGGACGTCGAGCGCCGTCTGGCCGCGACCCTGGCTGCGCCGCTGGACCGGGTCCGGCCGGCGCGCCGCGCCCAGCCGCGCCACCTCAAGCATTTCCGCATCGTGCCGCAGATCGGCTTCAACACGGTCGACAAATCCGGCAGCGACAGCGCCGGCGGCGCCGGCGAGCGCACCCTGCTCAGCCTGGTCTGCACCGACCGGCCGGGCTTGCTCGCCGACGTCGCCATGACCCTGCGCAACCAGGCGCTGCGCGTGCACGACGCGCGCATCGCCACCTTCGGCGAACGCGCCGAGGACATGTTCCAGATCACCAGCCCCGACACCGACGGGCGCGATCGCGCGCTCGACGAAACGCAACAGCAGGCGCTGCGCGACGCGCTGCTCGCCTGCCTGGAAGGAGACCACCGATGAGCCCCGCCAAGACCGCCAAGAAGACCGTCCGCAAGAAGACCGCGCCCAAGGCGCCGGGCATCGACGAACTCAAGTTCATGATCGACAGCGCCTTCGAGCGCCGCAGCATGCTGACGCCGGACGAGATCGAGGGATCGACGCGGCCGACCGTGGAGCGGGTGATCTCGGGCCTGGAGCAGGGCGAATTCCGCGTCGCCGAGCCGGACGGCAAGGGCGGCTGGACCGTCAACGAATGGCTGAAGAAGGCGGTGCTGTTGTACTTCCGCGTCAACGAGATGCAGTTGGTCGAGGCCGACCCGGCGCCGTTCTGGGACAAGGTCCCGGCGCGCTTCGAAGGCTACGGCGAGAGCGACTTCCGCAAGCTCGGCGCGCGCGTCGTGCCCGGCGCGATCGCGCGCCGCGGCGCCCACATCGGCAAGGACGTGGTGCTGATGCCCAGCTTCGTCAACATCGGCGCCCACGTCGGCGAAGGCACCATGGTCGACACCTGGGCCACGGTCGGCTCCTGCGCCCAGGTCGGCAAGCATTGCCACCTGTCCGGCGGCGCCGGCATCGGCGGCGTGCTGGAGCCGCTGCAGGCTTCGCCGACGATCATCGAGGACCATTGCTTCATCGGCGCGCGCTCGGAAGTGGTCGAAGGCTTCGTGGTCGGCCACCACAGCGTGATCGGCATGGGCGTGTTCCTGGGCCAGAGCACCCGCGTCTACAACCGCGCCACCGGCGAGATCAGCTACGGCTACGTGCCGCCCTACAGCGTGGTCGTGTCCGGCCAGCTGCCGGCGAAGGACGGCTCGCACTCGCTGTACTGCGCCGTGATCGTGAAGCAGGTCGACGCCAAGACGCTGTCGAAGACCAGCATCAATGAGTTGCTGCGCGGGTTGGCGGACTGAGTCAGCCGATGGCGCGTCTGTCCGCCAACACGGTGGTGGCAAGGGCAATCACCTCGTGGACGGCGGGTGCTCTGGTTGTCGCACTCGCCTCACTCGCAATAGGTCATGTGCTCGGCCTCTACCGATTACCGCTAGAGATCTGGTTTATGCTGGGTCTCCTGACGCTCAATAGCGTGACTTGGTGGCTGTATACGCGGCGTTTCGCCGATAGCGTAGAAGAGGCGGGCGATGCATTGCGGGTGCGGCGTCGGGGGCTGGAAGAGCTGATACCGATCTCGGACATCGCCAAGGTGTCCGAGCAGATCGAGTGGCGGACCCGAAAAGTGGTGTTGTCCCTACGAAGTTCGACCAAGTTCGGGCGACGGATCGAATTCTTCCCGAAGCCCAATTCGCCGTTCGGCTCGCCCGGCGGCAGCGACGTCAGCCGCGCGCTGCGCGAACGCGTCGCCATGACCGCCGCCTTAGGTTCCATCGCGTCGGCAGGCGCTCGATCGCCGTCTGGCTGAGTCAGAGCGAATGATGCGCATCTACGTTTCGAGGGGCCGTCGCGCCGATAAGAACATCCGCATGTGCAGGGAGCATGTCGGTGCAATACGGGCCGATAGCTGGGGCGCCGATTTGAATCGGGCGGAATATTCATGACCGTGCGCCGCATCTCATCGTCGATGTCCTACCATTTCAAACGCACCTTCCCCATGGTGATGTTCGGTGCCTTTTCCGCCGCGCTGGTGGCCGCGCTGTTGCAGCGCCCGGTGCCGGTCGAGACGGTGGGGGTGTTCGCGGTCGCCATCGTGGTCGGCGGAGTCGTGACCTATCGCTACCTGCGCGACGTGCTGGACGAGGTCTACGACGACGGCGACCGCTTGCTGGTCCGCAACGGTGGGGTCGAGGACACGGTGCAGCTGCGCGACGTGGTCGCCGTCGATTCGGCCCGCTGGCGCACCCTGGTCCGCCTGACGCTGACGCTCTGCGTTCCGGGAAAGTTCGGGGATAAGATCGTCTTTCTCCTGCGCGACACCTTCCTGGACGGGATGCCGTACGGAGCGCCCGCGCAGATCAAGCAACTGCAAGACCGCATCGCGGCACTCAAACGCAATTCGACGGGGCAGCAATGACCACGCTTTATGGCTTGAACAACTGCGACACCTGCAAGAAGGCCCGTAAGTGGCTGGACCGCTTCGGCGTCGCGCACAGCTTCGTCGACTATCGCGACCACCGTCAGACGCCGGAGACGCTGCTGGGCTGGCGCGACCAGCTCGGCGGTTGGGACGCGATGATCAACAAGTCCTCGACCACCTGGCGCACGCTGCCGCCGAACCGCAAGGAGCCGGCCTCGGATGCGGAATGGAAGCTGCTGCTGAAGGAGTATCCGCAGCTCATCCGGCGCCCGGTGGTGGTCACCGACGACGGCACCGTCACCCAGGGCTTCAGCGACAACGGTTTCAAGCTGCGCTTCGGAGTGGGTAAGTGAGCGATGTCCTGCAGCTGACCCGCGATCTGATCGCGCGCGCGTCGGTGACGCCGGAAGACCTGGGTTGCCAGGCGCTGATCGCCGAACGCCTGCAGCGAGCGGGCTTGCGCTGCGAGCATCTGCGTTACGGCGAGGTCGACAATCTCTGGGCCGTGCACGGCGAGGACGGCCCGACCCTGGTGCTGCTGGGGCATACCGACGTGGTGCCCTCGGGCCCGCGCGAGGCCTGGGCCAGCGATCCCTTCGTGCCCGAGATCCGCGACGGCGTGCTGTACGGCCGCGGCGCGGCCGACATGAAGGGCAGCGTGGCCGCGTTCGTGGTCGCGCTGGAACGCTTCGTCGCCGCGTATCCGCATCATCCGGGCCGGGTCGCGCTGTTGCTGACCTCGGACGAGGAGGGCGACGCCATCGACGGCGTGCGCCGCGTCGCCGAGACCTTCGGCGCCCGCGGCGAACGCCTGGACTGGTGCGTGACCGGCGAGCCCTCGTCGACCGCCAAGCTCGGCGACCTGCTGCGCGTGGGCCGTCGCGGCACCTTGTCGGCGACCTTGAACGTGATCGGGGTGCAGGGCCACGTCGCTTATCCGGACAAGGCGCGCAACCCGATCCATCAGGCCATGCCGGCCCTGTCGGCGCTGGCGGCGCGACGTTGGGACGAAGGCTACGAGACCTTCCCGCCAACCAGCTTCCAAATCAGCAACGTGCACGCGGGTACCGGCGCCAACAACGTGATTCCGGGCGAGCTGCAGGTATTGTTCAACCTGCGCTACAACCCGAGCTGGAACGCCGAGGGCCTGGAGCGCGAATGCGAGCAGGTGCTGCGCGCGCACGGGTTGGAATACCAGATCCGCTGGTTCCGCGGCGGCGAGCCGTTCTACACCCCGGAGGGGCCGCTGCGCGCGGCCGCGCGCGAAGTGCTGGCGCGTTTCGCCGGCGCCGCGCCGGAAGAAAGCACCGGCGGCGGTACTTCGGATGCGCGCTTCATCGCGCCGCTGGGCGCGCAGTGCATCGAGATCGGGCCGGTCAACGCCAGCATCCACAAGGTCGACGAGCACGTGTCGGTGGCCGATCTGGAAGCGCTGCCGGATTTGTATCTGGCCTTGATCGAGCGTTTGCTGGTGCCGAACGCTTAAACGCTCGGCGCCGGGAATTGGGCGCGCGGGCTGGGATTCGCGTTGCGTCGTGTGGGTTCTAATCGCGGCTCACGCCGCTCCACCTGCCGCGCCTCAGCGCGGCTTTAGCGTCAAGGTGTACTGCGTCGCCCCCGGCAGGAACGGCGAGGGGCGGCCCTGGACCCAGTCGTCGTGACCGGCGCCCCAGTACGGCGACAGCGGGTGGCCGCTTTGCCCGCCGGGCATCTGGATGATGCCCTCGGCTTCGTGCCCGGGTGCCACCACCATGCGCTCGGAGGCGCCGAAGTCCTGGCGCTGCACGCGCGGCATGGCGACGTCGCCGGGCAGTTCGTCCGCAGGCATGCACAGCACCGGTTTGGCGAATTCGGGCAGGGCGCGCGCGAGCGGGTGGCAGATCGCGGCGGTGTTGCGTTCGCCCCAGCGGCGCTGCGCCAGCGGTCCCTGTTTGGCGAGATCGTCGCGGACCTGGCGCGCGGCGTCCTCGAACAACGCGTCCCAGGAGGGATAGCGGCGCGGCAGCAGGTGCGGCGGCCGCTGGGTGACCAGCGGCCAGGCGACGCCTTCGAATTGCGGCAGTTCGGGCATCTCGAAATCGCGGCCCTGGCGCACGCGCGCGGGCGCGGTCAGACCGTCGATCAAGCGATCGTGCACGGCCAGGCGCCAGGCGCGCACCAGGCGGTAGCTCACCGATTCGGGCACGGCGCGGCCTTCCCAATGCGCGGACGCCGCGGCCAGCTCCTTCATCGCGGGCGCATCCTTGGAGCGCGCCGCCTGCTCGCGCAGCAGCGTCCACCAGCGCGTCAGGAACACCGCGCGGTCGTCGAGCTGGATTCGCATCAGGTCGCGTTCGTCCAGGCGCGACTTGCTCATCAGGTCGTCGCGGATCTGCTGCGCGCGCGCGCCCAGGACCAGGCCGCCGTCGCCGATGCGCGCCAGCTCGGCGCCTTCGAGCGTGCGCGAGTTCGCCGTCCACAGACGCCCGCCGGGCGGATCGATCAGTTGCGGTGCGACGTCGCTGCGCAGGGTCCACGGCGGGCAGGCCGCGTCGGCGGCCATGGGCACCGCCGGCGTGCAGCCCGGCGCGCGCTGCGGAATCGGGCCGAGCAGGCGCCAGGCGATGCGGCCTTCGCGGTCGCCGACCAGCAGGTTCTGCACCGGCATCGCCACGTCCTGGGCATCGCGCATGGCCTCGTCCAGCGACTGCGCGCGAATCAGCTTGGCCAGGCCCAGATTGAGCCCGCCGGGCAGATGCGCCGACCAGCGCAACGCCAGCGCGCTGCCGTCGGCGTTATCGTGCATCAGCGGGCCCCAGGCGGTCTCGCGCACGCGCAGCACGCGCGCGGCTTCGCCTTTGACCTCGATGCGTTCTTCGTAGGTGCGCAGCCCGGCGCAGGCCTTGGGTGCGGGGCCGGCGCAGCCGGGCGCGATCGCCCAGTCCAGCCAGTCGCCGTAGCTGTTGGTGAAGCCCCAGGCGACATGGCCGTTGCTGCCGACCACCAGCGCCGGCAGGCCGGGCAGGGTGAAGCCGCCGGCATCGATGCGGCCGCCGGCCACGCGCGCGTCGGCGTAGCGCAGGCGCGCGCGGAACCACAGATTGGGCGCGCGCAGGCCCAGGTGCATGTCGTCGGCGACGATCGCGCGGCCGTCGCGGGTACGGCTGCCGGCGACGGCGAAGTTGTTGCTGCCGACCTCGTTGCGACGCGGGACTTCCACCGGCGCTTCGTCGGCCGGTATCGGCATGCTGCGCAGGTCGATGGTGGCCGCATCGGGCAACTGCACATCGCCGTGCGGATTGCCGAACAGGGGCGCGTCCCAGCTGCTGCTGCCGTGGGTGAGCAGTGCGTACAGGTTCGGCGACAGGGCCGGGCGCAGCTTCCACAGCGCGCGTTCGCGCACGTTGTCGGCGTCCTGCAGGTCGAAGTACATCGCGTAGCCGACCAGGGCCGAGTCGGCCAGCTGCCAGCGCTGCGGCTGCGTCCCCAGCAGCAGATAGGGCCAGGGCCGCGCGCGCAGCGCGCCCAGGCCGTCGTTGACGCCGTCGGTATAGGCCTGCAGCAGCGGGCGCTGCTCGCCGGCGAAACTGGACAGCTGTTGCTCGGTGCGCGCGCGCAGGCGATGCACGCGCCGGCGTTGATCCACCTCGACCGCGATCGGGCCGAACAACGCCGACAGCTCGCCGGCCGCGGTGCGGCGCAGCAGGTCCATTTCGAAGTAGCGTTCCTGCGCATGGATGTAGCCCAGCGCGCGGATCGCGTCGGTCTCGTTGGCGGCGTCGATGGTGACCACGCCCTGCGCGTCGCGCTGCACGCTCACCGGGGCCGACAGACCCTGCAGCGCCAGTTCGCCGTCCAGTTGCGGCAGGCTGCCGCGCAGCAGCCACCAGACGCCCGCGCCCGCGATCAAACCCATTACCAGCAGCGCGAGCAGGCCGCGCTTGATCCAATGTGCCATGAGGTGCCCTCCGCGGCGCAGCTTAGCCGATTGGCCGCTCCGTCCAGGGGGCTGCGTTGGCCTTAGGCGAGCGGACCGGGCGGGCGGGAGCCCCGGACGCTTGCAAACCGTCCCGGCCTCAAGCAGGATCGGGCCATGACCCGTCCCTTCGCCACTGCCCTGAGCCGCAGCGCCGCCCTCCGCGGCCGCGCGGCCGTGGCCGCGGCGAACAATAACAATCGCAATAACGCCAGCCTCCCGCGGGCCGGCGATTAGCGCGCGCAACATACGCTCTTAATCGTCAACGAAGCCCGCGCCGAAAAGCGCGGGCTTTTTCGTTTCTGGGTTGTTTACTGATCGTTCGTCCTTGAACAAGAGCCCGGCCATCCATGGCCGGGGATTCAAAGAAAAGCAATTCAACCTCACTGGAGATTCCCCCGATGTGCTCGATCCTCGGCCTGTTCGACCTCCGCCCCGGCGCCGACCTGAGACCGCTCAGGCCGCTGGCCCTGTCCCTGTCGGCGCGCCAGCGCCACCGTGGGCCCGACTGGTCCGGCGTCAGCGTCGATCCGCGCGCGCTGCTGGTCCACGAGCGGCTGGCCATCGTCGATCCCACCGGCGGTTCGCAGCCGCTGCGTTCGGCCGACGGCGAGCTCGCGCTGGCGGTCAACGGCGAGATCTACAACCACCGCGAACTCGAGCAACAGCTGCGCGCGCCCTACGCGTTCCAGACCAAGTCCGACTGCGAGGTCATCAACGCGCTCTACCGCGAGGGCGGCGACCTGGGCGAGCTGCTGAACCGCCTCAACGGCATCTTCGCCTTCGCCCTGTGGGACGCGGCGCGCGGGCGTTACGTCATAGCGCGCGATCCCTTCGGCGTGTGCCCGCTGTACTGGGGGCACGACGCCGACGGCCGCCTGTGGGTGGCCTCGGAAATGAAGGTGCTGGCGCGCCTGTGCGACGACGTCGCCGCGTTCCCGCCCGGCCACTACTACGACAGCGAGGTCGGGGTGCCGGTGAAGTACTACCAGCGGCCGTGGCGGGACTACGAGGCCACGCGCGGCGTCGAGGTCAGCAAGGAAGAATTGCGTACCGCCTTCGAGCGCGCCGTGCATCGGCAGATGATGAGCGACGTGCCTTACGGCGTGCTGCTGTCGGGCGGCTTGGATTCATCGCTGGTGGCGGCTTGCGCGGCGCGGTTCGCGCGCCGTCGCATCGAAGAGGACGACCAGGCCGAGGCCTGGTGGCCGCGCTTGCACTCGTTCGCGATCGGCCTGGCCGGCTCGCCCGATCTGGCCGCGGCCGAGATCGCGGCACAGGCGCTGGGCACCGTGCACCACGGCTTCACTTATACCTTCGAGGAAGGCCTGGACGTGCTGCCGGACGTGATCCAGCACATCGAAACCTACGACGTCACCACCATCCGCGCGTCCACGCCGATGTTCCTGCTGGCGCGGCGGATCAAGGCCATGGGCGTGAAGATGGTGCTGTCCGGCGAGGGCAGCGACGAGATCTTCGGCGGCTACCTCTACTTCCACAAGGCGCCGAACGCGCGCGAGTTCCACGAAGAGCTGGTGCGCAAGCTCGACGCCCTGCACAGCTTCGACTGCCTGCGCGCGAACAAATCGATGATGGCCTGGGGTGTCGAACCGCGGGTGCCGTTCCTGGACGTCGAGTTCCTGGAGGTGGCGATGCGCATGGACGCGCAGGCCAAGATGGCCGGCAAGGGCCGGATCGAGAAGGCGGTGCTGCGCGAGGCCTTCGAAGGCTATCTGCCCGATTCCATCCTGTGGCGGCAGAAGGAACAATTCAGCGACGGCGTCGGCTACGGCTGGATCGACGGGCTCAAGGCGCATGCCGAGGCCCAGGTCAGCGACCGCGACCTGGCCGCGGCGCCGGGTCGCTTCCCGATCAACCCGCCGCAGACCAAGGAGGCCTATTACTACCGCTCGATCTTCGAGCGCCATTTCCCGGGCACGGCCTGCGCCGAGACGGTGCCGGGCGGCAAGTCGATCGCCTGTTCCTCGCCGGCCGCGATCGCCTGGGATGCGGCCTTCGCCAACGCCGCCGACCCGTCGGGGCGTGCGGTCGCCGGCGTGCATCAAGCGGCCTTGGTCTGAGCCTGCCGTACGACGGAACGGGCGCGGCAGTGGCCGCGCCCGTGCGCGACGGGTCGCAGCGGCGCCAACGCCGCTGCGATGCGGTCGTCAGAAGCCGCAGCCGACCCAGGTGCGGGTCAGGGTCTTGGTCTCGCTGCTGCCGCCGGGGCAGCCGACGTTGACGGTGGCGGTGCCCTTGAGTTCGCAGCCGGCGCCGATCCAAGTCCAGTAGCTCGCGATCGGCGCCTGCGAGGGATAGGAGCCGTTGCCGCTAACGGTTTCGCTGTGGCTGTCCCAGGTCGGGTGCGCGCTGTCGCGATGCGAGCTCACTACGTACGCGGAGTACCAGCGCGGCGGTTCCGGCGGCGGGCTGAAGCCGTCGGCCGGGTTGAGGTCGGCGCTGGCGGCGACGCTGACATCGACGCCGCCTTCGGCGAAGTCCAGGTCCAGGCTCACCAGATACTTGCCGTTGCAGACGAGGATATCGCTGCTCGCATCCGGCGGCGGCGTGGCGCCGGCGGCCAGGGGCAGGGCGAGCAGGGATGCGGCGACAATCGCGGCGGAAACGCGGGTGCGGTGCTGATTCATGCGGCTGATCCTTAGCGTGGTATGGGTAGCGTCGGCGACAGCGAATCTTCTTGTCCGGCGCTCCTGTGCCGGACGCCGTCGCCGGCCGTGGCGACGCGCGCATCGTGGCGCGCATCGCGATCGAGTCTAGCGTTCCAGAGCGACGCGACGTGCGCGATTTGCGGTCGTCCAGCAGTTTCCAACCGGGCGACGCCATCGGCGCCGACGTTGGGTTGTCGCGCGCGCGGCACAAGGTTTTCGCCGCGTGCCTATTCGCACGCGAACTGCGCAACGAATGCGCTGGAGTATGATCGCGCACACCCCAATTCCGGATGCGCGCATGGACAGACGCCGATTCATCGCGGTAAGCGGTTTGACGGCGGTCTCGCCCGTGCTCGCGCAAGCGACGGCCGCGCCGGCCGCGGCCGGCGACGCCGACGCGGACTTGTTCAAACACATCAATTTCTACGACGACGGCCTGGGTCTGAGTTCGCGCGAGTACGCGGTGCTGCTGGAGCGCATGAGCGCCGGCGCCGGTATCGAGGCCGATAACTATTCCAACGGCGGCATCGTCGCCGAGCTGGAAGCCCGCTTCGCCAAGAAACTGGGCAAGCAGGCGGCGATGTTCGTGCCCACCGGTACGCTGGCCAACCACATCGCGCTGCGCAAGCTGGCCGGCGCCGACCGGCGCGTGCTGGTGCAGGCCGAAAGCCATTTCTACAACGACAGCGGCGACTGCGGCGAGATCCTCAGCGGGCTCAACCTGGTGCCGCTGGCGCCGGGGCGCAGCACCATCACCGTCGACGAGGCGCGCGACTGGGTCGGGCGTTCCGCCGGGGGGCGCGTGCCGATGAAGATCGGCGTCGTCTCGATCGAGTCGCCGGTGCGGCGCCGCGATCACGAGATGGCCGATTACGACGAGCTGGTGCGTCTGAGCGCCTATGCGCGCGGCGAGGGCATTCGTCTGCATCTGGACGGCGCGCGGCTGTTCAATCTGCCGTACCACTCGGGGCGCAGCCTGCAGGAACACGCGGCCTTGTTCGATACCGTGTTCGTGTCGTTGTGGAAGCACTTCAACGGCATGTCGGGGGCCATCCTGGCGGGCGACTCGGCTTTCATCGACGGCCTGTATCACACCCGGCGCATGTTCGGCGGCTCCCTGCCGCAGGCCTGGCCGGCGGTCGCGGTGGCCGCGCAGTACGTGGACCGTTACGAGACCGACTACGCGCAGGCCTGGCAGCTCACCGATCGCTTGTTGGCCTTGCTCGCGCAGGATCGTCGCTTCAAATCGCGCAAGCTGCCCGCGGGCACCAGCCGCTATTTCCTGGCGGTGTCCGGCGACCCCCAGGCCTTCCGCGAGCGCGCCAAGCAGCGCGGTCTGTTGTTGCCCCGGCCGCATCCGCAAACCGGCGAGTTCGCGATGCAGGTCAATCCCAGCCTGCTGCGCTCCAACGCCGAGGCGATCGCGCAGGGCTTGATCGAAGCCGCGAAGGCCTGAGCCATCGCGCTCGCATACGAAACGGGCGCCGCATCGGCGGCGCCCGTTCGTGGCGACGGCTCAAACGCGTTTAAAGACCGCAGCCGACCCAGATGCGTTCCAGGGTCTTGTACTCCCACTGACCGCTAGGGCAATGCACGCTGACCACGGCGTTGCCGGCCAGTTCGCAGGTCGCGGAGCGGAACGCCATCTTGGTCGCGCTGGCCGGCGAGGCCGGGTAGGACGAGACGCCTTCCAGGTTCTGGTCGTTGGTGGACCAGGCCGAGCCCGCGTCCGGACGGTGCGAAGCCGCGGCGTAGACCGCGTAATACGGCGGCGCGGGCGGAAAGGGGCCGACCGGTGAGCTGACCACCTTGGCCTTGGCGGCCACGGTAGCGGTGGTGCCGGTGTTGCCGAAGTCCAGCGACATTTCGGCGAAGTAGCCGCCGTTGCAGATCGGGATTCGCTCGGTGGCGTCCGGCGGCGGCGTCGCCGCGGCGGTCAGGGGCAGCAACAGGGCCGCGGCGATCAGGGCGAGGCGAGAGTGGGAATGCTTCATGGACGCAGATCCTTGCGTTCTTAGGTGGGTAATGCCGGCAGCGGCCGTTCCTGACCGAAGCGTCCGAAGGAGCGCTGCGGCGGGACCTTCGCATGCGCGTCGGTGGCCGTCGCCGGCGGCAAAGACGGCCGCATGGCCGTCGTGCCTAGTGTCGGATCTTCAGGCGTCGTCGTGGCCGTCGTTCATGCCACGATTCCGGCGCTTCGTCGCATCGCGCGCGCGGCGCGGCATCGGGCCAATCGAGAGTTGCGTCAGGCCAAGCGAGGGGCGCGGGCGCCGCCGGCCGCCCACAGCGAGGCGGCCTCGGGCCTCAGTTGCGCTCTAGCGCGTAAACCACCGTGTCCAACGCGGTCACGCCGTCGGCGATGAAGGCCGGTTGCTGGGCGAGGATGTCGCGGCGTTCCAGCGTGCGTAGCCGCCAGTCCGGCGCATACAGGCGGTAGACCTCCTGCTCTACGACCGAGAACGGCGGGCCCTGCTTCTCGTGCTGCGGATACTCCAGAGTGATCAACAGGCCGCGGCAGCCCGACGGCAGGCGAGGGTAGAGCTCGCCCGCGTAGCGCTCGCGCAGCGGCGTCGGCAGGGCGATCAAGGCGGCGCGGTCGAACACCGCCGCGCAATCGGCCAGCAGTGCGGCGTCCAGCGCGAAGGCGTCGCCGCAGATCAGCTCGATCGCGCCGGCGCGGTAGTGGCGGCCGTAGCGCGACATCTCCACCTCGGGCGTCAGGCCGTGCTCGGCGAAGAACTCTTCGACCGCGATCCGAGACAGCTCGACGCCGAGCACGCGATGGCCCTGCGACGCGAACCAGGCCATGTCCAGGGTTTTGCCGGCCAGCGGCACGAACACCCGGCTGTCCGGCGCCAGCCCCAGCGACGGCCAATGCTTGAGCAGCAGCGGCGACGGACGGTCCTGGTGGAAACCGATCTGTCGCTCGCGCCAGCGCTGTTGCCAGAATTCCGCGTTCATGCCGCTGCGCTCACTCGACCGACAGGCCTTCGACCTTCTGCCATCCGCGCGGCAGCAGGCCGCCGCGGGTCGCGCGCGCACCGACGTAGGCGTCCAGGTCCTTCCACGACAGGCTCATGGTGCGCGTGCCCGAGCGCACGCTGAGCGTCGTGCCCGGCGCGACCACCGCCACCGCGACCACGCGCTCGGTGCCGAGCTTGGCCTTGGGGATGTCGATGATCTTGTTGCCTTTGCCCTTGTCCAGCTCGGGCAGCTCCGAGACCGGGAACGCGAGCAGGTGGCCGACGTTGGTCACCGCGACCACCCGGTCGGCCTCGACCGTGCCGACCGCGGCCGGCTGCAGGACCTTGGCGTTCGGAGTCAGCGACAGCATGGCCTTGCCGGCCTTGTTGCGGCCGGTGAGGTTTTCGAAACGGGTCACGAAGCCGTAGCCATGGCTGGACGCGAGCACGAAACGGCTGTCGTTGTCGCCGCTGGCCAGGGCCTGGAACGAAGCGCCGGCCGCGGGCGAGAAGCGCCCGGTCAGCGGCTCGCCGTTGCCGCGCGCCGAGGGCAGGCCATGGACCACGGTCGAGTAGGCGCGTCCGGTCGAATCCAGGAACGCGACCTGTTGCGTGCTGCGGCTCTTGACCGAGCCCAGCAGGCCGTCGCCGTCGCGATAGCTCAGGGTGGCCGCGTCGATGTCGTGGCCCTTGGCCGCGCGCACCCAGCCCTTCTCGCTGAGCACCACGGTCATCGGCTCGCTGGCCACCAGCTCGGTTTCCGACAAGGCCTGCGCGGCGTCGCGCGAGACCAGCGGCGAGCGGCGCGCATCGCCGAACTTCTTGGCGTCGGCCAGCAGCTCGTCCTTCACCAGCTTCTTGAGCTTGGCCTTGCTGCCCAGGGTGGCGATCAGCTGCTCGCGTTCCTTGGCCAGCTCGGTCTGTTCGCCGCGGATCTTCATTTCCTCCAGGCGCGCGAGCTGGCGCAGCTTGGTTTCCAGGATGTAGTCGGTCTGGTCCTCGCTGAGCCCGAAGCGCTCCATCAGCACCGGACGCGGTTCGTCCTCGCTGCGGATGATGCGGATCACCTCGTCCAGGTTGAGGAACGCGATCAGCAAACCTTCCAACAGGTGCAGGCGGCGCTCGACCTTTTCCAGACGATGGGTGAGGCGGCGGGTCACCGTGTCGGTGCGGAACACCAGCCACTCGCTGAGCAGCGTCTTCAGGCCCTTGACCTGCGGACGGCCGTCCAGGCCGATCACGTTGATGTTGACGCGGTAGCTCTTTTCCAGGTCGGTGGTCGCGAACAGGTGGCCCATCAGCTGTTCGGCATCGACGCGGTTGGAGCGCGGCACCAGCACGATCCGGGTCGGATTGGCGTGGTCGGATTCGTCGCGCAGGTCTTCCAGCCAAGGCAGCTTCTTGGCGCGCATCTGCTGGGCGATCTGTTCGATGATCTTGCCCGGCGAGGCCTGGTAGGGCAGCGCGGTGATCACGAAGTTCTGCGCTTCCTTCACCCAGGTGGCGCGCGCGCGCACGCTGCCCAGGCCGGTTTCGTACATCGCGATCAGGTCGGCGCGCGGGGTGATGATCTCGGCGGTGGTCGGATAGTCCGGCCCCAGCACGTGCTCGCACAGGTCGCGGGTGGTCGCGTCCGGGTCGTCGAGCAGGCGCACGCAGGCGCTGACGACTTCGTTGAGGTTGTGCGGCGGCACGTCGGTGGCCATGCCGACCGCGATGCCGGTGGTGCCGTTGAGCAACAGATGCGGCAGGCGCGCGGGCATCCAGGTCGGCTCTTCCAGGGTGCCGTCGAAGTTCGGCACCCAATCGACCGTGCCGTGGCCGAGCTCGCCCAGCAGCACTTCGGCGATCGGGGTCAGCTTGGACTCGGTGTAGCGCATCGCCGCGAACGACTTGGGATCGTCGCTGGAACCGAAGTTGCCCTGGCCCTCGACCAGCGGGTAACGGTACGAGAACGGCTGGGCCATGAGGACCATGGCCTCGTAGCAAGCGCTGTCGCCGTGCGGATGGTACTTACCGATCACGTCGCCGACGGTGCGCGCGGACTTCTTGGGCTTGGCGCCGGCGTTGAGGCCGAGCTCGCTCATCGAATAGATGATGCGGCGCTGGACCGGCTTGAGGCCGTCGCCGAGGAAGGGCAGGGCGCGGTCGAGCACCACGTACATCGAATAATCGAGGTAAGCGCGCTCGGCGTACTCGCGCAGCGGGATCTGTTCGAAGCCGTGGAACACCGGACGTACGGAGTCAGTCATGGAACGCAATCAACTCGCTAAGGCGTGACCTCACGATTCTACTCGTCGCCGTACTGAGCCGTGGCTGCGATTTCGCCTGGTCCGCACGCGCGGCGCCGTAACCTGCGCGGCGCGGTGTAGGGGGCCTGTGCCCAGCCCCGGCCGAGCGCCGGCCTTGCCGATTTCGGCGTTGAGCCGGCGTTGTGACAAAACCGTTGACAGCCGCCTCACCGCAACGCAACATACGCCTCCTCGCAGCGCCAACGGCGTTGCGATAGGCCCAGGTGGCGGAATTGGTAGACGCACTAGTTTCAGGTACTAGCGGGTAAAACCGTGGAGGTTCGAGTCCTCTCCTGGGCACCACTATTCAGAAAAACCCCTGAGAAATCAGGGGTTTTTCGTTTTCAGGGCCCGGCGCGCACCGGCGCATGGATAGCGCACTTGGTCTTAGTTGCGCAGCGCGGCGCCCCGCAGCGGCGACAGCGCGGTGCCGCGCAGTGGCCCCCGGCGAACAGCCGGCGGGACCGCCCTCGATCGAGCGCACCACGAACGCGGCCACCGGGTCGCCGAGGCCGATCGGGCGCAGGAACGACTCGCCGCTGCAATTGGCGTGGCGGCCGCCTCGTGGTAGCGGCCCGGTAATCACAGTCGGCCCCGGCGACGACGGCTTGATCTGCGTCGACGGACGACACCGACGACATCCAACACCGCGGCGACGATCTCGCCGACGACGGAACAGCACCCACAGCGCTTCCAGTATCGCCACGGGCGTCGACGCGGGCGGTTTCGAATATCTGCCGCGCGAGCCGCTTGCAGACCCGTCGGGCAGCCAGGCAGTGGCCCGTGCATCTGCTCAGGGAATTAGCTGCGGATGCTTGCAACGGTCTCGCCGACGGACCTGCGGATTTCCTTGAAACGTTCCCCGACCTGCAGGCGGATCATTGCCATGGCCGTTACTGCCGCTGAGTGCTCCAAGGCGGGGAACGCCGCGCGCGCAGCGCGTCGGCCCGCCGCATGCTGGCGCCCGTGCCTGCCCGCCGGCGGCGACCGGCGCTATCCTGTGGCCAGTGGAACGAGGCCGCCTGCGGCTTCGAGGCGCGCGGCAGCCACAAGGAGAACGGAATGTTCGATCGAAGCGTCCGGCGCAAGGCCTGGACGATGCTGTGCCTGGCCGGCTTGGCCTTGTCGGGCGGCGCTTGCTCGGCGCAGCACAAGCGACCGACGACGAAAGCGGCCGCGACGGACGCCGGCGCCGATGCGTTCGCCGGCGACTGGGGTTTCAGCACCCGCTGCTACAAGGGCCACTATGTCGGCATCACGCTCACGCGCGATGGCGATGGCTATACCGGGACCTGGAGCGACGGCACCGACATCTGGGGCTCGGACGGCAGTTTTCGCGGCGCGCAAAAGGACGGCAAGCTGGAAGTAGATGCTTGCACGACGACCGAGCAGCGCGGCGGCTACGCGCGCTGTCCGGCCTATACGCCCAACACCGCTTATTTCGTTCGCAGCGGCGAGCGATTGGTGTGGTATCGCCGGGAAGGCGAAATGGTCGACGAATATCTCACCCTAGATCGTCAGCCTGCCAATCAGGTGCCGGTCACCGATTCGGAAGAAGTCTGCGATGAGTGAGCCCAGGAGGGGCGCCCATGACCGACAACAACCAGCAGCCTGCCGCGCGCCGCGGTCTGACCGATAACGAGATCCGCGCCACCATCTATTTCGCGGTCGGCGTGACCTCCGAGAGCGGCGAGACCCCCTTCCGGCTCGCGGTGGCGGGCGATAACCCGCGCACTCCCCGGATCGAGGTGGCCGCCAACAGCGGCTACACCTTCGGTACCGTGCAGATCGATCTGGGCCAGCACTATCAACCCAGCGTTCGCGGCGGCGAGAACGTGCCCGCGGACCTGGTCAACGCCTACCAGGCCTGGGCGCGCCAGAGCCGGCAGGCGGCGGTCCTGACCCCGGCAGAAGCCGCGGAGGCGATTTCCGATCTGGGCCGGCAAGGGCATGAGATCAATCGGCAGGGCGGTACCGATCTCGACCCCGACGTGCGCAGGCGCCTGAACGGCTTTCTGGCCTCCGACGCCGGCGTGACCTGGGGCCACAACCGCGACGTGGCCCAGGTCGAGAAGCTCATGGACAACGCGATCGAGCCGCTGCGACGCAGCCAGCTCTACCGCAACGCCTCGGAGGACGATCAGGTCCGTCTGGTCGCCATGGTCGCCAAGGTCTACAACCAGAACGAAAACGAGGCCGGCCCGATCCTCAACACGATCGCGCGCGGCGGTTATCGCGGTGTCGACCAGGTCAGCAACGCGATCGGCGCCATCAGTTCCTCGCGCACCGATTATCTGGAGGAGGGGCGCGACAAGGCCTTGCAAGGCGCACGCGTGGTCAACGCGCTGCGCAATTCGCACCCCGGCAATCCCCTGCACGCGGCTTGGGACAACGTGCTGGACAATCCGTTGGTCCGCCCCAACCGGCTGGACCGGGATCCTCAGCACCCGAATCTGCCCGGCGAGTACGGTACGGTGCGGCGCCTGTTCGCCAACTACCAGCAGGCGCTGCCTTTCATCGATGCCTTGGATCGCGGCGGCTCTTATCAGCAGGCCCAGTTGAGTCGCGAGCAGCCCGGGCGTTTCGTCAGCAACGGCGTGTACGCGTCCGGCAACAATTTCGTGACCTGGGATACCCGCGGTAACGGCCACGCCTACTTGAACGGCGGTTGGAGCGCGGTCGATCGCGACGATTTGCAGCGCGTCAATCGCGGTAACGGCGTGATCGATCTCAACATGGACCGGGGCGGCGGGCCCAAGTGCCTGTTGACCGTCGATCCGCGGATGCCCGCGCTGCGCCCCGGCCAGCGGCGCGCGGACCTGTCCCTGGACGGCGACGGCGCGCCGGGCGTCGGGCACGTCGAACAGGCCGCGCTCGGCCGGATAAACGGCGTGCTTGCGGCCGACGGGCGCTGGACCCCGGAGCAGTGCGACAACATCTCCGCGCAGCTGCTGTGCCGGCATCGCCTCGACTCTCCAGGTCTGGCGCTGGAACGGGTCGCGATCGGCCACCCGACCGCGACCGGCGAGGTGCATGTGTTCGCCATGCATTCGCCGTCGGGCGAGCGCGGTCCGCACTTCTACAGCCACGTCGAGGCCGGCCAGGCCGCGCGCGTGCCCGCCAGCCAAAGCTATGAGCAGCTGGCACAGATCGGCGCGCAGCAAAGCCAACAGCAGAGCCAGCAACAGACCCAGGGCCAGGGCGGCCAGGACGCGCCCTCGCGCGGCGGCCATCGCATGGGTTGATCCCGCCCTGCGGCGCGACGTCGTCGGACGCGCCCGACGACGCCGCTTTCATGGCGATGTGCGACCATGCCGCGATGAGTAAGAAGACCCCGGCCGGGGGCAAGCCCGGCACACCCACCCGCGCGAACAGCGCGAAGGCCGGCAGCAAGCCGGCGAAAGGCAAGCCCGGCGCAGGTAAGCCCGGGGGCGGCAAGAAGAGCGCCGCACCGCGACCGCCCTGGCTGCCCGACACTCTGCAACACGGCCCACCCGGCAAGGGCGGCAAGCGCGGCAAGGGCGATGCGGCCCCGGCCTCCGCGCCGCGCGCGCGCGGCGCCGCGCCGGCCTACAACGATCCCTACGCCGAACGCGAAGCCAGCCGTTACGAGCAGCCCATCGCCAGCCGCGAAGCCATCCTGCAGCTGTTGGCCGGCGCCGACGGCCCGATGCGCGCCGAGGCGCTGGCCGAGACCCTGGGCCTGAGCGCGCCGGACCGTTTCGACGCGCTCGGCAAGCGCCTGGCCGCGATGCTGCGCGAAGGCCAGCTGCTGCAGAACCGCAAAGGCGAATTCGCGCCCGCCGCGCGCATGGACCTGATCCCGGGCGTGGTGATCGCCAATCCCGACGGCTTCGGTTTCCTGCGTCCGGAAGCCGGCGGCGGCGACGATCTGTTCCTGCCGCCGTTCGAGATGCGCAAGGCCATGCACGGCGACCGCGTGCTAGCCAGCGTCACCGGCGTCGACCGCCGCGGCCGCCGCGAAGGCGCGATCGTGGAAGTGCTGGAGCGCCGCCTCAACCGCCTGATCGGCCGCTACACGGTCGAGTCCGGCATCAGCTACGTGGTGCCCGACGACCGCCGCATCCAGCGCAACGTGCAGATTCCGCCGGACTCGCGCCTGGAGGCGCAGAACGGCCAGTTGGTGGTCTGCGAGCTGGTGCAGGCGCCGGACGCCAAGCGCCCGCCGATCGGCCGCGTACTGACGGTGCTGGGCGAACGCCTGACTGCGTCGCTGGCGGTGCAGGCCGCGATCCACGGCCACGAGTTGCCGCACGAGTTCCCGCAACCGGTGCTGGACGAGGCCGCCGCGGTGCCGCTGACCGTGCCGCCGGCGGTGGCCGCGCAGCGCGTCGATCTGCGCGCGACGCCGTTGGTCACCATCGACGGCGAGGATGCCAAGGACTTCGACGACGCGGTCTATTGCGAACCCAACCGCGACGGCTTCCGTCTGGTGGTCGCGATCGCCGACGTCTCGCATTACGTAAGTCCGGGCACGCCGCTGGACGAAGAAGCGATCCGCCGCGCGACCTCGGTCTACTTCCCGGGTTTCGTGGTGCCGATGCTGCCGGAGACGCTGTCCAACGGCATCTGCTCGCTCAAGCCCAAGGTCGATCGCCTGTGTTTCGTCTGCGACATGCAGATCGATCGCGAAGGCCTGGTCGCTCATTCGAAGTTCTACGAAGCGGTGATGAACTCGCACGCGCGCCTGACCTACACCCAGGTCTGGAACGCGGTGGGCGAGGGCGTCGAGCCGGAAGCGCGCGAGGAGGCGCTGGGCCAGATCGGGTCGCTGCTGCCGAACATCCAACGCCTGCACCAGCTCTACCAGGTGCTGTCCAAGGCGCGCCAGCGCCGCGGCGCGATCGAGTTCGAATCCAGCGAAGTGCGTTTCGTGCTGGACCAGCGCGGCGAAGTCGTGCAGGCCGGCATGCTCCAGCGCAACGACGCGCACAAGCTGATCGAGGAATGCATGATCGCGGCCAATGTCGAGGCCGCGAAGTACCTGATCGGCGCGCAGGTGCCGGCGCCGTACCGTAACCACGAGCGCCCGCCGGAGCAGAAGTACGCCGATCTGCAGGAGTTCCTCAAAGAGTTCAAGCTGCGCATGCCGCCGTGGCCGCAGGTGCAGCCGCGCGACTTCACCGAGCTGCTGAAGAAGGTGCGCGAGCGCCCCGACGCGGCCCTGATCGAGTCGGTGCTGCTGCGCAGCCAGAGCCTGGCGGTGTACGCGCCCGGCAACCTGGGCCACTTCGGCCTGGCCCTGGAGGCGTACGCGCATTTCACCTCGCCGATTCGCCGCTATCCCGATCTGCTGGTGCACCGCGCGATCAAGTACGCGCTGACCGGCGCGCGCCCGGACCAATTCCTGTACTCGCCGCGCGAGATGGCGGCGCTGGCGCTGCAGTGCTCCGAGCGCGAGCGCCGCGCCGACGAAGCCGAGCGCGAGGTCGACGAGCGTTACCGCGCGGCTTGGATGGAGCAGCACGTCGGCGGCGAGTTCGAGGGCACCATCAGCGGCGTGACCAGCTTCGGCCTGTTCGTCGAGCTCGACGAATCCAAGGTCAACGGCCTGATCCACGTCACCCAGTTGCCGCACGACTATTACCACTTCGATCCGATCCGCAAGACGCTGCAGGGCGAGCGCACCGCGCGCGAGTTCCGTCTCGGCGACCGGGTCTCGATCGTGGTGATGAAGGCCAGCGTCGAGGACCGCAAGATCGACTTCAAGCTGGTCGAGGACCGCGGCGCCAAGCCGCTGCCGCCGCGCGGCCAGCCGGCCAAACGCAGCAAGCAGAAGTACTGAGCGGTAGCCTTCGCCCCCCCGTTGTCGACGGGGGGCGAGCGCCCAGCTCAGTCTCGATGCGGGTGCTGAAGGCGGGGCGCCGGGGATTTGCTGTTCGCGGGGCCAGAGCAAAAGCAATTCCCCCGTAGCCCCCTTTTTCGAGGGGGGAACCTCGCGCGGCGGGGGAGGAAGCGCCGCAAACGGGCCTCCCGCGCCCCGCTGGCTTAGAATCTCCCCCCTCGTCCTCCCGCCGCCCGGCCCGTGCCGGCCGGCGTTGCTCCCGTCTACGGAACCCCCATGAGCCAGAAACAATGGATCGCCGGCATCAACGCAGTCTCGGCGGCGATCGAGCACGACGCCGATAACGTGCGCGAGGTGCTGATCGAAGCCGGCGCCAAGAACCCGCGCCTGGCCGAGATCGAAAGCAATGCGCGCCGCGTCGGCATCGACGTGCGCAAGGTCGCCAGCCAGGCCGTGGACGGCGTTGCCGGCGGCCTGCGCCACCAGGGCGTGGTCGCGCGCTACGCCGCCGCCAAGACCTGGAGCGAGAACGAGCTGCAGGGCCTGATCGAAGCCGCGCAGGGCCGTGCCCTGGTGCTGGTGCTGGACGGCGTGCAGGACCCGCACAACCTCGGCGCCTGCCTGCGCAGCGCGGCCGCGGCCGGCGTGACCGTGGTGGTGATCCCCAAGGACCGCGCGGTGCAGATCAACGCCACCGTGCGCAAGACCTCGGCCGGCGCCGCCGACAGCGTGCCGATCATTCCGGTCACCAACCTAGCGCGCTCGCTGCGCGAGCTGCAGGAGCTGGGCGTGTGGCTGTACGGCCTGGCCGGTGAGGCCGAGGCCTCGTTCTACGACATCGATCTGCGCGGCAACGTCGGCCTGGTGCTGGGCGGCGAATCCGACGGCCTGCGCCGCCTGACCCGCGAGAACTGCGACCAACTGGTCAAGATCCCGATGCCGGGCGGCGCCGACGGCGTCTCCGTCGAGAGCCTGAACGTATCCGTAGCCACGGGCGTGACCCTGTTCGAAGCGGTGCGCCAGCGCCTGGCGCCCGTGAAATAATCCACGGGCAAGCAGGAAGCGGGGACGACCCCGCCTCTCCAGTCGCCCGGGGACGGCCCCATCGCGAAGGAGACCTGTCATGCCTTGGATCATTCTCGTACTCGCCGGCCTGTTCGAGGTCGGCTGGGCCATCGGCCTCAAATACACCGACGGTTTCAGCAAGCTCTGGCCCACCGTGGGCACGGTCGCCGCTATGGCGATCAGCCTGGGCCTGCTCGGCATCGCCATGAAGACGCTGCCGGTCGGCACCGCCTATGCGATCTGGGTGGGCGTGGGCGCGGTCGGCACCGTCATCCTCGGCATCGTGCTGTTCCACGAGCCCGTGAACGCGCTGCGCGTGATCAGCGTGCTGCTGATCGTGGCCGGCCTGGTCGGCTTGAAGCTCGCCACTCCCTGAGATTCGTAGCGGCGGCGCCTTGTCCGCCTGCGCGAGCTGCGCACGTTGCACAAGGCCCTGTCCCGGCAAGGGCTGCATTCCGAACAACCGGCGCTGCGATCCCATACAGTGACCGCGGCACCTGCGGCGGCGGCTTCGAACAAGCCGCCGCTGCGTCCATGTTCGAAGCATCAATCGAGCAGCGCGACGTTCGCTGCGGCCATCCGCGCCGGGTCGGCGATGATCTGGATCGCGACGATGCGGTCCTCGACCATCGTGAAGGCGAAGGCGGCGCGCGGCGTGCCGTCCGGGGCTCAGGTCTAGTCTGCGGTTCGCGAGATTGGTGCCGCGCTGGCACCGATCTCGCGCGGACCGACGAGCGCTTGTGATCGCTAGGCTCAGTTCAGACCGTAGCGCTCGACCACATGCAGTACGGCGGCGTCGTATTGCCACAGGGTGGTGGTGCGATCAACGTCGGCCAGGGGCAGGGCGGTCAGTTGCTCGCCCCAGCGCACCATCGTGGCGAGGTCCAGGTGTCGCTTGAGCGCCGCCCGCAGGGCTTGGGCCTGCGGTTCGGGAAAGAAGGCGAACTGCGGCGCATCAGGCTCAAGTTTGCGAGAGGGATCGCTGCCGTCGTGCAAGAAGGACCAATTCCAGTCGATATCCAGATGCTGCGGGTTTTCCAGGCGATCGGGCTGCCCGGCATCGAGCACCAAGGTGCTGGCGCCCGCGAGCCAGACCACAAAGACGCAACGCCAAGCCGCGTCGTCGATGGCGAGCACCGATGCGAGCCAGCCGTCGACGGCTTCGGCGTCCAGGTATCGCAGCACCAAGCAACAGGCCGCCGAGAAGGCACCATGGGCTTCGAGCCCGTAATAGGTGTTGGACAGCGGCTGCAACAGCCCGTCGCTGCCGCCTGCGTGACCATCGCTCCAGCACGACGGCGCCATCAACCTGCGACCCAAGGTGTCGAGCAGGTCCATGCGGAAGCGAGGCGGGAACTCGGGCAGGGCCGGGTCCAGGCAATGCACGAACACCGCGCTGACCAGCAGCTCGTAGACATCGCGATCGTCGGCGCGCTCGAGTACGCGCGGCAGCAGGAACTCGAACCACTCGCTCCATTCGTCGATATGGCCGAAAGCCTTCGGCCCGGTCGTCAGCGCCTCTAGTGCGTCCCGCAATTCGCGACTGGGCCAGTCCTGCGGATCGGATTGCATCAGACCGGTGTACATCTCCCGCTCGCTACCCATGAACCAGGCCTCGCCCATCGGCTCTTTCGGCGGCGGCCTGCGTTCGCGCAAGCGCTCTAGCGCTTCGGCGTCGGGGCCTTGGCCGGGCATCCACAGATAGGGTCGGGCTGCGACAGGCATGCGGCGCGGCTTGCGGGTCTATGCGAGCGGTTCAGGACGCGCCGCCGCGTGACTCAGTTGCGCGGCCACGCATTGACCACCTTGCAGAACAGCTGCGCGGTGCGTTCGGCGTCGTAGACCGCCGAATGCGCTTCCTCGGCGTTCCATTCGAAGCCTGCGGCCTGGACCGCGCGTGCGAGCACGGTCTGACCGTAGGCCAGGCCGCCCAGGGTCACGGTGTCGAACACGCTGAAAGGGTGGAAGGGATTGCGCTTGTGGCCGCTGCGCGCGACCGCGGCGTTGAGGAAATTGAGGTCGAAATGGGCGTTGTGGCCGACCAGGATCGCGCGCTGGCAGGCGTGGCGCTTGATCGCCTCGCGCACCGGCGCGAACACGTTTTCGAGCGCGACCCGCTCGGGCTTGGCGTCGCGGAATGGGTGGTCGATGTCGATGCCGGTGACCTCCAGCGACTTGGGGTCGATCTCGGTCCCCAGCGCCGGCACCACGTGCGCGCTGAAGGTGGTACCGGGGTACAGCAGGCCTTGGTCGTCCAGTTCCAGGGGCACCACGGCGATCTCGAGCAGGGCGTGGCGGTTCCAGTCGAAACCGCCGGTTTCCACGTCCACCACGACCGGCAGGAAGCCGCGGAAACGGTTGCACAGGCGGGGCGGAGTGGGGGCGGTTTGGGGGGCGAGGCCGGCGTCGATCATGCGGAAAGCCTAGCAGACGGCGGTGACGGGGCTGCTGCGGTGCCCGCGCCCCGCCGCCTCTCGCAAGCGGGAAGAGGCCGGCGGGGCGGGGCGTTAACGCGTGTGCGGACGCAGTCGGCTAGCCGTCAACAGGACGAGGCCGACCGCGGCCAGAACCAGGCCCGGCAGGGGCAGCAGCATCGCCGCGACCGTGCCGAACAGCAGCAGGCCGGCGCCCCAACCCAGGGCGTCGTTGCGCGCCTGCGCCGGCGCGAGGCGCAGCGCGCGCTCGATCAGCGCATCGACGCTGAGGCGACCCGGGCCGCGCAGGATCAGCGGCCACAGCATCGCCAGGAACAGCAGCGGCAGTTTGTAGTTGCCGGCGCCCTGGTCGGTGATCGCGTAGCCCTGGGCGAGCTGGCTCAGGCCCATCCAGTCCTGCGGCCAATGCACAGCCGCGATCGCGACCACGGTCAGCACGAACAGGGAGGCGGCGAAGAAGCGCGTGCCCAGGCCGATCAGCAGGGCGATGCCGCCCAGCAGTTCGAACCAGGTCGCCAGGGACCAGCTCAAGTCGGCGGGAATACGGTCGAACGGAAACGGGAACGCGGCCATGACCTCGGCGAACCAGTTCTGCCCCTGCAGTTTCTCGCGTCCGGATTCGTAGAACTCCCAGGCCAGGACCAGGCGCAGGCCCAGCGGGGCGGTCCAGGCGCCCAGGCCTTCTAGGCGATCGCGCAGCGCATGGGCGCAGCGGGAGAGGAATGGCATGGCGTGCTCCGGCAGGCAACGCGCTGGTACCGCCAGCGCTTTCCCTACAGAGGCGCAGATCAGGCCGAACGGTTCGCGAGCACGCCAGGGACCACGCCGCTGGCGCGCATCTGCTCGAGCAAGGCGCGGCCCTGGGCGACGAAGGCGTCGATGTCGTCGCTGCCGGCCTCGGCGGCGAGCGCGCGCAACTGCTCGCGGCCGCTGAGTTCGGGCGCTTCGCCCAAGCGTTCGACCAGGCGATAGGCCAGCGGACTGAGTTCGGAGAACCGCACCTCGCCGTCGGCCTCGCGCCGCAACAGCAGCAGGGTCGGTTGCGGTGGCGGCGCTTCGGGCTGGAACGCGGGGCCGATGCGGTGCACCGGCCAGGCGTAGGCCAGCGGCCAGGCCAGCGGCGACAGCGCCGGCACGCCGTCGAGCAGATCGGCCTGAGGGTCGATCGTGGACGCATCCAGGCCGGCGTCCGACAGCTGCAGGGCCAGCTCGACCCATTCGTAATGCGCCAGCTCGGTCAGGAACGCGGGGGCGAGGTCCTCGCGATCCTCGAGGTAGCGCAGGAATTCGCGCGCAAGCTCGGGGAACAGCGGCGTACGGCAGCGGTGGTCGCGGAAGAAATCGCGCACCAGCGCGGTCCAGCGTTGCTCGCCCAGCAGCTCGTGGATGACCGGGAAGTTGCCGGCCAGCAGGCCTTCGATGTTGTTGAACAGCAGCCCGCGATAGACCTCCAGGCGGCGTTCCTCGATGCCGGCCGGCGCGGGGCTGGCCTGCGGATCGCGCAGGTGGCGGGTCAGTTCGAACTGCTGCGCGCGCAGCCGCGCGGGCGCCTGACTGCGCGGCTCAGCCATGGGCCTGGCGCGCGGCGGCGGGCGCGTGCTCGCGCAGGACCGCGCGCACGGTGTCGAGCTCGCTCACGAGTTCGGCATAGGGCGGGAAATTGAAATCGCGCTCCAGCAGGGTCGGGCGCGCGCCGAAGCGGCGGTAGGCCTCGCCCAGCAGCGACCACACCGCGTCCTTGACCGGCGCGCCGTGGGTGTCGATCTTGAGATCGTCGGCCTCGTCGTAGTGGCCGGCGACATGGATATAGGCGATGCGTTCGCCCGGCAGCGCGGCCAGGAACGCGCTCGCGTCGTAGCGGTGGTTGATCGAGTTGACGTAGACGTTGTTGACGTCGAGCAGCAGCTCGCAGTCGGCCTCGGCCAGCACCGCGTTGGTGAAATCGATCTCGCTCATCTCCTGGTGTGGGGTGGCGTAGGTCGAAGTGTTCTCGAGCGCGATGCGGCGGCCGACGATGTCCTGGGTCTGACGGATGCGCGCGGCCACGTGATGCACCGCTTCCTCGGTGAACGGGATCGGCAGCAGGTCGTAGAGATGGCCGTCGTCGCTGCAGTAGCTCAAGTGTTCGCTGTACAGGCGGACCTGGTGCTGGTCCAGAAAGCGCCGGACCCGGGTCAGGAAGGTCTCGTCCAAGGGTTCGGTGCCGCCCAGCGACAGCGACAGGCCGTGGCAGACCAGCGGGTGGCGAGCGGCGAGTTCGCCCAGGGCGTCGCCGTAGCGCCCGCCGACGCCGATCCAGTTCTCGGGCGCGAGCTCGAGGAAATCGAAATCGGTGGCCGCAGCCGATCGCAGCGGGCCCAGCAGGGCCCGCCGCAAACCGAGGCCGACGGCGTCCGCGTTCAGCGGACGCACGCCGTCCATGCTGCGTGGCTCAGACCGAGCCACCGCACTTGCCTTCGCCGCACTTGCCTTCGGCGGCCTTCTTCTTGTCCTTGTCGGCGCCGCACTTGCCTTCGCCGCACTTGCCCTCGGCGGCCTTCTTCTTGTCCTTGTCGGCGCCGCACTTGCCTTCACCGCACTTGCCTTCGGCGGCCTTCTTGTCCTTGTCGGCGCCGCAGCTGCCTTCGGCGTGCTTCTTGTCCTTGTCGGCGCCACAGCTGCCTTCGGCATGCTTCTTGTCGGCGCCGCACTTGCCTTCCGCGGCCTTGGCGTCGGTGGCCTTGGCATCGGCGGCCTTCTCGGCCGTCTGCGCCTGCTGGGCGCCGAGCAGGTAACCCTGCGAGAGGTCGCTCATGGCGAAGGCGGACGCGGACAGGCTGAGGCCGCCGACCAGGGCGGCACCTAGCGCGAGGGCGACGGGTTTCTTGATCTGCTTGGACATGCGCTTGCTCTCCATTACGTTGGCGATGATGACGGGGCAGGCCCGCCGGTTAAAAAGTCGGGGCGGAAGCCGGCGCAGTGTGCCCGGTTCCGCGTGTGAAAACTGTTCATGGATCCAGATATTCTCGCGCCAGCGCGCGCGCGCGGTGCAGGCGCGCCTTGACCGCTTCGCGGGTGAGCGACAGGCGCGCGGCCATTTCGGCGATGCTCAGGCCTTCCAGATCGCGCAGCAGCACGACTTGGCGGTAGTGAGCGGGCAGCGACTCCAGCGCGGCGGCGACGTCGTGGCGCCACTCGCAGGGGTCGGGCAACACCACCGGCATTATGTTCTCGGTGATCGCGTCGCCGGTCAGCAGGCGCATGCCGCGCTTGAGCCGGTTGCATTCGCGCTTGACGATGCGGAAGGTCCAGGAGACGAAGCACTCCAGCGAGCGCAGGTCGCGCAGCTTGCGCGAGACCGTGATCAGGGTTTCCTGGACAGCGTCCTCGACGTCGTTGATGACGCAGTGGAATTCGGCGTAGCGACGCAGGTCCTGGCGCGAACGCACCAGCACGCGCTCGAGCGCGTCGCGGTCGCCCGAACGGGCCGCTGCCAAATCGCCATGGACCATCGAAACGCTCATGCCCTTCGTATCCCTCCGAATCCTTGCTACCAGACCGTAGCGGGGCGCTACGGACATGTACCAAGAGTTAGGGGTTACGGCAAACGGTTCGCGGCGGAGGCGGTCTTGCCGGATATGTTGGGTTTGCGTTCAGTTAGCGAACGCTGAAAACGTTTGCAGATTTGCTGCGCTGCAGCGTACCGCTGCGGCGCCCGGTGCGGGCGCCGCGACCCGGCCCACGCGGTCGCGCGGCCGAGCAGGGGCGCTCAGAGCGCGCCCGTGGTGTTGGTGTCGTCGCGCTTCTCGCGTGGCGGCAGCAACTCCTCGCCCTTGACCAGGAACCAGACGTTCTCGGCGATGTTGGTGGCGTGGTCGCCGATGCGCTCGATGTTCTTGGCCATGAACAGCAGGTGCGTGCAGGGGGTGATGCTGCGCGCGTCCTCCATCATGTAGGTCAGCAGCTCGCGGAACAGGCCGGTGTAGGCGGTGTCGATCTCGGCGTCGCGCGCGCGCACGCGCTGGGCCAGCTCGACGTCGTTCTCGCGGTAGGCGGACAGCACGTCGCGCAGCTGCTTGACCGCAAGCGTGCCCAGCGCATGCAGGCCGGCGATGTGCGGCAGCGGCGGCGACAGGTTCAGCGCGGTGGAGCGCTTGGCGACGTTGGCGGCGTAGTCGCCGACGCGTTCGATGTCGGAGGCGATGCGGATCGCGGCCAGGATCTCGCGCAGGTCGCGCGCCATCGGCCCGCGCAGCGCCAGCTTCATCACGTCGTGGCTGATTTCCTGCTCCAGCGCGTCGATCGCCTCGTCGTTGGCGATGATGCGCTCGGCGGCCTTGTCGTCGCGGCGTTCGACCACGTCGAGCGCGGCTTCGAGCTGGGACGCGGCCATCTCGCCCATGCGCAGGGTTTCGTCGAGCAGGCGGCGCTGCTCGTCGTCGTAGCTCTTGACGATGTGGTCGTGCATGTGGGTGCTCATATAAGTGTCCTGTGTGCGCTTCCCTTCTCCCGCGGGCGGGAGTAGGTGCCCGAAGGGCGGATGAGGGCCTCCTGGCCCGGTTAACGATGCGACCTGCGTCCTGCGTGCCCTCACCCCAACCCCTCTCCCGCGAGCGGGAGAGGGGCTCAAAGCGGTATCAGCCGAAACGTCCCGTGATGTAATCCTCGGTCTGCTGCTTGCTCGGCTTGGAGAAGATGGTTTCGGTCGGGCCGTGCTCGATCAGGTCGCCCAGGTACATGAAGGCGGTGAAGTCCGATACGCGCGCGGCCTGCTGCATGTTGTGGGTCACGATCGCGATCGTGTATTCCTTCTTGAGCTCCTCGACCAACTGCTCGATGCGGCTGGTGGAGATCGGGTCCAGCGCCGAGGTCGGTTCGTCCAGCAGCAGCACGTCCGGGCGCAGCGCGACCGCGCGCGCGATGCACAGGCGCTGCTGCTGGCCGCCGGACAGGCCCAGCGCGCTCTGGCCTAGCTTGTCCTTGACCTCGTCCCACAGCGCGCCCTGGCGCAGGGCGTGCTCGACGCGGTCGTTCATCTCCGACTTCGACAGCTTCTCGTGGTGGCGGATGCCGTAGGCGACGTTCTCGAAGATGGTCATCGGGAACGGCACCGGCTTCTGGAACACCATGCCGACCTTGCTGCGCAGGCGGTTCATCGGGTACTTGGGGTCGAGGATGTTGTCGCCGTCCAGCAACACTTCGCCGCGCGCTTCCAGTTTCGGATACAGCGCGTAGATGCGGTTGAAGATGCGCAGCAGCGTCGACTTGCCGCAACCGGAGGGGCCGATCAGCGCGGTGACCTGCTTCTCGGGGATCTCCAGGTTGATGCTTTTGAGCGCATGGAACTTGTCGTAGTAGAAATCCAGCCCGCGCGCGGCGAGCTTGACCGGCGCCGGGGCGGCGGCAGTGCTCTCCCGCTCGGGCGTGGCGAGATTGAGGCGGGCGTCGTTCATGGCCGGAGTCCGGTCTAGGTTGCGAAGGGTGAGGTCAGTCATTGGAGATTCGCTTGCGCAGGATCACGGTCCGCGCGAACAGGCTGACGAAGAGGACGAAGCAGGTCAGGACCAGGGCGCCGGCCCAGGCGATGGTGTTCCAGTTCGCGTCCGGGTTGTTGGCGAAGTTGTTCATCGTGACCGGCACACTGGCCATCTCGCGGAAGATGTCCATGCTCCAGTACTGATTGCTCAGCGCGGTGAACAGCAGCGGCGCGGTTTCGCCGGAGATGCGCGCCAGCGCCAGCAGGATGCCGGTGACGATGCCGGCCGAGGCGCTGCGATACAGCACCTGCACGATCACCTTCCACTGCGGCACGCCCAGCGACAATGCGGCTTCGCGCATCTGGCTGGGCACCAGCCGCAGCATCTCGTCGGTGGTGCGCACCACCACCGGCAGCACGATGAAGGCCAGCGCCAGGGCGCCGGCCACGGCCGAGAACTGGCCCATCTGCGCCACCACCAGCGAGTAGATGAACAAGCCCAGCACGATCGACGGCGCCGACAGCAGGATGTCGTTGACGAAGCGCACCACGGTGCCGAACTTGCGCGCGTTGCCGTACTCGGCCAGCCAGGTGCCGGCGGCGATGCCGAGCGGGGTGCCGATCAGGATCGCGATCGTGCACATCACCGCGCTGCCGAAGAAGGCGTTGAGCAGGCCGCCTTCCTGCTGCGGCGGCGGCGTCATCTGGGTGAACAGCGCCCAGTTGATGCCGCCTATGCCCTTGGCGACCAGGGTCCACAGGATCCAGCCCAGGAAGAACAGGCCGAACGCGGCGGCGGCGCAGGCGGCCACGATAGCGACCGCGTTGCCGATGCGACGACGGCGGTAGAGCGCGTCGGCGGCGCGCATCTGCGGGGTGACGGCGGCCATCAGTTGCCCTCCTTGCGCGAGAGTTGCATCAGCATCAGCCGGGCCACGGCCAGTACCGCGAAGGTGACGATGAACAGCACGAAGCCCAGCAGCAGCAGCGCCGAGCGGTAGGTTTCGGTGGCTTCGCCGAAGTCGTTGGCGATGACCGCGGCGATGGTGGTGCCCGGTTCGAGCAGCGACACCGAGAAGTTGACGCTGTTGCCGATCACGTAGGCCACCGCCATGGTCTCGCCCAGGGCGCGGCCGAGGCCGAGGAAGACGCCGCCGATCACCGCCGAACGGGTGTAGGGCAGGACGATGTCCCAGCTGACTTCCCACTTGGTCGAGCCCAGCGCGTAGGCCGATTCCTTGAGCCGGGTCGGCACGGTCAGGAACACTTCGCGCATCACCGAGGAGATGAAGGGGATCACCATGATCGCCAGCACGATGCCGGCGGTGAGCATGCCGATGCCCAGCGGCGGGCCCTGGAACAGCGGGCCGATCACCGGCCAGGTGCCGAGGTTGTCGTTGAGCCACGGGGTCACGTATTCGGTCATCACCGGGACCAGCACGAACAGGCCCCACATGCCGTAGATGATCGAGGGGATGCCGGCCAGCAGTTCGATCGCCGTGCCGATCGGGCCGCGTGCCCAGCGCGGCGCGACCTCGGTCAGGAAGAAGGCGATGCCGAAGCTGACCGGCACTGCGATCAGCATCGCGATCAGCGCGGTGACGATGGTGCCGTAGATCGGAACCAGCGCGCCGTATTGGTCCTCCACCGGGTTCCACTCGGCGGTGATGAAGAAGTCGATGCCTTCCTTGGCCAGCACGGCGCGGCCGCCCCAGAGCATCGACAGCGCCGCGCCGGCGAGCGCGATCAGGACGAAGACCACGGTCGCGGTGAGGACGTAACGGAACAGACGATCGTTGCGCGCGTCGGCGTGGTCGCGCGCTAGCGGTACTGCGGGGAGGGTGGTCGCGTTCATTGCGATCGAGGGTCCGTGGGGCGCGTGGGGTGGTGGGGCTTGGAGCGGTGTGCGGTTCGGTACGACGCGCTTAAGTCACTGGATGTTCGGCTCCGCCGAAGTGAAGCGGAGCCGGCTTTCGCGGGGATGACGTTCCGGCAAAGCCGCGCCCGCAACCGCGGGCGCGGGCCGCGACCTCACTTGAACTCCGCCGCCCAATAGGCCTCTACCTGCTTCACCAGCTCCGGCGGCAGCGGCACGTAGTCCAGCGCGCTGGCCTGGGCCTGGCCGTTTTCGAACGCCCACTTGAAGAAGGCGCGGGTGTCGGCGCTGCGCTTGGCGTCCTTGGGCTGCTTGTACATCAGGATGAAATTGGTCGCGGTGATCGGCCAGGCGTCGGCGCCGCTGGCGTTGGTGATCACCAGGTTGAAGTCCTTGGCGTTGGCCCAGTCGGCGCTGGCGGCGGCGGCCTGGAAGGACTCGGCGCTCGGCTGGACGAAGTTGCCCGAGGCGTTCTGCAACTGCGCGTAACCCATCTTGTTCTGCAGCGCGTAGGACAGCTCGACGTAGCCGATCGAACCCTTGATCTGCTTCACGTACGAGGCCACGCCTTCGTTGCCCTTGCCGCCGACGCCGCCGGGCCACTGCACCGAGGTGCCTTCGCCGACCTTGCTCTTCCAGGTCGGGCTGACCTTGGCCAGGTAGTTGACGAAGTTGAAGGTGGTGCCCGAGCCGTCGGAGCGGTGGACGATGTTGATCTTGGTCGCCGGCAACGCGGTACCCGGATTGATCGCGGCGATCGCCGGGTCGTTCCACATCGTGACGGTGCCGAGGAAGATGTCGGCCAGCACGGGGCCGGTCAGGCGCAGCTTGCCGGGTTCCAGGCCTTCGACGTTGACCACCGGCACCACACCGCCGATCGCCGACGGGAACTGGCCCAGGCCCGCGGCCGCGAGTTCCTCGGCCGACAGCGGCTTGTCGGAGGAACCGAAGTCGACGGTGCCGGCCTTGATCTGGGCGATGCCGCCGCCGGAACCGATCGACTGGTAGTTGACCTTGGCGCCGGTGGCCTTGTTGTAGTCGTCCGACCACTTCGACAGCAGCGGGTAGATGAAGGTCGCGCCCGCGCCGGTGATCATGGCGGCGGTCTTGTCGCCGGCCGCAGCGGCGGTGTCGGTGGGCGCGGCGCCGTCGGCGGCCGCCTTGGGGGCGTCGGCGCCGGGCTTGCACGCGGCCACGGCCAGCGTCAGGGCGAGGGAAAGGGCGGCGATGCGGGCCGGCGACGATTTCATGCGCAACTCCATGAGGGTGCCGACGAGACTGGCCGGCGGGGCTGCGCCATTTGATGATCTTTTTGTTACAGCGCTATGACATCGTTCGGTAACGAATTTGTAGTGAAAGCCTGAAAGATCGCAGCGGCGGGGCCGGCAGAGTGGGGCGGGGCGTCGGAGGGCGGTGAGGGCGGTGTCAAAAAGCCCTGCGTGGGGAGCATCACCCGCCTGCGGGGAGAGGGGTGAGGGCCCGGCGCGCGGGCGCGGCTCCAACCTCGTCCCGGGCCCTCATCCGCCCTTCGGGCACCTTCTCCCGCGAGCGGGAGAAGGGAATCCAAGGCCCTACGCATGAAGCCCCTCTCCCGCTTGCGGGAGAGGGGTTGGGGTGAGGGCCGGCCGCCAGACGAAGAATTCTCCCCCCGAAACGCAGAACGGGCCCGAAGGCCCGTTCCTTGCAAGCCGATCCTCGTCAGGATCAGTAGTTCATGTTCGCCGACCAATAGGTCTCGATCTGCTTGACCAGCGCGTCCGGCAGCGGCACGTAGTCCAGGGCCTTGGCCTGGGCGTCGCCGTTGGCGTAGGCCCAGCGGAAGAATTCCTTGGCGTTCTTGGCGCCGGCGGCGTTCTTGGGCTGCTTGTACATCAGGATGAAGTTGGTCGCGGTGATCGGCCAGGACTTCTCGCCCGGGGCATTGGTCATCACCAGGTAGAAGTCCTTGGCGCTGGCCCAATCGGCGCTGGCGGCGGCGGCCTGGAAGGTCTCGTCGCTGGGCAGCACGTAGTTGCCGGCGGCGTTCTTCAGGCGCGAGTAGGCCATCTTGTTCTGCAGCGCGTAGGACAGCTCGACGTAGCCGATGCCGCCCTGGATCTGCTTGACGTAAGCGGCCACGCCTTCGTTGCCCTTGCCGCCGATACCGACCGGCCACTTGACCGCGGTGCCTTCGCCGACCGAGCTCTTCCACTCGGCGCTGACCTTGGACAGGTAGTTGACGAAGTTGAAGGTGGTGCCCGAGCCGTCCGAGCGGTGCACGACGGTGATCTTCTTGGCCGGCAGCTGCACGCCGCCGTTGAGGGCGACGATGGCCGGGTCGTTCCACATCGTGATCTTGCCGAGGAAGATCTTGGCCAGGGTGTCGCCGTCGAGCTTGAGCGCGCCCGAGGCCACGCCCGGCACGTTGATCACCGGCACCACGCCGCCGATCACCGACGGGAACTGGGCCAGGCCGAACTTGGCCAGCTCGTCGGGCTTCATCGGCGCGTCGGAGGAACCGAAGTCCACGGTCGCGGCCTTGATCTGGGCGATGCCGCCGCCGGAGCCGATCGACTGGTAGTTGACCTTTTTCTGGGTCGCCTTGGCGTAGTCGGCCGACCACTTGGACATGATGGGATAGACGAAGGACGCGCCGGCGCCGGTGACGTCGGCGGCCTGAGCGTTGGCGACGAACGCAGTCGCGAGCGCGAGTGCGGCCAGGCGGAAGCGGATGGACTTGAACACGGAGGGCTCCTGGAGAGAGACGGCGGGCATTGACCCGCTCTGGGCGCATTTCATAACGGTTCGATGACAGTCGCGGGTCGGCTATGTGACAGGTCGGTGACATCCGACATGTGGCTGACACGCATGGCCGCTGGCGGGGCCGGAATGCGGACGCAAAAAGGGGCGCGGCGGTGGCCGCGCCCCGAGGCGATTCGCGAAGGTACAGCCAGTGGGGGAGAGAGAGCGCTACGACTTACCAGTAGAACTGCATGCGGACTTCGGTGATGTTCGGGTTGTCGTCGACGTAGCGACGGGTGGTGCCGCCGACCCACTTGCTGCTGTCGACCTTGACGTAGTTCAGCATGAACTTGAAGTTCGAACGCCAGTACCAGTTCACGCCCAGGGTCCACGCGTCCTGCTCGCCGCCGAGCACGCCGGTGGTGGCGCCGGTGGTGAGGTTGCCGCTGCCGTCGTTGAGGTCGATCGTGTCGTAGCGCAGGCCCAGCTGCCACATGCCCGAGGCGGGGTTATCCGGCAGGCCGGTGACCGGGGCGCCGGACTTGTAGGTCCAGGTTTCGCCGGTGATGTTCCACAGGCCGCTGATGTAGCCGCCGTCGAAGTCCACGTCCTGCGCCGTGCCGTAGCGCTTGACGCTGGTCTTCATGTACTCGCCCTGCAGCTTGAACGGGCCGTGCACCCACAGGCCTTCGAAGCCGGTGGTGGCGACGCGGTCGGAGCGGGTGATGCTGCCGGTGCTGACCAGGGTCTGCGAGATGTCGGCCAGCGGACGGGCGCTGAACGAAACCGTATCGCCGGTGTTGAGCGCCGCGGTGCCGCCGAGGTCGGCGTCGTAATCGACGTGCGACAGGCCGAAGTGCAGGATGTTGCCGGCGTCCAGGATCGGCGCCCAGGTGCCGCGCAGGCCGAAGCCGTTGCCGTGCTTGCGGTTGCGGGTCAGCTCGCGGCTGAAATAGGTGGCGTTGACGCCCCAGTTGACGTCGCCGTAGTAGTAACCGACGCCGACGCGGCGCGCGATGCCGAAGGTGTTGGTGATCGAGCCCTTGGCGACGAAGTCGTTGTTCTTCGTCGAGGACAGCTCTTCCATGCTGTTGGGCTGCTTGAACTGGCCGACCTGGATGAAGTGGTTGGCGTTGTTGCCGAACTTGTACTTGACGTTGGCGTCGAGGAACTTGTCGTCCTTGGCGTCGTAGCCCAGCACCCACTCGAAGTTGCCCGGACCCTTGCCCTTCAGCACCAGCTCGGCGCGACGCAGTTCGTTGTCCGAGTCCGTGCCGTCCGGGGCGTCGACGTTGAGGTTCTTGAGGTCGTTGCCGTAGCTGTAGTAGTCGGCCTGGAGCAGGCCTTCGAAGCTGACTTCGGAGTTGCCGATCACGTCGAGGGCGACCTCGGCGTGCGCGGCCGGAGCGACGAGCGCGGCGAGCAGCGCGACGGACAGGGTGCTGCGGGAGAGTTTCATGGCGGGGCCCTAGGGCGTGGTTGGATGCCGCGCAGGCTAGGGTGTGAAAGTTGCGTAAATATGACAGGACTGACTTATTTCGCTGCCATGACCGGTGGATGACGGTCGCGCAGGCGCTCCCGCCCAGGCCCGCCGATCCACGCAAATCAAGCTGCGACGGGCTCCGGCTCGCCTGGGGTCTTGTCCGGATAGCGGCAAAGGTCGCGGATCGCGCAGTGCGGGCAGTCGGGTTTTCGTGCCTTGCAGACGTAACGTCCGTGCAGGATCAGCCAGTGGTGCGCGTCCTGAAGGTAGGCCGGAGGCACACTTTTGAGCAGGCCGTCCTCGACCGCGCGCACGGTCTTGCCGGGCGCCAGGCCGGTGCGGTTGGCGACCCGGAAGATGTGGGTGTCCACCGCCATGGTCGGCTCGCCAAAGGCGGTGTTGAGCACCACGTTGGCGGTCTTGCGACCGACCCCGGGCAGGGCCTCCAGCGCGGCGCGCTCGCGCGGCACCTCGCCGGCATGCTCGTCCAGCAGGCGCTGCGACAGCGCGACCACGTTGGCGGCCTTGGTGTTGTACAAGCCGATCGTGGCGATATAGGGCTTCAACCCTTCGACCCCCAGCGCGACGATCGCCTGCGGCGTGTTCGCGACCGGGAACAGTTTGCGGGTGGCCTTGTTGACGCCGACATCGGTGGCCTGCGCCGACAGCGCCACCGCGACCAGCAACTCGTACGGCGTGCTGTATTCGAGCTCGGTGGTCGGCGTGGGGTTGAGCGCCTTGAGCCGGGCGAACATCTCCTCGGCTTCGGCCGCGCCGAGACGGGCGACGCGCTTGGCCGCCTTGGGCTTGGTCTTGGCAGGCGCCTTCGTGCCCGCGCCGGCGGCGTTCTTGCTCGCTCCGCGTTTGCCGGCGGCGGGCATGGGCTTGCGTGCGGGGCTCACGGCTTCTGGCGCTCCGCGGCCTTGGCCTTCGCGCGCGCCAACGCCGCCGCCGCCGCCGTGGGCAGGGCCGAGCGCGCCACCGGTGCGGCTGCCGCCGGCGCCGCGCTTCCGGACGCGGCGACTTCTAGCGGCGTCGCCTCGATCTGCGCACGTGCGCCGGCGCGTTGCGCCGCGCGCTCCTGCGCGCGCTGCGCCAGGCGCGCGTTGCGTGCGCGATAGCGCGCCCGCGCGGCGAGCGCGTTGCGGCGCGCATCGCGTGCGGCGATCACGTCGGCACGGCATTGCGTCGTGCAGTGTTGGCAAGGGGCGCAGTCGAGCAGGCCCAAAGCGAGCGCGCAATCGAGATCGTCGCTCGCCAGCGCGATCGCGATCGCGTGCGTGCCCGCAGCGGTGGCGTCGGCGCAACCGCAGCGGCAGGGCGCCGCCGCGCTCACGTGCCGGAGAACACCGGCTTGCGGCGTTCCAGGAAGGCGGTCGTGCCTTCGCGCATGTCGTCGGTGGCGAACATCAGGCCGAACTGCGCGGTCTCGTATTCCAGGCCTTCCTCGATGCCGCACTCGCCGCCGACCGCGACGCAGTCCAGCACGCCGCGCAGCGCCAGCGGCGCGGACGCGGCCAGTTGTTCGGCGAGCTTGAAGGTCTCGGCCTCCAGTTCGGCCGCCGGCACCACGCGATTGACGATGCCCAGCTGGCGCGCACGTTCGGCGTCGATGGGCGTGCCGACCAGGCACAGCTCCAGGGTCGCGGCGCGGCCGGCCAGGCGCAGCAGGCGCTGGGTGCCGCCGAAGCCGGGGATCAGGCCGAGGTTGATCTCGGGCTGGCCGACCTTGGCGCTGTCGGCGGCGATGCGCAGGTGGCAGCCCATCGCCAGCTCCAGGCCGCCGCCGAGGGCGAAGCCGTTGACCATCGCGATCACCGGCTTGGGCATCTTCTCGATCCGGCGCATCAGCTTCTGCCCGCGCAGCGAGAAATCGCGGCCCTGGACCGGGGTCAGGCCGTTCATCTCCGAGATATCGGCGCCGGCCACGAAGGCCTTGGGGCCGCTGCCGGTCAGAACCACGCAGCGCACCGCCGGATCGGCGGCCGCGGCCTCGAAGGCCTGGTACAGCGCGTCCAGGGTCTGCGCGTTCAGGGCGTTCAGCTTGTCGGGGCGGTTGACGGCGATCACGCGAACGGCGCCGCGGTCGGTGGTCAGCAGGGGCGATGAGGACATATGAATAGGTATCTGTAGGGAAGGGCACGGCCGCCAGGCAGGAACTCCGAGGCGTCCGCGGGGTCAGAGCCCGGGATGTCAGTGGCGGTTAAGCCTTGCGGCCGCTATCCTACCCCGTCCATCTGGGGGCATACGACCCGATGGGCCTTTCTATCGGGGCGGTCTTATCCGCCCCGTGTCATTACGGAGATTCCAACGAATGAAGTTGCGTTTGATTGCTGCCGCCGCCATCGCGGCCCTGGCTCTGACCGCCGGCAACGCCGTCGCGCAGGACACTTCGTCCGAGAAAGGCAAGCTCAGCTACGCGCTGGGCTACGACCTCGGCCGCAACGCCGTCGAAAGCGGCGAGCAGGTCGATGTGAACACCATCATCAAGGGCCTGCAGGACGGTTACGGCAAGAAGCAGCCGTCGGTGCCGGTCGACCAGCTGCGCACCGCCGTGCAGAACATGCAGAAGCGCCAGCAGGACAAGGCCAAGGCCGAGTGGGAAAAGGCCGCCGCCGAGAACAAGACCAAGAGCGACACCTACCTGGCCCAGAACAAGGCCAAGGCCGGCGTGAAGACCCTGCCCAGCGGCGTGCAGTACCGCGTGATCGAAGTCGGCACCGGCGCCAAGCCGACCCAGACCAACACCGTGCAGCTGGAAGTCGCGGGCCCCTACGCTTGGGGCGAGCGTCCGGCGCAGGCGCGTCCGGCGCAGGCGATCCCCGCCATCAAGGTCAGCGAGATCGAAATGGCCGCGATGCGCGAAGTGCTGCTGCAGATGCCGACCGGTTCGAAGTGGGAAGTGACCCTGCCGCCGGCGTCCGCTTACGGCGCCGATCCGCGCACGCCGTTCCCGCCGAACGTGGCGGTGCAGTTCGAAATCAAGCTGATCAGCACCAAGTAAGCCGATCGCTGAGTTGTCAGGTTGCGCCGGCCCTGCCGGCGCAACTTTTTTGAGCAGTCCACCGGCCTGGCCGGAGTAGTTTGCGAATCACCCGTCGGCTCCGCCGGCGGGGCGTTGAACCCGGCCACGGCCGGTGCGATGCGGCCCCTGCGGCCGCCCTGACGGTCGCGCGAGGATGCGCGGCTTGGTGGTGTGGCGAATGAGCTTCCAATTTCGTGCGGTACTAAGCCCTTGCATCGGCGTTTGCACGCTGGATGAGCAGGGCCTGTGCGAAGGCTGTCACCGCACCACGGCCGAGATCGCGCGTTGGTCGCAGATGAACGACGACGAGCGTCTGCGGCTGATGGAACACGTGCTGCCCGACCGCGAGTCGCGACGCCGGTGAGCGCGTCGCCGCCCGATCATCCGATCGACTATCCGCGGCTGCGCGAGGCGCTGTACCCCCTTGCCCGCGAGCCCGCCGGCGACGCCTGGAACCTGGACGAACTGCACGGCCTGCTGCCCGAGGCCGAGCCCGCGCGCGCCGCGGTGCTGGTGGGCCTGGTCCCGCGCGCGGACGGCACCCGCGTGCTGCTTACGCGCCGCACCGATGCGCTGCGCCAGCATGGCGGCCAGGTCAGCTTTCCCGGCGGTCGCATCGAAACCGCCGACGCCGACGCGGTGGCCGCGGCGATCCGCGAAACCGGCGAGGAGATCGGCCTGGCGCCGGCGCAGATCGCGCCGCTGGGTTATCTCGATCCGCTCGCCACCATCACCGGCTTCCGCGTGCTGCCGGTGGTGGCGACGATAGACCGCGACTACGTGGCGCGGCCGGACCCGAACGAAGTCGCGGATGTGTTCGAAGTGTCGCTGGCCTATCTGATGGATCCGGCCAACCTGACCACGCACACCCTCGATTACCGCGGCCGCGCGCGCCAGGTGCTGGAGTTCCGCTATCCGGACCAGCGCATCTGGGGCGCGACCGCCTCGATGCTGTTGAACCTGCGGCAACGCCTGGAGGCGATCGCATGACCGACTGGACCACCCTGGTGTCCGCGCAGGACCTGGCCGCGCAGCTGGGCCGCGAGGATCTGATCGTGATCGACGCGCGCTCCGGCCTGGGCGATCCCGAGGCCGGCCCCGCGGCGTATGCGCAGGCGCATATCCCGGGCGCGCGTTACGCGCATCTGGACCGCGACCTGTCCGATCACCGCAAGCGCAACGCCGGCCGCCACCCCTGGCCCGACGCCGCCGACTTCACGGCCACCCTGGAGCGCTGGGGCGTGTCGCCCGACGACCAGGTCGTGGCCTACGACCACGGCGACGGCGCACTGGCCGCGGCGCGCCTGTGGGCGCTGCTGCGCCTGCTCGGGCATCGGCGCGTGGCCGTGCTCGACGGCGGCTGGCAGCGCTGGACCGCGCTCGGTCTGCCGACCGACGCCATGGTGCCGACGCCGCAGTCGAGCCGCTATCCGGGCAATTTCGACCAGCACCGCCTGCTGGACGCCGATGCCGTGCGCGCGCATCTCGACGCCGGTGGCCTGCTGATCGACGCGCGCGCGGCCGAACGCTTCCGCGGCGACGTCGAACCGCTGGACCGCGTCGCCGGCCACGTGCCCGGCGCGCGCAACCGTCCGTATGCGCAGAACCTGCAGGACGGCGGTTTCAAGCCGGCCGGCGAACTCGCGCAGGGTTTCGCCGCGGTGATGGGCGAGCACGCGCCGCAACAGACCGTGGTGATGTGCGGCTCCGGCGTCACCGCCTGCCATCACCTGCTGGCGATGGAACATGCCGGCCTGCCGGGCGCGGGCTTGTTCACCGGCTCGTGGAGCGGCTGGATCGACGATCCCTCGCGCCCGATCGCGACCGGCGAAGCCTAAAACCCAGCCTCAGCCCCAGCCCCTGCTTCGCCCCTGCTTGTCTTCCCTCTTTGAAAAAGGGTGAAGGCGTGCGTTTACGAACCGCAGGTTCGTGCGCGACTGAACGCCGGCGGGCTGTGCCCGCTGGCCGGACGGATTGAGGGGGATTTGCTTTGCGGTGCCTACGCAGACGATCCGACAAACTCACCACGACCGTAGGGTGTGGTGAGCGAACGCGAACCGCACCATCGCACCATCGCACCATCGCACCATCCGGGCCCACGCGCCGGTGCGGTTATCACCGCACCCTACGTTTGCGTGGTGTCGCGCCTGCGTCAGGGCTTGCTCTCGACCTCGCAACGACGTACCAGCTTCGTGCATTCCGTGGACTCCCAGTCGCTGCGTTGCCAGCAGTAGCTTTCCTCATCCAGCAGGATCAGGTTCCAGCTGATCTTGCGGCCGGCATCATCGGTGCGGGTCTCGTTGTCCATGACCATCGCCAGGCTGTCTCCGGATTGCCCCCCGACTGTATAGCTCGTCTCTATGCGCTTGCCTGGCTTGCCGTTCTCGCCCTCCGCGTACTGCGACAGGTGCATCCGCTTTCCGTCTTCGGAGAAGCGGATACGTTGGGGCGAAGTACTGCATTGATCGGTGCCGTCCCAGCCCCAGGATTCGGCTGACAGGATCGAGCTCGTCGAGCGGATCGTCTTGGCCTTTTCCTGAGCCACCGCATCGCCGATCGCTACAGGCGATGCGGCCAAAGCCACAACCACAACGGCGCGCCCGATCATCATTTGCCCAACCTCGCCACCAAAGCCTGCAACGCCCCCTGCGTCGAAGGCTGATACCAAGCCTCGATGAAGTGCTGCAGACGGATGTACTCCGGTTGCAGCGCCTCGATCAGATCGGCGCGCGCGATCAAGCGCGTCTGCAGCATCGCCGCACGCGGCAGCGCCAGCAGGTGCTCCAGCCAGACCCGGGCGCGGGTAGCGACGTTGTCGATATCGGTCAGCTCATCGACCAGACCCGCTTGCAGCGCCTGTTCGGCGTCCAGCATTTCGCCGGCGACCAGCAGGCGCTCGGCGCGGTAGTTGCCGACCACGCGCCGCATCAGGCGCTGGATGCCTTCCGGCGCGACCAGGCCGACCTGGGTTTCGTTGAGGCCGATCCGGAACGGGCCCGAGGCCATGACGCGGTAGTCGCAGCACAGCGCCAGCACGCAGCCGCCGGCGGGGGCATGGCCGGCCAGCGCGGCCACCACTGGCACCGGGCTGGCGGCCAGCGCCAGCGCGGTGTCGAAGAAGGCCTGCCAGGCGGCCATCAGCGCGTCGCGGTCCGCACCCAGCGACAACAGATGCGGCACGTCCAGACCGGCCGAGAACACCTTGGGGCCGCCGGACAGCACGATGCCTTGGGCGCCGTCCGCGATCGCCTGGCCCAGCGCGGCGCGCAGGTCCTGGCAGAGGCTGGGGTTGAGCGCATTGACCGGCGCGCGCGCCAGCTGCAACTCGACGATTTCGCCGTGGGTGGTGGCGGTGACTAGGCTCATGGGCGCTCCTGCGCGGCGATTCGGGACGGAAAGCTCAGGCGCTATCATAGGCCGATGAAGCCGCCCCGTTCTCGCACCGCCTTTCACGTTCTGGCGCTGCTGTGCGCCCTGTGCGTCGCGCCGTCGGCGCAGGCGCGTGGCTGCACCGCGCGCATCGTCGACGGCTGGGTACGCCTGCCGCCCGCGCAGATGCCGATGATGGCCGGCTTCGGCCGCATCGAGAACCGCTGCCCGACCCCGATCACCATCGTCGGTGTCAGCAGCCCGGCCTTCGGCGACTCCTCGCTGCACGAAACCCGCATCGTCGACGGCATCAGCCGCATGCGCGCGCTGCCGGAACTGCGGATCGCGCCCGACGGCAACGCCACCCTCAAACCCGGCGGCATGCATCTGATGTTGATGCAGCCGCATGCGTCGCTGAAGCCGGGCAGCAAGGTGGTGGTGGAGTTCGCGCTCAAGGGCGGCGGGGTGCTGCGCGGCGAGCTGGAAGCGCGCAAGCCTTGAAGCAACGCCGGTGCGCTGATCGCCACCGCCCACGACGACAACGCGCTCGTCTATCTCCCGTCGACAACGGATGCGGACGCGCGTTGTCGAACCGCCACTTCGTGCACGACCGAACGCCAACGTGCTATGCCCGCTGGCAGGACGGATGACCAGGGGTTCGCCGTGCGCTGCCTGCGAGCGCCTCAGCGCTCGATCGCTTCCAACACCGCCGCCGGCAGCGGCACGGGACGGCCGCTGGCGCGGTCGATCCAGACCACCACCACATGGCCGTCGCAGTACAGCGCGCTGCCGTCCTCGGCCACGATGCGGTGGCCGATGGTCAGGCTGGTGCTGCCCACGCGCTGCGTGTACAGCTCCACCGCCACCGCCGACGGATAGGGAATGGGCAGCCGGTAGTTCAACTGCACGGCCGCCAGCAGCGGCGCGTTGGTCTCGCTGACCCATTCGCCGTCCCAGCTCGCGAACCAGCGGATGCGGGTTTCCTCGAGGTAGGTCAGGAAGTTGGAGTTGTTGACGTGATTGAACGCGTCCAGATCGCGCCAGCGCAGCTCGATCGGCATGCGGAACAGCACGGGCGCGGCGGTGTCGGTGGTTTCGGTCATGCGGCGGACTTCTTCTTGCCCTTGGCCGCGGCGGGCTTGGCGGCGGCCGCCGTCTTGCGTGCGGGCTTGGGCATGGTGCGCGTGGCCGGCGCCAGGCCCAGCAGCGGCGCCAGGAAGTGGCCGGTGTGCGAATGCGGCAGCGCGGCGATTTGCTCGGGCGTGCCGGTGGCGAGGATGCTGCCGCCGCGATGGCCGCCCTCCGGGCCCAGGTCGATGACCCAGTCGGCGGTCTTGATCACGTCCAGGTTGTGCTCGATCACCACCACGGTGTTGCCGTCGTCGCGCAGGCGGTGCAATACCGCCAGCAGGTGCTCGATGTCGTGGAAGTGCAGGCCGGTGGTCGGCTCGTCCAGGATGTACAGCGTGCGCCCGGTGTCGCGGCGCGAGAGTTCCTTGGACAGCTTGACGCGCTGCGCCTCGCCGCCGGACAGGGTGGTCGCGCTTTGGCCCAGCTTGATGTAGCTCAGGCCCACGTCCATCAGCGTTTCCAGCTTGCGCGAGATCGCCGGGATCGCCTCGAACAGACCCAGCGCATCCTCGACCGTCATTTCCAGCACGTCGTTGATGTTGTAGCCCTTGTAGAGGATCTCCAGGGTCTCGCGGTTGTAGCGCTTGCCGCCGCACACGTCGCAGGGCACGTACACGTCGGGCAGGAAGTGCATCTCGACCTTGATCAGGCCGTCGCCCTGGCAGGCCTCGCAGCGGCCGCCGCGCACGTTGAAGCTGAAGCGGCCCGGCGAGTAGCCGCGCGAACGCGCTTCGGGCACCTGCGCGAACAACTCGCGCAGCGGCGTGAACAGGCCGGTGTAGGTGGCCGGGTTGGAACGCGGCGTGCGCCCGATCGGCGACTGGTCGATGTCCACGACCTTGTCGAACAGCTCGATGTTCTCGACCGATTTGTACGGCGCCGGCGTGTGCGAGGCGCCGTTGAGCTCGTTGGCCGCGATCGCGAACAGGGTGTCGTTGATCAGGGTCGACTTGCCCGAGCCGGACACGCCGGTGACGGCGGTGAACAAGCCCGACGGGATGGTCAGATCGACGTCCTTGAGGTTGTTGCCGCTGGCGCCGCGCAAATGCAGGCTGGTCTTGGGATTGGGCTTGTGGCGGGTCTTGGGGATCTCGATCCGGCGCTTGCCGCTGAGGTACTGGCCGGTCAGCGAGCGCGGGGCCTTGAGGATGTCGGGGAACAGGCCCTGGGCGACGATCTCGCCGCCGTGCACGCCGGCGCCGGGGCCGATGTCGACGATGTAGTCGGCCAGGCGGATCGCGTCCTCGTCGTGCTCGACCACGATCACCGTGTTGCCGAGGTCGCGCAGGCGGGTCAGGGTGCCCAGCAGGCGCTCGTTGTCGCGCTGGTGCAGGCCGATCGAAGGTTCGTCCAGCACGTACATCACGCCGACCAGGCCGGCGCCGATCTGGCTGGCCAGGCGGATGCGCTGGGCTTCGCCGCCGGACAGCGAGTCGGCCTTGCGCTCCAGGGTCAGGTAATCGAGGCCGACATCGACCAGGAAGCGCAGGCGGTCGGCGATTTCCTTGACGATCTTGACGGCGATCTCGCCGCGCCAGCCCGGCAGGTTGAGCGACTTGAAGAAGCTCAGCGCCTCGTCCACGGGCAGCACCACCAGTTCCGGCAGCGGGCGCTCGGCCACGAATACGTTGCGCGCGGCGCGGTTCAGGCGCGCGCCGCCGCATTCGGTGCAGGCGCGCTCGCTGATGTACTTGGCCAACTCCTCGCGCACCGCGGCCGATTCGGTCTCGCGGTAGCGGCGCTCCAGGTTGGGCACGATGCCCTCGAAGCGATGCTTGCGCTGGCTGCGGCCGCCGTTCTCGGTGATGTAGCTGAAGTTGATCTGCTCGTCGCCGCTGCCGTAGAGCACGGCGTTGCGGGCCTTCTCGGACAGCGATTGCCAGGGCGCGTCGACGTCGAACTTGTAGTGCTTGGCCAGCGATTGGATCAGCTGGAAGTAGTAGGCGTTGCGGCGGTCCCAACCACGCACCGCACCGGCCGACAGCGACAGCTCCGGATGCACGACCACGCGCGAGGGATCGAAGAACTGGGCCACGCCCAGGCCGTCGCAGGTCGGGCAGGCGCCGACCGGCGAGTTGAACGAGAACAGGCGCGGTTCCAGCTCCGGCAGCGAGTAGTCGCAGACCGGGCAGCTGTACTTGGACGAGAACAGCAGCGGCGCGGCGTCGGCCTTGTCCAGCGACATCACCTGGGCCATGCCGTCGCCGAGCTTGAGCGCGGTCTCGAAGGATTCGGCCAGGCGCTGCTTGATGTCCTCGCGCGGCTTGAAGCGGTCGATCACCGCCTCGATGGTGTGCTTCACGCGCAGCGCCAGCGGCGGCACCGCGTCGATCTCGTACAGCGCGCCGTCCACGCGCACGCGCACATAGCCCTGCGCGCGCAGCTGCTCGAAGATCTGGGCGTGCTCGCCCTTGCGCTCGCGCACCACCGGCGCCAGCAGCATGTAGCGTTGCTCCGGGTCCAGCGCGATCACCTGGTCGACCATCTGGCTGACCGTCTGCGCTTCCAGCGGATAGTGGTGGTCCGGGCAGCGCGGCGAGCCCACGCGCGCGTACAGCAGGCGCAGGTAGTCGTAGATCTCGGTGATCGTGCCTACCGTCGAACGCGGGTTGTGCGAGGTCGACTTCTGCTCGATCGAGATCGCCGGCGACAGGCCTTCGATGTGATCGACATCGGGCTTCTCCATCACGCTGAGGAACTGCCTGGCATACGCCGACAGCGACTCGACGTAACGGCGTTGGCCTTCGGCGTAGATCGTGTCGAACGCCAGCGACGACTTGCCGGAGCCGGACAGGCCGGTGATCACGATCAGCTTGTCGCGCGGAAGGTCGAGGTCGATGTTCTTGAGGTTGTGCGTCCGCGCGCCGCGGATGCGGATGAAATCCAGCGCCATCGTTTGCCTGCAATGGGGGAGGGCGCCGGCGCCCGAGGCGACGGCGAACAGAAGAGCGTATCGAGTGCGGAAGATGGGGGCAAATCCGCGGAACGGAAGGGCCGCGAAGGGGACCTGTCGCAGGCCTGATCGCGACGGTGGTTTCGTTTGCGGCGAAGAGCGGCGGAGGGCGGCTGCGGGATCGGGTGTACTGGATCGAGCATTGGGGAAGAGCAAATCCCCCCTAGCCCCCCTTTTTCAAAGGGGGGGGAACGGCTGGATTACTTCAGTAGAGGGAAGCTGCTCCGATTCTTAAGGGCTAGCTTGTCTTCCCCCTTTGAAAAAGGGGGATTGAGGGGGATTTGCTTTTCCCGTCCCCCGCCCAAAAAAACGCCGGCGCAAACAACTCGCCGGCGAGGGCCTGGAGAGAGGCCGGTTACGTAATCGGGGGCGGCCGCCGCGCTGCCGGCCGCCGTGTCATTTGACCAGCTTGAAACTGATGCCGCGCCCGCTGTCGGGTCCCGCGGCCTTGGTCTCGATCGCGCCCGGGCTGACGCCGTTCACGACCAGCAGCACCTTGACCGCTTCCGCGCGCGCCTTGGACAGCGCCTGCTCCTCCTCGCTGGCGCCGCCGCCGGGCGGGCCGTAGATCTCCACGCGGGTCTGCGCGGGCGCGGCCTGGATGGCCTTGGCGGCATCGCCCAGGGCGTCCAGGCTGGCGGCGGCGATGCGCGCGCTGTCGCCTTCGAACGCGATCGGGGTCTGGTTCAGGGCCCGGACCACCTCGGCGGCGCTGGCCTGCTTGTCCAGCGCGGCGAGGGCGGCGTTGGCCGGCCCCGCGCCCACGCCCTCGAACAGGCCGGTGTAGGCGTAGCCGGGGTAGAGCGTGCGCGCCTGTTCCAGAAGGGCGGCGCGATCGGCCTCGGCGACCTGGCCGCTGAGCTCGATGCGCTGGCCCTGGAAACTGACCGCGGCGCCGGGCTGCTGGAAGGCGGTGGCGAACTTGGGCAGGTTGGCGGCCCAGGTGGCCGGGCGCGCGTAGGGATCGACGGCGAGGTCGCCGGATACCCGTTCGGCGCCGTAGGCGTGGGCGAGTGCGGCGATCACCGCCTGCTTGGCGGCCTCGCTGTCGACGTTGCCGTCGTAGCGCAGATTGCCGTTGTTGTTGACCAGGCTGAGCTTGGCGTCGTAACGCGGCACCGGCGCGGCCTCGGCGGTCTTGGCTGTCTGCGCCTCGCTGCCGGCGGGGCCGCGGTTGCAGGCGGCCAGGCCGGCCACGCAGGCCAGCGTCAGCAAGACGGCGCCGACGCGATGCCGACGCGGGAATGGGGTGTGGGGATGCATGCAGACTCCAGAACGGTAGCAGGGGAACGACGGGTCGGCGGCCCCGCGCATGCGCGGCGGGTCGCGGCCCGGTAGCGGAGGGCCCGGCATGCCGGGCCCTCCGTGTTGCATGCCGCGATCAGCGCTTGGAGGAGGCGTACTCGATCTCCACCGGGTCGGCGCATTCCTGCGTACCGTTATTGCACAGCTTGTAGCTCATGGTGCCGGTGCCGATGATCCGGAAGGTATCGGTGGTGGCGCCGTTGTTGCGCACGGTCTTGAGGATCGCGCCGTTACGGTAGACGTCGATGTTGCGCTTGCCCGCCTGCCAGGTCAGATCCACGCGGGTGCGGTGGTTGGTGAGCGGGGTCGCCTCGGCCTCGACCGCGCGCGGCCAGTTGGCGTCGGTGAAGCTGGGGTACAGCGACACGCCGGCGGAGTTGCTGAAGCCCTTGATCGTCACGTACCAGATGCCGCCCTGCGGTGCCGGGAAGAAGCAGTTCTCGTTGTTGCCGGAACTGAACGGACGGCAGTCGTAGGAGGTGTTGGTCGGCGGGGTGCCGCGCTTGACGTAGATGTCCGCGTCGCCGGTGCCGCCGTACATGGCGAACAACAGGTTGGACGCGCCGTTGGGCACCAGCAGCTGGTAACGCACGTTGCCGCCGGCCAGCACTTCGATGCCGGTGACGGTGACGCCGTTGGACAGCGGGGTGGCCGGTTCCGGCGCCGGCGGCGGCGGCGGATCGGCCGGCAGCGCTTCGGCGCCGGAAGCCACGGCCACCGCGTAGCGGGCGTCGACGATGCCGGCGCCGCAGGGCTTGTCGTAGTTGCAGCCGCTCGGGAAGCCGCCGGACGCGTAAGCGGTGTTCTCGAGGATCTTCTTGATCTGCGCCGGGGTCTTCGGCGTCGGCGCCGCGGCCTGCATCAGCGCGACCACGCCGGCGACGTGCGGAGCCGCCATCGAGGTGCCCGCCATCCAGGCGTAGCCGTCGCCTTCCTGGCCCTGCAGGCCCAGGTTCAAGGTCGACAGGATGTTGTCGGCCGCCGGAGTGACGCCCGAACCGCCGGGCGCGGCCACGTCGACCACGGCGCCGAAGTTCGAATAACCGGCCAGCGTGCCGGTCGGGCCGACCGCGGACACGGTGATCACGTCGTTGCAGCTCGCCGGCGAGTAGCCGGCCGCATCGGCCGAGGAATTGCCCGCCGCCACCACGACCGTGGTGCCGCGACCGGCCGCCGCGGTGTAGGCGGCCTGCTCGGCGACCGAGCACGCACCGCCGCCGCCGAGGCTGAGGTTGATGACTTCGGCCGGGGTGGCGTTGGCCGGCACGCCGGTGACAGTGCCGCCGGAGGCCCAGGTCACCGCGTCGATGATGTCGGACTCGTAACCGCCGCACTTGCCCAGCACGCGCACCGGCTGGACCTTGGCGCCGAACGCGACGCCGGCCACGCCGACGCCGTTGTTGGTCGAGGCGGCGATGGTGCCGCTGACGTGGGTGCCGTGCCAGCTGCTGTCCTCGGGAATGCCGAAGATGTTGCATTCGCCGTCGTGCCAATCGCCCGGATCGTTCGGGTCGGCATCGCGGCCGTCGCCGTCGACGCTAACGTCCGGATCGATGATGAAGTCGTAACCGGCGACCAGGTTGCCGATCAGGTCGGCGTGCGGGGTGATGCCGGTGTCGAGCACCGCGACCACGACGCCATCGCCGGTGCTCAGGTCCCAAGCCGGCTCGGCGTTGATGCCGCCGGGGCCGTTCTTGTAATGCCACTGCTGCGCGTAACCCGGATCGTTCGGGACCAGCAGCGGCTTGCGCAGACGATCGGGTTCGACCGCGAGCACGTTCGGGTCCTTCATCAGCTCGATCATCAGCTGCTTGCTGGCCACGCTGTCGAGCTTGCGCTCGGTGCGGATCAGCGCGGCGCCGGTGGCCAGCGTGCGCATCGGCGCGATGCCCAGGCCCAGCGCCTTCGACGCGCTGGCGAGTTGGGTGCCGACCTTGGCCGCGGCGACGCCCTTGGCGTTGCTGGTGCCCTTGAAGGTGATGATGTAGCGGTCGTATTGGGCCGGCTGTTCCTTAGCCGCCTTCGCCGCCTGCGGGGACAAGGTCGAGACCTTGGTCTTGTTGGCCGTCGGCAGCTTGCCGCCGGAATAGGCCGCGGGCGCGATCACGATCGCGGTGGCGATGGCCAGTGCGGTCCATTTCATAGAACGTGCTTTGCGAGTCATGACAAACATCCTTGATTTCGTAGCTCATGATCCCCGACGCATCCCCTGATAGCGTCGGGCGCTGGTCCGCGGCTATGGCATCTTTCCTCGCCGCGGGACTTCGGTGCGCAGGCTGCGCGCGGGCGCCCGTCCGGGGCGTCGCGCAGTCGCGGTAATGGGGGAACTAGAACGAAGGAACGCAGCTTCGCGTAGCGGCGTCGCTGTGGCTGCGACGCGCGCGCACGCATCGTGCAAAACAGGGTAATGAGCCGCGCACGCGCTGCGCTCGCCGTCGCGGTGAGATGCGGGAAGGCTGGATGACTCCAGTCGCATGCAGAGGCCCCCTGAGTGTGGAACCGGCGATCTCCGCCGATGTCGCGCGCGCTGCGTGCGACTCAGCATCCATGCTGGTTCGATCCCGACGCGACCCCCTGCAGGCGCGTCCATGGCAAGCTAATTCAAGCGCTGCGATGCGCGCAAGTGGCATGCACTACGACTAAAGCAGGCACCGGCGATGCGCGGATATGTAACGCCGCATGTAACGTGGATGCGCCTGCGATGCCGCAAATCGAATGCGATGCTGAATTCGTTGCGAAAAATGCCGCTCTTCACAAACACGAACGGGCGCGCGGCAGGCGCGAATCGCGCCGACCGCAGCGCGCGAACGCCATGTCGATAGTGTGAACTGCGTCGCCCCACGATTGCGGCGCAATTCGCGTTGTGGCGCGTTGGCTTCGCGTTAAACGCGCAACAGCAGCGCCAATGCGATCAGCAGTGCGGCGATCAGCAGCCACGGCAACGCGCGGCGCGCGAACGATTTCGCCGAAGGCAGCGGCGGCCCGTCGTTCGCGCGATACAGCGGCGCGGGCTCGGAAGGCAGCGGTCCCGGTGCGGTGTCGCGGATCGGTTGCGGTGCGATCGATTCGAGCGCGGGCGGCTCGGGGCGCGGCGCGTCGTCGATGGGCGGCGTGTGCAGCCCGTGCTCGTCAGGGCCGGGCCCTCTCGATTCGCCGCTCGCCGCGCGGCCACCGCGCCAGCGGCCGTCCTCGCTCAGGGCGTCCACGGCTTCGGGCAGAATCGCGGCCGAGGCGCTGGCCACGGCCACAGCGGGCAGCTCCAGGGCGCGGGCGAGGGCGGCGATCTCGGCCTCGCCGAACACCCGCTCCAATTGGTCCGCGGTCAGCGGCCGATTCGGGCCTGGGGCGATCCAGGACGTCGCCAGCGGCTCCAGCCCCTGGGCCCGGAAGGCCTGGACGAAGCCCGCCGTCCCGCCCCGGGCGGGGTCGAAAATACGGTCCAGCCAGGCCCCCAGCAGGCGCCGGGCCTGGTCCGGGTTGAGGCCGTGACGGCTCCCGACCTGGTCCAGCAGATGTTCGAACATGCGGCGATCCCGTGGGGAAGGGCGGCCACGGGGTCCTTCGTAGCGTGCTCACTACAGCATGAGACGCGTTAAGGCCGCGACAGGCGGCCCCGGGGGCGGGGCAGTGCCGTCCGGCGGACCGGGATAGTTGCCCTAACCCGCTGAAGCACCTACAATTCCGCTTCTGTCCGCCCGCTATTGGGTGCGGCAGCGACCAAAATAACTACAGAGGAATACCGGTCATGTACGCAGTACTGGTCACCGGCGGTAAGCAATACCGCGTGATGCAAGGCGAGACGCTCCGCGTCGAGCTGCTCGATGTCGAAGCCGGCAGCGAGATCAAGTTTGACACCGTCCTGATGCTGGGCGATGGCGAAGGTGTGAAGCTCGGCGACGCGCTCAAGGGCGCCAGCGTCACCGCCAAGGTCGTCGGCCACGGCCGCGCCGACAAGGTGCGCATCGTCAAGTTCCGCCGTCGTAAGCACCATCGCAAGCAGATGGGCCACCGTCAGCACTACACCGAAATCGAGATCACCGGCATCGCCGGTGGCGACAACAAGTAAGGAGCAGCAGCCATGGCACACAAAAAGGGCGTAGGTTCTACCCGCAACGGCCGCGACTCCAACCCGAAGTACCTGGGCGTGAAGATCTACGGCGGCCAGGCCATCGAGGCCGGCAACATCATCGTGCGTCAGCGCGGCACCCAGTTCCATCCGGGCGCCGGCGTCGGCCTCGGCCGCGACCACACCCTGTTCGCGCTGGTCGACGGCAAGGTCGAGTTCTCGACCAAGGGTCCGAAGAAGCGTCGCACCGTCAGCGTCGTCGCCTAAGCGCGACGCGCGGTACGCGAAGGGCCCCGCTTCGGCGGGGCTTTTCGTTTCTAAGCCGGGAATGGGGATTCGGGATTCGGGATTCGCAACAGCGAAAACCCGGACTTCCCGCTCCCGCTACAATCCTCAGTGGCCCCGTTTTTGCTCTACGAATCCCAAATCCCGAATCACGAATCCCGGCTCCTATGAAACTCGTCGACGAAGCAGAAATCCAAGTCATCGCCGGTAACGGCGGCAACGGCTGCATCGGCTTCCGTCGCGAGAAGTTCATCCCGCTGGGCGGGCCGGACGGCGGCGACGGCGGTGCTGGCGGCAGCGTCTGGCTGGTCGCCGACGAGAACGTCAATACCCTGGTCGATTTCCGCCACCAGAAGCAGTTCCGCGCCCAACGCGGCGAGAACGGCATGGGCCGGCAGGCCTACGGCAAGGGCGGCGACGATCTGGTCATCGTGGTCCCGGTCGGCACCGTGGTCACCAACGTCGAGACCGACGAGGTGATCGGCGACCTGACCACCAGCGGCGACCGTCTGCTGGTCGCGCGCGGCGGCAAGGGCGGCCTGGGCAACATGCATTTCAAGAGTTCGACCAACCGCACCCCGCGCAAGGCCCTGCCGGGTCTGCCGGGCGAGCAGCGCGAACTCAAGCTGGAACTCAAGCTGCTGGCCGACGTCGGCCTGCTCGGCTTCCCGAACGCGGGCAAGAGCACCCTGATCCGCGCGGTCTCGGCGGCCACGCCCAAGGTCGCCGACTATCCGTTCACCACGCTGTATCCGAATCTGGGCGTGGTCAGCGTGGAAGCGCACCGCAGCTTCGTGATCGCCGACATTCCGGGCCTGATCGAAGGCGCCGCCGACGGCGCCGGCCTGGGCGCGCAGTTCCTGCGCCATCTGCAGCGCACGCGTCTGCTGCTGCACCTGGTCGACATCGCACCGATGGAAGGCGGGGTGGAGGGCGTAAGCCCGGCCGAGCAGGTGCGCGCGATCGAGCGCGAACTGGCCAAGCACGATCCCGAACTGCTGGCCAAGCCGCGCTGGCTGGTGCTCAACAAGGCCGACCTGCTGCTGGAAGAAGAGCAGCAGGCCGCGGCGCAGGCGATCGTCGACGAACTGGGTTGGAAGGATCGCTGGTACCTGGTCTCGGCGATCGGCCGCGACGGCACCTGGCCGATCATGCTGGACGTGATGGCCTTCTTCGACCGTCAGCGCGAAGAGGCGCTGGAAGCCGCGAACGCCGCCGGCGAACATGCGCCCTGAGCCGCGGGCTCGGCGTTCAATTTCGACCCTAAGCGGCGCTCGTCGCGCGCCGCACTTGGCCGCGCGCATCGCCGGCCGCGCCGTCGCCGCGCGAGGCGAGGGCGCGCAACGCTTCTTGCTCGCTTCACGCGCGGCGCCGACGATGCGCTGCATGCCTCAACATGCACGCTGCGCAAGCTCCGTCGCGAATGTTTCCGCAAGCGCGGCCGCGTGCGTCGTGAATCGCCTGCCCGCAAAAAGCAAAAACCCGGCCGAAGCCGGGTTTTCGCATGCTGCTGCGGCGCTAACCGCAATCGCGTCGCAATCAGGCGGCGGACAGCGCCTTGATGCGGGCCGACAGGCGGCTCTTATGGCGCGCGGCCTTGTTCTTGTGGATCAGGCCACGGGAGCTGAAGCGGTCGAGGATCGGCTGAGCGACGTCGAACGCGGACTTGGCACCGGCGGCGTCGTTCTCGCCGAGGGCCTTCAGCACCTTCTTCACGGCGGTACGCAGCATCGAACGCTGGCTGGCGTTACGGGCATTGCGGACGACCGTCTGCTTGGCGCGCTTCTTGGCGGACTTGATGTTTGCCACGGGTGGTTTCCTGGAAAATTTGGTTGAAAGCTGTGATGGAACTGGGTGCAAAAATGCAATTGCGGAAAATCAGACCCAAAAGTATGGCCGATTCAGTGACTTGCGTCAACTGGGCAGGCGCCGCCGCGGGAATGGCCGGGGGCGGGCGATGAGCAAGGCCGGTTTGTTGCGTTCCTCGGTGGTTTTCAGCGCCATGACCCTGATTTCGCGGGTCTCCGGCCTGGTCCGCGACCAGGTCTACGCCTGGCAGTTCGGCGCCAGCCCGGCCATGGACGCGTTCTTCATCGCGTTCCGGATCCCGAATTTCCTGCGTCGGCTCTCGGCCGAGGGCTCGTTCTCGATGGCCTTCGTGCCGGTGTTGGCCGAGTACAAGGAAAAGCAGGACCACGCCGCGGTCAAGGAACTGGTCGACCGGGTCACCGGCACCCTGACCGCCGCCTTGCTGGTGCTGACCGCGGCGGTGGTGCTGGCCGCACCCTGGGTGATGCAGCTGTTCGCGCCGGGCTTCGAGCCGGGCACCGAGCAGTACCGCCTGGCCACCCAGATGCTGCAGATCACCTTCCCATACGCCTTGTTCATCTCCCTGGCCTCGCTGGTCGGCGGGGTATTGAACAGCTATGAGCGCTTCGCGATTCCGGCGCTGTCGCCGGTGCTGCTGAACCTGTCGATGATCGCCGCCGCGGTGTGCGCGGTGCCGCTGATGCGGCCGCTGGGCCTGGAGCCGGTGCTGGCGTTGGCCTGGGGCGTGTTCGTGGCGGGCATCCTGCAACTGGTGTTCCAGTTGCCGGCGCTGTCCAAGCTGGGCCTGCTGCCGCGGCCGCGCTGGGGCGGGGCGCACGCGGGCGTGCGCAAGATCATGCGATTGATGGTGCCGACCTTGTTCGGCTCCTCGGTGGCCCAGCTCAATCTACTGCTCAACACCGCGCTGGCTTCGTTCCTGATCGCCGGCAGCGTGACCTGGCTGTATCTGACCGACCGCCTGCTGGAATTCCCGCTGGGCATGTTCGGCGTCGCGATCGGCACCGTGATCCTGCCGCATTTGTCCAAGCGCCACGCCGCGACCGATCCGCAGGGCTTTTCCAAGGGGCTGGATTGGGGTTTCCGGCTGTGCCTGCTGATCGGCATTCCGGCCTGTCTGGGCCTGGTGCTGTGCGCCGAGGCCTTGATCGCGACCCTGTTCCAGTACGGCCGCCTCAGCGCCACCGACACCGAGATGATCCGCCTGAGCCTGATGGCGCAGTCCACCGCGGTGCCGGCCTTCCTGCTGGTGAAGGTGCTGGCGCCGGCCTTCTATTCGCGTCAGGACACCAAGACCCCGGTGAAATCGGCGGTGGTGTCGGTGATCGTGAACCTGGTCGCGACCGTGGCCCTGTTGCTGAGCGCGCTGTACTTCACCGAGGCCGGCCAGGCCGCGCTGCTGCGCAGCGGCGGGCATCTGCGCGAAGCCCTGGGCTACGTGCCCGGCGCGCATGCCTGCCTGGCGCTGGCGATCGCGATCGCCGGCTGGGTCAACGCGCTGCAACTGGCCTGGTACCTGAGGCGCGCGCGGGTCTATGCGCGCCAGCCCGGCTGGGGCCGTTTTCTGCGCCAGATCGGCGTGGCCGCAGTGGCGATGAGCGCGGTGGTGCTGGCCCTGTTGTGGCTGTGGCAGGGCTGGACCGCGTGGCCGTGGTGGGAGCGCGGCTGGAAGCTCGCGGTGACGGTGGGTGCAGGCGGCGCGGTCTACGCCGCGATGCTGTGGCTACAGGGCATCCGCCCGCGCGACCTGCGCGGGCACTGAGTCCGGCGCAGGCGGCTTGAGAGTCGCCCGCGCCGGCTATACTTCCTGATTCATCCTTTTGAACGCTCCTTTCGAGCCGGTCCCCCACGCAATCCCATGAGCAGGCTGTTTCGTGACGTCGAGGGCGGGCCCCGTTGCCCGCACGGCAGTGTGGTCTGCATCGGCGCCTTCGATGGCCTGCACCTCGGGCATCGCGCGCTGGTGCGCCACACGGTCGCGCGTGCGCACGCGCTGGGCGTGCCGGCGGTGGCCTTGAGCTTCGAGCCGCTGCCGCGCGAATTCTTCGCCCCGTCGGCGCCGCCGCCGCGCCTGCTGCTGCCGCGCGCCAAGGCCGAGGGCCTGCTCGCGCTGGACGCCGACCAGGTCGGCCTGCTGCGTTTCAACGCCCGCCTCAGCGGCCTGGACGCCGAGACCTTCGTGAGCCGCGTGCTGGTCGAGCGCCTGGGCGCCCGCGAGGTCTGGGTCGGCCCCGAGTTCCGTTTCGGCAAGGCCCGTGGCGGCGATATCGGCGTGCTGCGCCGGCTCGGCGAGGAGTGCGGCTTCGAGGCGCACGAGATCGAGCCCGTGCACCACGACGGCGAACGCGTCTCCAGCACCCGCATCCGCGCCGCGCTGCTGGCCGGCGACTTCGCCGCCGCCGCCGGCCTGCTCGGGCGCCCTTATGCGATCGGCGGGCGCGTGGTGCGCGGCCAGCAGCTCGGCCGCACCCTGGGTTTCCCGACCGCCAACCTGCGCTTCGGCGGCAAGACCCCGGCCTTGTCGGGGATCTACGCGACCTGGGTGCACGGCGTCGGCGAGCGTCCGCGCGCGTCGGTGTCCAGCCTGGGCACGCGTCCGACCGTGGACGGCGTCGAACCGCTGCTGGAAGCGCATCTGTTCGACTTCGACGGCGACCTGTACGGTCGTCGCATCGAGGTCGAGTTCGTCGCCCACCTGCGCGCCGAGCTCAAGTTCCCCGATCTGGCTTCGCTGACCCAGCAGATGCACCGCGACGCCGCCCAGGCGCGCGAGCTGCTGGTGCTGGATGCGCAGCGCCGCTCGCTGCAACCGATGCACACCGAACTTCCGCACCACGACCCTCGACGTGCGTCTACGTCGCCAGCTCGGGCCGCCGACGCGGCCGAGAAAACTGCCTGAGACCCGCTGTGACCAACGACCCCAGCCAACCCGCCCCCGGCAACGCCTACAAGGCCAGCCTGCTGCTGCCGGCGACCGATTTCCCGATGCGTGGCGATCTGCCCAAGCGCGAGCCGGAAACCCTGGCGCGCTGGGAGAGCGAAGGCCTGTATCAGCGAATTCGCGAGAAGACCGGCGGCCGCGAGCGCAGCTTCGTGCTGCACGACGGCCCGCCGTACGCGAACGGCGAGATCCATGTCGGCCACGCGGTCAACAAGGTGCTCAAGGACATTGTGGTCAAGTCCAAGCTGCTGGCCGGCTTCGATGCGCCTTACGTGCCGGGCTGGGACTGCCACGGCCTGCCGATCGAGCACAAGGTCGAGAAGGAATTCGGCAAGGTCGGCAGCACCGTCGACGGACGCGTGCTCGACGCCGCCGAATTCCGTGCCAAGTGCCGCGAGTACGCGACCAGCCAGATCGACATCCAGCGCCGCGGCTTCAAGCGCCTGGGCGTGACCGGCGATTGGGACAACCCCTATCGCACCATGGATTTCCGCTACGAGGCGGACATCATGCGTTCGCTGGCCAAGATCGTCGATCGCGGCCACCTGGTGCGCGGCTCCAAGCCGGTGCACTGGTGCTTCGACTGCGGCTCGGCGCTGGCCGAGGCCGAGATCGAATACCAGGACAAGGAATCCACCGAAATCTACGTGCGTTATCCGGTGCTGGACCGCAAGCGCGTGTTCGACGCCTTCGGCATCGCCGACGACGGCGCGCCGCTGTCGGTGCCGATCTGGACCACCACGCCGTGGACGCTGCCGGCCAGCCTGGCGGTCACGCTGGGCCCGGAAGTGAACTACATGCTGGTCAAGCTGGAGGCGGGCGCGGAAGGCTTGTTCCGCGAGGACGCTCAGCGCCCCGAATACCTGCTGGTCGCGCACGACCTCACCGCGGGTTTCCTGACCACGCTGGCCAACCGCGACGCGCTGAAGCAGGGCGCGAGCGTGCAGGCGAGCGAGTGGGGCCCGCAGCCGGGCGTCGCCTTCGAGGGCCTGCGCCTGCAGCATCCGTTCTACGAGCGCGAGATCCCGGTGCTGCTGGGCGACCACGTCACCGTCGACGCCGGCACCGGCGCGGTCCACACCGCGCCCGGCCACGGCCAGGAGGACTACGCGGTCGGCCTGAAGTACGGCCTGATCGAGCGCTACAGCGCCGCCCAGATCAATCCGGTCGACGCGCGCGGCCTGTACCTGCCGTCGACGCCGCCGGCCGACGGCCATGCGCTGGCCGGCCAGCACATCTTCAAGATCGATCCGGTCATCGTCGAGGTGCTGCGCGCGCGCGGCGCGCTGCTCGCCGCCGGCCGCATCAAGCACAGCTACCCGCATTGCTGGCGGCACAAGACGCCGGTGGTGTTCCGCGCCACCCCGCAGTGGTTCATCTCGATGGAGCAGGCCGGCCTGCGCCGCGACGCGCTGGCCGCGATCGGCGGCGTGTCCTGGGTGCCGGGCTGGGGCGAGGCGCGCATCTACAACATGATCGAGGGCCGTCCGGACTGGACGATCTCGCGCCAGCGCTATTGGGGCGTGCCGATCGCGCTGTTCTTCCATCGCGAGACCGGGCTGCCGCATCCGCGCACCGGCGAGATCATGCGTCAGGTCGCCGACGCGGTCGAACGCGAGGGCACCGACGCCTGGTACGCGATGACCGCCGAGCAACTGCTGGGCGACGAAGCCGCGGACTACGAGAAGGTCAACGACATCCTCGACGTCTGGTTCGACTCCGGCACCAGCCACGAGTGCGTGCTCGCGCAGCGTCCGCAGGACGGTCTGCATAAGCCCGCCGACCTGTACCTGGAAGGCTCCGACCAGCACCGCGGCTGGTTCCACAGCGCGCTGCTCAGCGGCGTGGCGATGGACGGCGTGGCGCCGTACCGGCAGGTGCTGACCCACGGCTTCACCGTCGACGAACACGGCAAGAAGATGTCGAAGTCGATGTTCAACGCGCTCGCGCCGGACAAGGTCACCGACACCCTGGGCGCCGACGTGCTGCGCCTGTGGGTGGCCTCGACCGAGTTCCGCAACGAGATGACGGTCTCCGACAAGATCCTCAAGCAGAACGCCGACGTCTACCGCCGCATCCGCAACACCGCGCGCTTCCTGCTCGGCAACCTCAGCGGTTTCGACCCCGCGCGCGATCTGGTCGCGCTGGGCGACATGGTCGCCCTGGACCGATGGATCGTGCATCGCGCGGCCGAACTGCAGGACCGCATCGCCGCCGCCTACGAGCGTTACGACTTCGCCGAGATCGTGCAGGCGTTGTCTAACTTCTGCAGCGTCGACCTGGGCTCGTTGTACCTGGACGTGACCAAGGACCGCCTGTACACGATGCAGGAGAACTCGCGCGGCCGCCGTTCGGCGCAGAGCGCGATGTACCGCATCGCCGAGGCCTTCGTGCGCTGGATCGCGCCGATCCTGGCTTACACCGCCGACGAGATGTGGCGCCACCTGCCGGCCAACACCGAACAGGGCGCGCGCGAAGGCAACGTGCTGTTCACTACCTGGTACGACGGCCTGGCCCTGCTGTCCGACGAGGCGCCGCTGTCGGCCGAGGACTTCGCCCGCCTGCTGGCCCTGCGCGACGACGTCAGCAAGACCCTGGAACCGATGCGCGCCGAAGGCAAGATCGGCGCCGCGCTCGAGGCCGAGATCGCGCTGCGTTGCGGCGTCGCCGATCAGAACTGGCTGGCGCCGTTCGCCGACGAGCTGCGCTTCCTGTTCATCAGCGGCGACGTCGAAATCGTCGCCGACGATGCGATCAAGGACATCGCGGTGACCGCCGCGCCGACCGCCAAGAGCAAGTGCGTGCGCTGCTGGCATTACCGTGCCGACGTCGGTAGCGACCCCACGCATCCGGAACTGTGCGGCCGCTGCGTAGACAACGTCGCCGGCGCGGGCGAGGACCGTCGCTGGTTCTGAACCCTCGTCCCTCATCCGCTCCGCGTCGACCCGATGCGGAGCGATAGCCGAATCACCGGGTCCCCCGCGGACCTCTTCACCGGGCTTCCGGCCCCGCCGGAACCAGGAGCGCAACACGATGTCGCAACTCCCCAGCAAGAACGCGCTGCCCTGGCTGATCGTCTCGGTCGTGGTGATCGTGCTCGACCAGCTCAGCAAGGCCTGGGTGCTGTCCTCGCTGCCCGAGTACACCGCCATCCCGGTCATCGAAGGCGTCTGGAACTGGTACCGCACCTACAACACCGGCGCCGCCTTCAGCTTCCTCAGCGACGCCGGCGGTTGGCAGAAGTACTTCTTCGTGGTGCTGGCGGTGGCCATCAGCGGCCTGCTCGCGGCCTGGCTGCGGCGCACCGCGCGCGGCGACTGGAAGACCGCGCTGCCCTACGCGCTGGTGATCGGCGGCGCCCTGGGCAACGTCATCGATCGCCTGCTGCACGGCCACGTGGTCGATTTCATCCAGTGGCATTGGCAGGAGCACTACTGGCCGGCCTTCAACCTGGCCGACTCGGCGATCGTGGCCGGCGCGGTCGGGATCGCCCTGGTCGGCCTGTTCGCGACACCCCCGGCCAAGCCCAAGGGCTAGGGCAGGAGTACAATCGGCCCATGGACGTCCTGCTCGCCAATCCCCGCGGTTTCTGCGCCGGCGTCGACCGCGCGATCGAGATCGTCAAACGCGCGATCGAGACCCTGGGCGCGCCCATCTACGTGCGCCACGAAGTCGTGCACAACCGCTTCGTGGTCGACGACCTCAAGCACCGCGGCGCGATCTTCGTCGAAGAACTCGACGAAGTGCCCGACGGCGCCACCGTGATCTTCAGCGCCCACGGCGTGTCCAAGGCCGTGCGCGAGGAAGCCGAGCGCCGCGGCCTGAAAGTGTTCGACGCGACCTGCCCGCTGGTCACCAAGGTCCACCTGGAAGTCTCCCGCCACTGCCGCGCCGGCCGCGACGTGATCCTGATCGGCCACGAAGGCCATCCCGAAGTCGAAGGCACCATGGGCCAGTGGCGGCGCGAAGCCGGCTCCGGCCGCATCTACCTGGTCGAGGACGCCGACGATGTCGCCGCGCTCGACGTCGACCAGCCCGAGAATCTGGCCTACACCACCCAGACTACGCTGTCGGTGGACGACACCCGCAGCGTGATCGAAGCCATGCGCGCCAAGTACCCGGCCATCCAGGGCCCGCGCCACGACGACATCTGCTACGCCACCCAGAACCGCCAGGACGCCGTGCGCGAACTGGCCGCGAAGTGCGACCTGGTGCTGGTGGTCGGCTCGCCCAACAGCTCCAACTCCAACCGCCTGCGCGAGCTGTCCGAGCGCGAGGGCGTGGAGGCCTACCTGATCGACGGCGCGGTCGAGATCGACCCCGAATGGGTCAAGGGCCGCAAGCGCATCGGCATCACCGCCGGCGCCTCCGCCCCGGAAGTGCTGGTGCGCGGCGTCATCGAGCGCCTGCGCGAACTCGGCGCGCAGCGCGTCAACGAGCTCGACGGCGAGCCCGAGGACATGGTCTTCGCCCTGCCCAAGGAACTGCGCCTACGGCTGGTCGGCTGAGGCCGGGAGCGGGCAGGGCGCCTTACGGCCCGGCTGAATTGACCCGCCCCGGTGCCCAACCCTACAATTCACACCCCCGCGGCCCGCCCGCGGACGCCCACGCCGCAAGGCCAGGGCCCGCAACACCGCCGGAATAGCTCAGTTGGTAGAGCGGCGCATTCGTAATGCGTAGGTCGTAGGTTCGATTCCTATTTCCGGCACCATAAAAATCAAGGGCTTGCAGCGCGATCTCGGCCTGCAAGCCCTTTTTTTTGGTGCTGCGCGACGATGCGAATGTCGATGCTGTGGGCCGAAGCTTACAGCGGCGTATCCGCTGATAACCTTCTGGTAGGGGGTCGCAACGCGCGACGGAAAGGACTAGAAAAATGGCATCACGGGTAGTGCGCAGCGCCGTTCTGAACGTCGGGCTGACATTTTCGTTGCTTTTCGTGTCCGCGGTCGTTGGCGCGCAGACGCCGACTGCCGCAACCGCCGCGCCGCTGGAATCGGATGCCGCCAGGGTCGTGCGCTACACGCGCGCACTTGAGACATCGCCTGATAGCGCCGAGGCGCGTGAACTCCGCCAATGGCTGACGAAATGGGCGGACGAGACGCCCGATTACGTCGTCAATGTTTGCGACGTACTCGATCTCGTCAAATCGGACGGGGACACGGTACCCAATACCAGTGAATTGTTGCTGCAGTCGATTTACGGAAACGCCGCGTTCCAAGTCGAAAACGGCGCGAAATCCGATGAGTTGTCGAAACAGGTCGCCGCGGTCGAAAGCACGCTGCGCGCGTATGCCGCGTTCCTCGCCAAGGACGCGAAGGCGAGGGCGCCCCACCTCGACGCGCTGATCGCGAAGCGGGACGCGGGCAGGTTACGTGCGTATTTGGCGCCGATCGTGGAGAAGAAATGCGACAGCGCCTCCGCTACCGACGGCCCTGTCGATGCGTCCAGACCGTCCAAGCAGCCGTTCCTAGGCGGCTTCCTGCGTGAATCGCACGTGGTATATCCCCTCAAGGTCGAGGGGTGGGAGATGCGGGGCGAACAGCGCTACGACACGCAGGAAGCCGGCGCCTCCGTTCGCTTCCAGCGGGCGGGTGACAAACAGGGTTGGATCGACGTCTACTTTTACCCGGTCGGCGTGCTGACCGACGCGGAAGTTGCGCAGATGGCCGGCGTCGAGCGCCAGAACCTACTCGATGCTTGGGGAAAGACGATGACGGGTCCGCAGGACATGACGGCGTTGAAGGCATTTGCTGTGCCGATCCAAGCAAGAGCCAAGGGCAAGGCCACGCACGGCGCCAAGGCCGATGACATCACCGTCTACGCCGTCGACTTCGCCTATGTGCGCGACGGCAAGGCGCTCAGCTCGGCGATGATGTTCGCCGTCGACCGCATGTACGCCATCAAGTTTCGCTACAGCGCCGAAGCAGCGAAGCACACGCGCGCCCAACTGCGCCAGGATCTGGAACAGTTCGCGCAGAGCATGCTGCCGCGGCTGCAGATCAGCAGCACAGGCAACTGCTGGTCGCCGCCGCCGATCGAAGCCCTGGCCAAGGATGCGAAACCGCCGGAGAAGGCGCTGATCACTTCGTCGCTCAACGGCGTAGCGGTGGCATGGGTACTGCCCGGCCGCGTCGTCGCGCGCGACCCGTCGCATCCCACGGCGGCCGATACGCAGGCCATTGCCCTGTCGCTACAGGGGCGGCTTTACGACGGGTGTGCCAGCGCGGAGCCGCTCCTGCCCGACGTGAAGGACGGCATGCGCGAACTGCGCTTCGAGTACGGCACCGGAAAGTCGGCTCCAGTGGAACGCCCTCTGAGGATCCAGCGTTCGGGAGCGGGTTGACGGCGGGATTATCAGAAAAGCTCAGCCCGGCAGATGGGGTGCCGGTGCGGAAGGGGAGCAACAAAGTCGGGCCCAAAGGTAGGTGTCCCGGTCCTGCCCCTCCCGACCTCCGGGTAGGAGCGGCGCAAGCCGCGACCACGAACCCCACCTGCCGCAAAAACACCGATCCCCCGCTTGGCGCTTCTAGCCCCCTCCTTTGAAAAAGGAGGGCTGGGGAGGATTTGCTCTTGCCCCACCGTCCGCCTAAACCAAAGCCGAGCCTCAGGCCCGCCTCGGAACTTTCATAACCCCCGCGCCGCCGCCAATCGCATCACCCTGTCGCTACACTCCCAGAACGCACCACCCAATCCATCCAGGAGCTCCCATGCGTTTTCGATTCCTGTCGTTCACGCTAGGGCTGGCGCTCCCACTTGCAGCGTTAGCCGCTCCCCAGGCCCCCGACATCGTCGGCGCCTGGACCTGCGGCCCCTACGAAACACCCGGCCCCGACCTCTCGGCTTCGACCATCGACCGTCGCGTCTACTCCGACAACGGCTACTTCACCGAGCACAGCTTCGTCACCTACACCCGTGAAGGCCTGCAAATCCGCACCGAAACCCGCAACACCGGCACCTGGTCGCTGCAAGGCGACTTGATCGAAGTCCGGTTCAACTCGTCGAAGTTCCTTTCCTCCGACCATCCCGCGTTCACGGTCGCCCATGGGCAGGCCACGTTGGATGCCATGAGAGCCCGCAAGAACTCGGATACAAAGCGCATCCTCCGGTTCGACGGGCGGAGCATGGTCACGATCCCGTTGGGTTCGATGGACGCGCAGGGCGAAGTGCAGGTGTCCTGCAGTAGAGGTTGATCGTCGCTGACGCGGGCGAGATGCCTGTCAATGCATGAAAAGTCGGGGGGAAGCGATGAGACGTTGGGTAATGGCGTTCGCCATGTGTGGCGCGGCCGGTGTGACGTTCGTAGGCGAAGCCAAATCGGAGCCGGTTCCAAGCGCGTGCTTTCCTGTGCGCATCGGCGATCTGGAGGCCTTCAGCTTCTCGAAAGAGGATCACGACGCGCTGCGCCGGGATCGCCTGGGGAAAATTTTCGGCTATAACGCGCGCCCCTACCGGACCGCGCTGACGGTATACCTCATGGACAAATCGCGGTCCGCCAGCGTGGAAACGGAATTCAGAGGGGCCGAAACCGAAATCGTGGCGGCGCATCCAGGCATGGAAATCGTTACGCGCAACTTTGCGCAGATCGTCTTGGCGGGTCACCCCGCCCCTGGGCAGTTGGGGCTCTACCGGTGGACCAAGGAGAACGAGGACGTCGGCACCGTTCTGTGGATAGGCGAGTCGCCCAGCAGGATAGTGAAGATCCGCCTCTCGTTCGTCGCACCGAAGCCGGCCGATCAGGCCGCCGCCGCGATGCAGTACGCCATGAACGCCCTGGGCGACGCGGCGAAACATATCTGCGAGCCCGTCTAATCGGATGTGGATGATGCGTTCGGGAAGCCGTCGCCTTCAAAAGCTTGGTAAGCCCACCCTATGCTCCCACCCGCACTGACAGATCACGCCTTCGATCGCCTCGTATCCTTGCGCGATGCCTATCGCCTCATGGAACGCTTCGCGTCGGCGTACCTGGCCCGCGGCGGGTTGGCATTGGGGCGAAACAAAAGCGGCTCGGTCAAGGCTGTGACCGAGCCGCTGCAAATCCAACGATGGGCCTGGAGCAGAGCTGGCGCGCGTGGCGCCTAGTTGCAACTGCCCTTGTGCTTGGCGCGAACTCCGCGACAGCGGAACATCCCGTTCTCCAACTGCACGCAGGTATCGAGCTTCGGGTACGTACTCACGCAGCGCTTCGCCGCTTTGGCGGCGGCCTCGACATTGCGGGTGGCGGCGGCCATCGCTTCTTCCAGCGTAGCGCCATCGCCGGTCACGACGACGCCGGCATAGGCTGGCAATGACAGCGCTAGCAGTGTCCCCAAGAGGAGCGGTGCGATCGCCTTCGGCTTTCTGGCGTTCATCACTGGCCTCCCGCCAAGAAGGCTTTGGCGGCCGGGCCGCTCAGGCCGTTCGCCGCCTTGATCAGATTGTCCAGGTCCGAAGGCTTGTTGGCGCAGCTGCCCTTGTGGTTGGCGCGGATGGCCTTGCACTGGAAATAGCCCGCGAACTTCGCCGACTCCTCACAGGTGTCGAGCGACGGATAGGCGGATACGCAGGTGCCGTGCGCGATGGCGGCTTTCTCGACGGCGGCGACGCTCTTTTCCAGAGCGACGCCGAGGTCCTTGTCGACGCCGTACACCGGCTCACCCGCCGCAGCCTGTCCGGAAAACACGGCCAACCCCAAGGCCGTTACGATCAAAATCCGATTCATACATCCCCCTGTATGCGTAGTTTTGAAAGCCCTACGGCGCCGGGTGTGCTGTGGCTGTCCCCATCGGCACCGCGCAAGGATGCTAACCAGTGGGGTAGGGCTTCGCAAATGAGTCCGCCGGTCCGAGGGGGCGGCGGACTGTTAATCCGCCCACGCGCCAGTTCGGCATCGCCGAAACAGGGGGCAGGGTGGGGTCAACTTTCTAAAAGCCGACTCCAACGTCTATTCACCGTTCGGCAGCCACTGGCTTTCGCACAGCTCCTGTGCCAAATGCATCGCATTGACACGTTTCCTCCGTCGAGACCAGACTTCCCCCCGTATTCCACGCCGACGGGGGGCTGTGATGGGGCACGCATTGCTTGCGTTCGTAAAGTGGTTCTTCGCCGCGGCCATAGTCGGCGTGATCGCCGGTGGCGTCATCGGAGGCATGATGGGGACGGACGTCGACTCGTCCTACCGGGCAGGCCAAATCGTTGGGGTCCTCGTCTGGCCCATCGTGCTCGTCGTCGCCATCGCCGGCACTTGTTTCAGCGTCTCTCGCGAAAAGAAGCGGCATGCTCAGGCCCTGGCCGGACCCCGCATCAGCGATCAGTACCGCAACGACCGCGACAACGGCGCCTGACGATCGGTTCCGAAGCGCGCATGGCTTGAACCGCGGTCTTGCGTGGAGTACACGACGACGCCTGCCACAGCGGCTGGCGACTAACTGCCGCGTGAGACCGCGCCCGGCCAGGTCTTGTACGGTCCGGCGATTAGGCTTGTCGCGCGAGGCTTGCGTGCGGCATGCCCGAAGCTGCGCATGACCGGCGGGGCCTTGCGGTCGGAACTAGTGCCAGGTATCGCGCTCAGCAGGGCCGTGCCGATTGACGCCGCTTCAAGATCGCTCGATTTGGCATTCGACCGGCTTCTATCGCCCGAGCTCTTGCGCAAGCCCGATGAGTATCCCCTCGGGCCCCCGGATGTAGCAAAGCCGATACACGTCCTGGTACCGGACCACTTCGCCGACCAGCGTCGCGCCGCGTTTGCGCAGCCGGGCGAGCGTGTCGTCGATGTCCACCACGGTGAACATGACGCGCAGATACCCGAGCGCGTTCACCGGAGCGTTGCGGTGATCGGCGATCACGGGCGGCGCGAGGAATCGGGAAAGTTCGAGCCGGCTGTGGCCGTCCGGCGTGCGCATCATGGCCATCTCGACGCGCATGTCGCGCAGGCCGGTGACGCCGTCCGCCCAAGCCCCTTCGATGGGAGCACGCCCTTCGAGCTCCAGGCCCAGTTCGGTGTAGAACTCGATGGCGGCGTCGAGGTCGTCCACCACGATGCCGACGTTGTCCATGCGCTTGATGGTCATGAGGTCTCCTGGAGCTGGGTTGAATCGCGCCGGGAAGGACGGATGGGCGACGCCGGCGTCGATTGCTGATGGGAGCGGGGCACGGATCGATAGTCCAGCGGCCCAGACTCAAGGTCAACGGCCGAGTCGCCGCCCACCGGCGCCCAGGCGTCCTGACCGTACTATCGCGGGGCGAGGGCGATCCAGGTCGAAGCTGAGGGCCGATGTGTGCGAAATCCTTCCCGGGCTCATGTCGAATTCGGGTCCGCCTGTTCGTCGCCATGGTGTAAGCAGCCAAATCTCCCCCATGCCACCAGGAGCACGCCGATGACCATCACCATTACCGCCTTCGAACGATCGCCCGACGGGGGCAAGGGCCTGGCGCGCGACACGCGCGTGCGCTGGGCGCTGGAGGAAGTGGGGCAGCCTTACGAGGTTCGCCTGGTGTCGTTCCGCGACATGAAGGAGCCCGCGCACCTGCGCCTGCATCCCTTCGGCCAGATTCCCACCTTGGAGGAGGACGACCTCGTCCTGTTCGAAACCGGCGCGATCGTCCTCCATCTCGCCCAAAGCCGGCCGGGCCTGCTGCCGGACGACGCCAATGCGCGGGCGCGCGCGATCGCCTGGATGTTCGCCGCGCTCAATACCGTCGAACCGCCGATCCTCGATATCGTCGTCGTCAAGTTCCAGGAAGGCGACAAGCCCTGGGCGCAGGAACGGCTGCCGCTGGTGATGGACCGTATCCGCGCCCGGCTGGTGCAGCTGGCGGCGCGGCTGGGCGATGCCGACTGGCTCGACGGTGCGTTCAGTGCGGGCGACCTGATGATGGTGTCGGTGCTGCTGCGGCTGAGGCCGTCGGGCTTGCTCGACGAGTTCCCGAGCCTGGCCGCCTATGTGGCCCGCGGCGAAGCACGGCCCGCCTATCAGCGCGCGTTCGCCGCGCAGTGGGCGGTGAATGCCGCCCCGCCGCCGGCCGCTTGACGGCGCCGTTCAGGCCCGATGGCCCAAGGCAGAGTCCGTTCTCACCGCTGCGGTCGCTCCCACAGAGAGCAAGCGGGCAGTCATTGGTCGTGATCGGCGGGCCAGAAGTTCCTGTAGCCACTGCGAGTTCCGAGCGGACAGCGCTCGAGGAGCATTTGCGTCGTCTTCGCGTTGGAAGCGGTTGCGTTCAACGCCGCCAGGCTGCCCCGGCGGCGCTTCGAACGCTTACAGCTCGGACTTGCTGGTGACGAACACCGGCAACGGCACGTCCAGCACTTCATCGGCGATCGGCCGGCCGGCGAGGAAGTTGGCGATGCTCTCGGCAATGCCCGCGTTGCCCAGCCACAGCTCGTTGTCATGGCTGGCGCCGCGAACCAGCAATTCCTTGCCCTGGCTGAAGCCAGGCCGCAGCGCCTGCGCGTTGGCGTGCGGTGTGCGGCCGTCCAGCGTGCCGCTGACGAAAAGCACCGGTACATCGCTGCGCAGCGGTGCGCGGAATGCCTCACCCAGATCGACGAGTCCGAGGCCGTCGGCGAGTTCCGGGAACGGGAAGTTCAAGGCGTCGCCGAGCATGCTTTCGCGCGCCTGTGCCTCGACCAACGCGCGGCGCTGGGGACTCTGGCCGGATGCCACATCCATCGCCAGCGGCATGGCCCGGAATCCGCCCAGTTCCTCGCGCACCATCAGGACGAAGCTCGCCAGCAGGCCATAGTCGCCTGCTTCGGCTTCGCGCAACATCAGCGGCAGCATCCGCTGAGTGGAGCGTCGGCCCAGCGCAATGGCGATCGCCAGCTTCGCGTCGTACTCGCCGATGGTGACTTTTCTGCCGCCGTGCTTGGAACTGCTGCCTTGGCCCGGTTGACGACGCAGCGTTTCCAGCACGCGTCGGGCCGATCCTTGCAGATCGTCGAAACCGTCCTTCTTGGCGATGACGGCCAGATCCGCCAACAAGGCATCCGCGGCCAACGGCAACTTGATCGTATCGTCAGGCCCCTCGGAGCCCATCAGCACCACACGCTCAAGGCTTGGGCCGTGTCGGCGCACGGTGGCCAGCGCCAGATGCGTGCCATAGCTCATTCCCCATAGGCTGATGCGCTTCAGGCCCATCGCACGCTTCAGGGATTCGATGTCGTCGGCGCTTTCGGCCGTGGTATAGGCGGCCAGGTCGACGCCGCTGTTTCGCCATTCGGCGATGCAGCTGACGGCGGTTGCGCGCAGCGCTACCAGCGCGGCCTCGCGCTGCAGCGGTTGGGCGTCGTCGAAGCGATGCGCGTGCGAGCATTCCGGGGGCATGTCGGAAAAGTCCGTGCCGCGCTGGTCGAGCAGCAGCACATCGGTCTCGCGGCGGATACGGTCGAACACCGGCCAGCGCGGTCCCAGCGCCGTCCCGAAGCCGGAGCCGCCCGGGCCACCGGCCAGGTAGACCACGGGTGCGCTGCGGCCGTCGCCACCGGTCGCGGGCAGGCGCACCACGCGCAGACGGATGCGCGGTCCGTCGGGCTGGCTGTGTCTGCGCGGCACCTCCAGAAACGCTTCCTCGGTCGCGATCGTGCCATTGCCCTTGGTCTCCATCGCGTAGGGCTTGAACACCAGCGGCGCCTGCGCATCGCGGGCCAGTGCCGGCGATGCGCAGGCCAGTGCGATACACAGCGCCGCCAGGCGTCCGGCCCGATGCGGGGGCGTACCGCGTTTGCCGACAACGAATAGCGATTTTCCGAACATGGCGAGCTCCGATTGGGAGAGGATCTGGACGTGGCCTTCGCCACGGGATCAGCATCCGCTTCGACGCCGCGGCCAGGCTGCGCCGGTCCGCCGAACAGCTCCAAACGGCTGTCCAGTGTCTCCGTGCCGCCGATAAGATGGAGGCATGCAGATCTCGCGCACCACCTTGGCCGTACTCGTCGTGTGGCTAGCCGCCGTCGCCGCGTGGCTGGTCGTTGCGAAGCCCGACATGAAGACGGTGCGGATCCTGACCGGGGAAATGGCGCCCGCGACGATGTCGGCGGCCGGCGAACTACCGCAGCGCCCACCGGCCGACGCGGATTGGCGTCCGCTCGATCAACGCGTGCTTGCGGGTTGGCGCGACCCCTATTGGCTGCGCTGGCGATCGACCGCGCCGGCGACGCAGGGCGGTGCCGACCGCGCCTTGCGCTTTTCGCTGCGCGGCGCCAGCCGGCTCTACTGGAACGGTCAGCCGTTGGCGGGCAACGGCATCGTGGGCCGCACCGTCGCGGAGGAACGTCCGGGCCGCCTCGACATTGTGCGCGTGCTGCCGCCATCGGCCGGGGCCGGGACGGATGAGCTGGTCGTGCTCGCTTCCAGTCAGCATCAAGGCCTGCGGCTGCTCAGTGCCGATGCCTTTGCCGTGGTGGCTCCCGCTGAGCTGCTCTACGGCCAGGCCATGCGGCCGTGGCTGATTGCCGCCTTCGCCACCGGTGCGCTCGCGGCGGCGTATCTGTATTTCCTGGCGGTCCAGCGCGGCCGTCGGCGCAGGCCTGGCGCTCGGCTGCTGCTCGCGCTCTGCGCCGTCGGACTGGCCTTGCCGATGATCGAGGGTTGGCGCGCGCTGGTGGGCTATGCCTATCCGTGGCATGGCCCGCGCCTGTTCGTTCTGCTGGGTTTGCACCTGGCGGCGGCGATGTTGCTGCCGGCCTACCTGGCGCGCCACTTCGGCCTGTCCGTGCCCATGGGCGTGCGCATCGCCTATCTGGCGACGCTGGTGGCGGTCGCGGCGTTCATGCCCGGCTTCGATGCGCGTTCCGCTGCGGTACTGCTGTTGAGCCTGCTCGCCTCGGCGGGCGTGCTGCTGCGCGTCCATGGCGCGCAGGAGGAACGTGGGCCGATCCTGGCACTGGTGCTTGCCGGGGCTTTGGCGATGGCGGTCGCGCACGGCGCTTTCCTCGACGGTCCGTATTTCCTGTTGCTGGCGATACTGATGGGCTTCCTGCTCTTGCGCCACGCCGCGCAGCTGCGTGCCTTGGATCGCCATAACGCGAAGCTACGCGAAGAGCGCGCCCAGCTTTCTCTGCAGCTGTTGCAGCGGGGCATCCATCCGCACTGGCTCATGAACACCTTGACCTGCCTGCAGGAGTTGATCGAGCAGGCGCCGCCGCGCGCCAGCCGTCTGGTCGAGTCGCTGGCCGAGCAGTTCGACCGGCTGCGCGACAGCAGCACCCGCCAAAGCGTTTCGCTGGAGGACGAATTGGCCTTGTGTCGCAGCCACTTGGACATCGTCGGTCTGGCCTCCGATCACCCGCTGTCGCTCCAGGTCGATGCCGACGACACTCGCTTGTCGTTGCCGCCGGGCATCCTCCATGCCCAGATCGAGAATGCGCTGACCCACGCCGGCACCGGGGCCTGCGCGCAGCGTCCGTTCCGATTGCGCGTACATCGCCAGAACGATCGCTGGACCCTGGAATTGCGCAGCGCTCGCGGATCGGCGCCGCACCGCGGTCGCGGCACCGGCACGCGCTATATCGAGGCTAGCCTGGCTACCGCCTATCCCGACGGCTGGCGCTTCGTCCAGGGCGTCGATGGCGCCGATTGGTGCGGTCGGATCGAGCTGACATGCGCATCCTGATCGTCGAGGACGAACCGCTGGTGCGCCAGCGTCTGTTGCGCCTGAGCACGGAACTGGCCGGCGCGCGTGCGCGTTTCGATGCGGTTGCGGACCTGGAATCGGCCGGGGACAGACTTCAGCGCAGCGTCTACGACGGCATCTTGCTGGATCTGAACCTTGAGGGCGAGGATGGTTTCGAACTGCTGCGGCGTGCGGTAGCCGGACGCTACCACTGCGTTGTGGTCTCGGCCCATCGCGAACGCGCGCTGCAGGCTTTCGAGCACGGCGTGCTGGATTTCGTTCCCAAACCGTTCTCGCGCGAACGCCTCGGCCAGGCGCTCGAGCGCTTGCTCGATGTCGGTCGTTATCGCTCCGGCCGTGCCCGCTACCTCGGCATCTGGCGCGCCCAAGGCACGGCATTGGTCGAACTGGCCGACGTGGTGTGGATCCGCGCGGACGGCGACTACAGCGAGTTGCGCATGCGCGACGGTCGCAGCGAATTGCACGACAAATCCCTGGCCGGCCTGACCGGCGTGCTGCCACCCGATTTCGTGCGCTGCCACCGCTCCTACCTGGTCAACCTGCGCCATGTCCGCACCCTGCATGCCGGCTCGGGCAGTCGTTACTGGCTGGTGCTGGGCGACGGTGCGGAGCTGCCGGTGGGACGCGTCTATGTCGGGGCGCTGCGGAGCGAGCTCGCGCTTGATTGAGGGCGCAACAGCGCAGTGCTCGCGTTGGCCTGTGTCGACCGACAGGCCGAGTCTGCTTGCTTGGCTAGCTCAGGCCGCGCCCGATGATGCGACGCCCCGAGCGGTGTTCGACAGGGATGGGCGCGTCGATCGACCTCGGCTGCGGACGTCTATGTGGCCAATGGCGCCGCGCGGACGGCCTGCCGGCGCCGCGCGCCGCCGAACCGTAGGCCGGTCGATGGTTTCGCTGGGGGGCGGGCGCTACGATGCGCGAACGCCCCAGCGCGTAGTGGGGCATTCGCGATGGCTCTGGTCCTATGATCACGCCCCCCCACTGGTGGCTACCGCTGCTGCTGTTCGCGGTCTGGTCGCTTTGGGCGTTCGCGGCCATCGCCGAGTTGCGCGCGAAGGAACTCCGTGAGGGCGTCGCCAAGGAGCTGCGGGGTGGGGTCAGCGTGGTGCCGGTGCTGCCATTGTTCCCGCTGGGCTTCTGGGGTGCGGCGGCGCTGGTGGACGTATGGGCCGCACCTTGGGGCACCGTGGTGATCGGAGCCTTGCACCTGTTGTTTGCGCTGGCGATGGTGTTCACCCTGGTGCGCGATCTGCGCTACTGCCTTGGGCGCGAACGCACCTAGCGTCGACTGCGGGCATCCGAGGCTAGCCGACGGCCTGGCGGCCGGAGGCGGCGCAAGAATCCGATCAGGGGTAGGGCAGCAGGCAACGCTTCATGCGACGGTCGCGGTTCGGTGGTGGGTCAAGATCTGGTGCCGGTGGCGCGGATGCGGTCGCAACTCAGGATTGGCGTCGAAATCGCGGTAAAGGTGCAGGTTTTCTGCTTTCACGACGGTCTCAAACGACCATGCTAGGCTCTTGCCATCTGGACGCCAACCATCTCCAAGGACGGTTCATGCGCAAGCAATCGATCACCTTTGGGGTTACCGCCCGGCACGCGCTGCGGCGTGTGCGGGTAGGCGTCCTGTTGATCCCCCTCCTACTGACGGCCTGCGCCATGCACGAGACTGCGAACTTCGATTCGGCTGCCTGGAAATCGCAACGCGGCGCGAAGCCGCTGGATAACCGACGCGGCTCGATGGTGCCCGCGCTGGCCAAGGCGATCACCGACGGCATGACCCGCGATGAGGTGATCATGGTGTTGGGCGAGCCCGACTCCAGCAACACCGCGACCGGCATGGACATCTACGAACTGGGCGTCTCCGACGCCGGCATCGACGAAGAGTATTACGAGGTCCGCTACCAGGACGGGCGCGTCGCATCGCGCCGCTGGGCGCGCAGATAAGGCCAGCCGCCGCCGATCGCGGGGAGCGGATCGCGCGGCGACGAACGAACGCAAGCGAAAAGGAGAGCGCGATGCCGGATCCACGTCCCAACCTCAACGATATCCGGACGAACTATCAGGTCGCCGACGATGAGGTCATCACCTATCGTCCGCGTGCGTTCGGTGCGTTCGATATCCCGTTCACCGACGGCCGCGAGATGACCAAGACCGAAGGGGCCTTGCTCGACCGCCTGACCCGCGACCGCGGCCTGGTGGGGCTGAGCGGGTTCCGCGACATCGCCCGCGAAGCTTTCGCCGAGGGCGAGCGGCGCTTCCCCGACAATCCGGTGCCGGCCGGCGTTCCCGCAGACCGTGCGCGCGAGTGGCAGGGCAACGACGGTCATCGCGACGCGTTCCGGCATGCGTACTGGAGCGCGCGTCTGGCGCAGGAGTACGGCCCGGAATGGGGCAAGGCCTTCACCACAGCGCACGAGGGTTTGCCCGGCAATTGGGCCAACCGCGAGGCGATGGACCTGTACAACAACTCCATCGGCAACCAGATCGGCGCGGCCAATCGCAATGCGACGCCGCAGGAGCTGGCCAACCTGATCGGGCAGCAACTGGATCAGGGCAAGCTGGTGGTGATGAACAGCGGCGGCAACATGGAGTGGAGCGACCGCGTGCGCGTGGGCCAGCACGGCCTGTCGCCGGACGACGTGATCGGCCCCAAGCTGCCGACGCCGGGCGCGGTGTCCACCGACAGCCGGGTCAGCCTGAACACCCCCGATGCGGCGCCCGGCGAGCGTACTGCGCTGGCCGCGCTGGATCCGAACGTCGCACGCATGCGCGAGGATCCGATGTACGGGCAGGTGGTCGCGGCGATGCGCACGCACGGCATGGCCGACGATCAGGTGGCGGCCAACTTGTATGCGGGCGCGAAGCTCAAAGGTTTCGACACGGTGACCGGCATCCAGCCCGGCAACGCCGTGGTCGACGCCAACGGCCAGCCGGACCGCAACCTGTTCGTGTTCGACGGCAGCAAGGGCCCGACCGGTCCGAACTACGCGATGGTCAGCGAGAATCAGGCGCGCGGGGTACGCGAGCAGGACGCAGCGAGCGTCGCGGGGCAGGCCCAAGTCAGCCCCCAGGCGCAGACCCAGCTCGCTGCCGCGCAGACCACCGAGCAGCCGGAGCATCGCAAGGCGATGGGCTAGCGGACGCAGCGCAGACCGCGCGGGCGTCTGCTCGCGGGGCTGCGGGCGAACCGCACGCGCTGAGTTTGGGCCGACGCGGCCATCGGCGGGGTCCAGACTCCGCCGTCGTGGCTCCCCGGGTGCGGTGCCTGTTTCACGCATCCCCTAAAGCGCGTTCGACGGCGCGGCATTTCGATTCCAGGGGCTGGGGGCGAGGCACAAGGCCAGCCGACCGCGGATGCACTTCTGTTCGTAATATCCGATGCGCTACCCTGATAGAGGGGGATCGTAAGGCGTCTTACCGGGCTGGCGCGGCTTCGTGCCGGGGCCCGTAAGCGCAGTTCATTGCGGCGCGGGCGGCCGGTGGCTTCGGCGACGGGCACACGCGAACGTCCCCTCTGTGCCGTAGGGAAGAGGGGCTGGCGAGCCGATCGCTCGTCCTTTCATGATTCGTAGCGGCCTCTCGTCGACTGTCGGCGGGAGGTCGGGTATTGGCAGCGTTCTGCCGGGCTCCCTGATCGGGCCATGGATGGCGATGACTGCTTGGATGGCTATGCTCTGGGGAGAGCGGTATGAACAGGGAAAACGGTCGCGGTGGCCGTAGTTTGCGTACGTTCGCCTGGGGATTCCTGGGCGCGGTGGTGGTGGCGGGCGCGGTACTCGCGTCGGGCGCCCAGCAGCGGCTGATCGAGGCCTTCGGCGCCTCCGCGCCGGACTCGAACTTCTGCGCCATCTATCCGATCGCGGTTCCGGCCTCGCTGCTGCAAGGCGCGGCGCCCGGTACGGTGTTCGAGCGCATGCCGCGCGGCACCGGGGCCGGCAACTACAGCTGGCTGACCTGGTCCGGCCAACCCAGCGCGCCCACCCTGGCCGCCAGCCTGGTACCGCCGGGCGACAGCGATACCTATCGCAACCCCGATGACGCCCAGGATCAGCGACTGGACATCGGCGACTGGGCGCAAGGCGCGCCCGGCTCGATGAACGCCGCACAGGTGCGGCAGAACATGGCCGCCCTGGTGGGGCGCGACATCGTCGTGCCCGCGTACTCGCAGACGCGCGGACAGGGCAGCCGCTACGACTACCGCGTCCAGCAGTTCGCGGTGATTCGCCTGCGCGATTACCAACTGACCGGTCATGGCTGGCTGAGCCTCGAGTTCCGCGGTTACCAGCGTTGCTACAACCAGCCGCCGGTCGCGCAGGACCAGAACCTGTCGACGCCGGAAGACACCGCGTTGGCGCTCAGCCTCACCGCCACCGATACCCAGTCGGACAGCTTGACCTATCAAGTGCTGGAGCAGCCGCAGCACGGCACGCTCAGCGGCACGGCGCCCGACCTGGTCTATACCCCGGCGCCCAACTACAACGGCCCGGACCGCCTGACCTTCCGCAGCAACGACGGCGAGTTCGACTCCAACGTGGCCACCGTCGCGATCGAAGTGACGCCGGTCAACGACCCGCCGCATATCACCAGCGTGCCGCCGCTGCGGGCGCTGGACAATACGCCGTACCGCTACCCGGTTACGGCCGAAGACATCGACGTCGGCGACGTGCTGACGTATTCGCTGGTGAACGCGCCCGCAGGCATGCGCATCGATCCGGCTAGCGGCCTGATCGAATGGTCGCCCGGCGTCGACCAGGCCGGCGAGCACCCGGTGACTGTGGCGGTCACCGACCGCGCCGGCGCCAGCGATGCGCAGTCCTTCGTGGTAGTGGTGGAGCGCAGCAACCGTCCGCCGCTGATCGTGACCTCGGCGGTGCACGACGCGCCGGAACTGGAGGGGTATCTGTACCCGCTGCGCGCGCAGGATCCGGACCTCGGCGATCTGCTGCGATACGAACTGCTCAAGCGCCCGGATGGCATGACCATCGCGTCCGATACCGGCGATATAGCCTGGAACGGCGCCGGCTGGGCCGGCAACAACCGCCTGCCGAACGCGATGTGCATGGCCGGCGGCGAGCGTACCTCCAGCCTGGCCGCGGCCGCCGACGTGGTGGTGGTGGTCGACGAATCCGGTTCGATGTCGGGCGAGCACGATTGGATCGCCGACTTCGCCGCGCCGCTGGAAGCGCACCTGACCACCAACGGCGTCGGCGACGGCGCCGTCCCCAATCGCTACGGTCTGCTGGCCTACGACCCGGTGCCGCTGCCGATCAACGTCGGCACCACCCTGACCGGCGACTACCGCCAATTCATCACCGCCAGCGCGCAATTGGCGCTGCGCGGCAGCGGCACCGAGGATGGCTGGCGCGCGGTGCGCCACGCCATCTTCCAGTACCCGCTGCGCGAAACCACCGCGCGCAACATCATCCTGGTCACCGACGAAGACCGCGACAACACCGATGCGTCGATCACCTACGCGTCCCTGCTGGGCGAGATGCGCACGCAGAAGGCCGTGCTCAACGCGGTCGTCAATGCCCGCTTCAAGTGCGGCGACGGCAGCGCGGCCCTGGGTTTGGGCCAGCACAAGGTCGGCTACAAGGCCGATGGCCGCGGCGGCTTCCTGACCTGCGCCAACGCCAGCGCCTACGGCGGCGACGGCACCACGATCGCCGATTACGTCAACATGGCCCTGGAAACCGGCGGCGCGGCCTGGGACATCGAAGTCCTGCGCGACGGCGGCCGAGTGGCGCAGTCGTTCACCAACGCGCTGCTGAAGATCAAGGTGCAGGAAATCCTGCAGCAGCTGCCCACCCGCAATCTGCCCGACGTCTATGTGCACGGCCTGACGTCCAACGGCGCCACCATCGAACTGGACATCGGCAACCGCGGCTTGGCGCCGGTGGGCGACGCGATCGCCGTGCAGATCTTCGCCGACGACCAACTGGTGTCGGTGGAAGCCGTGCCGGACCTGGCGGCCGGCGCGCTCTCGCATCTGACCGTTCCGTGGTGGGTGCAGGCCGGCGCCGAGCCGGGCCGCCTGAGCGCGCGCATCCTGGTACCCACGCAGGTCGCCGAGTGCGCCACCGACAACAACGCGCTGGACGTGGCCTGGGTGCGCGCGCGCGTCACCGACCGCGCCGGCCTGTACGCCGAGCAGAGTTTCTCGGTGCAGGTGATCGACCAGAATCAGGCGCCGACCATCACCTCGATGCCGGCGGCGACCACCGGCGTCGGCCGACGCTATGTCTACGCGCCGACGGTGGCGGACCCGGACCGCGGCGACGCGATGTCCTACGCCCTGGCGACCGCGCCCATCGGCATGGCGGTCAACCGCCTGACCGGCGAACTCACCTTCGTGCCGGATGCCTCGCAAGCCGGGACGCACACGGTGGAACTGGTGGTGCGCGACCTAGCCGGCGCCGAGGCGCGCCAGCGCTACACGCTCAGCGTGGATGCTGCGATCCTGCCGCCTCGCTTCGTCTCCGAACCCGAGCGCCGGGCGGTGCAGGGCACGCTCTACGCCTACGCGACGCAAGTTACCGCGGCGCCGTCGTCCGAGCTGCGCTACGACGTCTTCATGGGCCCGGCCGGTCTGAGCATCGACGCCGCCACCGGCGCGGTGCAGTGGCAGGTGCCCGCCGCGTTCGCCGGCAAGAGCGAGCGCGTGGTGCTGCGCGTGCGCGACCAGCACGGCAACTACGATCTGCAGGTCTACACCTTGCTTGGCGATCTGCCCAATCAGGCGCCGCGCATCACCAATTCGCCGGCGCTGCAGGCCACGCTGGGTTCGGCGTATTCGTATTCGCCCACCGTCAGCGACGTCAACGTGCTGGAGCAGTTCGCGTGGCAGGGCACGATCCTGCCGCCGGGTTCCGACGTCGATGGCGTGAGCGGGCGCTTGAACTGGCCCGCCGCCTCGGTGAGCTCGCGCTATCCGGCCGCAATGGCGGCGGCCAATCCGTTCTGCCTGGCGCGCGACCCGGCGCTGGGCGAGTTCGCGCCCGGTTCGCGCTGGGCCAACACCAAGGTGCGGTTTCCGACCCAGCCGCTGGTGGGCCCGATCCTCGACACCAACATGGACGGCCAGCTGACCTCGGCCGACCTCACCGCGGTGGTGGCGATCAGCTGGACCGACACCACCGTCGGCAATCGCCGCCTGCATGCCTTCGATGCCCACACCGGCGAAACCCTGTGGAGCTATAACCAGCGCACGCCGGATTGGTACATCCAGCCGGCGATGGCCGATCTGGAAGGGCAGGGCAATGTCTCGATCCTGTTCGTGGACAGCCAGCGCTACCTGGTCGCCTTGCGCCCGGACGGCAGCCCGCGCTGGGTCAGTAACGTGCCGGTGGCCGCCAATGCGCTGAACTACAACGCGATCAGCGTGAGCGACCTGGACGGCGACGGAACCGCGGAGATCCTGATCGGTCCGTCGGTGTTTACGGCAGGCGGCACCCTGAAGTGGCAGTTCCCGGCCAGCGCCGACAGCCGCGGTCAGGCCCTGGCGATCGACCTGGATCAGGACGGCCGTCGCGAAGTGCTGTATCGCGGCGAGATCCGCGATGCCAACGGCGCGCTGCGCAAGAAGCTGCCCAGCGCCTTGGACGGCACCGTCAATTATGCGTATTACGCGCCGGTGCGCGTGGCCGGCAGCGCGCGTGCGCACATCGCGATCAGCGAACACACCAGCCGCGGCTATCGCTTGAGCCTGGTGGACGCCGACGGCAACAACGTGTGGTTGCGTACCGCGCAGGGCTCCACGGCCGGCCCGCTGCTGGTCGCCGATTTCACCGGCGACGGCAGCGAGGACATCTTCGTGGCCGCATCCGGTCGCCTGCATTCCAGCGCCGGTGGCGAGACCCTGTGGGATATCAGCGGCGCGACCAACTGGAGCGCGAACAATTCGCGCGCCGCGATGGCGGCCGATATCGACCGCGACGGCGAATTGGAAATCTTCACCACCAACCCGGGCTATGTGCAGGTTGTGGCCGGACGTACCGGTGCGGTGCTGTGGCGCTTCACCGGCATGAGCGACCATCACTCGCACACGCCGACCCTGGTGGACCTGGACGGCGACGGCAATGCCATGCTGCTGGTCAGCGAAAGCAACGCCCTGCGTGCCTACGGCTCGACCACACTGCCTTGGCATGCGGGCTCGCGCGTGCTGCATCAGAGCGCCTTCGCGCTGGATCAGGTCCGCAGCGATCTGCGGCCGACCCCCGCCGATGTTTCGCGCCCGCCCGCGGCCCTGTATGTGCAGGGCCAGCGTCAGGCGGTGACCCAGGCCACCACGTTCCGCTCCGACCTGCGCGTCTCGGCGCCGTACGGCGTGCAGAACGCCGCCGGCCTGACCCTGACCGCGGACGTCGTCAATCGCGGCACGGCCGGCAGCCGCCCGCTGGAGGTCGCGTTCTATCGGGGCGGCGTCGATGCCGGAAGTCTGATCGGCAAGGCGACCGTGCCGGCCGTCGCGCCCGGACAAAGCGTGGCCGCGCAGCTGGCGACCACGATCGAGGCGGTCGGCAACGAGGAGGTCACCGCGGTGATCCTCGCCGCCGCCGACGAGAACGAGTGCGAAGTCGGCAACAACATGGCGTCCGGCCGGGTCGCGTCGATCGCTGTCGCCGATCACGGCGGGCTGCAGGCCCGGCTGCTGTGGGTGGTGGCGGTCAGCGAGCGCATGCTCGCGCCCAGCATCACCAGCACCGCGCCGCGCAACGCGATCGAGCATCAGGCCTACCGCTACCAGGCCGCGGCGACCTCGCCGCACCTGGGCGACGCGGTGACCTACGAGTTGAGCAGCGCGCCGGACGGCGCGGTGGTCAATCCGCGCACCGGCGAGCTGACCTGGGTCCCGCGCTGGGGCCAGGTCGGTCGCTTTACCTTCGTATTGGCCGCGCGCAGCCTCAACGGCAACGCCACCCAGCAATCGTGGACCGTCGACGTAGCGGCCTCGACCGAGCCCAACCAGGCGCCGACGATCGTTTCGACCGCGATAACGGCCGCGACGGTGGATCAGGTCTACCGTTACGACGTGCGCGCCACCGATCCGGAAGGCCAACGCATCCGCTATTCGTTGGAGGGCGCGCCGGCGGGCATGCAGATCGATGCGCGCACCGGCACCGTGCTGTGGCAACCGAGTACCGCGCCGGCCACGCCGGTCGCGGTCAAGGTGGTCGCGACCGACGAGCGCAACGCGCGCGCGGAACAGGCCTACGCGATCAAGGTCTACGCCACGCCCAACCGCGCCCCGTCCATCACCAGTACGCCCGGCTTGTCGATGACGCTGGGCCAGGACTACGAATACGCCGCGGCCGCCGTCGATCCGGACGGCGATCCGTTGAGCTACGTCTGGAACCGCCTGCCCGCGGGTGCCGCGATCGGCCCGGCTTCGACCGTGCGCTGGACGCCGAGCGCCGCGCAGACCGGCGCGGTCGAGTTCGAACTGGAAGTGCGCGACGACCGCGGCGGTTGGGCGCGGCAAACCTTCACGGTGTACGTCAACGATCCGGTCAACCATGCGCCGCAGATCGTCAGTACGCCCAATCCGCGCGCGATCGTCGGCCAGGCCTACGTCTACGACGTCGCGGCCGAGGACGCCGATGGCGACGCGCTGAGCTACAGCTTGCTCGAGTACCCGCGCGGCATGGCGATGGCGGCCGACACCGGCCGCATCGAGTGGACGCCGGCGCTGAATCAGATCGGGCAGCACGCGCTCAAGGTGCAAGTGGCCGACGGCCGCGGCGGCGTGGCCTGGCAAACCTTCAGCGTGGAAGTGGTGGAGCAGAGCAGCGGCGGCGGCAACGGCGCGCCGGTGATCCATAGCGCGCCGGCCACCTCGGCCAAGCTGGGGCGTGCCTACCGCTACGACGTGCTGACCTTGGATCCGGACGGCGATCTGCTGGCCTACAGCCTGACCCAGGCGCCGGCCGGCATGACGATCGACGCCCAGACCGGCCGCATCGACTGGCAGCCCACCCAGATCGGCGACTACCCGGTTCGTCTGCGCGTCAGCGACGGCGCGCTGTGGACCGAGCAGGCCTGGCTGTTGCGCGTGGTCGAGGGCCTGGCCTTCAGCGCGACCCTGGATGTGCAGCCGTCGCAGGTCGGCCCGAACGAAGTGGTGACCGTGCAGGTGTTGCCGGTCAATGCCGGCTCGCAGGTCAGCGTGGAACTGCGCATGGACGGCGCTTTGGTGCCGGTGGACGCGAACCTGCGCGCGCTGGTGCAGACCACCCTGATCGGGCGTCATGCCCTGGTGGCGATCGTCAGCGACGGCACCGACACGGTCGAGGTCAGCGGCGAGTTCACCGTTCTGGACGCCAACAGCAGCGAGGGGCCGACCCTGACCCTGACCGCACCGGCGGACGACGCGGTGGTGACCGCGCCGACAACGATCACCGGCTCGGTGCAGGACACCGATCTGGCGGGCTGGAAGCTGTATCTGGTCGACCGCGACGGCAGCAATGCGCAGCAGCTGGCCAGCGGCACCGCCGCGGTGTCCGGCACGCTGGGGCAACTCGATCCCACGCGCCTGCTCAACGGCCAGTACGTGGTCGTGCTGGAAGCCTGGGACAGCGCCGGCCATCAGTCCAAGGCGTTCAGCAGCATCGTGGTCGACGGCGAGATGAAGCTGGGGCATTTCAGCCTGAGCTTCCCCGACGTGTCGATCCCGGTGATGGGTATTCCGATCACCGTCACGCGCACCTACGACACCCGCCGCAGCCACGAGAAGCTCGACTTCGGTTATGGCTGGAGCGTCGACTATCAGAACGTGCGCGTGCACGAATCGCGCACGATCGGCCTGGGCTGGAGCTTGAACGAGTATCGCTCGGGCTTCTTCAGCAACTGGTGCGTGCAGCCGCAGGGCGATCCGATCGTCACCGTCGCGTTGCCGGACGGCAAGCTGGAGAAGTTCCGCGCCAAGGCGATGCCGGAGTGCCAGTTCATCGTGCCCAACATCGACGTGCAGATCGTGTTCGAGGCCCTGCCGGGGACGACCTCCAAGCTGGAGCAGACCACCCTGGGCAGCGTCAGGCTGGCGGGCAACCAGCTGATCGATCTGGGCGAGATCGGTCCGGCGGACCCGAACGACTATGCCCTGACCACCAAGGAGGGCATGCGCTACGACCTGCGCCAGGGCGTCGGCATCCGCCGGGTCACCGACCTGGACGGCAACACCCTGACCTACACCCGCGACGGCATCGTGCATTCCAGCGGCGTGGGCGTGCAGTTCATCCGCGACAGCGCGGGTCGAATCTCCACCATCCGCCTGCCCGACGGCAACTTCATCGACTACACCTACGACTTCGCGGGCAACCTGACCGCGTCGGTGGACCAGCGCGGCGAGGTCACCCGTTACGGCTACCTGGAAGGCCGTTTCCCGCATTATCTGCAGGACATCATCGATCCGCGCGGCGTCCGCGCCTCGCGTAGCGAGTACGACGAGAACGGGCGCCTGATCGCGCATATCGACGCGGAAGGCAGGCGGATCGAATACACCGTCGATCTGGTCGGCCGCACCCAGGTGGTCAAGAACCGCCTGGGCCAGTCGACGACCTACGCCTACGACGAAAACGGTCGCGTGACCCAGGAAATCAATCCGCTGGGCGAGGTCACCAAGCACGGCTACGACGCGTACGGCAACGAGCTCAGCCGCGAGAACGGCGAGGGCGAGGTCTGGCGCTGGGAGTACGACGCCGCCGGCAACAAGATCAGCGAAACCAATCCGCTGAATCAGACCACGCGCTGGACCTACGACAGCCGCGGCCAGGTGCTGACCCAGACCGACGCCAGCGGCGCGACGGTGGCCAACAACGTCTACAACAGCCGCAACGGCCAGTTGACGTCGTCCACCAACGCGCTGGGCCAGAAGACCGAGTACACCTACGCCACCAGCGGCGACTTGGCGAGCGTGCGCTTGCCGGACGGGACGACCACGTCGTACGCCTACGACAGTCGTGGCAACAAGACGCGCGAGACCAACGCCCTGGGCGCGGTCATCGTGTACACCTACGACGATGCCGGCCACGTCTTGACCGAGACGCGTACGCGCACGGCGGCGGACGGCGGCACCCGCTCGCTGGTCACCCGCCACACCTACGACGCCAAGGGCAACCGTACCTCCACCACCGATCCGACCGGCCAGGTGTCGCGTTGGGAGTACAACGCGATCGGTAAGCAGTCGGCGGACATCGACGCCAACGGCAACCGCACCGAGATGGACTACGACGCGTTCGGCCAATTGGTCGAGACGCGCCATCCGGACGGCACCCGCGACCGCTCGGTGTACGACGCGGAGAGCCGCGTGATCGCCACGATCGACCGCGCCGGGCGCACCACGACCATGGTGTACGACGCGGCGGGCCGCTTGATCGAGACCCATCTGCCCGACGGCGCGGTCAGTCGCATCGGTTACGACAAGGCCGGACGCGAGGTGCGGCGCGAGGATGCGCGCGGCAACGCCACCACCATCGCCTACGACGATGCCGGACGCCAGACCGTCGTGGCCGACGCGCTGGGGCGGTCGACCACCACCGCCTACAACGTCAACGGCACCAAAGCCAGCATCAAGGACGCGCTGGCGCGTACGACCAAGTTCGTCTACGACCCGCTGGGCCGACTGGTCGAGACCCTCCATCCCGACACGACGACCGCCGACACCGACAACCCGCGTAGCCTTCTCGGCTACGACGCCCAGGGCCGGAAATCCAGCACGACCGACGAAATGGGTCGTGTCACCGCCTTCGAGTACACGCCGACCGGGCAACTGTCGGCGGTGGTGGATGCCGCGGGTAGCCGGACCACGTTCGCCTACGACGAGATGGGCAACAAGATCGCGCAGACCGACGCATTGGGGCGCGTCACGCAATGGGCTTACGACGACGCCGGCCGCCCGGTCGCGCGGACCTTGCCGGGCGGGCAGGTCGAAACCTGGGCGTACGACGGCAACGGCAATCGCGTCGGCCATGTCGACTTCAACGGCGCGCAGCGTCAGTTCCGTTACGACGCGATGAATCGAGAGCTGGAGGTGCGGCATGCCGACGGCTCCGGCGCGGTCACCACGTACACCGCTACGGGGCAGATCGCCACGCGTACCGACGGCGCCGGCACCGCAAGCTACGGCTACGATGCCGGCGACCGCCTGAACTCGGTCGTGCAGGCCGACGGCGTGGCCATCGCGTATCAGTACGATCCGATGGGCAACCGCCTGCGCATGACCACCGCCAGCCAGGACGTCGCCTACACCTACGACGCGCTGAATCGACTGGCCACCGTCGTTCGCGGCGGCGCCACCACCACGTATGGATACAACGAGGTCGGCAGTCGCAGCCTGCTGCAGTTGCCCAACGGAAACCGCGCCGACTACACCTATGATGTGCGCAACCGCCTGAAGACGCTCACCCACCGTTCCGCGGCCAACGCGGTCCTGTTGGGCTTCACCTACACGGTGGACAACACCGGCCTGCGTACCCAGGCGGTGGAGAGCAGCGTGGGTTCGACGCGCACCGTGACCTACCAGTACGATGCGCTCAAGCGGCTCAAGCGCGAGCAAGTGGTCGACAGCACGCGCGGCAACCGCACCACCGACTGGACCTACGACGCGGTCGGCAATCGCCTCACCCAGGTGCGGACCAAGGCCGGCGTCACCACCAGCACGGCCTACACCTACGACGTCAACGACCGCTTGCAGCGCGAGGACGTCGGCGGTGGCGGGGCGGTGCAGTACCGTTACGACGCCAACGGCAGCCTGATCGAACGCAGCGATGTCGCGGGGCTGAGCATGTACAGCTACGACGGCGGCGACCGCCTAGTCGATGCGGTCACGCCGACCGGCGCGATGTCTTACCGCTACGATCCGGCCGGCATCCGCCAGGCGCAGACGGTCAACGGCGTGACCACGCGTTACGTGGTCGATCCAACGGCCCGCAACGATCAGGTCATCGAGGAGCACACCGGCGCGCGCGCGGTGCTGTACCTGATGGGCGACGATCGCATCGGGCGCAGCGACGGCGGACAGACGGTCTATCTGCACGGCGACGGATTGGGCAGCACGCGTTTGCTGACCACCTCGGCGGGTGCGGCGGCGGACCGCTACTGGTTCGAGGCCTTCGGCGAAACCGAGTCGCACACCGGCTCCAGCGACAACGCGTTCCTGTTCGCCGGCGAGCAGCTCGATCCCAACCTGGGCTTCTACTATCTGCGTGCGCGCTACATGAACCCGGCCAACGGGCGCTTCACCCAGATGGACGCCTACTCCGGCGACGACAGCGATCCGGTCAGCCTGCACAAGTATCTGTACGCCAACGCGAGTCCGGCCTATTACGTGGACCCCAGCGGCTATTTCAGCGACCTGGGCGGCATGACCATGGGCCTGCAGATCCAGGCGCAGCTGTCGGTAACCGCCGTGCCATCCCTGGTCACCGCGGGCTTGATCGCCAAGGTGACGCTGTACTCGGTCGCGGCCGTGACCGGCACCTACGTCCTGACCGACGTGCTGATCCGCACCAAGCTGGAGGAGTGCATCAACTCGGCGAAGTCCGGCGAGAACAAGTGCAAGCCGCAGTTCGCCATGTTCCTGGTCGGCGACGACAGCGCCGAGGTGCGCGCGCATGTCGGCGACGCGCTGAGCGAGGGCAAGCCATCGATGCTGTCGCGGCAGGAACCCCCGCACAGCCGCGCCTGGTTGCGACTGAACAAGGGGCCGGGCCGTGCCTGCGCCGGTGGCGCAGGCACGGATTGCGACGAGTATCCCTGGGCGGCCAGTCGCGAAGGCGGCGCGGCCAACGACGTGTCGTTGCGCAGCGTGAACGAATCGCAGAACCGCAGCGTCGGCTCGCATCTGCGCTGGTTCCATGCGCGCTGCGGCATCCCCGCCAACACGCCCAGCCGCAAGTACAAAGTGGTCGCAGTGCGCGGCCTGCCCGTTACAGGCTATGTCTGCTCGCGATAAGCTGATGCGTCGGCGGCTTCTGGTGGCGGTCCTGCTGATCCTGGCAGGCTGCGCCCGAACGCCGCCGGATACGCCGAGCCAGAGCGAGCACGCCATGACCTTGGATCAACGGGTTTCCGGATACGCAGGCACGCCGACGGACTGGCGCCGGTTCCTGGATTGCTGGTCGCGCGAAGTCGGACAGGCGCGCAGCGCGGGCCCGGAGCCGCTGGTCGCGACGGTCGCGTTGCCGCTGGAGGAGGGCGCGCTGGAGCGGACAATCGAGGAACGCCAACGCGCGCTCGGCGTCGCGTTGCCGCGTTCCTATCTGGACTTCATTCGTGCGCAACGTCCGCAGGCGGACTGGCGAACGATCGCGCACGGCACCGGCTTTCTATCGCTGGGCGCGGTCGACACCGTCGCGCGTCTCGACCCGGAGGGATTGGCGCTCGCGCAAGCTCAGCCGCTGCATGCCGACGATGGCCGGTACTTCGTCTACGGCATCGATCAGGACAGCGCCACGACGCGTTCGCGCTACCTGCAAGACGCCCTCGTGGTAGGTAAGTACGGCGATAGCCTGTACGAGCAGATCGTGCTGTTCCCGCAGGCCCGCACCCGCGACGGGGAAATGGAAGCCGCCTTGCTGGGGTGGTCCGGCACGTTTCGAGCGACGTCTTTCGCCGAGCTGATGCGCCAGCTTCACTACTTCGACCTGGGCCGTTCGGATCAACTGCCGCCGTACGCGCAGGACCGGCTTCGCGGCACCTGTGCCGATGCGATGCCGATGCGCGAGGTCTGGTGGAAGTAGGCGGGGCGTAGCCGATCATGGGAGCCCGCAAACGACGCTATGTAGGCCGGGCGGTCCCGGGCGACGGCTGGCGCGTTTGGGACAACAGCCTGAAACGCTGGTGGGGTAACGTGTTCGCCGAGTATCCGCAGGCGGCGTTGGACGAACTCAACGGCCAGGGCTCGCCCGAGCGCCTGACCGAATTGGGCAAGCAGTCGCGCCGTCCAAAGGCGGCACGGAAGCCCTCCGGTTAGCGACGCGCGCGTCGCGCGCCGAGCCGATTCGCTATGCTTGAACCGTGCTACGCGCGGCCGGCGTCGCCAGTCGGACGGTCGCGTTCCGCGCTCAGCTTTCCATTCCAAGCCACCTCCAGGAACCGATCATGGACGACAAGATCACTCCCGCACCGATTATCGACGCGGACATTCAAGCCCGGACACAGGACTCCGTCGCCACCGCGATGGAGGCGATCGCCTCCCTGCGCCGCGTGTCGCCCGACGCCGCCGACCTGGTCGCGCATTCGGCGGCCGCTTACTTCGACGGCATCTCCCAGCTCGCCCTGGCTAGCCAGGCGGTATTGCTGAAGCAGATGACCCAGGGACTGACCGATCAGGCGCCGAACAACGCCGCGGAAGATGCGCTGGGCATTCTGGCCACAGACCTGTTCATGAGCGCGGCTGCCGCCGTCGCCGCGGCGGCCGGCGCGATGGAAGCCGAGTCGGCGGGCTTCGCCATCGACAAGATCGACCAGAGCATCGCCAAGTACTCCGAGTTGCTACGCAGCCGCGCGGGTCGCGGGTGAAGGCCGGTGCCGCGGCGCCGAAGATTTAAAGCACGGAAATGGCGTGCGCGCTTGAACGTGCGATGAGTACGTCCAATAGACGTCCCGTTGCGTCATGAAACAACAAGTGCTCCGCTTGTTCACGCGCGAACGCCAATGCCCCGGCCGGCCAGTCCACCTTCGCCACCAAGGTTCCATTGTCCAGCCGCACCACGAAGTAGCGGCTGCCTGATGGTTCGTGCAAGCCGACGATCATCCCCAGGCTGAAGGGAACGAAAGTGCAGTGAAACTCCTGTGCGGGAGCTTCCTCGCTCAATACGCAGTACCGATCGACGCCGTCGCGTTGATAGCACAGCTCGATCTGCGTCCCGTTTGACAAGCGCACCTGCGGTTGCTGCACCGTGGATAGGCGATGCGGTAGCAACGGGCGGTCGTCGTGCAGGCGGAGTTCGCTGCGTGCTTGAAGGCGGCGCCCCGGCAGGGCGTAGCTCCAATCTTGCAGGCCGTCCGTCAGGCCCACCAGGTAAATCTCTCGATCGGAGAAGAAGCCGGCGGCGACGATGGGGCCCGGTAGGTCGGCGACATGCCAGAGCACTTCGCGGGTGTCCTTGGCGGTATCGATTACGACAATGCGATTGGCCATGACCACGGTCCAGCCGATGCCATCGAAACGGGGTGCCGCGAACTGCAACGCAATCACGCCAAGATCGACGATTGCATGGTTTACCAGGTCCAATCTGGAAACACGCGACGCTTGTTCTCGAGGTGCGATGGCCAGCGCCACTTCGCCGCTGTCGGCGAGGACCAGCTTGAACGCGGGCACGGTGTAGCGTTGCCTGATCCGGCCATGCGAATCCAGTATCGCAGCGCCGGATTCACCCAGTGCCACGAGATAACGGCCACCGGGAAGCGCGGCGGCATCGTGTATCTCATGAAGACCGGCCCTTGGAGCCTGCAGCGCTAGGGGTTCGGTTCGTAGCCAAAGCGATTTGTCCGGCTCCGTCTTTGGGCCGGCCCAGCGGGGCACATCGGCGATGAGATAGGCATCGTTCGAAATTTTCAGCAGCCGGCTCAGATCCTTGTTGCTGAAGTTGTTCTGGCCGGCCGCGCGATCCGCCGCGACGGCGGGCAAAACCGACGTCGCCAGCGCTCGCAAGGTTTCGTTCTTGCCACCACATACGAGCAGGGCCCCTGCCAGAGCCGATCTGGCGCCCGGCTCGGATAGCGGGTCCGACAGAACCTCTATCCTCGCCGCGTAATGCTGCAGCGTTTCCGGTAGCAGGGCGGCTCGCTGCACCAGTGCGCGCGCAGAGAGTTCAGTGCCGGCCTCTTCCGCTGCCTTGAGCCATGCCAGGGCGTGATCGCGAGCGTGCGGCAGCTGCCAGATGGCATCGACGGCGCCGAGCCAGTCGCCACGCTGCACCTTTGCGTGCCCCCATTCCAATCGCAGCTCGTCCGCAAGCTTCGGATGAGAGGCTTGGAGGTGCTGAATCGCCTCCGAGAAGGCGTCGTCTCTTCGCGCCACCTGTAGCGCCCGTTGCGTATCGCCCGAAAGCATGAGCAATCGGATGATCATGCCGGGTGGCATATCCCACCCCAGCGCAAGCTCCGCTGCCTGGGAGTGGCGGCCATGCTTGACCAGATAGTCGAGCGCCTCCTGACGCGCGTTCAGAAGTTCCGCCAGTACGAACACAGCTTCGTCGATGCTGCCCTGGCAGTCGAATCGCTCGAATGCGGTCCGGTACAGACGGCGCAGATGAGACTGCAGGTCCTCGCCGATGCCGATGCTCGAAGAGGGGCCCAGGTGGGTGGACAAGCGCAGATCTTGCCGTCTTTGGCCGGCCGAGAAGGCGGGCCCCAACGAGCCCGCGAGGCCGCCCAGCGGTATCGCATTGCGCAGGGCCTCGTTCAGGTCGCCTCTCTCGAACATATTCATCATGCGGCGCAGGTGGGCGCCTTGCCGGTAACCAATCAGCTTGGCGATCTTCGAGAGCATGGCCAGACGCGCCATTCTTTCGCGCCATGGCTGGAGTCCGTTCGGTCGTCGACGAGGCGAAACCGCCCTGGCCGAGGCGCCACCGGTCGCCGGGCCTGGGACGGCCCTGAAGAACGCCGAGAGCATCAGGCCGATGATGCTGTCCCGCGCTGCGCCGATGCCATGCTTCAGGGAACGAGGTTCCCCACTGTTGACTTCCCTGCCGGCTTGCTTATCGGCGATATCGCGAAGTAGAGCCTCGCTGTCCTTACTTTGTGGCGGAATCTTGTCGCCCAGCAGGCTGCGCACACTCTTGCCGTCGAGTCGGGGGACTTTCAGGGCGGCATCGGCGATGCGGCAATCGTAGGTATCGTGCAGGGCGTAGCCGCCGACATCTATCGAAGCTGACATGTCGAGTTCGATCGCTTGCTCAAGCGTCAGGCTGAGGACCTGGGCGCCTTGCACGATTCCGATATCGGTGGCCGGAAGCCGGGCCAGCTCGCGAGACGTCAGCGGCGCCGAATACATGCCGCCTTGAATGCGACAAAGCGCCAGCCCCTGCGTGGTCTCGCAAACCAGAATCCGAGGCTGGGGGAAGCACAGCGCATCCCCGGTCGCGAAGCGGTAGGCGCGGCAGCCTGGCACCCAGGCCGCGAGCAAGCGGGCCGATCGCAGATCGGGTGCGATCCAGCTGGGGAACCAAAGGCCGGACACCGCTTGCTGTCCCCGCCACACAGGGTGGCGGACATTGGCCGAATCACTCATCGGCAGCCTCCGCTTGGCCGCTCACGCTCATCAGCAAGCGGCGACCGCCGTCGCCGAGCAGGATCAGTTGGCCGTCGAGGTTGATCAAGGCGACCAGGTCGCCGTCGATTCCTAGCGATACCGCCACGATGTCTCTCGACGAGCGATAGATGTCTTCGATGCCATCCGGTCCGACCCCGATCAGCCCGCGGCGATCGGCGCTGAGAGCGAGCAATATGTGCTTGGTATGCGTTTGCCCGTCCTTGATCAGTCCCAGTGCCTTCGAGCCCGGCGCGATAGTCAGTTCGTACTCGCGAAAGCCATCCTGGGGCCGGCCCTCGAACAAGCGATATATGCTGGATTTGCTTCTCTTGCCTTCGGGGCGTTGTTCGACGCAGACGGCGCCATTCCATTCCTTGTCGCGCATGGCCCCGCAAAAGAACACCGCGGCGGGTTTCCCCGAAATCGGAAGACTCGTCACCAGCGTCTTGTTTCCGTCGCGATGCACGAGTTTGATCTTCAGTTTGCCGGCCTTGTGCGCGGCATACATCAGCCTCTGCGGGTCGGCCTGCACGAGCGCGACCACCGCTTCGTCCAGAATCACATGCGCGGCATCGCTGCGGCCATGGGACGCGCTGGCGTTGGTCCAGGTCAACAGGCGACCGGCGTTGTCCAGTACGGCGATACGGTGGGTTTTTCCGCCATTGTTCAGCCACACGCAACTGAGCCACCGAGCGAGCCCGGGGGTGACGGTGAATTCCCGGCTGGAAGGGCGTTGTACGGTCTGGAAGCCCCATATTTTCCAGAAGTACAGGTGATGGGCATCGGCTACGATGCCACCGAAGCTGCCTCCCGAGAGCGCGCCGCAAAGCAACTGCGCTCCGGACGACCAGTTGCCGTAACGAGGTTTGGCGGGCTTTTCCTTCTCGCTGCGCTGGATCTTGATGACCATGGCACGGCTTTCGCCCAACAACGGCAAGGCTACGTAATCGCCGCCAATGCTGAGCAGGGGAGGTTGTCGCAGGGACAGTTTTCCTGCGGTCCTTCGATGCGCGGCCGCGTTGGCATTTCCCAGGAAGTCGCCACGCAGCAACTGCGCGGCCTGTTGCGCGGGCGGCATCGGCAGGTCCACGCTGCGCCGGTTTTGAGCGCTGCCAAGACGGACATGCAGACGGTGGTCGAAGCCGCGCCGCACCGAACCGACATGGCTGAAGGCGTCCACGTTTTCATCGGTCGCCGCCAGCAGCCAGCGTTCGCCGGGGGGAAGGTCGGCGGAGTCGAAGTAGTCGCGCCAGGCTCGATGCCGGTCCGCCCCCGAGACTTCGTGCGTGCGGGCGCTCAGCATGTTCTTCAGCATCGCGGAAGAGTCGTTCTCCGTCAGGACGCCGGGTCTGTGGGCCAAGCCCCACGCGAAACGCATATGCGTCGCCTGCGCGCGACGGGCCAGCAGTATCCACATCGCTACATGCACCAGACGCGCAGCGCCCCACTGCGAGGGGCCAGCGTCGAATACGACGGCGATCAAACCGTCGGATTGGGGCGTGACCAGCCGAGGGGCGAGGAACAGGTGTTCGTGGTAGGCGGCGCGGCGCAGGAACTCGTCCGGCAACGCGTCGGCGAGCGCCCATTCGCTCAACAGCAGGCGTTCGTAAGGGCCGCGCTGGCGCAGGTCGTCGACGCCGTCGGGTTCGATCTTGCCCCGCTGAAGGCGGCTGTTGCCGCGGCTCAACAGCGGATCCAGGCGCAGCAGTAGCTCGCCGACGATCGTCGCTATTTCAGGGTCGAACCAATCCAGCCAGACACTCCACGGCTGAAGTGCCGGCGGCAGCTTCGTCGTCATTGGTCGCCCTGCCAGCGGCTCCGAATCTGCCGTAGCAAACCTGCGTCGGCCGGCAGCAAGCGGGTCAGAGGCACCAATTGCCCTGGCTCCCGCAGCAGTAGCATGGGCATTCGGGGGTGCTTGCGCCGGATCGCCTGCTCCAACAAATCGATGGGAATCGCGGGGCGTTCCGCAACGGGTAACCACAGCGCCGTCGCTTCATCGTGCGGCGCGATGTATTGAACGCCATCCGCCCAGGGCAGTAGCTGCGCCGGTCCCGTCAGTATCAATACGTCGTCGTTGGCTGTCGCCATCAGCCCGGTATCGCCGCCTTGCGCGAGCCGCTCGACGATCGTGAGCAGATGCCGGGCGACCGAGCCGATCCCGATTACGCCCTGGGGTTGAGGCGGGTCGGGTTCATCCCGCCAGGACCAGGTCATGAGTCTGTGTGGGTGCGCTCGATCAGACGAGCGCGCTCGACAGCCAATTCCTCTGGAAGCGAGCGAGGAGTGAAGTTGGCGTCGATCTCGCGCAACAGCGCTTCGGCGATCGTGCGCATTGAGGGCGTGTCCTGCTCGTGCAGGCAGCTGCGCGCGGCTTCCACCAGCCTCGTCGCCCGCGAGACCGGTTGCAGCGTGGCGTGCTCGACGGCGGCGCGCAAGGTCGGATTGGCGGCGGAGACCAAGGAGTCGCGCAGGACCTCCTGCGCACTGGTCTGGGCCTCACGCGTGGGCAGCACGTAAAAGATCGGCCACAGATCGGCTTCGGTTGCGGTTTGGCGTCCGGCGAGGACCGTTGCGGCCGCAATCAGGCGCTGGGTCTTGACGATCCTTCGGTCCGACAAGCTCAAGCCGGCGCCGCGCAGCTTGCGGATTGCGTTGGCGAGCGCGCCTCGCGCCTCGTCCATATTCACCCGCGCCACTTCGCCGCCGAGCAGGTCGATATCCGTCAGATCGGCGAAATGCGTGACTTTCGCCTGGTCTGCCTGCCAACCTCCGGTCAGCATCGCTTCGAGCCGATGATCGGGCACCGGATCGATGAACAGGTGCAGCAGGAAGCGATCCGCGAAGGCGGCGAGAGATTCATCTTCCGGAAGCGCGTTAGCGGCGCCGATGCAGACCCGGAGCGGGCACGGAAGATCGGTATGGCCGCGTCGGAAACGGCGTTCGTTCAGTACGCCCAGCAAGGTGTTCAGGATGGCGGTCGACCCCAGGAACACCTCGTCGAGAAAAGCGACCTCGGCCTCCGGCAGCATGCCCGCAACGTCCGTCTCGACCGTGCCCTCGCGAAGCTTGCGCAGATCGACCGGGCCGAAAAGTTCGGCCGGCTCCGTGAAGCGACCCAGCAGGTACTCGAAATAGCGTCCGCCCAGCGCTGCAGCGACCCGTCTCACGACCGCGCTTTTCGCCGTGCCCGGAGGGCCGACGATCAGGAGATGCTCTCTCGCCACGGCCGCCAGAACCATCAATTCCGCCAGTTGCTCGCGCTCTACCAGGCCGGTGGTCGCGGAATGGACGGTCTCGCGTATGCGTGCGGCGGTGCTTTCTATGATTTGAGACATGATTCGGCAGTAGGTGTGCGCCGTGCGAGCCTGGGCCGGCATGGTCGGTGCGGAAGAATCCCCATCACACTTTGCCGGATTTCCGGGGCTGCCGAAAGCCTCGGATCCCGCCCGACCGGATGCGCCCGCCTTCACCAGAGCGCGCGCCTGGCGTCGATGGTGGACGCGGCACGACTTGGTCCGGCATCGGTGTTTGGATTGGCGCCCCGTCGCTGCGATGCATTAGGGATCCATCCGGTGCGGTCGACTCCATCGGGATCGCGGCATCGCTCGGCGCACACGCAGTGGCAGGTTCGCGTGCCCGGCGATTCGGGCGTCCGCGCCGGATCGTGACGCGCATCTGAACCAGCAGGCGTCGCGTCGCGGAACCCGCCCGCGCTACGCCGGTCACACTCGTGGTCGCCTAAGTGCGCGCCGCCGTTGCAGTGTCATCCGGTGAGACGCGCGCTGCCTAGGCTCCTCGTCCGCCGTCGCCGGCGCGCCCTCCCAGGAACCGCCGTCCATGCATTACAGCTCCGCGCAGATCGAAGACGAACTCCAGCGCCTGGACGCCACGCTCGCGCGCGTGGCCGCGCGCGCGGGGCGCGGCCTGGATTACGAGATCGAGCGCCGCCTCGACGCGCATCGGCGCTCGCTCAGCGACATGGTCGGCGCCGATGGCGCGGTGCTGGTGCTGGACACCGTCAACGCGGCCAAGCACGCGATGGGGCAGGAGCGTCCAGGCGACTACCTGGCGGCGATGGAAATGTCGCGGCGCACCCTGGCGCTGGTGGTGCGGCGCATGCTCAATCGCTTCGAGGCCGCCTAAGGCGCGTAGCGCATGCGCGCATAAGCATCGGTACTGAACCGGAGTGTGAACGCCGGCCAGTGTTTCACCGTTCGGCCATCGGCTCTTCACGAAATTTTTCTTGCGCGGTCGCCACCATGGCGCGCCATCGAGCGGCGCGGCCGCTCCGGTGCAGGCGAGGCGAGGAGACGGTCGATGCGCGTGGATGTGTTCGTGGTCGGCGACGAGGAGGGTTACGTCGTCGCGCCCGCCGGGCGGCCGCTGCCGCTGGACGAGATGTTCGCGCTGGGCGCCTTGCGCTTCGGCTGGACCATCGAGAGCACCATGGCCGCGCCGCGTCTGGACTGGCGCGGCATCGCCGCGGATATCGATGCGCGCGGGTACGGGATCGTGCCGCGCGCCGATGTGCCGGGCCTGTTGGCGACGCCGCAGCGCTGGCTGCCCGCGCTGTATCCGGAACACCACCGGCCGCTGGCGGCCTGAGCCGTCGCGGTCGCCTCCGCCCCATAGACGGATAGGGCGGTAGGCGAGGGCCTACCCCGTCTGGCGGCATCCGCCTACACGCCGTTCAGCCGTTGCGGTCTCGCGCGTTGCGACGCGGTCCCGGTACAGTGCCGGTCAGTTTCCGCCAGCGATCCCCATGTCCAAGCCCGCCAGCAAGCCCGCCTCCAAGGCGCGCACCGCCTACGTCTGTTCCGAATGCGGCGCCGACCACACCAAGTGGCAGGGCCAGTGCGGCGAGTGCGGGGCCTGGAACACCCTGAGCGAGTTCGTGGTCGAGCCGGCGGCCAAGGGCGGCGGTGTCGCGGCGACGCGACGCAGCAGCTGGGCCGGGCGCGCCGACGCGCCTGCCGTCACCGCCTTGAAGGACGTGCAGCACGGCGAAGAATCGCGGGTCAGCACCGGGATCGGCGAGTTCGACCGCGTGCTTGGCGGCGGCCTGGTCCACGGCGCGGTGGTGCTGGTGGGCGGCGACCCGGGTATCGGCAAGTCCACCCTGCTGCTGCAGGCCATCGTGCGCATGGCCCAGACCCTGCCGGGCCTGTACGTGACCGGCGAGGAATCCCTGGCCCAGGTCGCCGGGCGCGGCGCACGCCTGGGCCTGCCCCTGGACGGCGTGCATGCGCTGGCCGAGACCGGGGTGGAACGTATCCTCGAACACGCCGCACGCATGAAGCCGGCGCTGATCGTGGCCGACTCCGTGCAGACCTTGTGGACCGAGCAGCTCAGCGCCGCGCCGGGCTCGGTCAGCCAGGTCCGCGAGAGCGCCGCGCGCCTGGTGCGCTACGCCAAGGAAACCGGCACCGCCGTGTTCCTGGTCGGCCACGTGACCAAGGAAGGCGGCATCGCGGGTCCGCGCGTGCTCGAACACATGGTCGACGCGGTGCTGTACTTCGAGGGCGAGAGCGGCAGCCGCTTCCGCGTGCTGCGCGCATTCAAGAACCGCTTCGGCGCGGTCAACGAACTGGGCGTGTTCGCGATGGGGGACAAGGGCCTGCGCGAGGTGCCCAACCCCTCGGCGATCTTCCTGTCCGGCAGCCGCACCCCGCAGCCGGGCAGCTGCGTGATGGTCACCCGCGAGGGCACCCGGCCGCTGCTGGTCGAGGTGCAGGCGCTGGTCGATTCCTCGCCGCTGTCCAACCCGCGCCGGGTCGCGGTCGGCATGGAGCAGAACCGCCTGGCCATGCTGCTGGCGGTGCTGCACCGCCACGGCGGGGTCGGGGTCGGCGATCAGGACGTGTTCGTCAACGTGGTCGGCGGCATCCGCGTGCAGGAGACCGCGGCCGACCTGCCGGTGCTGCTGGCGGTGCTGTCCTCGCTGCGCGACCGGCCCTTGGCCGAGCAGACCGTGGCCTTCGGCGAAGTCGGCCTGTCCGGCGAGATCCGGCCGGTGCCCAACGGCGAGGAGCGTCTGAAGGAAGCCGCGACCCATGGCTTCAAGCGCGCGATCGTGCCCAAGGCCAACGCGCCCAAGAGCGGAAAGGTGGGCGAGATGACGGTGGTGGCGGTGGAGCGTCTGGCCGATGCGCTGGAGGCGTCGGCGGATTGAGGCCCGCGGTTGGCCGACGTGGGTGGCGCCTTCGGTCGCCTTAGCGGACCGACGTGGCGGGCTGCGCGGCGACCGGCGGCTTCGGCTCCGAGGCCTGCGCGCGTCGGCAGCGGGATGTCCTTTTCCTCGGTGGGCAGGCCCAGGCCTTTGCGGCTGAACTTGATGCCGTCGGGCATCGGCGGCGGTTTCAGGCCGCGCGCTAGGGCGAACATCTGGCATTTGCGTTGCCATTCGACCATGTGCGGTTTCACCGGCAGCCAGAAGATTTCCTCGAGGATGGGCATGCGGTCGCGGTCGTTCGCGAATTTGGCTTCGTCCGAGGCGCGTATCTTCAGTGCGGGGTCGGCCCCGTGCTGCAACAGCCAATAGGCTTTGTCGAAATTGCCCAGGCTGGCGTACCAGTTGAGCACGGTGTTGTGACCGCGCTTGTCGTTGAGCGTGGCGTAGAGGCCGTCGTTGATGCGCGCGCCACGCTCGATCAACAGCTGCACGTTCTGCCATTGCCCGCGCAGGTAGGCCACGTACAGCAGCGACTCGTCGTTGGAGTTGAGCGTATTGGGATCGCCGCCGTGGTCTAGCAGCAGCTTGAGATAGATCGGGTTCTTGCTGCGCGCGGCCAGCACCATCGCATTGTTACGATACTGCCCTCGCTTGCGTTCCGGCTCGTGCTTGCGCGCATTCGGGTCGGCGCCATTCTCCAGCAGCAGGCGCAGGCCTTCTGGATTCTCATTGAACACCGGCCAGGCCACCAGCGGCATGTCGCCTTTGTCGAATAAGTGATCAGGATTGATGCCTTTTTCGTGGATCATCCAGCGGATCTGCTCAGCCTTGCGGCGGTCGCTGGCCACCGCCAGTTGCAGGGCCGGACCCTCGAAGTAATCGCCCGGGTCCCAGGGCAGCCGCTCGCCGCTCGCGGGCGGCATCGCCCAGCACGCGGTCAGGGCGCACAGCATCAGGCCGGCCAGGGTCCAGCGGCGCAGCGGCGAGGGCGGTAGCGGCAGCGTCATGGTGGCGGTCGTCCTTGGCGTGGGGCGGCCCGAATGTAACAAAGCCGACGTTTCGACAAGGCGGCTTGAAGTGCCGGTTTCGGTCCAAGCATGGCGCTGTTCAGGGATAGTCGCCACGTCGCCAAGAGCGCGACATCGTCGGCTCGTGCGCGCTCGAATACATGATCGACGCGGTGCTGTACTTCGAGGGCGAGAGCGGTAGTTGCTTCCGGGTGCTGCGCGATTCAAGAACGCTTCGGCACCTGGCCTGCACCTTCGAGTCGGCGGAGGACTGAATCCACACACCGCCGCGGCGCTGTCAGCGCGCCGGCGGGGATGTCGGCACCGGGCTTGACGTCGCGGGGGACGCCGTCGGCAGCGGGATGTCCTTTTCCTCGGTGGGCAGGCCCAGGCCTTTGCGGCTGAACTTGATGCCGTCGGGCATCGGCGGCGGTTTCAGGCCGCGCGCCAGGGCGAACATCTGGCATTTGCGTTGCCATTCGACCATGTGCGGTTTCACTGGCAGCCAGAAGATGGATTCGAGGATGGGCATGCGCTCGCCCTGGCTCTTGTCATCGAAGTCCGGTGGCAACCACATCTTGCGCGCCGGATCGGCGCCGTGCTGCAAGAGCCAATAAGCTTTGTCGAAATTGCCCAGGCTCGCGTACCAATTGAGTACGGTGTCGTGGCCTTCGTAACTTTCGGATTTCGCGAACAAAGGCTCGTTGATGCGCGCACCGCGCTCGACCAATAACTGCACGTTCTGCCATTGCCCGCGCAGATACGCCACATGCAGCAATGACTCGTTGTTCGAGCTGAGCGTATTGGGATCGCCGGCGTGGTCTAGCAGAAGCTTGAGATAAATCGGGTTCTTGCTGCGCGCGGCCAGCACCATCGCATTGTTACGGTACTGGCCTCGCTTGCGCTCCGGCTCGTGCTTGCGCGCATTCGGGTCGGCGCCGTTCTCCAGCAGCAGGCGCAGGCCTTCGGGGTTCTCATTGAACACCGGCCAGGCCACCAGCGGCATGTCGCCCTTATCGAATAAATGATCAGGATTGATGCCTTTTTCGTGGATCATCCAGCGGATCTGCTCAGCCTTTCGGCGGTCGCTGGCCACCGCCAGCTGCAGGGCCGGACCCTCGAAGTAATCGCCCGGGTCCCAGGGCAGCCGCTCGCCGCTTGCGGGTGGCGCCGCCCAGCACGCAGTCAGGGCGCACAGCATCAGGCCGGCCAGGGTCCAGCGGCGCAGCGGCGAGGGCGGTAGCGGCAGCGTCATGGCAGCGGTCGTCCTTGGCGTGGGGCGACCCGAATGTAACAAAGCCGACGTTTGACAGGGGCGGGTTGAAGTGGCAGTTTCGGTCAGAGCTTAGCGCCGTTCAGGGATAGAACCGCCATGTCCACGCCCGAGCAGGACCTCCCGTCGCAAACCCCGCGCACGGTTGAGGAAAAGATCGCTCAGTTGCGCGAGCAACAGGCCTTGCTGACGTCGATGCGCGAGCGTTCGGCGAGCAGCGGCGACCGCGAGCTGGGCAGCCAGGCCGATGCCCTGCAACGCCAATACCACGCCCGAGAAATGGCCGGGCTGGCGGCCGACGTTTACCGCTCTGCCGAACACACTGGCCAACCGCCGCCCGGTTGGCTGCGCGGCAGCGAACATCCGGACCTATTGCGTAAGGCCGGTGTGGGTTGGAGCAACGATCGCGTCGACCAACTACTGCAGCCCGACGATTCGGCCTTCCGTGCGGAAATCTATCTGCCCGATCCGCGCGTGTACGGTCCCGAGGTCAAACCGGTCCTCAGTTACAAGGGCTCCAACGGCCCGGTGGTGTTCGACGAGAGCGGCAAGCAGGTTACGCGCGAATCCGCCCCGGAAGACTGGATGAACAACGGTCGTCAGGGGCTGGGATTGCGCAGCGACTATTACGACCGGGCGATGGAAGTCGCGGTCGAGTTCAGAAACTCCAAGGTGGGCGGCAACTTCGAAATCGTCGGCCACTCCCTGGGTGGCGGCATGGCCTCCGCCGGCTCGGCCATCACCGGCGTGCCCGCTACCACCTTCAACGCCGCCGGCCTGCATCAGGCCACGGCGCAGCGCTATGCGGATCAAAACGGGCTGACCGTCCACAACCCCAATCAGACCGTCGTGGCCTACCAGGTCACCGGCGAAGTGCTCACCGACGTGCAGACCAGCATCGACCGCATGAACGGTCAGCGCAGGGCCGAACTCGGTCGCGTCGCCAACCAGGCTTCGGAACTGATGCGCCTGCCGGGCGCGAAGGAACTGCTGGGCCAGCAGCTCGCGCAGCACCTGCCTTACAGCCGCGAGGCCCAGGCCGACGCGCGCGGTCTGGTCGATGCCTTGGCGACCCAGTCGGGCAACCGCGCGCTGCGCGACATGCCGCTCGCGGCGGGCCAGGTGCAGCCCTTGCTGACGCCGAAAACGCGCGACGCCCAGGGCAGCCTGATCGATCGACCGCAGGCGATGTCGCTGGGGCAGGCCGGCGAGTTCGCCGGGCCGCTGCTGCGCGTGGCTACGGTATCGCTGGCCGGCGCCCAGGTCGGGCGCCAGGCCGGTGAAGTCGTTGCCGGTGGCGGCCGTGTCGCCGACCGCGGGCTGGACCTGGCCGGCGACGGCGCGCGCGTTGGACTGCAGATGAGCGGGCGTGCCGCCCAGGCCGGCACCCACACCGTCGGCCAGATTCCCGGCTGGCAGGTGCGCACCGGCGGCGAAGCTGTGGCCCAGGTGCAATTGGTGTCGGGCCGTGCCGCGGCCGCGGTAGACATGGTTCAGTGCGAAGGCGCCAAGTGGACCAACAGCGCCACCAATACCTTCCTGCGCGGCGCCGGGCGCTGGGTGCCGATGCTCAACGACATCGCCGATCAGCGCGACCGCGCCACCGCGCAGTACTGCGAGGCCCAGCGCGGCGAAGCGCGCGCGGCCCTGACCGGTTCGCAGCAGGCGGCCAACAACACGCGTGCGGGCGCCAATCAGGGCGCGCGCGCGATCGAGCAGACCGCCGACGCGGTCGGCGCCCACGTGCGTCGCGGCGCCGATGGCGCGGGGCATTCCATCGATGCCACGCTCGATGCCACCGGCTACCAGATCCGTCGCACCACCAGCTACGCGCCGCTGGGTTTCGCCCTGACCGGCGCGACCGTGGCCGGCGTCGGCGGCGCCGCGGTCACCTTCGATCCGACCCGTCCGGGCGGCATCGGCAACATCGTCCAGACCAAGGTGTTGTTCGACAACATCGGCCAGGCCGCGGGCGAAGCGGTGCAGCGCCACGGCATGGTCGACACCGTGCTGCCCAGCCTGGATTTCCGCACCCGCGAAATGGAGCGTGCGGCGGCGCAACGCCTGCCGCAGACGATCGCTCCGCCGGCGCAGGACAGCCCGATCGTGCCGCAGGCGACTCAGGGCACGCGCGGCGCCAACGCGAACCCGCCCGGCGACGGCGTGCTGCTCAACGATCCGCGTCATTCGCAGTACCCGCTGTACCGCGGCGCGGCCGAGGGCGTGTACGCCTTGGACGCGCGCTTCGACCGTACCCCCGATCCGCGCAGCGACCAGCTTGCCGGCTCGCTCGCGGTCGCGGCGATGCGCAGCGGCATGCAGGAGATCAACCACGTCGAGCTCAGCCGCGACGCCAGCCGCGTGTTCGCGGTGCAGGGCCGGCTGGACGATCCCGCGCGTCTCAACGCCAGCGTCGAAACCGCGCGCGGTATGGACACGCCTTTGCGCGAGAGCAGCCAGCGCGCGGCGGAGATCGAAGCCGCACGCGCGCCGAATCAGGTCCAGGCTCAGACCCAGGACCCAAGCCAGGATCCGCAGACCGCCGAACGCGCCGCGCGTCGGGCTTGAGCCCGCTCGGTCGGCGCCGGGGCCGTTAAGCGGCCTCGGCGGAAACCCTAGCGACTCTGGCCGCCGCCGCAGCCTGCGTGCGCACAGGCTTCGTCTCGCACTGCGCCCAGTCGTGTTCGCACTGCGGCGAGCCGAGCCCGCATGGGGCGGCTTTGCGCCGACAATGGACGCGTAGGCACAGTGCCTGCGCTTTCGCTACGCGCCGTGGGGCGCGTGCACGAATTTCGCTAACGGATACGGACGGCAGAACGGCATGCAGCCGCTCGCGTCTGTGCACGCTCGTGGGTGCGTGGCGGAGGCCTGAAATCGATTGCCGCGACGCACGCTTGGATGTGAATGAACGATGGCTCCGGATTCCCTTACGCCCAGCAGGCTGCCTGCTGAAGTCGTCGCGCCCCAGCACGATCTTGCCCTGCTGGGTCTGGCGATGCTGGCGCAATTCCATGGCATCGCTGCCGATCCAGCGCAACTGACGCACCAGTTCGGCCGCGGTGGCGAGCCGTTCGACGACGCGTCCCTGTTGTTGGCCGCCAAGCAGTTGGGGCTCAAGGCCCGCATCACGCGTACCGCATCCGAGCGTGTCGCCATGGCCGCGTTGCCGGCCTTGGCCTTGGCTCAAGACGGGCAGCATTTCGTGGTCGCCAAGGCCGGCGACGATTCCTTGCTGGTGCACGAACTCGGCGAAGGCCGCGCCAAGGTGATGACGCGCGACGCCTTCGAGCAGCGCTACCACGGCCGCCTGCTGCAGGTGACTTCCCGAGCTTCGGTGCTGGGCCAGTTGGCCAAGTTCGATTTCCGCTGGTTCGTGCCGGCGGTGGTCAAGTATCGCCGCTTATTGGTCGAAGTGCTGGTGGTGTCGCTGTTCCTGCAACTGTTCGCACTGGTGACGCCGCTGTTCTTTCAAGTCGTGATGGACAAGGTGCTGGTGCACCGCAGCCTGACCACGCTTGAGGTCGTGGTGGTCGGATTGATCGCGATCGCGGTGTTCGACGTAGTGCTGACCGGATTGCGCGCCTATACCTTCTCCCACACCACCAGCAAGATCGACGTCGAGTTGGGGGCGAGGCTGTTCCGGCACATCCTGGCCTTGCCCTTGAGCTATTTCGAGTCGCGGCGCGTGGGCGACACCATCGCACGCGTGCGCGAGCTGGAGAACATTCGCAATTTCCTGACCGGACAGGCGCTGACCTCGGTGCTGGATCTGCTGTTCACGGTGGTGTTCCTGGCGGTGATGTTCTACTACAGCGGCTGGCTCACCCTGGTCGTGGTGATCTCGTTGCCGGTGTACGCGTTGTGGTCGGCTTCGATCACGCCGGTGCTGCGCAAGCGTCTGAACGACAAGTTCGCGCGCGGCGCCGACAACCAATCGTTCCTGGTGGAAACCGTCAATGGCATAGGAACGGTCAAGGCCACCGCGGTGGATCCGCGCGTCACCCGAACCTGGGACAACCAACTGGCCGGATACGTCGAGGCGTCGTTCAAGGTGTCGCGGCTGGCGAATATCGGCCAACAGGGCATTCAGTTGGTGCAGAAGCTGGTGGCGATCTGCATCCTGTTTTTCGGCGCCAAGCTGGTCATTGCGGGCGAGCTGTCGCTAGGGCAGCTGATCGCGTTCAACATGTTGTCCGGACAAGTCTCCGCGCCCATCGTGCGGCTGGCCCAGCTGTGGCAGGAGTTTCAGCAAGTCGGCATCTCGGTCGAGCGCTTGGGCGACATCCTCAATACCCGCACCGAGCTGCCCGGCAGTCGCATGGCCTTGCCGCCGATCCAGGGCCGGATCGGCTTCGACAAAGTGGTGTTCCGCTATCGCCCCGACAGCGCCGAGATCCTCGGCGGCATCGATCTGGATATCGCCCCTGGCGAGGTCATCGGCATCGTCGGCCGCTCCGGGTCCGGCAAGAGCACGCTGACCAAGTTGGTGCAGCGCCTGTATGTGCCCGAGCGTGGCCGCGTTCTGGTCGACGGCCATGATCTGGCGCTGGCGGACCCGGCCTGGCTGCGACGCCAGTTGGGCGTGGTGCTTCAGGAGAACTTCCTGTTCAACCGCAGCGTGCGCGAGAACATCGCGCTTAGCGATCCGGGCGCGCCGCTGCAGCGGGTGATCGAGGTCGCGCAGCTGGCCGGCGCGCACGATTTCATCCTCGAGTTGCCGCAGGGTTACGACACCGTGGTCGGCGAGCAAGGCGCGTCGCTGTCGGGAGGCCAGCGCCAGCGGCTGGCGATCGCGCGCGCCTTGATCGCCGACCCGCGCATCCTGATCTTCGACGAGGCGACCAGTGCCCTCGATTACGAGTCCGAGCATGCTGTAATGCGCAACATGCGCGCGATCTGCCGCAACCGTACCGTGCTGATCATCGCCCACCGATTGTCGACGGTGCGAACGGCGGATCGGATCATCGTGATGGAAAAGGGGCGTATCGTCGAAAGCGGCCGGCATGACGAGCTGTCGCAACGCCCCGACGGTCACTACGCGCGTCTGCTGCAGTTGCAACAGGGGGACGCATGAAACATCTGGCGTCGGCGTTATCGGAGTTCGTCTCGCGCTACGCGCAAGCCTTCAAGGCCTCCTGGGCGGAACGTAGCCGTCTTGAACCGCCTCGGCGCGATGCCGACGAGCTGGCATTCCTGCCCGCGCATCTGGAGCTGACCGATACGCCGGTCTCGCCGACCGCGCGTTGGGCGATGCGCATCATCGTCGCGCTGTTCTGCGTGGCCTTGCTGTGGGCCGTCCTGGGCCAGCTCGATATCGTCGCGGTAGCCAACGGCAAAACCGTGGCCGGGTCGCGCACCAAGGTGGTTCAACCCGCCGAGACCGCGGTGGTGCACCGTATCCTGGTGCGCGACGGCCAGACCGTGCGCAAGGGTCAGCTGCTGATCGAGCTCGATGCCACCAGCACCGGCGCCGACTATGCCAAGGCCGACGAGGCGCTGCTCAACGCGCGTCTGGCGGAGCTGCGCCTGGGCGCGATGATCGAAGCCCTGGATCGCGATGTGCCGCCGCGCTTGGCGGTCGATCCCGGCTTGCCCGAAGCGCGCCGCGACGCCGAGCAATTGCTGGCCAGCAGCCAGTTCCAGGCTTTCCGCGCACGCCGCGACAACCTACGCGCCGCCGCCGCGCAGCGACGTGCGGAGCTGCGTACCGGCTCGGCCATGGTCGGTCCGATGCAAGAAGCCGCCGCCATCGCCAAGAGCCGTGTCGACGACTACGCCGAGCTGGTGGACGCCAAGTACGTCGCTCGTCATGAATACCTGTTGCGCAAACAGGAGCATATCGCCGCCGAACGCGATTTGGCCGCGCAGCGCAATCGCTTGCGCGAGATATCCGCTTCGCTGGACGGCGCGGAGGAAGAGCTGCGCGTTCTGGTGGCCGATACCCGCGAACAGACCCTGGACGGCCTGCGCCAGGCGCGCGAACAGGTACGTCAGTCGACGCCGGACCGTGCCAAGGCAGGGCAACGCGACCGCTTGATGCAGTTGCGAGCGCCGGTAGCGGGCACCGTGCAGCAGCTGGCGGTGCATACCGTGGGCGGCGTGGTGACGCCCGCCCAGCCGTTGTTGGCGGTGGTGCCCAGCGAGGAAGCGCTTGAAGTGGAAGCCACGGTACTGAACAAGGACATCGGCTTCGTGCGCGCGGGGCAACGCGCGACTGTGAAAGTCGAAAGCTTCCCTTATACCCGCTACGGCTATCTCGAAGGCACGGTGGAAAGCGTCTCCCACGACGCAGCACAGGACGAGAAGCTGGGCCTGGTGTTTCCCGCACGCGTGCGTTTGCGCGACGCGTACTTGATCGTGGACGGCGTGAAGGTCGCCCTGACCCCCGGCATGTCGTTGAGCGTCGAGATCAAGACCGGAAAGCGACGCGTGATCGACTATCTGTTGAGTCCACTGAAGCAGCATGGCGATGAAGCGATGCGCGAGCGTTAACGCAACGCGCCGGGCGTCATCGTCGGCGCTTGGTTGAATTCGCCCCGTTCGAGTCGGGGCTTGTATGCGACCCCCGCTGGCATCGGCAGGCGGCGCTGTGCTCAGAAGGACGTGAGCCGGTAGCGCGAAATGTCTGCCGAGTCGGTCCGATTGGCCGACTTGCGTCTTCGAAGAACAGCTGCAACGCCGGTGCAATTCTGCATGGTCAGTTGCCGCGCTCCACCGTCTTTTGGAGGCGACTTCTTGGCTGCCAATGAGCACGAACAACGTGCAAACCATTCATAAAATGCAGTGCGCCGAATCGTGGCGATAGTGCGCTGAAGCGACGACAAATCGCGTGCGAACGCGCAGACAATCCTCGCATGGAGCGGCGCACGAAGCGCCGAACGGAACAGGACAGCGCGATCGCTGGATTCGGATCGGGGGCGTGTCCCGGTCTGCGCAGAGGGGAACGTTATCGGGATCGAGCGCGGGCCGCATTGGCGCCGCCGTGGCCGGCTGCGCTTCGCTTTTCGCACCAGCTGACCGCGACGTGCTTGGTAGCTGTTCTCGTTCGCCATTACCCGCCTGCCGTGCGCGCAGGTCAGAACGTGATGGCCACAACGGCCGACAATTCAAAAGGAGCGGTGTATGTCCGAGGAAAGTGCAGAAGACCAACAGTTTGCGATGATGATGACGGAGCTCTCAGCGGCATTTCAGGGAAACGTTTCGCGAGGGCTGGCGAGCGCCGGGGTCGAGATCGACGCCGAGGATGCGTCCTTGGAGACGCTCGTGTCAGTCGCAGAGGACGCGTTCCGACAGAATGCCGAGCTCGCTGCAGCCTATGCGGATCGCTATGAAGCGAGAGGAGAGGTCAAGCTTGCAACGATATGCCGAGAGATTCAGCGTAATTTCGAAGAGCAGTCGCAGGTATTTCGTGTGGTCGAAGGAGGACCCCCGGCAGCTGAGATAGTGCTTGCTTTCTGCGCAAAGACTTTCGATACGCTCGAAACGCAGTCGGAGTTTGTTGCCTTCGGGGCAACTGCCGAGAAGATTATCAAGCCTATGGCCAAGGGCTTAATGATTATCGAGCTCGGTGAGAAAGCCTGGCACGGTGATGTCTCGGCTTTCGTTGGCGTGCTCGGCGGTGCGCTTGTCGGCACTGTGGTGACTGCGCTGGCGATGACCGCCGTCGCGGCTGCTGGGCTTCTCTACTGGCCGGTTATCGCGGCCGTCACCGTGGTGGGTGTCATCGCAAGCTTCGTCGGAAGCAGCATGACCGATTCCTTCGTGGAGGAACTGCTCGAGTTCGATCGAGAGCCGGGCGACGTACGCAGCCGAGCGCATCGATTGATCTCGCAGATGGTTACTCTGGGAGGTAGCGCTGAGCTGCCTGCCCTCGGCGACTATGTTGCGTTCGGGACGGATGGGGCGGATACCCTAACCGTGAACTATCCCGTAAGCGCCTTGAACCCCGGCAGTGTGCTGATCGGCGACGGAGGTAACGATATCCTGCTCGGCGGCTCATGGGACGATCGCCTTAGCGGTGGCGCAGACAACGATACGCTGCACGGGGGGTATGGCGCCGACATCCTGTTGGGCGGCAGCGGCGACGACTTGCTCGACGGTGGCATGGGGGTCGACCGGCTTGAGGGCGGGGCCGGTTTCGACACCTACAGCTTCTCGACCGACGACCTTAAGAACGCTGGTACACGCGATACGATCACCGATAGCGACGGCTCGGGCCGGATCACCTTCAACGGTGTCGACCTGTCGGGTACGGGCATCGGCTTCGACAATATACGCAGCAACGCCATCGGTTCATGGGACACCGCCAACGGCGAGTTCCGTCTGCTCGTAATCGGTGCGGGTACGCCCACGCAATCGCTGCTCATCGTGCGCAGGCTCATCGATGGACGGTCGGGCGGGCAGATCCTGATCCAGTCCTGGCGCAACGGCGACCTGGGAATTTCGCTGCCGGGTTACGACGAGGTCGGCGCCGCACTGGGTTTGGGCGAGGGTGACGATCTGTTCGGCGAATCGGGCAGCAACGATGGCGTCGACTCCATCGCGGCCAAAGGCGGCAACGACGGTATCGAGGGCGGCGCCAGCGACGATGTCCTCGATGGCGGGGCGGGCGCGGATCTGATCTTCGGCGGCAGCGGCGACGACCGCATTCTGGGTGGCGACGGCGACGACATCATCCTAGACGGCTCGGAACTGCAGAACATGCGCGAGCTGCGTACCTATATCGATAGTAGCGGGAAGAGCGAGCAGCAGCGTTTCGACGAAGAACTTTTGCAGCACGGCGCTTCGGTGATCGCACGTGGAAAAAACTGGTTCGTCTATCGACAGGATGGCGTGGCGGCGACAGGAGATGCCACCCAGGACGGCGTTTATATCATTCGCACTCCAGACGGATCCGTTTATCTGGACCCTGAGACGCTCGGCAGCGGAGACGATTTCATCGATGCCGGCGCCGGGTCCGACCGTGTGTCTGCGGGCGAGGGCGACGACATCGTCATCGGAGGCCTGGGCAATGATTCGCTGAACGGCGGCCACGACGACGATACCTTGTCTGGCGGCGAAGGCGACGACACCTTGGTCGGTGACCTTGCCGATGGTGCGATACCAGGGGTGACGCTGACGGCCCTGGTTTCGAGCGCCGCCAACAAGAACGGCGACGACATACTCGACGGCGGCAATGGCAACGACACGCTCATCGGCATGGGCGGCAACGACACGCTGTATGGCGGCGACGGCGACGACAAACTGTACGGACGCAACGGCCAGCCCAGCGGTGCGGCCGACGCCGGCGACACCGACGCGGATTATCTCGACGGCGGCGAGGGCGCGGATCAGCTCGCCGGCCAGGACGGCGACGACGTGTTGCTGGGCGACGGCGGCAACGACATCCTGTTCGGCGACGACGAACATGCCGGCACCCGCTACGGCAACGACCATCTTGAGGGCGGAGACGGCGACGATAAGCTCTATGGTGGCGGGGGCGACGACTACCTGTCGGGTGGGCAAGGCGTGGACGACCTGGTCGGCGGCGAAGGCCGGGACACGCTGTCCGGCGGCGCAGGCAACGACCGCTTGTTCGGCGAGGGCGGCAACGACGGTCTGGTTGGCGGCGACGGCGACGACGTCCTGCTCGGCGGCGACGGCGACGATGCGCTGCTCGGCGAGGCAGGCGTCGATCTGTTGCGTGGCGGCGATGGCGACGATGTCATCTCCGGCGGCGCTGGCAACGATGAATTGCAGGGTGGCAGCGGCAACGACTATCTCGACGGAAACGAAGACGACGACAAGCTGTTCGGCGAAGACGGCGACGACCGCCTCAACGGCGGTGCCGGCGCGGATCAACTCGTCGGCGAGGCTGGAAACGATCGCATCGATGGCGGTATCGGCAACGATCGGCTCTGGGGCGGTAGCGGCAACGACTCGCTGGACGGGGGCGAAGGCAGCGACGAACTTTACGGCGATTCCGGCGCCGATCGCTTGTCGGGTGGCAATGGCAACGACCAGCTCGACGGCGGTGCCGATGCCGACGTGCTGAACGGCAATGCCGGCAACGACAGCCTGTTCGGTGGCGACGGCGACGATGTGCTGCGCGGCGACAGCGGCGACGATCTGCTCAACGGCGCCGCGGGTGTCGATCAGCTGCTTGGCGGCGAGGGCGCCGACCAGGCGTGGGGTGGTGAGGGCAACGACAGCCTCAAAGGCGATGCCGGGGACGACGTGCTGGCGGGCGAGGAGGGCGACGACCTCCTGGAGGGCGGTGCCGGCAACGACATGCTCGCCGGCGGCAGCGGCAACGACCGCTATCGCTTCGAGACCGGTTTCGGTCAGGACCGCATCCTCGCCGATGAGGAAGGCGAGGTTGGCATCGATACTCTGGAGTTCGGTGCCGGCATCGCGCCAGGCGACCTTAGTTATCAAGTGATCGGCCGCAACCTGCTGATCAAGGTCGGAAGCGGCGGCGACGCCGTCCTGGTGGAGGATTACTTCAATCCCGACACTCAGATCGGTCTGAGTTTCGCCGATGGCACCACGCTGGACCGCGCACAACTGGAACAACTGCTGGGTGCGCTGGTGCCGGTGGTCGGTTCGAGCGGCGACGACGTAATCGGTGGGACCGGAGGCAACGACACCCTGTTCGGCGAAGACGGCAACGATCGGCTGGACGGCGCCGGTGGCGACGACCAGATCAGCGGCGGAAAAGGCAACGACGTATTGGCCGGCGGCAGCGGCAACGACCTGTTGCAAGGCGACGAAGGCGACGATGTCTACAACTTCGACGCCTACTTCGGAATGGATACGGTGGTCGGCCTTGGCGATTCCGGCGCGGGTCGGGACACGATCCGCTTCAACTTCGCCTTCAATGCGGCGGACATGAGTTTCGGTCCGACGGAGGAGGGTAGCGACGATTTGGTCCTGGTGTTCAACCAATCGGGGACGATCAGCAGCCTGGGCATCGACGGCTTCTTCGCCCCGGGCAGCAATCACAGCATCGAGTTCAGCGACGGCGTGCGCATCACCGCGACAGATTCGCAGCTGGTCTATTCCTATCAAGGTGGCGGCGGTGCGGACGAGTTCTACGGCAACGTGAGCAGCGAGCACTTCTCCGGCGGCGCTGGCGACGACAAGCTCTACGGCCACTATGGCAGCGACACGCTGGACGGCGGCGCCGACAACGACGTGATCGGCGGCGCTCAAGATAACGACATTCTGCTCGGCGGGGATGGAGACGACAGCCTGGATGGCGGCAGCGGCGACGACCTGCTGGTCGGCGGTACGGGCGACGACTATCTGATCGGCGACTCCGGTTACGATCGCTATCGCTTCGATCGCGGCTTCGGGCACGACACCATCGAGAACGTGCGATATGGCGACCGAGGCGGCTATACCGACGACGTCGAGTTCGGCGCGGGCATTTCGCCGGCCGACGTGTCCGCGAAAAATCGCAACGGCCAGGATCTGGTGCTGAGTTTCGCAGGCTCGGACGACCAACTGGTGATCCTGAACTACTTCCGCGACGACGGCCGATCGGGCTATGCGGTCGATAACATCCGCTTCGCCGACGGCACGGTTTGGAACGTCGCAACCGTGATGGCCATGGCCTTGCAGAGCACCGACGGCGACGACAGCCTGTTCGGTTACGACAGCGACGACAGCCTGTCCGGCGGTCTGGGCGGCGACGATCTGCACGGAGGTCGCGGCAACGATGTGATCGACGGCGGCGCGGGCGACGATCTGCTGGACGGCGGCGCCGGTCACGACGTCTATCGTTTCGGTCGGGGTTCCGGAAGCGATACGCTGGTCGAGATCCCGAAGGATCCGCAAGGCGAGTGGGACAACGCTCACTACGTGGCCCTGTTCCGCGCCGCGTCCGAAGGGATCGACACGGTCGAGTTCGGGGACGGCATCGCCGAGGGCGACGTAGTGCTGCGGCGCGAAGGCAATGACCTGGTGCTGTCGATCCGCGACACCCAGGACGTGTTGCGCGTGCCTCACTACTTCGGCTGGGCGGCGTCCGTCGATGATGGCGGGGACCCCGGTTCTGGACCGGCGTTCGCCCGGTTCTCGGATGCCGGTGGCGACGGCGCCTATACCGGCCCGGAGGATGTCGGCCGTGCGGCCGAGTTCTTCCGCTTCGCCGATGGCACCACTTGGGACCGCGAGCGCGTGCAGGCCCTGATCGATGGGCAGCGCCGCAGCGGCGAGGGCGACGACGTGATCGTCGGCGACGACGGCGACGCCGATACGAGCGTACTGTCCGGCCGCGGCGGCAACGACCTCATTCGCGGCAATCAGGGCGACGACGTGATCGACGGCGGCGCGGGCAACGACATCCTCGATGGCGGTCTGTTCCGGGTCGATTTCGGCGCGCCTTACGGTAACGACCTGATGAAGGGCGGCATGGGCGACGACACCTACCGCTACGACTGGGGTAATGACGTGATCGATAACAGCGTCGGTGCCGGCGAAACGGCCGGCTACGACGTGGTCGAGATCGACGCCTATGCCGATGACGTGTCGTTGGAGCGCGTTGGTAACGACCTGCTCCTGCGTCAGCGCGACCACGAGCAGGACTCGACGCTGACCATCCGCGACTACTTCTCGCGTCCGGATCAGGCGATTTCGGAGATCCGCTTCGCCGACGGTAGTGCCTGGCTGCAGGCCGACATTCTCGACCAGGTCACCGGAGCCGGGCTGATACAGGGCGGCATCTACGGCGATACCCTGATCGGGCGCGGCGGCGCCGATACCCTGGACGGCGGCGATGGCGACGATACCTTGATCGGCAAGGCCGGCAACGACCGCCTGATCGGCGGCGATGGCAACGATAGCTTGTACGGCGGCTTGGGCAACGACATCCTCGATGGCGGCGCCGGCAACGACACCTTGGACGGCGGCAGCGGCGAGAACGTTTACCGCTTCGGCAGCGGCGACGGCTACGACTACGCTTACGACAGCGGCGGCGGTGCCGTGATCGAGCTCAAGAGCGGGCTGACGCTCGCGGATTTGATCGTGCAGGGCCGTGGTAACGAGCCGGGTGCGACGCTACGTATCCGCGGCAGCGAAGACGTGTTCGTGTTGAACGGCAATCTGGCGCAGCTCCGTTTCGCCGACGGCAGCAGCTACGACGCGGCGGCGATTCGCGCGCTGATGCTCGCGTCCGCGACCGAAGGCAATGACGTGCTCGTCGGCGGCGGGGGCGACGATGCGTTGTCGGGCGGTGCCGGCGACGACGTACTCTACGGTCAGGGTGGCGACGATGTGCTCGACGGCGGCGCGGGATCGGACGAGTTGGATGGCGGCGCCGGAGCCGACAGCTACGTATTCGGCCGCGGCGCCGGCAGCGACACGCTGATCGACGACGATGCCGATTCGGTGCTGCGCCTCGGCGCGGGTATCTCGGTGGACGACGTGGTGCTGCAGGCGTATGGCAGCAGCGATCAGGGGCATGTGTTGCGCCTGATCGGTAGCGAGGACCAGCTGCGCCTGGATGCGGGCCGTCTCGCCCAGATCCGCTTCGACGACGGCACGGTGTGGGACGCTGCTCAGATTCGCGCGCGCCTGCTCGCTAGCGGGGACGGCGACGACCGGGTGCTGGGATCCTCGGACGGCGACACGATCCAGGGCGGGGCTGGCGACGATCGCCTCTACGGCGGCGCCGGCGACGATGTGCTCGAAGGCGGCGCCGGTAGCGATTTCCTGGAAGGCGGCAGCGGCAACGACACCTATCGTTTCGGTCGCGGTTCCGGCGAGGACTACGTGCGCAACGGCTATGCCGGTGTCGAGCCTGGGGAGACCAGCACGATCGAACTGGGCGCGGGAATCGCGGTCACCGACGTTTCGGTGCGGCTGGGGACCTTCGGTTCCGGGTTGGTGCTGAGTATCGACGGCAGCGAGGATAGCCTGCAGATCGAAGATTACGCATTGGTCGACGGTGGCGATGGCGCCGCGTATGCCATCGTATTCGCCGACGGCACGCGTTGGACGGCGGCCGACGTGCGCGCACGCTTGCTCGCCGGCAGCGACGACAGCGACGTCATCGACGGTCTCGCCTCCGGCGACCTCATCTCGGGCGGAGACGGCGACGACAGCTTGAACGGCCGCGACGGCGACGATGATCTGAGCGGCGACGCGGGCGACGATGTACTGTCCGGCGGCCACGGCGACGACCGTCTCGACGGCGGCGTCGGCGACGACCGGCTGGACGGTGGCTTGGGCAACGACGTGGTGCGGTTCGGCCGCGGCGACGGCCGGGATACGGTCGTCTACGGCGACGCCTTGCTCAGCGACGTGGATGTGCTGGAACTGAAGGACGGCGTCGCCGTCTCCGACGTCAGCCTGCATCGGTCCGGGGTTGACCTGATCGTGCATATCGAAGGGAGTAGCGACAGCATCACCATCCAGGGCCACTTCGAAGCCGACGGGGAAACCGTGGGTGCGCTGGATCGGATTCGTTTCGCCGACGGCACGGTGTGGACCACCGCGCAGATCGCCAACCGGCTGGCGACCGCCACGGAGGCGCCGCCGCTGGAGCCCGAGGAAGACGGTGCAGGCTTCACCTTCGCGAGCGAGTACTGGTACCAGTACTACCCGGTGCGCCTGGGCAGTGTCGACGACGACGAAATGAGTACGAGGACAGGCCTTAGAACCGCAGTGTCCGGCGGCGGCGGTAACGACCGCCTCTACGGAAGGGGTCATCGCGACGGCTTGTTTGGCGGCGCCGGCGACGATTTTCTCATGGCGAGCATCTACGGCAGCTCTCTGCACGGCGGCTCGGGCTGGGATCGCCTGTTCGGCGGCGTCGGCGAGGACTTCATGCTCGGCGGTTCGGGCAACGACTTCCTCGACGCGGCCAGCGGCGACGACGACCTCAGCGGCGGTGACGGTCACGACGTGCTCAATGCGGGCTTTGGCGACGACACCCTGAGTGGCGGCGAAGGCAGCGACACCTTGTTCGGCGGACAGGGTAACGATGCGCTCGATGGCGGCGCCGGCAACGATATGCTCAATGGCGAGCAAGGCGACGACACCTTGCTTGGCGGCAGCGGCAGCGACAGCTTCCACTTCGGCCGCGGTTGGGGACGCGATCGCATCCTGGCCGAATCGAGGACCGTCGGCCCGTCGCCGCGCAATGGCGATGCGACCTGGGACGTGGTGACCTTCGGGGTCGGCATCGCGGCCGGCGATTTGCGCTGGCAGCGCCAGGACCGCGATCTGGTGATCGCCATCGCCGGCACGGACGACCGCTTGACCGTGACCGACTACTTCGATGCCGACGGCAATCGCGATGCGCTGTCGATCGATGCGTTCCGCTTCCAGGACGGCAGCGAGTGGAGCTACGCGCAAATCGCCGCCTACCTGACTACCGGCGGGGCTGGCGACGATACCTTGCGCGGCTTCGCGGGCGACGATCTGATGACCGGCGGCGCCGGTAACGATCGGCTGTCGGGGCAGGGCGGCCATGACCGCATCGAAGGCGGCGATGGCGACGATCTGCTGGCCGGCGACGGCGGCAACGACATCCTGATCGGCGGGGCCGGCAGCGACAGCTTGTTCGGCGGCGCAGGCAGCGACGTCTACGCCTTCGAGCTCGGCTTCGGCCGCGACCGCATCTCCGACTACGTCCACGATGCGGCGCCAGGCGACCTCGACGAGATCGCATTCGGCGTCGGCATCGCGGCCAGCGATCTGCATGTGTCGCGTGTGGGCGACGATCTGCTGATCGAGCGCATCGGCAGCGCCGATGCGGTGACCGTGGCGGCTTACTTCGCCACGGCGGCGGGCGGGGGACGACCCAATGCGGTCGAGCGGATCCGCTTCGCCGACGGCACGGTGTGGACCCAGGACGACGTGGTCGCGGGTCTGGCGCCGGCGCCGCTGGCATCGGCGGCGCAATTCCGCGGCGGACCGACCGCCAGTGACTGCGGCGTCGATGGCGTGGTGGCCGATGCGCCGTGGGCGGAGAACGGCCGTTATGCGCAGGAAGTGGATCCGGTCGCGCAACGTACGGCGTCGGCGATCGCGCTGGGTGGACGCCTGCCTGCCTTGGAACGGGTGGAGACGCCGTCGGCTGGATACCTGCGGCTCGACGATGCCGGCTTGGCCGAAGTCCGCGCCGGTGGCGGCCACGGCATTCGTCCCGATGCCGCGGCCGGCGCGGCCGAGCGCGACCGCAACGTCGCCGCCCTGATCTCGGCGATGGCGAGCTTCGCGCCGCAGGCCGGGGGGGCGTCCGACGCCGATCTGGGCGGCGGGCACAGCTGGCAGAGCGTGTACACGCTGGCCCTGGCGACGCCGCATTGAATCGTCGTTTGACGCCTTAGTAGGTCGCGTCCGGGCGCCGTTACGGCGCCCGGACGTAGATCGACCAGGTCGGCCTTGTCGGCCGGACGGATCGTATGCGCCCGGACACGGGGGGCGGGCGTAGAGGCGCGGCAAGCGCGGTGGCGGGCGTCTGTGCCTTGGCGGACCTGCATCCGAACGCCATCCGCTGCCCATTCCCAAGCCTGGCTGCGACCCGAATTCGACCGCCGTCCGGTTTTGACCGGTTCGGCATAAATAACTCGTAGGAATTGTGACTAGGGAGCGAGTTTGCCTGTCGGCCTTGGCCGACAGTGAGTTCACACGGACGAACAAGGAATGTTCGATGGCACTGCGCATTCTGCTTCTGTGCACGGCGTGCAATGGGCTGACCCAACTGGTCTCGTGCCGGTTGTCGGAACTGGGCCACGACGTCGTCATCCAGGTCGCGAGCGACCCCGAAACCATGCAGCAGGCGGCGCAGCGCGAGCGCCCCGATCTGATCGTGGCGCCGATGCTGAAATCGGCGATCCCCGAGGCGATCTGGAATCGCAGCACTTGCCTGATCGTGCATCCCGGCATCGTCGGCGATCGCGGTCCTTCCTCGTTGGATTGGGCGATCCTGGAAGGCGAGCGCGAGTGGGGCGTGACCGTGCTGCAGGCGGCGGCGGAGATGGACGCCGGCGACATCTGGGCCAGCGCGACCTTCCCCATGCGCGAGATCGGCAAGAGCGAACTCTATCGCCACGAAGTCGCGCAGGCGGCGTTGCGTGCCTTGCTGCAGGCGATCGAGCGTTTTGCGTCCGGGCTGCATACGCCGCGCGCGCTCGACTATCGCGACGCGGATGTGCGCGGGCGCTTGCGTCCGGCCATGCGCGCGGCCGATCGTGCGGTGGATTGGGACCTGCCCAGCGCGACGATCCTGCGCCGCGTGCGCTGCGGCGACAGCGCGCCGGGCGCGCGCGCCTTGCTGGCCGGCTTGCCCTGTCAGCTCTACGACGCCTGGCCGGAAGCGACCCTGCGCGGACGCCCGGGCGAGTTGCTGGCGCAGCGCGAAGGCGCGGTCTGCGTGGGCAGCGGCGACGGCGCGTTATGGCTGGGCCATCTGCGCGTCAAGGACGGGATCAAGCTACCGGCGGCGCAGGTGTTGGGCCGGCGCCGCATGGCCAAGGTGCCGGAGCGGGCGTTGGCGTTCGACGCGCCGGAAGGGCCCGACACCTGGCGCGACATTCGCTACCGCGAGGACGGCGAGGTCGGCTACCTGCATTTCGATTTCTACAACGGCGCCATGTCGACCCGGCAATGCGAGCGCCTGCGCGCCGCCTTCCTGTACGCGCGGCAGCGGCCGACGAAGGCGATCGCCTTGATGGGCGGCCGGGACGTGTGGAGCAATGGCATCCACCTCAACCAGATCGAGGCGGCGAAGGATCCGGCGCTGGAGTCCTGGCACAACATCCTGGCCATGAACGCGCTGGTGCGCGAGATCGTGCTCACCGACAGCCATCGCGTGATCGCGGCCATGCAGGGCAACGCCGGCGCCGGCGGCGTGGTGCTGGCCCTGGCCGCGGATCAGGTGTGGGCGCGCGCTGGGCTGGTGCTGAACCCGCATTACCGTGGCATGGGCGGCCTGTACGGCTCGGAGTACTGGACCTATCTGATGCCGCGCCGGGTCGGCTTGGCGCGCGCGCAGGAGCTTACCGAGAGCCTGCGTCCGCTGACCAGCGAACACGCCGCCCGCATCGGTCTGATCGACGCCGCGTTCGGCGAGGACGGCGCCGGTTTCCGCGCGGAGGTGGAAGCGCGTGCGCAAGCCCTGGTCGAGCCCGCGGCCTGGCGCAAGGCGATCGGCCTCAAGCGCCGGCGCCGCAGCAGCGACGAGCGCCGCAAGCCGCTGGAGAGCTACGCCGCCGAGGAGCTCAGCCACATGTACCGCAACTTCTTCGGCCCCGATCCGGCCTACCACGAGGCCCGCCAACGCTTCGTGCGCAAGGGCGCGCCGGCGCCGGCGAGCGAGCCCGCGCGCGACACCCACGATTCGCGCGAGGCCGCCTCGTCGGCTTGATGATGCGTTAGACACAAATGCGTAGGGCCGGGAAGACCCGGCCCTACGCTGGCGCTTGTGTCGGAGGCCTAGTGGCCGCCGGCCGCGGCCGCGCCGGCTTTGGCTTGGAACGGCGGCTTGGCGAACCAGACGAACACGATCACCGCCAGGAAGATCAGGCCGAGCAGGTGGAAGATCTCGTTGAAGCCGATCTGCGCGGCCTGGTTGGAGATCATCCGCTCCAGCATCGCCGCGCCGGTCTGCAGGTTGCCCCCGCCCATGCGGGTGGCGGTCTCGATCAGGTTGGGATCGTAGGCCGACAGCTTCTCGGTGAGGTGGGCGTGGTGGACCGCGCCGCGCTCGGTCCAGGCGTAGGTGGTCAGCGAGGCGGCGAAGCTGCCGCCCAGGGTGCGCATGAAGGTCGCCAGGCCGGAGCCGGCCGCGATCTCATGCGGCTGCAGATCCGACAACAGGATCTGCAGCACCGGCATGAAGAACAGCGCCACGCCGAAGCCCTGGAACAGCTGCACCATCGCGATGTGGTTGAAGTCGACGTCGAGGTTGAAGCCCGAACGCGCGAAGCTGGTCAGCGACATCGCGATGAAGGCGAAGGTGGCCAGCCAGCGCAGGTCGAACTTGTGCGCGTAGCGGCCCACGAACGGCGTCAGCAATACCGGCAATATGCCGATCGGCGCGGTCGCGAAACCGGCCCAGATCGCGGTGAACCCCAGGTTGCGCTGCAGCCACAGCGGCACCAGGATGCCGACCGCGAAGAAGGCCGCGTAGGCGATCACCATGGCGGCGGTGCCGGCGGCGAAATTGCGGTGCCGGAACAGGCGCAGGTTGACGATCGGGTCCTTGTCGGTGAGCTCCCAGATCACGAACACCGCCAGCGCGATCGCCGACACGATCGCCAGGATCACGATCAGGTTGGAACGGAACCAGTCCTCGTCGTTGCCCAGGTCGAGCAGGATCTGCAGGGCGCCGACGCCGATCACCAGGGTGATCAGGCCGACGTAGTCCATCTTCGGCTTTTCCAGCTTCTCCGGGCGGCCGCGCAGCTGGCTGCCGACGACCAGGCTGGCGAAGATGCCGATCGGCACGTTGATGAAGAAGATCCATTCCCAGCTGTAGTTGTCGGTGATCCAGCCGCCGAGGATGGGGCCGGCGATCGGCGCGACCACGGTGACCATCGCCAGCAACGCGATCGCCTGTCCGCGTTTGTGCGGTGGATAGATCGAGATCAGCAGGGCCTGGGTGATCGGGTACATCGGGCCGGCGACGAAGCCCTGCAGCGCGCGCGCGGCCACCAGCAGGCCCATGCTGTTGGCCAGGCCGCACAGCAGGGAGGCGATCACGAACAAAAAGGTCGCCCACACGAACAGCTTGCGCTCGCCGAAGTGGCGGGTCAGCCAGCCGGTCAGCGGCAACGCGATGGCGTTGCTGACCGCGAACGAGGTGATCACCCAGGTCGCCTGGTTGGCGCTGCCGCCCAGGTTGCCGGAGATGGTCGGCAGCGAGACGTTGGCGATGGTCAGGTCGAGCACCTGCATGAACGACGCCAGCGCGAGGCCGAGCGTGGTCAGCGGGATGTTCGGTGGCCGGAAGCCGGCTTGCGGGGCGGGCGCGGCTGCGGTGGCGGTGGCGGACATGGAACGGCCTTGAGAAGGAGTGGCGCGGCGTTCGTCGCTAACGGGGCGAGGTCGCGATCGGCTGCGGCATCGCAGTGCGGTTGGGCGAGGGCGCCCGGCTCATTGCGCCGGGCGTCGGATGCGCGCGCGGGACCGGCCCGCGCCGCCTGCGCTCAGCCGTGGCGGTTGGGCAGGTTGTCGTTGACGATCTTCTCGATCAGCGCGTCGGCGTCGGCGAGCTGCTTGGTGTAGGCGTCGGTGGTCAGCACCGGCTTGGCCGGGGTCGAGCCGGCCAGCATCGCGCCGTCCTGGCCGCGGATGTTGACGTCGACGTGCATGCTCAGGCCCAGGCGCAGCGGGTGTTCGAGCACCTGCTTGCGATCGACCTCGATGCGCACCGGCACGCGCTGCACAATCTTGATCCAGTTGCCGCTGGCGTTCTGCGCCGGCAGCAGGGCGAACGCGCTGCCGGTGCCCATGCCGATCGCGGCGACCTTGCCTTCGAAGGCCACATCGCTGCCGTAGAGGTCCGAATGCAGCTCGACCGGCTGGCCGATGCGCATGTTGTTGAGCTGGGTTTCCTTGAAGTTCGCGTCCACCCAGACCTGCTCCAGCGGCACGATGGTCATCAGCGTGGCGCCGGGCTGCACGCGCTGGCCCAGCTGCACGTTGCGCTTGGCGACGTAGCCGGAGACCGGCGCGACGATGGCGGCGCGCTGCAGGTTGAGGTAGGCCTGGCGCAGCTGCGCGGCGGCGGCGGCGACCTGCGGCTGCTTGCCCAGGGTGGTGGCGTCGACCAGCGCGCGGTTGCGCGACAGGGTGCCGCGCGAGGACGACAGGCTGGCTTCGGCGGCGGCCAGTTCGTCGCGCGCGTGGGCCAGCTCCTCGGCCGAGACCGCGCCGCTGGCGACCAGACCCTCGCGACGCTTCACGTCGGCGCGCGCCTTCTGCACCGCGACTTCGCGCGCGCTCAGATCGGCTTGGCCGGCATCGACCGCGCTGTACAGGCCGCGCACCTGGCGCACCGTGTTGGCGAGGTTGGCGACCGCCTGTTCGTAGGCGACCTGGGCGTCGTTGGGATCGAGCTGGACCAGCACCTGGCCGGCGCTCACCTTCATGCCGTCGTCGGCGCCGATGCTGACCACGGTGCCGATCGACTGCGGGGTGATGCTGACGATGTTGCCCTGCACGTAGGCGTCGTCGGTGTCCTGGTGCCAGCGCGCGACCAGCAGGTACCAGGCCGTCCAGCCGATCGCGGCGATCACCACCACGGCCAGCAGGAGGAGCAGGAACTTGCGGCGCTTGCCGTTGGTCGGCGCGGCCGGGGCCGCGGCTTGCGGATTGATTTCGGTGGTCATGGCGTGGAGGCCTTGGCGATGTCGGAATTGGAGATGGCGGTGGTGGGGGCGGCGAGCTGGAGTCCGCCGCCGAGCGCGCGGTCGAGTTCGATCGAAGCGCTCAAGCGCTGCGCGCGCAGGGTGACGATCTGCTGATCCAGCTGCAGCAGCGGGCGCTGCGCGGCCAGCACGTCGAGCTGGGTGCCCAGGCCGCCGCGGTAGCGCGCCGTGGCCAGTTGCCAGGCCGACTGCGCGGCGTCGCGCGCCTGTTGCGCGGAGACCAGCTGCGCGTCCAGCGAGCGCGCGGCCTGCAGGGCGTCGGCGACTTCGCGCAGCGCGCCGACCAGGCTCTGGTTGTAGGTGGCGACGGCGAGGTCGTAGTCGGCGTCGCTCTTGGCCAGCTGATTGCGCAGACGGCCGCCGTCGAAGATCGGCATGCTGATCGCCGGGCCGCCTTGCAGCAGCAGGGCGTCGCTGGAGAACAGGTCGGACAGGCCGCCCGAGGCCAGGCCGATCATGGCGCTGAGGTTCACGGTCGGATAGAAGTCGGCCTTGCTGGCGTCGATGCCGTGCGCGGCCGCTTCCACGCGCCAGCGCGCGGCGACCACGTCGGGGCGGTGGCCCAACAGTTCGCTCGATGCGACCGCCGGGATCGCCGGCGCGGACGCGCTCAGCAGGCCCGGCTTGGCGATGCTCTGGCCGCGGTCGGGGCCCTTGCCCAGCAGCGCGGAGATCGCGTTGCGACTGGCGTCGATCTGCTGCTGCGCCGCCTGCGCCTGCTGCTGCGCGGAGGCGACCGTGCTTTCGGCGTTACGGATCTGCAACTGGTTGTCCAGACCTGCCTTGACGCGCTGACGGCCGAGGCCGAGCAGGCGGCTGGCGCGTTCCTTTTCGGCGACCGCGACGTCCTGCGCCGCATGCGCCTGCGCCAGGGCGACGTAGGCGCGCGCGATGTTGGACGACAGGGTCAGACGCGCGGCCTGAGCCTCGACCTCGGCGGCGCGGGCCTGGCCCAGGGCCGATTCCCAGCGCGCGCGATGGCCGCCCCACAGGTCGGGGCTGTACTTGAAGCTCAGCGACAGCAGTTCGACGCCGCTGTAGTGGCCGCCCAGCGGTTCCGGGGCCACGGTTTCGGGAATGCGCACGCCCGCGTACTGGGCGCCGGCGCCGACGGTGGCCTTGCGCGCGGCGTCGGCCAGGCCGGCCTGCGCGATCGCCTGGCGCACGCGCGCGTCGGCGGCGTCCAGGCTGGGCGTGCCGGCCAGGGCTTCGGCGATCAGGCTGTCGAGCTGGGCATCGCCTAGCGCGGTCCACCAATCCTGCTTCGGGAACGCGGCGTCGGACACCGCGTAGGCGCCCAGGCTGCGCTGGCTCTCCAACGCGTCGGCGTCGAGCGCTCGGCCTTCGGGGGTCAGGCCGTGGGTGCTGGCGCAGCCGGCCAGGATCAGCGCCGCGGCCAGCGCGGTGAGCAGGGGGCGCAGCGCGCGTCGCGGTAGCGCGGTGCGGGCGGTCGAGACAGGCATGTTCATGGCTCAGGAACCGGAGGGAGTGAGGTTGTCGCGCACCTGTTCGAGCAGGCGCGTGAGGGTTTCGCGTTCTACGTCGCTCATGCCGCTCAACGCCTGCTCGCGCACGCGCTGGCCGCACTTGTTGATGTCCTGCCAGATGGTCACACCGGCGTCGGTGAGATGAATGTTCAAAGCCCGGCGATCCGACGGATCGGCGACCCGCGCGACCAGGCCGCGCGCTTCCAGCCGGTCGAGCAGGCGGGTCATGGCGCCGGGATTGAGTTCGGCGGCGCGCGCCAGGTCGGTCACGCCGGCGGTGCCGTCGGCGAGCTTCTTCAGGGTGATGTACTGGCTGAACGTGAGTTCATGGCCGGCGGCGGCCAGCTCGCGCTCCATCTGCGCCCACATGGCGTCGCGGACTTGGCGGAACAGCAGGCCCAGGGTGGAGCCGCTGCAGGCGATCGGGGGAGGGGCGGTCTTCATGGGGCGGCATATTGCTACCCTCTGCAATAGTTGTCAATGCAAATATTGTTACGTCAATGGAACGCCGTGTCGCGGCGCGCGGGCGAGCGCGCCCGGGCCCGCCCAGGGCCTGTCATAAAGGTCTCAGGCGGAAATTATTCAGGTAAATCAGTTGGATGCGACGTAGTCTTCGCTCAGGCCAACGCCGCCAAGGCGATCACGTCCAGCAACACATGGGCCAGGATCACCGGCCACAGCCGTCCGGTACGGGCGTACCAGCCGGCGAACAGCAGGCCCAGCGGCACGATGCCCAGCACTCCGGCCGAGCCCTGATAGAGGTGGTAGGCGACCCGGATCGCGGTGCTGACATGGATCGCCGGCCACAGGCCCCAGCGTTCGCGCAGGGCCACCAGCACGTAGCCGCAGACGAAGATCTCCTCGTAGAAGCCGTTCACCGCCGAAGTCGCCAGGATCGCCGTCCAGCCCACGTCCGGCGTCGTCTGCGCGGGCTTGAGCGCGGTGCCGCTGGACAGCGCCAGCGTCGCCAACAACTGGTACGACAGTATCGACGCCGCCACCAGGACCAGCGCGGGCACCGCATCGCCGGCCTGCGCCGGCGGCCCGAAATGCGCCATCGTCCAGCCGCGCAGGCGTAGGAAGTAGCCGAGCATCGCGATCACCGTCAGTTCGACGATGAGCACGCTCCACAGGTCGGCGGCGCTGAAAGTGTAGGCCGCGTCGGTCTGCGCGGGCGCGCCGGACAGCACGCTCTGCAGGCTGGACAGCAAGGCCCAGCCGAACGCCAGCCCGATCACCACCACGAACTCGCTGCGTGGCGACAGCGAGCGGATCCAGTCCTGCATGCGCGATTCCGATTGCGGTGGTACGAGAGGGCGGTGGGCTCAGGTCCGTTGCAGGACCAGCTCCAGCACGAACTTGCTGCCGAAGAACGCCAGCACCAGCAGCGCCATCGCCGCCAGGGTCCAGCGCACCGCGGTGCCGCCGCGCCAGCCGTAGCGCCAGCGGCCCAGCAGCAGGCCGCCGAATGCCAGCCAGGACAGCACGCTCAGCGCGGTCTTGTGCACCAGGTGCTGGGCCAGCAGGTTCTCGACGAACAGCAGGCCGGTCAGCAGGGTAGCGGTGAGCAGGGCGAAGCCGACCGCGATGGTGCGGAACAGCAGGGTCTCCAGCTCCACCAGCGGCGGCAGGCCGCGCAGCCAGCCGTGGAACTCGCGCCGGCGCAGCGCGCGTTCCTGCAGCCACAGCATCGTCGCCAGCAGGGCCGCGATCGCGAGGGTGGCGTAGGCGAGCAGGGCGAACCAGGCGTGCAGCTGCAGGCGCCAGTCCAGCGGCTCGGCCAGCACGTGGCCGTAGGCGTGGTAGCCGATCAGGGTCAGCGCCGCCAGCGGGAACACCACCACGCCCAGCGCGGCCATGCGCCCGGACGCGCCGACCACCGCGGTCAGCGCCGCCATGCCCAGTCCGACCAGGGACAGGGCGGCGAAGAAATGCAGATCGGCGCCGCCGGCGAGTTTCCAGGCCATCAGGTGGGCGGCGCCGTGCAGCAACACCGCCAGATCGGCTGGTAGCAGCCACAACCGGGCCTTGCGCCCGCCGTCCTTGCGCACGGCCGCGACCAGCAGCGCGGCGGCGACCACATAGAGGACCACGGCGATGAGAACGATTGTCATCGCGGCAGTGTGGCATAAGAGCCGGGATTGGGGATTGGAGATTGGGGATTCGCAAGAGCCAGGGAGCAGGGTCGTACGGCGCTGCGTGGCTGTCGTGTGTTCCGGCACCGCCCCGTGCAAATCCGCGGCGTCGCTTTTCCTCCCCCTTTGGAAAAGGGGAGCGAGGGGGATTTGCGCTTCGAGCCAGGGCGATAGCCCTTTCGCAAGCCCCGACCTCTCGATCCCCGCACGGCCTCCCGCCTCTCGGACGCTATACTTCGCGATTCCGCCTAACGCCCCCGACGCCCCATGTTCGAATCCCTGACCCAACGCCTGTCCGGCACCATCGAGCGCCTGCGCGGCCGCGGCCGGCTGACCGAGGAGAACATCCGCGAGGCCACTCGCGAGGTCCGCATCGCCCTGCTCGAGGCCGACGTCGCGCTGCCGGTGGTGCAGGCCCTGATCGAGCGCATCAAGGTGCGCGCGGTCGGCCAGGAAGTGCTGAAGTCGCTGACCCCGGGCCAGGCCCTGATCAAGGTGGTGCGCGACGAGCTCACCGCGGTCATGGGCTCGCAGGCCGCCGACCTCAACCTCAACGTGCCGGCGCCGGCGGTGATCCTGATGGCCGGCCTGCAGGGCGCGGGCAAGACCACCACCGTCGCCAAGCTCGCCAAGCACCTCAAGGAACGCCGCAAGAAGAAGGTCATGGTGGTTTCGGCCGACGTCTACCGTCCGGCCGCGATCGAGCAGCTCAAGACCCTGGCCGAACAGGTCGACGTGCTGTTCTTCGCCTCCAGCGCCGACCAGAAGCCCGAAGCGATCGTGCGCGCCGCGATCGACGACGCGCGCAAGTCCTATGTCGACGTGCTGATCGTAGACACCGCCGGCCGCACCAGCATCGACGAAGCGATGATGGCCGAGATCAAGGCCCTGCATGCCGCGGTGTCGCCGGTCGAAACCCTGTTCGTGGTCGACTCCATGACCGGCCAGGACGCCGCGGTCACCGCCAAGCACTTCAGCGAAGCGCTGCCGCTGACCGGCGTGGTCCTGACCAAGACCGACGGCGACGCGCGCGGTGGCGCCGCGCTGTCGGTGCGCTACATCACCGGCCGTCCGATCAAGTTTATCGGCGTCGGCGAGAAGCCCGACGGCCTGGACGTGTTCCACCCCGACCGCGTCGCCAGCCGCATCCTCGACATGGGCGACGTGCTGTCGCTGGTCGAGCAGGTCGAGCAGCAGGTCGACAAGGACAAGGCGCAGAAGCTCGCCGAGAAGGTCGCCAAGGGCAAGAAGTTCGACCTCAACGACATGAAGGACCAGCTCGAGCAGATGCAGAACATGGGCGGCCTGCACGGGCTCATGGACAAGCTGCCGGGCATGGGCCAGATCCCCGAGGCGGTCAAGAACCAGGTCACCGGCAAGGAAGTGCCGCGCATGGTCGCGATCATCAACTCGATGACCAAGAAGGAGCGTCGCAATCCGGCGCTGCTGAACGGTTCGCGCCGCGCGCGCATCGCCAAGGGCTCGGGCATGACCCCGGCCGATGTCAACAAGCTCATGAAGCAGTTCCAGCAGATGGAAAAGATGATGAGCAAGCTCTCCGGCGGCGGCATGAAGGGCCTGATGCGCGGCATGAAGGGCATGATGGGCGGCCGCGGCGGCATGCCGTTCCGCTGATCGTCCGGCGCGGGCGCGACAGCATCGAAACGGCGGCCACTGGCCGCCGTTTTCGTTTGCGCGAACGCAACGTATCGCCACCGCTCGCCCTCCCAAGGGCAGCCGCTGCCTCCTGTAGGAACGGCGCGAGCGGCGACCGCGTCGCCGCACGAAGTCGCGCAATCGCGGCTCACGCCGCTCCCACAGAAAGCGGTTGCGCGGCCTTGGGGTAGGAGCGGCGTGAGCCGCGATCAGATTCAGGCCGAGCGCCGGCATCCGGTGCGCTGGGCAAGCCGGGTCGGGGCCTTGCGTCGAGCGGCCTATGAAGTAGCGACGAATCAGGCGCGCAGCCAGCGAGGCTTTCGACGCCATCGCCATCGCCATCGCGCGGTCGCGGCTTACGCCGCTCCTACCCCAAAGCAGCGCAACCCCGGCCTTCTGTGGGAGCGGTGTAAGCCGCGATCGATACATGGAGAGCCGCGACTGCGTCGCCGCTGCGACATCGCGGCATTCGCGATCGCCGTGTCCGCATAGGTACACCACCCGCGTATCGCCCGCTGCGATTGCGTTCGCCGCGCGTCGCCCGACCGGCGGCGCCGCGCCGTCTTAATGGCGGAGACGTGCGAACGCGATCATATCCCTGCAGCGCGATGCAGGACCGCAACGCGCCGCGCAGTCGCCACCGACTGGCCGCCGGCTCGCCAGGGCCGGCGGGTTCGCCACAGGCCGCGTCGCTCCGGGGTAAGGGCGGCGCGGCCATCATCAAGGAGTGAAGCGCATATGACGAAGATGTTCCGCCGTTGCACCACCGCCGCGCTCGCGTTTGCGGGTCTGTTCGCCGCTTCCGCGCATGCGGACACGGTGTTTGCCATCCACAGCCAGGCCGGCGATCCGGTCGGTGCGGGCCAGTCCGCCGTGTACACCGATGCCGACTCGACGATGACGATGGAGGCCGACGCGCACTCCATCCGTCTGACCGTCGCGCGCGGCGACGACCACTGGTACGTCTCCGTGGGGGCGCCGACGCAGCGCAAGTTCGAACTGGGCCGTTACTACGACGCCGAGCACCCCACCTTGCGTACCGGCCGCGCGCCCTACGTGTACATGGCCAATGGCGGTCGCCGTTGCGACGATCTGTGGGGCGAGATCCATATCCAGCAGCTGGAACTGGATCGGCAGGGGCGGGTGGCGGCATTGGAGGCCACGGTGCTGCAACGCTGCGGCAGCGCGAGCGCACCGGTGCTGGCGGCGGTGATCCGGCACAACGTGGCCCCGTACTCGGTGAAGCTCGACAGCGGCGGCGACGACCCGGTCGGCCAGGGCCTGCAGAAGAGCTACTTCGGCGACACCAGCACCTTCCATTTGCTGGGAGAGTCGAACTACATGGATTTCACCGTGAGCGGCCAGCGCGACGTCTGGCGCGCCAAGCTCAGGCCGCCGGTCGGCGGCGTGCTGCAGCCGGGCACCTGGCCCATCGGCACCGACACCAGTGCCCTGTTCGTGTTCGATCGTCCGAGCCAGGGGCGCTGCAGCTGGATCAGCGGCGGCCAGGTCGAGGTCAAGGGCGTGCGTTACGACCCCCTCAATGGGCGCCTGATCGGGATCCACGTGGACTTCGAGCAGTTCTGCGACGGCGCCGATAAGCCCCTGCGCGGCAGCATCCGCTACGGGCTGTAAGCCTTATCGGGCCCCGCCACGGAAGGCGGGGCCGGCCAGGGACGGCCATTCAGGCAGGGGCAGGCGGCGTGGCCAGGGAGGGCCCGCCGCCGCGCCAGGGCCGGGCGGGGCCGCCTGGGCGCGTGGAGGCCGGGGGCGAGTTTGCCTAAGCCCACGAATCGGCTACAATTTCCGGCTTACCTCGCCAATCCGGCGACTGGGCAACACAGGAACTGTAAAGATGGTCAAGATTCGCCTGACTCGTGGCGGCGCCAAGAAGCGTCCGTTCTACCACATCATCGTCACCGACAGCCGCAGCGCCCGCGACGGCCGCAACATCGAGCGCGTCGGTTTCTACAACCCGGTCGCCACCGGCAACGAGAAGCGCGTCGAACTCGACATCGCTCGCGTCGAGCATTGGGTGAGCAAGGGCGCTCAGCTGACCGAGAAGGTCGCTGGCCTCTACAAGCAGGCCGGCAAGGCCGCTCCGGCCGCCTAAGCCGCTTCGCCGCGCGCCTCGCGCGCGCGGCGACCGCCTCACGGCCGCATCGCAATGACCGAATCCACGCGTCGCATCCTGCTGGGCAGGGTGCTGAGCGCTTTCGGCGTGCGCGGCGAGGTCAAGCTCGAGTCCTGGACCGAGCCTCGCAGCGCCATCTTCCGCTACCAGCCCTGGATCGTGCGCGACCCGCAAGGACGCGAGCGCGAGCTGTCGGGCGTGCGTGGCCGCGAAAGCGGCAAATATCTGGTCGCCAGTTTCCCCGACGTCGCCGACCGCGACGCCGTCGAAGCCCTGCGCGGCACCGAAATCTATGTCCCGCGTTCGGCCCTGCCGCCACCCAGCGAGGGCGAGTACTACTGGGTCGACCTGGAAGGCCTGCGCGTGGTCACCGTCGACGGTGTCCAGCTGGGCACCGTGTCGCATCTGTTCGCCACCGGCGCCAACGACGTGCTGGTCGCGCGCGACGACGAGCGCGAGCGCATGATTCCGTTCGTGATCCCGCAGTACGTGACCTCGGTGGATTTCGAGGCCGGCGTGGTCACGGTGGACTGGGATCCCGAGTTCTAGGAACGAGCGCAGAGTAAAAAGGAGCGAGAGCGCTTTCTTTCCCGGTCTCGTTACCGACCCGCCGATCCACTTAGGCTTTGACTCTCGTTCCTCACTCCTACCCGCTCGTTCCTGGCCCTATGCGTATCGACGTCGTCAGCCTGTTCCCCGAATTCGTCGCCCAGTGCGCGGCTTTCGGCGTGGTCGGGCGCGCGGCCGAGCGCGGGCTGCTGTCGCTGCAGGGCTGGAACCCGCGCGACTACGCCGAGGGCAATTACCGCCGGGTCGACGACCGTCCGTTCGGCGGCGGTCCCGGCATGGTGATGCTGATCGATCCGCTGCGCGCCAGCCTGCGCGCGGCGCGCGCGGCCGATCCGGCGCCGGCGCGGGTGATCTATCTCAGCCCGCAGGGCGCGCGCCTGACCCAGGCCAAGGTCCGCGAACTCGCCGCCAGCGAACGTCTGATCCTGCTGTGCGGCCGCTACGAGGGCGTGGATGAGCGCCTGATCCGGGCCGAGGTCGACGAGGAGCTGTCGATCGGCGACTACGTCCTGTCCGGCGGCGAGCTGGCCGCGGCGGTGGTGGTGGACGCGGTCGCGCGCCTGCGCGAGGGCGTGCTCAACGACGCCGAATCCGCGGTCCAGGACAGCTTCGAGGACGACGGCCTGCTGGACTGCCCGCACTACACCCGCCCGGTCGAGCACGAGTTGGGCCCGGTTCCGGAGGTGCTGATGTCCGGCAACCACGCCCGGATCGCGCGCTGGCGGCGCCAGCAGGCGCTGGGCCGGACTGCCGAGCGGCGCCCCGATTTACTGGACGAAGCCGGCTTGTCCAAGGACGATCGCGCCCTGTTGGCCGCCTATCGGGCCGAACAGGCCGCCGCGGCGGTATCCGGGCCGGCTCGGGCCGGGGGCGAGGAGGCCGGGGCGGACCCGGCGGCGCAGGCCGAATCGGCTAAGCCCTAGTCACGCAACGAAAAAGGCCGTTATAATGCACGGCTTCATTGCTCCATCCATGCCATGACGCGGGTCCACGTGCACTCGCGCAACAACTAATCCAACAGGCCGTGCCATGAACAAGCCCTCGCTCCACACCCTGCTGCAGAATTTCGAAGCCGAACAGGTCCAGCGCCAGCTGCCGGACTTCGGCCCCGGCGACACCATCGTCGTCAACGTGAAGGTCAAGGAAGGCAACCGTGAGCGCGTCCAGGCCTACGAAGGCGTGGTCATCGCGAAGAAGAACGGTGGCCTGAACTCCTCGTTCACGGTGCGCAAGATCTCGCACGGCTTCGGCGTCGAGCGCGTGTTCCAGACCCACAGCGCGATCATCGACTCGGTCGACGTCAAGCGCCGCGGTAAGGTCCGCTCGGGCAAGCTGTACTACCTGCGTGGCCTGGAAGGCAAGAAGGCGCGCATCAAGGAAGACCTGGCCGCTTACGCGCGCGCCAAGAACGCCGCCGAGTAATTCCGCGTCGCGCGCCTCGCGCGCAGCGTGGAAAACGGCCGCCGCGAGGCGGCCGTTTTCGTTTGAGGCATCTCGTTTCGAAGCGTGGTTCACGGCGTCCAACTGCGATGCCGCGTGTGCGATGTCGCATTTCCGCCGGGCGCCCGGTGCGCCGCGTATCGTGCCTGCCAGCGCCGCGACGCGCGATGCGGGCGCAAGCTTTTATCCGACGGGCGCCATGCGCTAGATTGGTCGCAAGGCATCGCCGATGCCGTACCCGAAGGGTCCGCGCAGGAGCGCATGCATGCAATCGAACTTGTCCGTAGGCGATATCTGCACCTACCAGCGCAGCGATGGCCTCTGGGGTTTCTTCTGGGTGCAGCGCATCGACGCGTTGCCCGACGGCGGCGCGGCGATGTCGCTGCGCAAGTTCGACGTGAACGCCGCCGACGAAGTCCTGGCCGAGCACGTGGACGATGTCGCCGAACTCAAGGGCCTGCCGCTGCTCGGTCACTTTCCCATCGTCGACAGCCGCGTGGCCGAAGCCGCACCGCGGGTGATCGGCTCGATGCCGGTGACCGATGAGGATCTGGAGGGTTACCGGATCTGGCGCGAGGCCTACGACGCGGGCGAAGCCGGTGTGTTCACCTTGGCCTTGGAAGAGATCTGAGCCTCCGCGGAATCTGCGCCTGCGCGTAGTCGTCCCGCTGCGATCGCGCTGCGCTCGGTCAACGCGAGGCGAGTACGCAAAGCCTGGAAGCACCGCAATTTCAATGCCTAGCGTGATCCTGGGCGCGCCGCATTCGTGATACCGATGAAAACGAATTCCGAGAAAAAACCGTCCACCGTCGAAGCGGCGCCCGCGACCGCCAGCGTGCGCCTGGACCTGTGGCTGTGGGCGGCGCGTTTCTACAAGACCCGCAGCCTCGCGCGCAGCGCCATCGAGACCGGCAAGATCGAAGTCGGCGGCCAACGCGCCAAGGCCTCGCGCGCACTGCGCGCGGGCGATGCGCTGCGCATCGCGCGTGGCGAGGAACTGTTCGAGGTCAACGTGCTCGCGCTCAGCGACACCCGCGGCCCCGCCAGCGTCGCCCAGGCCCTGTACGCCGAAACCGAGGCCTCGCGCGCCGCGCGCGAAGCGGCCCGCGCCTTGCGCGTGGCCGAACGCAACGGCTACCAGGCGCCCGAGACCAAGCCCGACAAACGCGCGCGACGGCTGATCCGCGCGCTGGGCGATATCGACGCGTTGTAGGGGCGCGCCTAGCCCGCGCTGAGGGACGGTCGCATTGCGTGAGCAGCGCCGCCGCTGAGATGGCGCGATCGCGGCTCACGCCGCTCCCACAGTAGGCAGCGCTAGCGCCTTATGGATGTCGAGTCGCCGCCGGCATAGGTGCGCGCCGCCGCCGGAGCCGGCGACGCGCACATGCCGACTATCGCCGTCATCGCCTTGCGCGGCCGCGGCTTGCGCCGCTCCTACCCCGAAGCAGCACGATCGCTTCGTGTGGGAGCGGCGTCAGCCGCGATGCGATCCCAGTCGACCCCAAAACGACTGCGGCCGCGTCGAAACGCGGCCGCAGAGGGAGTGCCGGATGATCCAGGCTTCAGCGATTGCCGCCGCCGCCCAGCAGGCCGCCGCCGATCTTGAGCAGGTCGCCCAAACCGAGCTGGCCGTCGCCGTCCTGGTCCAGCACCGCGCCGAGCAGGCCGCCGGCGCCGCTGTCCTGCTGGATGCGTTCGCGTTCCTGGCCGAGCACGTTGCCCAGGGCCTGCGGCGAGGCCGCGGCCTGGCCGCCGCCGGAGAACATGCGCTGGGCCAGGTACGACAGCACGATCGGGGCGAGGATCTTGAGCAGGGTGTTGGCCTGGCTGCCGCCGAGGCCGGTGGCCTGGCCCAGGCCCTGGGCCGCGGTGTCCTCGCGGCCGCCGAAGATGTGGCCGAGGATGCCGGCGCCGTCGGTCTGGCGGCTGGGAGCGCCGCCGCCGAGCACCGCGCCCAGCACGCTGCCGATGTCCAGGCCGCTGGCGGCGCCGGCGTGGTCGCGCTGGAGCGCACCGAACAGAGCCTCGGCGCCTTGCGGCTGACTGGTGTTGCGACCCAGCGCGCCCAGCAGCAGCGGCAGCGCCGCCGACACCGCGCCCGCGGTCTGCGACTGCGACAGGCCGAGCTGGCTGCTCATCTGCTCCAGCGGCTGGCCCTGAAGTTGGCGGAGGAGGTCGTCGGTCAAGCTCATGGGGGCGCGTCCTTTTGGCAATTGGAAACCGATCCTAGCGCCGTTTCGCGCCAGCGTGGTGACGACCGCCCGTCGCCGGTCCGCTGCCGCGAGCGGGCCTGCCGCAAGGTCTGCGCGAACCGGCACGAACTCTGTGCATAGTCCCTGGGGCGCGCGCGGCGATGCCGCCGGATCCGGCATGGCGGCGAGGTGTCCGCAAGCCTCAGGATCCGCTAGCCCCCGCGGCGTGTCGGCCAAACCCAGGCCAGGCCGAATGCCGGCAACGCGACGCCGCCCCGCACCCAGGATGAGTACGAGCCCGATGAGCGAATCGCCCGCAGCCCTGCACGACGACGAACTCCGCCCGGATCCGGACACCGCCTTGCGTCCTTGGCGCCGGCATTGGGGCCTGCAAGCCGACGGCGCGGCCTTCGATACCCCGTCCAGCGCCTTGCAACCGGTGCTGCACGCGGGGGCGCCGGCCATGCTCAAGCTGGCCTACGACCCGGAGGAGCGCTGGGGCGGCGTGTTGACGCGCTGGTGGGATGGCGATGGCGCCGCGCGCGTGCTCGCCAGCGAGGGCCACGTGCTGTTGATCGAGCGTGCGACCGGTCGCGACTCCCTGCTGGCGATGGCCTCGGACGGTCGCGACGATCGGGCCTGCCGCATCCTGTGCGAGGTGGCGCGGCGCCTGCACGCGCACCCCGCCGTGCCGCCGGACGGCTTGCAACCGCTGTCGATGTATTTCGAGTCCCTGGCTCAGGCCGCGCGCGATCACGGCGGGCTGTACGCGCGCGCTTGGCGGATCGCCGAAGGCCTGCTGCAAGCGACGGTCGATCCGGTCCCGCTGCACGGCGATCTGCACCACGAGAACGTGCTGGATTTCGGCCCGCAACGCGGCTGGTTGGCGATCGATCCCAAGCGCGTGATCGGCGATCGCGGCTACGACCACGCGACCCTGTTCGGCGACCCCTTGCAACTGGGGCGCGAGCTGCCGCGCCGCCTGGAACGCCGCCTGCAGGTGGTCGCCGAGACCAGCGGCCTGGCGCCCGCGCGGCTGTTGGCCTGGATCGCGGCGCAGCAGGGCGTGTCGGCGGCCTGGCACCTGGAGGACGACGAGCCCGAGCAGGCGCAACTGCCCCTGTCGGTGCTCGCGGCGGCATTGGCGCTGGGTGCCGACGGATACGCGGGCTAAACGCGAAAAAAAGACCCAGCGATCGCTCGCCGGGCCAGTGAGGTGCACAGGGATTGCAGGGCGACGCCGATGCCGGAACCGCGCGCGCAGGACTGACGGCTACGCGCGCGGGCCGGATCGGCCATCGGCGCCGAACGGTCGGGCCTGCGCCCGACGGTCCGGCCTCCGGTCTTACGCGAGATCGAAACGGTCCAGGTTCATCACCTTGGTCCAGGCCGCCACGAAGTCGTGGACCAACTTCTCCTGCGCGTCCGAGCTGGCGTAAACCTCGGCCAGGGCGCGCAGCTGCGAATGCGAACCGAAGATCAGATCGGCGCGGGTCGCCGTCCACTTGAGTTCGCCGGTCTTGCGGTCGCGTCCTTCGAACACGTCCTTGGCGTCCGAGGTCGCCTTCCACTGCGTGCCCATGTCGAGCAGGTTGACGAAGAAGTCGTTGCTCAGGGTGTCGGCGCGCTGGGTGAACACGCCGTGCCGGGTCTGGCCGACGTTGGTGTTGAGCACGCGCAGACCGCCGATCAACGCCGTCATCTCCGGCGCGGTCAGCGTCAGCAACTGGGCCTTGTCGACCAGCAGGGCCTCGCTGGACACGTTGGGTTTGCCCTGTAGGTAGTTGCGGAAGCCGTCGGCGATCGGTTCCAGCACGGCGAAGGAATGCGCGTCGGTCTGCGCCTGGGTGGCATCGGTGCGGCCCGCGCTGAAAGGCACCTGGACCGGATAGCCGGCGTTCTTCGCGGCCTGCTCGACGCCGGCGCTACCGGCCAGCACGATCAGATCGGCCAGCGACACCTTCTTGCCGCCGGACTGGGCGGCATTGAAGTCGCGCTGGATGCCTTCCAGCGTCTGCAGCACCTGCGCCAGTTGCGCGGGCTGATTGGCTTCCCAATCCTTTTGCGGCGCCAGGCGGATGCGCGCGCCGTTGGCGCCACCGCGCTTATCGGAGCCGCGGAAGCTGGACGCCGCGGCCCAGGCGGTGGACACCCACTGCGAGATCGGCACGCCGCTGGCCAGGATCTTGGCCTTGAGCGTCGCCACGTCCTGATCGTCGATCAAAGCATGGTCGACCGGCGGCACCGGGTCCTGCCAGATCAGTTCTTCGGCCGGCACTTCCGGGCCGAGGTAGCGCGCGCGCGGGCCCATGTCGCGGTGGGTGAGTTTGAACCAGGCGCGCGCGAACGCATCGGCGAACTGGTCCGGGTTTTCGAAGAAGCGCCGCGAGATCTTTTCGTAGGCGGGGTCCATGCGCAGCGACAAGTCGGTGGTCAGCATGGTCGGGGCGCGGCGCTTGTTGGCATCGAACGCGTCCGGAATCGTGCCCGCGCCCGCGCCGTCCTTCGCGATCCATTGGTGCGCGCCGGCCGGGCTCTTGCTGAGCTCCCATTCGAAACCGAACAGGTTGGCGAAGAACTCGTTGCTCCACTGGGTCGGCTTGCTGGTCCAGGTCACGTCCAGGCCGCTGGTGATCGCGTCGCCGGCAATGCCGCTGTTGAAGCTGCTGGCCCAGCCCAGGCCCTGCTGCTCGATGTCGCCGCCCTCAGGCTCGCGACCGACATGCGATTCCGGGCCGGCGCCGTGGGTCTTGCCGAAGGTGTGGCCGCCGGCGATCAGCGCGACGGTTTCTTCGTCGTCCATCGCCATGCGCGCGAAGGTATCGCGGATGTCGCGCGCGGCCGCGACCGGATCGGGATTGCCGTTCGGGCCCTGCGGATTGACGTAGATCAGGCCCATCTGCACGGCGCCCAGCGGATTCTCCAGATTGCGGTCGCCGCTATAGCGTTGGTCGCCCAGCCAGGTGGTTTCGGCGCCCCAATACACTTCCTCGGGTTCCCACACGTCGGCGCGGCCGCCGGCGAAACCGAAGGTCTTGAAGCCCATCGATTCCAGCGCGACGTTGCCGGTGAGGATCATCAGGTCGGCCCAGGAAATCTTGTTGCCGTACTTTTGCTTGATCGGCCACAGCAGGCGGCGCGCCTTGTCGAGATTGCCGTTGTCCGGCCAGCTGTTGAGCGGGGCGAAGCGCTGTTGGCCGGCGCCGCCGCCGCCGCGGCCGTCGATGGTGCGGTAGGTGCCCGCGCTATGCCAGGCCATGCGGATGAACAAGGGGCCGTAATGGCCGAAGTCGGCCGGCCACCATTCCTGCGAGTCGGTCATCAGCGCGGTGAGATCGCGCTTGAGCGCCGCCAGGTCGAGGGTCTTGAAGGCCTTGGCGTAATCGAAGTCCGGGTCCATGGGATCGGAGGCCGGCGTTTGCTGGTGCAGGACCTTGAGGCTGACCTGATGAGGCCACCAATCCCGGTTCGAGGTACCGCCGCCAGCGGTGTGATTGAACGGGCACTTCGCTTCGTTTGACATGGGTGATTTGCCTCTTCGCTGTTGACGGTGCGGACGCAACGATTGGGTAGGGTGGAAGCGCGATGCCGATGCGCGAACGGAATAGTCGATGGCTCCGTTCGAACTTCGCTTAGGAATGTGTCGGCGTTTCGATCGTTCGCTCGCCTTTATGGGGGAGGGGAGTCGCAGGCGCCCCTGGACAGTACGGCGGTCCGCTACTCCGTGTGAAATCGATCCTTTCGACGTATTCGATAGCTTTTAACTATGAATAGGCGTGTCATGGGATCGCGACCCGCTCCGGACGGCTGGCAGGTGCCAGCGAACTGTGTCCGAAGCGCAGCTTTCGGTTTGTTTGTACGCGCGGGCGCGCCGCTTGGCGCGCGAGGTCTCTAGCATCGTCCTGGCAGCGCCCGTGCGCGCGGCGCCACCCCATTCGATCAACGGAGGATTGAAGATGAAGAGCGGCAAGATTCGCTGGCGCTGGTCGGCCGCGTCGGCCTGGAGTCGGCCGATGCGCACCGCCGGGAGCGACGCGGCGGAGGCGCCCGGAGCGCGAACCGGGAACTGGATAGAACGGGCGCGTCGATACGGCTATGCCCTGATGATGGCCATAGCCTGCGTTCTGCTGTCGGCCGGCCCCGCGTCCGCGCAGGTCTGGAGCTTGAGTCCGCTGCAACGGCAGAGCTACCTGCAGTACTACGCGCCGTTGATCCTGCAGCGCTCGGAGGAGAACGGCGGCAAACCCGGGCGGGATTGGATCAGCAACTACGACTTCGATCGCGACGGCAACTTCGCCAACAATCGTTACACCTGGGTGAACTTGCTGCCGCAGTACGTCGCGGGCTCGGCTGCGGCTAGCGGCGACTACAAGCAGTGGCGCATTCGCCCGACCCTGTATACGTCGTTGGTGGAATACACGGACGGTGGCGGAAAAGGCCTGATCCTGCTGTACCACGTCTACCACCCGGTGGATAAGAAAGGTAACGAAATCCACGATTGGGAGCGCGTGGAGATCGGCGTGCGCGGGGTGGGCGGTACGCCGGGCGCCTTAGGCGAGTCCGTCGGCCATGTCACCGTGACCAGCCACCACGACCATGTCATGCGCGCCGCCGGCAGCCCCGACTTGAATTTCATGAGCGTCGCCAGCGGCAAGCACGTGTTGCTTTGGCAGGCCGACGAGGACGGCGGTCTGGATCCGGGCGGCGCCACCGCCCACGAATTGCATTTCGTCCAGCACAGCTATGCCCAGATCCAATCCTGGGCGCAGACGGCGGGCAATGCGAAGGTGGACGTCACCAACGATGGCGACAAGAAGGTGCACTACGTCTGGGTGCCGGAAGCCTCCGCCGCCGCGGTAAGCGCTTGGGGCGCGCAGCCGATCCACTACGGAAACGCCACCTCGTTGGCCTCCCGGCAGGACGGCGAGACGCCCTGGTATGCGGTGAAGCGCATCACCTACGAACTGCAGGATATCGCCGACGTCTTCCGCGGCCAGTGGGATGCAGCGACGTGGCCGATCAGTTGGACGGCCGATTCCACCGAGGACGTGCTGCTGGAGACCGCGCTGCTGGACGAGGCCGGACAGGTCGAAGTGCCGGCCGGACTGCAGCGCTTCTACCTGGGCTCGCGCGACAGCAGCGCGTCCAGCCAGACCGATGGACGCAATGGCGTGCTGGGCAAGGATTGGTTCATGGGCGCGTATTCGGCGGAGACCAACGCCGACATCGTGTCCGGCTCCGACAAGTTCAAAGGTTACGAGGGGGCGGGGCGCGGCGGCGACGGCCGCAACCGCGCCGATGCCAGCGGCGACCTCGGCTCCTTGAACAATTACTGGCGCCAGCACGATTTCTTCGTCCACAGCGGCGCGGTCGATACGCGCGAGCTCTACGAAGCCGGGACCTGGCTGACGGGGGCCTGGTACACCCCAGCCAACGGCGGCTTCGACGGGCGCTGGGCGCAGCTGTTCGACGATCGCGTGGCTTACGAGTTCGCGCTGCCGCTGAGCGTGGCGATCACCACGGCCGAATCCGCATGCAGGGAGTACGTCATGTTCACCGCCACGGCGGCCGGCGGGTCGCCGCCCTATCAGTACAGCTGGTCCGGTACCTTCGTGCCGGTGGCGGGCTCCACCCGAAGCGTGCGCATGTATTGGCAGGACACCGCCACGGTAACGGTGACGTCCTCCGATGGGCAGCAGGTTGCCAAGACCCACACCTACCGACGGGTATGCCCCGGCGGCGGCAACCCCTGAGCCCGATGGAGCCGACGGCGTGGCGCCGTCGGCTCGCGGGTCGCGCTCAGCTGCCCTGGATCACATCGAACTCGCCGTCCAGCACCCGGTCCAGACGGCCGCTGCGCCAACCGCGCACGCTGTCGCGCACCAGCGGCGAGGGCGCCTGACGATAGCGGCGGCAAATGCGGCGTTCGCCCTCGGGCGCGCCCTGCGACTGGCGCGCGCGGCCGGGCAGGTCCGGCGCGACCTGCACCAGTACCGACAGCCGCTGGGTGTTGTCGTCGCTCTTGTCTTCGTAAACATGCAGGCCGGACTCGGGCTCCAGCAGGTCGAACGCGCCGAAGCCGCTCACCGCCAGCCAGGCGCTGCAGCGTTCGGGATCTTCGCGCAGCACCTGCACGCGCATGTTGCGGCGCTGCGCCCAGGCCTGGTACATGCCGACCACGCGCTGCCACCACAGGCGCAGTTCCTCGCCGTGGCGCTGCTGCGCGGATTCGCTGACGTCGATCTCGATCAGCGCGTCCTGCGGGCGCTGTGCGCGCAGCGCGTCCACCGCCAGCCCGAGCAGGAACAGCAGCTGCGCCAGCGACTGGGCGAAGCTGGCGTTGCCGCCGTCGCGGCCGAGGCGCTGATGCATGCGCAGCGCGGTGTCCAGCGCGCTTTCGATGCGGTCGCGGCGCTCGATCCGGTCCAGCACGCCATGGCGCTCGGGCGAGTTCCAGAAGTCGGCCGCGGCCATGCGCGCGTAGTCGGCCTCGCGCTCGCCGCGCCATGACGGGTCCAGCACGATCTCTTCCAGCTCGGCCAGGCGCGCGTCCAGGCGCGCGACCGCGTCCGCGTCGGTGGGCGGCGCGTACACCAGGTCGCGCAGGTCGCCGGCGTCGTGCGCCTGCGCCGACGCGTCCGCACCGGGCGGCGGCGTCGTCAGCGCGGGCGCGGGATCGATGAATTCGACGTCGAGCCGGTCGCCAGCGCTGCGCACGAACAGGAACTGGTCGCCCTGTGGGGCGCGGTGTTCGACGATGCTGCGCGCCAATGGGGCCAGCAGGTAGTGCTCGATCGCGCGCCGCAGCGGCCGCGCGCCCAGGTCCGGGGTGAAGCCCTTGTCGAGCAGGAACTCGATCGCCGACGGCTCCCATTCCACCGCCCAGTCGCGATTGCGCAGGCCGCGCCGGGTCAGCACCCGGTCCAGCTCCTTGTGCAGGATCTCGCGCATCAGGTTGCGATCGAGCGGGTTGAACAGCACGACCCGGTCGATGCGGTTGATGAACTCGCGGCGGAAGGTCTCGAACAGCGCCTTTTCGACGGCGAGCCTGGAATAGCCGCCGCGCGCCGAGGTGAAGCCCGGCCCGGCGTTGCGCGAGATGGTCGAGCCGATGTTGCTGGTCAGGATGATGATGCTGTGGCGGAAGTCGACGGTGTTGCCACTGCGGTCGCTGAGACGGGCGTCGTCGAACACCTGCAGGAACAGGTCCCAGACCTTGGGGTGGGACTTCTCGAACTCGTCCAGCAGCAGCACCGAGAACGGCTGCTCGCGGATGCGCGCGGTGAGCGAGCGCACGCCGCCGTTGGCGTCCTCGTCGGCGGTCAGGCGCCAGGCCGCGTCCTCGGATTGGAACTCGCTCATGTCCAGGCGCAGCAGGCGCTCGTCGCTGCCGAACAGCAGTTCGCTGAGCGCCTTGGCCAGTTCGGTCTTGCCGGTGCCGGTGGGCCCGGCGAACAGGAACACGCCGATCGGGCGGCCGTTGTCGGTCAGGCCGGCCTTGAGCATGGCGATGCGGTCGAGCAGGGCGTCCACCGCCTCGTCCTGGCCGATCACGCGGGTGCGGAAGAACGCGCGCAGGCGCTCCAGGTCCAGGCTCTGGCGGTCGTCGATCACGTCCAGGGGCAGGCCGCTGCGGCGCGCGATCGTCGCCAGCACCTGTTCGGCATCCAGCGGCAGCGTCGGCGGATCGGCTGCGGTCGCGGCCTGCAGGGCGTCGTCGAGCAGGCGCAGCAGGCGGCCGGGTTCCTGTTGCTCGGGAAAGTACTGCGCGGCCATGCGCGCGGCCTCGGTCAGGGTGCGCGCGTCGGCAACCTCGCGGCCTTGGCGTTCGCGCTCGGCCTGCGCCCAGCGCTGAGCCACCGGCTCCATCGCGGCCGGGTCCAGCGGCGCCAGGCCGAGGATCTGGAAGTGGTGCTTGATGACCGGCCGCGCGACCAGCAGTTGCGCGAGCTGGCGCGGCGTGACTTCGCCGATCAGGCGCAGCTCGCCGCGTTCGATCGCCGGCAGAACCAGATCGAGCAGGCCGCGCGGGTCGCGCGAATGCGCGCCCTTGGCGAGCAGGTCGACGAATTCGGACACCCGCCACAGGGCGCGCTTGCGATTGAGCACGCCGAGCATCTCGCGCACGCGCTCTTCCAGTTCGCCGATGTAGCTCTGGCCGGCCAGCACCTCGGCCGCCGAGGCCTCGAACACCAGCCAGCCCTCGTTGCGCAGGCGCTCGCTCAGCAGGTCGATCAACACGCTCTTGCCGACGCCGTGCTCGCCCGACACCAGCACCGAGGCGGCTTCGTCGCCGGCGTAGAGTTCGTGCAGGCGTTGCAGCTGCGCGGCCAGTTCGTCGTGGACGATGCGGGTACGCGGCTTGAGCGCCGGATTCACGCGTCCGAAACCGCCCAGCACACGCGACTCGCGACGCGCGCCGACGGCGCGTTCGACCTGCTCCTGCAGGGGCGCCAGCAGCGGCGACTGGAAGCGCTTGAGGGTGTCGCGCAGGTGCCCGACCGCGTCCTCGTCGAGATCGTCCAGCGCCGGCAGCGCGGCCGGCGGCGCGGCGCCTTCGGCCGCTTGCAGGTAATCGCGCAACTGCTGGCGCAGCGGCACGAACTCCCACCACCAGGGCTGGGCGTGGCGCATCAGCGCCAACAAGCGCTCGCCGGCGTCGGGCCGCGCGCGCAGCAACTCGACCAGGAAGTACAGCGGATAGGCGCCCAGCTGGCCGGCCTGTTCCAGCAGCGGTTCGAGCGCGACATCGTCGCGACGCCCGGCGGCGCGTATCGCCATCGACTGCAGCACATAACCGTTGCCCGGCACCTGGCGCAGCAGTTCGGCCGCGTCGAAGGCGGCGCTGGCGAGCAGGTCGGTGCCCTGTTGGAACTCGGCCTGCGCCATCAGGTCCTGCGGGCGCTGGATGCGGTCGTCGTGGACCATGACCTCGCGCAGCAGGCGCGCGAGCCGGTCTTGCGGCGTTTCCTGCGTGCCATCGGGTGTCTCTTCGGACGCCGGTGGCGCGGCGGCTTGGTCGGTCGCGCCATCGGCGTCCGCCGTGGCGGCGACGGGCGGCGCCGACGCCGCCGCGGCGCCGGGGCGATAGAGTCGCGCCAGGATCAGGCCGGCGACCAGGCCGGCCACGAATAGCAGGGTTTCCACGCTCGCTCCGGTGTCCGTTCCGGCCGCAAGTCTAGCCGGTCGCGTGCGCGCTTCCGCAGCGCGCGCGCGATCAGGTCAGCGCCTTGATCCGGTACAGCGCCTCCAGCGCCTGCTTCGGCGTCAGTTCGTCCGGGTCGACCGCGGCCAAGGCATCCAGCGCGGCCGAGGACGGCGCGAACAGGCCGAACTGCTGCGGCTGATCCAGCGCGGCCTGGGCGAAGGACGGCGTGGGCGTGTCGCGGCCCTGCTGTTCGAGTTCGATCAGACGCCCGCGCGCCTGCTTGACCACCGACTTGGGCAGGCCGGCCAGCGCCGCCACCTGCAGGCCGAAGCTGCGGTCGGCCGGGCCGTCCTTGACCGCGTGCATGAACACCAGTTGTTCGCCGTGCTCGACGGCGTCCAGGTGCACGTTGGCGATGCCGCTGCCGGGTTCGGCCAGGGCGGTGAGTTCGAAGTAGTGGGTGGCGAACAGGGTGTAGGCGCGGTTGCGCTCGGCCAGATGGCGCGCGCAGGCTTCGGCCAGGGCCAGGCCGTCGTAGGTCGAGGTGCCGCGGCCGATCTCGTCCATCAGCACCAGCGATTGGTCGCTGGCGTGATGCAGGATGTAGCTGGTCTCGCTCATCTCGACCATGAAGGTCGACTGCCCGCGCGCGAGGTCGTCGCCGGCGCCGATACGGGTCAGGATGCGGTCGATCGGGCCGAGCACCGCGCGCGCGGCGGGCACGAAGCTGCCGATGTGGGCCAGCAGCACGATCAGCGCGTTCTGGCGCATGTAGGTCGATTTGCCGCCCATGTTGGGGCCGGTGATGACCAGCATGCGGCGGCCGTTGGCCTCGTCCAGGATCAGGTCGTTGGGCTCGAAGGGCTCGCTGCGCACGGCCTCGACCACCGGGTGGCGGCCGCGCTCGATGCGCAGGCCGGGTTCGTCGCGCAGTTCCGGCGGCGACCAGTCCAGCGCCTGCGCGCGTTCGGCGAAGCCGCACAGCACGTCGAGTTCGGCCAACGCGGCCGCGCAGCGCTTGAGCGGGGCCAGGCGCTCGTTGAGCGCATCCAGCAGGTGTTCGTAGAGCAGGCGCTCGCGGCTGAGCGAGCGTTCGCGCGCCGACAGCACCTTGTCCTCGAATTGCTTGAGTTCCTCGGTGATGTAGCGCTCGGCGTTGCTCAGGGTCTGGCGGCGGGTGTAGTGGGTCGGCGCCTTCTCGGCCTGGGCCTTGCTGACTTCCAGGTAGTAGCCGTGGACGCGGTTGTAGCCCACCTTGAGGGTGGGGATGCCGCTGGCGATGCGCTCGCGCGCTTCCAGGTCGACCAGGAACTGGTCGGCGTTGGTCGACAGCGTGCGCAGTTCGTCGAGTTCGGCGTCGTAGCCGGTGGCGAACACGCCGCCGTCGCGCGCCAGCACCGGCGGCTGCGGCACGATCGCTGCGGCCAGCAGATGGGCGTGCTCGGCGTGCTCGCCCAGTTCGGCGGCCAGTTCGGCCAGCAGCGGCGCGTCCAGCGGCGCCAGCAGGGCGCGCACGTCGGGCAGCAGGGCCAGGCCGTCGCGCAGGGTCGACAGATCGCGCGGGCGCGCGCTGCGCAGGGCGATGCGCGAGAGGATGCGCTCGAGGTCGCCGAGGGCGCGGAAGCGTTCGCGCACGCCGTCGCCGGCGCGCGAATCGATCAGGGTCGCCACCGCCTGGTGGCGCAGGCGCAGGGTGGGGCGGTCGCGCAGCGGGCGGTGCAGCCAGCGCCGCAGCAAGCGCCCGCCCATCGGCGTGACCGTGCTGTCGAGCACGCCCAGCAGGGTGGTGCGGCTGTCGCCGTCGATGCGGCTGTCGAGTTCGAGGTGGCGGCGGGTCGCGGCGTTCATCGCGATCGCGCCGTCGCCGGATTCGACCGCGATCGAGGTCAGGTGCGGCAGGCGCTGCTTCTGGGTTTCCTCGACGTAGCCCAACAACGCGGCCGCCGCGGCGATCGCCAGCGGGCGGTCTTCCAGGCCGAAGCCGCTGAGATCGTGCAGACCGAAGAAACGCAGCAGCTGGCGGCGGCCGCTGTCGACGTCGAACAGCCAGGGCGCGCGCCGGCGCAGGCCGCTGCGCTCGGACACGAACGGCGCCCAGCCGTCTTCGTCGGCGATCAGGGTCTCGGCCGGCTCCAGGCGCGCGAGCTCGGCTTCCAGCGCGTCCTCGCTGGCCACTTCGTTGACCAGGAAGCGTCCGCCGGCCAAATCGGCCCAGGCGATGCCGTAGCCGTGCTTGCCGCGCGCGATGGTCAGCAGCAGGGTGTCGCGGCGTTCGTGCAGCAGGGCCTCGTCGGTGACCGTGCCCGGGGTGACGATGCGCACCACCTTGCGCTCGACGATGCCCTTGGCCAGGGCCGGGTCGCCGATCTGCTCGCAGATCGCCACCGATTCGCCCAGCGCGACCAGGCGCGCCAGATAGCCCTCGGCCGAGTGGTGCGGCACGCCCGCCATCGGGATCGGCTGGCCGGCCGAGTTGCCGCGCTGGGTCAGGGTGATGTCGAGCAGGCGCGCGGCCTTGCGGGCGTCGTCGTAGAACAGCTCGTAGAAGTCGCCCATGCGGAAGAACAGCAGCACGTCCGGGTGCTCGGCCTTGGCGGCGAAGAACTGCTTCATCAACGGGGTGTGGCCGTCCACGGCCTTGCTATCGACGGCTTTGTCGCTGGAACGCATTGAAAATCCTGGAGTTTTATTCTGGCCGGCGCGGCGGCGCACGGCGTCGCGGCGGGCGGCCCAAAGCGACATGATCGCCGAATGGGGGCGTGGTGGGGGCTTCGGGCATGAATCGGGTGCGAATCCGGGCCTGCGCGGGCGGGAGCGGCCGCGAAGCACCGGCCTTGCGCGGCGTGGGCTTGGGGTCGGGCCGGCGGTGCGGCATAGCTGCGATGCGAGCGACCGCGGGGCAGGGGCGGTTTGCGGCACACGCTGCAGCTTGCCGAAGTCGCGGCGAGTGCGCGCGCTGCGCGCCCACTGACCGACCGACAGCGCCGCATACGTCCACGCGCAGTCCGGCCTGCAGGTTCGTCGCGTTTCGCGTCACAAAAAACACTGATCGCCCTGGAGGGCGCAGCGACGCGTCGTCGATCGATTGTCCGGATACGCGCATCGCGAACTGTGATGCCGCTTCGGCGCGGCTCGCTCATCTGTGACGCGCGACCGCCCGAATGTGCGCAGTGCGCGCGGCCCGGCGCGGGATCGACACCTAGGGTGGCGTCGCTTTCGAACCGCCGTATCCACCTGCCGGCAGATGGCTCCGCCGGGCTTGCACGGCGGCACGCGGAAGGCACTTCTTCCCACCATTTCGAGGATAACGGTCATGCGCCCTAGCTTTGTCGCGATCGCTGTTTCGCTCTCCCTCGCCGCGCTGATGCCGGCGACATCGAACGCCAGTCAGCCGAACGGCTCGGTGGTGTCCGGCACCGGTCACGGTGTCCATTACGGCACGCTGCCCATTCCCGTGCAGTACACTGCTGGCGTCGGCTACGAGCTCATCGACAACACCCGCAACGGCATCAGCAGCTCCGACGGCGGCGGCTTCAACCGGTACTACGCGACCTATCGCGGGCCGCAGCAGTTCGTCAGCCCCACCACCAGCTTCGGCGACGGCAGCGCGGCCAGCCTGTCCAGCATGGGCGTCGACGCCTACTACGCGATGCAGCGCAGCTGGGACTACTTCAAGCTCGTCCACGCACGCAACGGCCTGGACGCGCGCAACCGCAGAGCCACCGTGTACAGCCATGTCGTCGACCTGGCACCGGGGCGCAAGACGACCGGCTACTCGTACTGGTCGGGCACCACCGTGCTGCTAGGCATCGGCGATGCGGCCGCCGGCATCGAACCCTTGGCGACCCTGGACATCGTCGGCAGCATGTACGCGGCCAATATCGTCTACAACACCGATCCCGATCCCGGCAGGGGCGACAGCCAAGGCGTGCGCAGCTCGATCGCCGACGTCTTCGGCACCCTGATCGAATTCCATGCCGCTCACCCCAACGATCCGGGCGATTACGTGATCGGCGAGCTGGCTTATCCGGGCGGCCTGCGCCACATGTACCGCCAGAACCTGGACGGGAAATCCTTCGTCTGCTACCCGGCGCGAGGTTTCGATCCGAACGACGAATCCCCGGCCTACTCGGGCGAGTACACCTCGGGCATCGGCAATCGGGCGTTCTACCTGCTGGCCGAGGGTGCCACGGCGCCGGCCGGCTCCGGCCTCAGTGCGGATCAGTTGGTCTGCAACGGCGACACCGCGATCGTGGGCATCGGCCGCGCGAAGGCCGGCGCGATCTGGTATCGGCTGGCCACCACCGAGAAAACCTCGCAGCTGACCTATCCGCAGGCGCGTGCGGCCACGATCCGCGCCGCCGAGGCGCTGTATGGCGTCAAATCGGCCGAAGCGCGCGCGGTCGCGCGCGCATGGTCGGCGGCCGGGGTGAAGTAAGCGCGGCGACACTGCGCTTGCGGGCAGTGCCGCAAACCACGGGCGCGCAGCCCTGCAGCGGCCGCGCGACCCAACTTCGCAGGCCTGGGGTGCAAGCCTCGCACTGCCGACGCTCGCCGCATTCCGCGGCATTCCGGGGGCCGTAAGCGCCGCGGGATCGCGTTGTGGTTGAAGTCATGCATCAGAAATTCGCTGCCGCCGCGCTCCTGGCCTGCTCCTGGGCCGGCGGCAGTCTGGCTGCGCAGCCGGCATCGCAAGCGGCGGGCCGACCGGACCCGTCGACGCCTGCGCTGGGCGGTTCCGCTACGACGGCCGCGACCGAGGGCATCCGCGACGCGATCGCCGGTCCCTTGATCGACGCGATCTCGCTGCGGTTGGGCGGGCGCGCCGTCGAACTGCGTTTGGACCTCGTCGAGGTCCGGGCGATCGACGTCGATCAGCGTGCCATTCGCGGCAGCGGCGCCGCCCAGATCGTCGGGCGACAGGATTGGATCGGCTTTCGGTTCGGCGTGCGTTACGACGCCCGCCTGCGCAGGTTGGGACGCCCCGATATCGGCATCGACCCGGTCGCGGCGGGAGAGCGCGATGTTCCCAACGACCCGCGTCTGGTGCGGCAACTCGAGATCATGCTGAGCGCGGATCTGGCCCAGGCGCTGCGCAAGCCGTCGGCCCAGCTCCGGCTCGACCGGGTTTCCAGCGTCGAAGACGACGGCCAGCGGCTGCGGATCGATGCGCTGGGCACGGTCTACCCCGACCCTTATGGCCCCGGCACGCCCTTGGCCGTCACCGCGCTCTACGATCGTCCCAGCCATGCCTGGCTGCGGCTCGAGTACCGCCCGGGCGACGATGCCGCAAGCGGCTCCCAGGACCGGCGAACGTCGGCGCGTTGATGCGCCCAGGCTCGCAGCGCTCGCGTCGAATCGAAGCTCCGCGCGCCCGCGACGGCCGGAACGCCGCGATTCCTTCGTTGTCTCGGTCAAGCCAGCCCGTTTGGAGAGCGAGCGTCCTTTGCCCGGAAACGGGGTAGCCAGGAGTGGGGGCTACGCATCGGCAGGTACAGCGTAATGAAGGATCACCCGGTAGCGTTTCCTCGCTTCGATCCTAGTCCAGCGCGAGAACCAGACAGGGGGCATTCGTCGTCGCGTGCGCCGCACGGAAGGCGGGTGGCGCCATGAGCATCGCATTGGCCAGTCGCAAAAGCCGCGCACTGCTGCTGCTATGGCTGGGCGAGACCTGGCTGCTGATCCTGTCGGTGACCATCGCGGCGTGGCTGCGCTTCATGGGGTCGCAGGGGCTGCTCAGTTCCTTCCAATGGGCGCCGGTACGCGCGTTCGTGTTCGCCGCCTTCATCACGGTGTCGATGGTGGCCTTCGGCCTGTACCAGGTGCACGTGCGCCACAACCGGATGGAGTTCCTGCTCCGGCTGGTGTTGTCCTTCGCGTTCGGCGGCATCGCCCTGCTGGTGCTGTACTACCTGATGCCCGCCGCCTACATCGGCCGCGGCGTGCTGGCGATGGCGCTGGCGATCGGCCTGGTCGCGGTGATCGCGCTGCGCCTGATCGTCGAGCGGGTGTTCAAGACCGATGTGTTCCGGCGTCGGGTACTGGTGTTCGGCGCGGGCAAGAACGCCGATCTCATCAACAGTCGCATGCGGCGGGGAGCCGACCGCAGATCCTTCGTGGTGGTGGGGTTCGTGCCGGTGCCGGGGCAGCCCGTGCTGGTGCCCGAGAAGTTGCTGCTCAGCACGGATTTCGCACTGTCCGAGATCGCCGAGTGGCTGCACGTCTACGAGATCGTGGTCGCGCCCGACGAGCGGCGCGGCGCGCTGCCGATGGAGGAAATGCTGACCTGCGCGCAGCGCGGAGTCACCGTGACCGATCTGTCGACGTTCTTCGAGCGCGAGGCCGGCATGGTCAAGCTGAACGTGGCCGACCCGTCGTGGCTGGCGTTTTCGGGCGGTTTCGATCATTCCATGCCGCGCCGCCTCAACAAGCGCTTCTTCGACCTGGCCGCCGCATGCGCCCTGTTGCTGGTGGCCTGGCCCTTCATGCTGCTGGTGGCGGCGTGCGTCAGCCTGGAGTCGCGCGGTCCGGTGCTGTACCGGCAGACGCGCATCGGTGAGAACGGTCGCAGCTTCGAGCTGATCAAGTTCCGCAGCATGCGCGTGGACGCCGAGGCCGACGGCGTGGCGAAGTGGGCGACCCAGAACGACGATCGCACCACCCGGGTCGGTCGGATCATCCGCCTGTCGCGCCTGGACGAGCTTCCGCAACTGTTCAACATCCTGCTCGGGGAAATGAGCTTCGTCGGCCCTCGGCCCGAGCGGCCGCAGTTCGTCGACATGCTCAACCAGGAAGTGCGCTACTACAACGTGCGCCACTGCGTGAAACCGGGCCTGACCGGCTGGGCGCAGCTGCGTTATCCCTACGGCGCATCGGTACGGGACGCCGAGGAGAAGCTGACCTTCGATCTGTTCTACGTGAAGAACCACGGATTGGTATTCGACCTGCTGATCCTGCTGCAGACGGTCGAGGTGGTGCTGTTCCGCCGCGGCTCGCGCTGACGCCTGCGGCCTGTGCCGGCGCAGATTACCGTGATCGGCTCGCAGGCCCGGATGCGGCCGCGTGGTGGCGCGCACCGGCGAAAACGAACCTCACCTCGCCGTAGCGTTGCGAGATATAGCTCAGCAGCGCGTGGATGAAAGCGATGACGCCCGCCATCTCCATGCCTTCCTCCAGGCTGACCAGTGCGTGATAGACGAGGTTCCTGTGCCCGTGTCCCTCGCGCCACCATCCCTCGACCAGTTCGACGCCCAGGGCGCCGCCCAGATAGATCGCGGCGGAGATCACGAAGGCGATCGCCGTCCTGCGCGGCAGGCGCAGCAGGAAGCGCAGGAAGTAGGCGCCGAGCACGCAGACCAGGGCGATGCCGGGTATCACCCAGGCGAAGAAGAAGATGCCCAGGTGCTGGCCGCCCAGCAGCGCGCGCAAGGGCGCGATCGTTCTTTCGTGGAAGGACAGGGCCTCGTCCAGGGACATCAGCGCGAAGCCGGCGGCGAGGAGGGCCCATTTCGACACATCGGCGCCCTGGTGGCGTCGTTCCAGCACGGCGATCAGCGTCAGGATCAGCGCGGCGCCGAACAGCAGCAGGGTCGAGAACAAGGCCGGAAGATTGTTTTCTCCGTCCATGCTGAGCATCGCCAGGCCGACGACATGTTCCTGGTGCGCGATCAGCCGATAGGCCTGCAGGCCCAGATTGGCGGCCACGAGCAGAGCGGTGGCGGCGGCCAGCGGCCAGGCGATGGCACTGGGGGTGAGCGGGATCTTGCTGGCGTCCATCGTCTGATCAGTCGCCTGTACGTGACGGGTGCCGGTGCGCCCACCTCCTGGAAAACGGGCCCGGGCGGTGCCTGCGGACAGCACGGCCGCCGCCGCGTTTGGTGCGCATCGACGCGAGCGGGCGCGGACGCGCGGCCGGGCCCGCTACCTCAGCCATTCTCCCGAGGCGAGCGCCAACACGGCGAACAGGAGAATCAGCAAGGCGATGGCCAGCACCAGGGCGAACCGCGCCGGCGCGGGCGGACCCTGCTCGGAATAGTGGTGCTCGGAACGACGGAACTCGGAAGGCCGATGTTCGAAAGGGCGCGGGCTGCCGGCTGCATGGGCCCGCGACAAGCCGCCATGCGCCGGGCCGCCGCCGATCCGATGCGGGGCTTCTCCCGGCAGACGTCCGTAGCGGCGATGGAAGCGCGTGGCCGTGGTGTACAGACCGATCAGGTCGCACAGGTAAGCCGAATCCTGCAATGGCGGCTTGGCGCCCGGACGCCTGGGGTGCAGCTCGGAAATCCGCCTGCGATAGGCGAGCTGGAGCTCCTCCAGACTGCAGTTGGGCCTCAGCCCCAACTCGGAGTACAGCAGTGTCAGGTCGGCTTTCATCGGAGACCTCCCATCTTCCTATCGTAACGCGCGCAGCGGGCGTGGGTGGCGATTTGCCTGCGATTCGCGCATGGCCGCATGACCACCCTCACGGCGTTTGTCATGACATCGACGCGCGATCCTTGCCTGCCGGGTGCCGAGGTCAGGGGATACGACTGGGATGTCATCACGGTGGGATCGCCAGGTGCCGCGAGCGCGGGCAGGGAAAACATGGGTATGAACAAGCTATCCGATGGTTCTGCGCCCTCCCGCCCGCTCGTCTGCATACCGCAACTGATCGAACAGCAGGCTGCCGCGCGCCCGGACGCCATCGCGGTCAGCTGCGACGGCGCCAGCCTGAGCTATCGCGAACTGAACCATCGCGCCAACCAGCTCGCCCATCGCCTGCGCTCCCTCGGGGTGGGGCCGGAGACGCTGGTGGCGATCGGCTTGGAACGTTCGCTGGAGATGGTGGTGGGGCTGCTCGCCATCCTGAAGTCGGGCGGGGCCTATCTGCCGATCGATGCCTCCTATCCGCGCGATCGCGTGCAGTTCATGTTCGAGGACGCGCGTCCCGCCGTGCTGCTGAGCTCGTCGGCACAGAGACTGACCTTGCCCGCGACCGACGCGACGACCTTGATGCTGGACGGCGACTGGTCCGAATTCGCCGCCGAACCCGTGCACGATCCCGAGCCGTTGGCGCGGCCCGAGCATCTGGCCTACGTCATCTACACGTCCGGCTCGACCGGCCTGCCCAAGGGCTGTCAGGTCACCCATGCCAACGTCGCGCGCCTGTTCCTGGCGACCCGGCCCTGGTTCGAGTTCGGCCCCGACGATGTGTGGACCTTCTTCCATTCCCACGCCTTCGACTTCTCGGTGTGGGAGATATGGGGCGCGCTGATCCACGGCGGCCGCGTCGTGGTCGTGCCGTTCCTGACCAGCCGATCGCCGGAGGCGTTCCATGCGCTGATGCTGCGCGAGCGCGTGACCGTGCTCAACCAGACGCCGGCGGCGTTCCGCGGCCTCATCCATGCCGATCTCGCGTCGGCGACCGAGCCTTCCGGCTTGGCGCTGCGCTATGTGGTGTTCGGCGGCGAAGCCTTGGAACTGCAGATGCTGCGGCCGTGGTTCGAGCGTCACGGCGACCGGTCGCCACGCCTGATCAACATGTACGGCATCACCGAAACCACGGTGCACGTCACCTACCGGCCGATAACCCGCGCGGATCTGGAGCGCAGCGCAGGCAGCGTGATCGGCGAGCCCATTCCCGACCTGCATCTGTATGTGCTCGATCCCGCACTCGCACAGGTCGCCGTCGGCGAAGTCGGCGAGATCCATGTCGCGGGCGCCGGCGTGAGCCGCGGCTATCTCAATCGCCCGGCGTTGACCGCCGAGCGGTTTTTCGACTGGACCTCGCCCGAAGGCGAGCGCGTACGCCTGTACAAGACCGGCGATCTGGCCCGTCCGCTCGCCGACGGCGATCTGGAGTACCTGGGTCGCAGCGACCATCAAGTCAAAATCCGCGGCTTTCGCATCGAGACCGGCGAAATCGAGAGCGTGCTGGCGAGGCACGAGTGCGTCCGCGCCTGCGCCGTGATCGCAGCCGACGATCGCGCCGGCGGCGAGGCGCGGCTGGTGGCCTATGTCGTGCCCGCCGAGGCGCGCGCTAGCCAGGCGTCCCTGCGCGCCCATCTCGCGACGGCCTTGCCGGACTACATGGTCCCCAGCGTATTCGTCGAACTCGCGGCGTTGCCCTTGACCGAGAACGGCAAGCTCGATCGTCGCGCGCTGCCGGCGCCGGCTCGGCAGCGCCCCGAGCTCGCGCATGCGTTCGAGCCCGCGATCGGCGCGCTCGAGGCTGCGCTGTGCGCCGCATTCGGCGACACTCTCGCCGTCGATCAGGTCGGGCGCCACGACAACTTCTTCGAGCTGGGCGGCGATTCGCTGTCGGCGGCCAGGCTGTTGCAGCGGCTCAAGCAGGCCGGCACGCCGGCCGTCGCCATCCCGACCGCGCAACTGTTCCGCTATCCGACGCCGGCCCTGCTGGCCGCGTCGCTTGCAAGCGGCGACGCGACGGACATCGCTCCGGCGCGCTATGCGTCGGCCCGTCGCATGCAGGCGCATGGGGACGCCGCCGAGCCCATCGCGATCGTGGCCATGGCCGGACGCTTCCCCGGCGCCGCGGACGTCGAGGCGTTCTGGCGCAACCTCTGCGAGGGGCGCGATTCGATTACCGTCTTCGCCCCGGAGGAACTGGATCCCGCCGTCAGCGCGCAGGATCGCGACGATCCGGCGTACGTGCCGGCGCGCGGCGTGATCGACGGCGTCGAGCAGTTCGACGCGGCGTTCTTCGGTATCGGCCCCAAGGAAGCCGAGTTGATGGACCCGCAGCAGCGGATCTTCCTCGAGCTGGCATGGGAATGTCTGGAACGCGCCGGCCACGTGCCCGACGCGACCGCGGCGCCGGTCGGCGTGTTCGGCGGCATGTTCAATGCCAGCTATTTCCAGCGGCATGTGTCCGCGCACCCGGAACTGGTCGACAAGGTCGGCGCCTTCCAGGTGATGCTGAACAACGAAAAGGATTTCATCGCCACCCGGGTCGCGCACAAGCTCAACCTGACCGGCCCGGCGGTCAGCGTGCACACCGCTTGTTCGACTTCGCTGGTGGCGATCTGCCAGGCCGTCGACAGTCTGACGCTAGGCCATTGCGACATGGCCCTGGCCGGCGGCATCAGCGTCACCTGCCCGCCGCGCAGCGGCTACTTCTATCAGGAAGGATCGATGCTCTCGCCCGACGGCCACACCCGGCCGTTCGATGCGAGCGCACAGGGCACCGTGTTCAGCGATGGCGCGGCGATCGTGCTGCTCAAGCGACTGTCCGATGCACAGGCGGACGGCAACCCCATAGTCGCGGTGATCCGCGCCGGCGCGGTCAACAACGACGGCGCCGGCAAGGCCAGCTTCACCGCGCCGAGCAGCGAAGGCCAGGCGGCGGTCATCGCCATGGCCCACGATCGGGCGCGGGTGGATCCGCGCAGCATCGGCTATGTCGAAACCCATGGCACCGCCACGCCGGTGGGCGACCCGATCGAAATCGAGGGCCTGACCCGCGCATTCCGCCGGGGCACCGACGAGCGCGGCTTCTGTCGGATCGGATCGGTGAAGAGCAACGTCGGCCATCTGGTTATCGCCGCGGGAGCGGCCGGCGTGATCAAGACCGCGCTGGCATTGGCCGAGCAGCGCATACCGGCGACCGCGCATTTCAAGTCGCCCAATCCAGTCATCGATTTCGCCGGTTCGCCCTTCGTCGTCAACGACGCCCTGACGGACTGGCCGGCCGGCGCCACGCCGCGTCGCGCAGGCGTGAGTTCGTTCGGCGTCGGCGGCACCAATGCGCACGTCGTGCTGGAGGAGGCGCCGAGCCGGCCGCCGTCGGACCCGGCGCGAGGGCCGCAACTGCTGGCGCTGTCCGCACGCACGCCGACGGCGCTGGCGCGCGCGACGACGCGCCTGGCCGACCATCTCGACGGCGCGCCTGGCCTGAACCTGGCCGACGCGGCGTGGACGCTCGCGCTGGGCCGCAAAGCCTTCGCGCATCGCATCGCGGTGGTCGCCGAGGACGCCGCCGCCGCGGTGGCGCAACTGCGCGGCCCCGACATCGCCGTCGCCGCCGCGCGCGCCAAGCCGGCGCGGCAGGGCGAGGTCGTGTTCCTGTTCCCTGGACAGGGCGCGACCTATCCAGGCATGGGGCGCGGCCTGTACGACACCCAGCCGGCGTTCCAGGCGGCATTCGACGCCTGCGCGGACGCCTTGCTCGCGCAGCTCGGCTTCGACCTGCGCGAGCGCGTGTTCTCGAACGACCCCGAGGCGCTGCTGCCGACCGCGATTATGCAGCCGGCGACGTTCGCGATCGAGTACTCGATCGCGCAGTGGTGGATGAGCCACGGCATCGTGCCGACGGCGATGATCGGACACAGCGTCGGAGAATTCGTCGCCGCGACGCTGGCCGGCGTGTTCGGCTTGGCCGATGCGCTGAACCTGGTCGCGCGGCGCGGCGCGCTGATGCAGGCGCGGCCGCCAGGCGCCATGCTGTCGGTCCGGCTGCCCTTGGACGCATTGCTGGCCAGGCTGCCCGCCGATCTGTCGCTGGCCGCCGAGAACGCGCCTGGCAGCGTGGTGGTATCGGGCGCCCTCGACGCGATCGCGCGCTTCCAGCTCGAACTCGAAGCGCAGGGCGTGGCCTGCCGTGCTCTGCGCACCTCGCACGCCTTCCATTCGCGGATGATGGAGCCGGTGGTGGCGCCGTTCCGCGCCGAAGTCGCCGCCCTGACGCTGTCGGCGCCGCTGATCCCGATCGTCTCGACCGCGACCGGCGATTGGCTGGACGCCGCATCCGCCACGTCCCCCGATTACTGGGCCTCGCACCTGCGCGAGCCGGTTCGCTTCGCCGCGGCGGTGGGCAGGGTGCTGGACACGCCGTCGCAGGTGCTGCTGGAAGCCGGCCCGCGCGCCACCCTGTGCGCCTTGTCGCGTCAACATCCGGCCATGTCGAAGCAGCAGGCCACGGCGGTGCCGTCGCTGGCCGACGACCCCGCGACCGAGGTCGCCAGCATCCTCGCCGCGGCGGGCCAGTTGTGGTGCCGCGGTATCGCGATCGACCTGGCGGCGTTCGACCGTCGGCCTACACGCCGGCGCGTATTGCTGCCCACTTATCCGTTCGAACGGCAGCGCTACTGGGTCGAGGCCGCGGCGGCCTCGAATGTCGTCGCGCTCCCAGGCGCGAATCTCGCGCAGGCGCTTGCGTCCGTACCCGCCGCCGAGGCCGCGACCGTGCGGGCGACCGCGGCCCTACCGGATCGCCATGCGCGGCTGGTCGCGCAGCTCTCGACCCTGTTCGAGGACGTGGTCGGATTCGACCTGTCCGAGGCCGACGACGAAGCCAATTTCATGGAGCTCGGTCTGGACAGCCTGATGCTGACCCAGGTCGCGCTGCGTCTGCAGAAGGCCTACGCGGTCAAACTGACGTTCCGGCAGCTGATGAGCGAATGCAGCAGCCTGGGTCGCCTGGCGACGATGCTGGACGCGCAGTTGCCGGCGGAGCCGGCGGGCACGCCGGTGCCGCCGGCCGCGGCCTCCGAGGCGGAAACCGCGAAGGCGCCGATGCCTTCGCCGCCATCGCGGCTTGCCGAGCTTGCCGCTGTGAGGGACCTGCCCGCATCCGTGGTGCCCGGCGACGAAGTCGCGCAGGCGTCGCGAGCCGGCTACGAGCCGTTCGGCGGCGGCATCCGCGCGCGCGTGGCGCCGACCACGGAGCCGCAGCGCGAGATCTGGCTGGCCGACCAGCTCGGGCGGGAAGCGTCGCTGGCCTTCAATCTTTCGGTATCGCTGCAGTTCCGCGGCGCGCTGAATCTGGAATTCATGCGCGAGGCGCTGCAGGAACTGGTGGACCGGCACGAATCCCTGCGCGCAAGCATCGGGCCGGACGGCGCAAGCTTCCGGGTGCTGGAGCGCCATGCCTTGCCGTTACCGGTCGAAGACCTGGCGTCGCTGAACCCGATCGCGCGACGGACGGCCGTCGACGAGCGCATCCGGCTCGCGGTGGAAACGCCGTTCGTGCTGGACCAGGGGCCGCTGTTTCGCGCGCAGCTGCTGCGCCTCGCGGCGGACGAGCATCTGCTGCTGCTGACCGCCCATCACATCGTCTGCGACGGATGGTCGTGGTGGGCGATCGTGCGCGAGCTGGGCGCCCTGTACGGAAAGCGTTTCGGAACGCCGGCGTCGAGCCTGCCCGAAGCCTCCTCGTTCGTCGCTTACGCATTGGCGGAAGCCGAGCATCAGGGCGACGCGGCGCAGCTCGCCGACGAGGCCTACTGGCTCTCGCGCTACGCCAAGGGTGCGCCGGTGCTGGAGCTGCCCACCGATCGGCCGCGGCCGCCGAGCCGCAGCTTCGCCTCGGCCCGACTGGATCACGTGCTCGATGCCGATTTGCTCGATGCGCTGCGGCGGACCGGCGCGGCCCGTGGCGTCGGCATGTTCGCCACGCTGCTTGCGGGTTTTTCCGCGCTGCTGTCGCGCCTGTCGTCGCAATCGGAAGTGGTGGTCGGGATTCCCGCCGCGGGGCAGGCGGTCTGCGGCGCCGACCACCTGGTTGGGCATTGCGTCAATCTGCTGCCGCTGCGCTTCGAGCTCGAATCCGCACAGTCGTTCGCGCAGGCGATCGACGACGCGCAGGCCATGTTGCTCGATGCCTTGGAGCACCAGCGCTACACCTTTGGCACGCTGCTCAGGAAGCTGCGGCTGCGGCGGGATCCGGCGCGGATACCGCTGGTCAGCGTGCTGTTCAACCTCGACCAGGCCATGGACCAGGAATGCGCTTCGTTTCACGGTGTATCCATGGAGTTCGACAGCAATACGCGCAGCTTCGAAACCTTCGAGCTGTTCGTGAACGCCGTGCAGGTCCACGGTCGCTTGCGGCTCGAATGCCAATACAACCGCGACCTGTTCGACGCGACAACCATCCAGCGCTGGCTAAGCGCCTACGAAACCCTGCTGCGCGCCGCGGTGGAGCGGGAGACGGCGGATCTGGCGAGCCTGCCGCTGGTCGACGCGCAGGCGCGTACGGAGTTGGCCTCGTTGCAGCCAACGGCGATCGCCTACGACCGCGCCTGCAGGATGCACGAATACTTCGAGGCCCAATGCGAGCGCACGCCGGACCGGGTCGCGTTGCGCGCAGGTCCGGTGTCGTTGCGCTATGCCGAGTTGGAGACGCGCTCGAATCGCATCGCCCAGGTGCTGCGCGGGCATGGCGTCCGTCGCGGCGCGCTGGTGGGTCTGGCCCTGGATCGCGGCCCGGACATGCTGGCGGCGCTGCTGGGCATCCTCAAGGCCGGCGCGGGCTATGTGCCCCTGGATCCGCAGTTCCCCGCAGAGCGCCTGGCCTACATGGCCGCCGACGCCGGACTGGCGCTGCTCCTGACCACGCGCGAGCACGCCGCCCGCTTCGATTTGCGCGGCAGGCCGGTGCTGCTGTTCGACGAGCATGCGTCCCTGTTCGCGACGGCGGAGGCGACGCGGCCGGGTCGCGACGAGCACACCGCGCAGCCCGAGGATCCGGCCTACGTGATCTACACCTCGGGATCCACCGGCCGTCCCAAGGGCGTCATCGTGCCGCATCGGGCCGTGTCCAACTTCCTCGACAGCATGCGTCGCGAACCCGGACTGGACGCGCAGGACCGGCTGTTGGCGGTGACCACGCTGTCGTTCGACATCGCGGTGCTGGAATTGCTGCTGCCGTTGGCGGTGGGCGCGCAGATCGTGCTGGCGGATCGCGAAACCGCCGGCGACGGCGTCGCCTTGCGCGCGCTGTTGGAAAGCAGCGCCGCGACGGTGATGCAGGGCACGCCGTCGAGCTGGCGCCTGCTGATCGATGCGGGCTGGCGCGGCGCGCCGGGGTTCAAGGCGCTGTGCGGTGGCGAACCGATGGGCCTGGATCTGGCCAGGTCGCTGTTGGCGCGCTGCGGATCCTTGTGGAACGTCTACGGGCCCACCGAGACCACCGTGTGGTCCACCTGCGCGCGCATCGTCCCGGCCCCCGCCGGGCAAGCGCCCGACATCCATATCGGGCGGCCGATAGGCAACACCAGCGTGTGGATCGTGGACGCGCATGGCGAGCTGTGCCCCTACGGCGTGCCGGGCGAGATCTGCATAGGCGGCGAAGGCGTCACCAAGGGCTATCTGGAACGCCCCGAGCTGACCGCCGAACGCTTCGTGGTCGATCGCTACACGGCGGCGTTCGCCGATGCAGCGCAGGCGGACGGCGCAGCCCTGTTGTACCGCACGGGCGATCGCGGCCGCTGGCGCGCGGACGGCAATCTCGAGCATCTGGGGCGTCTGGATCACCAGGTCAAGGTGCGCGGCTATCGCATCGAACTGGGCGAGATCGAGGCCAATCTGGCCGCGCGCGAGGAAGTCGCGCGCGCGCTCGTGATCGTGCGCGAGGATCGCGCCAACGACCAGCGTCTGGTCGCCTATCTGGTGGCCGCTCCGGGCGCGACCATCGAGGAGGCGGCGTTGCGCGCGCACCTACGGGAACTGCTCCCGGCCTACATGTTGCCGCAGCACTTCGTCGTGCTTGAAGAGATTCCGCTCTTGCCCAACGGCAAGATCGACCGCAACGCGCTGCTGCTGCCAGTCGATAAGGAACAGGCCGTCGTGCCTGCTCCGAGCGCGACTGGGGCGGCAGCCGACCCTCGCGTCCGTTACCTGTCGCAGATCTGGTCCGAACTGCTGGGCCTACCCGCGGGTCCGGACGACAACTTCTTCGAACTGGGCGGACATTCGATGCTCGCGGTGCAGATGGCCAATCGCGTCGAGCGCGATACCGGCAAGCGCATCAAGCTGATCCGCCTGGGCGCGGAGACTTTGGCCCAGGTCGCGGCGGGCCTGCCCGTTGCCACCCAGAACGCCGCGCCCGCCAGCGGTATGGGCGGACGCATCAGCAGCGGCTTGCGACGCCTGTTCGGTTTGAAAGAAGGGTCTGGCCTATGAACCGCGCCGCACGCACCCGCAGTCTCGAGATTCCACGGAGGCGATCGCAATGAGCCTGGGTGGTTGGGAGCCGTTCTGGCTGGGTACGCCGTCGCGGCGCTTGTACGCGGCGCTGCATGGCGTGCCGGGCGCGCCCGCGACCGGCGTCGTGCTGGTACCGCCGTTGCTGCACGAACTGCCGCGCAGCCGTCGTTTCATCACCGAGGTCGCCAGCGAACTCGCGGCCCTGGGCCTGCCGACCCTGCGTTTCGACTTCCATGGCACCGGCGATTCGGCGGGTACCGGCGAGGATCTGGATCTGAGCTCGATGCATCGGGATCTCGAAGCGGCGGTGACCGCGCTGCGTCAGCGCACCTCGATCAAGCGGCTGGCGCTGGTCGCATGGCGCGGTGGCGCGCTGGCCGTGCGCGGCTGGCTGGAGCGGGGCGGTGACGCCGATCTGGTCGTGCTTTGGGAGCCGATAATCGACGGTGCGGCCTGGCTGCGGGAGCTGGTGGAGAGCGATGCGCGCGAACGCGCGCTGCGTCCGCCGCCGCGTGCCGGCGTCGCCCGCAGCACCGATCCCGCGGACGGCCAGCTGATGGGCTTTCCCGCGCCGTCGCGCCTGCGCGTAGAGCTCGGAGAAACGCGCATCGACCAGGGCCTGGGGCGCGCGGTGCCCGTGTGGGCGGTCGTTCGCAAGGATCCGGAGGCGCTGCCGACCGGCATCGCCAGGACCCTGTCGCTGCCTGCCAGCGCCCCCAGCTTCAGCGTGGGCGCGGCGATGGACGCGGCGTTCTTTCTTACGCCCCAGGTGCGCGAGGTGGTCGGAAAACTGGGGCTGGCGGTGCGCGAGGAAGCATGGGCATGAATGCCGTGTTGGATGCCAAGCCCGTTGCGCCCGTCGCGGCCGACGAGGTGTTCGTGCGCTTCGGCCCAGATGGGCGATTGCATGGCGTACTCAGCGGCGCTCCCGGCGCCGGGCCGACGCTGCTATTGCCCAGCGCGGGTTTGCAGCCGCGATCCGGACCGTTCCGTTTGCACGCGCTGCTGGCCCATCGTCTCGCGGCGCTGGGGATACGAACCTTCCGTTACGACATTCCCGGCGTCGGAGAGGCGCCGCGCCTGCCGGAGTGCGACGCCACCCAGGCGACGATCGCCGCCTTGGATCAGCTCGAAGCTCTGCACGGCTGTCGCGTGTTCGCGGTGGGCGGAATCTGCAGCGCCGCCGACACCGGATGGGATGTCGCCAACGTCGATACGCGGGTGTCGGCGGTGTTGCTGCTGGATGGCCTGTGCTACACCGGCCCCTGGTATTACTACGCGCGCGCGCTCGAACTCCTGCGCCGCCTGCCCAGGGAATGGCGGCATTTCGCCCGCAAGCTGCGAGGGCGCATGCGCGGGAACGCCGGCCTGGACTCCACCGATTTCCGCAGCTGGCCCAGCCATGCGCAAGCGCGCGAGCAGTTCGCGGCGATGCTGGCGCGCGACGTCCGCCTGCTGTGCATCTTCAGCGGCGGCTATGCCGATCGGTTCCTGCATCCGCGCCAGTTCGAATGGGCGTTCGGCGCGGCGGCGCGCGATCCGCGCGTGAACCTGCACTACTGGCCCGACTGCGACCATACCTACTTCGGACGGGATCAGCGCGAGCGCCTGATCGAGGCGATCGCAAGCTGGATGAGCCGTTTGCCGCGGAGCCCCGCCGGATGAAAGCCGTCGGCGCGCGCGAACGAACCCCGCTGTACGCTCCGCCGGTCGGCGCCACACGGCCCTTGCGCGTAACGCTGGTGGGGCCGCCACAGGTCCCCGGATGGGTACGCGCGTTCCATGGCCTGGTGGCCGGGTACGACTGGATCGAACTGACCACGCTGAGCGCGGCCGGGGCGAGCTTGGCGAAGGTCGCTGGCGTGCCCGCGAGCGTGCGCGCCCTGATCGCGTTCGAGCGCGCCTTGCTAGGCCCCACCCGCAGCCTGACCGCGATGCCGATGCCGTCGGGTCCCCACGGGGACGCCGTTCTCGCGACGGCCGGTCCGGGAGACGAGGCCACCCTGGTCGAGCGCATCGCTGGCGCGCGCCCGGATCTGCTGATCGTGCTGGGCACGGAATCCTGGGCGTCGGCGCTGGCCGCCCAGACGAAATGCGCATGCTGGCGGGTCGACGCCAGCCTGCTCGACGATCGCCATGCGGGCTTGCAGTTGCTCGGTCCGATGCTGCGCCGTGAAACGGCGACGCGGATGGTCCTGGTCCTGCACGCGCCGAACCAGACGCCCGTCGACCTCGCGGCCAGTTGGGGCAGGACCCGGGCGACTTCGTTTCTCAAGCAGCGCGAGGATGCATTCCGCAAGCTGCCGGCCTTGCTGTTGCGCGCCTTGCGTCGGCTGGCGCAGGGAGATCTCGGCGCGGGCGCGCCTGCGATGGCGAGCCTGGAGCTGCAGCCGTTGGCGCCGCTGGCACCGGCCGCCGGGCTGCATGCCTTCGCGTCGATGCTGCGCGCTTCTCCGCGCTGGATGACCGGTTGGTTCAGGAACGCCCGCGTCGGCTGGACGCTGGTGCTGCGCCTGGGCGGAGCGCCGCTGGATCCGCACTCGCCGACGATCGGATCGCATGCCTTGCTGAAAGCGCCGAAGGGCTGGTGGGGCGATCCCTTCGTGGTGATGGCGCAGGAACGCAGGCTGCTGTTCGTGGAGGAAATGCTGGAGCCGCGGCTCAAGAAGGCGACCATAGCCTGCGTGGAGCTGGGCGCGGGAGGCGCGCGCTCGCTCGGCGTCGCGCTGGACGAGCCCGGCCATCTGTCCTTCCCGCAAGTGTTCGCCTGGGAGGGGCAGTGGCACATGACGGTCGAGTCCGGCTACGACCGCCGCGTCAGCCTGTACCGCGCCAGCGACTTCCCCTTGCGATGGGAGCGGGTGCACGACCTTGTGGTCGGGCGCGTCTGTGTGGATCCGAGCCTGCACCATCATCAGGGCCACTGGTACCTGTTCGCCAACGTTGCCGAAAACCAGAACAACACCTGCGACGAGTTGTTCCTGTTCGTCGCCGACCGGCTGGAGGGGCCGTACACGCCGCATCCGGCCTCGCCCATCGTCTGCGATGTGCGCCGCGCCCGCATGGCCGGGCGGCTGTTCCAGCGCAACGGCAGCCTGATCCGGCCGGCTCAAGACTGCGGGCCCGGCTACGGCAATGCCGTCGTGTTCAACGAAGTGCTGGAGCTGGGGCCCACGACCTATCGCGAGCGGCAACTGTCGCGGCTGGCCCCCTATCTGACGCGCAGCGTCGATGGCTGCCATACCTACAACGTGGCGGGCGGCGTCGAAGTCCTGGACGTGCTCGGACGTCCGCCGAACAGGACTGCCTACGTGGGCGTGCTCGATGAGCGGTCCGCGACGGACACGCGTGCTCGCGCGCCGGTCCCGGGTGCGGTGGATCCGGCGGCTTCGCCCGGTCCGCCTCCAGTCTGCGGCCCGGCCCATCCGGGCTCTCCTCCGAGGTGATGCGAAATGAGCGTCCATGACGATCGCGGTCGCTCGCGATGAATAGTTCGACGGAGAGCGCGACGGGCGCGGACGAAGGCCTGCGTGCCCCGCCGCGGGAGCGACCAGGCATCGTCACGCATTACCTGCGTTATTCGATCTCGAACGGTCTGGTGATGCTGGCGGGCTTCATCTCGTTCCCGATCCTGACCCGGTTTCTCGACAATACCCAGTTCGGCATCCTGAGGTACTACGACACCCTGATGCTGCTGGGCGTGGCGATCATCAAGCTCGGCACGCCGCACGCGATCGTGCGCTTTTATCCCTACGACGGGAGCGCGCGGCGGATGCAGGAGTTCGGCACCAACATGGTGCTGCTGCCGCTGATCCTGTCCGCAACGCTATGGTTACTTGGGTTGTGCGCGATCGCGCTCTGGTCCTGGCTGGGGCAGGGCGCGTTCTCGCCGCTGGTCTGGTGCGCCGTGCTGATGATGCCGATGCTGGCGGCGGTCAACATCGTGCAGATGGTGATACGCGCCAGCGAGCGTTCGGACATCGTCATGGCCATGCGCGTGATTGGGCGCATGCTCGAACTGGTGTTGGTTCTGGGCGCCGTGATCCTGGTGCAAAGAAGCGCGCTGGCGGTCTACGGCGGCAAGATCGTCGCCACCGTGCTGGTGCTGGCCTGGCTCGCGCATTGGATGTACCGCAACGTCAGTGTGGCGCGCGACGCGCTCGACTGGCAGGCCGTGCGCAGCGGCCTGATCTACGGCTTGCCGCTGATGGCGCACGAGTTGGCGTTCAGCATCCTGGCCAATGTCGATCGCGTGCTGCTCAAGCAGATCACCGGTGATTTCGCCGCGGTCGGCATCTACGCCATCGGCTATTCGCTGGCGATGCAGTTGAACGTGTTCATAGACGCGACCCTGTCCGAGGCGTTCACACCGGTGGTCATGCGCGCCTACGAAACCGGCGGCAACGAGGCCGTGCGCGCGCTCAAGGAGAAGGTGCTGCTGCCGATGACCTACGCGGTAGTGGCGATCATCGCGTTTCTGCTGGTGTCGGGGCAGGACCTGCTGGTGGCGCTGAGCGGTCGAGACAAGGCCGCGTCGGGCATCGTGTTCATCGTGATCGGCATCACCGTGTCGCTGTACGCCGTGCTCGCCATCTCGAACTACGGCCTGCAGTTGAAGAAGAAGACCGTGCAGGTGCTGATCATCACCCTGGGCGCGGCGGCGTTGAACGTGGTCATGAACCTGATCCTGATTCCGCGCCTGGGCTACATGGGGGCGGTGTGGTCCACCGCGATCGCCTACGGCGCGCTGGCCTTCGCCCAGTTCGCGATCTGCCCGAAGGGATTGGCGCGCCTGCCGGACCTGCATGCGGTCGCGCTGTCGCTCGGCTGCCTGACCGTGCTGGTGGCGGTGGCGCGCGGCACCGACTTGTTCGGGCTGCATGCCATCTGGGCGCGACTGTCCGTGGCCGCCCTGCTGTTCGTGCTGCTGTATGCCATTCCGGTTCTGGCCTTGGATCGGAAGCTGCGTGGAATGACGATGGCCTTGATGTCGCGGTCGCGGTCGCGGTCGCGTTGACGTGGCGGCCTGGCTGCTATCCCCGCTCGCATGGCTGTTGCTTGCGGGGGCGGCGCTGCCCTGGGCCTGGTTGTGTCGCCAGCGTCTGCGCTGGCCCCTGGTCGCGAGCGTCGCGCTGGCGGCCGTCGCGCTCGCGGCGATGACGCCGCTGGCGGCCAATTTGCTCGGAAAGCCGCTGCAGCGAACGCTCGCCGAGCCGATCGCCTGCCGCGATGCGCCGCCGGCGATCGCCGTCGTGCTCGGCGGTGGCAGCGACGGGCGCCCGCGCAGCGATACCGACTTCGCGGTACTCAACCTGGCGTCGCGGCGACGCATGGACCGCGCGGTGGCCTGGTGGCGCGCGCGCGAAGGACGGCAACTGGTGCTGGTGGGCGGCGGGCGCGGAGGGGTGGCCGTGGCGGAACTGATGGCGGCGTACGCGCGTATGCAGGGCGTGCCGGCGGCGGCCCTGCGCTTGGAAGCCCAATCCGACGACACCTGGAGCAACGCGCGCCACGCCGCGCGGATGTCGCCGCCGCTGCCTGCGCGTATCGTGCTGGTGACCTCGCTCATCCACATGCCGCGCGCGCGCGCGGCATTCGCCGGTGCCGGCTTCGAGGTGTGTCCGCTGGGCACGGACGCGCGCCGGCTGCCGTCGCGCCTGCCGTGGGCGCTGGTGCCGCGAACCAGCGCGCTCGCCAACACCGAGCTGGCCCTGCACGAGTGGGTGGGCTTGGCGTACTACCGCTGGCGCGATCATCGCGAGGCGCCCGCGTCTCGTTGAGGTCCGCACCCGCTTGGGCTGCGAGCGTCCCCGCGACGTTCTTGCCGTCTCGCAAAAAAAGAGCCCCGGAGGACGTCCGGGGCTCTTGCTTACGACGCTGCGTAGGCTTACTTGGCGACCGCGAAGGTCGTGGTCGCCGTCTTGCTCAGGCCGCCGGAGGTGGCCACCGCCGACAGCTTGTAGGTGCCGATCGAGCTGGGCCCCGTGCCGGAGGTGAAGGACACGCGCGCATAGCCGCTGGCGTCGGTGGTGGCGCTCAGCAGGACGTGGTTGACGCCGTTAGGCTTCAGCGCATCGAACGCGACGTTGGCACCCGAGACCGCCACGCCGTTCTTGAGGACACGGGCGGTGATGGACACGACTTCACCGGCTTTGTAGCTGGCCTTGCTCGTGCTCACGGTTTCGGTCAGGCCGACGACGGCCGCGGCCACGCTGTAGGTGATCGAGGCGTTGCCGGTGTGAGTGGCGCCGACGTTGCTGCTGACGCCCGCGCCGATGCCGTAGCTGCCGGCGCTGGCGGTGAGGTTAGACATCACGCTCAGGGTTGCCGCGCCGCTGGCGCCCGGAGCCAGCGTGATCGCGGTCGACGACAACTCGCCGGTCCAGCCGCTCGGAACGGTGCGGGCGATGGCGAACGACGTGTTGGCGCAGGCGCTGCTGTCGTTGTTCTTCAGACTCAGCGTGTACTTGTTCTCCGTGCCGGCGGCGACGGCGGCGGTCGGACCGCTCAGGCTCACGGTCGGCGCTGCGCGGGTGCAGGTCGGAGTCGGCGGCTGCGGCGGCGGAGTGCCACCGGCCTGGACCTCGTAGGCGCCCACGTCGTTGGCGGCGCCCGAGGGACGCGGTTGCAGCAGGAAGTCGGTGGACACGCCGCTGACCATCGGGGCCTTGTCGGTCACCGGGCTGCCGGCGAGCGGTTCGGCATCGAAGGCGGCCAGGGTCATATTGGTCAGCTTCGGGTCCTGGGTGCAGGTGGTTCCGGTCTGGCAACTGCGCACCTTCCAGGCCATGTTGCCTGAGAAGGATTTGGCGGCGGGGGCGCTGCCGCCGCTGAACAGCGTCGCGGTGGCGGTGTTGGCGTAGTACGGGAAGCCGATCACCAGGTTGTTCTGGATGTTGACCTTGTCGCTGGACGCGCCTTCGCCGTAGGCGATCTGCGCATCGCCTTCGCCGGCGATGGTGTTGTGGCGCACGGTCGCGGTGTCGTTGCCGGTCAGGATCAGCAGCAGGGTGCTGCCGTAGGCGCGGCACAGGTCGCCCGAGGCCATGAAGTCCTTGCCGCGGAAGTAGGTGCAGTTGCCCACCAGGACCGAGTTCTCGATCAGCGAGTTGCCCTTGATCTTGACCTGGTTGCCGGCGTTGGCGACCGAGTAGATGCGGCGCAAGGTCACGGTGGTCGCGTCGGCGCCGTCCATGTAACGCAGGTCGAGGCCGTCGGAGGTGTTGTGATGGATGAAGGCGTCTTCGATCAGCCACTGGCCGCCGGTGTCGACGGTGCCGAAACCGTCGCCGTAACCGCCGGTGGTCTGCGCCCAGCAGGCCCAGGGTTCGCCGGTCGCGACGCGCTCGCCGCAGCCGTTCCAGCCGATCTCGATGTCGCGCAGGATCATCTGGCCCGAATTCGAACCGGTGCCGACGTTGCCGTCCCAGCCGGCGCTGCCGTTCTTGTTCATCTTGACGCGTTCGAGCGTCCAGTTGGACAGGCCGCCGGCGTTGAAGCCGCGCGCCGCCATGCCGTGCACGTTCACGTCGTGCATCCACACGTTGTTGGAAGCGGTGGCGTACACGCCCACGCGGGCCCAGGCCATCGCGCTGGTGCAGGCGGCCGCGGCGTTGGAGTGGTTGTAGACGCAGTCGCTGTTGTCGGTGATTTCGAGATTGCCGACTTCGACGTTGGAGCTGCCGTCGAGGTTGAGCACGCGATGGGTGCCGGCGACGCCGACCAGCTTGGTGCCGGTCTTGCCGAGGATGCGCGTGCGCGTGGACGCGTTCGGGCCGCTCGGGATCTTCTGCATGTAGCCGCCGCTGCCGATCTGGAAGGTGCCGGCGCCGATCAGCAGGGTGTCGCCACCTGCGATGCGCGCGCTACCGGAGGAGGGCATGGCGATGTTGGGGTTCTTCCAGGCGCAGGCCTGGCCGGTTCCGCTGCCGGGATAAGCCGCGTCGGCGCGGCCGGTGCACTGGGCGGCATCGCCACCATCGGTGCGGACGTAGAAGGTTGCGGCTTGGGCGGTGCCGAAAGCGGCGAGGCCAAGGGACGGAAGCAGGAGCGAAGAAAGTAGGGCTCTGGGCAGCTTGCGGCTGCGAAGGGTCGATAGGGACATTTAGACTTGCTACTCCGTAGGGTTCGGGATGGCGATGTGGTGGCACCTCCTTTGTGGCCGGGGGCGGACTCTAGGGATGGGGGAGGACATGTTTTGTGCTGTCCATCACAGTTCACATGATCGTCACGCGTCACAAGTCGACCAAGAGTGTCTTTTGTGACGCAGAACCTGACGCAGCTGGTCATATTCAGCTGGGGTTCGGGGATATAAATGCTGAACAGGGTGTTTGAGGCCCAATCCGCGGCCACTCACGGCTGTGTCCGGCTGGCGCGGACTTAAGCGCGTGATGGCGGGGTTGCCGAGATGCCGGTACCGATAGACCCGGAATAGAGCGTGCCAAGGTCCCGACGCGTCTTCACCCCGCAGCGACTAATCTGACTGCGTTGAAAGCGGTTGCGTCGCATTTTTCGGTGAGACAGCAGACTGAATGCGACGTCTCGACGAACGTTCGTGCTCTAAGCGAGGACCCATGCGGGCGCGTGGGACGGCTCGAATGACGCGGCGCCGATGCGGGCGCGGCCGAGGTCGGCGAGGGCGGTCTTGGGCGGCGGAAAGGGGTGGCGCTTAGCCGAGCTTGCCGTCGTAATCGGTCCGATTGACGTAGCCGGCCGAGCCTTCCCGGGAAATGATCCGGCCCGGTACGCCGACCACGACCGAGTCGTCGGGGATATCCATCGTGACCACGCAGTTGGCGCCGATCGCCACGTTGTTGCCGATGCGCACGCTGCCGGCGATCACCGCGCCGGGACCGATGTAGATGTTGTCGCCCAGGACCGGATAGCCGCGATGGCGGCCGCGGTTCGCGCGTCCGATGGTCACGCCTTGGGAGATGTTGCAATTGCGGCCGATCGTGGCCTTCTGGCTCACGACGATGCCGCCGAAGTGACCGATGTAGAAGCCGCTGCCGATGGCGGTGCCCGACGGGATGGAAATTCCCAGCTTGTAGACCAGGTGCCCGAGCACGAGGCGCGCGAACGGATACAGCGTGTACCTGAGCCAGGGATGGCCCTTCGCGTACGCGCAGGTGCGCATCCAGAAATTGTATCGGTAGGACTCGCCGTGGAAGAGGTAGCGCAGCAACGCGCTCGGCTTGGCGTGGCCGGTGATCCGGTACAGATCGGACAGCACCAGAAATCGATACTGCGCGTAGCTGATGCGCGCTGCCGGCTGCGCGCGTTGCGGGGGCGCGTCTTCCGTCCCCGTCGCCTGCTTGGATGGGGGCGCGCTGTCGCTCATCGCTCGTTCGCCTTGAGCTGCGAAACCACGGCCTTGAACTTGCCGTTCGCCGATCGCGGTATCGATTCGACGGGTTCGACGATCACGCTGACGTTTCCCAGGCGCTGGCGCACGCGCCGCTCTATGTCGTCGGCATCGGCTTGGTCGAAGCCTGCGGCCGGGACGACCTTCACGCGGATGCGGTCCAGCGCTTCCTGGATGACCTGTCCTTCGACGACGTGGTCCTGGCCGACGAAGATGCCGTGGAAGCGGACCAGCTGGCGCCCGTCCGGGCCGACCACCACGTCCTCTATCCGTCCCAGCACTTCCCTCAGCACCGGCATCTGGCGTCCGCAGACGCAGGGGGCCGGGTCCCAGGCCGCGACATCACCGACGCGATAGCGGATGAAGGGCTGGTAGCGGCGCACGAAGCCGGTGGCCACGACTTCTCCGGCCTCGCCCGGATCGCAGGCGCTGCCGTCGGGGCGCAGGATCTCGAGCACGCCCGCATCCGGGCTCAGGTGCAGGCGCTGGTGCGCGCATTCGCTGGCGAACACGGCGTTCTCGACGGTGCCGTACTCCTCGAACACCCGGCATCGGTAGGCCCGCTCCATGACCGCGCGCATGTCCGGCGTGAGCTTTTCGCTGGTCGTAATCACGGCTTTCAACGCGGGGACGCTGAGCTTTCGGTCCAGGATGTGGCGCGCGAGCAGGTAGTAGGACACGGCGTAGCCGGTGAGCCACTGGGTCTTGTGGCGCCACAGCGCCGCCACGTATTGGTCGGCATTCGCGCGGTTCAAATGGAAGGCCGAGAAGTAAATCTGGTTCTCCACCCGGTTGTAGCGATGGAAAGGTCCGTCGCTGTTCGAGTCGGGCACCACGATGCGTCCGGAGAAGGTCGCGCGGCCCTCGTTGAAGGACGCGCCGGCCCAGTTCGCGGATCGCGCCTCGCGCAGCGCCCTGGCGTCGCGTGCTTCCCTGGCCGTCCACAGCGTCTGCACCGGCGTGCCCGTCGAGCCGCTGGTGAGAAAGCGGTAGCGCAGCAGCGGGCGAGCATCGTCGCGGGCGAAGTCCTGCGGATCGCGGCGGATCGGATCCTTGGCCAGCAGCGGCAGCTCCGCCAGGCGGCCCGCGCGCGCCGCCGCCTTTTCCTGCTCGCTCCAGGTCCGTCGGTAGTAGGGAATGTGGTCGGCGGCATGGCCCAGCAGGGTCTTCAGTTGCTCCGCCTGGTAGGCGGCGAACCTGTCCAGCGGCCAGGCGTCGCGATCGCGGTATCCGCGCAGCAATTCGGCGTAGCCGGGGCCCGCGCGCAACCAATGGCGATACAGGCCGAACGCCGATGCGGCGATGTCCTGGCCGCGTGCCGGGAGACGAGCGTAGATCTTGTCGGTCAGGCCCATGCTGGATTCCGTCGCGCTAATGGGTCGGCGCCTGGGCGCAGGTCACCGCGCCGACCTGGCCGCGCGCGGGGCTGCCGGCCAGCGGCACGGCATCGAAGGCGCTCAGGCTCATATTGGTGAGGCGGGGGTTGCGGTCGCAGATCGTGTCGCCGGGGCAATCGCGCAGGTGCCAGCCGAGGTTGCCGGTGTAGCGGGTGATGGACCAGCTCCTGCCGCCGCTGAACCCGCTCAATTGGTCGGGCTGCAGGTAGTAGGGCGCTCCGATCGCCAGATTGTTCGTGATCGCGATGCGGTCCGTCGGATTGCCCTCGCTGCGGCCGATCTGCACCGCGCCTTCGCCGATCAGGGTGTTGTGGCGCACGACGACGGTGTCGTGACCGGTCGTCACCAGTTGCAGGGTGCTGCCATCGGCGCGGCACAGGTCCTGCTCGGTCATGAAGAACTTGTGCTTGAAGTAGCTGCAATGGCCGACCAGCACCGAGTTCTCGATCAGGGCGTTGCCCTTCACCTTGACCTGATTGCCCGCATTGGCCATGGCATGGATGCGACGCAGGGTCACCCGCGTCGCGTCGGCGCCGTCCATGTAGCGCAGATCGAGTCCGTCGGAGGTGTTGTGGTGGACGTAGGCGTCTTCGATCAGCCATTGCCCGCCGGTGTCGGTGGTGCCCAGGCCGTCGCCGTAGCCGCCGCCCCGCTGCGCCCAGCAGGCCCAGGGCGCGCCGCTGGCCATGCGTTCGCCGCAGCCGTTCCAGGCGATCTCGACCTTGCGCAGGACGATCCTGCCGGCGTTGGAGCCGCCCTCGCCGATGTTGCCGTCCCAGCCCGCGCTGCCGTTGCGGTTGAGCTTGACGCGTTCGAGCGTCCAGTCGCGCAGGCCGCCGGCATTGATGCCGCGCGCCGCCAGTCCGTGGATATCGAGGTCGTGCAGCCAGACGTTGTGAGAGGCGCGCGCGTACAGCCCGACGCGCGCCCAGGGCATGGCGTCGGTGCAGGCTGCGGCGGGGGCGGAGTGGCGGTACACGCAATCGCTGCCGTCGGTGATTTCGAGGTGGCCGACTTCCAGATTGGAACTGGCGTCCAGGTTGAGCACGCGATGCGTGCCCGCGACGCCGACCAGTGTCGGCGTCGCGCCGGACCGGCCCAGCACACGTGTCGGCTGGGCGCGGCTGGGCCCGCTGGGGATGGGCTGCATAGGTCCGCCGTCGCCGATCCGGTAGCTGCCGGCGCCGATCAGCAGGGTGTCGCCGCCGGCGATGCGCGCGGGGCCGGAGGCCGGCAGGGCGATGGCCGGATTGTTCCAGGCGCAGTCGGCGTTGGCGGCGCCGGAATAGGCGGCATCGGCGCGACCGTTGCATTGGGCCGCATCGCCGCCGTCGGTGCGGACGTAGTAGGTCGTTCCGCCCGCCGACGTCGTCGCGATCGGGATATCGGAAGCGTCGCGGCGGCCCGAGGGACACAGTTCCGGTACGGGTTCGGCTTCGTCCGCGCATGCGGTCAAGGAGGCGAGCGCGAACGCCGCCAATGCCAGTCGCGGCGTTCGCCGATGCGTGCGGGTGCGGCAGAGTTGGCGGCGGCAGATGCTGATGCTGTTCCCCTGGTCCGCGTCCGAACTTCAACGGAACGAACGCCGGGACCTCGCCGTTGCAGCCAGTCGCGGCAGCGCCCGCGCCGCGAGCGGGAAGCGTTGGCCGGCGGGAATGGGCGCCGGCTCGGGCCCGCCAGTGGCCGCGGGGATCTGGCCGGCCTGCGCCTTCATGATTCCGTAGCGTTCCATCAGGCCGCACAGGATCCAGAAGTTGGCCATGACGACGCTGTCGAAGAAGGGGCTGCCGTACAGGTTGCCCAGCGCCATCGAGATCACCGCGAACGTGAATCCCAGCTCCAGCGTGCGTGGTTGCGACGGCGCCACGGCCGCGGCGGAACGGCGCAACGAAGCCGCCAGCCGCCATAGCCGCCAGAACACCCACAGCAGCGCCAACAGGCCGAGCGGACCGCACTCGGCCAGCGTCAGCAGAAAACCGTTGTGCGCATCCTTGCCGGCGTAGTTGGTGTAGTCGCCGATATGCTCGCTGAAGCGCCCCAGGCCCACACCGGCGGGATGGTCGCGCAACATGTCGATGGTGCCGTTCCAGATCGAGAAGCGGCTGGTGGTGCTGACATCGAGCGTCACCGAGCCGGTGCCGGAGACCTGCTGGGTTTGCTGGACGCGGTCGACGACGCTCCTGGGCAGCAAGGTCGCCGAGGTCGCCACGATCAGCAGGCCGGCGAGCATCGCGGCGGGGATGCTGCGCGATACCAGCAGGATCATGATCGAGAACAGGCCGATCAGGTAGGACTGGCGCGAATACGTCAGCAGGATCGCCATGGCCAGGATGGCGGCGCCCGCGAACGCCGCCCAGCGTACCCACCGGCGCTGCCGATACTGCAGGACCGGCGCGAACAGCATCGGCAGAAACATGGCGAAGAACACGCCGGCGCGGTTGGCCATCTTGATCTGGCCGAAGGGACCGGTGGCGCGCTGGGTTTCGGAAAACTCTCCCAGGTTGAACGACAGCCCCTGCAGCACCGCTTCCAGTCCCGCGCCCACCGCGACCAGCAGCACCAGCAGGATCAACTGCCGGGTCTGTCGCATGTCCAGGCCGCACTTGCGGTAGGCGAGGTACAGCAAGGGGTACAGGACGGCGACCTTGGCTTCGCGCAGGTCCTTTTCCGCATTGGCCAGGTCGTGCCAGTGGGCGGCGATGAAACCGATCAGCATGGCCAGGAACAGGGCCAGCAAGGGCGGAACCAGATAGGCCGGACGCATCAGATAGGCCGGCTCGCGCCCGCCCATCAGCATCGCGATCACCAGCAGGGCGACCGACGTGCCGACGCTGACATCCGGCGGCAGGTGCGCCGTGTTCGGCAGCAGCACGATGGGAATGGCATAGAGCAGGCGCATCGGCTCAACCCGTCCCGCCGACGCTGTCGGCCCCGGCTGCCGCGCATGCGGATTCGGTATTCATTTCGCCTCTCCGCGCGCGGGACGCGTTGGCGCGCCGCTGGCTTTGACATCCTGCGGTGGCAGGCAGCGTTCGTAAACGGCCGAGGTCGCGGCGCCCAGCGCTTGCTGGCTGTGGTGCTCGATCACGTGTCGCAAGGCCGCCTGCGCGAGCCGTGAGCGCAGCAGCGGGTCGGCCATGCGCGACATCGCGGCGGCCAAGGCGTCGGCGTCGTCGGGACGGAACAGCAGGCCGTTGCGCTGGTCGTCGATCAGTTCGAGGTTGCCCCCCACGGCGGAGGCGATCACCGCGCAGCCGGCGGCCATGCTCTCCAGCAGCGCGTTCGAGAGGCCTTCGAAGTGGGAAGGCAGCACCAGGAAATCGGCGGCCTGCATCAGTTCCGTCGCATCCGAGCGCTCGCCCAGGAAGGCCAGATCCGCCGCCACGCCCTGGTCCGTCGCGAGCCGTTCGATGACGGTTCGCAGTGGCCCGTCGCCGGCCAGCGCGATCCAGGGGCGCGCGCCGGGCGGCATCGTCGCCAGCGCGCGGATCAGGCAGGGCAGGTTTTTGACCGATACCAACCGGCCGACGAACAAGCCGAACGCGCGCCCGTCCGGTACCCCTAGCGCGTGTCGGATCCGACTGCGCTCCTCGTCGCAGAGGCCCGCTGGCACGCCGACGCCATTGGCGACGGTCACGAATTTCGCCGCGGGCGCGCGGGTGCGCTGGGCGGTGGCGCGCGCGCCCGCGTTCGAGTTGGCGATGACGGCGGCGCTGCGGCCCAGGACGTAGCGCTTGAGCCACCAGAACCAGGCCGGCCGGTCGAGCGCGAAACTGCGCTCGGAGGCGACCAGCGCCGGCCGGCGCCGCGACAGCGCACGGGCCAGGACCGTCGCCCATTCGGCGGTCAGGGAAAAAGCGTGCACGATGGCGTAGTCGCGCTCGCGCAGCAGGCGCGCGTAAGCCAGCAGGAACGCCGGGTCGATCCGGCGACGCTTAGGCAGGTAGTGCACCGGCACTCCGTCGCGACGGATCGCGTCGGCCAGGAAGGAATCGCAGCGGAAGAAGGCCAGCTCAGGCGCCCATCGGCGCCGGTCCAGGCCCATCAGCAGATGCTGAACCTGGCGCTGGCTGCCGCCCACTTCCATGCCGTCGATCACCACCAGGAGCCGTTCACGCCGCATGGTTGACGGCCCTCGTCATCAGATCATGCAGCTTGAGCGCTTCCTTGCGGGCATCGAATTCCAACTCGATACGCTGACGTGCGGCGATCGCCAGTCGTTTGCGCAGCGGCGCGTCGTCCAGCAAGCGCTGCAGTGCCTGCGCCAGCGAAACGGCGTTGCGCTCGGCCGCCAGCAGCCCATGCACTTCGTTGCCGATCAGCTCCGGCACGCCGGATACCGGGCAGCTGACGACCGGGCAGCCCGCGGCCATCGCTTCCATCAGAGCCACCGGAATGCCGTCGCGGCTGCCGTTGGCGGCGATCTGGCAGGGCAGGGCGAATACCGTGGACTGTTCCAATGCCGCGCGCACATATTCCTGCGGCTGCGCTCCGGCCAACTCCACATACCGCCGCAGCTCGTGGCGATCGATCAGGCGCCGCAGTTCCTGACGCGCCGGACCTTCGCCGACCAGGGTGCACAGGAACGGCGTGCCTGCGTCGCGCAGGATCGCCAGGGCCTCGATCAGCGTGTGGAAGCCCTTCTCCGGAGACAGGCGGCCGACGCCCAGGATTCTGTTGCCGGACGGCTCGCGGGTCCTCGCGGAGATCTGCCGCAGATCGACGCCGCAATGCACGACCTTCAGTTTGCGCGGCGCCAGCGCGGAGATGTTGCGATCGAGCCAGCCGACGTTGTGGCGCGAAATCGTGACCGCCAGCGCCGCATCGGCGATCTTGCGCGGAAGCAGATGATGGTTCCTGAAGACGTCGTGCGCATGGCAGGTGAAGCCGAATGGACGCCGCATGGCGCGCGCCAGCGCCCAGGCCGCGGTGGTCGGATAGGTGGACCAATGGGCGTGGATGAATTGCGGGTCGAAGGCCTGCAGCCACGGAATCTGGCTCAGGCTCCTGACCAGGGTCGCCAGCGATTTGGCCAGGATCGCTGGCGTGCGCCAGGTGTCCGCGACCACGGTGGCGACGGCGCCGCCGATACGCACGGGGTGCGTGAACAGCACGCGCAGGCTGTTCCACAGGGTCGGCAGCGGACCGAGCGGCTGGCGCACGCGATCCAGCAAGGTCGCGGCGTCGGCCTGAACCATGGTTTCGCCGGAACGTTTCAGGGAAAGGATGCGTACGTCGACCCCAACCTCGATCAGGGTGGCGATTTCGCGAACGATGAAGGTCTCCGACCAGCTCGGAAACTGCGAGACCACATACACGACCCGTTGCAATGGTTGTTGCGTGGTCGCCGCAAGCTCCGCATAGGCTGAGTCGCGCGCGATCGCCGCCGTGGCGTCTTCGGAGCTGGCATAGACATGGCTTGCCTGCGACTGCATGGTCGATTTACCTGGCTCCGGTTCATGAAAAACAACGTCGCGTGGCGCCGTCGACGGCCAGTAGCGGGGCGACGGCCGAGGGGCGCGACGCGTGCGCTCAGCGTTGCGGCGTCCAGGTCACGATGCGTTCGCCGCGCAGGAACCGGAACAGGCTGACGGCGGAGGCCAGGTTGGTCAGCAGGAAGTAGTAGGGTTTGGCGAGCAGGCGCGATTTGCCGGGCAGACGCGGCGACGCGAATCCGAGCAGGCCCGCCGACAGCAACGCGAGCTGCAAGGCCAACAGCCATGCGTAGCGTCCCTGCAGCGCGAGCGCCGCGTTGGCGAGCAGGGCGAGCATCCAGAATACCGGCGACAGGTACCGGAGCAGCTTGTGCGACCACAGCTGCCAGGCGAACGCGCCGAACCTGAACGGGTTGAGAAAGCGCTTCTGGCTCGCCAAGGCCGAGAGGCTGCGCATGCCGACGCGCACGCGCATGGCCAGCTCGCGATCGGGGTGGTCCAGGGCGGTTTCGTAGCACATCGCGTCGGGTTCGAGCACGGTGCGCAAGCCTTGCTCGCGCACCAGCATCGCGACCACGAAGTCGCTGATCAGCTCCGGGGCGATGTCGCGATAGGCGCTGCGGCGGACCGCATACAGGCAACCGGAGACGCCGATCAGCGAACCGATGTCGCTCTCGGCCATGCGCAGCATGATTTCGTAGTTCCAGTAGGAGGTGCCGCCGCGACCGGTGGCATCGTCGCCTTGCGCGACATAGCTGAGGCGGCCGGCGACGCAGCCCACCGCGGGGTCATGGAAGTTGCGCGCCATCGCGCGCAGGGCGTCCGTTGCGATCCGGGTGGTGGCGTCGGTGAAGAGCAGGATATCGCCGGAGGCGGCGGCCGCCGCCGCGTTCTGGCAGGTCGTTTTGCCCTGGCGCCCCTCCACGCGCAGCAGGCGGACCCCGGCGATGCCGAGGCCGCGCACGATGTCGTCGGTGCCGTCGCTGGAGGCATCCGAGGCCACGATGACGTCGATCCGCCCTTGCGGGTAATCCAGGGCCAGCACGTTGCGGACCTTGAGCGCGATGTCCTTCTCTTCGTTGTAGGCCGTGATGATCACGGTGACGGACGGGGTAATGGGCTGTTTGCGCGTCGCGCGCGGCCGGACGCGCGCGATCGCGATCGCCAGGACCGGGTAGCCCGCGTAGACGTAGGCCAGCAACCCGACCGAAGCCCAGAACAGAAGCTCGAGCATGCTCCGAAGCCCTCCGTCAGCGCTGCCACCACAGCGTCAGGAACACGGCGTTCTCCGTGTACTCCTGATCGGCGACGTTGGATTTGCGCTGGTTCCGGACCGCCTCGGCGCGCCAACCCCAGTGCCGCGTCAGCTGATAGTTGACGCCCAGGCTGTACACGCGATCGCGATCTTCCTCGTTGCGGCTCAGGAACTCGCGGTTGCGCACCGAGCCGGTGAAGAACAGGCTGACCAAGGGGCGCAGCCGGTAGTCGACTTCGAAGAACGCGCCGCGCTCGCGGCGATCGGCATCGCCGCGGTCGATGTAGCGCAGTTCCCGGTACAGCGGGCGCACGCGCAAGCCGACGCGTTCGCCCCGATGGCGGTAGTCGAGCTCGACGTCGCGCTGCCGGTACACGCCGGACGACACCAGCGAGGAGGACGAATCCACCAGATCCGGCACCAGGCTTTCGTCGGGGTCGCGCAGCCGCACCACCAGGTCCTGGACCTGGTCGGCGAACTGATGACGGGCGCGTAGACGGAAGCGGTTGCGCGAGTCGGGTTGCCACTGCACCGTCGCCCGCGCGATCGTCGTGGTGGGGTCGTCGCCGCTGTCGCGATTGAGGCGCGAATGGCCCAGATCCAGCTCGTACTCGACCTTGCGCAGCCTGCCCTCATAGCGGACGAAAGCGTCGGTGCGCGTGTAGTCGACGGCGGTCGGGGCATCGTCGAATCTCGCTTTCATGGAGGTCAGGTTGAGCGAGCCCTTCGATGTGGGGCTCAGGTCTCGTTGCAGGGAGGCGGCCGCGCTATAGCGCTCGCCGTCGAAATCGGGCGCCACTTCGGCATGCGTGCTGACACCTCGCAGGTCCAACTGGAAGCGGGTCGCATCGCCCATCCGGGCGAAGAAGCTGGGCCCGCCGAGCAGGATGTTCACCCGCTGCAGGTTGCCCGGATAGCGTCCGCCGCGGAAATTGATCGGCTCCTCGCTCAGGTAGTCCTCGACCACCAGGTTCATCCGCTGCGGCAGCAGCGACCAGTTGAGCTGACCGGCGAATTCGCTGCGGCTCTCGTCGTCGAACTGGTTGCCGAAGTAGCGGCGGCGCTCGAACTCGCCGCGCGCCTGCAGCTCGACCGTGGCGCCTTCCTCCTTGAGGTCGAACTTGATGCGCGGGACCAGGACCGTGTCCTCGGCCTGGTTGTCCTCGCTTTGGTTGATGTTGTCGCTGTGCAGCGCTTCGACTTCTATACGGTAGTTGAGCCGCGCGGCGTGCGCGCTGCCGGCCAACGCCGCCGCCGCCAATATCGCCAGATGCAGCCGGGTCCGTCGCGCGCGCGTCCGCGGCGGGGCGATGCACGCAGCGCGGTGGTCAGGCGCTCTCATTGAAGATCACGCCGGCGAACTTGGCCGGGTCGAAGTTGGCGGCGGCCGCGGCGATCTCGGCGGCGGTGTTGCGGCCGTATCCCGCGACCAGCACTACCACGTCGGCCAGTTCCGACAGGATGCGCGCATCGGGCGCTCCCAGCGTCGGCGGGCTGTCCAGGACGATGTAGCGATCGGAGTAGCTGCTGCGCAGCGAATCCAGCAACAGGCGCATGCGGAACGAGGAGAAGTATTCGGTCTCCATTTCGCTATGGGCCGAGCGCCCCGCCGGAATCAGCTTCAGGCGCGGGATGACGGTGCTGTAGATCATGTCGTCCACGTCGGCGTCCAGGTCCTCCAGATACTTGATGAGGCTGCCGCGGTTGTCGTTGATCTTCATCACGGCGTGCTGGACCGGATGCAGCAGGTTGCAGTCGATCAGCAGAGCGCTGCGCTCCTGGTCGAGAGTGATGGTGAGCGCGAGGTTGCGGGCCACGAAGCTACCGCCGCAGGCCGGGCCGACCGGCGTGACCAGGGTGATGAAGTTGTCCGTCGCCGTCGCCAGCAGGCGCGTGCGCAGCTCGCGGAAGGCGTTGACCAGTTGCCGGTTGGCGCCGTCGGCGAAGGGGATGATCGAGCGCTCGACCAACTGCTCGGGCGTCAGCGCCGTGCCGCCGTCGCGGCGCACGACACTTCTTTTTCCAGGTCCGATGTCGGTCATATGGGCCGATGCGTCCACCGCGTGGCGATTGAAGTCGTTCATAGGACATCCGTCATTTTCAGGACGAACACGACACCGTAGATCAGGGGCACGAGCGCGAACAGGATCGATCCGATCTTCATCCGTTTGGCGTGCTGTGCGGTCTGGTCGTAAGTCAGGTGCAGCGGAATGACCCCGAGCACCGGCAGGCCCGCATCGCGTTCGATCTGCAGCGGCGTGCGTACGCGCGGATCGTGCTTGACCAGCATCGACAGCATCACCAGCGGGATCACGATCGCCAGCAGCAGGCCGGCCACGGCGAAATGCATCAGGCGCAAGCCCGTGGACTGCAGCGGAATCGAGGCGGGTTCGAGGATCTGGAAACCCAGGCTGCGGCCGTCGGCGTCCAGGCTCATGGAAACGCGCGCGTTCTCGCGTCGCTTGAGCAGGTCGTCGAACATTTCCTTATTGATGTCGTGCACGCGGGTCAGGGCGGTGACGGTGCCTTCGTCGCCGATGATCCTGCGGCTGCGTTCCAGCTCCTCGCGCAACAGCGCTTGCGCGGTGGCCAGCCGCGAGGCCGAGGCCGCGCCCTGTCGGCGGACTTCCGCCAGCTGGGCGCGCAGCTGCTGATAGACCGGGTTCATCGAGCCGGTATCGCCGGGCAACACCGCGGCGCCGCCGGAGTTCGCCGAGGGGTTGCTCTGCAGCTCGCGGATCTGGTTGCGGACCCGCACCACGTCCGGGTGCTGGGCGGTATAGCTCAGCATCAGACGGTCCTGCTCCGCCTGCAGGGTGGCGAGCTGGACGTTGGTCCGGGTGGAGCGGGAGATGGTGTTGAGCTGGCTTTCGCGCGAGAGCTGGCCTATCACTTGGCGCTCCTGCGCACCGACGTCGGCCAGGTCCATGGCGGCGTTGTCGGCGGCGCGGCGCAACTCGGCGATGCGTGCGGAAACGTCGGTGTCGACGCCAGGCATCGCGTCCGGGTTCGCGCTGCGGTACTCGCGCAGTTTGCGGTCGGCCTCGGAGAACGCGCGCTGGTAGTTGTCCACTTGCGCGTCGATGAACTGATACGCGGAGCGGCTCGCGCGCGCCCGAGAGTCCAGCACCTGTTCGATCAGCGCTTCCGAGAATCGCTTGGTCACGGCATAGGCGCGCTTGGGATCGGAGTCCGAATAGGTGATCTTCACCAGGCTGAGCTTGGGATCTGTCGAGCGCGTCTGGGCGCGGTCGGTGACCGCGATGTCGGTGCTGTTGATGATGGAGTTGATCAGCTCCTGCTTGCGCAAGGGGCTGGGATTCGACTTCAGCCAGCCGCCTGCCTTGAGCACGTCCGCCATGACCCGGCTGCCGAACAGCACCTCGCGCGAGATCACGGCGCGGGCGACCTCGTTGGGGGCGGTGGTGCGCCCCTGCATCAGCGGCGCGATCGGCGTGTTGTCCTGGACCAGCACCATCGCCGACGACTTGTACGTGGACGGATTGACCAGGCCCCAGGCCAGGAACAGCAGTGCTATGGCGGCGAAGATGGTGGCCAGCGGCAGCAGGTAGCGCCGGAATTCCCTGCGCGCTACCGACAGCATGGTCAGCGTCGGCAGGCGTTCCGACGAGGAGCCCGGCAACAGCGGTTGCCCGTACGGATTGTTCACAGAAGGCGCTCCGGTACCGTGATCACGTCGCCGGGGGCGACCTTATAGTTGGTGCTCAGATCGCCGGCGTTGAGGATGTGGTCGAGCTGCACCCCATAGGCCTGCGCGCCGTCGCCGCTCTTGCGGTGCAGGCTGGAGCGGTTGGCCGCGGCGAACTCGGTGACGCCGCCGGCGGCGAGGACCGCGTCCAGCACGGTCATGCCCTGGCGAAAGGGAATCGAAATCGGCGTGCGCACCGCGCCGGTGACCCGCACCCGCGACAGATACTCGTGGCTGCGCAGTTCGGTGATGATTACCGTCACCTGAGGCTCGATCACATAGGTCGCGAGCTTGCCTTGCAGCTCCTTGGCCACGGCGTCCGGCGTTCGGCCGCCGGCCATGACATCGCCGACCAGCGGAACCGAGATCATGCCGTCGGGGCGGACCGGCGTCACGATGCTCAGCTCGGGATTGCGCCACACCGAAACCTGGACGCGATCGTCGACGCCGATCTGGTATTCGTCCGCGACCGGGGCGGCGGCCGGCGGGGCGCCCGACGCGAGGTTGCCGGAACTGACGCAACCGGCAAGCATTAGGGGCAGACACAAGGCCCAAAGGGCGGCTGCAACGCGCATGGCGATTCTCCGATTGACCCCTCTTGAACAACGCCGAGCACCGATGCGCCCGGCCAGATCCAGCGGTATCGGAAGCCCGTTCCTTCAAGCCCCGTAGTAGTCGCGGTACCAGTCGACGAAGCGCGCGACCCCGACTTCCACCGGGGTCGACGGCGAGTAGCCGACATCCCGGCGCAGCGCCGTCACGTCGGCGCAGGTGTCGGGCACGTCGCCCGGCTGCAGGGGCAGCAGGCGGCGTTCTGACGTTCGTCCCAGGCAGCCCTCGAGCACCTCGATGTAGCGCAGCAGTTCGACGGGCTGGTGGTTGCCGATGTTGTAAAGCCGGTAGGGCGCGCCGGACGTGGCGGGCGTGGGCGCCGCCGCGGTGTAGTCCGGATCGGCGGTTGGAATGCGGTCCAGCGTGCGGACGATGCCCTCGACGATGTCGTCGATGTAGGTGAAGTCGCGGCTGTGGCGACCATGATTGAACAACTCGATGGGTTCGCCGGCGAGAATCTTGCGGGTGAAGACGAACAGCGCCATGTCGGGCCGGCCCCAGGGGCCGTAGACCGTGAAGAAGCGCAGCCCCGTCGTCGGCAGCCCGAACAGGTGGCTGTAGGTATGCGCCATCAACTCGTTGGCCTTCTTGGTCGCGGCGTACATGCTGACCGGATGGTCGACGTTGTCCTCGACCGAAAACGGAAGCTTGCGATTGGCGCCGTACACCGAACTGGACGAGGCGTATACGAGGTGCTCGATGGCGCGGTGGCGGCAGGCTTCCAGGATGTTCAGGAACCCGATCACATTGCTATCGACGTAGGCGCGCGGGTTCTCCAGCGAGTAGCGCACGCCGGCCTGCGCGGCCAGATTCACGACCCGCTGCGGCCCGAACGAGGCGAAGGCGTCGTCCACGGCCGCGCGGTCCTCGAGCGAACCGAGTACGAAGCGGAAGTTCGGCTGCGGCAGCAGGCGCGCCAAGCGCGCCTGTTTCAGGCTAGGGTCGTAATAGGCGTTGAGGTCGTCGAAGCCGAGCACTTCGTCGCCGCGCGCGAGCAGCACCTCGCTCAGCTTCGCGCCGATGAAGCCCGCCGCGCCGGTGACCAGTACGCGCATGGCGCTCACAGGCAGCCGTCGACGCTGGCGCGCGGCAAGGCGCGCTTGACGTCGAAGAGCACGGCCCCGGGCACGCCCAGGCCGCGGATCCGCTCCGCGCCCATGGCGACGAACTCGGCATGCGCCACCGCCAGCACGACGGCGTCGTAGCGGCCGGGTTCGGGCTCGGCGACGAGCGTCACGCCGTACTCCTCGTGCGCGTGCCGGGCGTCGACCCAGGGGTCGTGCACGTCGACCCGGGCGTTGTAGCAGTGGAGTTCACGAATGATGTCGACCACCTTGGTGTTGCGCAGGTCCGGGCAGTTCTCCTTGAACGCCAGCCCCAGCACCAGCACCCGCGCCTGGGTCATGTCCTGGTTGCGCTGACGCATCAGCTTCACAACCCGGCGCGCGACATGGCTGCCCATGCCGTCGTTGATGCGGCGCCCGGCCAGGATCATGTCCGGGTGGTAGCCGATCTGCTGGGCCTTGTGGGTGAGGTAGTAGGGATCCACGCCGATGCAATGGCCGCCGACCAGGCCCGGACGGAACGGCAGGAAATTCCACTTGGTGCCGGCGGCTTCGAGCACCTCGTGGGTGTCGATGTCGAGGCGATGGAAGATCAGGGCCAGTTCGTTGATCAGGGCGATGTTGACGTCGCGCTGGATGTTCTCGATGACCTTGGCCGCCTCGGCCACGCGGATGCTGGAAGCCTTGTGGGTGCCGGCCTTGATGATCCGCCCGTACAGTGCGTCGACCAGATCGGCGGCCTCCGGGGTCGAGCCGGAGGTGACCTTCATGATGGTTTCCAGGCGGTGGTTGGGGTCGCCCGGGTTGATGCGCTCGGGGCTGTAGCCCGCATGGAAGTCCTGGTTGAACGTGAGGCCCGATTCGCGTTCGACGATCGGCACGCAGATCTCCTGGGTCGCGCCGGGATACACCGTCGACTCGTAGATCACGATGCCGCCGCGCCCGATCGCCCGGCCCACCGTGCGGCTGGCCGACTCGAGTGGGCGCAGGTCGGGGCGCTTGTACTCGTCGATGGGGGTCGGCACGGTCACGATGAACACGTTGCAGCCGGCCAGCGACGACGGATCGCTGCTGAACTCCAGCTGCGCCGCCTCGCGCAGCTCCTGCGCCGAGACCTCGCGGGTATGGTCCCGATGCGCTTGGAGTTCGGCCACGCGCGCGGCGTCGATGTCGAATCCGACGGTCGGGAAGCGCTTTCCGAATGCCGCGGCGAGCGGCAGGCCCACATAGCCCAAGCCTAGGATTGCGATACGGGCCTCGTCCAACGAGGCCAATGTGGCATTACTTGCCAAGCAGACCTCCCCTGACGGTCGACTTTCGAGCCCGTGGTGCGGTATCCGGTCTAAGGGTTAACGCCAGTCGGGCGCGATCGCGGACAGCCGGCGACGAGCGGAGCGGTGAAGCGGGCGAACGGACGCGGGATTGGACGCTCGCAGCCGCGTTCCGCGTTGTCCAGGAAACCACGGCAGCAGCGGCGTACCCAGATGGCCGGCCAGACTACGAAGTGCGTCTTGGTATGCGGTGGGGCCGGCTACATCGGCAGCCACACCTGTACCGCGTTGGCGGAGCGGGGGCATCGCATCGTCATCGCCGACAATTTCGCCAACAGCTCGCCGCGCGTACTGCTGCGCCTGCAGCGCATCGTCGGCGCGCCAGTGGAGTGCGAGCGCCTGGATTTGCGCAGGAAGTCGGCCGTGACCCGGTTGTTCAAGCGACATCGCTTCGACGCGGTGATCCACTTCGCCGCGCTCAAGGCCGTCGGCGAGTCGTTCGAGCGGCCGCTGGCCTACTTCGACAACAACATCAGCGGCACCATCAACCTGCTCGGCGCCATGCACGATGCGGGGGTGATGCGGTTGGTGTTCAGCTCGTCGGCCACCGTGTATGGCGATCCGGAGAGCGTTCCGATCAACGAGCAGGCGCGGCTGGGCGTGACCAACCCCTATGGCCGCACCAAGCTGGTGATGGAGCAGCTGATCGAGGACCTGTGCCACGCGGACGGCTGCTTCCGCGCCGCCAACCTGCGCTACTTCAACCCGGTGGGCGCGCATCCTTCGGGCTTGATCGGCGAGGACCCCGCGGGCATCCCCAACAACGTGATGCCCTACATCTGCCAGGTCGCGGCGGGGCGGCGCGGCAAGCTGAGCATCTTCGGCGACGACTATCCGACCCCGGACGGCACCGGAGTCCGCGACTACATACACGTCATGGACCTGGCGCGGGCGCATGTGGTCGCGCTGGACTACCTGGTGCGCGGAGATGGCAACCTGACCGTCAACCTGGGAACCGGTCGCGGGATCAGCGTGCTGGAGCTGGTGCATGCCTTCGAACGCGCGTCCGGCTGCAGCATTCCTTATGAGATCGTGGCGCGGCGCCGTGGCGACGTCGCCGAGGTCTATGCGGATCCCTCGCTCGCGCGGCGCCTGCTCGGATGGCGGACGCGGCTGGACCTGCACGCCATGTGCCGCGACGCGTGGCGGTGGCAGTCGATGAATCCCGACGGCTACCAGCGTCCGACGGCAAAGACGAAGTCCTCGCCGCTGGCGTCGCGCAAGACGATGACCTAGGCCGCGCGGTCGCGACCGGGCCTGTGCTCGGGAGCGGTCCCCGGCGTCGGCGCCAGCGCCCGATCAGCCAGGGCCCTCGTCGGTACCGATCCGGGGACCGATCGGCGAGCCGGCGCCGCGCTCGACTGGCCGCGCGTGCGTTCGACCGCCCGCGTCATGGCGACGGTTACGCCCCCTGCCACACGACTCGGACGAACGGTCGTGCGATTGCTGCTGCGCGGCATGACGCAGGCGACGGGCGTGCTAGCTTCCGCTATCTTTGCTTTTGTGCGCAGCGTCAATGATCCGGCGTATGTCGTAATCGCGACGCCGTTGACGTGGTGGTTCGCACGGGGGGCGCGTCTAGGGGGCGTGCCTGCGCGGTTCGCGCAGTAGTCAGGGTCGTCAATTCGCAGGGCCAGATCTCCGCCGGCAGGTGCCGGCGGTTTAACAATGTCAGGGGAGGTCGCGATGAGTGCACGCAAGTCGGCTAGCCAGGGAACACGGAACCATGGACGTCGGCGTCTCGCTTTTGCGGTAGCCGCGGCGCTGGCGGCGATGACCGCCGCGCCGTTGTACGCGCAGCAGGCGCCGCCGGACGCGAGCGCGAAGGACGAGGACGAGGCGACCACGCTCTCCGGCCTCACCGTGACCGCGCAGAAGCGCGAGGAAGCGCTGCAGGACGTGCCGATCGCGATCACCGCGCTGCCGCAGCAACTGCTGCAGGACACCGGCGTGCGCGACGTCAAGGACTTGCAGGTGCTGGTGCCCGGCCTGACCGTGACCAGCACCCAGAGCGAGGCCCAGACCACCGCGCGCATCCGCGGCATCGGTACCGTCGGCGACAACGCCGGCCTGGAATCGTCGGTGGGCATCGTGATCGACGGCGTCTACCGCCCGCGCAACGGCGTCGGCTTCGGCGACCTGGGCGAGATCGAGCGCATCGAAGTGCTCAAGGGCCCGCAGGGCACGGTGTTCGGCAAGAACACCTCGGCCGGCGTCATCAACGTCATCACCCGCCGCCCGGACTACAACACCAGCGTCGAGGGCGAGTTCACCATCGGCAACTACGGCGCGCTCGGCCTGGCCGGCGCCTTCAACACGCCGATCGGCGACAACGCCGCGTTCCGCATCTATGGCGCCAAGCGCGAGCGCGACGGTTTCGTCGACGTGCGTACCGGCGCCGGCCCGCGCCAGGAAAAGGAAGACTTCGACCAGAACTTCCACACCCTGCGCGCGCAGTTGCTGCTGGAGCCGACCGAAAATCTCGACATCAACCTGATCGGCGACTTCACCAGCCGCGAAGAGAACTGCTGCGTGGGCGTGACCACGGTGCGCGGCGGCACTGGCGCCATCATCGACGCGCTGTCGCCGGATTCCGGCGTGGCCCCGGTCGCCGACCCGTACGCACGCATCGCCTACAGCAACCGCAGCACCGAGCAGGACATGAAGGACAAGGGCGTCTCGGCCGAGGTCAACTGGATCACGCCCTGGTTCAACAACGCCACCCTGACCTCGATCACCGCCAAGCGCGAATGGCGCGCGATCAACGGCCTGGACTTCGACTTCAGCAGCGCCGACCTGCTGTACCGCAACGCCGACGAAGACGAGTCGCTGACCGAGTTCAAGACCTTCAGCCAGGAGTTCCGCCTGACCGGTTCGACCGACAAGGTCGACTGGATGTTCGGCCTCTTCTTCTCCGACGAAGACTTGAACCGCAACGAGACCTACCGCATCGGCAACGCCTACGAGCCTTACCTGTCGACCGCGTTGCTGGCGCTGATCAATCCGGCGCTGGCGCAGTCGCCGACCGCCGCGACCTTCCTGTCGCAGACCACCGGGCGCCCGTTCGGCACCGCCTTCGCCGGCTTCGGCGCCGACGACAAGTACCGCCAGAACGCCAAGACCAAGGCCTTCTTCACCAACAACACCTGGCATGCGACCGACGCGCTCGACGTCACCCTGGGCGTGCGCTACACCCAGGAGAACAAGGAACTGGATTCGCGCTACAGCAACCCCAACGGCAGCCCCGGCTGCGCGTCGTACTTCGGTCCCAACGGCCAGGTCAGCCCGGCCGCGCAGGGTCGCATCGCCGCGGCGCTGACCGGGCGCGGATTGCCGTTCGCCTCGCTGCCGCCGGCCCAGCAGGCCGCGATCATCAGCAACATCATCGGTTACAGCTGCTTGCCCTGGGCCAATCCGCTGCACAACGGCCGCGCGACCCATCAGGAGAGCGACGAGAAGGAATGGTCGGGCACGCTCAAGCTGGCCTACCGCTGGAACGACCACGTCATGACCTATGTGTCGGGCGCGCGCGGTTACAAGGCCGGCGGTTTCAACCTCGATCGCGTGCAGTCGGCCAACGGCCTGTCCAGCGCGGGGCAGGGCATCCGTCCGGTCGACGACACCTCGTTCCCGGGCGAGTTCGTCAACAGCTTCGAGCTGGGCGCCAAGACCACCTGGGCCGACGGCAACCTGCTGCTCAACGCCACCTTGTTCCACCAGACCTATTCGGACTTCCAGCTCAACAGCTTCCTCGGCACCAGCTTCGTGGTGCGCTCGATTCCGGAAGTGATCTCGCAGGGTATCGACACCGAGATCCTGTGGCAGCCGCAGAAGGGCCTGATGATCCAGGGCGGCCTGACCTACGCCGACACCCGCTACGGCGACGAACGTCCGGGCGGCGACTTCGTCGCTCCGGGCGGCACGGCCCCGGCCGGTGCGCTGTACAAGCTGCCGGGCAGCCAGGTCAGCTTCGCGCCGTACTGGTCGGGCTCGGCTTCGATCACCTACGACTGGAACTTCGCCAGCGACCTGGTGGCGCGCTTCAACGTCGGCGCCAAGTACATGTCCGACTACAACACCGGCTCCGATCTGGATCCGGAGAAGGACCAGGGCGCCTTCACCGTGGTCAACGCGCGCATCGCCATCGGCCGCCGCGACCGCCGCTGGATGGTCGAGCTGTGGGGCCAGAACCTATTCGACGAGGAATACGCCCAGGTCGGCTTCGACGCCCCGCTGCAGAACGTGTCGCCGCTGCCGAACAACGCTTTCAACTCGTTCAACGCCTTCCTGGGCGCGCCGCGTACCTACGGCGTGACCTTCCGGGTCTCGTACTGAGTTAATCGCGCTTGCGGATCGGCGCAACGCCGGCCGGAAGCAGGGCGCACACCGCGACGCGCGGGCCGCAAGGCCCGCGCGTCGTCGTTTCCAATGGCCTTCGATGCCGCTCCCACAGGCAGCGACGGCTTGGATTGGCGCTTTTGCTTCGTGGCCTCCCGGTCGCGACTTACGTCGCTCCTACCCCAAAGCAGGGCCATTCTGTGGGAGCGGCGTGAGCCGCGATTTCGCGGTGGCCGGAGTCGCGCGATCGCGGCTTGCGTCGCTCCCACAGGCCGCGACGGCTTCGAGTGGCGCTTTCGCTTCGTGGCCTCCCGGTCGCGACTTACGTCGCTCCTACCCCAAAGCAGGGCCATTCTATGGGGGCGGCGTGAGCCGCGATTTCGCGATGGCCGAAGTCGCGCGATCGCGGTTTACGCCGCTCCCACAGGAAGCGACGGTCCTTGGCGTGGCGATGGCCCGGACCCGGCGTTCCACTCGCGCCGCCCCAGCGTTGCCAGATCCCGCAAAGCGTCGGCGCGGCGGGCCGTTATAGTGCGCGCATGACCGACGTCTCCGATGCCGCCCTGCAAGACCTCGCCGAACAGGTAGGCGAGGCCGCCCGCAGCCACCACCACATGCTGGTCACCGCCGAAAGTTGCACCGGCGGCTGGATCGCCAAGACCCTGACCGACATCGCCGGTTCCTCGGGCTGGTTCGAATGCGGCATGGCCGCCTACAGCTACGAAGCCAAGCAATCGCTGCTGAGCGTGCGCCCGCAGACCCTGGAGCAGTTCGGCGCGGTCAGCCGCGAGACCGTGATCGAGATGGTCTCCGGCGCCCTGGCCAATACCGGCGCCACCCTGGCGGTCGCGGTCACCGGCATCGCCGGCCCCGGCGGCGGCACCGAGGACAAGCCGGTCGGCACGGTCTGGATCGCCTGGAAGCGCCGCGGCGGCTATCCCAAGGCCGAGGTCTTCCATTTCGCCGGCGACCGCGAGGCGGTGCGCCGCCAGACCGTGGCCGCGTCGCTGCAGGGCATGCTGGCGCTGGCGACCTGATTCCTCACCGGCGTCCGGCCCGCTGCCAGGCGCCATCGCCCGTTGTCGCGCTCAATCCAGATCGCGCTCCCACACCTGCCCGATCAGATCGTGGCCGAAACTGTGGTGCGGGTACTGCTCGATCAATTGGAAGCCGCGGGCTTCGTAGATCCGGCGCGCCGCGCTCAGCAGGTCGTTGGTCCACAGGCGCATGCGCGCATAGCCGGCCGCACGCGCGAATTCCAGACAGGTATCCACCAGGCGCTGGCCGACGCCCAGCCCGCGCGCGCGCGGATCGACCAGCAGGCAGCGCAGTTGCGCGGTGTCGGCCTGGTCCTGGTTGCGGACCACGAACACGCAGCCGATGCGCTCGCCGTCGAGTTCGGCGACCCAGCAGCGCTCGTAGCGGGGATCGTGCTCGCCGGCGAAAGCCGCGAACAGTTTGGCCACCAGGGCCTCGAACTCGCCGTTCCAGCCGTACTCGTCGGCGTACAGGCGGGCATGGCGTTCGATCGCCCAGCCGATGTCGCCGATGCCATGCTCGCGGACGAGGACGCGCTGCGCGGGCGGCAGCGCCTGCGGGGTCAGCGCGCGCTGGATGTCGCCGGTCGCCCGCAGCAGGCGCTCGCGCTGCAGCGGCGGCAGCGCCGCCAGCATGTCCGCGGTGGCTTGGTGGGAATTACGATCGAGCAGGGCGAAGGTCTCGCGACCCCGCGCCGACAAGGTGAGCTCGTAGCTGCGCGCGTCCTGCCGCGAGCGCGTCTTCTCGACCAGCCCGGCCTCGGCGAAGCCCTGCAGGATCCGGCTCAGGTAACCCGGGTCCAGGCCCAGTTCCTCGCCGATCGCGCGCGCGGCGACCGGTTCGCGCTGGGCGAGTTCGAACAGCACGCGCGCCTGGGTCAGCGTATAGGGGCTGTCCAGCAGGTCCTCGCGCAGCACGTCGATCTGGCGCGTGTAGAAGCGGTTGAAGGAGCGGACGGCGTCGACTTGGGCGGTTTCGACTTCGATGGCCATGGCGGATGCGCGGGGTGGGGGCGAGTCTGTAATCTGATCAATATGTTTGACTCAGTCAAATAAAATCCGGATGAGCGGTCTTGCTCGCAGGGGTTGTTAGTAGTAATACTGCTAACCATGGACCTGACCGATACCCAGCAAGCCATGCTCGCGCTGATCGCTGAACGGATCGAAGCCGAGGGATTCCCGCCGTCGCAGACCGAGATCGCCAAGGCCTTCGGTTTCAAGGGCGTGCGGGCCGCGCAGTACCACCTGGAGGCGCTCGAGGCCGCCGGTGCGATCGAACGCACCCCGGGCCGCGCGCGCGGCATCCGCGTGCTGCAGCCGCCGCCGGCGCAGCAGGGCCGGTTGGCGCTGCTGGCCGCCAACGACGAAGCCCTGCGCCTGCCGGTGCTGGGCCAGGTCGCGGCCGGGCGGCCGATCGGCTCCGGCGCCCAGCTCGACGCCGACAACTACGTGCTGCTGGATCGCAACATGTTCTTCCCGTCGCCCGACTACCTGCTCAAGGTCAAGGGCGATTCGATGCGCGACGAGGGCATTTTCGACGGCGACCTGATCGGCGTGCACCGCACCGGCGACGCGCGCTCGGGCCAGATCGTGGTCGCGCGCATCGACGACGAGATCACGGTCAAGCTGCTGAAGATCGGCAAGGACCGCATCCGCCTGCTGCCGCGCAATCCCGATTACGCGCCGATCGAGGTCCAGCCCGATCAGGATTTCGCGATCGAGGGTTTGTACTGCGGTCTGGTCCGGCCCAACCGTTGAGCGCGCTTAGGAGGTGCCAGATGGCTACAAAGAGATCCGGCTCGTTCAGGGGCGCTAAGCCGCTCAGGCCACTTAAACCTCTCAAACCTCTCAAACCGCTTGATCGGATGCAAAACATGCAAACGATGCCTGCTATGGGCAAGAAGACATGGGTCCGTGCCCACTGGCGCTATGACTACGCTACTGGCAGGCACGAGTGGGTTGAAGGGCATTGGAGGGCCTAGTTCATGCAGATGATAGGTGTTTCTTCGTCAGCAATTTCTGCAGTGGGTTATGACCCCTCCACCATGAGGCTTCGGATTCGTTTTGTTGAGGGGCACTCGTACGATTTCTATCGTGTTCCACAGCATGTTTACGATGGCCTTATGCGAGCCAGGTCTAAGGGCGGCTATTACAACGACCACATCAGAGATAGATATCAAGGCTAGCGTGGTCCTGACACGTTTATGCGGGGAAATCTGACCCTCCCCATAGCCGTAGGCCGACTCCAAATCCTCTGCTGGGTAGATAAATTTTCTTCAGGCGCGACGATCTCAACCTCTGAGACCCGCGTCCTCTACATTGCCTTCCAACACGACACCGACTCTTTAAGGACACCACGATGGACGAGAACAAGAAGCGCGCCCTGTCGGCCGCCCTGGGCCAGATCGAGAAGCAGTTCGGCAAGGGCTCGGTGATGCGCATGGGCGACCGCGCGGTCGAAGTGGCCGAGGTCATCGGCACCGGTTCGCTGATGCTCGACATCGCGCTGGGCATCGGCGGCCTGCCCAAGGGCCGCGTGGTCGAGATCTACGGTCCGGAATCCTCGGGCAAGACCACCCTGACCCTGCAAGCCATCGCCGAATGCCAGAAGAAGGGCGGCACCGCCGCCTTCATCGACGCCGAGCATGCGCTGGACCCGATCTACGCCGCCAAGCTCGGCGTCAACGTCGACGACCTGCTGCTGTCGCAGCCCGACACCGGCGAACAGGCGCTGGAAATCGCCGACATGCTGGTGCGCTCGGCGGCGGTGGACATCGTGGTGATCGACTCGGTCGCCGCGCTGACCCCCAAGGCCGAAATCGAAGGCGAGATGGGCGACCAGCTGCCGGGCCTGCAGGCGCGTCTGATGAGCCAGGCACTGCGCAAGCTGACCGGCAACATCAAGCGCTCGGGCACCCTGGTGGTGTTCATCAACCAGCTGCGCATGAAGATCGGCGTGATGATGCCCGGCCAGAGCCCGGAAACCACCACCGGCGGCAACGCGCTCAAGTTCTACGCCTCGATCCGCCTGGACATCCGCCGCATCGGCGCGATCAAGAAGGGCGACGAGATCATCGGCAACCAGACCAAGATCAAGGTGGTCAAGAACAAGCTGGCGCCCCCGTTCAAGCAGGTCGTCACCGAAATCCTCTACGGCGAGGGCATCTCGCGCGAGGGCGAACTGATCGACATGGGCGTGGAAGCCAAGCTGGTCGAAAAGTCCGGTGCCTGGTACAGCTGCGGCGACGAGCGTATCGGTCAGGGCAAGGAAAACGCCCGCCAGTACCTCAAGGAGAATCCCGAGGTCGCCAACCGCCTCGAGGCCGCTCTGCGCGAGAAGTTCGTCCCGACCGACGTCAAGCGCGACGAAGTCGACGCCGAAGGCCAGGACGACTGAGGCAGCCGGTGCCGGCGGCCGACGTCGGCACCCTTGGCTTGAGCCCGATCGGATATGCACGAAGACGAACCGCTGCATGACTCGGAGCCCAGTCCCGGCTCCACCGATGGCGACCGCCCCGAGGGCGGGCGCAGCGGACGTCGCCGCGGCGGTCGCGAGCAGAGCCCGACCCAACGCGCCCTGGGTCTGCTGACCCGGCGCGAGCACTCCAGGAAGGAGTTGCAACGCAAGCTCACCTCGCGCGGCATGGACGCCGGCGAGGTCGAGACCGCCATCGAGGCCTTGTCCGGCCTGGGTTGGCAGGACGACGCCCGCTTCGCCGAAAGTCTGGTGCGCAGCCGCGCCAGCAGCGGGTACGGCCCGGTCCGAGTCCGCGCCGAGCTGGCCACCCACGGGCTGGACAGCGAGGCCATTGCCCGCGCGCTGGACAGCTACGAGGGCGATTGGCTGGAGAACGCCCGCGACCTGGTCCGACGCCGCTTCGGCGGGCCGTCCGACGGGTCTGCCGGGGAGGATCTGGCCCTGCGCCGCAAGGCCGCCGACTTCCTGATACGCCGGGGTTTCGACGGCGAACGGGTGCGGAAAGCGACTCGTTTCGATCCCGACGACTGAACGCAAGCCGAAAACGCTTGCGGACTCCGCGCAACAGGGGCCGGAGCCTGTTAGGCTACGCGGCTTTCGGGTTTTGGGTTGCCTGTTCCAGTCGACGCCCCCATCGTGAGGGCAGAGGCCCTGGACCGCCAGTCCGGCCCGGTCCTATCGAGTTCGCGCGTCAGGCATGAAAACCACCAACGAAATCCGTAGCGATTTCCTCGAGTTCTTCCGTGGCAAGGGTCACACCATCGTTCCGTCTGCGCCCCTGGTGCCGGCCAACGACCCGACCCTGCTGTTCACCAACTCGGGCATGGTCCAGTTCAAGAACGTGTTTCTCGGTAGCGAGAAGCTCGGCTACGTACGTGCGGCCGACGTTCAGCGCTGCCTGCGCGCCGGCGGCAAGCACAACGACCTCGACCAGGTCGGCTACACCGCGCGCCACCACACCTTCTTCGAAATGCTGGGCAACTGGTCGTTCGGCGACTACTTCAAGGAAGACGCGATCGCCTGGGCCTGGGAGCTGCTGACCGGCGTGTGGGGCCTGGCGCCTGAGCGCCTGCTGGTCACGGTCTACCACACCGACGACGAAGCCTTCGATATCTGGAACAAGAAGATCGGCGTGCCGGCCGATCGCATCGTGCGCATCGGCGACAACAAGGGCGCGCCGTACGCGTCGGATAATTTCTGGCAGATGGCCGACACCGGCCCCTGCGGTCCCTGCACCGAGATCTTCTACGACCACGGCGAGCACATCGCTGGCGGCCCGCCGGGTTCGCCCGACGAGGACGGCGACCGCTACATCGAGATCTGGAACCTGGTGTTCATGCAGTTCGACCGCCAGCCCGACGGCAGCCTGATGCCGCTGCCGGCGCCCTGCGTCGACACCGGCATGGGCCTGGAGCGTCTGGCCGCGGTGCTGCAGCACGCCCACAGCAATTACGAAATCGACCTGTTCCGCCGCCTGATCCAGGCCGCCGCGGAATTCACCTCCACCGCCGATCTCGACAACAAGTCGCTGCGGGTGATCGCCGATCACATCCGCGCCTGTTCGTTCCTGATCGTCGACGGCGTGCTGCCGTCCAACGACGGCCGCGGCTATGTGCTGCGCCGGATCATCCGCCGCGCGCTGCGCCATGGCTGGATGTTGGGGCAGAAGAGGCCGTTCTTCCATCTGATGGTGCCGGCGCTGGTCGAAGTGATGGGCGACGCTTATCCGGAGTTGGCGGCCAAGCGCGAGTTCGTCGAACGCGCGCTGCTCGCCGAGGAGGAGCGTTTCTCGCAGACCCTCGACTCGGGCATGCGCATCTTCGACGAAGTGGCCGAGCGCTCGACCGGTGTGATCCCCGGTAATGACGTGTTCCGCCTCTACGACACCTACGGTTTTCCGACCGACCTGACCGCCGACATCGCGCGCGAGCGCGGCCTGGCCCTGGACATGGAGGGCTACGACGCCGCCATGGCCAAGCAGAAGCGGGACAGCCGCGATGGCGCCGACTTCGGCAGCAAGACCACGATGCCGGCGGAACTCGCCGCCAGGCTCGCCCCGACCGAATTCCTCGGCTACGACCGTCTGACCGAGGGCGGCCTGGAAGTGGTCGCCTTGCTGCGCGATGGCATGCCGGTCGACCAGATATCCGCCGGCGACGCCGCGGTGGTGATCCTCGATCGCACCCCGTTCTATGCCGAAAGCGGCGGCCAAGTCGGCGATGCCGGCGAGCTCGACGAAGCCGGCACCCGCTTCCTGGTCCGCGACACCCAGAAGTTCGCCGGTCAGTTCCATGGCCACCTCGGCGAGCTGACCGCCGGAACCCTGAAGCGCGGCGACCGCGTCCTGGGCGCCGTCGACGAGGCGCGCCGCGCTGCGACCGTGCTCAACCATTCTGCGACCCACCTGCTGCATGCGGCCCTGCGCCGCCTGCTCGGCGACCATGTGACCCAGAAGGGCTCGCTGGTCGCCCCGGACCGCCTGCGTTTCGATTTCTCGCACTTCAACCCGGTGACCGACGCCGAGCTCGCCGAGATCGAGCGCCAGGTCAACGCCGACGTGCGCCACAACTACGCGGCCGAAGTCCACCAGATGGGCATGCAGGAAGCCCTGGATTTCGGCGCGATGGCGCTGTTCGGCGAGAAATACGGCGACCGTGTGCGGGTCCTGCGCATGGGCGAGGCCTCCACCGAGCTCTGTGGCGGCACCCACGTTTCGCGTACCGGCGACATCGGCCTGTTCAAGATCGTCTCCGAGAGCGGCGTCCAGGCCGGCGTGCGCCGGATCGAGGCGGTGACCGGGCAGGGCGCTCTGGACCACGTCACCGAGGAGGAGCAGCGCCTGGAAGAGGCCGCTCGCCTGCTCGGCGGCAACCCGTCGGACTTGTCCGACAAACTGCGGTCGCTGTTGGACCGGCAGAAGAAACTCGAACGCGAACTCGAAGCCATCAAGGCGAAGGCGGCCTCCGGGGCCACCTCCGACCTGGCCGCCTCGGCGGCCGACATCCAGGGGGTCAAGATCATCGCGACCCGCCTGGAGGGCTTCGACGCCAAGGCCCTGCGCGAGGCGGTCGACCGCCTCAAGCAGCAGCTGGGCGACGCGGTGATCCTGCTGGCGGGCGCCAGCGAGGGGAAGGCGGCTTTGGTCGCAGGAGTGAATGGAAGCGCGACCGGCAAGGTCAAGGCGGGGGAACTGCTCGCCCACGTTGCCGGTCAGATCAACGGCAAGGGCGGCGGCCGCGCCGACATGGCGCAGGGCGGCGGAGATGACGGTCCGGCCTTGTCTCAGGCCCTGGCTGGTGTCGCAGGCTGGGTCGAGAGTAGGTTAATCTGAACGGCGAACAGTGACTTCTATCGCTTGCGGCCGATTTTGGCCGCTGGCTAAGATGGTTCACGTTTGTGTACAAAACTGTAAGCGATTTCCGTGATGGTGCATGCGGAATGTCGCCAACGCCGGCAAACGAATTGCCGGCACGAGGAGGTTTTCCAATGCTGATCCTGACGCGTCGCGTCGGTGAGACCCTGATGATCGGCGACTCGGTGACCGTCACCGTGCTCGGCGTCAAGGGCAACCAGGTGCGTATCGGTATTACCGCACCGAAAGATGTCGCTGTGCATCGCGAAGAGATCTACCAGCGCATCCAGCGCGGCGAAGAACCGGCCGACGACTCCGGCAAAAACGCGGCAGGCTGATAAAAAAGTTTGCCGCGCGCGGGATGAGCCGTTATGCTTCCCGCCCGCAAACGCTGTACGTGTTTCCGCGGAGACTTGCCCGAGAGGCCGAAGGGGCTCCCCTGCTAAGGGAGTATGGGGTCAAAAGCTCCATCGAGGGTTCGAATCCCTCAGTCTCCGCCAGTTGTCACGAAGGCCGCCTTGGGGCGGCTTTTGTCTGCGGAAGGTTTCGCTCGTAAGCGTTAAATGCGAGCGAAATCGAACGTAGAAAAAGCATCGAAATGTTTGACGATTTAGAGCGGTTCCGTCATAATTCTTCGACTGCGCGCCCGTAGCTCAGCTGGATAGAGCACCAGGCTACGAACTTGGGGGTCGGGAGTTCGAATCTCTCCGGGCGCACCATATAAAAAGCAAAAAGGCCGACAAGCGAACCTTGTCGGCCTTTTTGCTTTGCGCCACGCGCGACTGAGTTGCTGTCGTGGTGTTAGGGACAAATGCGCCGGCCGGTTCGAGGTGCCATCCAAGGCCGATCGATCAGCTGCACTGCAGGATCAGCCAGGTCCGATCGAAGCGATGTTCGCGCAGATCCTGCTCGCGGATCCACAGGTAGAGCAGGCCGCAGTCGCCCCACATCATGCCCTTCTCCTCGTCGCTGGCGATCTGCATGAGTAGGCTCCAATGCGGCGCGTTGCCCTCCAGCTCCTTGCGGCGCGGATCCTGGTAGCCGCTGCTGTCGCCGCAGTACAGGCCGTTGCTGACCAACTCGCACTCCAGCTCCTGGCCGCTTTGGACGTTGTACGAGTGGCCCAGCAACTGGCTCTCGCCGTCGCCGATCTCCTCACGAAGCTCGAAGAGACGTTCTCGCTCGTTGTCGTCGAGGTCGTAATCAGCCAGCACGCTTTCGGGGTCGGGTAGCTGTGCGCAGCTAGCGAACGCCAGTGGGGCCGGTGCGAATCGGTACTCCGCGTCCAGGTCGTCGGGAAAGCGGCAGGTCGCCAGTTCGCTGGCGTCGCCTTCATGGAACAACAACCGCTTGCCGTCGGCATCCTTGAGGTCGAAGCCCCAGGGCTGTTCCTGTGCGTCGTAGAACAGATACAGCCAGCCGCGTTCGGGCAGGCGGCCATCGCGGTCGTAGGGCTGGGCCTGTGCCAGATCGATCTGCACGATGAAGGCCAAGGGCCGGCCATCGCGTCGCGGCCAGGCCACCTGCGGAGGCAGGTCCGGCTGCCCGCCGACGCGCGAAACGCCGAGGGGCAGGGCGTCGGCGGCGACCTCGCCGTGTAGGGCGATGCCGTTGCGCAACTTTGGCCGGGCCCGCTCGAAAACGGCGGAGAGTCCGTGTTCCTGAAACTTGCCTTGCAGCTGCTCAGGGGTCATGCACCGATTTCCTGGAGGAGAGAGATAGTCGCGGTTGCCTGCCGCGCGCCGAGTCAGCGCCGCTCGATAAACCGCAAACCCACGCCCGGCTCGGTAACGATGTAGCGCGGCGCCGCCGCGTCGTCGCCCAGCTTGTGGCGCAGTTTGCCGACCAGGATGCGCAGGTAGTGGGTGTCTTGCTGATGGGTAGGCCCCCACAGCTCGCGCAGCAGCTGCGGCTGGGTGACCACGCGGCCGGCGTGCTGAACCAGCAGGGCGAGCAAGGCGTACTCCTTGCGCGCCAGGGCGACGCTCTCGCCGTCCAGGCGGACCTCGCGCCGCGCCAGATCGACGCGCAGGCGGCCGTCGTCGAACACCGGCAGCGCTTCGCCCTGGGTCGCGTGCGAGCGCAGCAGGGCGCGCACGCGCGCCATCAGCTCCTGTACGCCGAAGGGCTTGGTCACGTAGTCGTTGGCGCCGGCATCGAGCGCGGCGACCTTCTCGGCTTCGCCGGCGCGCACGGTGAGCAGGATCACCGGCACCGAGGACCATTGGCGCAGCTCGCGCAACACCTCATGGCCGTCGCGATCGGGCAGGCCCAGGTCGAGGATCACCAGATCGGCGCCGTGGGTGGCCAGCGCCTCCAGGCCGCCGGCGCCGGTGTCGGCGGTTTCCACCGCGTAACCCTGCGCGCGCAGACTGATGTCGAGGAACTTGCGGATCTGCGGCTCGTCGTCGACCACCAGCACGCGTGCGGTCTGGGTGGCGGCACTGGCGGCGGAGTCCTCGGTCATGCGGTGGCGGGCGCGGCGGGTTCGATGGGGGGCAGGGTAATGCGGATCGTGGTGCCGCGGCCATCCGCACCGGGCAGGGCTTCGACGCTGCCGCCGTGGGCGCCGATCATGCCCTGGCAGATCGCCAGGCCCAGGCCGGTGCCCTGGCGGCCGCGATCGCCGCGCTCGACGCTATAGAACATGTCGAAGATGCGCTTGCGCTCGTCCTCGGGAATGCCGGGGCCGCGGTCGCGCACGTCGATGCGCAGTTGCTCGTCGACACGGCGCGCCTCGACCGTGACCACCTCGCCCGGCGGGGAGAATTTGGCCGCGTTCTCCAGCACGTTGAACAAGGCCTGCTCGACCAGCGCCGGGTGCACCCAGATCGGTCCCAGCCCGGGTTCCAGGCGCAGTTCGAAGCGCGCGTTCGGCTCGTAGCGCTGCAAACGCGTGACCGCCGAGCCGATCAGCTCGTCGACGCCGATCCAATCGCGATTGAGGGTGAGCCCGCCGTGGCCGAGCCGGGTCATGTCCAGCAGGTTCTGGATGTAGCGGTCCAGGCGCTCGCCTTCGATGCGCACCGTCTCCAGCAGGCTGTGGCGGTCCTCGCGGCTCATCGCCTCGGCGTAGTTGTCCAGGCTACTGGCCGCGCCGATGATCGCCGCCAGCGGCGAGCGCAGGTCGTGCGACACCGACGACAGCAGCGCCGAGCGCAGGCGCTCGGTTTCGCCGCTGACGCGCGCGTTCTCCAGGTCGGCGACCAGGCGCGTGCGCACCGCCGCCTGGGCGATGTCCTCGGCCATGGCCTCGGCCAGGCGCTGCTGCTCCGGCCCAAGCCGGCCCATGCCTTGCGCAAAGCGCAGGCCGATCACGCCGCCGTCGCCGCCGCTGGCCAGCGGCAGGAACCACCAGTCCGAGCCGGCCAGGGTGTCGGTGTAGCGCCCGGCCGGCTGGCGGTGGCGCAGGCTCCAGTCGGCGGCCGCGCGGTCCTTGTCGCTCAGCTCGGGCAGGTCGGCGCCGTGCGCGCTCGCATCGCCGACGCGCACGATCGCGTCCGCGCCCAGCGAGCGCCGCAGCGCATCGCGGCCGGCCTGGGTAACCTGGCCCAGATCGGCGGCCGCGGCGAGCTGGCGGCCCAGGGTCTGCAGCGCGATCGCGTGCGCGTTGGCCGCGCGCAGCGCCAGCACCTGGGTGCGCAGTTTCGAGGCCAGGCGCCCGGCGACCAGGGCCGCGACCAGGAACAGCACCACCGTGGTCACGCCCTGGCTGGCGCCGATCAGCAGGGTGTAGCGCGGATCGATGAAGAAGAAGTTGTAGGCGAAGAAGCACAGCACCGCCGCGATCACCGCCGCGGTCATGCGCGTGCGCGCGGCCACCACCACCACCGCGACGATGAAGATCAGCGACAGATCGTCCAGGCCGATCCAGCGTTCGGCGATCCACGCCAGCGCGGTGGCCATGGCGGCCGCGATCACCGCCAGGCCGGCGTCGGAGCGGGTCAGCAGGCCGCGCAGCGGGCGCAGCGCGCGACGCGCCTTGGCGCGCGCTTCCGGCGTGCTGACGATGGTCAGCTCGTAGTGGGCGCCGCGCTGGATCAGCTGCTGGGTAAGGGTGCGGTTGAACATGCGCGCGAACGGGCGCTCGCGCGTGCGCCCGAGCACGATCGCGCTGACGCCGGCGCGCGCGGCGTGGTCGAGCAGGGCGTCGACGATGCTGGGGCCGTGCAGCACCACCGCATCGCCGCCGAGGCGGCGCGCGAGGGCGAAGGCGCGGTCGAGTTCGAGCTGCTGGGCGTCCTGCGGCGCGGCGCCGGTCTGCACCGTCACCACCGTCCAGGGGGCGTCGCGGCGTTCGGCCAGGCGGCGCGCGATCCGCACCAGGTATTCGGATTGGCCGCGGCCGTCGATCGCGACCAGCACGCCGCGCCGCAGCGGCACGCCGGGCAGGCCGCGCGCGGTCTGGGCCTCGCGCAGGTCGCTGTCGACGCGATCGGCGGCGGTCTGCATCGCCAGCTCGCGCAAGGCGGTGAGGTTGCTGGGCGAGAAGAAGGCCTGCAGCGCATGCGCGGCCTGCTCGGGCACGTAAACCTTGCCCTGCTGCAGGCGCTCGATCAGTTCGCGCGGCGGCAGGTCGACCAGGACGATGTCGCGCAGGCGGTCGAACAGCGCATCGGGCACGGTCTCGGCGACGCGCACGCCGGTGATGCGGTGGACGACGTCGTTGAGGCTTTCCAGGTGTTGGATGTTGACGGTGCTGTAGACGTCGATGCCGGCGTCCAGCAGTTCCACCACGTCCTGCCAGCGTCGTTCGTGGCGACTGCCGGGCGCATTGCGGTGCGCGAGCTCATCGACCAGGGCCAGTTTGGGCCGGCGTGCGAGCAGGGCATCGAGGTCCATTTCCTCGATCGTGCGGCCTTGGTAGTCGATGCGCTTGCGCGGCAGCAGCTCCAGGCCCTCGACCAGGGCGCCGGTCTCGGCGCGGCCGTGGGTCTCGACGATGCCGACCACGACTTCGCTGCCGCGGCGCTGCAACTCGCGCGCGCGGCTGAGCATGGCGTAGGTCTTGCCCACGCCGGGCGCGGCGCCGAGGAAAACGGTCAGGCGGCCGGCGCCCTGGCGTTGGAGTTCGCCGATCAGGGCGTCGGCCTGGGCGCTGCGGGCATCGGTCATGGGCGGCATTGTGCGCTCCGAATTATCGGCGGCGTAGTGAAGACGTGGGCGGCGCCTCGTCGGTGCTTGCGACGCGGGGGCGCCTTGCGTCGCGTTGCGCCCTCGCCGCCGCGAAGGGCGCAACGCGGGCGCCGGGGCTAGCGCCGCGCGTCCAGCGCCAGATTGAGTTCCAGCACGTTGACGCGCGGTTCGCCCAGCACGCCGAACTGGCGCGGCTGCGTGTGCGCGACCACCAGCGCATCGACCTCGGCGGCCGACAGGCCGCGCGCCTTGGCGACGCGCGCGACCTGCACCTGCGCCGCGCGCGGCGACAAATGCGGGTCCAGGCCGCCGCCGGACTGGGTAGTCAGCTCGGCCGGTACGTCGGACAACGCGATGCCGTCGCGTTCGGCGACCGCCAGCGCGGTCTCGGCCATGCGCTTGCGCAGGTCCGGATTGGTGCGCGCCAGGTTGCTGCCGGCGGCGGCCATCGGGTCGTAGTTGGCGGCCGAGGGACGCGGCTGGAAGTAGCGCGCGTCGTCGAACGGCTGCGCCACCAGGATCGAGCCGCGCGCCTGGCCGTCCAGCATCGCCAGGCTGCCGGTGGCCTGCCAGGGAAAGGCCAGTCGGCCCAAGGCGGCGCCGACCAGGGAGTACAGCAGGCCGAAGCCGAGCAGGGCGACCAGGGCGAACAGCAGCGGCGCGCGCGCGCCGATGCGATCGTCGATCGCGACGGCCTGAGGGTTGTGGGTAGCGGTGTTCATCGGAAGTCCTAGGGAGGAGGGCGCTGGCGTCAGGAGAGCGCGGCCAAGGCCATGTCGATCAGCTTGATGCCCACGAACGGCAGCAGCACGCCGCCGACGCCGTAGATCAGCATGTTCCGGCGCAGCAGCACGACCGCGCTGGCGGGCTTGAAGCGCACGCCGGCCAGGGCCAGCGGAATCAGCGCCGGGATGATGATCGCGTTGAAGATCAGCGCAGCCAGCACGGCGTTGCTCGGGCTCGACAGCCGCATCACGTTCAAGGCCGCCATCTGCGGGATCGCCGCGGCGAACAGCGCCGGCAGGATCGCGAAGTACTTGGAGACGTCGTTGGCGAGCGAGAACGTGGTCAGCGCGCCGCGCGTGATCAGCTGTTGTTTGCCGACCTCGACCACCGCCAGCAGCTTGGCCGGGTCCGAGTCCAGATCGACCATGTTGCCGGCCTCCTTGGCGGCCTGGGTGCCCGAGTTCATGGCCAGGCCGACGTCGGCCTGGGCCAGCGCCGGAGCGTCGTTGGTGCCGTCGCCGACCATCGCGACCAGACGGCCGCCGGCCTGCTCGGCGCGGATGCGCGCGAGCTTATCCTCCGGCCGCGCCTCGGCGATGTAGTCGTCGACACCGGCCTCGGCGGCGATCGCGGCGGCGGTCAGCGGGTTGTCGCCGGTGATCATCACCGTGCGCACGCCCATCGCGCGCAGCCGGGCGAAGCGTTCCTTTACGCCGTGCTTGACCACGTCGGACAGTTCGACCACGCCCAGGACGTGGCGGCCTTCGGACACCACCAGCGGGGTGGCGCCGCCGCGCGCGACCTGTTCGATGCGCGCGGCGAGTTCGGGCACGACCTGGCCGCCCAGCGAGCGCACGTATTGGCCGATCGCATCGCCGGCGCCCTTGCGGATCGCGCGGCCGTCTTCCAGATCGACGCCGGACATGCGCGTCTGCGCGGTGAACTGCAGGTAGTGCGCGCGCTCGGGCTCGGCCACCGCGCTGTGCTGCTCGCGCGCCAGGCGCACGATCGACTTGCCTTCCGGGGTCGGGTCGGCCAGCGACGACAGCAGGGCGGCATCGCGCAGTTGGCTGCGGTCGACGCCGGCCAGCGGATGGAAGGCGGTGGCCTGACGGTCGCCGTGGGTGATGGTGCCGGTCTTGTCCAGCAGCAGTACGTCGACGTCGCCGGCCACTTCCACCGCCTTGCCGGATTTCGCCAGCACGTTGGCCGACAGCGCGCGGTTCATGCCGGCGATGCCGATCGCCGGCAGCAGGCCGCCGATGGTGGTCGGGATCAGGCACACCAGCAGGGCGATCAGCAGCAGCGGATCGAGCTTGGCGCCGACGAAGCCGGCCAGCAGCGGCAGGGTCGCGACCACGATCAGGAAGGTCAGCGTCATCGCCGCCAACAGCATGGTCAGGGCGATCTCGTTCGGGGTCTTCTGGCGGTTGGCGCCTTCGACCAGCGCGATCATGCGGTCCAGGAAGCTGCCGCCCGGCTCGGCGCTGACCCGCACCACGATCCAGTCCGACAGCACCTTGGTGCCGCCGATCACGCCGGAGCGGTCGGTGCCGGCCTCGCGCAGCACCGGCGCGGATTCGCCGGTGACCGCCGACTCGTTGATGCTGGCCACGCCTTCGACGATCTCGCCGTCGGCCGGAACCAACTCGTTCTCCGACACGATCACCAGATCGCCGGGCTTGAGCTGGGTGGCGGCCACGCGCGTCTCGGCGCGGCGGTCGTCGAGCCGGCGCGCGACCAGGTCGCGGCGCGCGGCGCGCAGGGACGCGGCCTGGCCGCGCCCGCGCGCTTCGGCCACGGCCTCGGCGAAGTTCGCGAACAGCACGGTGACGAACAGCACCAGCGTGACCGCGATACCGAAGCCGAGGCGGCCGGGCGTGGTGAAGGTGATCAGCGCCGACAGGATCGTGCCCAGCAGCACGATCGCCATCACCGGGCTGCGCAGGGCCTGGCGCGGCGACAGTTTGCGGAAGGATTCGAGCAGGGCGATGCGCAAGGCCGCGCCGTCCAGCCCGGCCGCGGCATGGCGGCGTTGGGTACCCAAATGTGTTTGTTCGCTCACGGTCATTACCTCAGAGAGCCGGCGACGGCGAGATGGCGGTCGACGCGGCGGCCAGCGACAGGTGATCGGCCACCGGGCCCAGCACCAGCGCAGGCATGAATTGCAGGACGGTCAGGATCGCGATCACCGCGATCAGGGTCAGGGCGAAGGTCGGCGTTTCGACGTGCAGGGTGCCGCTGCCTTCCGGGGCGACGCGTTTGCGCGCGAGCAGGCCGGCCACGGCCAGGGGCACGATCAGGGCCGGATAGCGGCCCAGCGCCAGCACCGCCGAACAGCTCAGGTTCCACCAGTAGGTCGCGTCGCCCAGGCCTTCGAAACCCGAACCGTTGTTGGCGAAGGCCGAGGTGTACTCGTAGAACACCTGGCTGATGCCGTGGAAACCCGGATTGGAGTTGCCGGTGATCGAGGGCAGCGCCAGCGTCAGCGCGGTGAAGCCCAGCACCACCAGCGGCTGCAACAGGATCAGCAGCGCCAGCAGGCGCACCTCGGGCGCTTCGATCTTGCGTCCGAACAGCTCGGGCGTGCGCCCGGTCATCAGCCCGGCCAGGAACACCGCCAGTAGCAGATAGACCAGGAACTGCTGCAGGCCGCAGCCGATGCCGCCCCAGATGGCGTTCACCAGCATGTTGACCAGGGCCACGCCGCCGGTCAGCGGCGCCAGCGAATCGTGCATGGCGTTGACCGAGCCGTTGCTGGTCTGGGTGGTGACCGCCGTCCACAGCGCCGAGGTGGTGGCGCCGAAACGCACTTCCTTGCCTTCCATCAGCGCGCTGTCGGTGCTGGTCGGCGAGTACGCCTCCGACCACACCGTGGCGCCGGTGGAGACGGCCGACATCAGCAGCATGCTGCCGAACACCATCGCGGTGAGCCGGCGGCGGCCGGTGAAGGGACCGATCATGAAGGTCACCGAGATCGGGATCAGCACGATCGCGAGGATTTCGAGCAGGTTGGAGAACGGCGTCGGATTTTCCAGCGGCACCGCGCTGTTGGGGCCGTACCAGCCGCCGCCGTTGGTGCCCAGTTGCTTGGCCGCGACCATGGGCGCGACCGGGCCCAGCGGGATCTTCTGCTCCTTCATCTCCACCGAGGCGTCGATCGGCCGCACGCTGGGGCCGGCGCTCAGCGTCGAGGGCACGCCCTGCGCGGTCAGCATCAGCGCCCACAGCAGGCACAGCGGCAGCATGAAGCGCAGGGTGGCGCGGGTCACGTCGGCCCAGTAGTTGCCCAGGTCGCGGGCCTCGCCTTCCGCGGGCGCAGCGGCCTTGACCGGCTGACGCGCGCCGTACACCGGCCCCGAGGTCGGTTCGCGCGGCGTGGCGCTCGCGTCGGCGTTGTCGCAGGCATCCTGGCGCGCCTCCATCGCCTGACGGCCGCCAAACAAGCCGCGCAAGGTCGCTACCACCATCGCCAGGCCCATCATCGGCGTCACCACCTGCAGGCCGACGATGCCGACCATCTGCGAGAGGTAGCTCAGCTGCGCCTGGCCGGAGTAGTGCTGCTGATTGGTGTTGGTCAGGAACGACACCATCGTGTGCAGCGCGGTGTCCCAACGCAGGTTCGGGATGTCGTCGGGATTCAACGGCAGCCAGGCCTGGGTCATGAACTGCAGCCACACCAACACGGCCAAAACCAGATTGCTCAGCGCGAAGGCCTTGGCGTAACCGCGCCAGCTCATGCCGCGCGTCGGGTCGGTGCCGAGCGCGCGATAGATCGTGCGTTCGAACGGTCCGAACACACGGTCCAGCTTGGAGGGCGCGCCGCGCATCACGCGAGCGAGGTACAGGCCCAAGGGCCAGCCCAGGGCGATCGCGAGCGCGAATACTAGAAGAATGTCGATCATCGTCGTCAACCAGACAGAAAGTGATCCGCGACGAACCCTCCAGGGCTGCCGCGGATGGCGCGCGGGCCTGGCATCGCCGGGCCCGCGTCATCGATGTCGCCGCGTCGCCATCCAGGCGCCGCGTGCCGTCCAGCGCGCTTAGAAGTCTTCCGGGCGCAGGACGACGTAGAGCAGGTAGGCGCCGGCGACGAGCGCCGATACCGCGCAAACCAGAGCGAGCCAGGCAGGCATGAGGTGACTCCCTTAGAAGGATGCTTGCAGCGCCGCTTCGATGCGGTCGCCTGCGTAGTCGTCGCCGAAGATCTTCTTGGCGCCGGAATCGGTGGCGTGCGCGGTCAGGCGCAGCTCCAGCGGGGCCTTGATCGCCCACACCGCGCTCAGCTGGCCGTGCGCATAGCTCTCGTTGTAGACGTCGTCGAGGTAGTAGTAGCCGGCGGCGGCTTCGAGGCGGAACTTGTCGTTGATCGGGAACTTGGCGCCGAGTTGGGTGTAGACGCCGCTGTCGCGGCTGCCCAGCGCTTCGTTCGAATAGCCCAGCGACAGCCAGTAGTTATCGGCGTAGGTCAAAGTACCGTTGAGCTCGGTCCAGTTGAGGTCGACCGTGGTCGAGGGGTAGCGGTAGTGCAGGACGTTGACGTCCAGCGCCCAGTCCTTGGAAAGCTTGCCGGCCCAACCGAGCGTAAAGTCCAACTCGCTGCTGGCGTGGGTGCTGGGCGCGAACTCGACGTTCGATCCCCACACCGACCCGTAGAAGCCGGAGTCGCCGGCGAACTTGAAGCCGGCCTGCGCGGCCGGGTCGCCTTGGGTCTGGGTGGTACCGCGCCAGACGTAGTCGGTGGTCAGCGCGGCATTGCCGGTGAGCGTGCCGGCATCGGCGCGTGCGCCCAGGGCGAGCAGGCCGATGCCGCTGCAGACGGCGAAAATCAGGGGAGTGGACGCCTCGCGCAGGCGCAGCGGTTGCATCGACATTTCGGGTTCCGAGTTGCGAACGAAGCCGGATCGGCCACATCGCCATTCTCGAAACCCGAGCCGTAAAACCTCCATTCCGCCCGCGGCGGCGGGCGTAAATTCAGCGTAAAACCCGCCTGCGAACGCTTAGCGCAAGCGCGGCGTTCAGCGTGCGAGCAGCGCGGCGATCGCGCTGGGCTGCTTCATCCAGGCGAAATGGTCGGCGCGGGTACCCAGCATGCGGCCGTCCAGGGTCTCGACCCGCGCCTGCGTGCGCGGCAGCTTGGACAACAGGAAGCGCAGCGAGGATTCCGGTGCCAGCCAGTCGCTGTCCAGCACCAGCGCGTGGGTGTCGACCTCGACTTGAGCCATCGCCGCCTCCAGGTCGATATCGACGCCGGCCGCGGCGTAGCGCCCGCTGAGCGCGCTGCGCGACCAGTCGCGGATCAGCCCGCGCGCCTCGTCGCCGCCGAAGCCGACCTTGCGGCCGGGCAGGGCGCCACGGCGGTCCGCCAGCCAGGACAGGAAGCGATAGGCGAACGGCAGCCACCAGCGCGAGCGCGGCGGAAACGCGCGCCAGTAGGGCGCGCCGCTGGCGACCAGCCACAAGCGCGTGGGGCGCTCGGCCGCGGCGTCGCGCGCAAGCAGGCCCAGCCGGCAGCAGGCAAGCTGCCCGCCCAGGCTGTGGCCGCCGAGGATGCGCGGCAGGTCCGGCAGTTGCGTCGCCACCGCCGTTTCGCTGCGCGGCAGATCGTGCAACAGCAATTCGCGGTAGCCCCAGTCGTGGGCGCGATCGGCGCGCAAGCTGCTGCCGCCGTTGCCGCGCCATTCGTGCACGAACACGGCGATGCCGCGCTCGGCCAGAGCCTGCGCGTAGGGCAGGTAGTGCTTGGCGGCCACGCCCAGCGCGGGCAGCCACAACAGGCTCGCCTGCGGCGCGCGCGGCACGCGCGCGAGCACATGCCAGCGATGGCCGTCGTCCGATTGCAGCGGCAGTTCCAGGGCTTGGATCGGATCGCTCATGCGGCGGCGCCGTAGTGGTCCAGCACCACGATATCGCTGCGACCGGGGCGATAGCCGCCGCGCAACGCGGCGTGCACGTAGTCGGCGCCGGCGTCGCAGGCCGCGCGCAGGTCGCGGCCCAGGGCCAGCTGCGCCGCAACGGCTGAGGCCAGCGTGCAGCCGGTGCCGTGCGCTTGCAGGCGCAAGCGCGGGTGCGCGATCGCGTGCAGGCCGTGTTCGTCGCCCAGGTAGTCGACCACGTCGCCGTCTCCGGCCAGATGGCCGCCCTTGAGCAGCACCGCGTTCGCGCCCAGCGCGCGCAGCGCGCCGATCGCGGCGCGCATCGCGGTTTGGTCGGCAATCGTCGTGCCCAGCAGCAGCTCGGCTTCGGGCAGGTTGGGGGTGATCACGGTCGCCAGCGGCAGCAGGCGGGTGCGCAGCGCGGCCAGGGCTTCGGGTTCGAGCAGGCGCGCGCCCGAGGTCGCGACCATGACCGGGTCCAGCACCACCCGCGGCGGCCGATAACGCTCCAGCGCCGCCGCCACGGTTTCGATGACCGCGGCATTGGCGAGCATGCCCAGCTTGACCGCGCGGATGTCGAAGTCTTCGAAGCAGGCGTCGATCTGGGCGCGCAGGAAGCCCAAGTCCGGGACATGCACCGCGCTCACCCCACGGGTGTGCTGGGCGGTCAGGGCGGCGATCGCGCTGAGCCCGTGCACCCGGTGGGCGGCGAAGGTCTTGAGGTCGGCCTGGATGCCGGCGCCGCCGCCGGAGTCGGACCCGGCGATGGTGAGGGCGGAAATCGGGGCAGGGGTCATCTAGGGCTGGCGCGGCGTGGGGTGGGGTCCGCAGACGATATCGCATCCCCCGGCCGCGCAGCCGTCACGGTCGTTCGCGCAAAACCGGGAATTGCGGACACCGCGGCCCCCTCGCGGGGACGGTCGATAATGCGCCGTTTTCGCGGCCTACATTTTCGGCGCGCTCGTGGTGGTTTATACCCAGATCGGGGGATTAATAATTTCGCGATACCAACGAAATCAATCCGACGATTTGCTTTCTAATCTGGAAAGGGATTTTCCTCAGAGCATCCAAGCACTCCGATTCAATATCGTCCTGGGCGTAATCGTCGGTGCGCATGGCCGGGGTCCAGGCGTCCTCGCCGGGTTTGACCGGGCCGCGTCCGGTGCCCAGCCATTCCAGACAAACCCCGGTGGCCAAGGCTATCGCGATCAAATGATGCATCGAGGGATGGCTGCCGTCCTTGCGCTCCCACTGCGCGACCGCGCTGCGTTGTACGCCGACCATGTTGGCTAGGGCGAGTTGGGAAATCCGGGACAAACTACGGGCGCGCCGTATGCGCTCCGGTAAAGCCGCCATGGGTGATCTCCCCTAAGACTGTCCGGGATCATGCCTCAGTATTTCGCTAACGCGATAGCGCTACGAGGCACGATTGGTGTGGATTGAGTAACGCGTCACACGCGGAACCGCGTATCGGCGGGATATGCCCTATTTCGTCACCTCCGCAGCTATTCACGTTAGTGAAATCAGACGTTGCAGCATTATCAGACGGCGGATAAGCATTATCGTCACCGATGCATGCGCCCGCATCCGGTGTTTCTGGTGATTATTTCCTGCTGGTCAAACGCAATCTGGCGCCCTCTCAAAATTACGGATACGGGGGTTATATGCGTAAGAAAGGCAAAATACTGATCGCCCTGCTGGCTGTGGTACTGCCGGCGGCGGCCGTGGGTGTCGGCCTGTTCGGCACCAACACGACCGGTTTGGCGCCGGAAGGGATGCGGGGAGAACTGGCACAGGACATCGTGGCGCGATGGTCGCCTTATGTGGAACGCAATTACGGGGCGATGGGGGCCGGCTGGAGCGAGCGGATGGAGGGCACCCTGCAAACGGCGGACCTCGGCAACCTCGAACTGGCCGCCAGCGCGGGCAGCTTCGAGCAGATGAACGCCGCTTTGCTGGGCGGCGCGGGCGCCAGCGCCGCCGTGGCCGCGCAAGGCCAGCCCAACCTGCAACCCACCGCGCTGGGCTCGAGCGGCAGCGATCTGGTCTTCACCCCGCTGAGTCCCTGCCGGATTGTCGACACCCGCGTGGTCGGCGGCCCGATCCTGGCCGACGGCGAACGCAGCTTCAAGGGCTACACCGCGAGCGACTTCACCAGTCAGGGCGGCGCGCCGTCGAACTGCGGCATTCCGACCAATGCGGCCTCGCTGCAGGTCAAGATCACGTCGGTGTATCCGGGCGGCAACGGGTACTTCACCGCGTATCCGTTCAACGAAGCCAAGCCGCTGGCGTCGTCGCTGAACTACACCAACGGCTTCATCATGTCGAACGAGTCGTCGATCACCTTGTGCCGACCGGCTTGCACCAGCCAGTTCAACGTCTACAGCTACGCGCAGTCGGAGCTGGTGATCGACGTGACCGGCTACTTCATGGAACCGGAAGCCACCGCGCTGGACTGCACCGTGGCGCAAGCCAGCGGCTCGCTGGCGCTGTTGAGCGGCCTGCAGACCAAGACCATCGCGTGCCCGGCCGGCTATACGGTCACCGGCGGCGGTTGCGGCGGCGTGCTCGGCATCGCGATCAGCAACTCCGAACCCAACGTGGTCGGAGGCCAGCCGGTGGGCTGGAAGTGCGATCTGGTCGGTTCGCTGTTGAGCGTGCTCGGCTACCAGATCAACGCGACTTGTTGTCGCGTGCCCGGACGCTGACGGTACCGGCGAACGCAAGGGTACGAGTATCGGGAAGCCGGCCGCGAGGCCGGCTTCCCTTTTTGCGCATGGCTTACAGCACTTCCGAGGCGTAGTCCGCCAGGCGCGAACGCTCGCCGCGGCGCAGGGTCACGTGCGCGCTGTGCGCCCAGCCCTTGAAGCGGTCGACCGCATAGGTCAGGCCGGAGGTGGTCTCGGTGAGGTAGGGCGTGTCGATCTGTTCGACATTGCCCAGGCAGACGATCTTGGTGCCGGGGCCGGCACGCGTGATCAGGGTCTTCATCTGCTTCGGCGTGAGGTTCTGGGCCTCGTCCAGGATCAACCAGCGGCTGAGGAAGGTGCGCCCGCGCATGAAGTTCATCGAGCGGATCTTGATGCGCGAGGCGAGCAGATCGTTGGTGGCCGCGCGGCCCCAGGCGCCGCCTTCCTGGTTGTGGGTCAGCACTTCCAGGTTGTCGGTCAGCGCGCCCATCCACGGCGTCATCTTTTCCTCCTCGGTGCCGGGCAGGAAGCCGATGTCCTCGCCGACGCTGACCGTGGCGCGGGTCATGATGATCTCGCGATAGCGCTGCTGGTCCATGGTCTGGGCCAGGCCCGCGGCCAAGGCCAGCAGGGTCTTGCCGGTGCCGGCGGTGCCCAGCAGGGTGACGAAGTCGATCTCCGGATCCATCAGCGCGTTGAGCGCGAAGTTCTGCTCGCGGTTGCGCGCGATGATGCCCCACACCGCATGCTGGTTGTGGCGGTAGTCGTCGACGATCTGCAGGGTCACGCGGTCGTCGCCGACCTTGCTGACCTTGAGCTCGGACTCCTCGTCGCCGGGCAGGAACAGGAACTGGTTCGGATACCAGTCGTCGTCCGGGGTGCGCGCGATTTCGTAATAGGTGCGGCCCTTCTCGGTCCAGGACTTGAGGTCCTTGCCGTGGCGCTGCCAGAAATCCTCCGGCAGCGCGGTGGCGCCGGTGTAGAGCAGGCTGAAATCGTCCAGCGCGCGGTCGTTCTCGTAGTCCTCCGACGCGATTCCGGCGATCGCCGCCTTGATCCGCAGGTTGATGTCCTTGGACACGAACACCACCGGCACGCCTGGCTCGCTCTCCTTGAGGGCGAGGATGGCGCCCAGGATATGGTTGTCCGGGATGACCGCGCCGAAGCGCTTGCCGCTGTCGAAGGAGTCGGTCTGGAAGCGCAGCTTGCCGATGCTCTCCTGTCCGCGCAGCTGCAGGCCCTGCGGGCGCTTGAGGGTGATGCCGACGGCGATCTTGTCGGTACCCTCGACTTCGATCAGCTCGTTGAGGAAGCGGCTGACCTGACGCGCGTTGCGACTGGCTTCGGAGGTGCCTTTCTTGCCGTTGTCGAGCTCTTCGATGACCTGCATCGGCAGGTACACGTCGTGTTCCTGGAACTTGAACAGCGCGGTCGGGTCGTGCATCAGCACGTTGGTGTCGAGGACGTAGATGCGCTTGCTTCGGGTCATTCCGATGCCTCATGGCAGGTGGGTACGGCGCGGTGCGGATACGACGGGTGGAACGCGATGGCGCCGCCGTGCGCGCACGGCAGCGCCGCCGTGGCCCGCGGGGCGGGACGGCGGATAGCGGAGAACAAAGGGGCGGTCACTGGGTCTGCGCAGCCTTTAGTGCGTCCAGGACGGCCTGGGCATGGCCGGAGACTTTCACCGGGCGCCATGACTGGGCGATGACGCCCTTGGGGTCGATCAGGAAGGTGCTGCGCTCGATGCCGATGTACTTGCGGCCGTACAGGCTTTTCTCCTTGATCACGCCGAAGGCCTGGCACAGGGCCTCGTCCTTGTCGCTGATCAGATCGAACTTGAAGCCCTGCTTGGCGCAGAAGTTCTGGTGCGACTTGAGCGAGTCGCGCGACACGCCCAGCACCGTCGCGCCCAGCTTCTTGAACTTGGGCAGCAGGGCGTTGAAGTCCAGGCCTTCGGTGGTGCAGCCCGGCGTGCTGTCCTTGGGATAGAAGTACAGCACCAGCCAGTGGCCGGCGTAGTCCTTCAGCTGCGCGGTCTCGCCGCTGGACAGCACCAGGGGCAGGGAGGAAACGGTCTTGTCGAGGCGGTTACCGGTGTCGAGCATGCGTGCTGTCAGATCCTCAGAACTTCATCGGGTCCATGATGGCATCGAGATTCAAGTGATCGCAGAACTCCAGGAAATCGTCGCGCAGGGCGGCGATGTGCATGCTGGAGGGCACGCCGATGGTCACCTGGGCCGAGAACATGTCGGCGCCGGTCTGCATGGCGCGGTAGCGCGAACAGTGCAGGCTCTCGATGGTGATGCCCTGGCGATCGAAGAAGTCGGCGAGCTGGAACAGGATCCCCGGCTTGTCGGCGGCCACCACTTCGACGATGTAGGGCAACAGATTGGATTGCACCTGCTTGGGCCCGGTCCGGTACCAGACCAGCTTCAGGCCTTCCTCGCGCTCCAGGCGCGTGAGCATGGCTTCGAGCTTGGCGACCGCGTCCCAGGAGCCGACCGCGAGCGCGGTGACGGAGACGTCCCGACCCACGGTGGACAGGCGCGCGTCCACCAGGTTGCAGCCGGAATCGGCGATCCGGCGCGTCACCGACAACAGCGGCGACTCCGGATGCGTCGTATAGGCGTTGATCAGGAGGTGATTTTCGTTCGGCGACGGCCGGGCAGCGGAATCGGTCAAGGCGGCGCCTGCAAGGGGAGCGAGTGGCTCGGATACTGAACGGCGGCCCGCGCACGGGCTGCGGCCTGAAGCCAGCATACTTGCCCGCGCTTTCGGCCCGCAAGTAACATCGCAAGGCAGTAACATCGGCACTTGGCGGCATTCCGTGCCGCCGCTCACACAGCGCTCCGCGCGAAGGCCCTCACTTGCGACTCTCCGGCAGCATCACCGCGCTGGCCACGCCGTTCGACGCGGCCGGCGAACTCGACCTCGATGCCTGGCGCGCCTTGCTGGCGGCGCAGCTCGACGGCGGTACCCAGGCCGTCGTGGTCGCCGGCTCCACCGGCGAGGCCGCGGCCCTGCACGATCCCGAGTACGACACCCTGCTGCGCACCGCGGTGGAGCAGATCGCCGGGCGCGTCCCGGTGTTGGCCGGCACCGGCCTGTCCAACACCGCCAAAACCATCGAACTGACCCGCCGCGTGGCCGCGCTGGGCGCCGACGCCGCCCTGGTGGTGACGCCGCCCTACGTGCGCCCGACCCAGGCCGGCCTGGTCGCGCATTACCGCGCGATCGCCGACGACGGCGCCCTGCCGTTGGTGCTGTACAACGTGCCCGGCCGCACCGGCTGCGATCTGCTGCCGGAAACGGTGGCCCAGCTCGCCGGGCATCCGCGTATCGTCGGCATCAAGGAAGCGCGCAGCGAGCCCGAGCGCATGACCGCGCTGCTGGCCTTGCAGGACGCCGGCTTCGCCGTGCTCAGCGGCGACGACCCGACCGCCTGCCGGGCCATGCTGGCCGGCGCCGACGGCATCGTCTCGGTCGCGTCCAACCTGGTGCCGGCCTCGTTTCGCCGTCTGGCCGATCTGGCCCGCGCCGGCCGCCGCGACGAGGCCCTGGCCTGGGACGCGCGCCTGGCGCCGCTCTACGACTTCCTCGGCGTCGAATCCAATCCGATCCCGGTCAAGGCCGTGCTCGCCCGCCAGGGCGTCGGCCACGGCCTGCGCCTGCCGCTGACGGCCTTGTCGGCCGCCCACCAAGACGCCGCCGCCAGCGCCCATGCGCTGGTACGCGAACTAGAACACGACTGCCGCGCTACGCTCGCAGCCTGAACCCCGCAGGAGATTTGCCCATGCGTTCCAATGTTTCCCTGTCCCGCGTCGCAGTCGGCGCACTGCTGATCGGCCTGGTCGCCACCGCCGGTTGCAGCTGGTTCCGCAAGGGCAGCAATCCGCTGTACGCCGAGAACGCCGAGCAGCGTCCGCTGGAAGTGCCGCCGGACCTCGACCGTCCGCGCACCGACGGCGCCATGGCGATCCCGAACGGTTCGGTGTCCGCCTCCGAGCGCGCGCCCACCACGGTCGCCAGCGCCGCCTCGCCGATCGGCTTCACCACCGCCGGCAGCCGCGACGAGGCTTACGCCAAGGTCGGCGAGGCGTTGGCCAAGGTCGAAGGTCTGACCGTCGCCAGCCGCGCCCAGTTGCTGGGCGCTTACGACGTCAACTACGAAGGCGCCAACTTCCTGGTCCGCGTGAGCGCGGTCGAGGCCGGCGCTTACGTGTCCGCGGTCGATCCGCGCGGCCTGCCGGCCACCGGCCAGCCGCCGATCAAGCTGATCGCGGCGCTGAAGGAAGCGCTGGGCAGCAAGTGATCGCGGCCTAAGCGGCACGACCAGAACGGGCGCCGAGAGGCGCCCGTTTTTGTTTGGATGGGGTGGGGAGACTCGGGCTTGTTGGCTATGGAGGTAGCCGGATGCCGCGATTCGTGGGCGTGTTCTTGCCGGGTTGTGCGTGTGCGCTAGACAAAGCAGGGGCGGCGGACTTGCGTCGCTGGAATGGACGCGTGTCTATGTCGCTGCATGGCGCTTAAGTCACTGGATACCCGCCTTCGCGGGTATGACGAATCGGGAATACGTCGCGGCTTAAGCTCTGCCCGAATCCCGAATCCCGAATCCCGAATCCCGAATCCCGAATCCCGAATCCCGAATCCCGAATCCCGAAGAATCCCGAATCCCGAATCCCGAATCCCGAATCCCGAATCCCGAATCCCGAATCCCGAATCCCGAATCCCGAATCCCGAATCCCTCAGCGCTCCAGCAGGCCGAGCTTGTCGGTCTTGCCTTCCCAATCCTTGGCGTCGGCCAGCGCGTCCTTGCGGGTGGTGATCACCGGCCAGGCCTTGGCGAGTTCGGCGTTGAGCGCCACGAACGCTTCCTGTCCGGCCGGCACGTCGTCTTCCGGATAGATCGCGTTGATCGGGCATTCCGGCTCGCACAGGGTGCAGTCGATGCACTCGTCCGGATCGATCACCAGGAAGTTCGGGCCTTCGTGGAAACAGTCGACCGGGCACACCTCGACGCAGTCGGTGTACTTGCACTTGATGCAGTTCTCGGTGACGACGAAGGGCATGGAACGGTCTTCCGTGGGTGAGCGGTCGCGACTAGTTTAGCGACAGGCGGGGGCGCAAACCTAGCCGATCGCGCCGCCTGGCGGGTTGTTGCGAGCGACTCTCATCGAGACGCGCTGGCCGACCGCTCGGGCAAAGAAAAAGCCCGCGCATCGCTGCGCGGGCTCGGTCTGTAGGAACGTTCTCACCGGCGACGGTGGAAGGCCGCGGGCGGCTCGCATTCCGAATTTGGCGCTCCCTACGAGATTCGAACTCGTGTTTTAGCCTTGAGAGGGCCACGTCCTAGGCCTCTAGACGAAGGGAGCAGGTTAAACCCGCATCCGACTCTCAATCGTATGCGGCCTGCTAGTATAGGGGGCTGAATAGCGCTCGGCAACCGGTCTCGACCGGTGGCCGTTCACCTTCCCACAGCGATCCACTGCCCCGCAGCAGCGATCCCAAACGCGGCGACGACCGCTCGATGCAGCCCGAAAATCCTACCGGTCACGACTACGTCCATCCCATGTTGCGGGTGATCCCGCGCGAGCAGCACAACGTCTCGCGCAAGGAAATCAGCCCGAACGCGCTGCGCGTGCTGTATCGGCTGCGCGATGCCGGCTTCGGCGGCTACTTGGTGGGCGGCGCGGTGCGCGACATCCTCGTCGGCGGCCACCCCAAAGACTTCGACGTCGCCACCGACGCCACGCCGGAGCAGGTCAAAGGCCTGTTCCGCAACTGCCGCCTGATCGGCCGCCGCTTTCGCCTGGCGCACGTGGTCTACGGCCGCGAGATCATCGAGGTCGCGACCTTCCGCGCCAACAGCGACGACGGCAGCGGCGACCGCGAAACCGACAACGGCGGCCGCCTGGTCCGCGACAACGTCTACGGCAGCATCGAGGACGACGCGGTGCGCCGCGACTTCACCGCCAACGCGCTGTATTACGCGGTCGAGGATTTCTCGGTGCGCGACTACACCGGCGGTTTCGAGGACGTCCAGAACCGCCTGATGCGGCTGATCGGCGATCCGGAAACGCGCTATCGCGAGGACCCGGTGCGCATGCTGCGCGCGGTGCGCCTGGCGGCCAAGCTCGGCTTCGAGATCGAGGCCGCGACCGCCGCGCCGATTCCGGCCCTGGCCTCCCTGCTCAGCGACGCCGCGCCGGCGCGCTTGTTCGAGGAATGCCTGAAGCTGTTCCTGTCCGGCCACGCGGTGCAGAGCTTCCTCGGCCTGGAGCGTTACGGTCTGCTGCCGGCGCTGCTGCCGGAGACCGCGGCCGCGCTGAAATCCAATCGCAGCGGCGCGCTCCGCCGCATGCTGCTGGAAGGCCTGCAGGGCACCGATACCCGCGTCGCCAACGACGAACCGGTGTCGCCGGCGTTCCTGTTCGCGATGCTGCTGTGGCCGGCCTATTGCCGCGCGCTGATGGCGCTGCAGGCGCAGGGCATGCATGCGGTCGAGGCCCAGCGCCGCGCCGCCGACCGGGTCACCGTGCATCAGCTGGAGATGATCGCGCTGCCGCGCCGGTTCTCGCTGCCGATGCAGGAGATCTGGCTACTGCAGACGCGCTTCTCGCAGCGCCAGCGCAAGCGCGTGTTCCGTTTGCTGTCGCATCCGCGTTTCCGCGCCGCCTACGACTTCCTCAACCTGCGCCTGGCCGCCTCCAACGAGCACGCGGCCGATGTCGCGTTCTGGAGCGAAGCCCAGGGCAAGCCCGGCGACGAATTGGCCGCGCAGTTGGACGCGCAGCCGGCGTCCGACGCCGAGGCCGGCAGCGCGCCGCGCAAGCGTCGCCGCCGTCGCCGCAACGGCGGCGGAGCCGAGGCCGGCGCTGCCGCTATCGATACGAACCACCACGACGGCGAATGAGCGTGGCCGAGGTCGCGTTCGTCGGCCTGGGCAGCAACCTGGGCGACAGCGCCGCGATCCTGCGCGGCGCCTTCGAAGCCCTGGCCGCGCTGCCGGGCACGCGCCTGCTGCGCGCGTCGTCGCTGTATCGCACCCCGGCCTGGGGCGTGACCGCGCAACCGGACTTCGTCAACGCCGCGGCCATGCTGGAAACCACGCTGGCGCCGCAGGCGCTGTTGCGCGCGATGCTGGCGATCGAGCGCGAGGCCGGTCGCGATCGCCGCGAGGACGGCAGCGACCGCTGGGGCCCGCGCACGCTGGACCTGGATCTGCTGTTGTACGGCCAGCACTGCCTCGACGACCCCGGCCTGCGTCTGCCGCATCCGCACCTGCACCAGCGCGCGTTCGCGCTGCTGCCGCTGCTGGAAATCGCGCCCGATGCGCAGATTCCGGGAATAGGGCCGGCGCGCGACGCCTTGGCCCAGCTCGAGATCGGCGACATACAAACCCTGGCTTAGGCGGTAAGTTATAGGGCTACCCCCGCGAGCGTCCGGCGATCGGCCGGGCGAGACCCAGACCCCATGTACACCTCGGCCCCCACCGACACCCCGCGCAAGACCGCCTGGACCGTGCCCATGCTCGCCGACGCCAAGCGCGACGGCCGGCCGCTGGTCATGCTGACCTGCTACGACGCCGGCTTCGCGCGCACCATGGACGCGGTCGGGATCGATCTGGTGTTGATCGGCGATTCGCTGGGCATGGTGGTGCAGGGGCACAACAGCACTTTGCCGGTGCGCGTGGACGACATCGCTTACCACACCGCCTGCGTCGCGCGCGGCCTGTCCAAGGCGCTGCTGATCGCCGACCTGCCGTTCCAGTCCGACGCCACCCCCGAGCGCGCGCTCGAGGCCTCGACCGCCTTGCTGCAGGCGGGCGCGGCGATGGTCAAGCTGGAAGGCGCGGGCCACAAGCTGGACGTGATCCGCTTCCTGGTCGAGCGCGAGATCCCGGTATGCGCGCACCTGGGCCTGACCCCGCAATCGGTGCTGCGCCTGGGCGGCTACAAGGTCCAGGGCCGCGACGAGGCCGCCGCCGCGCGCCTGCGCGAGGACGCGCGCGCGGTCCAGGAGGCCGGCGCCTCGCTGCTGGTGCTGGAGTGCGTGCCCAACCCGGTCGCCGCCGCCATCACCGCCGACCTCGCCATTCCGACCATCGGCATCGGCGCGGGCGTGCAATGCGACGGTCAGGTGCTGGTGCTGCACGATCTGCTGGGCGTGAACTCCGGCCATCGCCGGCCGAAGTTCGTCAAGGATTTCCTGGCCGAGGGCGGTTCGATCGAGGGCGCGTTTCGCGCCTACGCCGATGCCGTGCGCGAACGCCGCTTCCCCGACGAGGCGCATTCCTACGCCGGTTGAACCCAGCGTTGCGGCGCAGACGTTGTGATCGGCGGCGTTAGCGCGTGTAATTCGCAGCCTGTGGCGTCGGCGCCGTCGGCGCCGCACGTTTCCCTCGACACTCCACCGAGCAAGGCATGCTGACCGTCGACGATCTGGCCGTACTGCGTTCCACCATCGACGCCTGGCGTCGCGACGGTTTGCGCGTCGCGTTCGTGCCGACCATGGGCAATCTGCACGCCGGCCACCATTCGCTGGTCGAGCTGGCGCGCGCGCGCGCCGACCGGGTCGTGGTCAGCGTGTTCGTGAACCCGACCCAGTTCGGGCCGAACGAGGACTTCGGGCGCTACCCGCGCACGCCGGAGGCCGACGCCACCGGCTTGTCGGCCGCGGGCGCCGACCTGATGTGGCTGCCCACGGTCGAGACCATGTACCCCTATGGCCCGCAGGCCACGGTCGAGGTGCGCGTGCCGCACGTGACCGAGGGCCTGGAGGGCGCGCACCGTCCCGGCCATTTCGACGGCGTCGCCACCGTGGTCGCGCGTCTGTTCAACCAGGTCCGGCCGGACCTGGCAGTGTTCGGGCGCAAGGACTACCAGCAGCTGGCGGTGATCCGTTACCTGGTGCGCGACCTGGCTTTCCCGATCGAGATCGTCGCCGCCGACACCCTGCGCGAGGCCGACGGCCTGGCGATGAGTTCGCGCAACCAGTACCTGTCCGAGCAGGAGCGCCCGCGCGCGGCCGAGATCCACCGCTGCCTGCAGTGGATGCGCCAGGCCGTGCAGGCCGGCAGCACGCGCGAGGCGGTCGAGGCCGAAGCCAGCCAACGCCTGCAAACCGCCGGCTTCGTCGTCGACTATGCCGCGATCCGCCGGCCCGACCTTGGCCTGCCGGACACCGGTCCCGGCGACGCCGCGCGGGTCGCCCTGATCGCGGCCCGGTTGGGCAAGACCCGCCTGATCGACAACCTCGAATTCGCCGCCTGAACGCACATGCACCGTTCCAGGGGCGGGGTGGGGCGAGTATGTTGCACTGCGCCATGCGCTGCTAGACTTCGGTTTTTCGCGCCCGCGCGTCCGCGGACGGAGTGAGAACATGCAACTCAATCTGCTCAAGGCCAAGATCCACCGCGCCACTGTCACCCATGCCGAGCTCCACTACGAAGGGTCCTGCGCGATCGACGGCCGCCTGCTCGACATCTCCGGCATCCGCGAGTACGAACAGGTCCACATCTACAACGTCAACAACGGCCAGCGCTTCGTTACCTACGCGATCCGCGGCGAAGAGGGCAGCGGCGTGATCTCGGTCAACGGCGCGGCCGCGCACAAGGCCCAGCCGGGCGACCTGGTGATCATCTGCGCCTATGGCGTGTGCGACGAGGCCGAGGCGGCGAAGTTCAAGCCGACCCTGGTCTACGTGGACCGCCACAACCAGCTGACCCATACCAACACTTCGATGCCGGCCCAGGCGGCCTGAGAGAACGCATGAGCGACGCATCCCGACTGAGCCTACTGAGCGCCCAGGCGGGGCGCGTCGCAAACACCACGCTGCCGCAGCTGATCGCCGCCGACCCGGCACGCGCGCAGGATTTCGCGCTGCGGGTCGGCCCGATCTACGCCAGCTTCGCCCGCCAGCATTACGACCGCGAGGCCCTGGCCGCGCTGTTCGCGGCGGCCGAACAGGCCGGTTTCGCTGCGCGCCTGCGCGCGCTGTTCGACGGCGAGACGGTCAACATCACCGAACGTCGCCCGGCCCTGCATACCGCGCTGCGCGGCGATTTCTCGCAAGCCCAGGTCGCGCGCGATGCGCACGCCCAGGCGTTGCAGGCGCGGGGACGCATGCGCGCGATCGTCGACGCGTTGGCCGCCAGCGACGTCACCGACATCGTCAGCATCGGCATCGGCGGCTCCGACCTCGGTCCGCGCCTGGCCGCCGACGCCCTCAGCGGCGCCGCGCCCGGTCGTTTCCGCGTGCATTTCCTGTCCAACGTCGATGGCCATGCCGCCCAACGCACCCTGGCCGGGCTGGACCCGGCGCGCACCGCCGCGCTGCTGATCTCCAAGACCTTCGGCACCCAGGAAACCCTGCTCAACGGCGCGCTGGTGCGCGACTGGTTGGGCGCGCACGCGGGCGAACGCCTGTACGCGATCAGCGCCAACGTCGAACGCCCGGCGGCCGCGTTTGGGATTCCGCCCGAGCGCATCCTGCCGATGTGGGACTGGGTCGGCGGACGCTATTCGCTGTGGTCCGCGGTCGGTCTGCCGATCGCGTTGGCGATCGGCATGGACGCGTTCGAAGCCTTCCTCGACGGCGCCGCCGAGATGGACGCGCATGTGTTGGAGACGCCGGCGCCGCGCAATCTGGCCGCCTGGCATGCCCTGACCGCGATCTGGAACCGCAACGGCCTGGGCTACGCGACGCAGGCGGTGCTGGCCTATGACGATCGCCTCAAGCTGCTGTCGAATTATCTGCAGCAGTTGGTGATGGAGAGCCTGGGCAAGTCGACCCGCCTGGACGGCCGCGCCGTCGTCGGCGACACCGTGCCGGTGTGGTGGGGCGGGGTAGGCACCGACACCCAGCACAGCTTCTTCCAGGCCCTGCATCAGGGCAGTTCGATCGTGCCCGGCGATTTCATCGGCGTGATCCGCGCCGACACGCCCTACGCCGAGAATCACCGCGCGCTGCACGCCAATCTGCTCGCCCAGACCGAGGCCTTCGCCAACGGCCAGGCCAACGAGGACCCGCATCGCGCCTACGCCGGCAGCCGGCCCAGCACCACAATCCTGCTGGACGCGCTGACCCCGCGCTCGCTGGGCGCACTGCTCGCGCTGTACGAGCACAGCGTCTATCTGCAGTCGGTGTTCTGGGACATCAACGCCTTCGACCAGTTCGGCGTCGAACTGGGCAAGCAGGTCGCCAGCCGTTTGCTACCCGCGCTGGCCGGCGAGGCCGAAGCCGAGGATCCGGTGACGCGGGAGTTGATCGCGCAACTGCGTGGTTGAGTCGATTCCGTAGGGTGCGGTAAGCCGAAGGCGCACCGCACCGTCTCGCGTCAGCTGCCGTTTCGATGCGTTCTCAGTGTTGCGGTCGCGGCTCACGCCGCTCCTACCCCAAAGCGGTGCCGCTTCGAACTCGTCATCCCCGCGAAGGCGGGTTCCCCTTTACTTCAGCGGAGCCGAATATCCCGTGACTTTAGCGCGGTGCTGCAATGGCGCGCGTTCTTTCGTTCTGCCGGGGATCTGCACGATCTGGCTATTCCTTCACGCTCGCATTGTCGCGCTCGCGGCTTACGCCGCTCCTACCCCAAAGCGTGTCGCTTCGAACTCGTCATCCCCGCGAAGGCGGGGATCCAGTGACTTCAGTGGGATGCGCCGACTAGTGGCGTGCGTTCGTCCGTGCGGGATCTGCCCACCATCCGGCCGTTTCGATGCGTTCTCATTGCCGCAGTCGCGGCTCACGCCGCTCCTACCCCGAAGCGAGCACTGAGCGCGCCCTCAGGCCGCGCCATGCCTAGCCAACGCCCACTCGACATGCTCCCGCACCACGGCACTGTCGGCCTCGCGGCGCGAGTTCAATGCGGCGATCACCTCGGGCGTGCTCGGCGCATTGCCCAGCGCGACCGCGATATTGCGTAGCCAACGCTCATGGCCGCTGCGACGGATCGCCGAGCCCTCGGTGCGCTGCAGGAACTCGGCTTCGCTCCAGGCGAACAGTTGCGCCAGGCTGGCGCGATCCAGATCGTTGCGAGCGCGGAAATCCGGCTCGTCGGTGCGCTTGGCGAACTTGTTCCAGGGACAGACCAGCTGACAGTCGTCGCAGCCGAAGATGCGGTTGCCGATCGCGGGGCGCAGCTCCTCCGGGATCGCGCCCTCGTGCTCGATGGTCAGGTAGGCGATGCAGCGGCGCGCATCCAGGCGATGCGGGGCGACGATGGCCTGGGTCGGACAGACCTCGATGCAGCGCACGCAGGTACCGCAGTGTGCGCTGGCGGGGGCGTCGATCGGCAGCGGCAGGTCGACGTAGATTTCGCCCAGGAAGAACCAGGAGCCGCCGTCCTTGTCGATCAGACAGGTGTGCTTGCCGATCCAACCCAGGCCGGCGTTGCGCGCCAGGGCCCGCTCCAGCACCGGCGCCGAATCCACGAACACCCGGTGCCCGAACGGTCCCACGATGTCGCCGATGCGGTCGGCCAGGCGCTGCAGGCGCTGGCGCATCAGCTTGTGGTAGTCGCGCCCCAGGGCATAGCGGGCGACGTAGGCGCGCTCGCGGTCGGCCAGGGTGGCCCAAGCGTCCTCGTCGTCGTTGCGGCCGTAGTCCAGCCCGACCGAGATCACCCGCAAGGTCCCGGGAATCAGCTCCTGCGGGCGCGAACGCAGCTCGCCGTGGCGCGCCATCCAGTCCATCGAGCCGTACAGCCCCTGCGCCAGCCAGTCGCGCAGGTAGTCCTCGTCGGGGCCCAGCTCGATGCCCGCGATGCCGCAACGCTGGAAACCCAGTTCGCGCGCCAATTCGCGGATGCGCAGGGTCAGCGCCGCGTAGTCGGGCGCGGCGGGCGTGGGGTCGGGGCTGGCGCGGTGCGGGCTCACGTTGCGGCAAGTATAGAATCGTGCGATGCCTAAGGCCGATTTCTCCTTCGATTCAGCGCTCTACGACACCGCGGCGCTGCGCGCGGTCGAAGCCCGCGCGAGCGTGGAACTGGGCGATGCCTACGAGCTCATGTGCCGCGCAGGCGCGGCGGCCTGGCGCGAACTGCTGCGGCGCTGGCCTGCGGCGCATCGCATCGTGGTGGTGTGCGGGCCGGGCAACAACGGCGGCGACGGCTATGTGCTGGCGACGCACGCGCAGGCTAGCGGTCGCGAGGTGCGGGTATCGCACCTGGCCGCGCACGCGCCGCGCGGCGAGCTGGCCCGGCGCGCCGCGGACGCATACACGGAGGCGGGAGGCCGCAGCGAGGTCTATGCGAGCGGCGCGCTGGATGCGGATCTGATCGTCGATGCCCTGTTCGGCATCGGCTTGTCGCGCGCACCGGATGCGGAGGCGTCGGCGTTGATCGAGACCATCAACGCCCAATCCGCGCCCGTATTCGCGCTGGACGTGCCCAGCGGCGTCGACGCCGAGCGCGGCGTCGCCTATGCGCCCGCCGTGATCGCCGATGCCACGATCGAGTTCATCGCGCACAAGTTCGGTTTGAGTACCGGTTCGGCCTTGGACTGCGTCGGCTCGTTGGCGTGGTCCGATCTGCAGCTCTCCGTCGAAGCTTTCGATCGTGCGCCGGTCGCGCGTTCGATGCGCGCGGAGGATCTGCGGCGCTGGTTGTCGCCGCGCGAACGCGATAGCCACAAGGGACGCAACGGCCGGGTGCTGTGCGTGGGCGGCGACCACGGCAGCGGCGGCGCGATCGTGTTGTGCGCGCAAGCGGCCTTGCGCAGCGGCGCCGGCCTGGTCGAGATCGCCACGCGCGGCGAGCATGTACAAGCCGTTTTGGCGCGCATACCGGAAGCGATGCCGCGCGAGGTCCGCGATGCAGCGCAACTGCGTGATGCACTCGAACGCGCGAGCGTGATCGCCTTGGGACCGGGCCTGGGGCAGGGCGTTTGGGCGCGCGATTTGCAGGCTTGCGTGCTTGAGAGCCAGCGCCCCTTGCTGCTGGATGCGGATGCCTTGAATCTGTTGGCGGAGCGGCCGCGCACCTTGCATGCGGATTGCGTGCTCACGCCCCATCCGGGCGAAGCGGCGCGTTTGCTCGGCATCGATACCGCGCAGGTGCAAGCCGATCGCTTGAGCGCCGCGCGCGCGTTGCGCGATCGCTACGCCTGCGCCATCGTGTTGAAAGGCGCGGGCACCATCGTGACCGCGCCGGATGCGGAACCTCGCGTGATCGCGGCGGGCAATCCGGGCATGTCCGTCGGCGGCATGGGCGACGTGCTCAGCGGTACCATCGCCGCGCTGCGCGCGCAGGGTTTGAACGCGTTCGACGCCGCCGTATGCGGCGCGCTGCTGCACTCAGCCGCAGCGGACGCCGCGGCGCGCGACGGAGGCGAGCGCGGTTTGCTGCCTACCGACTTGATGCCGTGGTTGCGGCGCTTGGCCAATCCGGAGAGTTCGCGTTGATCTCGTCTCACTCCAGCGCATACGCGCACGAACCAGCAGCGATCGCATTGTCGTTGCGCGATGCCGACGCCACCGATGCCTTGGGTGCCGCACTAGCGCGTACGCGTCCGCAGCGCGCGGTGGTGCATCTCAGCGGCGATCTCGGCGCCGGCAAATCCACGCTCGCACGCGCCTTGCTGCGCGCGCTGGGCGTGCAAGGCGCGATTCGCAGTCCCACCTACACCTTGGTCGAACGCTATCCGCTCGCCAGCGGCGGCGAAGCCTGGCATTTGGATCTGTATCGCATCGGCGATGTCGGCGAGCTCGAGTTTCTCGGCTTGGACGGCGACGAGGCCACGCTGTGGTTGATCGAATGGCCCGACCGCGGTCGCGGCGGGCTACCCCCGGCCGACCTGCGGGTCGAACTGGCGGTCGAGGGGGCGGGGCGTTCGGCCCGCCTGATCCCGGAGTCCGAGACCGGCAGGGGCTGGGTCCAGGCCCTGGCCGCCACCCCGGAGCTTGCGGCCGACTCCTGAACGTTTCCACAGGAAGTGGTGGCAGGTGCCGGATTCGTAAGGGAAAAATGCTTGCATTTCCAAGGCGCTGGTGCTTGACTAGCACCCATGCGCGTAAAAGGGGCCACCGTTCAGAAATTCCTGCTCGGCATGGCGCTGCTCGCGGCGCTGGCCTGGAATCTTGCGCACGCCAGTGAAATCAAGGGCTTGGACGTCGGTAGCGGCGCCACAGGCACTCGCGCCGAGATCGCCCTGGACCGCGGCACCGAATTCAAGCTGATCTCGCTCAAGGGCCCCGACCGCCTCGCGGTCGACCTGCCGGCCTCCTCGCTGGCCAAGGGCCTGCGCCTGCCGACCGGCGCGGGCATCGTCAAATCCGTGCGCACCGGCCAGCCCGCGCCGGGCACCGTGCGCATCGTGTTCGATCTGGCCCAGCCGGTCGCCGCGCTCAAACCGCGCATCGAGCCGGCCGCCAACGGCGCGCGCCTGGTGCTGGAGTGGCCGGGCGATGGCGTCGAGCCGCAGCCCGTCGCCACGCCGCCGGCCGCTTCCGTCGCCGCCGCGCACACCACAGCCGTGCCGTCCGCGACCGTGCCGCAATCGGCGCCGCCGCCGGCCGCGACTGCGGTCGTGTCCGAGCATCGCGGCGTCGACCAGGCCGCCTCGTCCGCGGCCGCGACCACGCGCCTGATCTCCGAACTGGCCGCGCGCAACGCCTCCAGCGCGCCGGCCATCGCCGCGCCGGCGGCCGCCACGCCGGTCGCGACCGTCGCACCGCCGCCGGTGCAGACCACCATCGCCACCGGCGTGCCCACCCGCATCGCCTCGGGCGTGCCCACGCCGATGCCGGGCGCCGCCGTGAGCGCGCCGCCGGCCGACGACCTGGCCACGCCCGGCGCGGTCAAGACCATGAAGGATGTGATGCGCGGCCGCGGCATGCGCCCGCTCATCATCGCCATCGACCCCGGCCATGGCGGCCAGGACCCCGGCGCGGTCGGCCAAGCCGGCAAGCGCGAGAAAGACGTGACCCTGGCGATCGCGCGCGAACTCGCGCGCCAGATCAACGCCACGCCCGGGCTCAAGGCCTACCTCACCCGCGACAGCGACGTGTTCATCCCGCTGCCGCGGCGCGCGCAGCTCGCGCGCCAGGCCAAGGCCGACATGTTCGTGTCGATCCACGCCGACGCCGCCGAGAACCGCGCCGCCAAGGGCTCCTCGGTCTACGTGCTGTCGCTGAAGGGCGCGTCCTCGCAGCGCGCGCGCTGGCTGGCGGACAAGGAAAACTCGGCCGACCTGGTCGGCGGCGTGCGCCTGCAGGAAGCCGACAACACCCTGACCTCGGTGTTGCTGGACCTGACCCAGAGCGGTCACATGAAGGCGTCCGAAGACGCGGCCGCGCATGTGCTCGACGGGCTCAAGCGCGTCGGCAACAACCACAAGCCGCATATCGAGCGCGCCAACTTCGCCGTGCTGCGGACCTCGGACATGCCGGCGATGCTGGTCGAGACCGCCTTCATCTCCAACCCGGACGAAGAGCGCCGCCTGACCGATCCCGCGCACCAGCGCGCGCTCGCGCGCGCCGTGCTCGATGGCGTTAACACCTACTTCACCCGTCAGCCGCCGCCGGGCACGCTCTACGCCGCGCGCGCCGACGCTCAGCCGGTGGCGATGGGCGGGGGCGGCGGCAGCCCCTGAGCCGCTTGGGCGGCGTGCGCGCCGCCTGATCCGATCCGACCCCTGCAAGGCCTGCGCGGTTGCGCGCCGGAACGGGCTTGCGTCGCGAAAGCGCTAAACGGATCGCGGAAGCCGGCGGTGAGCGGCTATCATCGAAGCCGTATTCTCACGGCGCCGCCGCGGCGCCCGGTCGCTCAGTGGCTATTCGTCAACTCCCCGATACCCTCATCAATCAGATCGCGGCCGGCGAGGTCGTGGAACGTCCGGCTTCGGTGGTCAAGGAGCTGGTCGAAAACGCGCTCGACGCCGGCGCGACCCGCATCGACATCGACCTGGAAGAGGGCGGTGTGCGCCTGATCCGGATCCGCGACGACGGCGCCGGCATCGCCGCAGAGGAACTGCCGCTGGCGATCTCGCGCCACGCCACCAGCAAGATCGCGTCCCTGGACGATCTGGAAGGCGTGGCCACGCTCGGTTTCCGCGGCGAGGCCTTGCCCTCGATCGCCTCGGTCAGCCGGTTCGCGATGGTCTCGCGCCGGATCGAAGCCGAACACGGCGCCACCCTCGAAGTCGACGGCGGCCGGGTCGGGCAGGTCACGCCCAAGCCGCATCCGCAGGGCACCACGGTCGAAGTGCGCGACCTGTTCTTCAACGTCCCGGCGCGGCGCAAATTCCTCAAGGCCGAGCGCACCGAGTTGGGCCACATCGAGGAATGGCTGCGTCAGCTCGCCCTGGCGCGACCGGACGTGGAACTGCGCGTGTCGCACAACGGCAAGCCCTCGCGGCGCTGGAAGGGCGAGGGCGATCTGCTTTCGGATGTGCGCATCAACGAAACCCTGGGCGAGGAATTCGCGCGCAACGCGCTGCGCGTCGACCACGCCGGCGCCGGCCTGCGCCTGCACGGCTGGATCGCCCAACCGGCCTACAACCGCGCCAGTGCCGACCAGCAGTACCTCTACGTCAACGGCCGCGCGGTGCGCGATCGCAGCGTCGCCCACGCGGTCAAGCAGGCCTATGCCGATGTGTTGTTCCACGGCCGCCAGCCGGCGTATGTGCTGTTCCTGGAACTGGACCCGCGCCGGGTCGACGTCAACGTGCATCCGGCCAAGCACGAGGTGCGCTTCCGCGATTCGCGTCTGATCCACGATTTCGTTTACCGCACCCTGCACGACGCTTTGGCCGAGACCCGCGCCGGCATCGCCCCGCAGCCGGGCGCGCACGAGCCTTACGCGCTAGCGCCGGGCGCCGGCGCGCCGACGCAGAGCGCGCAGCCCAGCTACAACTGGAGCGCGCCCACGCGCCCGCTCGGCTTCCAGGTCGAGGAAACCCGCAACGGCTACGCCGCGCTCTACGGCGCGCCGGGCGATGCGGCGGCGACGCAGGCCCATCCGACCTATCCATCGCCGCCGGCCTTCGATCCCGCCGCGCCGCGCCCGGCTCTGCCGCACAGCGACGACGCCAGCCTGCCGCCGCTGGGCTACGCCATCGCCCAGTTGCACGGCATCTACGTGCTGGCCGAGAGCGCCGAAGGCCTGATCGTGGTCGACATGCATGCCGCTCATGAGCGCATCGGCTACGAAAAACTCAAGCACGCCCACGACGGCGAAGGCCTGCGCACCCAGCCCTTGCTGGTGCCGGCCTCGCTGGCCGTGTCCGAGCGCGAGGCCGAAGTCGCCGAGCGCGAAACCGACACCCTGGCTGCGCTAGGCTTCGACGTCACCCGCAGCGGCCCGCAATCGCTGACCTTGCGCAGCGTGCCGGCCCTGCTGGCGCACGGCGACGTCGAAGCGCTGTTGCGCGACGTGTTGGCCGACCTGCGCGAGCACGGCGAATCGCGGCGCGTGGCCGCGGCGCGCGACGAGCTGCTGGCGACCATGGCCTGTCACGGCGCGGTGCGCGCCAACCGGCGCCTGAGCCTGCCCGAAATGAACGCGCTGCTGCGCGAAATGGAAGCGACCGAGCGTTCCGGCCAATGCAATCACGGCCGGCCGACCTGGGCCCGTTTCAGCCTGTCCGAAATCGACCGCTGGTTCCTGCGAGGACGTTAAGAATGCGATTGCCGACTATGCCGCCACTGCGGCTGCTCCCGATGGTGCTGTCCCCGATCGTGTTCTGCCTTGCCCTGGCCGCGTGCGGCGGCGGCGAACGTTCCGAAAGCGACCTCGACGCGCCGGGCGCCGCCGCCGCCGCGACCGGCGCCGCCGCCGAGCCGCAAGCGCCCTCCAAGCCCACCAGCGCCGCCTTCGTCGGCGAGCAACAGGTCTGGCGCGAAGAGCGCAAAACCAACCTGACCAAGCCCGACGGTTGGACCAGCCTGGTCGGCCTGCATTGGTTGGACCCAGGCCCGCATTACTTCGGCAGCGAGCCCGACAATGGCATCCGCCTGGCGATGGGCCCCGGCCACTTCGGCATGATCGATCTGAAGAAGGACGGCAGCGTGCGCTTCGTTCCCGAACGCGGCACCGCGTTCACCCTGGACGACCAGCCGCTCAAGGGCGCGACCGCCTTGCGCATCGACACCGACCCGGCCGGCCCCAGCAAGCTCGGCTTCGACGAAGGCAAGGGCATCCTGACCGTGATCAAGCGTGGCGATCGCTACGCCTTGCGCGTCAAACACGCCGACGCGCCCACGCGCAGCGGTTTCAAGGACATTCCGTACTGGCAGGCCGACGCCGGCTGGGTGGTGGACAGCAAGTTCGTCGCTCATCCGCCGGGCAAGACCATCGCGATCGCCAACATCGTCGGCACCACCGAGCAAGTGCCCAACCCGGGTTACGTCGAATTCGAGCGCGACGGCAAGAGCTACCGCATCGAAGCCCTGGACGAGGGCGGCGACGAGCTGTTCCTGGTGTTCGCCGACCGCACCAACGGCCACGGCAGCTACGGCGCCGGACGCTTCCTCGACGCGCCCAAGCCGGGCATCGGCGGCCGCGTGATGCTGGACTTCAACAAGAGCTACAACCCGCCGTGCGCGTTCACCGCGTTCGCGACCTGCCCGCTGCCGCCGCAGGAAAACCGTCTCGACCTGGCGATCACCGCCGGCGAGAAGGCTTATGCCGGCGCGCACTGACCGACTCCAAGGACGATAACCCATGCTCCGTAATCCGCACCTCAAGCGCCTGCTGCCCTGCGCCCTGATCCTCGCCGCGCTGAGTTCGGCGATCGCCTCCGCGCAAGACGCCGCACCCGCAGCGACGGCCAAGGCGCCGGTCGCCGCCGTGCCGGCCAAGGCGCCGCCGGTGCCGCTGCTGTGGAAGGTGTCCGACGCCGACAACGCGGTCTACCTGCTGGGCTCGTTCCACCTGCTCAAGAGCGACGACTATCCGTTGTCGCCCGACGTCGATGCGGCGTTCGCGGCCGCCGACAAGGTGCTGTTCGAGATCCCGCCGGAGCAGATGACCGACCCGGGCGCGGCCGCCAAGTTCATGGTCGCCGCCGGCTACCCCGACGGCCGCACCCTGAGCCAGGTGCTGCCCGCCGACTTGCACGAGAAGCTGACCCGCTTGATGGGCAAGCAGGGCGTGCCGGTGGCGGCGCTCGACGGTTACGAACCCTGGTTCGTGAATCTGTCGCTGTTGCTGGGCGTATCGCAGGCCATGGGCTTCAGCCCCCAGCTCGGGTTGGATATGCACCTGATGAAGCAGGCGAGCACGGCCAAGAAGCCTACTGGCGGCCTGGAGTCGATGGAGGATCAATTGAAGGTGATGGACTCCTCGCCGATGCCCGAGCAGATCGAAGGCCTGCGCGATTTCCTCGATCGCCCCACCGAAATGCCGGGCATGCTCGCCGACATGCACGACGCCTGGCGCGCCGGCGACTTGGCCAAGCTCGACGACCTCACCCGCACCGAGATGAAGGAAAAGACGCCGCAGACCTATCGCGTCGTCAACATCGAGCGCAACGACGCCTGGGTGCCGCAGATCCAGAAGATGCTGGACGAGTCCAAGAAGGACGACGCGCTGGTGGTGGTGGGCGCACTGCATCTGCTGGGCGAGGACGGCGTGGTCGAGAAGCTGCGCGCCAAGGGCTACAAGATCGAACGCGTGTGCTCGGCTTGCGCGGCCGGCACCGCCGACCTGGCGCCGCCGCCGGCCACCGGCGCGGCAGCTCCGGTCAAGGAAGCGGCCGGTAAGCGCTGACGCCAAAGCGCATTCCTAATGTGCGGTGAGCGCAAGCGAATCGCACCGCGCCGCGTCGGCGCAATATCGATGCGAAGGATGGTTCGCGGACGATGCGGTTCGCTTGCGCTCACCCCATCCTGCGGCGGGCCCAACGCTAGGCCGCTGGCCGCGCCGGCTCCAACACGATGCAATCCACCGGGCAGGCCGGCACGCACAGTTCGCAGCCGGTGCACAGCGGCTCGATCACGGTGTGCATGTGCTTGGCCGCGCCGATGATGGCGTCGACCGGACAGGCCTGGATGCACTTGGTGCAGCCGATGCAGTCGGCTTCGACGATCACCGCCACCGGCGCCGGCTTGTGGGTGCCGCGCGCGCGGTCGTAGGGACGCGCGGGCACGCCCAGCAACCGCGCCAGCGCGCGCGCCCCGGCGTCGCCGCCGGGCGGGCAATGGTCGACGCCCGCCTCGCCGCGCGCCATCGCCTCGGCGTAAGGGCGGCAGCCCGCGTAGCCGCATTGGCCGCATTGGGTCTGCGGCAGTAGGCGGTCTAGGCGTTCGGTCAAATCCATGAGGCAGAAGTGAGCTGAGAGGAGTGAGGAGTGAGAGAGCGCTTTTACTCGTTCCTCACTGCTCTCCACTCTGTACTCGCTTCACCGCACCGGCATGCCCGGCTGCGCGCCGCCGTCGGCGTCGAGCAGGTGCAGGCCGCCGCCGTCGAAACCGGCCGACAGGATCATGCCCTCGCTGAGGCCGAAGCGCATCTTGCGCGGCGCCAGGTTGGCGATGAACACCACGCTGCGGCCGACCAGCTTTTCCGGCTCGGCGTAGGAGCCGCGGATGCCGGAGAAGATCTGGCGCGTGCCGAGTTCGCCGGCGTCCAGTTCGAAGCGCAGCAGCTTGTCGGAACCCTCGACGAACTCGCAGGCCAGCACCTTGCCCACGCGCAGGTCGAGTTTGGCGAAGTCGTCGATGCCGATGGTCGCCGCGGCGTTGGCCGGGGTCGCGGCGGGCGCGGCGGCAGGCGCGGCAGCGGCCGCTTTGACGGCGGGAGCCGCGACGGCTTCGGTCTCGGTGGGCTTCAGCGATTCCTTGGAGGCTTCGATCATGGTCTCGATATGCTTGGGGTCGATACGGGTGAACAAGGGCGTGTAGGCCTGGATGCGATGCGCCAGCAGCGGTGCGTGCAGATCGCTCCACAGCGCGACCGGCGCGCCCAGGAAGGCTTCGGCCTGGGCCGCTACGCGCGGCAACACCGGCTTGAGCGCGGCGGCCAGTACGCGGAACAGGTTGAGGCCCTGCGTACACACGGCCTGCAGCTCGGCGTCGGCGCCTTCCTGCTTGGCCAGCACCCAGGGCTTGTGCTCGTCGATGTACTTGTTGGCTTCGTCGGCCAGCGCCATGGTCAGGCGCAGCGCGGTCGCGGCCTCGTTGCGTGCGTAGGCCTGCGCGATCGGCTGCAACTGCTCGACGAAGCGCGCATAGGTCGCGTGCTCGGGCAGGGTGTCGGCGAGTCGGCCGTCGAAGCGCTTCTCGATGAAACCGGCGCAACGGCTGGCCAGGTTGACGAACTTGCCGACCAGGTCCGAGTTCACGCGCGCGACGAAATCGGCCAGGTTGAGGTCGACGTCGTCGACGCCGCCGCCGGTCTTGGTCGCGAAGTAATAGCGCAGCGCTTCGGGGTCCAGGCCGACGTCCAGATAGGTACGGGCTTGAATGAAGGTGCCGCGCGACTTCGACATCTTCTCGCCGTTGACCATCAGATAGCCGTTGACGTGCAGGCGGGTCGGCGCACGGAAACCCGAGCCGTGCAGCACCGCCGGCCAGAACAGGCCGTGGAAGGTCACGATGTCCTTGCCGATGAAATGGTGCAGCTCGGCTTGGCTGTCGCGGGTGAGGTAGGAGAAGAAGTCCAGACCCTCGCGCTCGCACAGGGCTTCGAAGCTGCTCAGGTAGCCGATCGGCGCGTCCAGCCACACATACAGGTACTTGCCTGGATGGCCGGGGATCTCGAAGCCGAAGTAGGGCGCGTCGCGCGAGATGTCCCAGGCGCGCAGACCGCCGTCGGCGTCCAGCCATTCCAGCAGCTTGGCCTTGACGCCCGGGATCGCGACGTCGCCGCTGAGCCACTCGCGCAGGAAGGCCTCGAAGCCGCCGACCTCGAAGAAGAAATGCTCCGACTCGCGCAGCTCCGGCGTCGCGCCGCTGACCACCGAGCGCGGTTCCTTGAGCTCGGTCGGCGCGTAGGTCGCGCCGCAGTTCTCGCAGTTGTCGCCGTATTGGTCGGGCGTGCCGCAGTTCGGACAGATGCCCTTGACGTAGCGGTCGGGCAGGAACATGCCCTTGACCGGGTCGTACAGTTGCGCGACCGAGCGCCGCGAGATGTGGCCGTTGTTGTCGAGCTTGGCGTAGAAGGCCTCGGTCAGCGCGCGGTTGCGCGGCGAGTTGGTCGAATCGTAGTGGTCGAAGGCGACCCCGAAATCGGCGAAGTCGCGCTCGTGGCTGGCCTGGATGCCGGCGATGAAGGATTCCGGGGTGACGCCGGCCTTCTCGGCTGCGAGCATGATCGGCGTGCCGTGGGTATCGTCCGCGCACACGTACCAGGCCCGATGGCCCGACATGCGTTGCGCGCGGCACCAGATATCGGCCTGGGTGTAACCGACCAGGTGGCCTAGGTGCAGGTGCCCGTTGGCGTAGGGCAGGGCGCAGGTAACGACGAACTCGCGGGACATGGGCAGCGTTGCGGTGGGTGGTCGGGAATTATGGCACGCGACCGCCGCAGGGCCCGTGCGGCCCGCCTCCGCAGGCGTATCCCCCGTCTCCTTCTGTGGGCGCGGCGTCCCACGGGCATTCCCTTCGGTCATAAGCCGCGATGGACCTCGCTTCCCGGCGAGCAGGCCGATTCGCGGTCGAATCCCAGCCCCCAAACGAAACGACCCGGCCTAGGCCGGGTCGTCAATGCCGCAACAGCGGTGCAAGGCTTACTGGCGGACCCAGGTCTGGGTACGGCCCAGCAGCGAGAAGCCCATGAAGCCGCGCACATCCAGCTTCTTGCCGCCCTCCATCGGGGTGACCTTCACCGAATAGATCTTGCCGCTGGCCGGGTCGAGGATCTTGCCGTCTTCCCAAGTGTCGCCGTGCTTGCGCACGCTCCACAGGATGACCATGCCCTCGACCGGCTTGTTCTTGCGCTCGCCCGAGCACTTGTCGCAGACCGGATTCGGGCCGCGCTCGGACTGCAGCACCTTGGTGACGCGTCCGGCGAGGCTGCCGTCCTTCGCTTCGTAGATCTCGACTACGGACTTGGGCTTCTGGGTCTTGTCGTCGATCGTGACCCAGTGTCCGACCGGCGTGTTCTGCGCGAACGCCGCCATCGGCAGCGCCAGCAGTAGCAATGCAAGCAGTTTGGTACGCATGTTCCCCTCCCAGGGATAGGCATGGTTCTGGCCGCGCGACAGCCCCGCGGCTGACCTTCTTTATACCGCATCCGTCGGCGTATGGAAGCGGGGCCCCACGGCCGCGACCGGACAAAAAAGAAGCCCGGCTTGCGCCGGGCTTCTGGGGACTAAGCAGCAGTCGCTTACTTGAAGCTGTACTGGAACTCGAAGGCCACTTCACGGCCGATCGGGCTGTACGCACGCCAGAAGTAGGGATAGCTGTTGAAGCCGTCGTCGCGCGGATGGGTCTTGTCGAAGACGTTGTTCACGTACAGGACCAGCTTGGCGTTCTCGGTGATGTTCTTACCCACGCTGGTGTTCCAGATGAAGTAAGGCGCGATACGGCCGGTTTCCTGCCAGTTCGGCAGGCTGCCGTAGCGCAGCATGAACACCGCGGCCTGCCAATCGTCGCGCTCCCAGGTCGCGGTCGCACGGATGCGGCTGCGGAAGTCGAAGTTGGTCAGGTCGTCGCGGTAATCCAGCACCGGGTCGCCCTTGAACTGGGCGGTCTTCTGCTCCAGCGTGTGCGAGTAGGCCAGCTGGAAGCGGTAGTCGCCGAGGCGGTCGGTGTCGAAGCGGTAGTCCAGGGTGGCGTCGATGCCGGTCACGCTCTGAACCGCGCGATTGATCGGGCCACGGCGGATTTCCGTGATCTGGCCGTCGTTCGGGGTGCCCGGCGCGCTCAGACGCGACACGCGCGAGAGCATGTCGTTGCAGAACGCGGAACCCGGAGCGCCCAGGGTGAACGGCGTGCGGTTACGGGTCAGGCCCGTGGCGCAGCCGGCTTCGCCGTCGAGGATGTAGGCCGAGGTGATGTCGGAGACGCCGTCCTTGATCTCGATGTTGTAGTAGTCGGCGGTGAACGACATGCCTTCCATGATGTCCCACACCAAACCGGCGGTCCAAGACTTGCCGGTTTCCTCTTCGAGGTCGCGGGTACCCTGACGGACGCCGAACGCGGTGTAGGTATAGGCAGTGCCGGTGCAGCCGCTGGTGGAGCTGCCACCAGCCTCAAGGCAGCGGCGGGTGTCGAAGATCGAAGCGAAAGAACCGCTGCGTTCGGCGAACACATAGTGCATGTCGGGGGCGCGGAAGCTGGTCGAGTACGAGCCGCGGAACATCAGGTTGTCCAGCGGACGCCATTCGAGGCCGGCGTTCCAGGTCTTGGCATCGTCCACCGAGGTGACGTCGTCGTACTTGTCGAAGCGGCCGGCGAAGCTGGCCTTCAACGAGTCGAGGATCGGCACCGAGAACTCGACGCCCAGAGCGTAGCGGCTACGCTCGCCACCGCCGCCGGTGCCGGTCAGGTTGTACGGACGGTCGGTGCCGGTGTAGTCGGGCAGGATGCGAGGATCTGCGGTGAGCTTGTATTCCTGCTGCGACGCTTCCAACACCGCGGCGAAGCCCAGCGGGCCGGCCGGCAGGTTGAACAGGTCGCCCGACACCACGAAGTTGCCCTGGTTGACGTAGGACTCGGCGTCGGTACGGACCGTGGTGTTCAGGGCCGCGAACTGTTCCGGCGTCAGCGCACGGTAATAGCGCGACTGGTTGAGATTGTAGACCGGGTAGGTCACGCCGCCGACGACGCGGGTGCCCAGCTGCGGACCCAGGAACCAGTCGTTGACCGAAGTGGAGAGCAGACGCGGGCGGTCGACCTTGATGTTGTACTCGGCGCGCGACAGGGTCAGATCCCAGTCCCACTTCTCGCCGAAGGTGCCGCGGAAACCGAACGCGAAATCATACGAGCGCTCGTCGTTCTCGGCCAACAGGTTCTCAATGCCGCCGGCTTCCTGCGGGGTGAATACGCGCTGGGCGTCGACGATGGTGTTGAACGTCTGGTCGAACCACAGCCCGCCCACCGTGCGGCCGCCCCAGAACTGCGTGCCCGCGCCGTACTTGGCCTTGGACTTCCACGCCTGCAGGCTGGCCCAGCCTTCGATGCCGTTGCCGAACTGATAGGTGCCGTAGGCGTAACCCGACAGATCGCTGTTGCCGTTGCTGATGGTCTGGTAGCCGACGTCCTTGAAGCTACCGCAAGCCTGACCCAGGTTGGTGATCACGCCCGCGGCGTTGGCGGAACGATAGTTCCAACGCACCCACTCGTCGCCGAGCTGCTCGCAGGCGCCTGCGGGCGGAGTGACATAGGAATTCGCAGTCACCAAGCGGCGACGCACGCGCATGGTACCGGTCGGCTGGATGCCGACGTAGTCGGGTGGCAGCGGGTTGTCCAGCGCCGAATCCATGAAGTCGCGCTGATAGCCGTACAGCGGCTCGCTGTTGAAGTACTCGAGGGCGTAGGTGACGCTCCAGTTGTCGCCGGTCTTGCCGCCGATCCACTGGATGTCGCCGACATCGCGGCCGCCCTGGCTGGTGGTGCTGGCACGGACCTTGAGCTGGTCGCCTTCGAAGTTGGTCTTGAGGATGACGTTGACCACGCCCGCGACCGCGTCCGAACCGTAGATCGCCGAAGCGCCGCCGGCCAGGATTTCGATACGGTCCACGGCGGCGGCCGGGATGTTGCCGAAGTTGGCGAAGTTGCTCTGGCCGTTGTAGGGCAGCGGATAGTCCGCGGCGCGACGACCGTTGATCAGCAGCAGGGTACGACCCGGGCCGAGACCGCGCAGGTTGATCACGCTGGCGTTCGGGGTAAAGCCGCCCTGGAAGACTTCGTTCTGGGTCGCGCCCGAGGCCTGGGTCAGGGTGTTGAGCGCGTCGTAAACGGTGTTGAAACCTTCGCGTTCGATCTGGGCCGAGGTGATCACCGTGACCGGCGACGGACCTTCGATCTCGGTGCGCTTGATGCGCGAGCCGGTGACCACGACGCCGTCGATGTCGGTCGCCTTGGTGTTCGAAGCAGGAGCCTGTTGCGTGTTGGTGTCCTGAGCGCTCGCCGTGCCGGCGACCGAAAGGACCAGAGCGCTGATGAGCGCCGCCGTCAGCCTGCTGCGCTGCAGGCCGGATGCGTTGCGAACTGCCATTGGTTGTCCCCCAAATGAACTAGATGTGTTTCTTGTGTGCCGACCTTGGCGTATTGCTGTCCCCTTAAAGGCGAACTTAACATGGTGTTAACGCCTATGTCATCACAAGATCACACTTTTTAGGCAGTAATTTTGCTCCGTATAAGTTATTGTTTTTATTGAAAAAATGACTTAATTGCACCCAACAATTGCCATTTTATGCTCTTTGAAGTGTTCTGTTGCGTGCTCAAAGCGTACTGTCACTACGTAGTGAGATGTGGTGCATGGGTGCCTGCACGAATTCTTCTACTGATGCGAAATGGCGCGAATGTGTGAGATGGCGACTCGTCGCGGGCGATCGCCAAGCTAGCACTGGCCGGGGCAGGCTCTTCGCGCGTGCGAGAGCGGCCGCTCCACACCTCGTGTGGAGAGGTTTAGAGGGAGTTCGGTAACGGAGGGGGCGCGCCTGTGGAAGAGCGATCGCTCGGGCCAGGCCCCCCAAAAAAAGCCCGGCTTGCGCCGGGCTTTTTTGATACGGGAGCAGCAGTAGAAACTTACTGGAACTTATAGTCGAACTGGAGGAATACTTCGCGGCCGATAGGGCTATACGCACTCCAGAAGTATGGATAGCTGAAGTGCGAGTCGTCGCGCGGGTGCAGCTTGTCGAACACGTTGTTGACGAAGAACCCCAGCGTAGCCTTATTGGTGATCTTCTTGCTGACGTTGACGTTCCAGAGGAAGTAGGGCGCGATGCGACGGCCCGATTCCTCCCAGTCGGGCAAGGAGCCCCAACGGGTGCCATAGATATTCGCGCTCCAATCCTGCTTCGACCACGAGGTGGTGAAGTTGGCGCGGCTGCGGAAGTCGTGGTTCTTACGGTCGTCGCGATATTCCTCGACCGGGTCGGCGGCGAAGTCCTGACGCTTCTGGCTCAGCACGTGCGTCCAGCCCAGCTCGAAACGGAAGTCACCCAAACGATCGGTGTCGATGCGATAACGGACCCTGGCGTCGATGCCGTTGGTTTCGAGCAGCTGCAGATTACGCGGAGCGGTCGTCAGGGTGGCGATGTTGCCAAGGCCAGGGCCGACGATGGGAGCACCGCGTGTGATGCGTGAGAGCGCGTCGACGCAGATCGCGGACCCCGGGTTAACCGTTGCGCCGCTGCGATCCACGCCCAAGCGGCAGCTGGCTTCGTCGTTGAGCAGGCGTTCGACGTCGTCACCGATGATGTTCTCGAGTTCGACGCTGTAGTAGTCGGCGGAGACCGAAAGGTTGTCGATGATGTCCCACACCACGCCGGCGGTCCAGGACTTGCCGGTTTCCTCTTCCAATTCGAGATTGCCCGAGCGCACGCCCGCGGCAGAGTAGTTGTAGGTGGCGTTGTTGTTGCAATCCGCGACCTGAAAACCGTCACGACGGCACGCGAACTCATCGAAGTAGGTGGTGAAGAAGCCGCTGGTGCCCGCATACAGGTAATGCATGTCGGGAGCACGGAAGGTCGTGCCGTAAGAGCCGCGCAGCAACAGATTCGAGACCGGCCGGTACTCCAAACCCAGGTTGTAGGTGAATGCGCCACCAGTGTCCGTGCGATCGTCGTACTTATCGTAGCGACCGGCCAATTGCGCCTTCAGCGTATCGACGATCGGCACGCTGAACTCGACGCCCGCCGCATAACGACTGCGCTTGCCACCGCCAATGGTGTCGGTGAGGTTGTAGATCGCCTCGTTCGGATCGGCACCCGGGAGGGTCCGCCGGTCGGGGTTAAGCGAGTATTCCTGGCGCGCCGCTTCCAGCACGGTCGCGAATCCCAGCGGGCCGGCCGGCAGCTCGAACAGATCGCCCGCGAACGTGAGGTTCACGGTATCGGCTTGCGACTTCGCCTTGGCCTTTGCGACGGTGCTCAGGCTAGCAAACTCTTCCGGCGTCAGCGGACGCAGGTAGCGCGCTTGGTTGAAGTTATAGATGGCGCGATTGCCGGGCGTGGTGCCGATGCGTGGCCCAAGGAACCAATCGTTGATCGCCTTGGCCTTCAAGCGTGGCTGGTCGGATTTGCTGGTGTATTCGGATCGGCTGTAGTAGACATCCCAATCGAACTTGTCGCCGAGAGCCGTGCCGGACAGGCCGATGTCGAAGTTGTAGCTGTTTTCCTTGAACTTGGTTTGCTGGACATCGCGGCCGCCGATCTCGCTCGGGGTGATGATGCGCTGCATGTCCAGGATGCTGGCGGCCGGCAGACCGTTGGCTACATTGAACACCGGATCGACGAAGAGCGGGCTCTGCCAGAACTGCGTCGACGACGCGGCTTTGGCCTCGCTGGACCAGGCGGTCAGGCTGCCGTACATCTGCATGCCGTTGGCGAAATCCCAGGTGCCGCGCACGTAGCCGGACAGGTCGCTGCGCGAATTTCGGATCTGCTGCGTCGCGGGGAAGGACCAGTAGCCACAGGAGTTGCCGACCACGACCGAGGGATTCAGCGCGGCGTTTACCGGATAACGCTCAAAATCCTTGAACTGGTCGCATACGGCCAGGCCGCCGGGCAGGACGTACTGGCTGGTGCCGGAGATTACGCGGCTGCGGTTGCGGATACGCAAACCGATGACGGGGGAGGGGTTGTCGGTCGAAGGATCGTCGCGATAGGAATCCATGAACTCGCGCTGCGAAGCGAAGATCGGCTCGCGGGTGAGGTACTCGAATGCGTAGGTCAGGCTCCAGTTGTCGCCGACTCGGCCGCCGATCCATTGCACATCGCCGGTGTCGCCGCCACCGCGGGTTGTGGTGCCGACGCGCACCTGAACTTCATTGCCTTCGTAGTTGCTCTTCAGAATAACGTTGACGACGCCGGAGATCGCGTCCGAGCCATAGATCGCCGAGGCGCCGCTGGTCAGCACTTCGATGCGCTCGATGGCCGCGGCCGGGATCGCATTTAGGTTCACCACATTGCTCTGACTATTGTAGGGACGCGGATAATCCGCCACGCGATGTCCATTGATCAGCGTGAGCACATGCTCCGGGCCGAGGCCGCGCAAGTTCAGCACGCTGGCGTTGGGCGTGAAGCCGCTCTGATTTAGTTCGTTCTGGACGCTGCCGGAAAACTGCGTAAGCGTATTGAGCGCTTCATAGACCGTGGTGAAGCCTTGGCGCTCGATGTCGGCGGCCGAAATTACGGTGACTGGTGCCGGGCCCTCGATCTCCGCTCGCTTGATGCGCGAACCGGTAACGACGACACCTTGCACGTCGGTCGCATCGGACTTCGAGGCGGGAGGCGACGGAGTGCTGGTGTCCTGCGCGCCAGCGGTGCCGGCGGACGAAAGGATCAAGGCGCTGATGAGCGCCGCCGTCAGCCTGCTGCGCTGCAGGCCGTATGCGTTACGAGTTGCCATTGGTTGTCCCCTAGAAATGTAGTCTTCGCATTGCGTTATGTACGCCGACCTTGGCGTGATGCCGTCCCCTTATGACCGAACGTACACACGATTAACGGCGCTGTCATCGTTGGTTAACGAACGAGCGATTCAGCCTGCAATCGGCCGAAAAGTGCAGTCGAATTTGTGTGCCAGGTGGACGCGCTCACTGGCGCAGGCAGCGGTGAGCGCGCTAGCGGCGCGAAGCATTTAAGGGCGCGAGAGAGTGCTACTTGACTGATTCGACGGTGAAATCAGGTTACATGGCTTGCGCGTGTGGCATGGGATGCATGCGTCTGATATCGCGATATTGCGCATGCAGTGCGCCTAAGATGTGTTTAGTAGGCCGTATGTGGCACTCGAAGTGCCCGTCAATTCTGCTGGTCGATATGCAGTCGGAGCGGCATTGGCGATTTATGACACTTTAATTGTGTCTTTCTCGCTTCGTCTCGTGCTGCGCTTGCGTCGGCGACTTGCGCGAACAAATCCGAGTGATGCCGCACATGGCGCTCCTGATAGCGCGCAAAGAAAAAGGCCCGGCTTGCGCCGGGCCTTTCTTGTAGCGGAGTGCAGTGGATCAGAACTTGTACGACAGACGCAGGAAGAACGCGCGGCCGTACGGGTCGGCACCGATGAACGGGTTGAAGAACGGATAGCCCGTGTTGCTCGGATCCTTGCGGTGGGTGTTGTCGAGCACGTTGTTGACGACGAACGCGGCCTCCATGTTCTCGCCGAACTTCTTCTCGACCGAGAGGTTGTAGAGCATGTAGGGCTGCAGACGTGCGCCGTAGTAAACGCCGGTCACCGCATCCCGACCCGCTGCTTCGGCCTCGTTCGGCGCCGAGCCCAGACGCTGACCGAACACGGTCGTGGTCCAGTCGCCCTTCTCCCAGGTCACGCTGCCGCGAACGCGGCTGCGCTGGTTGTCGTTGTCCAGGCGGTCGCGGTAGTCGATCAGATCGTCTTCCTCGAACTGCTTGTACTTCTCACCCAGGCTCAGGCTGTAGGCCAGATTGAAATCGAAGTTGCCCCAGCGATCCGTATCGAAGCGGTAGCGCCAGGTCGCGTCGATGCCGGTGTTCTCGGAACGCGACGCATTGATGTAGCCGGCGCGGACATTGACGACGCGACCGTTCGGGTTGCCCGGGGCGACCTGGCGAGTCACGCGCGACAGGATGTCCTGACAGAACGCCGAGCCCTGGCCCTGCGGAATCGGCGAGCCGTCGGGCAGCGTGCCGATGCGGCAGTTGGCTTCGTTCTGCAGGATGTAGTCCAGGCTCAGACGCGTGGCCTGGTCGTCCAGCGTGATCTTGTAGTAGTCGACGGACATCGACATACCTTCGATCAGGTCGAGCACGAAGCCGGCGGTGAGCGACTTGCCCTTTTCTTCCTGCAGGTCGGGGTTGCCGACGGTCTGGTTCAGGGTCTGGTACTGGCTCGGGTGGTTGTTGGCACGGCATTCGGTGACGGTGTCGCCACCGGCGCGGCAGCCGTAGTAGTCGACGATGCCGGCGAACGAAGCCACACCCTGCGCGAACACCAGCGGCATGTCCGGCGCGCGGAAGCTGGTGGAGTAGTTCGCACGTAGCAGCAGGCGCTCGATCGGACGGAACTCCAGGCCCAGACCGTAGGTGAAGGCGCCGTCCACTTCGGTGATGTCGTCGTACTTATCGTAACGACCGGCCAGCTGTGCGCTCAGGGTGTCCAGCAGGGGCACGCGGAACTCGGCGCCGATCGCGTAACGATCGCGCTCGCCCTTGATGTTGCCCGAGCTGACCAAGTTATACGGCGTACTTGCATCCGGCGTGCGCGAGGGGTCGGTGCGCGGATCGCTCTTCAGGTCGATGGTCTGACGGCCGAACTCCATGGTGCCTGCGAAACCGATCGGGCCAGCCGGCAACTCGAACAGGTCGCCGCTGACGACGAAGTTCGCTTGCGCCGAGGACGTATAGCCCTTGTTGATGACGCGCGTGGACATGGCCCGGTACTGTTCCGGGGTCAGCGGCGTGTGCCAGCGATCCAGGTTCAGGGTGTGGTGCGCATAGCCGTAGTCGTCGATGGTCTGCGGACCGAGGAAGTAGTCGTGCACGCTCTGAGCGAGCAGGCGCGGCGAGTCGGACTTGTAGTCGTAGCGGCCGTACGAGGCGGACAGATCCCAATCGAAACGATCGCCGAAGTCGCCGCGCAGGCCGGTGGCGAAGTCGTAGCTCTTTTCCTTGTACTTGGTGACCACCGCGGTGTTGCCACCGACTTCCTTCGGCGTCAGCACGCGCTGCAGCTGGACGTAGGTGCCCAGGCCTTCGTCGAAGTAGAAGCTGGCGGGCAGGAACGGATCGCCGCCGGTGCCCCAGAACTCGGTGCCGCTGCTCGAGGTCGATTCGGAGTTGTTCAGCATCAGGCTGGCCCAGCCCTGGATGCCGTTGCTGAAGTCGTAGGTGCCGTAGGCGTAACCGGAGGTCGCTTCGCGCTTGTTCGAGATCGACTGCGATGCCACGGAATCGTAAGAACCGCAGATCTGGCCGCGGGTGGCGGACAGGTAGGGCGAGAAACCGAAGCGATCGCAGACTGCGTCGCCCGGATAGTACGCGGCGCGGTTGCGGTTGAGCAGGTCGATCGCGACCAGCGACAGGCTGGGGCCGACGCGGTTGCCGCGCGGACCGTCACGGAGGTCGTCCATGAAGTCGCGCTGCGCCGCGAAGATCGGCTCGTTGTAGTTGTACTGCAGGGCGTAGGTCAGGCTCCAGTTGTCGCCGACGCGGCCGCCCGAGTACTCCAGGTTGACGCTGTCGCCGCCGCCCGCGCCGGTCGTGCCGACCGTGCCGCGCAGCAGGTTGCCGTCGAAGTTGGTGCGGGTAACGATGTTGACCACGCCCGCGACCGCGTCCGAACCGTAAATGGCGGACGCGCCGCCCGCCAGCACTTCCACGCGCTCGATGATCGAGGACGGAATGGCGCCGACGTTCACGGAGGAGCGGTCGCTGTTGTAGGGCTGCGGGTAGTCGGCGATGCGACGGCCGTTGACCAGGACCAGGGTGTAGCCCGGGCCGAGGTTGCGCAGGTTGACCACCTGGGCGTTGGGCGTGAACCCGTTGACGGCCAGATCGCCGGTGAACGAGTTGGTGGTGTTCTGGGTCAGCGACGACAGCATGTCGGAGACCGTCTGGAAGCCTTGTTTGTCGATGTCGTCGCGGCTGATGACGGTGACCGGTGCCGGGCCTTCGATCTGGGCGCGCTTGATGCGTGAGCCGACCACGGTAACGCTGTCGATGTCGGTCGGCGTATCGCTAGCGGGCTGCGGTTGAGCAGGCGCGGCGTCCTGGGCGAACGCACCGCCGGCGGCGGGCGCGATCAAAGCCGCCAAAAGTGCAGCAGTCAGACGGCTGCGCGGCAGCCGCTTCTCGGTTACTTCCATGAGTTATCCCCTAACTTTTTGGATGGTGTGCCTATCCGTGGCAATTTCTATGTCGTCAATCCCCCGACGAACCGACCGTAACATGCCCTTAACGCGCTTTGCATGTGCTTATCGAGTGGACAGATTATGCAAAGTGCGCCGAACCGGTTCGGCGCAGGACAGGTAGGGGTCTTGATGCCTACAGGCGTTGCGATCTCGAAATGGATCGCAATGATCGACTCGTAGAAAAGCAATCGACTGAGAGAAGTGCGCCGTCTGATCGCGAGTCGTAGACGAGGCCGGGTGCGAAGCACGGGGCTGGCCAGCGTGAGTGCAGGACGTCGGATCCGACGGTCATTTTCTTTATGGCGCAGGCGGATATAACGATCGCAGTGCACAATAAAAGAAGCCTTGCTGAATAACGCGCTTGCGCGTTACGAGTGGTTCTCTTTAATTCAAAATAGACAGATCTGATTCCATTTCCGGGTCGGCGCAGTGTTCGAGCTGCACAAGAGTGTCCGCCTCACGCAGCGCTGCGTTTTATAAATGTGCCGCTCCAGCTGGCCGGAGTCAGAGAGAGGCGAGCTATAGGTGTCGGCGAATCGCTTTCACTCGTCGACTTTCCTCTTCGATAGACGTGTAAGTCTAAATTGCACACAGAGTTCATGGCAGTTTTGCGCCGATGAAGATAAGAGAGGCTCATTCCATCGTTCCAGGTCGTCCGTCCGAAAACCCGGGTCCCTTCAGGGTGTCCTTGTTTCCGGGATTTTCATTTTATTATTTTCATGTCGGGCATTTAAAATCTGCGACGATATTGGTTGTGGTATCTACTACTTTGTCGCCAGCCAGTCCGTTGACTTGTTCTTGCCTGGTAATGAATTCACAGGTGTCACCCACTGCCGGAAGGTTCTGGTCGGCATGAAAATATGGAATGAGCACGTCCAACTGGGTGTCTTTAAGTCGAATGGTAATTACAACCCAGGTGCGGAGTATTCCTGAGTACGGAGGCAGCACTGAACGTGCGACAACTTCTGCGTCAACCAACTTTTCGAAATGCTTTTCCTCGCTGGGAATTGAACGGCACCCAAAGCAAAGGCTCAGGAAGAGGGCGATCGTGAATGAATGCCTTGATGTCATGGCAGTGTTCGCCCGTTGATTAATTTGGAGTTCCGGTAACAGGGTCAAGTGATAACAGGAAGCTCTTAATCATTACTCCGTATGAATTAATGAAGCCGATGCCAACTTGGGCCCCCGGCGCTGGTGAGCCACCAAAGTTAATGCGATTAACTGCCCCCATTACTTGGCTTTCAGCCTGCAATCCGGCGTTGTGAGCTGTTCTGAAGTTTGCAGTGTCCATTTGCGCCCCAAGTTCTGCGGAAGTTGTGTACTCCGTCAGGACGTGCGTGAACGTGGCGGCTGCTAAATCGCCCGACTCTGCTTCAAATGCCGCAAGATCCCCTGTGTCTACCTTTCCGGTAATGAATTGATCGACAAAAACATTCGGGTCGTTGCTTATCGCGGTTATGTTTATCGTTTGCTCTGAATTGATGGCATTAGATAGGGCTAGAGCAGCCCCGGTGCCTCCGCATTGATTCACAGATAGCATTCCATTGTTATCAGAAGAAATTTGCATGCCGGAAAAACGCTCGCCTTGCTGGATAAATTCAGTTTGATCGGCTTTGTTTCCTTCCAGTGCAACTTTTCGTCCATCAGGGTCTGTGAATTTGTAAGGACTGTTATTGGCATACCAGTAACGATTGAAATTGCTGCCGCCATTTCCATCTGCGGTCACGGGATCAACGGATAGGAATCTCCCAAGTGTCGGGTCGTAATACCGCTGCTGCATATACGTCAGCCCGGTCGCCCCATCCATGACATGACCGGTGTAGCCGATACCGTCGACCGTCTTGTTGATCGCGCTGCCGTAAGGCTCGTAATTCGTCCGCTCGATCAGTGCGCCACTGGTACTCGTGGTCGCCACCGGACTGCCCAGCGCATCGGTGTGCTGGTACTTGGTCGCGATGATCGTGTTGCTCGGCCAGTTGTGATCGATGGTGGCGATTACGCTGCCGCCCAAGTAGACGTTCTCCTGGGTGGTCTGCGCCCCGCCAGCCGTCAGCTTCGAGCTGAACAGGTATTGCCCGGCCTGGCTGTACTGGAACCACTCCAGGAGGCCGTTGTCCTTCTGGATCTTCGAGCGGCGGCCGTGGCCATCGTAGCGGTAGTTCTCCTTGCCGGCCACCCAGCGTAGGCGATTGCCGTAGTCGAAACCGTACTGCTGGTTGTTCTTATACTCCAGATTGCCTTGGGGGTTATAGCTCAGGCCGATCACACTGGCGCCGCCGCTGTTCTGGACGTTGGTCAGTTGGTTTTTTGCGTTGTACCAATAGCTGTGCTCGCGCACGCCCGGGTGGCTGACGCTGCGGATGTTGTCGATCGCGTCGTAGCCGTAGTTGATGTAGTGCGTGCTGCCGCCGAACATCGCCGAGCCGGCCGACGTCAGGCGATCCAGGCCGTCGTAGCTCAGGTATCGATTGAAGTTGGCGCCTTGGCCGTTGTCGACGATCTGCGTCGTGTTGCCGTTCTTGTCGTAAGTGTAGGTGTAGCCGGCCACGCCGATGTCGCTGACCGTATCCGGCAGCTGACGGGCGTTCTGCGACATGGTGTGAACCACGCCGTTGCCGTACGTGAACTGCTTGATCGCGCCGTTGGGGTAGTAGCTGACGCCGGTGGCGTAGGTGCCGGCGGTGGTGCTGCCCGCCGAGGTGCTCACCTGCGTCGCCTGCCCCAAGGCATTGGGGCTGTAGGTCAGCGCCAGTCCGGTCGGGTAGGTCTGCGCGGCCAGGTTGCCATTTTGGTCGTAGCCGTAACCCAGCGGCCAGGTGTAGAGGCCGGGCTCGCTTATGGTTTCGGAGGTCAGCAGACGGCGTTTGTTGTAGCCGTAACTGTTGACTACCGCCGCCGTGTTGCCGGCGCCGTTGTAAGTGGTGATGGTGGCCGGCAGGCCGTCCTTGGTGTAGGTCCAAGTCTGGTTGCCCAGGCCTTCCCCCGGGAACGCCATCTGCGACAGGCGATTGCGGGCGTCGTAATTGCGGGTGACGGTGCGGCCGCCGTTATAAGCCACCAGGTGATCGCAATCGACCGTATTCAGGCCCGACAGGCCTGCGGCCGACCAGGTCAGGTTGTCGGCGTTGTCGTAGCCCATGACCGTCGAACCGGTCTCGGGCTCGTCGGTGCGGCACAGGCGCTGCACGCCGTCGTAGTAGTACTTGCGTACCGCTTCGACGGTCTGACCCGCGTAGGTGCCCGAGCGGCGGATCTGGGTGGGCTTGAGGAAGTAGTCGCGCCAGATCTGGGTGAACGCGCCTTCCGGATGGAAGATCTCGATGGGGTAGTCGGTAGTCGGCTGGTCCCAGGCCGAGTAACGGGTGCGCAGCTGCTGGTTGCGCGGGTTGGTGACCAGGGTCTCACCACCATTCAGGTACTGGGTGGTGGTGGCGAGCATGCCCAGCTCTGAGTTCTGTTCGACCTTGATTACCCGGTCGAGCGCGTCGTAGGTCGTGCGTACTCCGGTATCGATCGCCCAGTTGCCATCGGCATAGGGATTGCGCGGGTAGGAGGCGAAAGCCAGGCGACCCGCTGTGTCATACGATTTCGCAACGAGGCTGAAGGTCGCGTCGTTGTTGCTGAGGTCGCGTTGGTACTCCCACAGCGGCCGCCACAAGGCGTCGAACACCGTTACCTTCTGGTGGTTGCCTTGAGTGGTTACCTGCCGCCAATGACCGGCAGGGATGCCGAATTCGTCCTGGTTGACCTGCTCGAACGAGCGCGAAACCGTATTCCAGTTGACGCTGTCGCCGGTCGGGTAGGTGATTGACGACACCCGACCCATGGTGTCGTAGCCGTAGTTGGTGGTGTAGCCGGCGCCGTTTTCATCGGTCACCGACGTGATCCAGCCGCTGTCGTTCACGACGGCCGATTCGGTGCTGCCCGAAGGCGACTCGGGCGTGGCCGGATGCTGGATGGTTTGCGGGATGCCGCGTTTCCAGTTCGATAGGGTGATGACGTTGTTGTTGCCGTCCTTCACCGTGGCGACAGTGCCGTCGGCGTTGTAGGTCAGGGTCTGGGTTGGCGTGGCGTCGCCGAATCGGTAGCTGCGATAAGGCATCGCATTGGCGTCGTAGTCGGTCTTGCTGAGCCGGTAGCTACTCACGCCGAGAATGGCGGCGTAGGCGCTGGCGTCGACCGTGTCGACCTGCCCCAGCACCCATTTCGACAGATTGTCGTGGTAGGTGGTGGTTTCGGTACGGGAGTAACCATAGCTGATGTTGCTTGAGCGGCTTACCGATACAGAGCGGGCAAATGAGTCGAACGTATTGACGGTATAAGTGTAGGTTACTCCGTCACGAAGAATTTGCCGCTGCCGTAGAGGACGAATCTGGGTGGGCGCTTCAGAATCGCCGAAGCCATTGCCAAAGACATTGGCGAACGGCATCGATGGCATCGACGCATCCTCGACATAGGATAGCGTCTCCGTACTGACAACCGTGCCTTGAGCGTCCTTTATACTGGTGCCGAGTGTGCGGCCCTCGTTCGAGTCGTACAGTATGCCCAGGCGATTGGTGACTTTACGCCCGTCGGGCCGCGTGACGACAACGTTCTTTTCGCTGATGCAGCCGTTACAAGGGCCAGGATCGCCAGGCGCGCCGGCCTCCTGGTTCTCCTGATAATCGTAGGACCACTGTTGGTTTGCTAGGCCGGGGCCCGATAGTTTCTTGGTTATCAGGCTATAGGTGTCGAAGAAGCTTGAAACGACCTGGTATTGGTAGCCCGGTCGTTCGGAAACGCACCAGTTTGGAATGTTTCCTCGATAGTGGCGAAGGAACGCGAAGTTGAATTCGCCACGCGCTCCAGAAGGATGCTTCGCGGTAAGTTGGAATTCTCCGACGCCCATTTCTGGTTCCGGGCAAGTCGGGGTTTGTTCTTCCGGCGCCGGAGCTTCCAGATAGTCCGGCCACAAGTTACCTGCAGACGCGTATTCCCAAGTAGACCCGTCAGGCAACGTAGCTTTGTTGAGCAAAGGGCCGGGATGTCTGATGTCCGAGGTGGTGCGGTATTCGTAAGTCCAGGTGCGCCCAGCGGCGGTTGCCGATTGGATCGTCGTGCCGGAGTAAGTAAGCAAGATGCTGCGACCGTCACTGGCGGTAATACTGGTTAGCTTGTCGCCCGTATAGTTGTAGGCTACCCAGTTACCGTGCCGATCTTCCACGCGACTTGCCATGAGGTAGACGCGCTTACGCGTCAACGCATTGAAGTCTAGCCAGTCCAAGTCTGCCGGCTCGCGCAGCGTTGGTGCTGATCGTTCAACGGCGATATCGAAGGTGTACTTCAGTCCTGAGGGACCGATAGCGATGAATGCTTCGCCCGGATAACCATTTGCCGTAGCGGTTTTGCAGCGAAGCCTATAAAAATCTTTGGTGATATACGGATAGGTGTTGCCGTCATTCACCGCTGGTATGGACGTCGATGGGTTGGACAGCAACTGCCTGTCCGACTCGCCCGGAATATGCATTTGGTTGCCGCTCCAGACCTTGGACGTCTGAAACGAAGAGTTGCTTATTCTTGGAGTGCCCCCACCGCTGGAGCAGCGACTGTTTGGAGTGCTGGAGGCGACCGTCCATTTATAGAAGCCGTCGAAGGTTCCGTAGAGATGCGGAACGTCCACCTCCCATTCGCCGAAGCCGCCAAAATACTCCTGCTTTTTCCGGTCCTCGATCTGCAGCCTTCGAGTGAGCCTGACGGGAAGAGCATTGTTCCCCGGAATATCGATGTCGGTGACGACGAATTCGGTGCCGCCGCTATACAGGCTGACTTGATCGCCGAATAGAGCGTCGCTCAAGGGCGAGACAGTCTCGCTACCTTTTATGCGTTTGCCGTATTCCTGATACGGCATGACCCCGTCAGCCGCGATTGCAGTTCCGGCGTAGCCTGCAAACGCGAGCAGTGCGAGCGATAGCCCATGGAAGCGATTCGACAGCATGGTGTTCCCCCGTGGCTTTCCATAGCGACCGCCTGGCAGCCTGCGCCAAGGGGTCGATCGACTTTAGCTCTGCCTTTGCGGCAGTAGCGTTGCCGTCATTGATCAGTCAGGCACCGCGGAAGTCAAGCCCTGGGCCGCTGTATCATGGCGACATAGCTGCCCGGCCGTTCTCTGGCACTTACAATACGTACTCTTCGGTGAATTAATTGAGCGAATTACTGCAAAACGAGATCGCGGCTCTGCAGCTACCCGACAGCGCTTTTACGCTCGCCGAGGCCGGCGCCAAAGTGCGCGCCGCGGACGCAGACGGCCGGGTGGCGGTGGCGCTGACCTGCGGTTTCCCGGTGCGCGGCATCGAGGTGGCCCTGCGTGAGGCGATCTCGAGCCTGCTCGCGGGTGAGGGCAAGACCCTGGCCAGTCTGGAGCTCAACGCGCGCATCACCTCGCATGCCGTGCAGCCCAACCTGGCGCCGCTGGAAAACGTGCGCAATCTGATCGCGGTCGGGTCGGGCAAGGGCGGGGTGGGCAAGTCGACCACGGCGGTCAATCTGGCGCTGGCGCTGGCGGCCGACGGGGCGCGGGTGGGGGTGTTGGACGCCGACATCTACGGGCCTAGCGTGCCGACCATGTTGGGGCTGAGCGGCAAGCCGGACAGTCCGGACGGCAAGACCATCGAGCCCATGCACGCGCACGGGATCGCGGCGATGTCGATCGGGCTGCTGGTGGAGCAGGACACGCCGATGATCTGGCGCGGGCCGATGGCGACCTCGGCGCTGACCCAGTTGCTCAATGAGACGCGCTGGGGCGAGCTGGATTATCTGATCGTCGATCTGCCGCCGGGCACCGGCGATATTCAGCTGACACTGGCGCAGAAGATTCCGGTGGCGGGCGCGGTAATCGTGACCACACCGCAGGACGTGGCCACCCTGGACGCGCGCAAGGCCTTGAAGATGTTCGAAAAGGTGCATGTACCGGTGCTGGGCCTGATCGAAAACATGGCCGTGCACGTGTGCTCGAACTGCGGGCATGCCGAGCACGTGTTCGGCGAGGGCGGCGGCGCGCGCATGGCGGCGCAGTACGGGGTGCCTTTGCTGGGCAGCCTGCCGCTGGAGATCGCGATCCGCGAGCAGGGCGACGCCGGCGTGCCGGTGGTGGCGGCCGCGCCGGACTCGGCCGCGGCCCGCGCCTACCGCGCGGCGGCGCGCAATCTGGCGGTGCGGCTGGCGCTGCGGCCGCGGGTGGCGCCCTCGATTTCGGCCTCGCTGCTGGGCTGAGCCGGGCCCGGACCCGGCCAGGCGGCCTCGGGCTGGGCGCCGCCCAGCCCGGCTCGCTTACAATCGGCGGTCACGGCGCTTTCGCCCCCAGTACGCCCCGAGCCCCCCGCATGAGCATCAAGTCCGACCGTTGGATCCGTCGCATGTCCGAGCAGCACGGCATGATCGAGCCGTTCGAGCCCGGTCAGGTCAAGCACGCTGCCGACGGCCAGCGCATCGTCAGCTACGGCACCTCGAGCTACGGCTACGACGTGCGCTGCTCGCGCGAGTTCAAGGTGTTCACCAACATCAACTCGACCATCGTCGACCCCAAGCATTTCGACCCGGGTAGCTTCGTCGACATCGAGAACGACGTCTGCATCATCCCGCCGAATTCCTTCGCGCTGGCGCGCACGGTCGAGTACTTCCGCATCCCGCGCGACACCCTGGTGGTCTGCCTGGGCAAGAGCACCTACGCGCGCTGCGGCATCATCGTCAACGTGACCCCGCTGGAGCCGGAGTGGGAAGGCCACGTGACCCTGGAATTCAGCAACACCACGCCACTGCCCGCGCGCATCTACGCCAACGAAGGCGTGGCGCAGATGCTGTTCTTCCAGTCCGACGAAGTCTGCGAGACTTCGTACAAGGACCGCGGCGGCAAGTATCAGGGGCAGACCGGCGTGACGCTGCCGCGTACCTGAGCCGTATCGGCAACCACTGCAAGGACGAGCCGTGGAAGAAGAGAACCCATACCGCAGCCCGCAGGCGCAACTGGTCGAGCCGGTGTCGGACGACAGCGAGCTGGCCACGCGCGAGGGCCGTCTCGGTGCGGCCATCCTGGACGGGATTCTCTCGTTCGTGATGGTCGCGCCCTTGGCGTACTTCGGCGGCTATTTCGATCAGATTCGAGCCAACAGCGAGGCCGGCCGCCTGTTTATGCCGTTTAGCGTGATGGCCTTGTGGGCGGCGATCGGCTTCGCGGTATTCGTGCTCGTGCAGGCCTACCCCTTGCATGCTTATGGGCAGACCTGGGGCAAGCGGGTGTGCAAGATCAAGATCGTTGGCACGGACGGTGCCAAACCTGGGTTGGGTCGGCTATTGCTGCGCCGCTATTTGCCCATCAATGCGGCTTCTGCGATTCCGGGCCTGAGTCTGGTTTACGGGTGGGTGGACATCTTGATGATCTTCCGCCGCGACCGCCGCTGTCTGCACGACCTGATTGCTGGTACGCGCGTGGTCAGGGCGCCCTGACCACGCACAGGACGAATCAGGGCTTCTGATACGTCACGAAAAAGCCCTGCAAATCGCCGTTCTCGATGTACGGCTCCACGCTGACCACGTTGTAACCGCGCGTGGTGAACGACTGGTGGGCGCGGCTGAGGTTGTTGGCGGCGCCCTGATTTCGGAAGCCCCAACTGGCTTCGACCCACAAAGTGACCGCACGCAGGTTCTTGGCGACGGCTTCCTGCGCGACCTGGTCGGGGTTCTTGTCGAACAGACCGGCTTGGGCGACGGGCGTGGCGAGCACAGCCAGGGTGCAGAGCAGGGCGGCGGACAGGCGACGGTGCATGGCGTTCTCCGGGGTGAGGCGTTGTGTCACGCGATGCGGCATCTTCGCTGGTGGTGGGCGAATGGGAGCCGAACGTCGTCGCGATTTCGCCATCTTGATTCCCCCCTTTGCAAAAGGGGGGCTAGGGGGGATTTGCTTCTAGCTGCGGATCAAGAGCAAATCCCCCTCGATCCCCCTTTTTCAAAGGGGGAGGAAAAGCGAAGAGGAGGACGGGAAGGGGGAGGCAAACAGACGCGTCAGTGCTCGGCGCCGGCGGCGATTCTGCTGTCCGCAACGGTCGTGAGCGCGGTGGCCAGCGCGATGCGCAGACCTTCGGAGACGAGCTCGATCGACAGGCTGGGCGCGCCCGGGTGCTGCGCGGCCTGGGCCGGCGAATACGGGATATGCACGAAGCCGCCGCGCACGCCGGGGCTGCGCCGTAGCGCGTGCATCAGGCCATAGAAGACGTGGTTGCAGACATAGGTGCCGGCGGTCTGCGAGACCTCGGCGGGAATGCCGGCAGCGCGCAGGGCCGCGAGCATGGCCTTGATCGGCAGGTCGCTGAAGTAGGCCGCCGGGCCCTCGGCCACCACGGGTTCGTCGATGGGGCACGCGCCATCGTTGTCGGGGATGCGGGCGTCGTCGACGTTGATCGCGATCCGCTCCAACGACAGCTGGCTGCGGCCGCCGGCCTGGCCGACGCACAGCACCAGCGCAGGCCGGGTGTCGCGGATCGCCGCGCGCAGCTCGCGCAGCGAGGCGCCGAATACGCAGGGCAGGCAGCGCGCGACGATGCGGTGGCCGCGCACGGACTTGCCGGCCAGGCGCTGCACCGCGTCCCAACTGGGGTTGCTGCTTTCGCCGCCGAAGGGCGCGAAGCCGGTCAACAGCACAGTCGGTTTGCGCGTGCTCATCGGAACGCGATCCAGTACATCAGCAGCACGTTGCAGGCCAGCAGCACGGCGCCGGTGGGCCACTGCGCGCGGATCACGCCGTACGGGTCCTTGAGCTCCAGCAGTGCGGCCGGCACCAGGTTGTAGTTGGCCGCCATCGGCGTCATCAAGGTGCCGCAGTAGCCCGAGAGCATGCCGATCGCGGCCAGCGAGGCGGCTTCGGCGCCGTGCTGCTGCACCAGCAGCGGCAGGGCGATGCCGGCGGTCATCACCGGGAACGCGGCGAAGGCGTTGCCCATGATGATGGTGAACAAGGCCATGCCCAGTGCGTAGGCGACGACCACCACGAAGGGGTTATCAACCGGAATCACCGAGCGCACCACCGCGGCGGTGGCCTGGCCGACGCCGCCGGCCTCGAACACGCTGCCCAGCGAGGCCAGCAGCAACGGCAACAGGGCGGCCCAGCCGATCGAGTCGACCAGGCGCCGCGATTGCTCCACGCCGCTCCACGGCGTCTGCCGGGTCAGGCGGCATGCGGCGGCCAGCGCGATCGTGCAAGCGATCGTTAGCGAGACCAGGGTGACGTTGACGGTTTCCAGCAAGGGCGTGCCGCCGAACTGGATGCGCTTGAGGCCGAGCGCGCCGATCAGGGTGACCGCCGGAATCAGCAGCGCGGGCCAGAACAATCGATTGCCCAGGCGTTGCGCTTCGCGGTGTTTCTCTTCGGCGCTGCTCTGCTGGTAGCCGCCCATGCGCACGCCGCCGAAGCCGGCCAGCACGGCCAGCACCACTACAAACACGCCGACCAGTTTGGGCGGCAAGTGCTCGGCGGCGAACAGCAGGAACGCCAGCAGACCCCAGAACAGGGCGGTGGTGTGGCGGCGCGGGTTGTCGCGGTCGCGCCAGCCGCGCCAGGCCAGGGCGGCGAAGTAGGCGCCAAGCAGCCAGTACGCGTGGGTGAGGGTGATCATGCCGACGGCGCCTCGGGCTTGGCCGCGGACAGGCGTTTGGCCAGGCGGCGCTCGAAACGCAGGATGCGCACGGTGTGGATAGCGAATGCGCAGATCGCGGTGGGGATGCCCCAGAACGCGATCTGCAACGCGTCCAGTTGGATGCCGTGTTCGGCGTAGAAGCTCTGGATCAGCAGCACCGCGCCGAAGGCGATGAAGATGTCTTCGCCGAAGAACAGACCGACGTTGTCGGTGCCGGCGGACATCGCGCGGATGCGCTGGCGCTCGTCTTCGGGCAGCTCGCCGTGGCGCACCTGGGCCGCGCCTTCGGCCATCGGCGCCAGCAGCGGGCGCACGGTTTGCGGGTGGCCGCCCAGGCTGGTCAGGCCCATCGCCGAGAACAACTGGCGCATCAACAAATAGGCGATCAGCAAGCGGCCCATCGTCGCGCCGCGCAGTTTCGCGATCCAGGCCTGGGCGTGTTCCTTGAGGCCGTGGCGTTCGAGCAGGCCGATCACCGGCAGGGTCAGCAGGAACAGCAGCAGGAAGCGCTTGTCGGTGAAGGCCTTGCCCAGTACCTCGAGCACGTCCAGCGGCGAGAGTTTCGCTGCCAGGCCGGTGACGAAGCCGGCGGCCACCACCACCAGGGCGGGATTCAGGCGCAGGGCGAAGCCGAGCACGACGGCGGCCACGCCCAGCAAGGGCCAGTAATTCATGAGCGGATCCTGTCGGCAGCGGGGCTGCCGGCGGTGGGGACGTCCGTGTCGGGAGAGGCGGGCTGGGGGTCGCGACGCGATGGATGCGAGCAGGAAACGGTGCGGGACGGGGCGGCCGCTACGGTCATGCGGCGTCGATCGCGAGGATGCGGATGCCGTCGGCCTCGAGCGCGGCGCGCACCGCGCGCGCGAACTCGGGCGCGTCGGCGCGATCGCCGTGCAGGCACAGAGTGTCGGCACGCAACGGCAGGCGGTGGCCGTCGGCGCACACGACTTCGCCGTGCGTGGCCAGGCTGTGGACCTGCGCGATCGCCTGCTCCAAGGTCTTCAGCACCGCGCCCGGCGTGCCGCGTGGCAGCAGGCGGCCGTTGCGGCCGTAGCCGCGCTCGGCGAACACTTCGTGCACGGCGCGCAGGCCGGCGGCTTCGGCGGCGGCGGTGAGTTCGGAGCCCGACAGGCCGAACACCGCGAGTTTGGGATCGAAGGCCGCGACCGAACCGACGATGGCGTCGGCGACGATGCGGTCGTCGGCGGCCAGGTTGTAGAGCGCGCCATGCGGTTTGACGTGGCTCAGGCGCAGGCCTTCGTCGTCGGCGATCGCGGCCAGGCGCGCGAGCTGGCTGAGGATCAGCATGCCGATCTCGTCGCGGTCCAGCGGCAGCACGCGGCGGCCGAAATGTTCGCGGTCTTCGTAGCCGGGGTGGGCACCGATCGCGACGCCGTGCTCGCGGCACAGGCGCAGGGTCGCGCGCATGGTGGCGTCGTCGCCGGCGTGGCCGCCGCAGGCGATGTTGGCCGAGCTGACGTAGGGCAGGATCGCGGCGTCGTCGCCGCAACCTTCGCCGAGGTCGCAGTTGAAATCGATGCGTTTGCGGTTCGGAACGGTCACGCCGCGATTCTGCCTCAAAGCGGCGTCGCAGCGGACCTCAGTCGTCCTGGCGTTTGCGATGGGGCCTGAACAGCATGCCCAGGCCGACCACGATCAGGATCGCCGGCCACCCAGTCCGGATCAGGCGCCCCAGGCTGATGTCGGCCAGGCCCAGATTGTCGAGCAGGAACACGGTGCCGATCGCGATCAGCACGATCGCTGCGACGATATTCGGTCTCATGGATCGCCCCCCGAGTGAGGGCCCAGTGCGCCACCAAGTCGGGCGTCGCGACGGCCCCGCGACCGCCTGCGCCGGGCCGCCGCAGCGGCCCGGCGCACGGGTTCAGGTGCCGGGCGCGGCCTGCGGCTTGTCGGCGCCAGCCGGCGCGGCCGCCGGAGCGGATGCCGCCGCCGGCGCCTGCCACAGCTTGGCCTCGGCCGGGCCGCCCATCATCTGCGCGCGCACCAGCGGCACCGGCGGGCCGCCGTAGCTCAGGAACTGGTCGTGGAAGGCCTTCCAGGCGCTGCGGCCGCCGCGGCTGGCGGTCCAGTCCTCGCGCAGCTGCATGATCATCAGCTTGCCCATGGTGTAGTTCAGATAGCCCGGGTCGTAGGTGCCGCGCGCGGCCTGCTGGCGCGCGTTGCCGGGATCCTGGAACGCCTTGTCCTTGAACATCTGCTCGGACTGGGCGACGGTCATGCCGCCGGTGTGCAGACCGATCGCGGAGATGAAACGCACGTCGCGCAGCAGGGCGTTGCTGAGCTGGCCGATATGGATCTCGGGCGTGGCGTCGCCGACGCCGGCGTCGTACATCATTTCCTCGGTGTAGTGCGCCCAACCCTCGGCGTAGGCGTAGCCCACGAACAACTGGGCGAACTTCCACTGCGAGCGGTTGGCGTGCAGGAACTGCAGGAAGTGGCCCGGCCAGACTTCGTGAGCGGACGTGAACAGCAGGTCGGCCTTGCCCGGCACGTAGGCGTCCTGCTCGGCCTTGGGCCACTTCGGGTCCGGCGGCGCGATGTAGTAGACCGAGGGCAGGTTCTTCTCGTACGGGCCCGGAATCTCGATGTAGGCGAAGTTGGTGCGGTTGAACGGCGGCGCTTCCTCGACGCGCGCCTCCTCGGTGCCGGGGATGGTCACCAGGTCCTTGTCGACCAGGAACTTGCGCAGGTCGACCAGTTGCGCGCGCGCGCCTTCGACCGCGCCGCCCTGCGGCTTGTCGGCGTTGACCTTCTCGATGCAGGCGTTGATGGTCTGGCCGGCGGCGTATTGGTCGCAGGCGGCTTTGAGCGCGGCCAGGTTGCGCGCCAGGTCGGCCTCGCCGATCGCCTTGAGCTGGTCCAGCGGCAAGTCGACGCGCTCGGTGGCCTTGAGCATCTTGGCGAAGCGCTCGGCGCCGATCGCATAGTCCTGGGTGGCCTGCGGTTTCTGCGCCGTCAGCCAGTCCGACAGGCCCTGCATGGCTTCGATGGCCTTGGCGTTGGAGGCCTTGAAACGCGCCTGCAGCGCGGCGTCGGGCACTTCGGCGAAGGCCTTGGGCGCGTCGTTCTTGAAGAACTCGGCCAGTCCGCCGAATACGATGTTGCCGAACTCGATGTAGCTGGCCGGCAGCGGGCCCTTGAGGTTGGCGCGGATCTGTTCGGCGGCCTTGGGCAGGGCTTCCTGGTAGCTGGCGAACGCGGCCATGCGCTGCGGCAGCGGCGCGTAGGGACGGGTGAGGTACATGCTCGGCGAGAGGTCGCCGGCGTAGAAGGCGGGGTTCTTGTTGGGGAAACCGGAATCCTTCAGATAGAACAGCTGGCCGTCGATCACCGACAGGGCGTATTCGCGCTGGAAGCGCTGATCGGGGGCGAGCTTGTCGTCACCGAACGCGGCCAGCTTGGCGCGTTGCTGCTCCAGCCAGGCGCCGGTGGTGGCCAGGGCTTCGGGCGACCAATCGGGCAGCTTGCCGTCGAATTCGTGCTTGCCGGCGCTGGCGGCGGCGGTCGGGTAGTGATTGAAGTAGCCCTCGATGAAAGCATCGATCGTGGGCTGCCAGTCGGCGTTGGCGGCGGCGGTGGCCGCGGCGGCCGGCGCAGCGGCGTCGGGGGCGGCGGGCGTCTGCGCTTTGCACGCGACCAGCGCGAGCACGATGCAGGCGGACAGAGACAGCAGACGGACGGGACGCATGCGAACTCTCCGGAGCGGGATCGAACGGGCATGCTAAGCACGTAGCGCCAGCAGCAGCCAGTGCCCGAAGTCGTGTGCGGTGGGAGCGTGGTCGCGGTGCGGTGCGGTGCTGTTGGATCGCCACGTCAGCCACTGTAGGGGCTGCGCAAGCCGCGACCGCGCCACAACGCTTGCGTCGCGGCCCGATGGACGCGAAGCGAATCACTGACACCGCAGCTTGAGGTGACGCATTCGCGGCTTACGCCGCTCCCACACAGAGCGAGCCTCGCGGCTCGGCCGATCACATGGTGGCGGACAGGAAGCGTGCCAGCGGGCGTTCTAGCGCCAAATACAAGCGCTGCAGCCGCACCCGCGCTTCGGCCGCGGCGGCTTGTGCCTGGGCGGCGGTGCAGGCTTGGAAGCGCAGCGTCGCATGCGGAGGCAGTTGCGCCAGTCGCGGCAGGTCGGCGGCGATGACGTGGCCCAGACGCGGATAACCGCCGACGGTCTGGGCGTCGGCCAGCAAGACGATGGGTTGGCCGTCGGGCGGCAGTTGCAGCGTGCCGGGCGCGACCGGTTCGGACAGGCCGCCCGCGCGCGCGCTGGTCAAGGGCGCGCCGTGCAGGCGCAGTCCCTGGCGGTTGCTGGCGGCGCTGACCTGCCAGGCCTGGCTGGCCAAGGCGGTCGCCGCCGCATCGTTGGAAGGCAAGTAGCGCACGGGCGCGTCGGGATGCTCGCCGAATTCCGGCTCGGCCCACCAGCCGGGAATGCGCGGCGTTTGAGTCACGAACATCGAACCGGGAACCAATGCGAGGCGGTCGCCCGTGCGCAAGGCGCGGCCCTCGTGGCCGCCGAAGCCGCCGCGCAGGTCGGTGCTGCGGCTGCCGAGCACGGGCGCTGTCGCGAAGCCGCCGTCGACGGCGAGCCAGGCGCGCGCGCCATCGCGTATCGCGCCCAGGCTGAGCGTGCCGGCAGGCAGGTCGATGGGGCGTCCCATCGGCAGCGCGATGCCGTCGAAACGCGCCACGGTGCTGCGGCCGATCAGGGCGATCCGCACCGGCGCGTCGAAGCGCAGGGTCGGGCCGTGCAGAGTGAGTTCCAGCACCGCAGCGTCCGGCGCGTTGCCGACCAACCGGTTGCCCAGGCGCGCGGCATCCGGATCCAGCGCGCCGGCACGCGCCACGCCGAGATGGCGCCAGCCGTCGCGGCCCAGATCCTGCAGCGTGCTCAGCAAACCGGGCGCCACGACCTCGAGCGTGCGTGTCATGCGCGCGCGTCCCGGATCGCCGCCGCGGCGGCGGCGTCTATGGCGCGAAAGCGCACGCGGTCGCCCGGCAGCAGGGCGGTCGGCGGCTCGCGCGCGGGATCGAACAGGCGCAGCGGCGTGCGCCCGAGGATGCGCCAGCCGCCGGGGCTGTCGCGCGGGTAGATGCCGGTCTGGGCGCCACCGATGGCGACGCTGCCGGCGGCCACGCGCGTGCGCGGCGTGGCCAGGCGCGGCAGCGCCAGTGCGGGGTCCAAGCCCGACAGATACGGGAAGCCGGGCGCGAAGCCGATCATCGCCACGGTGTACTCGCCCGCGGCGTGGCGTTCGATCAAGCGCTGCGGCGTCAGACCCAGCTCGGCCGCGGCCGCTTCCAGGTCGGGCCCGTCCTCGCCGCCGTAGACGACCGGGATTTCGATCGTGCGCGCGGCGGCGATCCGCATCGTCGTATCGTCGGCGCCCAAACGGTCGTGCAGCCACGCGCGCACGCGCTCGGCGTCGATGGCGCCGGTGTCGAAGAACACCGCCAGGCTGGCGTAGGCCGGCACCAGATCGCGCAACCACGCAGGCGCGCTTGCGCGCAGGCGCGCCGCGTCGGCATGCACGCGCGCGTTGATCGCATCGTCGATGCCGGCGCCATCGCCGTCGGCGTAGCGCAGCAACCAGGCGTCGTCGGCCAGCGCCAGCGCCAGCGCCTGCGGCGCGCGCGCGCTCACGCCGACAGCGCGTCCTGCAGGCGCCGGATGCGGCCGATCAGCGCTTCGGGCGAATACGGCTGCGCGGTCGCCATGCCCCAGACCGGACGCGGCCAGGCGATGTCCTCGCGGAAGCGCGCGATCACGTGCACGTGCAACTGCGGCACCAGGTTGCCCAGCGCGGCGACATTGAGCTTGTGCGGCGAAAACGCCTTCTGCAGGGCCCGGCTGGCGACCGCGACTTCGCGCATCAGTTCGGTCTGCTGGGCCTCGTCCAGGTCGATCAGTTCGACCGCGTCCTCGACCCGCGGCACCAGGATCAGCCAGGGGTGGTTGGCGTCGTCCATCAGGCGCAATTCGCACAGCTTGAACTGCGCCACCGGGTGGGTGTCGTCCGCCAGTTGCGGATGCAGGTGCCAGGGGTTCATTTCAGCGCGTCCGCAAAGAAGTCCAGGGTACGCCTCCAGGCCACGTCCGCGCTGTCGGCGTGGTAATCCGGGCGCAACTCGCAGTTGAAGCCGTGGCCGGCGTTGTAGAGGTAGATCGGCGCGTTCGGCAGGGCCGCGCGGTGGGCGTCGATGGCCTCGGGCGGGATGCTGGCGTCGCGCTCGCCGAAGTGGAACACAATGGGTGCGCGCGTCGGCTCACCCAGGAACGGCACGGTGCGTGCGCCGTAATAGCTCACCGCCGGTAGGCCCAGACGGGTATTGCACAGGAAGGCCAGGCTACCTCCCCAGCAGTAGCCGACCACGCCGGTGCGCAGGCCTTCGTCCTGCAGGCGGTGCGCGGCGGCGCCGGCGATCTCGACCGCGCGGTCGAAGCCGACCGCGTTGCGCAGCTCGCCGCCGCGCGCGGCGTCCTCGCTGCCGTAGCCCAGCTCGATATGCGGTTGGACCGGGGCGAACAGGTCCGGCGCCAGAGTGGTGTAGCCGGCTTGGCCGAAACGGTCGGCGACGCTGCGGATGTGCTCGTTGACCCCGAAGATCTCCTGCAGCAGTACCAGCGCGCCGCGCGAGGGCCCGGTAGGCTCGGCGCGCCAGGCCGCAACCGGCCCGTGCGGGGTGTCCAGATCGGTCCACTGGCCCATGGCGGCCTCCGTTCAGCTGCGGGAATCGAGTCCAGTTTAGCGCCGGGGCTATAATTCGCGACCCCGGCGACGGTCCGCGCCGGCTCCGCCTCCGTTCCGCGCCTGCCCACCGGCATTCGCAACCCTTACTCAGCCAGTACGCCCCGGTTCCGCGCGCATGCGTGGCCGAGCGTCCCGCCAGGCCCTCGCACGCATGTCCCTAGCCAATCCCAAAGTCGGTTTCGTCAGCCTCGGTTGCCCCAAGGCCCTGGTCGATTCCGAACGCATCCTCACCCAGCTGCGCGTGGAGGGCTACGACATCGTCCAGAGCTACGACGCCGCCGACGTGGTGGTGGTCAACACCTGCGGCTTCATCGATTCGGCGGTGACCGAATCGCTGGATGCGATCGGCGAGGCCATCGCCGAGAACGGCAAGGTCATCGTTACCGGCTGCCTGGGCAAGCGCTCGGAGCTGATCCGCGAGACCCACCCCGATGTGCTGTCGATCAGCGGCCCGCAGGACTACGCCAGCGTGATGACCGCGGTGCACGCCGCGCTGCCGCCCAAGCACGATCCCTTCATCGACCTGGTGCCGCGCCGCGCGTTCGAGGCCGAGGAGGGCATCGGGGTCAAGCTCACGCCCAAGCACTACGCCTACCTGAAGATTTCCGAAGGCTGCAATCACCGCTGCAGCTTCTGCATCATCCCGTCCATGCGCGGCGATCTGGTCTCGCGCCCGGTCGATCAGGTGCTGCGCGAAGCCGAGAAGCTGGCCATGGGCGGCGTGCGCGAGCTGCTGGTGATCTCGCAGGACACCTCGGCCTACGGCGTGGACGTGAAGTACGCCGAGCGCGAATGGCGCGGCAAGACCTACCAGACCCGCATGAAGGCGTTGTGCGAAGGCCTAGGCGAGCTCGGCTTGTGGACGCGCCTGCACTACGTCTATCCCTATCCGCACGTGGACGACATCATTCCGCTGATGGCGCAGACCGGCGCCAACGGCATGCCGATCCTGCTGCCGTACCTGGACATTCCGTTCCAGCACGCCAGCCCGCGCGTGCTCAAGCTGATGAAGCGTCCCGGCGCGGTCGACAAGACCCTGGAGCGCATCCAGCGCTGGCGCGGCATCGCGCCCGACATCACCATCCGCAGCACCTTCATCGTCGGCTTCCCGGGCGAGACCGAGGCCGAGTTCGAAGAGTTGCTGGATTTCCTCGACGAGGCCCAGCTCGACCGCGTCGGCGCGTTCGCCTATTCGCCGGTCGACGGCGCCCAGGCCAACGCGCTGCCCGATCCGCTGCCCGAAGAGGTCAAGCAGGAGCGTCTGGCGCGTTTCATGGAACGCCAGGCCGAGATCTCGGCGGCCAAGCTCGAAGCCAAGGTCGGCAGCGTGCAGCCTTGCATCGTCGACGCGCTGGACGGCGAGCTCGCGATCGCGCGCAGCATGGGCGACGCGCCGGACATCGACGGCCTGGTCCAGATCCAGAACGGCTTCGAGGCCGGCCTGCAGCCGGGCGAGTTCGTCGACGTGCAGATCCTGGGCAGCGACGAACACGACCTCTACGGCGAAGTCGCGTTCGAGGATTGAGTTAGCTCAGGACGTCGCCCAGGTCGCCGCGGCGCTGGCCGCGGCCATGCCGATCAGGCCGGCCGCGACATGCAGGGCGTAGCGGCGATTGCCGCTGGCGAAGGCCAGCACGGTCTTGGCCGCCGCGCTGGCCGCGAGTAGGCCGACCACACCCCAACGCGCGTGTTCCAGGCTCAGGTCGCCGGACTGGGTGAGCTGGGCGACGCTGGCCGCGGCCGCGTGCAGTTCGGCCAAGGCCACCAGCACCGCGGTGACCAGCGCGCCGGTGTCGCCGAACAGGTGACGCATCCACGCCGACAACAGCAGCACCGCTGCGATCACCGCCGCCAGCACCAAGGCCTGGCTCAAGCGGAACGCGCGCGCGGCCGGCGCCTTCGGCAAGGCGTCGCTGCCGCCGCTGCGATGCAGACCCAGCGCCGCGGCGACCGTGAGCGCCGCGGCCGCGGCCGCCAGCGGCCAGGCGCAGGCGCGCAGCAGACTGGGGGCGGCGGTGCCGATCACGCCGGCGAACAAGGCCAACGAAGCCAGGTTGGCGAGCAGGGCCGCGGCCGCGGACACCGAGGTCAGGCCGGGCTCGCTGCGGCTGCGTTCGCCGAAGCCGGCCACCGCCGCGGTCGACGAGGCGAAGCCGGAGAAAAAGCCGGCCACCGGCAGGCCCCAGCGCGCGCCCACGCTGCGCAGGGCGATATGGCCGAGCATGCCCACCGCCATCACCAGCACGACCAGGCGCCACAAGGCCGAGGGCACCAGCACGCCCCAGGGGTCGACCGCGGTATCGGGCAGCAACGGCAGCACGATCAAGGCCGCCGCGGCCAGCAGCAGGGCGTCCTGCAGTTCGCGCTCGGACACCACCCGCCGCGCGAAGGCCTGCAGGGGCTGTTTGGCGAACAACAAGCCGGCGACGATCACCCCCAGGCCGGCGGCCAGGGCCGGTTCGCGCTGGGCGAAGGCCGCCAACAGTGCGGTGGCGGGCAGGGCGACCTCGCCGGTCAGGCCCGGGTCGTCGTTGCGGGTTTGCAGATAGCTGGCCAGCGACAGCGCGCCCACCACGATCACCAGCGCCGCCAGCACGGCGGTGCCGAGCAGGGCTGCCGCCGCGGCCGCGATCGCGACCACCGCATGGGTGCGCACGCCCGCCACCGCGGTGCGCTCGCCGAGGTGGGCGCGCTCGCGCACCACCCCGACCAGCAGGCCGATCGCGATCGCGCTGAGCAGGCCGCGCAGTTGGGCGTCGAATTCCAAATCCCGTCTCCCGCTGTGGTCTGCGCCTGCGGCCATCTTAGGCGCGCTAGCCGGCGGCGGTCATCCCGGCAGCCTGTCCTGGCCGGCGGCGTTTTCGCGTGAACCTGGGAAGCGGCGCGGGGGTAGGATGCGCGCCAGGGATCGACACAGGGGACGGACGATGAAACGCAGCAGGACGATGTGGGTCGGGATCGGATTGGCGCTGGCGTTCGCCGGCACGGCGTGGGCGCAGGAGCCCAAGCTGGAGCCGATGACCGAAAGCATGCTGGTGGACTATCTGCCCGACGACTCGCGCGTCGAGACCCGTCTGGACGGCGACTTCAACGGCGACGGCATCGGCGACACCGCCTACGTCGGCGGCAACGACGAGAAGCGTCTGCTGAAGGTGATGCTGGGCTACCGGGACGAATTCGACCTGGGCCATTCGCCCACGGGCGAAGCCGCGCTCGAGGTAGCGCCGCTGGGCTCGGCCTCGCTGTCGTTCAAGAAGGGCGTGCTGATCGTCGAGGACCTCACCGGCGGCACCACCGCCACCGCCACCACCTATCGCTATCGCTACGACCCTCAGACCAAGCGCATGCGCTTGATCGGTCTGGACGCCGAGCGTTACAGCCGCACCAACAGCCACGACACCCTGAAGCTGAGCTGGAACCTGCTGACCGGCGCGCGCATCGTCCAGCGCGGCCGCGTCAACGACAGCGGCAAGGGCGACGAGGCCTACCGTTACGACCCGGAGCGCAAGCTCTCGAGCAAGTCGGCGCCGGTGTACATGGACGAGACGCCCAGCCCGGACGCCTTGATCGACGCGCAGCTGGAGGCGGGGAGCTGAGGCTGCGGGCCGGCGCGCTGCGGGCTTAGCCTTCGTACTCCACCGCCACGATCGCGTAGCGTGTCGCGCCGCCGGGCAGCGCCGCCTCGAACTCGTCGTCGACGCGCTTCTTCAGCATCGCCCGCGCCAGCGGCGAATCGATGCTGATGTGGCCCAGGCGCGCATCGGTCTCGTCCGGGCCGACGATGCGATAGCGCTGCAATTCGCCGTCGGCGACGTTCTCGACTTCGACCCAGGCCCCGAAATACACCGCGTCCGGGTCCGTGGGCGCGGTCTCGACCACGCGCAGCGCGGGCACGCGCTTGCTCAGATAGCGCACGCGACGGTCGATCTCGCCCAACTGCTTCTTGCGATAGATGTACTCGGCGTTTTCCGAGCGGTCGCCCTCGGCCGCCGCGGCGGCCAGGGCTTTCACCACTTCAGGACGGCGGACGCGCCATAGCTCGTCCAGCTCCTGCTTGAGCCGGGCGTGGCCCTCCCGCGTGATCAGGGCGGTGCTGTGCTCCGCGGGAGGTCGCCATCGGCCCATGCGTCGTTACAGCGCAGCGGCCTGGCGCTTGAGGCTGAGGTTGGCCTGGCTGTCGATCGCCTTGCCTTCCTTGTCCAGCGCGCGGATCTCGTCGGCCGACACCACCTGGTACAGGCTGTCTTCCACGGTCTTGCTGTTGGGATCCAGGCGGATGCGCTGGCCGGCTTCCTCGGCGGTCCAGGTGCCGTCGCCCTTGGTCTCGCTGTTCTTGCGGTCCTGGTAGCTGGTGGCGACGGCGTAAGTGCCGTCGGCCTTCAGCTCGAGCGTGGTGTTGATGCCCGGGCAGTCGGCGCAGGGCAGGGTGCCGCTGAAGGTACCGGCGAAGGCCTTGGGGTCCAGCGCGGGCGCGACCGGCGGCGCCGGTTCCGGCGCGGCGGCGGGGGCGGCCGCGGCTTCGGCCTTGGGCGCGTCGGCGGCCGGTTCGGCCGGCTTCTGCGGTTCGCAGCCGGCGAGGGCGATCAGGGCGACGCTGGCGAGCACGAGCAACTTCGGGTTCATACGGACACGCTCCTGGTTGATGGTCGAAACGGATATTCGCGATGCGAACGGGTGGAAAGTGGGCGCTGCCGGTGTGGGGCCGGCTTCGCGTCGGACGAAACCGGCTAAGCCTTACTTGCGCCCGCCGAAGATGCCGCCCAGCAGGCCGCGCAGGATCTGCCGGCCGATCTGGTTGCCGACGGTGCGTGCGGTTTGCTTGGCCATGGTCTCGACCATGCCCTGGCGACGCTTGGTGCCGAACACCGCGTCCTTGACCGCCTGGCCGAAACCGCCTTGCTCGGCCTCGTCCTGTTCGCGGGTCTTGGCCGGCGGCGCCTCGGCCTGGGTGGCCGCGGTTTCGGCGCGCTTGGCCAGCATTTCCGAGGCCGATTCGCGATCGATCGCGGTGTCGTACTTATGCCCCACCGGGCTGCCGGCGCGCACTTGCGCGCGTTCGGCCTCGGTGATCGCGCCCATGCGGCAGCGCGGCGGCGCGATCAGGGTGCGCTCCACCGGCATCGGTACGCCCTTGTCCTGCAGGGTCGAAACCAGCGCCTCGCCGGTGCCGAGCTTGGAGATCGCCTCGGCGACGTTCAGCGCGGGGTTCGGCACGAAGGTTTCGGCCGCGGTCTTGACCGCCTTCTGATCGCGCGGGGTGAACGCGCGCAGCGCGTGCTGCACGCGGTTGCCGAGCTGGCCGAGGATGTCGTCGGGCACGTCGTCGGGGAACTGCGAGCAGAAATACACGCCCACGCCCTTGGAGCGGATGATGCGCACCACCTGTTCCACGCGCTGTTGCAGGGCCGGAGGGGCATCGTCGAACAGCAGATGCGCCTCGTCGAACACGAACACCAGCTTGGGCTTGTCGAGGTCGCCGACCTCGGGCAGGTTCTCGAACAGTTCCGACAGCAGCCACAGCAGGAAGCTCGAATACAGGCGCGGCTTCATGATCAGCTGGTCGGAGGCGAGGATGTTGATCAGGCCGCGGCCGTTGGGCGCGGTGCGCATCAGGTCGGTCAGCTCCAGCGCCGGCTCGCCGAAGAAGGCGTCGCCGCCTTCCTGTTCCAGGCGCAGCAGGGCGCGCTGGATCGCGCCCACCGACTGGGTGCTGACCAGGCCGTAGGAGGTCGAGATGTCCTTGCGCTCCTCCGCCACCAGCGCCAGCAGCGCGCGCAGGTCCTTGAGGTCGAGCAGCAGCAGGCCGCGGTCGTCGGCGAGCTTGAACACGATGTCGAGCACGCCCGACTGGGTGTCGTTGAGCTCCAGGATGCGCGCCAACAGGGTCGGGCCCATTTCGCTGGCGGTGGTGCGCACCGGATGGCCGAGCTTGCCGAACAAGTCCCAGAACACGGTGGGGCTGGCTTCGGGCGTCCAATCGGGCACGCCCAGCTCGGCCACGCGCGCCAGCAGCTTGTCGTTGGCGGTACCGGCCACGGCCAGGCCGGCGACATCGCCCTTCACATCGGCCAGGAACACCGGCACGCCCAGGCGCGAAAAGCCTTCCGCGATCGTCATCAGGGTCACGGTCTTGCCGGTGCCGGTGGCGCCGGCGACCAGGCCGTGGCGGTTGCCCAGCTTGGCCTGCAGGTAGACCTGGCCGCTCTCGGGCGTGGTCACCGCCTTGCCCAGGAGGATGGCGTTCTGCGTCGAGTCCATGTCCGCGTCCGTTGGAAGATCGGTCGATTCTAGCGGCAGCGTCGCATCGGCGTGTCGGTGTCCGCCCGCGCCAGATGAACCGGCAAGGTGCGCGCGCTCACGCTTCCTTGCCCCGCATGGACCCCGCGGCTACCCTGCCAGGACCCTTCGCTGCCCTTGTCGTCCATGCCCCCATTTGCCCGTCTTTCTGGTGCCTTCGCGCCCGTCGCCGTCCTCGCGCTGGCCGCGCTGTCCTTCGATGCCTCGGCCCTGTCCAAGCGCGACCAGGCCGCCGTCGACGCCCTGAACCAGCGCATGCAGGCCGCCGAGGCCAAGTACCGCGCCGCCCTGGTGCAGATCCGCAACGCCGATCCGGAGGGCCAGAAGCTCAGCGACTCGGCGCTGGAGGACATGGAGGATGTGATCGCCGCCTGCAATAAGCAGAAGGGCTGCCAGCTGACCACCATGCTGACCAGCTACAAGCGCCTGCTCAAGGCCAATGCCGATGCCGAATCGCGCGCCGACGCCGGCGACGAAGAGGACGAGACCCTGCTGGACACCGACGGCTCGCTGGCCGCCGACGTGCCGCAGGCCGCGCGCGCCGCCGCCCTGCTCAACGCCGACGGCCAGCGCTTCGTGAAGATGGTGCAGTACAACCCGGCCGTGCAGGCGGGCATCCGCCGCTGGCTGACCGACATGCGCGGCTCGCTGATCCAGAGCCACGAGAACTACCAGTACATGCGCCAGATGATGTGGCCGCAGTACGAGCGCGCCGGCCTGCCCGAGGCGCTGCTGTTCGGCATCATGGCCAAGGAATCCAACGGCCGCGTGCACTCGACCTCGCGCGCCGGCGCGGCCGGCCCGATGCAGTTCATGTACGCGACCGGCAAGCGTTTCGGCCTGGGCGACGACGGCACCGGTTTCGACACCCGCTACGACGCGCGCGCCTCGGCCCAGGCCAGCGCCGAGTACCTCAACGAACGCATGGCCGCGCTCAACAACAGCATCGAGATGTCGTTGGCCGCCTACAACGGCGGCGAGGGCCGCGCCCAGCGCGTGTTCAACGCCAGCGGCGGCCGCAATTTCTGGGACGAGTCGGTCTACAACCAGTTCCCGCCCGAAACCCGCGACTACGTGCCGATGGTGATCGCCGCGGCCTGGCTGTTCCTGCACCCGAAGGAATACGGCCTGAGCTTCCCCAAGGTCGATCCCAAGCCGGCCAGCCTGCGCCTGAGCCAGCCCAGCTCGATCTACCAGCTCACCATCTGCCTGGGCAACGGCGGCACCCGCGACGGCTACATGCGCGTCCTGCGCAATCTCAATCCGCGCTACCAGGCCGACAGCTACCTGCCGACCGGCACCAGTCTCAACGCCACCACCAAGATCGTCGGCCTGTACAACCGCTGGTGCGTGCAGGGCGCGCGCGCCGATCTGGCCCGCACTCTGATGCTCAGCGATCCGACTACGGCGATCGTGCGCACCGGTCCGGTGACGATGGTGACCTCCACCGAGAGGGGCGAGGACGGTACCGTCGCGATCGCGCCGGCACCGCAGCCCAAGGCCAAGGAAAAAGAAAAGCCCAAGAGCTATCGCGTGCAGCGCGGCGAAACCCTGACCTCGATCGCGCAGAAGTTCCAGTGCGACACCGGCAAGCTGGCCAAGCGTAACGGCCTGAAGGCGCCTCGTTATTCGATCCGTCCGGGCCAGACCTTGAAGGTCGACGGCTGTAAGTAAGCGCCGTCGGCATGGACGCCGCTGACGAAAAGCCGACGGACCAGGGGGCGACGGCGCCCTGGTCTTGGTCGCCGCGGCTGAACCGGGTGATGGAGGCGCTGGCCGCTGCTCTGGCGGCGCTGAGCGTCCTCGGGGCCGCGCTGGCCTGCAGTTCCATCGTCGAGCCGCTCTCCGGATTCTGGGCGCTGTCGGCCGGCGTCCTGTTGTTCATGGCGCTGACCTACCTGGCGCTGGCGGTGCACGAGTTTGGCCACTACCTGGGCGCGCGCCTGCGCCGCATGATCCTGCTTGCCGTGGCGATCGGACCGGTCGAGTTCTACCCGGTGGTCGGCGGCTGGCGCCCGCGACCACGTGAGCGTCGGCATGTGCGCGAAGTCGGAGGCTACGTGGTCGCGTTCCCCGATCCCGATCGGCCGCCGCGCGGCGATTTCGCGGTGATGCTGCTGGGCGGGCCGCTGGCGAATCTGGTCCTCACCCTGTCGCTGGCGGCGTTGCTGGCGACGATGGAGGCCTCGCACTGGCAGTTGCTGTGCATCGCGCTCGCGCTGCTCAACTTCGCCGGCTTCGCCTGCAATCTCCTGCCTTATCAGACCAAGTCCCTGGCCACCGACGGATTGCAGTTGCTGCGGCTGCGGCACTGGCCTTCCGACATGCATACCGATCCCTGGCTGGTGTGGATGCGCTTGATGGGCCGTTCCTTGCGCGGCGTCACCGCCGACGAATTGCCCGAGCACGAGATGCGCGTGCTGGCCGAGCGCGCCGATGCGCTGCCCTTGCAGGACGAATGGTTCCAGCTCAAGGCGCTGCAGAACCGCGGGGACTGGCGACGGGTCGACGAGGTGGAGCGCGCCTTGAACCGTAGCGTGGCGGCGCTGGACGAAGCCTCGCTGGCTTCGATGAGCAGCGTCCTGCTGCTGATGCGCGCCGAGATCGCGTTCTGCCGGAGCATGGCCAGCGGCGACGCCGGCCACGTCGAAGCCGTCGGCCTCACGCCCGCGCTGCGGCGCGACGTACCCTATCTGATGCCGCGTCTGCAGGCCCTGGCCGCGGGGCTGCGCGGCGACGTCGAGCGCTCGGCGGCGGCGATGGAGCGATCGTGCGTCGGCGCCGAAACTTCGATAGACGTCGCAACCCGACGCTGCGAAGCGCGACTGCGCGGCTACATGCGGGCGATCATCGAACAGCGACCGGCCGCGTCGTAAATGGAGGGGCAGGGCGTGGGACGGACCGATGACATCGACAGCGCGAACTCCGGCGACGGCGGCGCGCGCTACTGGCTGCCCGCGATCGCGCTGGCGTCGGTGCTCGCGATCGTCGGTGCGATGGCGCCGCTACCCTGGCTGCACTACCTGACCAAACCCACCGCGACCTTGCTGGTGCTGGCAATGGTCTGGCGCCTGCCGGTGGGTCGCACGAAGTATCGGCCCGCGATCCTGGTCGGCCTCGCGTTGTCGACCTTGGGCGACGTATTCCTGATGCTGCCCGGCGACTGGTTCGTGTTCGGGCTGGGCAGCTTCCTGTGCGCGCATCTGGCCTATCTGATCGCGTTCACGCGCAGGGCGAGCGCATTCGCGACGCTGTGGCCGTTCCTGGCCTACGCTGCGCTCGCCGCCGCCGTGCTGGCGGTGTTGTGGTCGCATCTGCCGGGCGAGCTGCGCGTACCGGTCGTGATCTACGTGGCGGTGCTGGCGGCGATGGCTGCGCAGGCCGCGGCGGTGTGGTGGCGGCAGCGCACGCGCGCGAGCGCGCTGGCGGCCTTGGGTGGCCTGAGTTTCGTGATCTCCGATGCCAGCCTGGCGATCGACCGCTTCGCCGCGCCGTTCGCGACCGCGAGCGTGGTGGTGCTGGCGACCTACTGGCTGGCGCAGACCTGGATCGGCCTGTCGGTGCGCGAGCGCTGAAGCACGTCAGCACGCAATCTGTGCCTTTTGTCTATAAGCAGTGCTTGCGATTGGCACCGCTGCCTATTCGACTCGGCGCAAACACGGGCCATTCGTCTTGTACGGCCTGCGGCCTCGCCCTATAAACGAGCGACACAGCGGCAATCGTCCGCCGCATCGAAGCGTCGTCGTCCAGGGCAGGGAGCGCCATGTCGAAACGGAGCATGCAAGGATCGATCGCGGACATGTTGTTGTACGTGCTGCTGATCGGCGCCGCGGGTTTTTCGCTCTGGTCCGCATACGGCCAGCGTCAGTTGCAGCAGCAGCTGCAGGAAACCCGGACCCAGCTCGGGCGCGCGCAAAGCGGCGACTACCTGCCGGTGATCGTGCGGCCGCTGGTGCAGAATCCCGAGCGCGTCGTGCGCCTGGGCGCGCCGGCGTCCGGCATGCAGTTCCTGTACGTGTTTTCGCCCGACTGCCGGTTCTGCGCGGCTTCAGCGCCCCACATCGAGCGCATCTACAGTCGCGCCGCCGCGAGCGGCAGCGAGTTCTACGGCGTTTCCCTGCGCGACGCCACGGCGACCGACGCCTTTCTCAAGAAGCACGGTTCCAAGATTCCGACCGTCGCCCTGACCGACGCGCGCACCCGCGCCCTGATGCGCGTGCGCACCGTGCCGGCGCTGCTCAGCGTCGACCGCAACGGCCGCATCCGTTACGTGAAGTACGGCGTGCTCACCGAGAAGGACGTGCCGCGGGATCCGCCCGGCGCCGTCGCGCTGCCGCATCAGGCCACGCTGCCTTAGCGGCCGCCGCCTATCGACCGGCGGACTTCGGCGCCGCCGCCGGTTCGGCTGCAGTTCGGCGCCATCGAGGACAAGGAGAGGACCGTGTTCGAATCAAGGAAAGGCAAGACGAAATGGATCGCCATCGCTGTGGCATCGCTGCTGCTGGGTATGTCGGCGTTCATGCAGGTCACCGCATCGACCCCGAACGCGCCGCCGGGTTGCGATACCTGCTGGACCTGTCCCAACGGCTACGGCGGCATCGGCTCGGGTGGTTCGTGCATCGCCTGTTGCGATCCGCCCTGATCGCAGGCGTCTAGGCAGCGGCATCGCCGTTCTCTGCGGCGATGCCGTCTTTGCCCAGCGCCGATTCCGGATCTGGTGCAACAGGGCGTACAACGATGCGAATATGAGTACGACCCGCCACGGATCGCTCTCACCTCATGATCGTACTTTCCGGCTTCTTCTACGCGCTCGCGCACCATCCGTTCTGGTCGTGGTTGGCGCTGGTCCTGCTGGCGCTGGCGGCGAGTCTGTTGATGGTGCGGTGGACCGGAAAGGCGCGCTGGATGCTGCTGTTGCTGGCGGCCTTCATCGGCGGCCAGCTCAACATTTTCACGGGTCATATTCTCAACGCCTGGTTCCTAAATGCCTATGGCAGCCGCGGCACGGCGGTGATCGTGCACTCCGAGCTGACCAACTCGACCCTCAACGATCAGTACATTTCCGACTACTGGGCGGTGTTGCGCACCGCCGACGGGCGCGACGTCAAGATCGAGTTCGACACCATGTCGGCCAGCATCTACCCGATCCGCAACGAGATCCTGCTGCCGCCGCAGGGCCAGCGGTTCGTGGTCAAGTACGTGCCCGGCTTCGAGCGCAACGTCGCGATCATGAGCGACGAGTCCGACTACGGGCGCCGTTGGGTGGTCGCGCAGGCGCGCGGGCCGGTGGACAGGGCGGCCGCGCAACTGGCGGCGAGCCCCGACAACCCCGAGTTCGTCGAGGAGTACCGCAGCGAACTGCGGCGCTTTCTCGACCAGCACCGCAAGGACGCCGACCCGGCCCTGGTCGTGAGGTTCGAGCGCGAATTAGGCGAGTTGGAGCAGCGCCGGTAACTGCGCCTGCTCGCATGGCCGGCGCCACGATCGCCATGACGGTAGCTCGATCCATGCTGGCGGCCGCGCGGGTCGCGCAGGTATCGCCTCACTCGGGTGAGCCGTCAGGGGCATGCTTTGTACGCCTCCGATCTGTCTTGTCGTCGGTCCGAGCCTCGTGCTACTACTGAGCCACCGACAGGAGCCTCGGTGGCCCCATGCTTACAGGACGTTGTTTCAGCACTTTCGCCTTAGCCGCCTTGTTGGCGTTGCCGGCCTGCGCCGCCAAGGCGCCCAGCCCCGACAGCGCCGCCGTCGAGCCGGCCGAGGCGGCGACCCCCGATCGGACCGCCGCCGCGCCCGCCGCCGCACCAGCGCCCGCACCCGCACCCGTCGCGGCGGCGCCGAAGCAAGAATTCTCGGGTCAATGGGCCTATCGCCAGTCCTGCGGCTGGCAGCACAGCGCCCACTTGGAGTTGGCCGAGTCCGGCAGCGGCGTTAGCGGTCGTTGGGACGACGGCACCCGCGCGCGTGGCGACAGCGGCCAGTTGCAGGGCGAGCTGCGCGACGGCCGTCTGTATCTGCGCCTGTGCAGCGAAGGCGAAGCCGATGGCAAAATCCGCGCCTGCCCGAACTACGGCGAAGCATCGGCCTACCTGGCGCGCGAAGGCGCCGTGCTGGGCTGGTACCGCAAGTCCGGCGACGGCTACCGGCCTTACCTGAAACTGCACCCGGCCGGGGCCGGCCAAGCCGTGCCCGACGACAGCAGCGGCTGCGAAGAAGACGCCGAGCAAGACTGAGCGCGACCAAGCCAAGGAGGCGACGCGATGAACGTACCCGCAGACCAAGTAGCGCCCGCCGCCGCCGCGCCGCGCCCGCTGACCGATGCCGAACTGCGCGCGGTGGCGTATTTCGCCATCGGCGTGGGCTCCGAAGGCAGCATCGGCGGGCGCGACGTATCCACGCGCCTGTCCTTCGCCGGCAACCGCGACGCCGATACCGGACGCATGTCCCCGGTCGGCAACAGCGGTTATTCCATCGGCACCCTGCAGACCGATCTGGGGCAGCACCCGGAAGTGATTCCGTCCCTGCTGAATGCCTACCAGGCCTGGGCCGCCACCCAGCCGGCCGGCACCGCGCTCAGCGCGGCGGAGCGTCGCCAGACCGCCGCCGACCTGGCCCGCAACGGCGACACCATCGACGCGCAGAACGGCCGGCCGATGGACGCGCGCATCGAACGCAACCTCAATACCTTCCTGCGCTCCGATGCCGGCGTCACCTACATCCACGATCGCGATGCGGCCCAGGTCGAGGAGTTGATGACTGGTACCCTGGCGCAGGTACGTCAGACCGCGCTGTTCCGCAATTCCACACCGGACGATCAGATCCGCCTGGCGGCCATGGTCGCCAAGGTCGAGAACCAGAGCGGCGATCGCTGGGCGCCGGGCTTGTTGCGCGACATGAACAATGGCACCCACGACAGCGTCGCGGACGTCAATCAGGCCATCGGCCGCATGCTGCGCGCCAACGGCGATTACATGGAGTCCGGCCGCGACGCCACCTTGGCCGGGGCCGAGGTGGTGGTCGCATTACGCAATGCCGATGCGCGCAGCCCCCTGCATACCGCGTGGCAGGGCGTGCTCGCCGATCCGCTGGCCAATCCTTCGCAATTGGGCCAGGACGCCACCCGTCCCAACCAGCGCGCCGAGTACACCACCATCAAGGAGCTGTTCCTGCAGAAGGAGCAGGCGCCGGCGTTCATCGATGCCCTGGACCGCGGCGCGGGCTATGCCTACGGCCGTCCGCAAGCCGAGGGGCGCAACCGCGCCACCGGCGGGCTGTACGCCCAGGGCGACGACTTCGTGCTTTGGAACCGCGACGGACCCGGCCGCGCCTACCTGGACGGGCAGTGGTCGGAGGTCGCGCGCAACGACCTCAGCCGCGTGCGCAACCGCGACGGCACCACCGACCTCAACCTGGCCCGCGACGGCAACGTCAGCCAACTGCTGCACGTGGACCCGCGCGCGCCCGGACTGCGCGCAAGCCTGGATGTGGATGCGCCAGTGGCGCCCGAGCGCGCGGACCATCCGCTGTTGCGGCAGGCGCGCGATCAGGGCCGCGGCCTGGACGCTCAGCTGGGCGCGGTGAGCGGCGATGCGCGCGCATGCCTGGATCTCAACGTGGCTTGCCTGGCCGCGCAGCACCGTTTCGACCGCATCGACCACGTGATGCTGGGACGCTCGCCGCCCGGGCAGGAGCCCAATGTGCTGGTAGTGCAGGGCGACCTGGGCGATCCCGGTCGCCGGATCGCATCGATGCCCCTGGCCGACGCGTTGCGCGGTCGCAGCGAAGAACTGCAACAGCGCCTGAGCGCCGCGCCCTCGCCGCAGAGCGAGCAGCAGGAGCAGCAGCAAAGCCAACGGGCCGCGCGCTCGATGTAGCGCCCGCCGGCGAGCGTCGCCGGCATCGCCGCTAACGATCGGCCGCCGATTCGCGATCGCCTGCGCGCCGCGGCCGGCGCTCACGGCGTTTCCGCCAGTGTCCGGCTTTTGCCGTGGCACTGGCGTGCGCGCAGGCCGATTCATCGTAGCGAGCGCCGATCCGCGAGCCGGGCCGGCCGCTACGTTGGAGCACGATTCGATTCGATTCGATGTGGCCGCTCCAATCGACGTTCTACGCAGCGTCAATCCGCAGCCTGCGCACATCTTTCCGCTTCCGGACTGCGCGCGAAAATTCGCATGCGTCACGCGGTAGGAAGTCGTCCGAAAACGGCGAGTAATCGGCCGTAGCCCAGCGCATACAGACGCTGCGCCGCCGGCGCGCAATCGCATCACCGTCGATACATCCACGCCGATCGCGCTCGCGCATCGCGACGACCGCGCTCGGCCCGAAGGAGCCCCGTCATGAAGCTCTCGCTGCCCGTTTCGCTGTTGAGTCTGAGTCTGTTCGCCATCGGCACCGCCCAGGCCGCGCCACCGCGTTATCGCATCGATTACCTGCCGTCGCTGGGCGGTTCCAGCACCGCCACCAGCATCAATGATCTGGGCTGGGTCGCCGGCCGTTCGACGCTGACCGCGCCCGCGCCGTCGCATCGCCACGCCGTGCTCTGGCGCAACCAGCAAATCACCGACCTGGGCACATTGGGTAGCCCGGAGCGCCAGAGCGCCGTGGTCTGGCCGGTGAAGAACGTGCGCGGCATCGTCGCCGGCATCGCCGAAACCAATGTGATCGACAGCGAGAACGAGGACTGGAGCTGCTCGGCCTTCCTGCTGGCGCGACCGGCCGGTGGCCCGCGCTACCAATGCCTGGGCTTCGTCTGGGAGGACGGGCATATGCGGGCCTTGCCGACCTTCGGCGGCACCCATGGCTTCGCCACCGGCGCCAACAATTTCGGCCAGGTCGTGGGCTGGGCCGAGACCGCGGTGCGCGACCCGGTCGGCTGCACGCTGCCGCAGAAGTTCCAGTTCCGCGCCGCGCTGTGGGAGCCGCGCCGCAACCGCATCCAGGAGCTGCCGCCGGTGGTGGCGGCCGGCGATACGGTGAGCGCCGCCACCGCGATCAACGACCGCGGCCAGGTGGTCGGCATTTCCGGCATCTGCGACGACGCGGTCGGCAAGTTCAGCGCGATCCGCGCAGTACTGTGGGAGCACGGCCAGGCGACGGTGTTGGGCGATATCGGCGGCGCGGCCTGGAACACGCCGATGGCGATCAACCCGCAAGGCGACGTGGTCGGCTTCGGCAATCAGTCGCTCACCGAGGAGGGAGCGCCGGACTGGGGCGCCTTCCTGTGGACGCGCCACGGCGGCATGCGCGCGCTGCCGAAGCTGGCTGGCCACCTCAATGCGCAGGCCAACGGCTTGAACCTGTGGCGGCACGCGGTGGGGCGTTCCTGCACGGATGCCAGCATGGCGGCCTGCGATGCGGTGCTGTGGCGCGACGGCGGCGTGCATCGCCTGCACGATCTGATCGCGGACTTCCCCGCCGACGGTCCGCGCCTGACCACCGCGACCGACATCGACGATTTCGGCCGCATCAGCGGACAGGCGATCAATCCGCAGACCGGTGCCGGCATGGCCTATGTGGCTACACCGATCTACTGAGCTACTTGGTGTTTGCCCAACCCCTCTCCGCAGTGGAGAGGGGTTGGCGCGCCAGCGTCTTCAGTCGGTCAGAGTGGCCAGCGCCTGCCCGAGCCGCACCGCCGTCTCCGCGGCCAGCGCCGGCGACAGCGCGGCCACGCCCGGCGGCAGCAACACGATCACGGTGGAGCCGTAATTGAAGCGCGCCATCTCGGCGAAACGGTCCAGCGCGATGTTGGCGCCGCGATAGTCCTTGACCGTGACGGTATCGGCGTAACGCGGAATCTCGACGCCGCTCCACACCGTTTCCACGCCCGAGACCAGCAGCGCGCCCACCATTACCACCGCCATCGGGCCGAAGTCGGTATCGAAGTGGCAGACCAGGCGTTCGTTGCGCGCGAACAGGCGCGGCACGTTGCGCACCGCGTCCGGACCGACCGAGAACAAACGCCCCGGCACGTGCACGGTTTCGCGCAGGGTGCCGGCCCAGGGCATGTGCACGCGGTGATAGTCCTTCGGCGACAGGTACACGGTCGCGTACACGCCGTTCTCGAACGGCTCGGCCGCCGCTTCGTCGCCCAGCAGCTCGGCGGCGGTGAAGGACTGGCCCTTGGCCTGGAAAATGTCGCCGTGCACGATCGGCCCGCACTGGCTGATGCGGCCGTCGGCCGGCATCAGCAGGCTGCGCGGATCGGGATCGGCCACGCGCGCGCCCGGCTTGAGCGCGCGGGTGAAGAAGGCGTTGAAGGTCGGGTAGGCGCGCGGATCGGATTCGGCGGCCTCGGACAGGTCGACGCCGAACTTGCGCGTGACCGTGTCGATCAGCCACTGCTTGACCGCCGGGCGGCTGGAGTAGGCCAGGGCGCGCGCGATCGACGACAGCGCGCGGTGCGGCAGGATGTAGGTGAAGGTGGTCAGCAGGCTCACGGCATGGCCTCGGTCAGGGCGGCCATGTCCGCGGCGATGGCCTTGGGATCCAGCGGCGGCTGGATCAAACCGGCCATGCGGCCTTGCGGGTCCAGTACCGCCATCGAGGCGCTGTGATCGACCGAGTACTGATTGGCCGGCACGCCCTCCGGCGGCGGCACCTTGGCGAACACCATGCTCAGCGATTTGGCGAAGCGCTCCAGCGCCGGCAGATCCGCGGTCGCGGCCAGGGTGTCCTTGTGGAAGGCATGCGCGTACTCGCCGATCCGGTCGGGCGTGTCGCGTTCCGGATCGACCGACACGAACAGCACGCGCGGGCGCAGCGCTTCCGGGATCGAGGCCCACTGCTTCTGCGCTTGCGCCATCTCGCCCAGGGTGGTCGGGCAGATGTCGGGGCAATGAGTGAAGCCCAGGAACACCAGGGTCCAGTGGCCCTTGAGCTCGCCTGGCACCAAGGCGGTGCCATCGGACTGGCGCAGCGAGTAGGCCGGCAGCTCGCGCGGCGGCGAGAACAGGCGCACGGCCTGAGTCTGCGGCCACTGCGAGGGCGCGGCCGCACCGAAGTAGCGTTGCGCAGCCCACAGGCCGAGCGCAGCGGCCAGCGCGGCGACGAGGACGATGACGGTGGTGCGATTGAACATGGCCGGTCCGACAGGGGTATCCCCCGCATGATACCGGGCCGGCCGCGCAGGGCGGGTGCGGCATAGCGCCGCAGCGGGCGGGGGATCGGCCCGTCGTCGGAAGCCTGCGAGCAAGGAGGTTGGCGCTTGGGCGCCGATGGAACGGCTCGTACGCGCCGTTCCGTTCGCCATGAAGACAAAAACTCGCCGTGTCCGCCCTTGCTTTGATTGTGAGTTTTGTCGTGGGTATTTATTCGGCGGAATTTGGTGATTATTTGTGTGATATGGCACGAATTATCAGTTGATAATCATCGGATCGCTGAATAGCGCCTCGATATAGTGGAAAACCCCTCTTGTGCTGGCGTCGTAAACTGGCGCTAATGTGATCAAGGTCGCGTTGTTGTTGGTTTTAATCGCGATCTTAGTGGGTTAATAACTGTGTATTAATTACACATTATTTTCTGTGCCAGCTCGGTCGCGAAATGAATCGCGAGAGGATGAATACGATGAAATGGAGCTTCCCGTCTTTGTCGCGCAAGCGCCGCTGCACCATCGCGCTACTGGCCGTTTGCGGCTTGGCGTCCGGGCCGGCGGCCGCGCAATGGATCGTCCAGGATCCCAGCCTGATCATGGGGCAGATCAGGCAGACCTTCGCCGACTCGCAAGAGTTCGCGCTGCAGGCGCAGCGCTGGGGCGAGACCTACAAGTCCTACAACGACACTTACAAGCACTATCAGCAGCAGTTGATACGTCTGCAGCGCCTGAACATGGGCGATCCGGAGATGGAGGACACTTTTCCCGAGCGCGATCTGAACTACGGGATGGCGGACAGCTGCCCCGCCAAGGGCAACGGCGAAGGCGGCGCGAGCAGCTTGCTGACCCGGGTATTCACGGCGGCGCAGCCGAAGATGGACGGCAAAGTACTGGACGAGCAGCAGAAGATCTGCGAGCGCATGGTTCAGGCGGAGAACGCCAAGTACAACGAGTCCGTGCGCATGCTCAAGACGCTGATGAAGCGCAATCGAGAGTTCCAGGACGTGCAGCGGCAGCGCGACAACGTCGGGGATGAGCAAGGCGCGTTGGCGGCCAACGACAACGAGGTCCAGCGATTCGTGGCGCGCACCTCGATGGACCTCGACTACTGGCAGGCCCGCATGACCGCATACCACAGCTACATCGAGTCCTTGAAGTGGGATCAGGCGCGGCTGGCCAAGCGTGCGATGCGTGGCAAGAAGGGGCAGGGCATGGGTGGCATCGTCGGTCAGGTCGTCCAGGCCGCTGCGCTCAAGGCCGCTCTGAAGCCCTGAGTCGCCGCTAGCGCGGGCGAATCGCATTTCATCGAACGGGGCTTGGCCCCAGCAGGAAGCTAACGATGCCAGCAGGGTTGCAATGGGGCAGCGGCTTTGTGGCCGCGTGGGAGGCCTGGTCGCCGCGCGCGGCCGGCATCGGCGAGTTCGCCTTCTTCAAACTGGTCAACGACTACCTCAGCGTCAAGGTCGACGAGTTCGGCTTGGAACTCATGGGGCGCTTCATGACCTGGGCTACCGGCATCGCCCTGACCCTGGTGACGCTGTGGATCCTGATCGCCGGCTACCGCATCGTCACCGGCCAGTCGCGCGAGCCGATGATCGCGCTGGTCACCAGCATGACGCGGATCGCGGTGATCGTCGGCGTGGCCACCACCATGTCGGTGTTCGGCGGCGATTTGCATCGAACGTTCACCCACGATCTGGATCGCGAAGTGCACGGGATGTTCACTGGCGATAGCGACCGTAGTTCGGCCGACGCGATCGACGAGAATCTGGCCTACATGCAGGTGGCCCTTAGCGCGATCGACGCGGTCCAGATCGTCGACGGCGACCAGCAGATGTACGACGAAAAAGCCCGCGCGTTGCTGTTCGCCGGCTTCGGCACCGCCAGCCCACCGATGACGGCCGGTGCGATGCTGCTGCTCTACAAGTTTACCTTAGCGCTGTTCGTCGGCCTGGGACCTTTGTTCATCCTGTGCCTGATCTTCGATCAGACCAAGGACCTGTTCCGGAAATGGCTGATGTACGGTCTCGGGACCTTGTTCTCGATGGCCATGCTCAGCGCAGTGACCGCGATCGCCTTGGAACTGGCCTCGCGCGTGGCGGTGGCGCTGTGGATGGCCAAAGCGATCAACGGCATCCTCGGCACCGACGTAGAAGGCCTGACGACCCAGGCGATGCAGCAAGGCGGGATAGGGCTGCTGTTGACGGTGCTGATCATCACGGTGCCGCCGGCGGCTGCGATGTTTTTTCAGGGAACGCTCGGAGGGTTCAATCACTTCTCTGGTTTTCAAGCTAAATCTGATGCCACGTCGCAAGCGAAGGCCGCCTATCAACCGCCCATGCCCGCAGCGTCAAATCCAGACTCTGGTCGCACAGGTGGGCAAACCCTGCCTGGTTTAGGGCCCAGAACTCCATAGGCGCACGGCTGTGATTGAGCTTCAAGGAGATGCATATGAAGTTAAGGGCGATCTTTGCTTTGGCGATTGCTTGCAGCGCCGTCTCAACCAAAGTTGAGGCTGAGGGGAACTGCCCCCCCGGTTACTATCAGTTGCCGGGCCCGACTCAGGGAGTCATCAACTGCGGCCCTGTTCCCGGCGACAACACCTCTGAAGCCGAGGCGAATGGTCCGCGCTGGGCCAGTCGATGGGGCGCTATCGCGATCGATGAGGGCAAAAGCAATGTCGGCGTAGGGGCGGCTGCGGCAATGAGCAGCAAGCGCAAGGCAAAACAAGCGGCGTTGGCGGAGTGCCGAGGGAAAGGCGGGCAGAAGTGTGAGATCAGCCTGATATACGACAATCAATGTGCCGTCGTCATTGCTGGCGTCGGCTACTCGAGGTCACACGGTGGAGCAACTGTAGAGATTGCAGCAGCACGAGGTTTGAAGATGTGTAATGAGGCTGGGACTAGTCAATGCCAAGTCTATTACAAGGCCTGTAGTCTGCCTCAGCAGATACGGTAAATTTCCCGCGCAGCCGCAGCTCGACGTTTTGAAGCGGATAGAGACAGCGAAAACCGGGGCATTCAACAATCCAGCAAATACTCCCTACGGTGTTGCGAGCAGCCAGCCAGGACGGGATGAAGTCATCAATTCAAGAGGAAATCGCCGATGAAGATTCCACTCATTGTCCTCTTGCTGCTAGTTGTTGGGCCGGTAGGGATGGTTCGGGCGGAAGGTGGTACCTGCCCGCCAGGCTTTTATCCTCAGAACGGTCCCGGTGTACTGGGCTGCGCTCCAATTCCTGATGGGGGGGCGGAGTCGGGTGGGTCCGGTCCCAAGTGGGCTACGCGTTGGGGAGCGATTGCAACCGATGGCGCCAATGCCGCTTTCGGCGCGGCTTCCGACATACCGAGAAAGCGGGCGGCACAAAAGGAAGCGCTCGCTCAATGCAAGACGCAGGGTGGCAAGGCCTGCAAGGTGGATCTGGTCTACTACAATCAGTGCGCAGTGATGATCACAGGTGATTCAAAGTATTTGTCGCAAGGCGCGGAGTCCGTTCGGGTCGCGACAGAAGTTGGAATGAAGCGGTGCGGCGAGCTCGACGCGGGCTGCCGAGTCTACTATTCCGGTTGTAGCCTTCCAGTTCGAATCAGATGAAGTGTTCTGCTCAATCTGCCGAGAGAAGAATGCACCGATACCGACGACGCGGCCTCGCGGTCGTGTTGTATGTATCAATGAGTGGTGTTTCCGTTCGTGCAGAGGGCGGCTGCCCCGCAGGCATGATTCCGCATACGGGAACTTCCACCAATTCTTGCGGACCCATCCCGCCGGGCTACTACGGTGATGAGGCAGGCGGACAGAGCGTACGGTGGGCAAAGCGTTGGGGAGCAATCGCGGCGGACCCTAACGCACCCAGCTTGGGTTTCTCGACCGGTTTCGCGAGCAAAAGGGCCGCGGAGAAGGCCGCTCTGTCGGACTGTCGGGCGAAGGGGGGAGTTAAGTGTCTAGTTGATATCGCGTACTACAACCAATGCGCAGCTTTGGTTGTTGGGAAGACGAAATTCAGCGTGGCGCGCGCTGCTACTGCGGAGGCAGCGGTTGCTTTGGGTACCCGCGACTGTGAAGGGGTTAGCGAAGGCTGCAGGGTGTTCTACAGCGACTGTAGTTATGCTGAGCGTGTGCGTTAATTGAGCATGGTTTTGCCGTCTGGCGACTCTTCTCTGCTTCATCTGCTCGGCGTAGGGAGCATCGAGAAGCGCGCTCAAGCAGTGAAAAAACGGCGGCTGTGAGTGCGGGCGCATGGCGCGGTGGATGGGGCATGGAAGGCCTGCCAGGCCTGTTGTCAGGGCATAGTCAGATCATCGGATGCAGCATCGGAGAGATGGATCAGGCCATGAGTACAAAACGGCAGGTATGCCTGGGTGTTGCTCTGTTGGCTCTGAGCTTCAACGCAGCAAGCGATGGGCAATGTCCTGACGGATTTACGCAAGCTCCCGGCCCCATGACAGGCGTTATAAATTGCGTTCCATTACCTGCGGCGAACGACCCTGGAAACGATGCGGGCGGTCCCAGGTGGCAAAGCCGATGGGGCGCGATCTCGTTTGATTATGGGGCTAGCAATGTCGGGGTCGGGGCTTCGGTTGCTGCCACCAGCAAGCGCAGAGCGAAGAGCGAGGCCTTGGCAGAGTGTCGAGCGAAAGGCGGGAAGGGTTGCAAGGTCAACCTTGTATACGACAATCAGTGCGCGGTCGTGATCGCAGCAGTCGGTTACTCGCGTTCGCATGCTGGGCCCACGGTCGAAATCACGGCCGAGCGGGGCATGAAGATGTGCGAGGAGGCGGGTTTCAACGATTGCCAGGTCTACTACAAGGCCTGCAGCTTGCCCGAACAGATTCAGTAGATTGGATGCTTGTAAGGGAATGCGGTTCTGGAGTTAAAGTGAACCGTCAGGTGTCTTAGCAGGGACGCAGGGTAGTAGGCAGGCCATGACCGAAAAAGACCCCGCCGGCAATACCACCCCGGACTTCGACTGGTCCGCCTCCGTGCGCATGGTCGAAGGCGGCGTGTTGGCCGGCTTTGCGGTCCTGTTGCTGGCGGTCGCGGTCGCGGTGCTGGGGATCAGCGGGACCAACCTGAACGTCGTCGAGTTGTCCAAGTGGGGCGCGATCACGGCCGGGATGCTGCAGATTCGGGCCTCGGTGCTGGCGACCTGTCTGGTGGCGCTGGCGGGCCGGCGCCTGCTGGATGGCTCGGGGCAGGGGGCGGCGGCGGGTGGGGCGCGGTCCTTGCGGGCGGCCAGGAAGCTGGTCGCGATCGCCTGGTTGCTGGGACTGGCCATGGTCAGTCTGCCGTTGATGATGGAACTGCCCCTGCATGTGCCCGAGACCGGGCTGGTGTTCGGCCTGCTGTTGCTGGCGGGGGCCGCGCAGGTCGCGGTCGGCGCCATGGTCTACCGGTCGCTGGTGTCGGCGGTGGCCGCGCAGGCGGATGCCGCAGCCTACGAATTGAGTCTTTAAGCGCCGCCGGCGGGGTGCGGCTGGCCGGGTGATCAGGTCCGCGCGCCCCGCCGCGCCCGGAGCGCGGCAGCCTTGGCCGGGCGGCGGGCCGCTATAATGCGCGGCCCTGTTACGTTTCCGGATCCGCCGTGCCCTCCGTCACCTTCGAGCAACTGACCGTCATCGACCTGATCCGCTACGGCGCCAGTCGCTTCAATGGGGCCGGGCTGACCTTCGGTCACAGCTACGACAACGCCCTGGACGAGGCCACCCAGTTGGTCCTGCATGCGCTGCACCTGCCGCACGATCTGAGCCCGGTCTACGGCGCGGCCAAGGTCACCACGGACGAGAAGGACGCGGTGCTGGCGCTGTTCGAGCGCCGCATCGGCGAGCGCATCCCGGCCGCCTATCTGACCGGCGAGGCCTGGTTCGCGGGCCTGAGCTTCAAGAGCGACCGCCGCGCCCTGGTGCCGCGTTCGCCGATCGCCGAGCTGATCGAGTCGGGTTTCGAGCCCTGGCTGGGCGGCCGTCAGGTCGAGCGCGCGCTGGACCTGTGCACCGGTTCGGGCTGCATCGCGATCGCGACCGCGCACTACCACCCCGATTGGCTGGTGCACGGCGCCGACATCAACGACGACGCGTTGGCGTTGGCGGCCGAGAACAAGGCCCGCCTGCACGCCGACAACGTCGAGCTGCGCAAGTCGGACCTGTTCGACGGCCTGCAGGGCGAGGTTTACGACCTGATCGTGACCAATCCGCCCTACGTCACCAACGACGAAACCGACGCGCTGCCCAAGGAATACTCCTATGAGCCCGAGCTGGGCCTGCGCGCCGGCGACGACGGCCTGGACCTGGCCCTGCGCATCCTGCGCGACGCCCCGGACCATCTGAGCGAGCACGGCCTGCTGATCTGCGAAGTCGGCGAGGCCGAGCGCGCCCTGGTCGAGTTGCTGCCCGAGCTGCCGCTGGCCTGGGTCGAGTTCAAGGTCGGGCAGATGGGCATCTTCGTCGCCGAGCGCGGCGATCTGGTCGAGCACCACGCCCGCATCGCCGAGCTCGCGAGCCAGCGCGGCGGCTGATCCGGGCCGGCATGGACAGGAAGGCGCGCATACTGGCTCCGCTGGATGCGCGCGGCCGTGGTCTGGAGATCGGCCCCTCGCACAACCCGGTCGCGCCCAGGCGCGAGGGCTACGACGTCGAGGTGCTGGACCACGCCGATCGCGCTGCGCTGGTGCACCAGTACCGCGATCACGGCGTCGACCTGGACGCGATCGAAGAGGTCGACTTCGTCTGGAAGGGCGGCCGCTATGCCGAACTGACCGGCGCGGAGCGCGCACTACGATGGGGGCATCGCCTCGCATGTGATCGAGCACGTGCCCGATCTGGTCGGATTCCTCCACCACTGCGACACGCTGCTGCGCGAGGGCCGGGTGCTGTCATTGGCGGTGCCCGACCAGCGTTACTGCTTCGACCGCTTGCGCGCCCTGACCGGGCTGTCGCAGCTGATCGACGCGCACCTGCAAGGCCGGCGCAATCACAGTCCGGGCCAGGTCGCCGACTACTTCCTCAACGTGGTCAAGCTGGACGGGCGGATCGCCTGGGACGCGGCCTTGGCGGCGGGGCGCTCGCTGAGTTCGGTCGAGTTCGTGCACACTGTCCAGGACGCGAATACGGGCATGGACGCGGTGCGCAAGCACGATGCCTACCTGGATATCCACGCCTGGTGCTTCACCCCGAGCTGGTTCCGCCTGCTGCTGGACGATCTGAATCGGTTGGGCCTGGTGGCGTTGCGCGAGCGGTCATTCAGCGCCACCCAGGGCCACGAGTTCTACATCGCGCTGTCCCGCGACGGCGCAGGCCCGGACCGCGACCGCCTGGCGCTGATGCGCGAGGCCGAAACCGAAATAGCGGCATGCGCGCTGTGAAACGCGCGCGCCGCGGCTGACGAGAGAGACGCATGTCGAACAACACCTTCGGCCGCCTGTTGCGGGTCACCACCTTCGGCGAGAGCCACGGCCCGGCGATCGGCTGCGTGGTCGACGGCTGCCCGCCGGGGCTGGCGATCGCGCCGGAGGAGTTCCGCCACGATCTGGACCGCCGCGCCACCGGCAAGACCCGCCACACCTCGGCGCGGCGCGAGGCCGACGAGATCGAGATCCTCAGCGGCGTGTACGAGGGACGCACCACCGGTACCCCGATCGCGCTGCTGATCCGCAACACCGATGCGCGCAGCAAGGACTATGGCTCGATCGCCGAGCAGTTCCGTCCCGGCCACGCCGACTACAGCTATTGGCAGAAGTACGGCCTGCGCGATCCGCGCGGCGGCGGGCGGTCCTCGGCGCGCGAGACCACCATGCGCGTGGCCGCGGGCGTGATCGCCAAGAAGTGGCTGGCCGAGCGTCATGGGGTGCGGGTGCGCGGCTTCATGTCGCAGATCGGCGAGATATTCCCCAACGGCTACGACCTCGGCGTGGTCGAGGACAATCCCTTCTTCTGGCCCGACGCGGCCCAGGTCGCCGAGCTGGAGGCCTTCATGGACGCGCTGCGCAAGTCCGGCGACTCGGTCGGCGCGCGCGTGGACGTGATCGCCGACAACGTGCCGCCGGGCTGGGGCGAACCGATCTACGGCAAGCTCGACGGCGAACTGGCGGCGGCGTTGATGAGCATCAACGCGGTCAAGGGCGTGGAGATCGGCGACGGTTTCGCCGCGGTGGCCGCGCGCGGCAGCGAGCATCGCGACGAGATGTCGCGTACCGGTTTCGCCTCCAACCACGCCGGCGGCATCCTCGGCGGCATCAGCACCGGCCAGCAACTGCATTGCTCGACCGCGTTCAAGCCGACCTCCAGCCTGCGCCTGCCCGGGCGCGGCCTGGACGTGCACGGTAACGAGGTCGAAGTGATCACCACCGGCCGCCACGACCCCTGCGTCGGCATCCGCGCCACCCCGATCTGCGAGGCCATGGTCGCGCTGGTGCTGATGGACCAGGCCTTGCGCCACCGCGCCCAGTGCGGCGACGTGGGCGAAGTGACGCCGCGCATTCCGGCCGGCGACGCCGATGGCTGAGCGTCCGCGCGTCTGGGTCTCGCAACCGCTGTTCGCCGACATCATCGGGCGGCTGGACGAGCACTTCGACGTGGTCGGCACCGCCGCGGTGACCCAGCACAGCCCGGACGCGGTCGCCGCGGCCCTGCGCCAGGCCGACGGCGCCCTGGTTACCCTCAACGACGCGATCGGCGCGGCCCAGGTGGCCGGCGCCTCGCGCCTGCGCGCGATCGCCAATGTCGGCGTGGGCTACAACAACCTCGACCTGGCGGCGCTGAGCGCGGCCGGAATCCTGGCCACCAACACCCCGGACGTGCTGACCGAGACCACCGCCGACTTCGGTTTCGCCCTGATGATGGCGACCGCACGCCGGATCACCGAGGCCGAGCGCTGGCTGCGCGACGGCCACTGGCGGCAGTGGAGTTTCGAATCGCTGCTGGGCGGCGACATCCACGGCGCCACCCTGGGCATCCTCGGCATGGGCCGGATCGGTCGCGGCATCGCCCGGCGCGCGTCCGGCTTCGGCATGCGCGTGCTGTACCACAACCGCAGCCGCCTGCCCGACGCGGTGGAACGCGAGCACGCCGCCGAGTACGTCGGCTTCGAAGCGCTGTTCGAGCGCGCCGATCACCTGGTCCTGGTGCTGCCGTATTCGCCGGCCAATCATCACCTGGTCGACGCGGCCGCGCTGGCGCGGCTGCGCCCGCACGCCACCCTCACCAACATCGCGCGCGGCGGCCTGATCGACGAAGCGGCGCTGGCCGACGCGCTGGCGGCCGGGCGCCTGGCCGCGGCCGGCCTGGACGTGTTCGAGGGCGAGCCGGCGGTCAATCCGCGCCTGCTGGCGCTGCGCAACGTGGTCCTGACCCCGCATATCGCCAGCGCCAGCCTGGCCACGCGCCGCGCCATGGTCGCGCTGGCGGTGGCCAATCTGATCGCCGCGCTGGACCGCGGCCCCGACGCCGGGCGTCCGCCGTCGCCGCTCAATGCCGAGGCCCTGGCCGGCGGTGGAAAACGCAGCGCCTGAACCCCGCGCGCGCGTTGCGCGCGAATGGAACGCCGATTCGCGCATTGGCGCCGCGCTTAGCCGATAATCGAGGAGCCGGGATTCGAGATTGGGGATTCGGGATTGGTAGAGGCGGGGCCGCGTCTGGGCCGCTTTGACGAATCCCGAATCCCGAATCCCCAATCTCCGCTTTTTAACAAGCCAGGTAAATCGAGACTGATGAACGCCAAGACGTCCTGCAATGTCGCCGTGGTCGGTGCTACCGGAGCGGTCGGTGAAACCATGCTGAAAGTCCTCGCCGAGCGGAAGTTCCCGATCGGCAAACTGCATGTGTTGGCGAGCGAACGCTCGGCGGGCGAGAAACTTCAGTTCGAAGGCAAAACCCTGGTGATCGAGGACCTGGCCACGTTCGACCCGTCCGGCGTCGACATCGCCCTGTTCTCGGCCGGCGGTTCGGTGTCTAAGGAATACGCGCCCAAGTTCGCCGCCGCCGGCGCGGTGGTGATCGACAACTCCTCGGCCTTCCGCTACGACGACGACATCCCGCTGGTGATCAGCGAGGTCAATCCGGAGCAGATCGCCAACCGTCCGCGCGGCATTATCGCCAACCCGAACTGCTCGACCATGCAGATGCTGGTCGCGCTGGCGCCGATCCATCGCAAGGTCGGCATCGAGCGCATCAACGTCGCCACCTACCAGTCGGTGTCCGGCACCGGCCGGCGCGCGCTGGAGGAATTGGGTCGGCAGACCGCGGGCCTGCTGAATTTCCAGGAGACCAAGGCCGAGGTGTATCCGGTGCAGATCGCGTTCAACGTGATCCCGCACGGCGGCGACTTCCTCGACAACGGCTACACCAGCGAGGAGATGAAGCTGGTCTGGGAGACCCGCAAGATCCTCGGCGACGACTCGATCGGCGTGAACGCCACCGTGGTGCGGGTGCCGGTGTTCTACGCCCACTCCGAGGCGGTGCACATCGAGACCCGCGAGAAGCTCAGCGCAGCCGATGCGCGCAAGCTGCTGGAAGACGCGCCGGGCCTGGAAGTGGTGGATGAGGCGGTCGGCGGCGGCTATCCGACCCCGGTCACCCATGCTTCCGGCCACGATGCGGTCTACGTGGGCCGCATCCGCGACGACATCTCGCATCCGCGCGGCCTGTCGATGTGGGTGGTGGCCGACAACATCCGCAAGGGCGCGGCGCTCAACGCGGTGCAGCTGGCCGAGTTGGTCTGGGCCGAGCAGCGCGCGCAGCACGCCGCTTGAGCGCGGCGCTTAAGTCGGGCGGTCCGCATTGGGCCGCCTAAAACGCGGCGCAGGGCGTAATGTGACCGTATTGCGGCCGCATTGCGTATTAACCGTGGCGGCGGCTAGAGTCGCCGCCAGGGGACAGGGAGTGGGACCAGAGTGAAGCATCGTTTCGCGCGTACCGTGTTGGCATTGGCGCTGGCCTTGGCCAGCGGCGGCGCCTGCGCGCTCGGTCTGGGCCAGATCGAGGTCAAGTCGCGTTCCGACCAGCCGCTGCTGGCGGAGATCCCGATCGTCTCCAGCGATCCGGCCGAGTTGGAACAACTGCAGGCACGCCTGGCGTCGCCGGAGACCTTCGCCCGCATCGGCCTGATGCCGCCGCAGGGCATCGTCTCCGATCTGCAATTCCAGGTCGCCCTGGACGCGCGCGGTAACCCGGTGATCCGGGTCACCAGCGAGCAGCCGGTGAACCAGCCGCTGGTGACCTTCCTGCTGGAAGTGGACTGGGGCCAGGGCCGTCTGGTGCGCGAGTACTCGGCGCTGATCGACACCCCCAAGACCGTATCGGCGCCGCTGCAGCCGCCGATCGAGGCGCCGGTGTCGGCGCCGTCCAATCTGATCGAACGCCCGATCGATCCGGCCGCGGTGATCGCCAGCGACACGCCGACCGATCCGGCCGCAGTGGTGCCGGACCCGGCCTCCGTCGACGCCGTGCCGGCCGCGCCTGCCAACGCCTTCCCCGAACAACCCACCGCGATCGCGATCGCGCCGCCGGCGCCAACCCCGGCGCCGCCGCTGGACGCCGCGCCGGCGAATCCGGGCGGCGCGGCGATCGAAGTCAAACGCGGCGACGCCTTGTCGCGCATCGCCAGCGGGCTGGAACTGGGCGAGGGCGCCAGCCTGGACCAGACCATGGTCGCGCTGCTGCGCGCCAACCCCGACGCCTTCATCGGCGGCGACGTCAATCGCCTCAAGCAGGGCGCGGTGCTGCGCGTGCCCAGCGGCAACGAAGTGGCCAGCATCGACGCAGGCGAAGCCAGCGCGCTGGTGCGCGGGCAGATCCAACAGTGGCGCCAGGCGCGCCGTCCGGCGCCGCAGCCGGCGGTGGAGCCGGTGCCGCTGGCGACGGCGCCGCGCGCGGCCGGCAACAGCGCCGGCGCTGCGACGGACGCGACGGCCTCGGCCGGCGCGCGTCTGGAAATCGTCCCGCCCGGCGCCAGTCGCGCCGCGCGGGCGGGTACACAGTCCGGCATCAATGCCGGAGGCGAGGGCCAGATGCTGCGACAGGAACTGCAAGAATCCAAGGAATCGCTGGCCGCACGCGAGGCCGAACTCAGCGACCTCAAGGGCCGCGTCGCCGAGTTGGAGCAACTGCAGAAGCAGCAGCAACAGCTGATCCAGCTCAAGGACACCGAACTGGCCGCGGCGCAGCAGCGCCTGGCCGAGTCCAACCAGAAACAGGCCGCCGAGCAGGGCGGCGCGATGCTGCCGTGGGCGATCACCGGCGCGGTCCTGCTGCTGGCCGCGTTCGGTGCGTGGTTCCTGCGTCGGCGTCCGTCCAAGCCGGTGTTCCGCGCGCCGGTCGCGGCCGGCGCCGCCGGCCCGTCGATCGCCGACGCCTTCGCCGAACCCGCGGTCGAGCCGGTGGAGGCCGAAGCGACCGTCGCGACGCCCGCCGCCGCCGCGCAGGCCGCGCCGTTCTGGACCACGCCGCAGTCCGCGCCCGGTACCGAGCGCAAGGTGCCGGCGTGGCACGTGGCCGCGGTCGGCAACGGCGAGCAGCCGGTGCAGGAGCCCTTGCTGGCCGCGCAACCGGGCCAGGAGCGCCTGGAACTGGCGCGCGCCTACATGGACCTGGGCGATCACGAAAGCGCGCGTCAGCTATTGGGCGAAGTCGCGGTCAACGGCGATCTGGCCGCGCGCCAGCAGGCCGCGCGGATGTTGCGCGAACTGGAGTAATGCGTGGCGTCTGAGGTTCCGGCGGCGTCCGCCGCGACGCGACGCTACGCCCTGGGCATCGAATACGACGGCGGCGAGTTCTCCGGCTGGCAGCGTCTGAGCCGGCCGGGCGAACCCGACCTGCGCGGCGAACCCACCGTGCAAGGCGCGGTCGAGGCGGCGCTGTCCTTCGTCGCCGGCCGCCAGATCGACGTGACCTGCGCCGGTCGCACCGATGCCGGTGTGCATGCGTCCTGCCAGGTGGTGCATTTCGACGGCCCGGCGATGCGCGAGCCGCGCGGCTGGGTGCTGGGCACCACCTCGCGCCTGCCACCGTCGGTGTGCGTGCGCTGGTGCGTGCCGGTCGCCGACGACTTCCATGCCCGTTTCTCGGCGCGCGCGCGCCGCTACCGCTATCGCATTCTCAACCGGCCGGTGCGTCCGGCCCTGCAGCGCCAGTACCTGAGCTGGGAGCGGCGTCCGCTCGACGCCGACGCCATGCATCGCGCGGCCCAGGCGCTGCTGGGCGAGAACGACTTCTCGGCTTTCCGTACCGTGCATTGCCAGGCGCCGCACGCGCGCCGCGACCTGCAATACATCGCGGTGCGCCGCGACGGCGACATCGTCGAGATGGAAGTGCAGGCCAACGCCTTCCTGCATCACATGGTCCGCAACATCGTCGGCAGCCTGCTGCCGGTGGGGCGCGGCGAACAACCCGAAGCATGGATCGCGCAGCTGCTGGCCGGACGCGACCGCGCCAAAGCCGGGCCGACCGCGCCCTCGGCCGGGCTGGTGTTCGTCGGTCCGCGTTACCCTGCGGACTGGCCACTGCCGGCGGAGGTATTGCTGTGACCCACGCGCCCAAGACCCTGTTCCGTACCCGCATCAAGTTCTGCGGCTTCACCCGCCCCGGCGACGTGCGCCTGGCCTGCGAGCTCGGCGCCGATGCGATCGGTTTCGTGTTCGCCGAATCCAGCAAGCGCCGCGTCGAGGCCGAAGAGGCGCGCGCGATGCGTCAGGCCTTGGCGCCGCTGGTGGATGCGGTGGCCTTGTTCATGGACAACCCGGCCGAACAGGTGCGCGAAGTGGTGCGCCAGGTCCGGCCCAGCCTGCTGCAATTCCATGGCGACGAGAACGACGCCTTCTGTCGCTCCTTCGGCGTGCCGTATCTGAAAGCGGTGGCGATGGGCGAGGGCGCCGATCCGGCGGTGCCGCAGGGCCTGGCTCTGCACGCGCGCTACCCGGCCGCGGCCGGCTTCCTGCTCGACAGCCACGTCGCCGGCGGCAGCGGCGGCAGCGGCAAGACCTTCGACTGGTCGCGCATACCGGCCGCCATGCACAAGCCCTTCCTGCTCGCCGGCGGGTTGGTGCCCGATAACGTGTTCGACGCCATCCAGGCCACCCGGCCCTGGGGTGTGGACGTGTCCAGCGGTATCGAGAGCGCGCCGGGCCGCAAGGACGGCGATTTGATGCGGCGCTTCGTCGAAGAAGTGAGACGCGCGGATTGCCACGCCGATTGAGCCGCAAAGCACGGCTTGCTTTGGGGTAGGAGCGGCGTAAGCGACCTGCGGCCGACGACGTAAGACGTGGGGTGTGGTGAGCCAAAGGCGAATCGCACCATCGCCAGCCACCGCATGCCCGCGACGGTGCGGTTGCCACCGCAGCCTACGGCTCGCTGTCTGTGGAAGCGACGTGAGTCGCGATGCGTGGCGGCAGAGGATGGCGGAGTTGGAGAGCTGGATGCTCCGATCGCGACTCACGTCGCTCCCACAGAAAGCGGGTGGGACCAGTTCCGATCGAACCGCGAAGCGCACGTGCGCCCTCAAGGGCGAACAACCATGCTCAATCCCGCGCCAAGGCCTCGCGCAACCACGTCGCCAATTCCGCCACCCGCGCATCCTCGCGGCGCTTCGGCGCGCACAACACCCAGCGCGCGTCGGTGTCGACGAAGCCCCAGGGCGCGAGCAGGCGGCCGGCGGCCAGATCCTCGGCCACCAACGGCTGCGGCGCGATCGCCACGCCCAGCCCTGCGTTGGCCGCTTCCAACAAGTAATACAGATGAGCGAAGGCGGTGCCCGGACGCAGCGCGGCCGGGTCCAAGCCGACCCGCGCGGCCCAGTCGCGCCAGGCCTGCGGGCGCGAGGCGGTGTGCAGCAATTCCAGCCCGCATAGCGCGTCCGACGGCGTCCCGATCAATGCGGCCGCGCCCGGCCAACGCGGGCTCAGCACCGGGCCGATGCGCTCCACCGCCAGCTCGCGCACCGCCCAATCCGACGGCCAGGGCGGCGCCGCGATCAGCAGCGCCGCGTCCAGACCGGCCAGCGCCGCATCGGGTGCGGTGTCGTTGGCGGCCAGGTGCAGGCGCAGCGCCGGGCGCTCGCGCGCTAGCCGGTCCAGGCGCGGAATCATCCAGCGCGCCAGCACGCTGCCGGGGCAGCCCAGCACCAGCGGGGTCTGTTCCGGGCGTCGCTGCAGTTCGGCCCAGGCCGCGCGCAGCGGCGCGAAGCCGTCGCTGGCGGCCTCGTACAGGCGCTGTCCGGCCGGCGTCAGCGCCAGTCCGCGCCCCTCGCGCTGGAACAAAGCGCTGCCCAGTGCCTCTTCCAGCAAGCGCAGCTGGCGGCTGACCGCGCCATGGGTCACGTGCAGTTCGGCCGCGGCGCGGCCGACGCCGTCCAGCCGCGCCACCGCCTCGAAGGCGCGCAGGGCGTTGAGCGGGGGCAGGGCGCGGCTCATAGGATAAGTGAGTTTTACTGACAGGCCAGGCCTATTTTATGCGTTATCGGCGGGTCTTGCTTGCGATAAAGTGGCGGGACTCTACTCGTCAGCCGCGCCGTGACTGCCATTACCGATTACCACGCCTACCCGGACGCCTCCGGCCATTTCGGTCGCTACGGCGGTCGCTTCGTCGCCGAGACCCTGATCGGTCCGCTGGAGGAGCTGGCCGCGGCCTACGACGCCGCGCGCATCGACCCGGCCTTCATCGAGGCTTTCGACCGCGACCTCGCGCACTACGTGGGCCGGCCCAGCCCGATCTACCACGCCCAGCGCCTGAGCGACGAGGTCGGCGGCGCGCGCATCCTGCTCAAGCGCGAGGACCTGAACCACACCGGCGCGCACAAGATCAACAACACCATCGGCCAGGCCCTGCTGGCCAGCCGCATGGGCAAGACCCGGATCATCGCCGAGACCGGCGCCGGCCAGCACGGCGTCGCCAGCGCCACCGTGGCCGCGCGCCTGGGCCTGGAATGCGTGGTCTACATGGGCGCGACCGACATCGAGCGCCAGAAGATCAACGTCTACCGCATGAAGCTGCTGGGGGCGACCGTGGTGCCGGTGACCAGCGGTTCGGCCACGCTCAAGGACGCGCTCAACGAGGCCATGCGCGACTGGGTCACCAATGTGCGCGACACCTTCTACATCATCGGCACCGTCGCCGGCCCGGACCCGTACCCGCGCATGGTGCGCGACTTCAACGCCATCGTCGGGCGCGAAGCGCGCGCGCAGATGCTGGCCGAGTACGGCCGCCTGCCGGATGCGATCACCGCCTGCGTCGGCGGCGGCAGCAACGCGATCGGCCTGTTCCACGCCTTTCTCAACGATGCTTCGGTGCGCATCGTTGGCGCCGAGGCGGCGGGCGAGGGCATCGCCAGCGGCCACCACGCCGCCTCGCTGGCCGCCGGCCGCCCCGGCGTGCTGCACGGAAACCGCACCTATGTGTTGTGCGACGACGAGGGTCAGATCATCGAGACCCATTCGGTCTCCGCAGGCCTGGATTACCCCGGCGTCGGCCCCGAGCACGCTTTTCTCAAGGACGCCGGCCGCGCCGAGTACGTGGGCGTGAGCGACGACGAGGCCCTGGCCGCCTTCCATCAGCTCGCACGCACCGAGGGCATCCTGGCCGCCTTGGAATCCAGCCATGCCATCGCCCAGGCGGTGAAGTTGGCGCGCACCATGCCCAAGGACCAGATCGTGCTGTGCAATCTGTCGGGGCGCGGCGATAAGGATGTGCATACGATCGCTGGGCGCGAGGGGATCGTGTTTTGAAACAGGAGTGAGCGCAGAGGAGCGAGAAGGGAGCGAGGAGCGCGCGATCAATCCGCCAGCCTGCTCCCCCGCTGTTTCTCCACCCTTGCGCTCTCGCTCTAACTCACTCCTCACTCCTCTAAGCCCACTCCTGCCCTCATGAACCGCATCGACACCCGCTTCGCCGCGCTCAAGGCGCACAGCCGCAAGGCCCTGGTCCCCTTTATCACCGCCGGCGATCCGTCGCTGGAGGCGACCGTGCCGGTGATGCATGCGCTGGCCGCCGCCGGCGCCGACGTGATCGAGCTCGGGGTGCCATTCTCCGATCCGATGGCCGATGGCCCGACCATCCAGCGCAGCTCCGAGCGCGCGATCGCGCGGGGCGCGGGCCTGTCGTACGCGCTGCGCTGCGTGGCGGAGTTTCGGCAGCGCGACGCCGATACGCCGGTGGTGCTGATGGGCTACCTCAATCCGATCGAGATCCGCGGCTCGGCGCGCTTCGCCGCCGAAGCGGTCGCGGCCGGCGTCGACGGCGTGCTGCTGGTCGACCTGCCGCCCGAGGAAGCCGCCGAACTGCGCGCGGATTTCGCGGCCGCGGGCCTGCAGCTGATCCTGCTGGCGTCGCCGACCACCACCGACGCGCGTCTGGCGCTGCTCTGCGACGACGCCCAGGGCTACCTCTACTACGTGAGTTTTGCCGGTGTGACCGGCGCCGACCGCCTCGACGCGGTCGCCGCCAACGAGCGCCTGCGCGAAATCCGCCTGCGCAGCCGGGTGCCGGTGGTGGCCGGTTTCGGCATCAAGGACGCCGCCAGCGCCAGCGCGATGGCGCGCGAGGCCGAGGGCGTGGTGGTGGGCAGCGCCTTGGTCGCGGCGCTAGCCGGGACCCAAGCCCAGCCTGCCGTCGCGGCGAGCGCCGAGACCGACGCCGCCGCTGCGGTCGCGGCCGCCACCGCGTTCCTGACGCCGCTGCGGCAAGCGCTGGACGCCCCGACCTGAGTTCCGGCGGTTGCAGGCGCCCCTGCCTGGCCCAAACCTGGCTGCGCTAAACTGACCCGCTAGGCCGGGTTCCGCCACGGACCGTGGACCGGCACCCTTAGCAGCCTGAACGGGAAAAACGCACCGCATGTCCTGGCTCAAAAAACTCATGCCCGGCAGCCGCACCGGCATCCGCACCGACTCCGCCGGCGCCAAGCGCCGCAGCGTGCCCGAGGGGCTGTGGGAGAAGTGCGACCGCTGCGGCGCCGTGCTCTACCGGCCCGAGCTCGAGGAAAACCTCGAGGTCTGCCCCAAGTGCAGCTTCCACATGCCGATCCGCGGCCGGGTCCGCCTGAACGCGCTGTTCGACCCCGGCAGCGCCACCGAGATCGGCGCCGAACTGGGCCCGACCGACGTGCTCAAGTTCAAGGACCAGAAGAAGTACTCCGACCGCATCAAGGCCGCGCAGAAAGCCACCGGCGAGCGCGACGCCCTGATCGCGATGCGCGGCACCCTCAAGCAGCGCCCGCTGGTCGCGTGCTCGTTCGACTTCGCCTACATGGGCGGTTCGATGGGTTCGGTGGTCGGCGAGCGCTTCGCGCGCGCGGCCGAGGCTGCGCTGGAGATCGGCTGCCCCTTCGTGTGCTTCTCCGCCAGCGGCGGCGCGCGCATGCAGGAAAGCCTGTTCTCGCTGATGCAGATGGCCAAGACCTCGGCCGCGCTCGGCCGCCTGCGCGAGGCCGGTCTGCCGTACATCTCGGTGATGACCCATCCGACCACGGGTGGCGTCTCGGCTTCGTTCGCGATGCTGGGCGACATCAATATGGCCGAACCCGAGGCCCTGATCGGCTTCGCCGGCCCGCGCGTGATCGAGCAGACCGTGCGCGAGAAGCTGCCCGAAGGCTTCCAGCGCAGCGAGTTCCTGGTCGCCCACGGCGCCATCGACCAGATCTGCGACCGCCGCGAACTGCGCGAGCGTCTGGCCCATCTGCTGGCCCTGCTGATGAAGCAGCCGCAGCCGGAAGACGACGCGGAGGCCGCCGCTTGAGCCGCAAGTATTTCGGCACCGACGGCATCCGCGGTCGGGTGGGCGAGGGCGCCATCTCGGCCGATTTCGTGCTCCGCCTGGGCAACGCCTACGGCCACGCCCTGGCGCGCCGCGACTGGCGCAAGCCGGTGGTGATCATCGGCAAGGACACCCGCATTTCGAACTACATGTTCGAGGCCGCGCTCGAGGCAGGCCTGGTCGCCGCTGGCGTCGACGTGCAGCTGATGGGCCCGATGCCGACCCCGGCGGTCGCGCACCTGACCCACTCGATGCGCGCCGACGGCGGCATCGTGATCTCGGCCTCGCACAATCCGCATTACGACAACGGCATCAAGTTCTTCTCGGCCGAGGGCGAGAAGCTCGACGACGCCACCGAATTGGCGATCGAGGCCGCGCTGGAACAGCCGTTCCGCACCGTGCCCTCCGAAGAGCTGGGTAAGGCGGTGCGCACGCGCGATGCGCTGGGCCGTTACATCGAGGCCTGCAAGGGCTCGGTGCCCAAGGGCTTCGACCTGGGCGGCATGCGCATCGCCATGGACTGCGCCAACGGCGCGACCTATCAGCTCGGCCCGCTGGTGCTGCGCGAGTTGGGCGCGCGCGTGGATGCGATCGGCATCGACCCCAACGGCCTCAACATCAACGACGGCGTCGGCTCGACCCACCCGGAGACCCTGGCCGAACGCGTCAGGGCCAGCGGCGCCGATCTGGGCATCGCCTTCGACGGCGACGGCGACCGCGTGCTGTTCGTCGACGGCGACGGCACGGTGCGCGACGGCGACGACCTGCTGTACGTGCTGGCCTGCGACTGGCAGGACAGCGGCCGCCTGCGGGGCCCGGTGGTCGGCACCCTGATGACCAACTACGCCCTGGAACGTGCGTTTCAACAGCGCGGCATCGGCTTCCTGCGCGCCAAGGTCGGCGACCGCTACGTGCACCAGCAGCTGATCGCCCACGACGCCGTGCTCGGCGGCGAGGCCTCCGGTCACTTGCTGTGTCTGGACCGCGCCAGCACCGGCGACGGCATCGTCAGCGCGCTGCAGGTGCTGGAGGTGCTGCGCCGCCGCGGCGTCAGCCTGTCCCAGGCCCTGCAGGGCTTCGTCAAAGTGCCGCAGAAAACCGTCAACGTGCGTTACGAAGGCAGCGCCAAGCCGGCCGACGCGCCGGCGGTGCAGGCCGCGCTGGCGCAGGCGCAGACCGCCGTGGCCGGCCGCGGCCGCGCCTTCCTGCGGCCTTCCGGCACCGAGCCGGTGGTGCGCGTGACCGTCGAGGCGGATGATCGGCAACTGATGTTGGACACGCTGCAGCGCCTGGCCGATGCCGTGCGCGCGGCGGCGCAATGAACCCACGAGACCCAGACATGACTTCTCAGATTCCGACCCTGGACATCCGCCGCTACGACACCGACCGCGACGCTTTCGTGGCCGAGCTCGGCGCGGCCTACCGCGAGTGGGGCTTCGCCGGCATCCGCGGCCACGGCATCCCGGCCGAGCAGATCGACCAGTCCTACGACCTGTTCAAGCGTTTCTTCGCCCTGCCGGAGGAAACCAAGCGCAAGTACCACGTGCCCGGCAGCGGCGGCGCGCGCGGCTACACCCCGTTCGGCGTGGAGACCGCCAAGGACTCCAAGCACTTCGACCTCAAGGAGTTCTGGCACGTCGGCCGCGAGATTCCGCGCGACTCCAAGTACGCCGAGGCGATGCCGGCCAACCTGTGGCCGCACGAGATCCCCGAGTTCCGCGACCAGGCCTACGGCCTGTACCAGGCGCTCGACCATCTGGGTTCGCGCGTGCTCAGCGCGCTGGCCCTGCACATCGGTTTGCCGGAGAACTACTTCGCCGACAAGACCGACTCGGGCAATTCGATCCTGCGCCCGATCCACTACCCGCCGATCACCGCCGACAACATTCCCAACGAGCGCGCCGGCGCGCACGAGGACATCAACCTGATCACCCTGCTGGTCGGCGCGAGTTCGGAAGGCCTGGAAGTGAAGTCGCGCAAGGGCGAGTGGGTGCCGTTCACCGCCGATGCCGACACCATCGTGGTCAACATCGGCGACATGCTGCAGCGCCTGACCAACCACGTGTATCCCTCGACCACCCATCGCGTGGTCAATCCGCCGGGCGAAAAGGCGCGCCAGCCGCGCTACTCGACCCCGTTCTTCCTGCACCCGAATCCGGATTTCCTGATCGACGTGCTGCCCTCGACGATCACCGCGGACAATCCCAAGCGCTATCCGGAGCCGATCACCGCGCAGGGCTATCTGGAAGAGCGCTTGCGCGAAATCAAGCTGAAGTAAGGTTCGTTACGCCCTGGCTCATGAGCCCCTCTCCCGCTCGCGGGAGAGGGGTTGGGGTGAGGGCCCGCGCAGCATCAAGCCGCGCCGCCGCTCCCATTTCGCGCGCCCTATCCGGCGCTACGCGCCACCTACTCAGCCCTTCCTACGCTCGTCGCCAGCGGGATTAGGGCCTCGCGACACGATGTCAGGCGGGGGTCAGGGCAATGCCCGCGTCGGACAAGGCCTCCCGCCAAGCCGCCAGCTTCACTTCCGGCCGCTGCCCCGCATTCGCCGGACTCGTCGAAGGCAACCGCCGCAGCATCGGCAGCGGCGCGGCCAGCCCCGGCAGCACCAGGCGTCGAAAGCTCGTTTCCGCCTGTGCCCCGTTGAACAGCACCGTCGCCACCCGCGGATGCGCGGCGAAGAAGCCCGCGAAGTCGTTGGCCTGCGGCGCCCGGATCGCCGTGTCCAGGCTGCCGACGCGCTCGCAGCTGGCCAGTACGTCCCACAGCGCGATCCCCGCGTCGAGCAGCCGCTGCAGGCGCTGCTCGTAGGGCAGGGCAGGCGTGGCGCCGACCAGCGCGCCCATGATCGGCCAGAACCGATTCTGCGGATGCGCGTAATAGCGCGTGGCCGCCAGCGAGGCCTCGCCGGGCATGCTGCCCAGCACCAGCACGCGCGCGTCGGCGGTCGCCACCGGCGCGAAGCTGCTGAGCCTTGCGCCGCCGCTCATTCGGCGTCGCGGAAATCGCTGGCCCGGCGCGCGACCAGAGCGGTGGCGACGCGGTCGGGCAGGTACTTGGCCAGGCCGGCGACGATCTTGTTGGCGGTGCCGGTGATGCAGCGCGCGTCGCCGCGCTCGACCGCGTCCACGCCCAGGCGCGCGACCGTGTCGGCGTCCAGCCACAGCCATTTCGGCAGGCGCGAGATGCGCTCGCGCATGCCGTTGACGTCGTGGAACTCGGTATAGGTGAAGCCCGGGCATAGTGCGGTCACATGCACGCCGCGCGGCCGGCTTTCCAGCGCCAGCGATTGGCTGAAGCGAATCACGAAGCTCTTGGCCGCGCCATACAGGGTGTGCCCGGCCGAGGGCGGCGCCAGCCCGGCCAGCGAGGCGATGTTGAGGATGCGGCCGTGGCCGCGCTGCTCCATCTCGGGCAGGTAGCGGTGGCTGAGTTCGGCGACCGCGGTCACCATCACCTGCAGGAAGTCGGCATGGACCTTCCAGTCGTCGGCCAGGTAGCGCCCGGGCACGCCGTAGCCGGCGTTGTTGACCAGATGGCCGATCGCCAGGCCGCGGCGGCGGGTTTCGGCCTGCAGCCGCGCGGGCGCAGCCGGGTCGGCGAGGTCGGCGGCGATCACCTCCACCGCGACGCGGTCGCGCAGCTCGGCGGCCAGGGCCTGCAGGCGGTCCTCGCGGCGCGCGGTCAGCACCAGCGGTACGCCGCGGCGCGCGTACTCGCGGGCGAGGGCGGCGCCGATGCCGGCCGAGGCGCCCGTGATCAGGGCGTAGGGGGTGTTTGCGTTTTCGGGCATGGAGGCCTTCGTTGCCGGTCGTGTCGGGGTTCCTCGCCGCGCGCGGTCCGTGCGCGGGCGGGGCTGCGGTAAACTTGCGTCCTTTCGTACCACGGAGTGGCCATGCGCCGCAGGATCGTCGCCGGAAACTGGAAGCTGCATGGCAGCCGCGAGTTCGCCTTCGGGTTGCTGGATCAGGTCGCCGCGCAGGCGCCGGCCGGGGTCGAGCGCATCATCCTGCCGCCGCTGCCCTACCTGGGCGAGCTGATCGAGCACTACCTCGGCCGCGGTCTGGACTTCGGCGCGCAGGACGTGAGCAGCAACGAGAAGGGCGCCTACACCGGCGAAGTCTCGGCGGCGATGCTCAAGGACGTGGGCGCGGGCTATGGCCTGGTCGGCCATTCCGAGCGCCGCCAGTACCACGCCGAGAGCAGCGAGCTGGTCGCGCGCAAGTTCGCCGCCGCCAAGGCCGCCGGCCTGGTGCCGATCCTGTGCGTGGGCGAGACCCTGAGCGAGCGCGAGGACGGCCAGACCGAGTACCGCCTGCAGGAGCAGCTGAGCCCGGTGCTGGAACTGCTGGGCGTGGCGGCGCTGGAGGGCGCGATCCTGGCCTACGAGCCGGTCTGGGCCATCGGCACAGGCAAGACCGCCAGCCCGGAGCAGGCGCAGGCCGTGCACGCATTCATTCGTAGCGAAATCGCCGGACACGATGCTAGAATTGCTGGCTCGCTACCCATTCTGTACGGCGGTAGCGTGAAGGCCGACAACGCCGCCGCGCTGTTTTCCCAGCCGGACGTCGACGGCGGCCTGATCGGTGGGGCCTCCCTGGTCGCCGCCGATTTCAACGCCATCGCAGCCGCGGCGGCACCCTGACGAACTTTCGGGCCCGCCCGGCGGTCGTCACAACGTAGCCAAAGAAAAGAATTCGACGATGCTGTTGTTCCTCAACGTCATCTATGTGTTGATCGCGATCGCCATGGTCGCGCTGATCCTGATGCAACGCGGCGCAGGCGCGCAGGCGGGCTCGGGCTTCGGCGGCGGCGCTTCGGCGACCGTGTTCGGCGCCCGCGGTTCCTCCAACTTCCTGTCCAAGGCCACCAAGTGGCTGGCCATCGCGTTCTTCGCGATCAGCCTGTTCATGGCCTGGCAGGCCTCGCGCGGCGCCGCTGGCGGCGCTGCTCCGGCCTCGCAGGACGTCGGCTTGGCCGCGGACATCGCCAACACCCCGGCCAAGCCCGCTACCCCGGCCCCCGGCAGCACGGTTCCGAGCGCTCCGGCGCAGACGGCTCCGGCGGCTCCGGCTTCGACCGTGCCCAGCGCGCCGGCGACCACCGCGCCGCAGGCGCCGGCCGCCAGCGGGACCACGGTCCCGGCCGCTCCGGCCCCGCAGCAGGCCCCGCCGCAGTCGCAACCGGCTTCGGGCGGCTGACAAAGCGCGGTAATATAGAGCTTGTGATTCAAGCGGCCCGGAACGGACGACCGGGGCGCGGTCAGCGATGACCGAACGGCTTCGCGCGGTACTGACGGAGTCAGGGCCAGGATGGCCAGGTTTGATTGCCCAGATGGCGGAATTGGTAGACGCACTACCTTGAGGTGGTAGCGACGTAAGTCGTGGGGGTTCGAGTCCCCCTTTGGGCACCACACCGAATCAGCTACACCACGCACCAACTACCCGAGGTGCGGCACGCACGGCGGGCCGCGCCACTGGCCTGATCGGCATTCCGAACAGGACCATACCGCCGAGCCAAGGCTGCGGAAACGCGGCCAAGTAGCCGAGAGAACACCGAGTGCTGGCCGAATACCTGCCGACCCTGCTGTTCCTGATCGTCGCCAGCGTCATTGGCGTCGCCCTGTTGGTGGTAGGCAACACGCTCGGGCCCAAGCGCCCGACTGTGGAGAAGCTATCTCCCTACGAATGCGGCTTCGAGGCCTTCGAGGCCGCGCGCATGCAATTCGACGTGCGCTACTACCTCATCGCCATCCAGTTCATCATTTTCGATCTGGAAATCATCTTCATCGTGCCCTGGGCCACCGTGTTCCGCGAACTCGGTCCGATCGGCCTGATCGAGATGGGCATCTTCGCCAGCATGCTCCTGCTCGGCTTCGTCTACGTCTGGAAGAAGGGAGCGCTCGAATGGGAGTGATCCAAACCGTCAGCGACACCGTCTCGGGTCTGATGCACAACCCGATCCCGGAAGGCCGCCTCGACGACATCCTGCGACCGGAAGGCGAGAACCCGCTGTTGCAGCAGGGTTTCGTCACCACCAATCTGGACACGCTCTGGAACTGGGCGCGCACCGGCTCGATGTGGCCGATGACCTTCGGCCTGGCCTGCTGCGCGGTCGAAATGATGCACGCCGGCGCCTCGCGCCTGGACCTGGACCGCTACGGCGTGGTGTTCCGCCCGTCGCCGCGCCAGTCCGACGTGATGATCGTGGCCGGCACCCTGGTCAACAAGATGGCCCCGGCGCTGCGCAAGGTCTACGACCAGATGCCCGACCCCAAGTGGGTGATCTCGATGGGCAGCTGCGCCAACGGCGGCGGCTACTACCACTATTCCTACGCGGTGGTGCGCGGTTGCGACCGCGTGGTGCCGGTCGACGTGTACGTGCCGGGCTGCCCGCCGACCGCCGAAGCGCTGGTCTACGGCATCCTGCAGCTGCAGCGCAAGATCCGCCGCGGCACCAACTTCGGCGAGCACAAGCAGGGCATGCGCTGACATGACCGAAACCGTGAACGCTTTCGCCGATCGCCTGCGCGCCCGTTTCCCGGGCGCCGCCGTCGTGGTCGCCCAGCCGCGCGGCGAAGTGACGCTGGAAACCAGCGCCGCCGATTGGCTGGACGCCGCGCGCGCGCTGCGCGACGAGTTCGGCTTCGAACAATGCGTCGACGTCAGCGGCGTCGACTACCTCAGCTACGGCAGCGACGAGTGGGACACCGACGTGTCCTCGGAAGGCTTCTCGCGCGGCGTGGAAGGCAAGAGCGCCGGTCGTTTCGTCTGGGGCGAGTCGCCCAACGGCGTGCCGACCCTGCCTGCGCGCCGCTATGCCGCGGTCGCGCATCTGCTGTCGTACCAGCACAACCGCCGCCTGCGCCTGCGCGCGTTCGCCGACAACGACGATCTGCCGACCGTGGCCTCGCTGACCTCGATCTGGCCGGGCGTGAACTGGTTCGAACGCGAAGCCTTCGACCTGTTCGGCATCATCTTCGAAGGCCACCCGGACCTGCGCCGCATCCTCACCGACTACGGTTTCGTCGGTCATCCGTTCCGCAAGGACTTCCCGCTGATCGGTAACGTCGAAGTGCGTTACGACCCCGACAAGCGCCGCGTGGTCTACGAACCGGTGTCGATCGAGCCGCGCGTCGGCGTGCCGCGCGTGATCCGCGACGACGCCCGCTACCAGACCGCCGTCGGCGAAGCCGCGCAGCGCTCGGAGGTGAAGAAGTGAGCGCTCAACTGCCGGGCAAGGCCAGCGCGACCTCGGGCCTGAACAACGCCGAGATCCGCAACTACACCCTGAACTTCGGTCCCCAGCATCCGGCCGCGCACGGCGTGCTGCGCCTGATCCTGGAAATGGACGGCGAGGTCGTGCAGCGCGCCGACCCGCATATCGGTCTGCTCCACCGCGGCACCGAGAAGCTGGCCGAGTCCAAGCCCTTCAACCAGTCGATCGGCTACATGGATCGCCTGGACTACGTGTCGATGATGTGCAACGAGCACGCTTACGTGCGCGCGATCGAGACCCTGCTGGGGATCGAGGCGCCCGAGCGCGCGCAGTACATCCGCACCATGTTCGACGAGATCACCCGCATCCTGAACCACCTGATGTGGGTGGGTTCGAACGCGCTCGACCTGGGCGCGATGGCGGTGTTCCTGTACGCGTTCCGCGAGCGCGAAGAGCTGATGGACTGCTACGAAGCGGTCAGCGGCGCGCGCATGCACGCGGCCTATTACCGTCCGGGCGGCGTCTACCGCGACCTGCCGGACCGCATGCCCAAGTACCGCGAATCGCCGTGGAAGAAGGGCGGCAGCCTCAAGCGCTTCAACGAATGGCGCGAAGGCTCGCTGCTGGACTACCTCGACGCGTTCACCGACGACTTCCCCAAGCGCGTCGACGAGTACGAGACCCTGCTCACCGACAACCGCATCTGGAAGCAGCGCACCGTCGGCGTGGGCGTGGTCTCGCCGGAACAGGCGCTGGCCTTGGGCATGACCGGGCCGATGATCCGCGGTTCCGGCATCGCCTGGGACCTGCGCAAGAAGCAGCCCTACGCCAAGTACGCGGAGGTCGATTTCGACATCCCGGTCGGCGTGAACGGCGACTGCTACGACCGCTACCTGGTCCGGATCGCGGAAATGCGCGAGTCCAACCGCATCATCAAGCAGTGCGTGAAGTGGCTGAAGGCCAACCCGGGCCCCGTCATCGTCGACAACTTCAAGGTCGCGCCGCCCAAGCGCGAGGAAATGAAGGACGACATGGAAGCCCTGATCCACCACTTCAAGCTGTTCTCCGAAGGCTATTGCGTGCCCGCCGGCGAAACCTACGCCGCGGTCGAGGCGCCCAAGGGCGAGTTCGGCTGCTACCTGGTCTCCGACGGCGCCAACAAGCCGTTCCGCTGCAAGCTGCGTGCGCCGGGTTTCGCGCACCTGTCTTCGATGGACGAGATCGTGAAGGGTCACATGCTGGCCGACGTGGTGGCCATGATCGGCACCTACGACGTCGTGTTCGGCGAGATCGACCGATGAATTCGGGAATCGGGAATCGGGAATGGGGAATCGGCGAAGCTCTGGCTGCCGGAATCGGCGCCGGGCATAACCGGATGGCTTGCCTCGTTCCCCTGTCTTTCCGCTTCTCGCGATTCCCCATTCCCTATTCCCGATTCCCGGCTTCACCCCTATGAAAGCGACTGGCAATTTCGAAACCGCGCAGCATGTCGATCCGATGGCGGCGCTGTCGGACAAGACGCGCGCGCATATCGATCACTGGCTGAGCAAGTTTCCGCCGGATCGCAAGCGTTCGGCCGTGCTGCAGGGCCTGCACGCCGCGCAGGAGCAGAACGGCGGCTGGCTGACCGACGAGCTGATCGCCGCGGTCGCCAAGTACCTGGGCCTGCCGCCGGTGTGGGCTTACGAGGTCGCGAGCTTCTATTCGATGTTCGAGACCGAGAAGGTCGGCCGCCACAATGTCGCCTTCTGCACCAACATCAGCTGCTGGCTCAACGGCGCCGAGGACCTGGTCCGTCACGCCGAGAAGAGGCTGGGCTGCAAGCTCGGCGAGTCCACCGCCGACGGCCGCATCTTCCTCAAGCGCGAGGAAGAGTGCCTGGCCGCGTGCTGCGGCGCGCCGGTGGTCGTCGTCAACGGTCATTACCGCGAGAAGCTCGACACCGCCAAGGTGGACGAGATTCTCGACGGTTTGAAGTGAGGCAGGGCCAGATGGCGCATCACGATCACCACGACTATTCCCAGGGCTACGGTCCGGTCGGCCCGGCGCCGCAAGAGCACCAGGTCGTCTACACGACCCTGCACTTCGACACCCCCTGGTCGTACGAGAACTACCTCAAGACCGGCGGCTACGCGGCGCTGCGCAAGATCCTGAGCGAGAAGATGGATCCGGCCGCGGTGGTCGACATGGTCAAGGGTTCGGGCCTGCGCGGCCGCGGCGGCGCGGGCTTCCCGACCGGTCTGAAGTGGAGCTTCATGCCCAAGGGCAGCGGCACCCAGAAATACATCCTGTGCAACTCGGACGAATCCGAGCCGGGCACCGCCAAGGACCGCGACATCCTGCGCTACAACCCGCATGCGGTGGTGGAGGGCATGGCGATCGCCTGCTACGCCACCGGTTCCACCGTGGCCTACAACTACCTGCGCGGCGAATTCCATCACGAGCCGTTCGAGCATTTCGAGCAGGCGCTGAAGGAAGCCTACGAGCACGGCTGGCTGGGCAAGAACGTGCTGGGCAGCGGCATCGACATCGACATCTACGGCGCGCTCGGCGCCGGCGCCTACATCTGCGGCGAAGAAACCGCGCTGATGGAGTCGCTGGAGGGCAAGAAGGGCCAGCCGCGCTACAAGCCGCCGTTCCCGGCCAATTTCGGCCTGTTCGGCAAGCCGACCACGATCAACAACACCGAGACCTACGCCTCGGTGCCGGCGATCATCCGCAACGGCGCCGAGTGGTTCCTCAACCTCGGCAAGCCCAACAACGGCGGTCCCAAGATCTTTTCGGTGTCCGGCCACGTCGCCAACCCGGGCAACTTCGAAATCCGTCTGGGCACGCCGTTCGCCGAGCTGCTGGAGATGGCCGGAGGCATGCGCGACGGCCGCAAGCTCAAGGCGGTGATTCCGGGCGGTTCCTCGATGCCGGTGTTGCCGGGCGAGACCATGATGGGTCTGACCATGGATTACGACGCGATCCAGAAGGCCGGTTCCGGCCTGGGGTCCGGCGCCGTGATCGTGATGGACGAGACCACCTGCATGGTCCGCGCCTGCCAGCGCATCGCGCGTTTCTATTTCAAGGAAAGCTGCGGCCAGTGCACGCCTTGCCGCGAAGGCACCGGCTGGATGTACCGCATGCTGACCCGCATCGTCGAGAAGCAGGCCACGCTGGAAGACCTGCAGATGCTGCGCGCCGCCGCCGGCCAGATCGAAGGCCACACCATCTGCGCGTTCGGCGAAGCCGCGGCGTGGCCGGTGCAGGGCTTCCTGCGCCACTACTGGAACGAGTTCGAGTACGCGATCGTGAACAAGCGCTTCCTCGTCGACGACCAAGCCGCGGGCACGGTCGAGAAGGTGGCCGCATGAGCGCTCAACCCGTAAATCCGAACCTGCCGCCGGACCACGTCACCGTCTTCATCGACGGCGTCGAGATGGCCGCGCCCAAGGGTTCGATGATCATCCAGGCCGCCGACAAGGCCGGTATTCCGATTCCGCGTTTCTGCTACCACGACAAGCTCAGCATCGCGGCCAACTGCCGCATGTGCCTGGTCGAAGTCGAGAAGATGCCCAAGCCCGCGCCGGCCTGCGCCACGCCGGTGATGGACGGCATGAAGGTGGTTACGCGCAGCGAGAAGGCGCTGAAGTCGCAGCGCAACGTGATGGAGTTCCTGCTGGTCAATCACCCGCTGGACTGCCCGATCTGCGATCAGGGCGGCGAATGCGAGTTGCAGGACCTGTCGATGGGCTACGGCCGCTCGGTCAGCCGTTTCGCCGAGCGCAAGCGCGTGGTGCCCGACGAAGACATGGGCCCGCTGGTCGCCACCGAGATGACCCGCTGCATCCAGTGCACGCGCTGCGTGCGCTTCACCGCGGAAGTCGCCGGTACTTACGAGCTCGGCGGCATGTACCGCGGCGAGAACCTGCAGATCGGCACCTACGACGGCAAGCCGCTGACCACCGAGCTGTCCGGCAACGTGATCGACGTCTGTCCGGTCGGCGCGCTGACCAACAAGGTGTTCCAGTTCCAGGCCCGTCCCTGGGAGCTGACCGCGCGCGAGTCGCTGGGCTACCACGACGCCCTGGGCAGCAACCTGTTCCTGCACGTGCGCCGCGGCGACGTGCTGCGCAGCGTCCCGCGCGACAACGAAGCCGTCAACGAGTGCTGGCTGTCGGACCGCGACCGTTATTCGCACCAGGGGCTGTACGCCGAAGACCGCGCCACCGCGCCGATGGTCAAGGACGGCGGCGAATGGCGTGAGACGACGTGGGAAGACGCGATCTCGCGCGCCGCCAAGATCCTGCGCGACAACGGCGCCGACGCGCTGGGCGTGCTCGCCCATCCGGCGACCTCGAACGAAGAGGGCGCGCTGCTGGCGCGCCTGGCCGGGGCCTTGGGCACCGGCAACCTCGACCACCGTATCGCTCAACACGACTTGTCCGACGCCGCCGTCGCCGAAGCCTTCGCGATGCCGGTCGCCGATTTGTCGCAGGCCGACGTGATCGTGATCGTGGGCAGCAACCTGCGCCACGAACTGCCGCTCGCGCACCAGCGCGTGCGCAAGGCCTGGACCCGCGGCGCCAAGGTGCACGCGGTCAATCCGGTCGATTTCGACTTCACCTTCGACCTGGCTGGCAAGCACATCGTCGCGCCGTCGCAGCTGGCCGCGACGCTCGCCGATGCCGGCCTGCGCGAGGCCGCCAAGGCCGGCACCCGTTGCGCGATCGTGCTCGGCGCGCTGGCCGAGAACGGCCCGCATGCGGCCGCGATCCGCGCCGCGGCGGCCGATTTCGCCGCCGCCACCGGCGCCGCGCTGTGCCGCATCCCGCAGGGCGCCAATGCGCTGGGCCTGAGCCGCCACGGCGTGCTGCCTAGCGCGCGCGACGCCCAGGGCATGCTCGCCGACGCGCGCGGCGCCTACCTGATCTACGGCATCGAGCCGGGTCTGGATTTCGCCGACACCGCCACCGCGTTGAAAGCCTTGGGCCAGGCCCAGGTCGTGGCCTTCAGCCATTACGCCTGCCGCTCGACCCGCGCCGTCGCCGACGTGATCCTGCCGATCGGCTTGCTGCCCGAGATCGACGCCACCCTGACCAACCTCGATGGTCGCGACCAGAGCGCGAGCGCCGGCGGCAAGCTGCCGGGCGAGGCGCGCGCGGGTTGGCGCGTGCTGCGCGCACTGGGCGGCGAGCTCGGCGCGGCCGGTTTCGACTTCACCGACCTGGCCGGTCTGCGCGCCGGCATCCAACCGGTCTCGGTCAAGCCGGCTGCCGGCAAGGCCGCGAACACGGCGGGCGAGGGCTTCGAGGTAGCGGCCAGCATCGCGATCTACCGCAGCGACGCCACCGTGCGCCGCGCGGCCGCGCTGCAGTCGCACCCGCTCAACCTCGAACCGCGCGCCGTGTTGCATCCGCTCGACGCGCAGGCCGCCGGTCTGGCCGACGGCACGGTCGGCAAGTTCACCGCCGCCGCCGGCACCGCGACCCTGCCGGTCGCGACCAGCGACAAGGTTGCGCGCGGCACGGTCTGGATCGAAAGCGGCCACGGCGCCACCGCGCCGCTCGGCGCCGGTCGCGTCCAGGCGGGGAGGGCATAAGCCATGACGGACGGTATGTTCACTAGCCAACTGGTCGACCCGACCCGCGAATGGTTCCTGTCGTTCGGCAACGCCGGCGCGGTGGCCTGGATCGTGCTGAAGATCCTGCTGATCGCGATGCCGGTGATCATCACGGTCGCGTTCTACGTGGTCTGGGAACGCAAGCTGATCGGCTGGATGCACGTGCGCCGCGGTCCGATGTACGTCGGCATGGGCATCCTTCAGGCCTTCGCCGACGTGTTCAAGCTGCTGTTCAAGGAAGTGATCCAGCCGGCCCGCGCCGAGCCCTTCCTGTACAAGCTCGCGCCGCTGCTGACCCTGGCGCCCGCATTCGCGGCCTGGGCGGTGGTGCCGTTCGACACCCAGTTGGTGTTGTCCAACGCCAACGCCGGCCTGCTGTACCTGCTGGCGATGACCTCGCTGGGCGTGTACGGCATCATCCTGGCCGGCTGGGCCTCGAACTCGAAGTACGCCTTCCTCGGCGCGATGCGCGCCGCGGCCCAGGTGGTGTCCTACGAGATCGCGATGGGCTTCGCCATGGTCGGCGTGATGGTCGGCGCCGGCAGCCTCAACCTCACCGAGATCGTGATGGCGCAGTCCGGCAACGCCGGCGCGCTGGAATGGTTCGTGGTGCCGATGCTGCCGCTGTTCGTGGTGTATTTCATCTCCGGCGTGGCCGAGACCAACCGCGCGCCGTTCGACGTGGTCGAAGGCGAGTCGGAAATCGTCGCCGGCCACATGGTCGAGTATTCGGGTTCGGCGTTCGCGCTGTTCTTCCTGGCCGAATACGCGAACATGATCCTGATCAGCTTCCTGACCTCGATCTTCTTCCTCGGCGGCTGGCTGAGCCCGTTCCAGGGCCTGGGCATTCCGTTCCTCTCGGTCGATGGCTGGTGGTGGCTGTTCGCGAAGGTCTTCTTCTTCGCCAGCTGCTTCATCTGGTTCCGCGCTTCGTTCCCGCGCTACCGCTACGACCAAATCATGCGTCTGGGCTGGAAGGTGTTCATTCCGCTCACGATCGCCTGGATCTGCGTGGTCGCCGTCATGGCGTACTACAAAGTGTTCCTGCCGGGCGTGTAAGGACAGGCTCAAGACATGAATCGCATCGTTTCCTACTTCAAGAGCCTGCTCCTGATCGAGCTCGCGCAGGGCCTTGGGCTGACGCTCAAGTACCTGTTCAAGCCCAAGTACACGCTGATGTACCCGATGGAGAAGACGCCGCAATCGCCGCGCTTCCGCGGCGTGCACGCGCTGCGCCGCTACCCCAACGGGGAAGAGCGCTGCATCGCCTGCAAGCTGTGCGAGGCCGTGTGCCCGGCGCTGGCGATCACCATCGACTCGACCAAGCGCGAGGACGGCACCCGCCGCACCACGCGTTACGACATCGACCTGTTCAAGTGCATCTTCTGCGGATTCTGCGAGGAGTCCTGCCCGGTCGACTCCATCGTCGAGACCCACATCCACGAATACCACTTCGACCAGCGCGGACAGAACATCGTCACCAAACAGCAGCTGCTGGCGATCGGCGACCGTCTCGAGCCCGAGATCGCCGAGCGCCGCGCCGCCGACGCCGCCTTCCGCTGAGTGCCTGATATGGATCTCGCCCAGATCGCTTTCTATGTCTTCGCCTTCGCGGCCACCGCAGCCGCGGTGGCGGTGATCAGCGTCAAGAACCCGGTGCACGCCGCGCTCAGCTTGGTGCTGACCTTCTTCTCGGTCGCCTGCGTGTGGATCATCGCCGGCGCCGAGTTCCTCGGCGTGGCCCTGATCCTGGTCTACGTCGGCGCGGTGATGGTGCTGTTCCTGTTCGTGGTGATGATGCTCGACATCGACGTCGCGCCCCTGCGCGAAGGTTATGTGCGCTATCTGCCGGTCGGCCTGCTGGTCGCGGTGGTGATGCTGGTCGAGATGCTGACCCTGATCGGGGTCAAGGCCAATGTCGCCACGCCGCTGACCGCCGATCCGTCCGGCGGCGAGAACACCAAGTGGCTGGCGCGCGCGCTGTTCACCGATTTCCTTCTGCCGTTCGAGGTCGCCGCGGTGATCCTGACCGTGGCGGTGATCGCCGCGGTGATGCTGACCCTGCGCCGCCGTCCGGGCGCCAAGCACCAGAACCCGTCGGAGCAGGCGCGCGTGCGCGCCAGCGACCGTCTGCGCATGGTCAAGATGGACGCGGTCAAGCCGCTGCCGCCCGAGCCCGAAGCGCCCGTCGAGGAGGCCAAGCCGTGAGCGAATTCTTCGGAGCCGGTCTGGCCCTGGGCCACTATCTCGCGCTGGGCGCGGTGCTGTTCTGCATCAGCGTCGCCGGCATCTTCCTCAACCGCAAGAACGTGATCGTGCTGCTGATGTCGATCGAGCTGATGCTGCTCGCCGTCAACATCAACTTCGTCGCGTTCTCGCGCCAGCTGGCCGACCCGGCCGGTCAGGTGTTCGTGTTCTTCATCCTGACCGTCGCCGCCGCCGAGGCCGCCATCGGCCTGGCGATCCTGGTCACGCTGTTCCGCAACCGGCGCACGATCAACGTCGCTGAAATCGACACGATGAAGGGCTGACCGGCATGCAACCCGTCGTACTCTCCAAGTCCGTCCTGCTCGCCATCGTGCTCGCGCCGCTGCTGGGCGCGATCGTCGCCGGCCTGTTCCGGCGCCAGGTCGGCCGCGCCGGTGCGCACACCGTCACCATCCTCGGCGTCGCGGTCAGCTGCGCGCTGTCGTGCTACGTGCTGTGGCAGCTGGTCGCGCAGGCCGCGCTGCCGTTCAACGAAAACCTCTACACCTGGTTCCAGGTCGGCGGGATCGAGGCCAACGTCGGCTTCATGATCGACAAGCTGACCGCGATGATGATGGTGGTGGTCACCTTCGTCTCGCTGCTGGTGCACATCTACACCATCGGCTACATGGCCGAGGACCCGGGTTACCAGCGCTTCTTCAGCTACATCTCGCTGTTCACCTTCTCGATGCTCATGCTGGTGATGAGCAACAACTTCCTGCAGCTGTTCTTCGGCTGGGAAGCGGTGGGTCTGGTGTCGTACCTGCTGATCGGCTTCTGGTTCAAGCGCCCGACCGCGGTGTTCGCCAACCTCAAGGCCTTCCTGGTCAACCGCGTCGGCGACTTCGGCTTCCTGCTGGGTATCGCCGGCGTGCTGTGGGCGACCGGTTCGCTGGACTACGGCGTGGTGTTCGCCAAGGCCGGCGAGATCGCCAACCGCACCATCGGCATCTGGGGCGGCAGCCTTGGCCTGTTCGGCCACAGCTGGCAGGTCACCGCCGCGCCGGTGGTCTGGTCGGCCGCGACCGCGATCTGCATCTGTCTGTTCATCGGCGCCATGGGCAAGTCGGCGCAGGTGCCGCTGCACGTGTGGCTGCCGGACTCGATGGAAGGCCCGACGCCGATCTCGGCGCTGATCCACGCCGCGACGATGGTGACCGCGGGCATCTTCATGGTCGCGCGCATGTCGCCGCTGTTCGAGCTGTCGCACACCGCGCTCAACTTCGTGCTGTTCATCGGCGCCACCACCGCGTTCTGGACCGGCCTGATGGGCATCGTCCAGAACGACATCAAGCGCGTGGTCGCGTACTCGACCCTGTCGCAGCTGGGCTACATGACCGTGGCCCTGGGCGTGTCGGCCTACTCGTCGGCGGTCTACCACCTGATGACCCACGCCTTCTTCAAGGCGCTGCTGTTCCTGGCCGCGGGCTCGGTGATCATCGGCATGCACCACGAGCAGGACATGCGCAAGATGGGCGGCCTGCGCAAGTACATGCCGATCACCTACTGGACCAGCCTGCTGGGCACGCTGGCCCTGGTCGGCACGCCGTTCTTCTCGGGCTTCTACTCGAAGGACACCATCATCGAGGCCGCGCACCACGCCGCCAACGGCGCGCATGCGACCTGGGTGTCTCAGTACGCTTACTACGCGGTGCTGGCGGGCGCCTTCGTGACCGCGTTCTACAGCTTCCGTCTGCTCTACATGACCTTCCACGGCAAGGAGCGTTTCCGCGACGCCCACGCCGACCACGGTCACGATGCGCATCACGATGCGCACGCCCATGACGAGCATGCGCACGACGACCACGGCCACCATGGCGCGCACGAGCCGCACGAGTCGCCGTGGGTGGTGACCCTGCCGCTGATCCTGCTGGCGATTCCGTCGGTGCTGATCGGCTACTTCACCGCCGGTCCGATGCTGTTCGGTACCGACTCGGCGGGTCACTTGCCGCAGCTGCCGTTCTTCCTTGGCGCGATCGATCTGGAGCCAGCGCGCGACACCATCGCGCTGGTCGGTGCAGAGGCTTGGCACGGTCCGTTGAAGTTCGCGCTGCACGGCTTCACCGCGCCCGCGTTCTGGCTGGCCTTCTCCGGATTCGCCCTGGCCACGGTTATGTACTGGTGGAAGCCGGAGCTGGCCACCAAGGCCCGTGAGGTATTCGCTTGGCCGGTGCGCGTGCTCGAGAACAAGTACGGCTTCGACAAGCTCTGGATCGAAGGCTTCGCCGGCGGCGGTGTGCGCCTGGGCAAGGCCTCGCGCGAGGTCGACAGCCGCGTCATCGACGGCGGCATCGTCGAGGGCAGCGCGCGCGTGGTCGACTTCGTCGCCGGGATCGTGCGCCGCGCGCAATCCGGTTATCTCTATCACTATGCCTTCGCGATGATCCTCGGCCTGATTGCACTGCTGGCCGTGCTGATTCGTTACTGGCGCTAACAGGACAAGGACCGAGACGTGAGCCCCGAGCCCTTGCTGAGCGTGATTTCACTGAGCACGCCCCCCTTGCTGAGCACCTCTTTGCTCTCCGCGATCATCTGGCTGCCCATCCTCGGCGGCCTGGCCACCTTGGCCTTCGGCAACCAGCGCGCCGGTTCCGCGCGCTGGTTCGCGCTGGCCATCGGCCTGGTGACTCTGGTTCTGAGCGTGCTGTTGTTCACCGGCTTCGATCCGACCAACGCCGGCATGCAGTTCATCGAGGACCGGGCCTGGATCCCGGCCTACGACATCCGCTACCACCTCGGCGCGGACGGCATCTCGGTGGCCCTGATCGGCCTGACCACCCTGGTCACCGTGCTGGTGCTGATCAGCGCCTGGGGCTCGGTCGACAAGCGCGTAAGCCAGTACTACGCCGCGTTCCTGGTCCTGGAAGGCCTGATGGTGGGCGTGTTCTCGGCCATGGACGCGATGCTGTTCTACGTGTTCTTCGAGGGCATGCTGATCCCGATGTTCATCATCATCGGCGTCTGGGGCGGCCCGCGCCGCGTCTACGCCGCGGTGAAGTTCTTCCTGTACACGTTCCTCGGCTCGGTCTTCATGCTGATCGGGCTGATCTACCTGTACCTCAAGAGCGGTAGCTGGCAGCTGGCCGACTGGTACCCGCTGTCGCTGACCGCGACCGAGCAGATGTGGTTGTTCTTCGGGTTCCTGATCGCGTTCGCGGTGAAGGTGCCGATGTTCCCGGTCCACACCTGGTTGCCGGACGCGCACGTCGAGGCGCCGACCGCCGGTTCGGTGATCCTGGCCGCGATCATGCTGAAGATCGGCGGCTACGGCTTCCTGCGCTTCACCCTGCCGGTGGTGCCGGACGCGGGGCAGGAGTGGGCCTGGCTGGTGATCGCGCTGAGTCTGATCGCGGTGATCTACGTCGGCCTGGTCGCTCTGGTCCAGGAGGACATGAAGAAGCTGATCGCGTACTCGTCGGTTTCGCACATGGGCTTCGTCACCCTGGGCACCTTCATCTCCTTCGCCCTGGTGCGCGACTACGGCAACGTCGACGCCGCCCGCCTGGGTCTGCAGGGCGCGATGGTGCAGATGATCAGCCACGGCTTCGTGTCGGGCGCGATGTTCACCTGCGTCGGCGTGCTCTACGACCGCATGCACAGCCGCATGATCAAGGACTACGGTGGCGTCGCCAACGTGATGCCCTGGTTCGCGGCGTTCGTGGTGCTGTTCGCGATGGCCAATTCCGGCCTGCCGGGTACCTCCGGTTTCGTCGGCGAGTTCATGGTGATCCTGGCCGCGTTCCAGAAGCACCCGCTGATCGGCTTCGCCGCCGCCACCACCCTCATCATCGGCGCCGCCTACACCCTGTGGCTGGTCAAGCGCACGATCTGGGGCGAGGTCGGCAACGCCCACGTCGCCGAGCTCGAAGACATCAACCCGCGCGAGGCCCTGGTGCTGGGCGTGTTCGCCGCTGGCGTGCTGCTGCTGGGCATCTGGCCCAAGCCGCTCACCGACCTGATGGAACCGGCGATCGCCAACCTGGCGACGCAGATCGCCACCTCCAAGCTGCAGATGGGGCCGTAACACATGAACATGCCTGTACGAGGACTCGCCGACCTGATGCCCTTGCTGCCCGAGCTGGTGGTGATCGTCGGCGCGTTCGCGCTGCTGATGATCGACCTGTTCGTGTCCGAGCGGCATCGCATCGTCAGCCACGCCTTCGCGATCGCGGTGTTGATCGTCGCGACCGCGCTGGTCGCCTTCGGCGTGGGCGGGCAGGGCACGGTGCTCAGTGGCATGTTCGTGCGCGACACCACCGCCGACGTGCTCAAGCTCGCGATCGGCGTGGTCAGCGTGCTGTCGATGCTCTACACCTGGTCCTACCTGCGCGAGCGCGAGCTCTACAAGGGCGAGGTCGCGGTGCTGATGCTGTTCGCCACCGCCGGCATGATGCTGCTGGTCTCGGCCGGCAGCCTGGTGATGGTCTACCTGGGCCTGGAAATGCTGGCGCTGTGCTCGTACGCGCTGGTCGCGATCGACCGCGACAGCCCGTTGGCCTCGGAAGCGGCGATCAAGTACTTCGTGCTGGGCGCGCTGGCCTCGGGCCTGCTGCTGTACGGCCTGTCGCTGATCTACGGCGCCACCGGCTCGCTGGACCTGGGCCAGATCGGCGCCAGCGCCTACGGCAACCCCTCGTCGCTGATGCTGATCACCGGCGTGGTGTTCGTGGTCGCCGGTATCGCCTTCAAGTTCGGCGCCGCGCCGTTCCACATGTGGCTGCCGGACGTCTATCAGGGCGCGCCGACCCCGATCACGCTGTTCATCGGCTCGGCGCCCAAGCTGGCCGCGTTCGGCATGACCTACCGTCTGCTCGAGGTGGGCGCCGGCCCGCTCGACGACCACTGGCGCCTGGCCCTGGCCTGGCTGGCGGTGATGTCGCTGGCGATCGGCAACCTAAGCGCGCTGGTCCAGACCAACCTCAAGCGCCTGCTGGCTTATTCGACGGTGTCGCACGTGGGCTTCCTGTTCCTGGGCATCGCCGGTGGCGGCGAGCAGGGCATGGCGGCGGCGATGTTCTACGCGATCAGCTACTCGCTGATGTCGGCCGCGGCCTTCGGCGCGATCGTGGTGCTCTCCAGCCGCGGCTTCGAAGCCGACCGGATCGACGACTACAAGGGTCTCAACGCGCGCAGCCCGTGGATGGCCGGTCTGGTCCTGTGCGTGATGGCCTCGCTGGCCGGCCTGCCGCCGTTCCTGGGCTTCTGGGCCAAGCTGGCGGTGCTGCGCGCCGCGCTGCAGGGCGGGATGATGTGGCTGGCGATCGTCGGCATCGTGTTCGCGGTGGTCGGCGCTTTCTACTACCTGCGCGTGATCAAGGCGATGTACTTCGACGAGCCCGACGGCGAGCTGCCGCCGCTGCGCGAGGACCGTCCCTTGAACGTGGTCTTCGGCGTCAATGCCCTGGCGCTGTTGGCGTTGGGCCTGGCCTGGAACCCGATCATGGCCTGGTGTCAGAAGGCTTTCGCGGGCTGAAAAATTAATTCGTGTTCGGCGCTTGAAACCCGGCCGAATGCCTATATGTTGTGTGTCGCGGCAAACCCCAATCACTGGATGTTGAAAATAAAAGTGAATGCGGGCTTGCAGGAAGGTTAGCCGGCCGTTATGATGGTCGGCCTGATGCGGGGTGGAGCAGTCTGGCAGCTCGTCGGGCTCATAACCCGAAGGTCGCAGGTTCAAATCCTGCCCCCGCTACCAGCTTTGGTTCGAAGCCGCCGGTTCAACGGCGGTCGCAAGAAGCCTCTTCACCGGGGCTTTCTTTTCGAACCAGGTCGGGCTTTGTGATGGCGCTCTGCTCGCGCCAACACACCGAAATCCAGTTGTACGGACAAGGGGCCCACCGGGCCCCTTGTTGTTTTTCGCGTTCGGATTTCGCAAACAACGTTCAACCAGCGGTCGATCCCGCAAGCGCCGTCGATCGACCGAAGCCGCAGGAGTCATGCGCGTGTCGGATAAAGCAGTCCAAATCGCCGCGATGCTCGCCCCGACGATTCGTTCGCTGGGCGTGGAGCTGCTCGGCGCCGAATACCTGCCGTCGCCCGGCAGCGCGGTGCTGCGCCTGTACATCGACGTGCCCGCCGACGACGCCAGCGGCGCCGACGGCGAGCCGCGTCTGGTCACCATCGAAGACTGCGAAGCGGTCAGCCGCGAAGTGTCGGCGCAGCTCGATGTCGAAGACCCGATCAGCGGCAACTACACCCTCGAAGTGTCGTCGCCGGGCATCGACCGCCCGCTGTTCGCGCTGGACCATTACGCGCGCTTCGCCGGTCAGACCGCCAAGGTCGGCCTGAAGCTGCCGCACGAAGGCCGGCGCAGGCTGCAGGGCGAGATCGTCGGCGTGGAGGGCACGCAGGTGGTGTTCGCGATCGATGGCGTGCGTTTCAGCGTGCCGTTCTCGAATATCGACAAGGCGCGGCTGGTGCCGGACTGGGCCGCGCTGGGCCTGGCGCCGACCAAGCCGGGCAAGCCCAAGCCGAAAGACGGCAAGAACAAACCGACGAAGCCCAAAGCTTCGTAACGATCGCTATCCAACGAGCATTAACCAACCCTAGAGCCGGCGGCCCGCGAGCCGACCCGTGCGGAGTGACGAGATGAGCAAGGAACTGTTGCTGGTAGTTGACGCAGTCGCCAACGAAAAGGGCGTGCCGCGCGAGGTCATCTTCGAAGCCATCGAGGCCGCGCTGGCGTCCGCCGCCAAGAAGCGCTATCACGACGAGGACGTGCTGGTGCGCGTCTCCATCGATCAGAAGGACGGCAGCTACGAAACGTTCCGCCGCATGGAGGTCGTGGCCGACGACGTGGTGATGGAGTCGCCCGACCGCCAGGTGCGCCTGATGGATGCGGTCGACGAGGTCGAGGGCGTCGAGGTCGGCGACTACATCGAAGAGCAGATCGAGAACCCGGACTTCGGCCGCATCGCCGCCCAGGCCGCCAAGCAGGTCATCGTGCAGCGCGTGCGCGAGGCCGAGCGCGCCCAGGTCGTGGACGCGTGGAAGGATCGCGTCGGCGAGCTGGTCACCGGCATCGTCAAGCGCGTTGAGCGCGGCAACATCTACGTCGACCTGGGCGGCAACGCCGAGGCGATCATTCCGAAGGACAAGGGCATCCCGCGCGACGTGCTGCGCGCCGGCGACCGCGTGCGCGGCTACCTGTTCGACGTGCGCACCGAGCCGCGCGGCCCGCAGCTGTTCATCAGCCGCGCCGCTCCGGAATTCATGATGGAGCTGTTCAAGCTGGAAGTGCCGGAAGTCGGCCAGGGCCTGGTTTCGATCAAGGCCTGCGCGCGCGATCCGGGCGACCGCGCCAAGATCGCCGTGCTCGCGCACGACAACCGCACCGATCCGATCGGCGCCTGCATCGGCATGCGCGGTTCGCGCGTGCAGGCGGTGTCCAACGAGCTCAACGGCGAGCGCGTCGACATCGTGCTGTGGTCGGACAACCCGGCCCAGTTCGTCATCAACGCGATGGCGCCGGCGGAAGTGCAGTCGATCATCGTCGACGAGGAAAAGCATTCGATGGACCTGGCCGTGGCCGAGGACCGTCTGGCCCAGGCGATCGGCAAGGGCGGCCAGAACGTGCGTCTGGCCAGCCGCCTGTCGGGCTGGCAGCTCAACGTCATGACCCAGGACCAGGTCACCGCCAAGTCGGAGGCCGAGCAGAATTCGGCCCGCCAGCTGTTCCAGGACAAGCTGGAGGTCGACGAGGAAATCGCCGGCATCCTGGTCTCGGAAGGCTTCAGCACGGTCGAGGAAATCGCCTACGTGCCGGTCGGCGAGCTGCTGGCGGTCGAAGGCTTCGACGAGGACATCGTCGAGGAACTGCGCGCCCGCGCCCGCGACGCCCTGCTGAACGAGGCCCTGGCCGCCGAGGAAGAGCTCGACGAGCACCAGCCGGCCGAGGATCTGCTGTCGCTGGAAGGCATGGACGACGAGCTCGCCTATGTCCTGGCCGGCCGCGGCGTGGTCACGCGCGACGATCTGGCGGACCTGGCGACCGACGAGCTGACCGATATCGAAGGTATGGACGAAGCCCGCGCTGCGGCCCTGATCATGGAAGCGCGCAAGCACTGGTTCGAGTGAGGATTTAGCTTCAGGTCGGAAGAGGTCCCTGGCGGGCGTCTTCCGGCACCCCGGATCGCGGCTAGCGCCCCGATCCGGCTTCGCTGGACCGGGCATGGGCCCGGTCCGCGGGCAGGCCATCCGGGTCTGCGCGGCGCCGAGGTGTTGGGCGCTGGGCGGGGCTAGAATGGCGCCATCACGCGCGGGATGCGTCCCGCGCCACGAAGGAAACGGACACCGAATGTCGCAGCAAACCACCATCCGCAAGCTGGCCGAACTGGTGAACACGCCGGTCGAGAAGTTGCTGGAGCAGCTGGCCGAGGCCGGCATGAGCTTCAGCGGCCCCGACCAGGTCGTGACCAGCATCGAGAAAGTAAAGCTGCTCGGCTTCCTGAAGCGCTCGCACGGCAAGGTCGACAAGCCCGCCGAAGAGAGCGAAGCGGCGAAGAAGATCACGCTCAACCGCAGCCGCAAGCAGGAACTCACCGTCGGTGGCGGCAAGAACCGCACCACCGTCGACGTGGTCGTGCGCAAGAAGGTCACCCTGGTCAAGCCGAACGAGGCCCAGGGCGACCCGACCGACGAGCGCGCCGAGATCCTGCGCAAGCTCGAAGAGTCCAAGCAGCGCAACCTCGCCGAGCAGCAGAAGCTGGCCGAGGTCGACAAGCGTCGCGCCGAAGCCGCCGATGCCGCCCGCCGCGAAGCCGAAGAGGCTGCGCGCGCCAAGGCCGAGGAAGAGCAGAAGGCCAAGCTCGCCGACGTCAGCGCGGTCGTGCCGGCCGAGGACGACGAAGCGCCGGTGCGCAAGCCGCCGACCACCCACGGCCACGGCCATCCGAAGCCGGCGCCCGCGCGTCCGGAACCGGCCCGCGTGGACGACCGCAACAACCCGCGCCACAAGACCCGCGGCTCGCACGCGATGGTCGCCGGCGTCGAGGACGACGATGCCGCCAACCGCTTCGCCGGTCAGCTGCACCTGAGCGCCTCCGACCGCGCCCGCCGCACCAGCAGCACGCGCGGCAAGTCCAAGCCGCGTCGTCAGGCCGAGCAGAGCCGCTCCGGCGGCGGCGCCCACGGCTTCTCCCGTCCGACCGCGCCGATCGTGCGCGAAGTCGCGATCGGCGAGACCATCACGGTCGCCGACCTGGCCCAGAAGCTCGCCCTCAAGGGCGGCGACGTGGTCAAGGCGCTGTTCAAGATGGGCGTCATGGCGACCATCAATCAGGGCATCGATTACGACACCGCCGCACTGGTGACCGAAGAACTCGGCCACACCGTCGTCCGCACCAACGTCAATGCCGCCGAGGACGCGCTGATCGCGCACGCCGAGGAAGTACAGGGCGACCGCGTCGCGCGTCCGCCGGTGGTCACGATCATGGGTCACGTCGACCATGGCAAGACCTCGCTGCTGGACTACATCCGCCGCACCAAGGTCGCCTCGGGCGAAGCCGGCGGCATCACCCAGCACATCGGCGCGTACCACGTCGAAACCGCTCGCGGCGTGATCAGCTTCCTCGACACGCCCGGCCACTCGGCCTTCACCTCGATGCGCGCGCGCGGCGCCAAGCTGACCGACATCGTCGTGTTGGTGGTGGCCGCCGACGACGGCGTCATGCCGCAGACCAAGGAAGCCGTGCAGCATGCGCGGGCGGCCGGCGTGCCGCTGATCGTGGCGATCAACAAGATCGACAAGTCCGGCGCGGATCCGCTGCGGGTCAAGAACGAACTGCTGACCGAGCAGGTGGTCGCCGAAGAGTTCGGCGGCGACACCCAGATGGTCGAGCTGTCGGCCAAGACCGGCGACGGCGTCGACGATCTGCTCGACGCGATCTCGCTGCAGGCCGAAGTGCTGGAACTGCTCGCGGTGCCGGTCGGTCGCGCCACCGGTACGGTTATCGAATCCTCGCTCGACAAGGGCCGTGGCCCGGTCGCCACCGTGCTGGTCCAACAGGGTCAGCTCAAGAAGGGCGACTACCTGGTCTGCGGCGTGCAGTACGGCCGCGTGCGCGCGCTGTTCGACGAGAACGGCAAGCAGGTCGAGTTCGCCGGTCCGTCGATTCCGGTGCAGGTGCTGGGCTTGTCGGGCGTGCCCGACGCCGGCGACGATTTCGTGGTGGTCGAGGACGAGCGCCTGGCCAAGGACGTCGCCCAGCAGCGCGACACCAAGCGCCGCGAATCGCGCCTGGTCGCCGCCGCCGGCAACCGCATGGAAGACATCATGGCCCAGATGGGCAAGGGCGAGGGCCAGCTGAGCCTCAACCTGGTCATCAAGGCCGACGTGCAGGGTTCGGTCGAGGCGCTGCGCCAGTCGCTGATGGCGCTGTCCAACGATCAGATCCGCATCAACGTGATCAGCTCCGGCGTGGGCGGCATCACCGAGTCCGACGCCAACGCCGCGGCCACCGCCAAGGCCACCGTGATCGGCTTCAACGTCCGTGCCGACGCCTCCGCGCGCCGCATCATCGAGGGCAACGGCGTCGACCTGCGTTACTTCTCGATCATCTACGACGTGATCGACCAGGTGAAGCAGGTGGCTTCGGGCATCCTCGGCGTCGAGATCCGCGAAGAGATCATCGGCATCGCCGAAGTGCGCGACGTGTTCCGCAGCTCCAAGTTCGGCGCGGTCGCCGGCTGCATGGTGGTCGAGGGCGTGGTCAAGCGCTCCAAGCCGATCCGTGTGCTGCGCGATAACGCCGTGGTCTTCGAGGGCGAGCTGGAATCCCTGCGCCGCTTCAAGGAGAACGTCGACGAAGTGCGTAACGGCACCGAGTGCGGCATCGGCGTGAAGGCGTACAACGACGTCAAGCCGGGCGACCAGATCGAGTGCTTCGAGCGTATCGAAGTGCAGCGCACGCTGTAATCGAAATGGCGCAGAAGACGTTCTATCGCAGCGATCGCGTTTCCGCCCAGCTCCGTCGCGAGCTGGGCCGGATCGTCCACGAGGCCGTGCGCGAGCACGCCCTGCCGTCGGTCAGCGTGTCCGATGTCGAGGTCACGCGCGACCTGGCTCACGCCAAGGTGTTCGTGACCGCTCTGCAGGCCGAGCGCTCCAAGGAAGCGGTCAAGGCGCTGAAGCTGCTTTCGCCGCAGCTGCGTTTCCAGCTCGGCAAGGCGATGAAGCTGCGGCATGTGCCGGAGCTGCATTTCCACTACGACGACTCGGTCGATCGCGGCGAACGCATCGACAACCTGCTGCGCGATCTGCCGCCGCAGGAGCCGGAGTCCGGACAGGACTGAGTTCCTCTCGAACGACCTCGCGCCGCGCCCGCTTCCCGCGGGAGCGGCGTGAGCCGCGATCGGTGCTCAATCGGTTACCCACTGGCTATGCGGTCGCGGATTCGCGATCGCGGCTCACGCCGCTCCCACAGCGGGGCGGTAGGCGATCCCTCCCCATTCCGTCGCGCCCCAGTACCCGCCAGCCGGGCTGGTGCCGGCCGCCATCGCTCCTACAATGCCCGCATGAGCAAGAAGCCTCGCACCGTGTTCCGGGCCCTAGACGGGCTGCTGCTGCTCGACAAGCCGCCGGGCCTGAGCTCGAACCAGGCCCTGCAGCAGGTGCGCCATCTGTTCCGCGCCGACAAGGGCGGCCACACCGGCAGCCTGGATCCGCTCGCGACCGGCTTGCTGCCGTTGTGCTTCGGCGAAGCCACCAAGATCGCCGGCCTGCTGCTGGGCGCGCGCAAGGCCTACGAAACCGAAGCCGTGTTGGGCGCGGTCACCGACACCGACGACGCCGACGGCGCGATTCTGCTCGAGCGGCCGGTGCCGGAACTGGACGAGGCCACGATCGAAGCGGCGCTGTCGCCTCTGCGCGGCGAGATCCGCCAGCGCGCGCCGATCTATTCCGCGCTCAAACAGGGCGGCGAACCGCTGTACGCCAAGGCCCGCCGTGGCGAAGCCATCGAGGCCCCCGAACGCGACGTCAGCGTGCATGCGCTGCGCGTGATCGAGCGCGACGGCGCGCGCCTGCGCCTGCACGTCGAATGCGGTTCCGGCACCTACGTGCGCAGCCTGGTCCGCGACCTCGGCGAAACCCTGGGCTGCGGCGCGCACGTGGCCGCGCTGCGCCGGCTCTGGGTCGAACCCTTCGCCCAGCCGCGCATGATCACCCTGGACGAGTTGCGCGCCCTGGCCGAACAGGGCGAGGCCGCGCTGGACGCCTGCCTGCTGCCGATCGAGGCCGGCCTGGCCGGGTTCGAGCGCGTGCAGCTGGACGCACAGGCCCAGCGCCGGATCGGCTATGGCCAGTCGGTGGACTGCGCCGAAGGCGAGCCGGCCTTGGTCGCGGTGTTCGGCGAGGACGGCCGCTGCCTGGGCCTGGGCCAGCGTGACGATCGGCAGCGTCTGCAGCCGCAGCGTTTGTTCCGCTGGGCGGTCTTGAGCGGCAGCCCGGGCGCGGCCGCCGCCACGGAGCCGCCGGCCGATACCGGCGGCTGAACCGGCGATTCGTTTCGTTGGACCGGGCAGGGCGACGCGTGACGGGCCCGCAATGCCTGGACGGAGCAGGTCGCTGGGCCCGGCACTCAGGCGCCAGAGCGCCTCGCTGAAGCTGAATGCGGCAGCGCGGCGCGAGCTGGATTGCCGCCAGGCGGCCGCTGCTGGCCCCGATCGGCGCGCACATGGGGCCCGCGCTCATCGCGGACTCGGTCCCAACTCATTCGCATTCGCCGCCGCGGGCTGGTACAATTCCGCCGCTTTTCAAGCACTTCGCTAGTACTCGCGCTTGAACGGCATCCCTATCCAATAGCAAACGGCGAGCCAGGCGGTGCGTCGGAGCGGCAAGGCCGCGACCGATTCGCTTCTGCAGGCCACGCATCGAAGAGAACATCATGTCCATCGACACCAGCAAAGTCATCGAAGATAACAAGCGCGGCGCCAACGACACCGGTTCGCCGGAAGTCCAGGTCGCCCTGCTCACCGCTCGCATCGAGCAGCTCACCGGTCACTTCAAGCTGCACAAGCAAGACCACCACAGCCGGCGCGGCCTGCTGCAGATGGTCAACCGCCGCCGCAGCCTGCTCGACTACCTGAAGCGCAAAGACAACGAGCGTTACAAGGCCCTGATCGAAAAGCTCGGTCTGCGCCGCTAACCGATACCGACCGCGGCGCAGCGATGCGCCGCGGTTTCTTTTGCGGGACCGGAATCTTCGGAACCGCGCCCCGCGGCGATGCAGGATGCAGCGCCAGCCGATCGGCCCAGGACCGCTCCGGTCCAGTCCGCTTCGGCCCAGGTCCGGCAGTCCGGACCGCGTGACCGGCCAGGGCGGACGCTCCGGCCAGGGTGCACACCAAACCGCAGGCCGTTACGGCGGCCGACCGGGTGAGGCAAGGGCCTCGACCGGAACGTATCGAACCGAAGGAACCCAACGTGGCAAAAATTACCAAGACCTTCCAGTACGGCAACCATCAGGTGACCCTGGAGACCGGCGAAATCGCCCGTCAGGCCGGCGGCGCCGTCATCGTCAAGATGGAGGACACCGTGCTGCTGGTGACCGCCGTCGCCGCCAAGAGCGCGCGCGAGGGCCAGGACTTCTTCCCGCTCACCGTGGATTACCAGGAGAAGTTCTACGCCGGCGGTCGCATCCCGGGCGGCTTCTTCAAGCGCGAAGGCCGTGCGACCGAGAAGGAGACGCTGATCTCGCGTCTGATCGACCGTCCGATCCGTCCGCTGTTCCCGGAGGACTACCGTAACGAAGTCCAGATCATCGCCACGGTCATGTCGATGAATCCGGAAATCGACGGCGACATCCCGGCCCTGATCGGTGCCTCGGCCGCGCTCGCGCTGGCCGGCACCCCGTTCCAGGGTCCGATCGGCGCCGCCAAGGTCGGTTACAAGAACGGTCAGTACCTGCTCAACCCGACCGCTTCCGAGCTGGCCGAGTCCGAGCTCGAGCTCGTCGTCGCCGGCACCTCCAACGCGGTGCTGATGGTCGAATCCGAAGCCAAGATGTTGTCCGAGGACGTCATGCTGGGCGCGGTGATGTTCGGTCATCGCGAGATGCAGAAGGTCATCAACGTCATCAACGAGCTCGTCGTCGAAGCCGGCACCAAGCCGTCCTCGTGGGAAGCTCCGGTGAAGAACGACGCCCTGATCGGCGCGCTCAAGGAAGCCGTGGGCGACCAGCTCGCTTCCGCGTTCCAGGTCCGCGACAAGCTGCAGCGCCGCGACGCCATCGGCGCGATCAAGAAGGACGTGATGCAGCGTCTGGCCGGCCGCGCCGAAGCCGACGGCTGGAGCAGCTCGGAACTGTCGAAGGAATTCGGCGAGCTCGAGTACCAGACCATGCGCAACTCGGTGCTCAGCACCAAGGTCCGCATCGACGGCCGCGCCCTCGACACCGTGCGTCCGATCGCCTCGCGCGTCGGCGTGCTGCCGCGTACCCACGGCTCCTCGCTGTTCACCCGCGGCGAAACCCAGGCCATCGTGGTCGCCACCCTGGGCACCGCGCGCGACGGTCAGATCATCGACGCCGTTTCCGGTGAGTACAAGGAACACTTCCTGTTCCATTACAACTTCCCGCCTTACTCGGTCGGTGAAGCCGGCCGCATGATGGGCCCGAAGCGCCGCGAAATCGGCCACGGCCGCCTGGCCAAGCGCGGCGTGCTCGCCGTGATGCCGACCATGGAAGAGTTCCCGTACACGATTCGCATCGTGTCGGAAATCACCGAGTCGAACGGCTCGTCCTCGATGGCCTCGGTCTGCGGCAGCTCGCTGGCGCTGATGGATGCCGGCGTGCCGATCAAGGCGCCGGTCGCGGGCATCGCGATGGGCCTGGTCAAGGAAGGCGACAACTTCGTCGTCCTGTCCGACATCCTGGGCGACGAGGATCACCTCGGCGACATGGACTTCAAGGTGGCCGGTACCAGCGAAGGCATCTCGGCCCTGCAGATGGACATCAAGATCCAGGGCATCACCGAAGAGATCATGCAGGTCGCGCTGGGCCAGGCCAAGGCCGGTCGTCTGCACATCCTGGGCGAGATGGCCAACGCCATCACGACCTCGCGTTCGGAGCTGTCCGAGTACGCGCCGCGTCTGCTGACCATGAAGATCCACCCGGACAAGATCCGCGAAGTGATCGGCAAGGGCGGCTCGACCATCCAGGCGATCACCAAGGAAACCGGCACCCAGATCGACATCCAGGACGACGGCACCATCGTCATCGCTTCGGTCAACGCCGCCGCCGCGCAAGCCGCCAAGGCGCGCATCGACCAGATCGTGTCCGACGTCGAGCCGGGCCGCATCTACGAAGGCAAGGTCGCCAAGATCATGGACTTCGGCGCCTTCGTGACGATCCTGCCGGGCAAGGACGGTCTGGTCCACGTGTCGCAGATCTCCAACGAGCGCGTCGAGAAGGTCAGCGACAAGCTCAAGGAAGGCGACGTGGTCAAGGTCAAGGTGCTGGAAGTCGACAAGCAGGGCCGCATCCGCCTGTCGATGAAGGCCGTCGAGGAAGGCGAGGGCGTCGTGGCCGAGTAATCGCCGCGCACCATGCTGGACTAGAGAAAAGCGGGCTACGGCCCGCTTTTCTTTTGCGCGTTCGCTGTGTCGTGTTCGCTCAAGGCCTGGGAGCGTCGTCCGCTGCGTTCGCATCGGCCGCCGCATGATCCTCGCTGTCGTCGCCGAGGCGGCCATCGCAGGTGGTCTCGATCAAGCCGCACAGGCCGCGGAACCAGGCGCGCTGCGGCGACTTGCGATCGCCGTAAGCGATCTGCGCCCACTCTCCCGAGCAGTCGCTGATGCCGATCGCGTCGTCGAGGCGGATCCAGTCGTCGCTGCGGATCGCCACCGGGCTGGTCGGATCGGGCCGTTCGAAGCCGACCTCGGTCTGCAGGGCGTAACCGACCTTCTTGCCGCTGACCCAGCCGCTGATCGGGGAGGCCCGATGGGCACCGCTGTCGGGGTCCGGTATCGACACGTTCGCGATGCGCACCCAGCCGTCGCGCGCCTCGACGATGGTGAATCCTACCGGGAGATGTCCTTCCAACTCGTCATCGGGCCCGGGCGGCTTCCAGCCCGGCAAGGTCGCGAGAATGGGGGCGTCGATCGAGGGGCCGGCGCGGACATTGAGACCCTTGGGATCGGTGTCCTTGGCATACGCATCGAGCTCGCAAGCCGGCTTGCGAGCCTCGCGCGCGCCGGCATCGGGCGCCGCCGTGGCGCCGCTCGCCAGCGCCAGCAAGACGGCCAGGGGGGCGATATGCGAGAGACTCATGCCGGTCTTCCTCCTCTACCAGGGAATTGCGCGCTAGCGAAACCTTAAACCGTCGAGTCGCTCCCGATTATGGGCCTGCGATTCGTACGGACTCAACGCGGACCGGGTTGGCGCGATTTCGCGCTGTCTTCGTCTCTGGGCAAGGGCGGTGGATGGCCTGCGCGCAGAATCGGGTGGAGGCCGGGGCCAGCGACGCAGCGTAGCGCCGTCGGTGCCCGCCGGTAGCGTAATGCTCGACCCCGACGATGGTCGCCGGGTGCCGCGGCGAAGCTGCTAGATTCGCCTCGTCCATATCGGGAGAGCGGGGCATGGCGGCGGGAACCCAGGAACTGGAGCTGTTCGTACGCGAGGCGCTGTTGCGCGGCCAGTCCAAGGAGGCGATCGCGCAGGCCTTGGGCCAGGCCGGTTGGACCGCCGAGCAGACGCGCGGCGTGCTCGACGCCTATGCCGACGTGGGCTTCGTGGTGCCGGTGCCGAAGCCGCGCGCCTCGCTGTCCGCGCGCGAGGCTTTCCTCTACCTGGTGCTGTTCGCGACCTTGTATTTCGTCGCCTTCAATCTGGGCAGCTTGCTGTTCGATCTGATCGATCATTGGCTGGCGGACCCCGTGGATCCGGCCCGCCAACTGATGCAGATGCGGGTGGGGCCGGAGCTTCACTGGTCGGTGGCGGCGGTCATCATCGCCTTCCCGGTGTTCGCCTTCGTGAGCGCTTATCTGGCGCGCGAAGTCGTGCGCTATCCGATCAAGCGGCTGTCGCCGGTGCGACGTTGGCTGACGTACCTGACCCTGTTCGTCGCCGCTTCCGTGCTGATCGGCGATATGACCGCGCTGGTCTACAACCTGCTCGACGGCGAACTCAGCCTGCGCTTCGTGCTCAAGGTGCTGGTGGTCGCGGCGATCGCGGGCACGGTGTTCGGCTATTACCTGCGCGATCTGCGGCGTGAGGAGACCGAGGGCCCTGGCGGGCGCGCGGTGGGACGCGGGCTGCTGTTCCTGACCGCTACGGTGATGGTCGCGGCGGTGGCGACGGCGCTGTGGATCACAGGCGGGCCGGGCACGCAGCGGCTGATCCGTCTGGATCAACGCCGCGTGCAGGATTTCAACGTCATCACTATCGCGGTGGCCGACTACGTGACCAAGCACGAACGTCTGCCGGCGGATCTGAAGACCCTGGCCGGGCAGCCCGGCATCAGTCTGGACTACGCCGATCCGGTCAATGGCGCGCCCTATGTCTACGAGCCGGGCACGGGTCTGGCCTATCGCTTGTGCGCCAATTTCGATACCGACACGGCTGTCGAGGGCAACGAAAATTGGTACGGGCGCGAGTGGCCGCATCCAGCCGGCAAGCACTGCTTCGATTTGAAGGGCGACAAGGAGTAGGCCGTCGTCGCCCAGCGCGGTCGATGGGAGCGCCGACAATGACGTGACGTCGTCGGCAGGCGCGGTCCGGACGGGATGGCATCATGCCCGCACCCGTTCGGATCGCAATCGCATGTCACTCCCCGTATCGGCCTCGGTTTGGGCACCTCCATACGCGCCACCGCAGCGCTTGGCGATAGCCTGCGCCCTGGCCTTGGGTGCGACGACCGCGCCGGCTTGGGCGCAGCAAGCCGACAGCGAGGCGCGCACCCTGGACACGGTCGAGGTGGTCGCGCCGCGGCGCCCTTTATCCACGTTCCCAGGCGCGGTCACCGCGATCGACGGCGACACCCTGCGTGCGGGCCAGCGTCAGGTGAACCTGTCCGAGGCCTTGGCGCGCGTGCCCGGCATCAGCGTGCTGGATCGCCAGAACTACGCCCAGGACCTGCAGATACAAAGCCGCGGCTTCGGCGCGCGTTCGACCTTCGGCATCCGCGGCATCCGCCTGGTCGTCGACGGCATTCCGGCCTCGGCCGCGGACGGGCAGGGGCAGGCGGCGAACTTTCCGTTGGATGCCTTGGACCGGATCGAAGTGCTGCGCGGCCCCCTGGCCCTGCAGTACGGCAACGCTGCCGGCGGCGCGATCGTGGCCGCGACCGATTTGGAGCGCCTGCGCGGCGCCAGCCTGCAGGCCTGGGGCGGCGATCACGGCAGCGCGCGTGCCAGCGCGGTCGCCGACGCGGTCAGCGACGACGGACGCTGGCGCGGCCGGGTCGGCGCCAGTTATTTTCAGACCGACGGCGAACGCGCGCACGCAGCCGCGCAACGCTCGCAGTTCGATGCCGTGGCCGAGTGGGCGCCGCGCGAGGGCGAACGCGTCCGCCTGGTGCTGAACTCGCTGTCGCAGCCCGACACCCAGGACCCGCTGGGCCTGGACCGCGCCGGCCTGCGCGCCGACGCGCATGGCACCGATGCGGTCGCGTCGTTGTTCGATACCCGCAAGCGCATCGAGAACCGTCAGGCCGGCCTGCGTTGGCAGCGCGATTACGCGCCGGGGCGCGAGGTCTGGATCGGCGGCTACCGCATCGAGCGCGACGTGCTGCAGTACCTTGCACTGCCGGTGGCGGCGCAGGCAGCGCCGGGCAGCGCCGGTGGCGTGATCGATCTGGGCCGCGGGTCGCTGGGCGTGGATGCCGGGCACCGCTGGCGCGGCGCACGCGGCGCGTTCGCGCTTGGGGTCGAGTGGGCGCGCCTGGACGAAGACCGGCGCGGCTACGAGAACTTCGTCGGCGACCGTCTGGGCGTGCGCGGCCGCCTGCGCCGCGACGAGCGCAACCGCATCTCCGACCGCGAGCTGTACGCGATCGGCGACTACGCACCGGCCCAGGACTGGACCGTGTTGGCGGCGCTGCGTCATGCGCGTCTGGCGTTCCGTTCCCGAGACCGCTACTTCGCGCCGGGCAACGGCGACGACAGCGGTGGCGCCGACTATCGGGAAACCTCGGCCGCGCTGGGCGTGGCGCGCGCGTTCGGCCGCGGCGAGGCCTTCGCCAGCGTCGGTCGCGGCTTCGAGACGCCGACCGCGACCGAACTGGCCTATCGTGCCGACGGCAGTGCCGGCTTCAATCGCGAATTGCGCCCGGCGCGCTACGACAGCGCCGAGCTCGGTCTGCGCTGGCGCTACGCCGGCGGCCGCGTCAGCGTGGCCGCGTATCGGGTCGAGGGCGAGCACGAGATCGTGCCCGCCGACAGCCGTGGCGGCCGCGCTAGTTTCGCCAACGCCGGGCGCACCCGTCGCGACGGCCTGGAGCTGGGGCTGGAGGGCGCGTGGGGCGCGCAGTGGCGTTACGCGCTGGCCGTGAACTGGATCGATGCGCGCTTCGAGCAGAGTTACAGCTATCGCGTGCAGGGCGCCACGCGCACGGTCGCCGCCGGCAATCGGGTGCCGGGCGTGCCGCGCGCGGATGGGTACGCAGAGATCGTCTGGCGTTCGCGCGACGGCGTCTTCGATGCAGCCCTGGAAGGCCGTTTCAGCGACCGCATCGCGGTCGACGACCGCAATACCGACAGCGTCGCCGGCAACGCGCGCTACGGGCTGCGCCTGGACTGGCGTCCGCGCAACGCGCGCGGTTGGCGCGGCTTCGCGCGCGTGGACAATTTGTTCGATCGCGACTACGTGGGCTCGGTGATCGTCAACGAGGGCAACGCGCGCTACTTCGAGCCCGGTGCGGGCCGCGGATTCACCCTGGGCCTGGCCTGGGACGCGGTGCCGCGCGCCGACTGAGCGCGCCGCTCAGGCCAGCCAGCGCAGCAGCTGAGGGTAGACGCCGGCGTCGCCGAGCAGCTCCAGGTGATGCACGCCGTAGGCGATGCGCTGGCGCGTCTTCGGAATACGCAGATCGAAGGCGCGATCCTCGTGCCAGCCCAGCGCGCTTGCGACCGGCACCAGACCGTCGCCCTTGGGCAGTTCGTCCCCGTCGCTGGGCCGGGCGGTGGTGCTAGCAGCGATCGCATAACAAAGCGGGCCCTTGGGCAGCGGCGACGGTAGCCGGCCGTCCTCGCGCCCGTCGCCATCGCGGTCGCGCCAATCCTCGTCGCGCACGTTGCCGTGGCGCAGGTCCTGGATGCCGGCGCTGCGCACCTTGCCCAAGCGCGCGAACGGCGCGGTGTAGGGGCTCAGCGCGATCAGCGCGTCGACCCAACTTCCCGCGCGCTCCAATGGCGCGCCCTGGTGCGGCGTGCCCAGGAAGACCAGCCGGTCCAGGCGCGCCAGCCAGGTTTGCCGCTGCTCCTGCGCGGCGACGCAGGCGCTGCGCGCGACCAGCCCGCCCATGCTGTGGCAGAGGATGCTCAGGCGTTCGACCGGCACCGGCCACTGCATCAGCAACTGCTCCATCAGCGCGGCGAACTCGCGCCCGTTGCTGGAGATGCGGCGGCCGCTGTTGTAGTGCAGGTACAGCGGCGTATAGCCCAGGTCATGCGCGAGTGCGGCGCCATGATCGTGGCCGTTGTAGCGCCACTGCAGATCGTTCATGCACAGGCCGTGGACCAGCACCAGCAGCTTGCCGCCGGCCTCCGGCACGGCGTCGGCGAGGGCGTCGCGACGCAGCGTCAGCGCATGGCCGTCGTGGCGCAGGCGCATCTCGATCGCGAGCGGGTTGCCGGTGGCGTCGAGATGATCGCCGAGCACACCGTTGAGCGCGGCGACCACGGCCTCGCGCTGCGGCGGCGGGCGCACCACGTCCAGCAACGGCGCGAGTTTGGCGAAGGCCAGATCGAGTCCGTCGCCGACGAAGCGGGTCACCCCGCGCACGCTGCGGTAGACCAGGCCTGCGATGCCGGGCGCCGGGCCCGCCGCGGGCTTGCCGAGCACGCCCGGCAAGGCGCTGATGTTGGCGTGCATGGCCTCGACCAGGTCGGTAACGCCGGTGATCGCGTCGATGGTCAGGCGCTGCATGCCGCGCATATCGTGGCCGTTACGCGCGCGCCGGCGATCGGGTGCGGAGGTGGTGGGCGGCATAGCGGCCTGCGGTCGGGACGGATGCGGCCAGCCTACAACAGACGCGAGCGCCTCAGACCAGCCCGGTCGAGTAGTACAGGGCGATCACCACGAACACCGCCAGTGTCTTGACCAGGGTGATCGCGAAGATGTCCTTGTAGGCTTGGCGATGGCTGAGTCCGGTCACCGCCAGCAGGGTGATCACCGCGCCGTTGTGGGGCAGGGTATCCATGCCGCCGGAGGCCATGGCCGCGACCCGGTGCAGCACTTCCATCGGGATGCCGGCCGCGTTGGCGTTGGCGATGAAGGTCTCCGACATCGCGGCCAGGGCGATGCTCATGCCGCCCGAGGCCGAGCCGGTGATGCCGGCCAGCGCGGTCACGGTTACGGCTTCGTTGACCAGCGGGTTCGGGATCGAACCCAGCGCATTGGCGACGATCAGGAAGCCGGGCAGCGCCGCGATCACCGCGCCGAAGCCGTACTCCGACGCGGTGTTCATGGCCGCGAGCAGGGCGCCGCCGATCGCCGACTTGGTGCCCTCGGCGAAGCTGGCCATCACCGGCTTCCAGGCGAAGGCCAGCACGCTGAGAATGCCGATCAGCAGGGCGCCTTCGACGGCCCAGATCGCCGCGACCTTGGCCACGTCCTGCACCACCGGTGCGGTGTTGCCGATCACTGCCGGGTCGAAGCTGTGGCTGGCGCCGTAGTAGGCCGGGATCCATGCGGTCAGCAGCTTGTTGGACACGCCCACCAGCAGCAGCGGCAGGATCGCCAGCGCGGGATTGGCGAGCTTGCCGCCGACGAAGGGCGCGGGCTCGTTGAGCAATTGCTCGCCGTAGCCTTCGCCGGCCTTGAGCGCGCTGCGCCGGCGCCAGTTCAAATAGCTCAGGCCCAGGATCAGGATGAACACGCCGCCCAAGGTGCCCAGCCAGGGCGCGGCCCAGGCGTTGGTGCCGAAGAACGAAGCCGGAATGATGTTCTGGATCTGCGGCGTGCCCGGCAGCGCGTCCATGGTGAAGGTGAATGCGCCCAGGGCGATGGTGCCGGGGATCAGACGCTTGGGGATGTCGCTCTGGCGGAACAGCTCCGCCGCGAACGGATACACCGCGAACACCACCACGAACAGCGACACGCCGCCGTAGGTCAGCAGCGCGCACACCACCACGATCGACAGCATCGCGCGCTCGCGCCCGAGCAGGCGGATGGTCGCGGCCACGATGGCCTTGGAGAAGCCGGACAGCTCGATCAATTTGCCGAAGATCGCGCCTAGCAGGAACACCGGGAAGTACAGTTTGAGGAAGCCGACCATCTTGTCCATGAACAGGCCGGTGAACATCGGCGCGACCAGGGCCGGATCGGTCAGCAGCACCGCGCCCAGCGCCGCCACCGGCGCGAACAGGATCACGCTGTAGCCGCGGTAGGCCACGAACATCAGGAAGCACAACGCGGCCAGCACGATCAGAAAATCCATTGAACAGCCCCAATCCCGTCCGCGGGCGGAGGCCCACGCGTAAGGGCGCAGTGTCCGCATCGCGGCGGCGCAGGGGCATTGTCCGAAGGTACAGCTGCCGCCCGCGGCGGCCGCCTCCTAGTCTGTGCCGCATGACGGGAATGCCCGTCCGCCGCCTGTCGGGTCGTACCGCCGCCGGCGTCACCTTGGGGAGGAGAACATCGTGATCGCACGCACCACCATGAGCCGTCGCAGTCTGAGTCTGGCCATCGCCTGCGCCCTGTTGGCGCCGACGGCCTGGGCCCAGGACGCCGCGCCCGCCGCCGAAGGCGACCAGGCCAAGACCCTGGGCTCGGTCACCGTCACCGCGCGCAAGCGCGAGGAGACGCTGCAGGAGGTGCCGGTCGCGGTCACCGCATTCACCGCCGATTCGCTGGACCGCCTCAACGTCGAGGACCTCAGCGATCTCGACGCGCAGGTGCCGAACCTGACCATCTACGCCGCGCGCGGCTCCAGCAGCACCATCACCGCCTACATCCGCGGCGTCGGCCAGTCCGATCCGCTGTGGGGCGTGGATCCGGGCGTGGGCATCTACATGGACGACGTCTACATCGCCCGGCCGCAGGGCGCTCTGCTGGATGTGCTCGATGTCGACCGCATCGAAGTGCTGCGCGGTCCGCAGGGCACGCTGTACGGCAAGAACACCATCGGCGGCGCGATCAAGTACATCTCGCGCGGCCTGCCGACCTCGTTCGACGGCTTCGCCTCGGTGACGGTGGGCAACTACAACCAGCTCGACGTCAAGGCCGCGATCGGCGGCCCGATCGGCGGCGACGACGCCCTTCGCGGCCGCATCGCGGTGGCCAGCCTCAACCGCGACGGCTTCGGCAAGAACGTGGTGACCGGCGCCGAAGTCAGCGACAAGGAAATCCTGGCCCTGCGCGGCCAGCTCGGCGCCTACGTCAACGACGACCTCAACATCCAGTTCGCGTTCGACTGGATGGACGACCAGTCCGGCGTGCGCGGCGCCAAGATGCTGGCCGCGAACCGCTTCGCCCCGGGCACACAGCCGCTGGACAGCCGCTACGACGTGCGCAACGGCATGCCCAACGTCAACGACACCACCATCAAGGGCGCCTCGGCGACGGTCAATTGGAACGCCAACGAGAACTGGGCGTTCAAGTACGTGCTGGCCAAGCGCGAGTCCGACACCGAGACCAACATCGACTTCGACACCCTGCAGAACAAGATCGCCGACGTGAAGGCGTTCTACAGCGATCAGCAGGTCAGCCACGAGCTGCAGGCCAACTACGACGGCGGCGGCCGCGCGCGCGGCGTGATGGGTATCTACGCCTTCGACGGCGAGGCCGGTGGCCAGGTCCTCAACAACTTCTTCAATCTCTCCTTCGGCGACACCCAGGGCGTGGTCTACACCAAGAGCATCGCCGCCTACGCCGACTGGACCTTCGATCTGACCGACCGCCTCAAGCTGGACGTGGGCGTGCGCTACACCGACGAGGACAAGCGCGCCAAGGTGCTCAACCGCGGCTACCGCGATGCGACCTTCACCACGCCCAACGGCCTGGTCGCGGCCAGTTTCGACAAGCGCATCGGTTTCAAGAACACCTCGCCCAAGGTCTCGCTGGACTACCAGCTCACGCCCGACATCCTGCTGTACGGCCTGGCCACGCGCGGCTTCAAGTCCGGCGGCTACAACATCCGCGCCCAGGCCACCGCGGTGCCGCGCTCGGCCGAGCCGTTCGACGACGAGGTCGTCGACAGCTACGAGATCGGCAGCAAGATGTCGTTCCTGGACCAGACCATGTTCCTGAACCTGGCCTACTTCCATAACAAGTACAAGGACATCCAGCTGTCGGTGTTCACCGCCTACGACAGCAACGGCGACGGCAGCAACGATGCCTTCTTCGGCGACTTCACCAACGCCGGCTCGGGCACGGTCGACGGCCTGGAAGTCGAGTACCAGTGGCTGCCGAACCAGAACTGGCTGATCTCCGGCAACCTGGCCTGGCTGGACGCCAAGTACGACGAGTTCCTGTATGCCGGCGTCAATATCGCCAAGGAACAGGAATTCACCAATGCGCCGGAGTTCTCCGGTGCGCTCAACGTCGAGTACCGCACCGATCTGTCCAGCGGCGGCAACCTCGCCGCGCGCGTGGGCTACAGCTACCAGAGCGACGTGGTCGCGACCACCGAGATCGTGCGCACCGGTGCGGTGCCGATCACCCAGGACGGTTACGGCCTGATCAACGCCGGCGTGACCTGGAAGAGCGGCGGTCCGTGGACGGTGTCGCTGCAGGGCACCAACCTGGCCGACAAGGAATACCGCACCACCGGTTACAGCCTGAACTCGGCGCTGGGCGTGTTCACCGGCTTCTACGGCGCGCCGCGTCAGTACACGCTGTCGGTGCGCTACGACTTCTGATCGGCGGCGACGGCGGAGCGGATGCGTCCGCGCCGCCGTCGCAGGCCAAGGGGAGGGCTGTGGTTCGCGGTCGGGCGCCCGTCTGGGGAGACCGGGCGCCCGATCGCGGCTCACGCCGCTCCCACAGGAGGCGAGCCTCCGGCTTCGTCCAGCAGTCGCGATCGGCGCAGCTTTCGGTGGGAAAACCGGAAACCGCGTTCGCACAGCTTTCCGTGGGAACAACGCAAGCCGCGTTCATGCCGCTTTCTGTGGGAGCGGCGTAAGCCGCGATCCTCATCCCCAGCGAAGTGGCATCGCCGTCGTGCCGCGTTCCGGTCCCGGTCGCGGCCTACGTTATCCTCGCCCGATGCCGTCGCGCGCCCGCCCATGCTGAGCCTCACCGCCGTCGCCCTGGCCAGCGTGGCCTGGCTGGCGCTGATGTTCGGCACCGCGCTCTACGCTGAGCGCCGGCCGACGGTGCTGGCGCGACACTGGCGGCATATCTATTCGCTGTCGCTGGCGGTGCACTGCACCTCCTGGACCTTCTACGGCACCGTGACCCAGGCCGCGCGCTACGGCTGGCCGCTGCCGCCGACCTTCCTGGGATCGATCCTGCTGTACGCGCTCGCGGTCGGCTTCATGATGAAGCTGGTGCGGCTGGCGCGCGAAACCAACGCGACCTCGCTGGCCGACCTGATCGCCACGCGCCTGGGGAAGGACGCGTGGCTGGCCGCGACGGTGACATTGATCGCCGCGCTGGGCCTGATTCCCTACATCGCGCTGCAGCTCAAGGCCGTGGCGATGAGCTTCGCTATGCTGACCACGCGCTCGCCCGACGCGGCGGCGTCGCCGGCCTGGCAGGACAGCGCGCTCTACGTCGCATTGGCGATGGCCTTGTTCGCGATGCTGTTCGGCACCCGCCGCGCCAGCGCCGCCGAACACAACCGCGGCCTGGTGCTGGCGATGGCGTTCGAATCGGTGTTCAAGCTCGCGGCGATGCTGTCGCTGGGCCTGTTCGTCTGGTTCGGCCTGGACGCGCCCACCGCCGCGGCCGCGCCGCCGCCGCCGGCGGATCCGGCCGGCGGGTTCGCGCCGCTGGTGCTGCTGGGCGCGTTGGCGATGTTCATCCTGCCGCACCAGTTCCACGTCGGCGTGGTCGAATGCCGCGACGAGCGCGACGTGCGCACCGCGCGCTGGCAGTTCCCGCTGTACCTGGTGCTGATCGCGCTGCCGGTGCTGCCGCTGGCCAAGGCGGGCCAGGCGCTGCTGGGCGGCAGCGGCGTGCCCTCGGATCTGTACGTGCTGGCGCTGCCCTTGTCGCAAGGGCACGAGGGCCTGGCCTTGTTCGCCTTCCTCGGCGGACTCAGCGCGGCCACCGGCATGGTCGTGGTCAGCACGCTGACCCTGAGCCTGATGATCGGCAACCACTGGTTCGCGCCGGGCCTGCTGCGCGGCCTGTGGTCGCGCAACGACGGCAGCGATCTGCGCGGCCATGTGCTGGCCCTGCGCCGCAGCGGCATCGTGGCGATCATGCTGCTGGCCTGGGCGTATAGCCGCCTGATCGCCGGCAGCGAGGCGCTGGCCGACGTCGGCGCGGTCTCGTTCTCGGCGTTGGCGACGCTGGCGCCGGCCTTGGGCTTCGCGGTCTGGCGCCCGCAGACGCCGCCGCGCGCGGCGGTGATCGGTGTGCTGCTGGGTTTCGCCGCCTGGGCCTGGGTGTTGTTGCTGCCGATGATGCTGGCGGCACGCGGCGCGAACCCCGGTTGGCTGGACACCGGGCCGTTCGGAATCGCCTGGTTGTCGCCGGACGGCTTGTTCGGGCTAACCGGCTGGAGCCGGCTGGGGCGCGCGGTCGGCGCCAGCCTGTTCGTGGGCACGCTGGCGACAGTGATCGCGGCGGTGTGGCGGCGCGAGACCCCGCGACGCGCGCAGCGCGGCCTGGACGTGCAGACCCTGCGCGACACCGGCCTGCGTTTCCTGCCGCGCGAGCGCGTCGCGCAATTGCTGCAGGGCGTGCCCACGGGCGAGGCGGTGGCCGCGCAGATCGAGGACCGGGTCGAGCGCGAACTGGCCGCGGTGCTGGGCTCGGCCTCGGCGCGGGTCTTGCTGGACGCCGCGCGCCGCGACACCGGCCGTGACCTGGATACGGTCGCGGCCATCGTCGGCGAGGCCTCGGCCGACCTGCGTTTCAATCAGCGCGTGCTGGAAGCGGCGTTGCAGAACATGAGCCAGGGCATCAGCGTGGTCGATGCGCAACTGTGCCTGGTGGCCTGGAACCGGCGCTACGCCGAGCTGTTCGATTTCCCGCCCGAACTGCTGCAAGTCGGGCGCCCGATCGCCGAGCTGTCGCGCTGGGCCCTGCAGCGCATGCCACCATCGGGACGGCCCTTGCAGGGCCAGTTGGAGCGCGCCCTGGAGCGGCGGCTGGCGTTCATGCGCGCGGGCACGCCGCATCTGTCCGAGCGCGTGCTGCCCGACGGCAGCATCGTCGAGATCCGCGGCAATCCCATGCCGGGCGGCGGCTTCGTCGCCACCTTCACCGACGTCACCGCGTTCCGCCGCGCCGAGGCCGGGCTGATCCAGGCCAACGAAACCCTGGAGCAGCGCGTGATCGAACGCACCGCCGACCTGGAGATCGCCAAGGGCGAGGCCGAGCGCGCCAACGAGGCCAAGAGCCGCTTCCTCGCCGCGATCGGCCACGACCTGATGCAGCCGCTGCATGCCGCGCAACTGTTCGCCGACGCCCTGTCGCAGCAGGTGCAGGGTGCGCAACAGCGCGAGACCGTGGCCCAGATCAGCGGCGCGCTGGATTCCACCGGCGATCTGCTCACCGGCCTGCTCGACATGTCGCGCCTGCAAGCCGGTGGCCTGGTGCCGCAGCCGCGCGAATTTCCGCTGGCCGAGGTGCTGGAACCGCTGGCCTCCGAGTTCGGCGCGATCGCGGCCGCGCGCGGGCTGCGCTTCCGTTTCGTCGCCAGCGACGCCTGGATCCACAGCGACCCGCAGCTGCTGCGACGCGTGCTGCAGAACTTCCTAGCCAACGCGGTGCGCTACGCCATCCAGGGCAGCGTGCTGCTGGGCGTGCGCCGCGACGGCGCGCATCTGCGCATCGAAGTCCACGACACCGGCCCGGGCATCGCCCTGGAACACCAGACCGCGATCTTCGAGGAGTTCCGCCGCGGCGAAGACGCGCCCGGCCAGGGCCTGGGACTGGGCTTGTCGATCGCCGACCGCATCGCCCAGCTGCTGGACGCGCCGCTGAGCTTGCGCAGCCACCTCGGCCGCGGCACGGCGTTCGCGGTACGGGTGGCGCGCGTGCCCGCGCGTGGCGCGCATGCGGGCGCGCACCGCGCACGCGGCGGCCGCGCCGGCTTGCGCGTGCTCGCGGTCGACAACGACGCGCAGGCGCTGGCGGCCCTGGCCGATCTGCTGCGGCGCTGGGGCTTCGAGGTCGCGACCGCATCCGATGGCGCGCAGGCGCAGCGCGCGATGAACGACGATCCGGCCTCGCTGTGGCTGTTCGACTACCACCTCGACGAGGGCGACACCGGCGTCGCCCTGGCCGAGCGCCTGGGCGCCGCGTTCGGGCCGCGGCCGACCCTGATCCTCAGCGCCGACAGCGGCGAGTCGGTGCGTCGCGCGGTGCACGAGGCAGGCTTGTCGCTGCTGACCAAGCCGCTCAAGCCCTTGGCGCTGAAGTCGGTGCTGGACCGCATGCTGGCCGCGCGGGAGTTGGAGATCGGCTAGCCACGCCAGGCGCGATGATGCGCTGCGCAACGGCGCCAGCGTGAATGCGCGGGTTTCCTTGCGCTGCGTCGAGGAATCGCGTGCGGCGCGCGCAGCGGCTTTGCCTGCGGCGCGCCACGGGGTAGGGTGCGAGGGGCAGGGGGTTCGCGTTTCAAAGGAGAGGAACGATGAAGACCACGGCTTCCGTGTGTTCGCTTGCGCTGGCGTTGGGTGTCGGCTTGTTTTCGGCCTTGCCCGCGCAGGCGTCGTGCCAGAGCATCTGTGTGCGCCTGTACAACATCTGCCTGGCCAGCGGCGAATCGCCGGCCGCGTGCGAAGCCGAACGCGCGGCGTGTTTCGCCGACTGCGGATCCGGCGGCGGCGCCAAGGCGCTGAGCTTGCAGACGCATAAGCACAGCTGCGAGACGGCGAAACGGACTCAGTGCGAGTACCGCGCGCCGCAGCGCTTGCGGCTGAGCGCTAGCTGATCCAGGCGCGAGCACAGGCTGTGCACCGGGGGCGACGTCCATCGGCGTCGCTCCCATCGCGGGCACCGCTCCCCTTTCTGTGGGAGCGGCGTAAGCCGCGATCGCGAAGCCTCGACGACGACGGAAGATCGCATTCGCCCGCATTGGCGTGGAGCGCGCAGATGCGACGTCGAGCGTGCGTGGTCGCGGCGTCAGGGGGTAGCGCTATCGCGGCTTACGCCGATCCCACAGGCAGCGGCGGAAAACGTAGACGATTGACGCTCAATCCGCGATCTGTCGCGCCGGGTCGCTGAGTTCTAGCTCGCGCAGCACCACGCCGGCCTGGGTGCGGTTGCGCACGCCCAGGCGGTCGAAGATCGCCGACAGGTGGGCCTTGACCGTGCGTTCCTGCACATCCAGGCGATCGGCGATCTGTTTGTTGAGCAGGCCATCGGCGACGAGAGTCAGCACGCGGAACTGCTGCGGCGACAGGCTGGCCAGGCGCGCGGCCAGGTCGGCGTCGGCGCTGGCGCTGTCGGTGCGCGCGACCGCCGCGCGTAGCGAGGCCGGCAGCCATTGCTCGCAGGCAAGCACGGCGCGGATCGCATCGCGCAATTCGTCCAGGCCCGCGCTCTTGGGCAGATAGCCGGCCGCGCCATGGTCGAGCGCGCGCCGCACCACGCGCGGATCGTCGTTGGCCGACACCACCACCACCGCCACGCCGGGGTATTGGGCGCGGATCGCGGCCAGCCCGGCCAGGCCATGATTGCCGGGCATGTGCAGGTCCAGCAGGACCAGGTCGATGCCGGGCTCGGCGTCCAGCGCGGCCAGCACGCCGTCCAGGGTGTCGGTTTCGCGCACCTGGGTGTCGGCCACCGCATCGGCGGCGGCCTGGCGCAGGGCGGCGCGGAACAGCGGGTGGTCGTCGGCGATCAGCAAAGTGGGCATCGTCGCTAGCCTAGCGCACCCAGGCGCGGACACGGGCGGGCCTGTACGAAAGTACGATGAGGGCGAGGCGGCGGCTTGCTACGCTCGCGGGATGAATCCGCCCACCCTGCGTATCGCCGCGGCCTGCGCCGCGCTCGTCGTTCCCTTCGTGCTCGCCGCCTGTGCCGGCGGCGCGCGCCTGTCCAAGGAGTCCGCGCCGATGTTCACCGCGCAACGCGTCAGCGAGCATCGCGGCGACGACGACCTGCTCACCGCCGGCCTCGGCCTGGCCGGTCTGCGCGCGCTGGCGCCGCCGGCGTTCGCTCGGCCCGAAGCGCCCAGCGTCGCCGAACTGCGCCGTCGCGCGATCTGGGCCAACTGGCGCGGCATCGCCGATCTCGCGCCCGGCGGCGGCTACGGCGAGCTCTACGGCAGCACCGCGACCGTGCCCGGCCGCGAGTTCAGCGCGTTGGCGACCGTGCCCGGCGCGAGCAAGCCGCATCGCGTGCTGGTGCAGGTGCCGGATGCGTTCGACGCCGGCAAGCGCTGCGTGGTGGTGGCGGCGTCCTCGGGCTCGCGCGGCATCTACGGCGCGATCTCGGTCGCCGCGGCCTGGGGCCTGCCCAAGGGCTGCGCGATCGCCTACACCGACAAGGGCACCGGCACCGACTACTTCGATCTGGATGCGGGCGAGGGCGTGCGCGCCGACGGCACGGTCGGCGCGCGCGACGCAGGTCTGGCGTTCCCGGCCGATGCGCCGGTCGGCGCCACCGGCATTGCCTTCAAGCATGCGCATTCCACCGACAATCCCGAGGCCGACTGGGGCCGTCACGTCAAACAGGCCGCGCAGTTCGCGCTGCAGGCGCTGGACGAGGCCCTGCCGCAATCGGCGCCGTTCACTTTCGCCAATACGCGGGTGATCGCGGTCGGCGTCTCCAACGGCGGCGGTGCGGTGCTGCGCGCGGCCGAGCTGGAAGGCGACTGGTTGGATGCGGTGGTCGCCGGCGAACCCAGCGTGCTCGCCGAAGGCGGCCGCGCGCTTTACGACTACACCACCGAGGCCGCGCTGCTGATGCCTTGCGCGCTGCTGGATCCCGCGCTGGGCCCGCTGCCGCAGCCGCCGCTGGCCGCGCAGGTCGCACCGCTGTGGACCCAGCGCTGCGCTTCGCTCAAGGCCGCCGGTCTGGTCGAGGGCAACGATACCGCCGCGCAGGCGCGCTCGGCGCACGCGCAACTCAAGGCCCAGGGTTGGACCGACGAGGCCTTGCGCGCGGGCGCGCTGTCGGTGGGCTTCGACCTGTGGCGCGCGGTCGCGGTCGCCTACGCTTCGGCCTACGGGCGCTATCGGGTCGGCGAGCATCCCTGCGGTTATTCCTACGCTGCGCTGAATCCGGATTTCAGCGCGCGTGCCGCCACCGTGGTCGAACGCGCGGCCTGGTGGTCCGACGCCAGCGGCATTCCGCCGGGCGCGGGCGTGGCCATCGTCGACAGCCGCATGCAGTTGCCCGATCCGAGTTTCGCCGGCCTGCAGTGCCTGCGCGGCCTGTGGCAGGGGCAGGGCGCCGACGCCGAGCGCGTGCGCAAGGGCGTGGCCGAAACCCGTGCCGGGTTGCCGCGCGCCGGCCTGCCGGTGCTGGTGATCCACGGCCGCGACGACGGCCTGATCCCGCCGGCGTTCACCAGCGCGCCCTATGTGCGCCAGGCCCAGGCGGCCGGGCGCGAGGTGCGTTACTGGCAGGTGCGCAACGCGCAGCACTTCGACGCCTTCCTTGGCTTGCCCGACTACGGCGCGCGTTATCTGCCGCTGCTGCCTTACGTGTACGAGGCGCTGGACCGCGTGTCCGCGCGTCTGGACGCGGGCACGCCGCTGCCGGCCGACGCGATCATCGACACCACGCCGCGTGGCGCCGGCAAGCCGGTATCGGCAGCCCATCTGGCGATACCGCGCTGACGGCCGAGGTCGGGGCGAGGCCGCGCGGGCAAGGGCGATCCGGGGCGCGATCGCCCGCGCGCGCCATCACCTCGTCGCTGCAAGCGCCGCTGCAAGCTAGGGCGTTGGATGGTCGCGACGATCGGCGTCCGCGACACGCGCCGGCGGGGACGCGCGCGCGGTAGCGGTGCGCCTCGAACCGATGGCGGCCATCCGTCAAGCGCTTGCCTGCGCAGCTCCGGCTTGGCAGGCTGTGACTTTCCATCACCGATCGCCGCACGCGGCGCCCGGCTCAGGAGCGCCGCATGAAGCGCCATTTTTCGATGCTCCGCGATTTTCATCTCGCGGACTGGTTCACCCTCGCCAACGCCTTCTGCGGCACCGGCGCGATCTTCGCCGCGATGCGCTTCCTGCAGGAGGGCGGCGTGCGCGACCTGATGATCGGCATGGCCTTGATCCCGCTGGCCTTCATCTTCGACGCCCTGGACGGCCGGGTCGCGCGTTGGCGCAAATCCTCGTCCACGCTGGGCCGCGAACTGGATTCGCTGGCCGACGTGATTTCCTTCGGCGTCGCGCCGGCCGCGCTGGCCTACGCCTGCGGCCTGCAAGGCGGCTGGGACTGGGCGGTGCTGAGCTACTTCGTCGGCTGCGGCGTGAGCCGCCTGGCGCGCTACAACGTCACCGCCGAGGCGCTCGCGGGCGACGACGATAAGGTCAAGTATTTCGAAGGCACGCCGATCCCGACCAGCCTGCTGCTGGTGGTGGTGCTGGCGGTTGCGGCCTGGCAGGGCGCGATCGGCCACGACTTGTGGTTCGGCGTGGTCCAGCTGGGGCCGTGGCAGTTCCATCCGCTGGTGCTGATGTTCGCGCTGTCGGGTTCGCTGATGATCAGCAAGACCCTGCGCATCCCCAAGCCCTGAGCGCGCGATTCCGTCGCCCGAGCTCCCACACGCACGGGTACGGAACGGCCCGATCCTGTGCCGCCCGGCACAGGCTGACGCGACGCAACATCGCGTTGTTATGATCGGACCAAACTTGGAGGATGCGATGGCCAATCACGGATTCGGCTCCGGCGGCGGTTTCAAGCCGGGCGGCTTTGGACAGGACGGTTTCGGACAGGGCGACTTCGACGCCGTCGCGCGCCAGTACTGGAACGCCTGGGGCGAAATGATGCGCGGCGTGCAGGCGCCGGCGGCGACCACCGCCCCGGGCTGGAACGAGGCCGTGCAGTGGTGGTCGCAGTTGGCCCAGGGCGGCCGCAGCGAGGCCAACGAGGCGCTGGAGCGCTTCAATTCGCAGGCGCGCGGCTGGTTCGGACAGATGCAGCAACTGGCCGCGCAGTTCGCCGGCCGCGACGCCTCGGCCGGCGACGTCGCCCAGGCCTGGAAGCAGGCGCTGGGCGGCAGCGGCGCCAATCCCTTCGCCGACGTGTTCGGCAGCATGCGCGGCCCCGGCCAGAACGATCTCTCGCAGTGGCTGGAACAGGCCGCGCCCTATCTGCAGCAGTGGCAGCGCGACGGCCAGTCCTGGCTGGGGATGCCGGCGTTCGGTTTCGCGCGCGAGCATCAGGAGCGCTTGCAGGCGCTGGCGCTGGCGCATTCGAATTACCAGCAGCAAAGCCAGGCTTACAACGCGCTGATGGCCGAAGCCGGGCAGAACGCGTTCGCGCGCTTCGAGGACAAGCTGGCCGAGCGCAGCGAGCCGGGCCGGCAGTTGCAGTCGGCGCGTGCCTTGTTCGATCTGTGGATCGACGCGGCCGAAGACGCCTACGCCGAGATCGCGCTGTCGCCGCGTTTCCGCGATGCCTACGCGGCCTTGGTCAATTCGCAGATGAAGCTGCGCGGCGCGATCCAGACCGAAGTCGAGCACGCGACCGGCAGCTTCGGTATTCCCACCCGCACCGAGATCGACGCCGCGCACCGCAAGATCGTGCAGTTGGAACGCGAAGTGCGCCGACTGCGCGACGCCATCCAGGCCGCGCCCGCGCGCGCGGTGCCGCGCACGAGCGAGCCGGCGGCCAACGACGCCACGCCGGCTAAGCCCGCGCCTGCGCCTGCGCGGAAGCCGGCCGCCGCGAAACCGGCCAGTGCCAAGAAGGCGGCCGCCAAGAAATCCGCGATCGCGCGCCCGCAACCGCCGACGCGCCCGGTCGCGACCAAGGCCGCCGCCAAGCAGGCCAGCAAGCCGACCAAATTAAGCAAGCCAGGCAAGGGAGCGCGCTGACATGACCGGCCCCATCCAGTTCACTCCCGAATCGCTGGCGCAGGAAGCGATGCGCACCCAGGCCAAGCTGCGTGCGGGCCTGGACACGCTGCGCGAACTCGACGACGTCGAATACGGCGCGACCCGCAAGGAAGAAGTCTGGCGCGACGGCAAGGTCGCGCTGTACCGCTACCGCGGCGAGACCGCGCCCACCGCCAAGGTGCCGCTGCTGATTGCCTACGCTCTGGTCAATCGGCCTTACATGGTCGATCTGCAGTCGGACAAATCGATCGTGCGCGGCCTGCTGGAACGCGGCGAGGACGTGTACATCCTCGACTGGGGCTATCCGGACCGTTCCGACCGCTACCTCGAGCTCGAGGACTACATCCAGCGCTTCCTCGGCGGCGCGGTGGACTACCTGCGCGGCGCCTACCGCATGGAGTCGATCAACCTGCTCGGCATCTGCCAGGGCGGCGCGTTCTCGCTGTGCTACTCGGCCTTGAATCCGAGCAAGGTCCGCAACTTCATCGCCATGGTCACGCCGGTGGATTTCCACACCAGCGACAACATGCTGTCGAACTGGACCCGCAATCTCGACGTCGATCAGTTCGTCGACACCCTGGGCAATGTGCCGGCCGACTTGATGAACTGGTGCTACCTCACGCTCAAGCCCTGGCGGCTGTTCGTGCAGAAGTACGTGGGGCTGGTCGATATCCTCGACGACAAGAGGGCGCTGGAGGATTTCCTGCGCATGGAGAAGTGGATCTTCGACTCGCCGGACCAGGCCGGCGAAGCCTTCCGCCAATTCATCAAGCAGTTCTACCAGGGCAACGGCTTCGTCAAGGGCGGCATCGACATCGGCGGACGCGCGGTCGACCTGGGCTATCTGGACATGCCGGTGCTGAACATCTACGCCGAGCAGGACCACCTGGTCCCGCCGGACGCCTCGCGCGCGCTGCGCGGGCTGGTCGGCACCACCGACTACACCGAGCTCTCGTTCAAGGGCGGCCACATCGGCATCTACGTCTCCAGCCGCGCGCAGCGCGAAGTGCCCAGCGCGATCCACGATTGGCTGGAGCAGCGCTCGCGCTGACCCACCTTGCCTCCCCCTTTGAAAAAGGGGGATTGAGGGGGTTTGCTTTAGCCCCGCCGCAGCCGCGCCACCGATAGCTTGCCAACCCCACCAGCAACGTTGAGGAAGCGGCGCACCGCTTAGGAGCGCCGCACCATCCCAACAGCCGCTGTTCCTCCCCCTTTGAAAAAGGGGGATTGAGGGGGATTTGCTTTTAACCCCCGCCGCAGCCGCGCCCCGCCTACACGCGCCACATCATCGCCGCAGCACGCTAGGCTAGGCCCTGGTCCGTCGAGAGCCGCCCGCGTATGCGCCGTCTGCTAGTCCCGCTGCTGCTGATCCTGCTCGCCGCCTGCCGCGCTACCGCTCCGGCCGCCGCGGCCGCGAGCGCACCCGCGCCAGCAACGCCCGCACCCGCGACACCTGTCGCGCCCAACGACTGGGCCCGTTTCGAACCCGACATCGCCGCTTTCGAAGCCGAGGACAGCCGCGTGCGCCGCATTCCGGGCGCGGTGGTGTTCGTCGGCAGTTCCTCGTTCCGCCTGTGGACCACGCTGCACGAGGACCTGCCCGGCATCGTCGCGATCAACCGCGGTTACGGCGGTTCGCGCGTGTACGACTCGGTCCACTACGCCGACCGCATCGTGACCCCGTACCAGCCTCGCGCGGTGGTGTTCTACGCCGGCGACAACGACCTGCAGGAAGGGCGCACGCCGCAAGAGGTCGCCCAGGATTTCGCGGCCTTCGTCCAGCGCGTGCGCGCGGCGCAGCCTGGCCTGCCGATCGCCTTCGTCTCGATCAAACCCAGTCCGGTGCGCGCGCATCTGCTGCCGCAGGTGCGCACCGCCAACCTGCTGATCCGCGACTACGCCGCCCGCGACCAAGTCGCCTATCTGGACGTCTACACCCCCATGCTCGATGCCAAGGCCCAGCCGCGCGAGGACTTATTCGTGGCCGACCGCCTGCACATGAACGAAAAGGGCTATGCGATCTGGGCGAACGTGATCGGTCCCTGGGTGCGTGGGTTGTAATACCCGCATGAACTCACGCCTCGCCGCCTTATTGTTGCCGTTGCTGGCCGTCGCCTCGACCGCTCACGCCGCGCCGCCGCCCCAGGCCGAACGCGAGATCGAACAGCTGATCGCGACCCTGGCGCGTTCGGGCTGCCAGTTCCAGCGCAACGGCAGCTGGTACGACGCCGCCCAGGCCCAGGCCCACCTGCGCAAGAAGTACGCCTACCTGCGCAAACGCGACATGGTCGCCAGCGCCGAGCAGTTCATCGAGCGCGCCGCCAGCGAAAGCAGCATGAGCGGCCGCGCCTACCAGATCCGCTGCGGCGCCGCCGCGGCGACGCCGTCGGCCACCTGGCTGCGCGCGCGCCTGAACGAAATTCGCGCCAAACCGGCCGCCACGCCGCCTTCGCGCTGAGGCGCTAAACTGCGGGCGTCGCCGCCAGGAGCAGCCGCATGAGCCAAGCATCGCGACCCTTCGTCCGTTCGCGTCACGACCGCATGATCGCCGGCGTGGTCGGCGGCATCGCCCGGCGCTTCGGCTGGAACGCGACCCTGCTGCGCGCGATCTACGTGATCGTGTCGATCGCGTCGGTCGCATTCCCCGGCATCCTGGTCTACCTGATCCTATGGCTGCTGATGCCGGAAGAGGGCAGCGCCTGAGCCCGTTGCTGCGCAGCGCCGGGCGCGCGCTCGGCATCGTCTGGGCGTCGCCGGTGAGCCTGCTCGGCCTGATCGCCGGCGCGGTCGGCATGGCGCGCGGCGCGCACGTGCATCTGCGCCGGCGCGATTTGGCGCTGGTGTTCCACCGCTGGCCCTGGGGGCCGGGCGGCGCGATCACCCTGGGCAATGTGATCCTGCATACCGGCGACAGCCTGGATTCGCCCTGCGCGACCTACGCCCATCGCGCCGGCCACGGCGACGAGGCCGAGATCCAGCTCGCCGACCACGAGCGCGCGCATGTCTACCAGTACATGGTGCTGGGCGCGCTGTTTCTGCCGCTGTACCTGCTATGCGGCGGAGTCAGCGTGCGCAATCCCTTCGAGCGCGCGGCCGACCGCTACGCCCAGACCGGGCGCGGCTGGTGGCCCTGGGGCGCGTAACACGCGCGCATCACGGAAATTTGACTGTGGCCTAACGGCGCCGCGTTTAGGATCGCAGCGTCGGAGAAAAATCTACGGACGCGAGTCCGATGCAACCGCTCCGACACGGAAGGCCCAGCCACCCGAGGGAAACCTCGAAGCCTGGGCCTTCTCATTTGTGGTTCGATCCCCTGTACATCTAATCCATGCGTATCGAAGCAACAAACGGTGCGCGGAACGTGCCTTGGTTTGCGGGGCGTGCGCTCGGCCTGGTGGTGAGATGACTCGACCAGTAGAGAAGCGACCGCCGCTGGCATAATCGCGATAAGACGGTGACGAGAGATCATCGGATCCAAGGCGCAGGGGACTAAATTGATGCTGAGACAGTTTGTAGTGGGCATAGGCGCGCTAGCGACGCTATGCGCGGGTTTGGCGCTGGCCAGCGACTTGGGCGCCCCGATCTCGGCGGAACCGCAGTCGTCGGCTGGCGATTCGTCCACCGGCAAGTTGTATACCAGCCCTCAAACCGCCGAGGCGTTGACGCGCGCGCTTGGGTCGCTGGACGCCTGGGAAGGTGACTCGCAAGATCTAAGCCGTGCTCGGCGCGCGCTGGAGGACGTGCTGAGGCGCGATCCTGAATCCGCCGGAGGCCATCGTGCAATCGCGCGGTACCACATCATGCGCGGATACCTAAGCGGTGAACGCTATGAGCCCGCTGCTCTGGACATGGCCGAGCGCTCGCTCGACAAGGCGATCGAACTTGCGCCGGAGTACGCCGACGCCTATGTGCTGAGGGGTAATCTCTATTATTTGATGAAGCGTCCGGCCGCTGCGCGTCAGGCTTTGGACAAGGCGGAGGCCTTGGGCTCGCGCAGCCCCTGGCTCTATCTCAACCGTGCTGATCTGATGCAGTCCGAGGGCCGATACGACGAGGCAACGGCTTTGTATCAATCGATAGCGGACAAGAAGACCGCGAGCCCCAAGGAGCGCGGCGCCGCGTATGGCGGTTTGATCGGCGTCCACTATCGAGCCGGTCGCTACGATGAAGTGGATCGCGCCTACCAGGCATCGCTCGCACTGATGCCGAAATCTGCCTGGGAGCATGGCAATTACGCGGCTTTCCTACTTTGCAGCAAGGACGACTACGAGGCTGCCATCGCTCAGTACAGACAGGCGCTAGCGCTAATGAGCTATGGCGCCGCGCGCGAGGGCCTGCAGGCCTCGCTGCAACGTAAATGGGTGGCGCAGGTACTCGAAGGGAGCGACCAGGAAGCTCTTGTCACGCGTTCCGAAATGGGAGCCGCGAGTGGCGACCGATCCACCGCCGTCTTGGCCGATGTCTGCAAGGTTGGCCCGACGGTCGGCCCTCGGATCCGCGCCGGTTACAAGGTCGCCTCGCTGAAAGCCTTGTCGCCAGCCGAGGCGATCCGTTTGGCCGCCGGAGCGCCGGAGGGCGAGCTCGTGGAAGGAGTATTCGAGTTCGAGGTCATAGGGACCGGGCGTGATCAGGGGGATACCTTTCTCAATTCCCAGGCCGATTATCGCGATCCCGCAACACTCACGGTGCGCATGGGCCGGCGCGCGGCGGATGGGTTTCGAGCCAAGTACCGCTTCGATCCCGATCTGGATCTGCGCGGCAAACGCATCCAGGTGGCCGCAGGCGTCATGCGAGTGAAGATATCGATGTTGAAAGACGGCATTCGTACGGGGCAGTTCTACTACCAAACTCAAGTACTGGTGGGCGATGCCAGCCAGATCGTCGTAGTGGAGTAGGGGCCGGCAATAGGTTCAAGGACGCCGCAGCGGCAATACCGTCGCGGTCTCGCCACCGGGCGCGGCGTCGGGGCCGTAGCGGCGTTCGACGAATACGATCGAATCCGCGCCCACCAGGACGATGGTGCTGCAGCGCGTGCCGTAGCGTTCGCCGCGTACGAATGGTGGCGACAGCACGCGTTCCAGTTCCAGGCCGACGCCGGTGTCCGGCAGTTCGGCGTCCGGTGCGGGCGTGGTGTCGGCGAGGGCGGCGAACAAGGGCCGCAAAGCCTCCGCGTCGGGGCTGTCGCGTTCGGAGGCGGGCGAGGCCAACCAGTTCGACAAGGCGCGCGTGGCGTGGCCGCTCTTGGGCCATTGCGCGTCGAAGGCGCCGTTCGACATGGCGTGCATGCCGGGCGCGATCGGGTGCTCGGCGTACTGCGGATAATTGCTGGCGAAGGCCAGCGATTCGCCATCCCACAAAACCAGATTGAAACGGCCGTAGTCGGGCGCCTGTTCGCGCACCGTCGCCAGCGTGGCTTGCGCCGATACGCTGCCGCGCACGAAGCCGCGCACCAGGGCGCCGCGCGAACGCGGCGCGGCATCGGCGGCGAGACCGGCGCGCACGTTGGTGACCGCGGCCAAGCGGCCGCGCGTGGACACCATCAGCCAACCGCCGCCCTGGACCAGGTCGCGGCCGCCGTAAACGTCGGGCGCTTCGGGATCGGGGCCGGCCGCGGCGGCGGCGCGCGCGTGCGATTCGTCGCGGTTGGCGATCAGGGCGAGCGGGTAGCGCGGATGGCTACGCCAGGACAGGGCGATCAGGCACATGCGACATGCTACCCCGGACGCGGCAGGGCCGCGCCCGGGTCGCGCTCAGCGATGGCGCACGATGCGCGGATCGTTCAACAGACGCGCGAGATAATCGCGACGGCGGTTCGATTGCGGCAGCGCGTCGGGCGCCTCCTGCCGCGCCAGTGCGGGTTGCGCGGCCATGCTCATGCCGGCGCCCTGCACGGCCAGGTCGCTGCCCTGGACGATGCCCAGGGGCGTGTAGCCGCTGTAACCCGGGAACACCGTGCTGAGCTGATTGTTGCCCATGCGCCGGACCAGGATTTCCGACAGCACGCGTCGGTGATCGGTGGTCACCGGCACGTCGCCGTAATAGGCCGACAGGGTTTCCGGGTTCAGGCTCGGCCATTGGCCGTAGAAGCGACGGCCGTTGACCGCGCCGCCCAACACCATCACCGGGTTGCCGTAGCCGTGATCGGTGCCGCGGTTAGCGTTCTCGCGCACGCGTCGGCCGAACTCGGATTGCACCACCGTGGTCACGCGCGACAGGTGGCCGCTGGCGGCCAGTTCGTTGTGGAACGCGGCCAGCGCCGCCGACAGTTCGGCGATCTTGTTCTGGTAGTAGTGATAGCCGGTGCCGGCGCTGCCTTGGCCGTCGTGCGTATCCCAGCCGCCGAGGTCGAGGGTGGCGTAGCGCAGGCCGAGGTTGAAGCGGATCGACTGCGCGATCGTCCACAGCTGCTCGGCGAAATTGCCGGTCGGCCAATTCGCCGGCAACGCGGCGTAGCTTTGCTGGGCGATCACGCGCAGCGAACCGTCGGCGCGCTGGCCGCCGTATTCCAAGCCGGTGTTGCCGTTCCACAACGAAGCCAGGGTTTCGTTGACGCCGCGCAGGCCCACGGGCGAATCCGAGCGCGTCTTCTGCCACTGCCAGGCCCCGGCATCGAGCGCGAAATCCGACGGCCGCCCCATGGTCAGCGCGCGCGTGGTGCCGTTGAGATTGGCCGGCTGGCGGTTGTTCACCGCCAGCGCGGGCATGGCCTCGGCGCCGCTGACGCCGGGTTGGCTGTTCATCGCGCGCGCCAGCCAGCCCACGCCGCCGCCTTGGCCGGGCGTGCCCAGGTCGATCGACAACTGGGCGTCGAAATGGCTGCGCGTGACCGAGGTCAGCAAGCCGCAGGCGTGCACGATCGCGAGCTGACCGCTGTTCCAGATATCGCGCAGCCCGGTCGCCGACGGATGCAGGCCGAAGCCGGTGCCCGCGCCGCCGGCCAGGGTCAGGGGCAGGGCGCCGTAGGTGCCGCTGGTGGCGATCTGCAGCGCTGGGCGCGCCTGCTCGTAGAAACCGCGATCGCTGCCGTCCACCGGCACGACCAGGTTGAGACCGTCCATGCCGCCGCGCAGGAACAGGAACACCACGGTGTCGTGCGCGTTCGCGGCCGCTTCGGCAGGGCTGGAGAACAGCAGGGTGGGCCCGACCGCACCGACCGCGGCGGTGGCGGCGCAGGCCTTGAGGAAGCCGCGACGGCTGAGGGTGATCGAAGACATGGCGTGCTCCTCAGCGGCTCAGGAATTCGGGCGTCATCAACACCAGCGACACCATGCTGCGCAGGCGTTGCTGGTTGTAGTGGCGCTTGAGGTCGGTGCCGGACCAGGTGTCGGTATCGGTGATGACGTAGCTGGCGGGGTCGCCGTTCTGGGCCATGAACGCGATCAGGGTTTGGCGCCGCGCGGCGTCGGGCAGATAGCCGAGCAGACGCCGGCACCAGTAGTCGACCAGGTTGGGTGCGGTCCAGCTGGCGACCTCGCTGCGGCTGAGCTGCAGCACCGGCAGCAACGGCACACTGGCCTCGCTGGTTTCGGTCAGCCAGTTGAGCATCTTCCAAGTGGTGGCGTAGCTGCCCGCTCCCGACCAGGCCAGGCCGGTGTCGGGATAACCGTTGGGCGCCGGCCAGTCGTAAGGCGCGTGGCCGGTGAAGCCGAAGCGGTACAGGAAGTCTTCGGACTTGCTATGCGCGGGCCGCAGGGTCCAATCGCTGCCGGCCGCGCGCATCGCCGCGACGATGGCCTCGAACGGGCGCCGGTTCTTCTGGCCCCAGGCACTGCTGAACGCGCTGGAGTTGAGGATGTGGCGCAGCACGTGTTCGATCTGGTTCGGGCTCTGCCAGTGCTGACGAAACACCGCCGCGGCCGATGCGACCAGCGCCGCCGGCGGCGTATCGTTGACGAAGCGGCGCACCAGCTTGGCGCAGACGAAGCGTGCGACGCCGGGATGGCTGGCCAGACGATCCAGCACGTCGCGCCCGTCCTTCATCGCTGGTTGTTCGGGGTTGAGCAGGCGCCCGAGCACGAACTTCGGACCCGCATCGTGCCAGGCCTGGCGATAGACGAAGCTGCCGTCGTTTTCGGTCGGGTACTGCCAGTGCGCGTTCTTCAGGCTCCAGCCGGTGAACGCCGAGGCGGTCTCGTAGACGTCGATGTCGGTGTAGCCCGACGGATAGGCGGCGTCCTCCGGATCCGGCGGCACCATGAAGGGATCGGTGAAGCCCAGGTAGCGGCCGGCGCCCAGGGTGTGCAGCTCCAGCAATTCGCGCGCCCAGTTCTCGTTCGGGCCGGAACGGCTGTTGGACACGTTGTCGAGGTAGAACAACATCGACGGACTGCAGGCCACGTCTTCGAGCATGACCCGGAAATTGCCGAACGCCGACTTGCGCAGCACGTCGCGGTCGTAGTGCACGTACACCGGACCGGACGCGAAATCGTTGGCGGTGACGTTGAAGTGGTCGTGCCAGAAGTTGACCATCACCTCGCGCAGCTGCCGCTTCGAATAGGTGGCGCGCACGAAGGCCGCGCGCTGGATTTCCCAGGCCGGGCGCATGCGCACGTCGTAGGCGGGGTCAGGCACGACGTGGTCGGCCCACAGCTGGGTCAGCGACTTGCCCAGCGTGGTGTAGCCGGCCGCGTTCAGGCGCGTATCGATCGCGCTGTCGTCGATCGCGGTCCAGTCCAACTGCCAGTCGATGTAATTCTGCAGGCGCTGGGCGTCGTTGGAGCCCAGGCCATTGAATTCCGCCAGCGAACTCGGCGTGACGCCATAGCTCAGGTTGTTGAGCGCGCGGATCGCCAGACTGGGGCGGGCGAGGGTGAGCAACTGCGCCTGCGAATCGCGCGATGTGGTCGGCCCGCCGGCCATCTGCGGCGTGTCCGTATTCCAGCTCGCCTCGACCGGTTGCGCCGCGGCGGTCGCCGCCTCCTGCAGCTCCTGCGCGCGCGCCGAGTTCTCGAAGCGCTGCGGTCGGATCCAACGCCCCTTTCCGTAGCGACGGAACAGGTGCGACTGCGCCAACGCCCGTTCGCGCCTGGCTTTGCGATTCATGACGGATTCCCTGGGACGTCCCCTTTGTCCAGCAGTATCCGGTTTGGAAGTGACGGGGGAACGCGAATGGGGTCACATAAATGATGCCAATCGCGTGCGATCGGCTCAGGCGTCCGGCAGGCTCGGGTAGCGGAACACCAGATGCGGATAGGCCTGTTCCGCGGTCAGGTTCAGTTCGCGGATCAACAGCTCCTGGACGGCGTCGAACGCGCCCAGGCAGGAGCCGTGCAGCGGATCGTCGAACACGATGTGACTGCCCGGGCCCAAGTGTGGCAGGCAGGCGCGGATCACGTATTTGATCGGCTCGTAGATGTCGCAATCGACATGCAACAGGCCAGGCCCCTGGCTTTGCTCGGCGAGCACGCCCGGCAGGGTTTCGTCGAAGCGGCCCTTGACCAGCGACAGATGCGTTTGCAGCTCGTTGTCGCGGATGTAGCTCAGCAGGCCGTCGAACTTGGTGTCGGCGAAATCGCCCTGGCGATGCAAGTCGCGGACCGGATCGGTTTCCGGCATGCCTTCGAAGGTATCGAACGCGAACACCCGCGAGCCGCGTTTCAGCAGTTTCAGCGCGGTGGCCATGAACACCGCCGAGCCGCCCATGTAGCTGCCGAACTCGAAGACATGCGCCTGCGGATCGGGCATGGCGTAGCGCAGGATCAGATACAGATTGGCCAGCTTGTTGGTGGACACCAAGGTCCCGCGCGCGTTGGCGGCGCGCAAGGCGCGCTGGAAGATCGGATCGCTGCCCAGGTCCTTGTTCGCCAGATCGGAGAACTCCAGCCAGCAGCCACGGGTGTGCCCCGCGCCGATGTCCCGGCCGTTCGACACTTGGATCGGATAGGAGGACGCGTCGTAGATGCTCTTTTCCATGCTATGGGACGCTGCCTGCGAGTCGCGGATCGGGACGGCATCCTATGTGGAAACAACACATCTTTTTTGTGCACAATTTGTGCTACTTGATATTTGCTGACGGAATCGGAAGTTTTTTCGGGCCATGGTCATGGCCGCCCGCCTGCGATGGCGAGGGGTGGGGCCGATCAGGCCGATTCAGCAGGGGCCATCCTCCGATCGAGAGCGGCGAATGCTTGCGCTATGGGCGGTTCCTCGATGGATCGAGGCCTTTCACTGGAATGCCAGCGCGAGGATGCGCAAAGCGTCTCGCGTTCGGCGGTCGCTGAGGTTGCTGTAGAGCATCACGTCTTGCGGGCGAATCGGCGGCAGCGACAGCAGCGCGCCGACGTCGATCGTGCCTGGCGGGGCCGCGCGCCGTGCCAGTACCGCCACCGCGAGGCCGGCGACGGCTGCGGCTCCCAGGATCGCGGCGCCCCTGCCTACGAAGACTTCGCGCCATTCGATACCGGCCCGGTCGAGCGCGCGCACCGCCTCGATGCGGACCCGGCAGGATTCGCCTTGCGTCGCCAGCGGCAACGGCTGTCCAGCATGCGGCTCCCAGCCGGCCGCCGCGAACCACGAGAAGGATTCCGCGAACGCCGCCTTGCCCCGCTTGCCGCGATCTTCGGGGCGCAGTACCAGCACGGCGTCGAGTTCCCCCTGGTCCAGGCCCTGCATGAGTTCGTTTGTGCCGGCGATGCGCATTTCCACCAGCAGATGCGGATCGTGATTGCGCATCTGTCGCAGCAGAGACGGGAGTTGGCTGCCGACCAGTTGCTGGTTGATGCCGATCGCCAAGCGCCGCGGCTCGGTCTCGAAGGCGGTGGCCGCGCGGTCGTGCGACGACACCAGTTCGCGCGCCACGCCCAGAAACGCCAGCCCCTCGGCCGACAGGCGTACCTGCCGCGGCGTGCGTTCCAGCAAGCGGCGGCCGAGCTGCTCTTCCAGACGCCGCAGCTTGATGCTGACGGCGGACTGGGTGGTGCCCAGCACCTCGGCGGCGCGGGTGAAACTCTGCAGGTCGGCCGCCAGCAGGAAAGCCCTAACCGCGTCCACGTCCATCGCCTTCATCGGGATAGATTCGTTTTTGAAATGATAGATATATTTTTAGATGTATTTTTCATATCTATCAAGCGGCCTAGGATGGGCCTTCGATCCCGCCTAAGGACTCACCGCGATGAAAACACTGACCGGCGCACTGGTCGCAATGCTGACGGGGCTGGCCGCGCGCGACGCGCAAATGCCAACCGGCGCGTTCCCATTGCAGGGCACCTGGACCCTGGTTGCCGCGGACAAGGTCCTGCCCGATGGCGAGACCGTACGGGACTACGGCGAGAACCCGAAGGGCCGACTCGTCGTCGATGGCAAGGGGCGGTACTCACTGCAGATCTTCAAGTCCGAACGCCTGCGTTTCGCAAGCGACAGCAAGGCCGATGGCAGCGTCGATGAATTCCGGTCCGCGGTCATGGGCAGCAGTACCCACTACGGGACGATGACGATCGAGCCCGGGGCAGGGGTGCTGGTGTTCTCGATCGAGGGTTCGTCCTTTCCCAACTGGGAAGGCACGATCCAGAAGCGCCAGTACCAGTTCGACGGCGCCGAGCTGCGTTACCAAGTGCCGCCCCGCGCGGACGGCAGCATCCCGATTTCCGTGTGGCGCAGGCTCGATTGAAGCCTCCCGCACTTGCGTTCCGGGGCGCTCGCATCCCCGATCCCCGCATCAACCGATGGAGCCAGCATGCCGCACTTCGTAGTCGACTGTTCTCAGGGGCTGCTTCGGATTCACGATGAGGAGTCGATCATCGCCCGCCTGCACCGGGCGGCGACTGAATCGGGCCTGTTCGAGGAATCGGACATCAAGATCCGCGTCCATCCCTTCGCGATTTACGCCGTCGGCGGGGGACGTGAGGATTTCATCCACACCTTCGCCTGGATCATGCAGGGGCGCAGCGTCGAGCAGCGCGCTGCCTTGTCGAAGGCCATCGTCAGCGAGCTGGCCCAGCTGTTTCCGCTCCTCCCCCGCATCGCCGTGAACGTCGCCGAGTTCGAGCAGGCGACTTATTTCAATCGAGCGATGATGCGACCTTGACGTGCGGCTCTTTGCGGGTTCGCTCATCGAAGCCGTATCGATCTTCGGCCTGGCTGACGGATCGCCAGGGCGTGCGACGGAGTCGCCTCCCCGCGCAGCGGTGATCGGGAGCAATCACATCGCGGTGGTCGCCAACCGTTGGGGCAACCTGGGCCTGTTCGAAGGGATGGCGCGCGAGATCGCCGAGCGGTTGTGATGCGGGGGCGTCGCGACGCCTAGCGCGGCCACAGACGCGAAAAAGCCCGCTTCGGCGGGCTTTTTCTGGTGCCGGAGGTGGGACTCGAACCCACACGCTTTTAAGGGCGGCGGATTTTGAGTCCGCTGCGTCTACCGATTCCGCCACTCCGGCAGCGGGCGCGCAGTATAGCCGAGGTCGGCGCCCGTGGTCTGCCTGTTCTGGGGCGGTGGCGCTCAGAAGCCGCCGTAGCGGGCCATCGCGGCGGCCAGGACCAGGATCGCGGCGATCAGGATCAGCTCGAAGCGGATCACGCCGCGCTGGCGGGCGACGTCGGCGGGGTCGGGCAGGAAGGCCGGGTTGGCGCTCAGGGCCTTGCGCCAGCGTAGGAAGCGCAGGGTCGGCAGTAGCGAGAGCAGGCCGATCAGGACGTAGGCGCCGAGCTTGGCGTGAAACCAGGGGTTGTGCAGGTAGAACTCGCTGCCCTTGACCCCGTAGAACACGCGCAGCAGGCCCGCGACCAGCAGCAGGCCGGCGGCGGCGCCGTAGCCGGCGTCGATGCGGGCCACGCGATTGAGGGCGGTGGCGTCGAGCGGGCCGCGCAGCAGGGTCGATTCGGCGACCAGCATGGCGATCAGGGCGAACACCAGCAGGTGGTGCAGGGCGGCTAGCAACAGGTCGGTCAGCATGGGGCGCTCGGCTGTTGTGGCGGGAGAGGGGATTGTAGGTGCGGGCCCGCCCTGCGGCACGGGTAGCCGCGCGCGAATCCGCAGGTCGGCCTCGGAACGATCAATGCGTACGATGAGCTAGCGACGTGGTCCGTGTGGGAACGACGTCGCTGCGATGGGGCCAGCGCGTGGTGTGGGGTTCAATCGCGACTCACGTCGCTCCCACAGGAGGCATGCGCTACGGTGCGGCCGATCAGGCCGCTTCGTCGGTCTTGAGGGTCTTGTCGACGCGTGTAAACCATTCGCCTTCGTGCGGCACGAACATCGAGCAGGCTTCCATCGGCGCCTTGTAGATGTGCAGCGAGACGGCGACGTTGTCGCCGCTGGCGTTGCGGATGGTGTGGTACTCGTGCGGCGGGATCAGGCTGCCGGCGCTGCCGGGGCCGGCGTGCATACCGCCGGCGGCGCGGAAGCGGAAGTTGTCGCCGTTGCGCTCCAGCAGTTCGAACTGGGTGATTTCCAGTTCGCCGTCCCAGACGCCTTCCACGCACCACAGGCCGCAGTGGTCGTGCACCGGCGTGCCCTGGCCCGGGCCCCAGGTCATGGCGACCACGCTGTAACCCAGGCGCGGGCTGCGGTAGATCTCGCGGCGGGCGTAGTGGTCGTCAATGGCGTCGAACACGCAATCGGGCAGTTGCACGTCGCGGTCGCGGATCATCCGGCACAGCGTATTGCGCAAGGCCGAGGTGACCGCATGTTCGTCGCCGGCGTTGACGGCGTCGTCGATGGCCGCGACCAGCTTGTCGTGGCCGGGGAAGTCGAGATCCGGAAGGACCTCGGCCTGATGACATCGGGTTATGTCCATATAACCATTCTAGCGGGTCGCGGGCACGCCGGCACGTGACGGCGCGGCGCTGGACCGGTGGGCGTCACAACTGGGCGAGAAAACCCGCCACCGCCGGTCCGAAGCGGCCGATATCGACCAGGAAGGCGTCGTGGCCCTGCGGCGATTCCAGCGGCAGGAAGCGCGCGTCGGCGCCGCCGGCGCGCAGGCCGTCGGCGATCTCCTCCTGCTGCTGCAGCGGGAACAGGATGTCGGTGCGCACGCCGATCGCCAGGGCCTGCTCGATGCGGATCTTGGCCAGGCCGGCGCGGGTGTCGGCCGGGCCGGCGTCGTCGGCGCCGCGCGCGTAGTCGCCCAGGTCGAACCAGTCCATGGAGCGGCTGAGGTAGAGATAGCAGTTGGGGTCGAAGCGACGCACGAAACGGCGGGCGTGGCCTTCGAGATAGCTTTCGACCTCGAACTCCAGGCCGAAGGGCTCGTCGTCGGCGCGGTCGGAGTCCAGGCGCACGCGGCCGAAGCGGCCGTCCCATTCCAGCGCCGAGCGGTAGGTGATCACGCCCAGCTTGCGCGCCATGCGCATGCCGGCTTCGGGGTAGCTGCGTTCGTCGTAGCGGCCCTGGTACCAGTGCGGATCCAGGCGGATCGCCTCGCGCTGCAGCGAGCGGATCGCGATCGAGAACGGCAGCGCGCGCGCGGCGCCGGAGATGTTGATGTGGCTGCGGGCGATGCCGGGGTGGCGGATCAGCAGCGCCAGCGCGGTCATGCCGCCCATGGAGTTGCCGATCACGCAGGCCAGGCGCTCGATGCCCAAGCCGCGCACCACCACGGCGGCGGCGTCGGCGCCGTCCTCGACCGACAGCTCGGGGAAGTCCAGGCGGTAGGGTTCGCGGGTGGCCGGGTTGATCGAGGCCGGGCCGGTCGAGCCCTTGCAACTGCCCAGCGAGTTCACGCAGATCACGAACCAGCGATCGCTGTCGATCGGCTTGCCGGGGCCTAGCATGGCCTCCCACCAGCCCGGTTCGGGGTTGCCGGCGTTGGCCGCGGCGTGCGCGTCGGGCGAGAGGCCGGTGACGATCAGCACCGCGTTGTCGCGCGCGGCGTTGAGTTCGCCCCAGGTTTCGTAGGCGACGCGGGCGCCGTCGAGGCGGCCGCCGCGCTTCATCGGGAAGCCGTCGGGCAGGGCGAAATAGCGGGTGCCGGGCGGAATGAATTCGGTCATGCCGGGTTGCTGCCTTCCTGGTTGCGGGCGCGGCGCGCTACGTGCGGCGCCGGCGCTAGGGGGACCATTTTGCCTGGGTGGGGCGGCGGGGGTAAGGCGCGGGTGGGAATGGGGGCATGCCGTAGCGCGTGCCGCGCGCTGCGAGGGCGCGAGTCGCTTGGGATGGCGGCGCGATGTTCGCGCTTTTCGCTTGCGCCGCTCCTCACCCAAACCCCTGTCCCGGCCCAAACGGCCTGCGTCCGGGCGTTCGCAGGCGCGCGCGCCTGCGTGGGAGAGGGGGCTGGCGGCAGGCTTTATGGAACGACCTGGTCGATGGTGATCTCGAGCGTGCTCTTGCTGTCGGTGCGCACGGTCTGCGGCTTGGAGGCGAGGTCGCCGCTCTGGGCGATCGCCTGGCCGGAAGCGGATACGCGCGCGAGTACGGCCACTTGCTGCAGCTGCGACAGCTTCAACGTCGGCATCGGGCTGTCGCCGTCGTCCAGCACCACTTCGACCGGGAAATCCTGGGCCCGCAGCTTCTCGACCGCGACGGGCATCGGCGGGCCGTCGGGTTGGCGCGCGAGCACGAACAAGCTGGCGTCGGCGGGCAGCTTCGCGGCCAGTGCGGGCGCCAAAGCGACGCGGATTTTAAGTCCGCCGGGGGAAGCCGCGGCGGGCGGTGCAGGCAGCGGCGGCTGGCCGGCGTCCTTGCGGGCGGCGTCGATCTGCTCGCGCAGGCTGGCGGCGGTGCGCGGGTCGACCACGGCCAGCAACGGCTCCCAGGTGCGTGCGGCCTCGGCCGGCTGGTCGGATTGGCGCAGCGAGATGCCGAGGAACCAGCGCGCGCGCTGGTGCATGGGCTGGATCTCCAGCGCGCGCCGCAGCGAGGCGACCGCGGCCGGATCGAACTTGCGGCCGTCGGTGGCCAGCGCGCTGATCTCCGCGCTTTCCACCAGCAGATCGGGATCCTCGGGCGCCAGCTTGAGCGCGCGCGCGATCGCGGCGCGCGCCTTGTCCAGGCGCCCGGCATCGGCGTAGGCGCGCGCGAGCAGGCGCCAGCCGTCGATGCGATTGGGTTCGCGTTCCAGCTGCGCTTCGAGCTGGGCGATCGCATCCTGCGCGGTCGCGGGCGGATCGCGGCGGGCCGGGTTCAGCGCGTCGGGCGTGCCGATCAGGGCGTAGGTCAGGCCGGTGATCGCGGCCAATCCGACGAACACGCCGGCCGCGGCGACCGGTTTGGCCTGCCACAGCGGTCGCAGCACATAGGCGAGCACCAGCAGGACCAGCGCGGCGCTGGCCAGTACGAACGCGGTCATCACCATTCCTCGTTGTCGTCTTGGTCGTCGGCGCGCGGGCGCTCGGCCGACGCGGCGCGCGCGCGGCCGCGCACGATGACCGCCAGCGCGGCGCCGCCGGCCAGCAGCACCAGGGCCGGGCCGAACCACAGCAGCCAGGTCTTGGATTCGACCTGCGGGCGGTACAGCACGAACTCGCCGTAGCGCGCGACCAGGAACTGCTTGATCGCGCGGTCGTCCTTGCCCTGGCGCATCAGCGCCAGCACTTCGCGGCGCAGGTCGTGGGCGATCTGGGCGTTGGATTCGGCCAGCGACTGGTTCTGGCACATCACGCAACGCAGCTCGGCGGCCAGGGCGTGGAAGCGGGCTTCCTCGGCGTCGTCGTTGAATTGCAGCGGGACCGGATCGTTGGCGGGCTGGGCGGCGAGCGGGGCGGCGATGGCCAGCGTCAGCGCGGCGCCGACCAACAGGCTGCGCAAGGCAACAGCAAATCCCCCTCGGCCCATCCGGCCAGCGGGCACCGCCCGCTGGCGTTCAGTCGCGCACGAACCTGCGGTTCGTAAACGCGCGCCTTCGCCCTTTTTCAACAGGGGAAGACCAGCGGCGGCTGCGAGCCGGGGAGCAGGGCGTCGGCTGTTCCCCCCTTTGAAAAAGGGGGGCAGGGGGGATTTGCTCCTCATCGCGTCTTCTCGACTTCCGTCAGCGCCGGCAGCAGCTCGTCGCGGATGGTGGCTTCGCTCATCGGACCGACGTGCTTCCAACGCACCACGCCCTTGGCGTCGACCAGGAAGGTCTCCGGCGCGCCGTAGATGCCCCAGTCGATCGCGACCTTGCCGTCGTAGTCGGCCAGCACCATCCAATAGGGATTGCCGTACTGCTCCAGCCAACGCATCGCGTCGGCGTGCTCGTCCTTCCAGTTGAAACCGATCACGCGCACGCGCTTGGTTTCGGCGAAGCGGGTCAGCACCGGATGCTCGTCGCGGCAGGCCGGGCACCAGCTGCCCCAGACGTTGAGCAGATAGGGCGAACCGCGCAGCTGCTCGGAACTCATCAATCGCCCGGCCTCGTGCAGCACCGGCAGCGAGAACGCGGGCGCGGGCTTGCCGATCAGCGGCGATGGCAGGGCTTCGCGATTGGGATTGCGGCTCAGCCACACGCCGGCGGCGAGCAGCACCGCGAGCGCGGCGAACACGGCCAGGGGCAACCAGCGACTCTTGTTCATGCTCGGTCGCCTCCCAGGGCGGCATCGTCGCGCGCGCCGTCGGCGAGCGCGCTGCGGTTATGGGCGAGGATCGGGTCTCGCGGCGGCGTCGCGTCGCGCGCGGGTTCGGACTCGACGGCGAGCTTGGGGCGGAAGCGGCGGTCGGCCGCGGCCACGAAGCCGCCCAACATCATCAGCAGCGCGCCGGCCCAGATCCAGCGCACGAAGGGCTTGATATGCACGCGCATGGCCCAGGCGCCGTCGCCCAGCGGTTCGCCGAGAGCGACGTAGAGATCGCGACTCAGGCCGGGATCGATCGCGGCCTCGGTCATAACCTGGCCGCCGCTGGCGTAGGCGCGCTTTTCCGGATGCATCACCTGCAGCAGGCGGTCGTTCTCGAACACGGTCACGGTGCCGCGGTCGGCTTCGAAGTTCGGGCCCTGGCGATGGGCGACGCCGTCGAAACGGAAGGCGTAGCGGCCGACCTCGACGGTCTGGCCTGGCGACAGCGCGAGCTCGCGTTGTTGGCTCAAACCTTCGGTCAGCAGGGCGCCGATCAGGAACACCGCGACGCCGGCGTGGGCCAGGGTCATGCCCAGCATCTCGGCGGTGTAGCGGGTGCCGTCGCCGCGCAGGCGCGTCCACACGAAACGCAGCGTACCGGCCGCCACCCAGACCGCGCCGCCGATGCCGGCGGCGACTTTCCACGCGCCCTGCGGGGCCATGAAGTAGGCGCCGATCGCCGCACCGATGGCCAGACCGGCCCAGGGCAGCAGCATCGCGGCCGGGCGCGAGAGCTGCTCGCGCTGCCAGCGGAACAGCGGGCCGAACGGCAGCAGCAACACCAGCGGCGTCATCAGCAGCACGAACATCAGCGCGAAGTAGGGCGGGCCCACCGACAGCTTGCCCAGCTCCAGCGCGTCGGCCAGCAGCGGGTACAGGGTGCCCAGCAGGACCATCGCGCAGGCGGTGGTCAGCAGCAGGTTGTTGGCCAGCAGCAGGGTCTCGCGCGAGCTGGCCTGGAAGGGTTTTCCGGAATCGGGCTGGCCCGGCTCGTCGGAGGGCGCGCGCAGCGCGTACAGCAGCAGCGAGCCGCCGATCACGATGCCGAGAAAGATCAGTACGAACAGGCCGCGCGAAGGATCGGCGGCGAAGGCGTGCACGCTGGTGAGCACGCCGGAGCGGACCAGGAAGGTGCCCAGCAGCGACAGCGAGAACGTGGCGATCGCCAGTAGCAGGGTCCAGCCGCGGAAGCTGCCGCGCTTCTCGGTCACCGCCTGCGAATGCAGCAGCGCGGCGCCGGCCAGCCAGGGCATGAAGCTGGCGTTCTCGACCGGATCCCAGAACCACCAGCCGCCCCAGCCCAGTTCGTAATACGCCCACCACGAGCCCAGGGCGATGCCGAGGGTGAGGAAGGCCCAGGCGATGTTGGTCCAGGGGCGCGTCCAACGCAGCCAGCGCGCATCGATCTTGCCGTCCAGCAATGCCGCGATCGCGAACGCGAACGGCACTGCGAAGCCGACATAACCGATGTAGAGCATCGGCGGATGGATGATCAGGCCCGGGTCCTGCAGCAGCGGATTGAGATCGCGGCCTTCGACCACCGCCGGCAGCAGGCGCGCGAACGGATTGCTGGTGAAGATCAGGAACGACAGGAAGCCGACGCTGACGATGCCCATCACTCCGAGCACGCGCGCGATCACCGGCTGCGGCAGCGCGCGCGAGTAGCGCGCGACCGCGCCGGTCCACAGCGCCAGCACCAGCGCCCATAGCAGCAGCGAACCCTCGTGGGCGCCCCATACCGCCGAGTAGCGATAACCCATCGGCAGCAGCGAATTGCTGTTCTCGGCCACGTAGCGTAGCGAGAAGTCCTGGACCACGAAGGCGTGGGTGAGGATCGCGAACGCGCCGGCGACCAGCGCCAGTTGCGCATACGCGGCCGGGCGCGCGAGCGCCATCCAAGGGCCGATGCCGCGGTGCGCGCCCAGCAACGGCAGCAGCGCCTGCAGAATGGCGATCAGCAGCGCCAGGATCAGGGCGATCTGGCCGAGTTCAGGCAGCATGTCGGGGTTCCGAAAAGCGTGGGCTGGCGTTCAAGCGAGCCAGGCGCTGGAGTGTGTGCGCGGCAGCGCCTGCGACGGACTTGCGCGCGGACGGCGTGCTGGCGATAGCGCGGCGCGCAGCGATGCCGGTCCGCATCAACGCATCGGCTCCGTGCCGCCCGGCGCGGCGACGTCGTGCTTCTTGTGCGCCATGCCCATCTTGTCGGCGACTTCCTTGGGCATATAGGTTTCGTCGTGCTTGGCCAGGATTTCCTCGGCCACGAAGCGGCCGTCCTGCATGCGTCCGGTCGCGACCACGGCCTGCTTCTCGCGGAACAGGTCGGGCAGGATGCCGGTATAGACCACGGGCATTTCGGCGTCGCCGTCGGTGACGCGGAAATGCGCCTCCAGCGAGCCGGTCGCGCGCTTGAAGGAGTTGGCCGCGACCATGCCGCCGAGGCGGAAGCGGGCATGATCGCCGGCCTCGCCGCGCAGCACTTCGCTGGGCGTGTACAGATAGGCGACGTTGCGCTGCAGCGCCATCGCCACCAGGGTCACGGCGATGGCGGACGCGGCGACCAGCGCCAGTACCCACAACAGACGACGGCGACGGGTCGGATTCATCGGCTCAATTCACTCGTTTGGCTGCGTGCGGTCTGGCTGGCCTGGCGCGCCGCGCGTGCGCGCGCATTGCGCAGCTCGCGGCGGATCTGCAGGCGGGTGGCGACGAAGTCCCAGATCAGCACGAGGGCGAACACCGCGTAGGCGGCGATGACGTAGTTGAGGTAATTCATGCCAGCGGGCCCTCGCCGCGCGCTACGCCGGCCAGTTGCGCGACCCAGGCCTTGCCCGATTCGCGGCGCAGGTTGTCGGCGCGCGCGCGCGCCAGCAGGGCGCCGACGAACCACAGCTTGGTGCCCACGATCATCCAGATCAGCGGCGTGATCATGCTCGCGTCCATGCTCGACTCGCCCAGCAGGCGGATGGTCTGGCCCTGGTGCAGCGAGTTCCACCATTCCACCGAATAGCGGATCACCGGCAGCAGGACCACGCCCACGATCGCCAGCAGGCCGGCCGCGCGCGCGGCGGCGCGGCGGTCGTCGATGGCGTTGTACAGGCCGATCACGCCCAGGTAGAGGAACAGCAGGATCAGCTCGCTGGTCAGGCGCGGGTCCCAGTCCCACCAGGTGCCCCACATCGGCTTGCCCCAGATCGAACCGGTGGCCAGGGTGATCAGGGTGAAGCCGGCGCCGATCGGCGCGCAGGCCATGGCCAGGATCTCGCACAGCTTGATCCGCCAGATCAGCGCGATCGCGGCGTAGATGGCCATCAGCGCGAACACCGCCATGCTCATCCAGGCGCTGGGCACGTGGATATAGAGGATGCGGAAGCTGTCGCCCTGTTGGTAATCGGCCGGCACCACGAACAAGGCGCCGTACAGGCCCCAGGCCATGACCAGCAGGCCGGACAGGTAAGCCCACGGCGCCCAACGCGCGGCGAAGCGGTCGAAGGTGGGCGGCGAACCGAGTTGGTGGAACCAGCGGACGAGTGGATTCATGCAGCGTTTCGGTCCGTCCCGGCGACGGGCGTGTTGGGGGCGCGGCGGTTGGACCGCGCGGGCGGTGATCGGTTCGGCGCGGCCGGGTTCGGGGTCCGGACCGGCCGCGGGCGAGCGGTCAGTTCAGGGCGATCCGGATCGCGGCGGCGGCGGCCAGCGGTGCCAGCACCAGCGCCACCACCAAGCCAGCGCCGAGCATCAGCAGCCCGCCGGTGGCGTCCAGTCCCTGGGCCGAGGCGGCCACGCTGCCGGCGCCGAACACCAGCACGGGCACGTACAGCGGCAGCGCCAATAAGGCCACCAGGATACCAGAGCGCCGCATGCCGACCGTCAGCGCGGCGACCACGGCGCCGAGCAGACTCAGCAATGGCGTGCCCAGCGCCAGCGAGGCTAGCAGCACCGGCAGCTGCGCGCGCGGCAGGTGCAGCAGCTCGGCCAGGAACGGCGTGGCGATCAGCAGCGGCAGGGCGGTGGTGGCCCAGTGCATGAAGGTGCGCACCGCGACCAGCCAGCCCAGCGGCACCGGCGCCAGCATCCACTGTTCGAGCGAGCCGTCCTCGGCGTCGCCGCGGAACAGGGTGTCCAGGGCGAGCAGGCCGGCCAGCAGCACCGACAACCACAGCACCGCGCCGGCGACCTTGGATAAGGACTGGGCCTCGCCGCCCAGGGCGAGCGCGAACAGCACCACCACCAGCAAGGCGAACAGGGCCGGCTGCAGGGCATCGCCGCGGCGGCGCCAAAGCAGGCGCAGATCGCGCGCGAGCAGGGCGCGCGCGGCGCCGATCAGGCCGGGCAGGGCGGCGCTGCCGGGGCGCTGCGCGCGGACGGTCGGGTTCGGGGTCATGCGGGTTTCTCGAGCATCAGCATGCGCGTGCGCACCGGCGGCGCCGCGTAGGCGCCGTGGGTGGTGACCAGGGCCGCGCCACCGTCGCGCAGGTGCGCCTGGACCATGCGGTTGACCAGTTCGATACCGTCCAGATCGAGGTTGGCGTAGGGCTCGTCCAGCAGCCACAGCGGCGCTGGCGACATCCACAGCCGCGCCAGCGACAGGCGCTTCTTCTGTCCGGCCGAGAGCTGGCGCGCCAGCGCATCCTCGTAGCCGGCCAAGCCGACGATCGCCAAGGCGTTCTCGGGCAGCTGGGCGCGGCGGCGGCCCTGCAGACCGCACAGGAAATTGAGGTTCTCCAGCGCGCTCAGATCGGCCTTCAGCCCGGGCAGATGGCCCAGGTAGGCGATCGCGCGCGCCCGCCGCGCGGCGCGCGCGCGTTCGCCGTCGATGTCGATCTCGCCGCCGTCGGCGCGCAGCAGGCCGGCCAGCACCCGCAACAGCGTGGTCTTGCCGGCGCCATTGCCGCCCTGGACCAGCAGCGCTTCGCCGGCATCGACGGAGAAATCCAAGGGCCCGAACACGGGTTCGTCGTTGCGCGCGAAACGCAGGCCGCGGGCTTCCAGCAACGCAGGGGCGGGGCGGTCGAGTGGGGTCATCGGTCGGGCGCGGGCGGCGGTGGGCCGCGTAGCCGGCTAGTTTAGCGCCAGTCGCGCGCCGCACCCTTGCCCGGGACGGCGCTTAGGGCACGACCCAGTCGGTATGGGCCTGCGTCGCGACCGCGGCCGGCGTCGCCAGCAGCATGCGCAGGCGCACCGGCTGGCCGCGCCGCCAGGCCAGCACCGCAGCTTGGCCGAAGTCGGCGGCCAGGCGGTCGGCGGCCGACTGTTCGATCCCGCTCAGCAGCCAGCCCGGTTCGCGCCATTGGCCGTCGGGCGCGCTGGCCCAGGCCGCCTGGCGGGCGATGCCGGCCGCGTCCAGGCGCGCGACCAGAGCCGCGTCGGCGGCCTCGTTGGCTGCGTCCGAGCGCGGCTCCGAGGCCGGGTTCCAGGCGCTGACCAGTACGTAGGCCTCGGCCGGCAGGTAGGCCTCCAGGTCCGGCGCGGGCTCGCCGACCCGCAGCGCGATCGCATCGCCGTCGACGACCACGGCGTAGCTCGCCGCGGCGTACAGGGCGGCCAGCTCGGCGGCGTCGACGATCTGGATTTCGCGCATGCGTCCAGTCTGGTGCCGCTCGCACCGGCGCGCAAACGCAGGCCGACGGACGGCGGCGCCGTCGCGCTGACGCTGAGAGAAAACCCCTATGCGAGGCGGGCATGGCGCGGCCGCATGAGCCGGTTCCGCATCGTCATGCCGCCTTCCTTATATGTTGCAACGACGATTCCGTACACTCGGCATCCCCCTCGCCACGTTCCGGATCCATGAGCCCCGAGACCAAGCTGCCGAAGGTCGGCACCACCATCTTCACCGTGATGTCGCAGCTCGCCGCCGAGCACGGCGCTGTCAACCTGGGCCAGGGCTTCCCCGACTTCGAGGTGCCCGCGCGCCTGGTCGACGCGCTGACGCGGGCGATGCGCGAGGGCAAGAACCAGTACGCGCCGATGACCGGCATCCCGGCCCTGCGCCAGGCGATCGCGGCCAAGACCGAGCGCTGCTACGGCCACCGCCCCGACGCCGACAGCGAGGTCACCGTGGTCTCCGGCGCCAGCGAGGCGATCTTCGACGCCATCCACGCCGTGGTTCGGCCGGGCGAGGAAGTGATCGTGCTCGACCCTTGCTACGACAGCTACGAGCCTTCCATCGATCTGGCCGGCGGCCGCGCCGTGCACGTGCCGCTGGACCCGCGTACCTTCGCGGTGGATTGGGATCGGGTGCGCGCGGCGGTGACGCCCAAGACCCGCATGCTGATGATCAATTCGCCGCACAACCCGTCCGGCGCCATGTTCACGCCCGACGATATCGCCCACTTGAGCGCGCTGCTGCGCCAGACCGGTATCTATCTGCTGTCGGACGAAGTCTACGAACACATCGTCTTCGACGGCGTGCGCCACGAGTCGGTGCTGCGCTACCCGGAGCTGCGCGAGCGCGCGTTCGTGGTCTCCAGCTTCGGCAAGACCTACCACTGCACGGGTTGGAAGATCGGCTACTGCATCGCCCCGCCGGCGCTGTCGGCCGAATTCCGCAAGGTCCACCAGTACAACAGCTTCTGCAGTTTCGCCCCGGCCCAGTGGGCGTTCGCCGAGATGATCGAGGCCGAGCCGGAACACTACGAGCAGCTCGGCGCCTTCTACGAGGCCAAGCGCGATCGGTTTCGCGCGCAACTATCCGCGACGCGTCTGCAGGCGCTGCCGGTGGCCGGCGGCTACTTCCAACTGGTCGATTATTCGGCGATCAGCGATCTCGACGACGTCGCGTTCTGTCATTGGCTGACGATAGAAAAAGGTGTGACCGCGATCCCATTGTCGCCGTTTTACGAGTCCGCACCGGCCAATCAACGCCTAGCTCGGCTCTGTTTCGCCAAGAACGAAACGACCTTGGATGCGGCGATCGAGCGTCTAATTGGCTTGTAACAGACGCCGTGCGGCACAAATGCACACTTAAGTTGCGCCAACCTATTGCTCATCGGTTTAAGTTCGGGCTAACCTTCAGTGACGAGCGTCGCATAGCTCGTTAACAATGTGGCCGTGGTGTAAGGGGGGAGTTCATGGACAGAACGATTTTCTCTAGTCGTTCATCGGATGCGACGTCGTCGCCGTCCGGTGCGACGAGAGCACGCGCGGCCCGCGCCGTCGGGGAGACGGCGCCCGGAACCGCATACCGACCGAGCTGCGTCCGGTCATCTCAATTTCACTGATCTAGACGATGGTGGCGCGAGCGCACCGGCGATGCCGGCCGCGTCCGCCACCTTCAACGATCGGTGCGCGCGTCAATTCAAGACTATTGGGGAAAGCGTGAGTATCTCTACTGCAACCAGTCATCGTGTTTGGGTCGCGGCGTTGTTGGCCGTCGCTTTGGTCGGCTGCGCGTCGCGCCCGGCTCCGGATTTCGGCGGTCGCTGGAAGCCGGTCAACCATTTCGCCGCGGTTCCTGACGAAATCCCCCTGCAAAAGACCTACGTCTACTACCCGTCGCCGATGGACGGCACGCTGAAGACGATGCTCGAGCGCTGGTCGCAGGATTCGCAGATGCCGCTGTCCTACCTGCATCCGTCCGATTTCACCCTGCATCAGGCCGTGGCCCAGATCCACACCACCAGCGTCCAGGACGCGGTCGCCCAGCTGAGCTCGGCGTATTCCGCCCAGGGCGTGTCGGTGACGGTCGAGAACGGCCAGATCGTGGTCCGCGCGGCGACGCCGGCGGCAAGCTCCGCGTCGATGTCGGGCGAAACCGCACCGTCGTCCGAGGCCGCCCAGGCCGAGGCGGCGCACGTGGCCGGGGTCGCGCCGTAAACGCGCGCACGTCGTCGTCGCGCGCGGTCGTGGCCTGTCGGCCCGCGCGCGCGACAGGCGACGCACTTTCCATGCTCGTACTGGATGCAGCCTAGATGTTCGGAAAGAAAGCAGTCACTCCTCAAGTGGAGAACGCGGTCGCCAAGGCCGTGAACTACGAAGTCACCGTCGCCGATATCGCACGCCGCAGCGAAAAGCGCGCGTGGATCGTGGCGTGGGCGGCGATCCTGATGGCCCTGATCCTGGCCGGCGGCTATTTCTACTTCCTGCCGCTGAAGGAAAAGGTGCCTTACCTGGTGATGGCCGACGCCTACACCGGCACGGTCACCATCGCGCGTCTGCGCGACGACTTCGCCAACCCGACCATCGCCGCCAGCGAGGCTCTCAACAAGAGCAACATCTCGCACTTCATCATGGCGCGCGAGTCCTACGACTTCTCGCAGATCGGCGAGCGCGACTGGTCCACGGTGTTCGCGATGGGCACCCCGCAGGTCACCAGCGGCTACAAGCAGCTGTACGACAGCACCAATCGCAACAACCCGATCACGTTGTTCGGCAAGACCAAGACCGTGCGCGTGAAGATCCTCAGCATGCAGCTGCACGGCGCGTCCAATACCGACGACAAGACCAAGACGGCGACCGCGCGCTTCCAGCGCACGCTGTACAACAAGGAAAGCGGCGCTTCGGAGCCGCTGGACAGCAAGATCGCGACGATCGAGTTCCTGTACAAGTCGAACCTGAAGATGGACGAGAACAACCGCGTCCTCAATCCGCTCGGCTTCCAGGTCACCGGCTATCGCGTCGACAACGACTACGCCGCGTCGCCGCCGGTCAATACCGGCAGCGAATTCCCGGTGCCGACCCAGGCAGCTCCGGCCGCGGCGCCCGCCGCCGTGCCCGGCCAGCCGGTCGATCCCAACCTGGTTCCGGCCGCGCCGCAGCCTGGCATGCCGGCACCCGCCGGCGCCGTGCCGCAACCCGGCGCGCCCGCCCCCAACACCGTCAACCCGGCGACGCCGCCGGCCGCACCCGCACCGACCGGTAATGCGAATGGAGTCAGCACCCGATGAATTGCCTGCGTAAACATCGCCTCGCCGCCGCCCTGTTGCTTCTGGCGCTCGCCGGCTCGGCGCTACCCGCCGCGGCCCAAGTGGTCCAGGAATACGAATACGAACCCAGCCGCATCTACCAGGTGCGCACCGGTCTGGGCATCACCACGCAGGTCGAGCTGGACCCGAACGAGGTCATCCTCGATTACAGCACCGGCTTCAGCGCGGGTTGGGACCTGAGCCGTCGCGACAACGTCTTCTATTTGAAGCCGAAGAACGTCGACGTCGACACCAACATGATGATCCGCACCGCGACCCACTCCTACATCCTGGAGCTCAAGGTCGTAGCCACCGACTGGCGCGTGCTGGAGCAGGCCAAGCAGGCCGGCGTGCAGTACAAGATCAAGTTCGTGTATCCGAAGGACACCGAGTTCGCCGCCGCCAAGGCCAAGGAAGCCGAGGCACCGGTGCCGGAGATCAGCACCGCGCTGGACAAGAACCGGCTGTACCACTTCGACTACCAGTATTCGACGCGCAGCGCCAAGAAGAAGGCCTGGCTGATTCCGGTCAACGTCTACGACGACGGCCAGTTCACCTACGTCAAGATGAGTGGCCTGAAGGACCTGCCGACCGGCAACTTCCCGGCGGTGTTCGCGCGCGAACGTGAGAGCGGCGAGGACTTCGTGGTCAACACCACGGTCGAGGACAACACCATCGTCATCCACGGCACCTATCCCTACTTGATCATCCGCCACGGCAAGAACGTCGTCGGTCTGCGCAGGAACAAGCAGAAATGAGCCAACACATGCCGCCCAACCAGGGCCAGCCCGACGAAAACACCGGCGCTCCGCAGGATCAGCAGAGCTACGGCTACACCGGCGCCAATCCGTACTACGGCCAGCAGTCGAACGCCCAGCAGGCGCCCGACCTGGACGCGGGCGCGCCGCTGCTCAAATCCAGCGACGTCCAGAAGCTCAACCGCAAGGCCCTGCTGTTCCTGGCCGGCATCGTGGTGCTGCTGGTGTTCGCGGCGGTGTGGATGTTCACCCGCGCGACCTCCAGCGAAGACGACAAGGCCAAGGTCGAGGAAGAGGTGGTCAACATTCCCGAGCTACCCAAGGCCGCTTCGGATGTGGCGCCGCCGCTGCCGCCGGAGCAGGTCTCGGATCTGCCGCCGGTGCCGCTGGCCCCGGAAATGCCGCCGCCGCAGCAGAACGACGCGCCGCAGATGGTGGTCGAGGACACCGGTCCGCGCGGTCCGACGCTGATGGAGCGCCGGATGATGAACAGCGCCGACGGTTCCGGCGCGGGCGGCATGACCCCGGGTCAGGCCGCGACCGCCGGCATGACCCCGCCGGACGAGTACGCCAAGCAGATGATGGCGATGGTGCCCAACGCCAACGGCCAGATGCCGCAGCAGGGCCCGCAGCGCGAGGCGGCGGCCGTGGCCAGCGCCAAGCCGATCTACAACCCGGACACCCTGCTGGTGCGCGGTACCTACATCCGCTGCGTGATGGAGACCCGCATCGTCACCGACGTGTCGGGCTTCACCTCCTGCATCGTCACCGAGCCGACCTACTCGATCAACGGCCGCCGCCTCTTGCTGCCCAAGGGCTCCAAGATCTCCGGCCGCTACCAGAACGAGAACATCAACGGCCCGCGCGTGTCGGTGATCTGGGACCGCATCACCACCCCGACCGGCATCGACGTGAACATGGCCAGCCCGGGCGTGGACAACCTCGGCGGCGCCGGCCATCCGGGCGATTACAACGCGCATTGGGGCAGCCGCATCGCCTCGGCGCTGATGATCAGCCTGATCGCCGACGCGTTTAAGTACGCCGCGGCCGAGAACGGTCCGGAAACCAACACGATCGCCCCGGGCGGCGTGGTGGTGCAGAGCCCCTACGAGAGCGTGACCGCGCGTTCGGTCGAGCGTCTGGCCAACCAGGCCCTGGACAAGAGCGTGAACCGTCCGCCGACGGTGACGATCAACCAGGGCACCGTGGTCAACGTTTACGTGGCCAAGGACGTCGACTTCTCGTCCATCATCCGCTGATGATGGACGGGGAGACGGTCTGAATGGGTATGGACGATTCGCCGATCGCGAAGGTGTCGAGCGGGTTCCTGGAGTACCAGTACGAAGTGCTGGGCATCCACGAATACATGAGCTCGCCCGACGTCACCGAAATCTGCATCAACAAGCCGGGCGAGTTGTACCTGGAAACCCGTGAGGGCTGGAAGTTCATCGAGGTGCCGACGCTGACCTTCGAGCGGGCGCGGCAGTTCTGTACGGCGGTGGTCAACGAGAGCAACACGGGGCAGCGCATCACCGATGCCGACCCGGTGGTCTCGTTGACCTTCCCGACCGGGCAGCGCGCGCAGTTCGTGATCCCGCCGGCCTGCGACGCCGGCAAGGTCTCGATCACCATCCGCCTGCCGTCCAAGCACAACAAGACCTTGCAGCAGTACCAGGACGACGGCTTCTTCGCCCAGATCCTGGAAAGCACGCATGTCCTGAGCGAGCACGACCGCGAACTGCTGGAGCTGCGCGCCTCGCGCAACTACTCGGAGTTCTTCAAAAAGGCCGTCCAGTACAAGAAGAACATCGTCGTCGCCGGCGCCACCGGCAGCGGCAAGACCACATTCATGAAGTCGCTGGTGGGGCATATCCCCGACGTCGAGCGCCTGGTCACCATCGAGGACGCGCGCGAGCTTTTCATCCAGCAGCCGAACGTAGTGCACTTGCTCTATTCGAAAGGTGGACAAAGCACTAGCAACGTCACTGCAAAGAGTTGCATGGAAGCTTGTCTGCGCATGAAGCCGGACCGGATCATCCTGGCGGAGTTGCGCGGCGACGAATCGTTCTACTTCATCCGAAATTGCGCCTCCGGCCACCCCGGGTCGATCACCAGCTGCCACGCCGGCAGCACGACCCAGACCTGGGACCAGTTGGCGCTGATGGTGAAGGCTTCGGCGGAGGGCTCGGGCCTCGAGTTCGCGGTCATCAAGCGGTTGTTGATGATGACCATCGATATCGTGGTCCATATCAAGGCCCACGCCGGGCAGCGTCACATTACGGGCATCGATTTCAACCCGGAACGTGCGCACAGCGAATAAACGCGAGGTCTGTCTCATTATTGGGGGCGCGACCTTGCCGGGGCAGGGTAGGGGAGCGCTTATTGACATCATTCGTCTGTAGATGAATGATAAGTGTGTCGATCAGGCGCATAACAGGCTGTTTATAAGACGGTTTTGTTAGGTCGACGCCAAGGTCGGCACAGGGGGAAATACGGATGTTGCCCGGTATCGAATTGATGAGCTGCCCCAGTCTGGCGGTTCCGCACGAAGTAATGCACCACGTCGTGCGCGTTGAGTCGTCCTACAATCCGTACGCCATCGGCGTCGTCGGCGGCCGCCTCGTGCGCCAGCCGCGCAGCCTGCCCGAAGCCCTAGCCACCGTGCGCATGCTCGAAGGCAAGGGCTACAACTTCTCCTTGGGCCTGGCCCAGGTCAATCGTTACAACCTGGCCAAGTACGGTCTGGATTCTTACGAAAAGGCCTTCGAGGCCTGCCCGAACCTGCAGGCCGGCTCGAAGATCCTGGCCGAGTGCTACGGTCGCTCCAGCGGCGATTGGGGCAAGTCCTTCAGCTGTTACTACTCCGGCAACTTCGTCACCGGCTACCGCCACGGCTACGTGCAGAAGGTCTACGCCTCGATGGGCGCCAAGACCACCGCGTCCGACGGCCAGGCCATCGCCGTGATCAGCAAGCCCTCGCGCCGCTCGGTGCCGGTCAGCCGCATGCCGCTGTTCGCCAACACCCGCCAGAGCGGCGCCACGCGCCTGCCGGCCGCCGGTGCGGCGCCGGCCCAGGTCATCAGCCGCGTCAGCATGGCGGTAGCCGCGCCGCCGGCCATGCCGATGGCGCCCAATCCAGTTCAGATTCCGGTCGCGTCCGCGAATCCGGCCCCGGCCGCGTTCGCTCCGCAGCCCGTCGCTCCCATGCCGGTCGCGGCGATGGGCGCGGTGGTCGCCGCGCAGGCGCCGCAGCCGGTGAAAGTGCAACCCATGGCGGGCGCCCCCGCGGCCGCCACGGAGCAATCCCAGGGGGATCAGGCATTCGTTTTTTAGCGTGCCGCTTGTAGTTTGAACCGAAGCTAGTTTCACCATTCAAATCGTTGTCAATCGAAAGAGGGATCTATCCATGAACTCCAACGCGCACCTCAAGACCATCTTCACGTCCTTCGTCATGGCGGCCCTGTTCGTCGGCATGCTGCTCGTGCCGGACATCGCGTTCGCTCAGAGCGGCGGCGGCGCCGACGCTACGGGCCGCGTGAAGGGCTTCATCAACAACATCAACGGTCTCCTGAACATCGCTTCCGTCGCCGTCGTCACCATGGCTCTGATCTACACCGGCTATCAGATCGCGTTCGCCAACAAGCGCATCATGGACATGCTGCCGATCCTGGTCGGCGCGTTCGTGATCGGTGCGGCCGCTCAGATCGCCAAGATGATCATCCCGGAAGACGTCGGTTCGGGCGTGATGCTGACCATCCTCAGCGCGTCCTATGCATAAGAACGTGTTATTCCGCGGCTGCACGCGGCCGGCGATGTTCCTGGGGGTGCCCTACATCCCCTTCGCCATCGGTGCGGGCGCGGTCATCGTGTTGACGATGTACGTCAACATGTTTTGCATCGCGTTGTTGCCGTTCGTCATCTTCGTGATGCGGCAAATGACACGACGCGACGAAATGATCTTCCGCTTGCTCAGCCTGCGTTGGAAGTTCCGCTTCCGCATGCGCAATCTGCAGCACCACTCGGGCATGTGGGTGTTCACTCAGAACACCTACCGCGGCTCGGGCGACAAGCGGAAGTGAAACGCCCCCGGCGCCATCGCGGTCCGACCGCGATGGCGCACGGGTTTGCAGGTCCCGACGGTCGCGTAGCCGCAAGGCATCGCGCCGGCGGCAGGTGATCGATCCATAGCCCGTCCGACTTCAGAGCAGACCCAGTACGCCATGCTGACTCCCGATACGCCCATCAGCGATTTCATTCCGCTGTCCACGCATGTGTCCCCGACCGTCATCAAGACCACGGGCGGCGATTACATGCTCGTGTGGAGCCTGGGCGGACTGCCCTTCGTCGGTCGCGAGGAATGGGAGATCGAGCACCGCCACAACACGTTCAACCGCATGCTGCAGACGCTGCGCGCGCCCGATTTCACCAACGTCGCGTTCTGGGTCCACGACGTGCGCCGCAAGCGCCGCGTCCAGGGCGGCGCCAAGTTCGACCAGCAGTTCAATCAGGATATGTCCGACGCGTACTTCACCACGCTGTCGGGCGCCAAGCTGATGCAGAACGAGCTGTACATGACGATGATGTACCGGCCGATCGTGTCGGGTAAGCGCTTCGTCGAGAAGTCCACCAGCGCCGCCCAGTTGCAGGACCAGCAGGATCAGGCCGTGGCCAAGATCCTCGAGCTGGCCAGCAACGTCGAGGCCGTGCTGAAGGACTACGCCCCTTACCGCCTGGGCATGTACGAGGCCAAGAACGGCATCGTGTTCTCCGAGGCGCTGGAATTCTTCGGCTATCTGCTCAACCGCATCGACGAGCCGGTGCCGGTGCTGCCGGCGCCGATCCCGAGCTATCTGCCGGTCAGCCGGCTGATGTTCTCGGCCAAGACCGGCGATTTCGTCGTCAACACTCCGACCGGCGTCAACCACTTCGGTGCGATGCTCAACGTCAAGGAGTACACCGACGGCACCTATCCCGGCATCCTCAACGGCATGAAGTATCTGGACTTCGAGTACGTGATCACGCACTCGTTCAGTCCGATGGGCCGCCAGGACGCGCTCAAGGTGCTCGACCGCACCAAGGGCATGATGATTTCGTCCGGCGACAAGGCGGTCAGCCAGATCGTCGAGCTCGACATGGCGATGGACCAGCTGGCCTCGGGCAACTTCGTGCTCGGCGAGTACCACTTCACCATCTGCCTGTTCGCCGAAAGCCAGGAGAAGCTGGCCAACAACATCGCGATGGCGCGCGCCGAGCTGTCCAACGCCGGCTTCGTCTCGGCCAAGGAAGACTTGGCCGTGACCGCGTCGTTCTACGCGCAGTTCCCCGGTAACTGGCAGTACCGCACGCGTCTGGCCAACGTCAGCTCGCTGAACTTCCTCGGCCTGTCGCCGCTGCACAACTTCGCGACCGGCAAGAAGGAGAACAACCCCTGGGGCGAGTGCGTCACCACGCTGCAGACCACCAACGGCCAGCCGTACTACTTCAATTTCCACGCCACTCACCCGGCCGAGAATTCGCTGGGCGAGAAGGCGATCGCCAATACCATGGTGATCGGCAAGTCCGGTACCGGTAAGACCGCGCTGATCAACTTCCTGTTGAGCCAGGTGCAGAAGCTCAAGCCGACGCCGACGATCTTCTTCTTCGACAAGGACCGCGGCGCCGAGATCTTCGTGCGCGCCTGCGGCGGCAACTACCTGGCGCTGGAAAACGGCCAGCCGACCGGCTTCAACCCGTTGCAGTGCGAGCGCAACGAGGCCAACACCCAGTTCCTGGCCGACCTGATCAAGGTGCTGTGCGGCAAGACCCAGTACTCGGCGCGCGAGGACGAGGACATCTTCCGCGCGGTCGAGAACATGCTCGACACGCCCAAGCACCTGCGCAGCATGACCAACCTGCAGAAGAGCTTGCCCAACATGGGCGACGACGGTCTGTTCGCGCGCATGCGCAAGTGGACCGCGGGCAATTCGCTGGGCTGGGTGTTCGACAACCCGGTCGACACCATCAATCTCGAAAAGGCCAACATCATCGGTTTCGACTACACCGATGTGATCGACAACCCCGAAGTGCGCGTGCCGGTGATCAATTACCTGCTGCACCGCCTCGAGGAGCTGATCGACGGCCGCCCGCTGATCTACGTGATGGACGAGTTCTGGAAGATCCTGGATGGCTCCGGTGGCCTCAAGGAATTCGCCAAGAACAAGCAGAAGACCATCCGTAAGCAGAACGGCCTGGGCATCTTCGCCACCCAGAGCCCGGAAGACGCGCTGGCCAGCGACATCTCGGCCTCGCTGATCGAGCAGACCGCGACCCTGATCCTGCTGCCGAACCCGAACGCCAGCCGCGAGGACTACATGGAAGGCCTCAAGCTGACCGACTCGGAATACCAGGTGGTCAAGAGCCTGGACGAGCGTTCGCGCTGCTTCCTGGTCAAGCAAGGCCACGCGGCCACGGTCTGCCAGCTCAACCTGCGCGGCCTGGACGACTCGCTGGCGGTGATCTCTGCCTCCACCGACAACATCGAAATCATGCACAACGTGCTTCAGACCGAAGCCGGTCGCGCCGGAATCACGGTCGACGAACTGCGTCCGGAGCAGTGGCTGGCCTCGTTCTACGCCAATCGCAAGGGCTCGGGCAAAGGCAAGGCGACTAGTACCGACCGACCGCAACAGGCCACGGCCTGATCCCCCCACACGGATTCACGCAGCACGCGAACGACAACGACGCACCGCTACCTGCCATCGAAGAGGAACTTCACCATGATCATCAAGCGCAATAACCAGGCCAACGGCCGCAAGTCCAAGAAGCTGGCGCTCGCCAGCATCCTCCTGACCTGCTCGCTGGCCGCCGGCAACGGCAGCGCCATGGGGCCGGTGGTCGAGGTCGGTCCGAACCTGATCCAGAGCATCCTGAATCAGATCAACACCTACTCGCAGCGCTTCGCCGATACCGCGGCTTACGCGAACGACGCCAAGAGCTGGCTCGATCAGCTCAACCACATGAAGCAGCAGCTGATCAACATGCAGAGCCTGCTCAGCTCCGTCTCCATGCCCAACGGCACCACCTGGACCAAGGTCAACGCCAACACCTACCTGGTCGAGGAATCCTGCAACCGCGGCGGCGGCGGCCTCAGCGTCAGCGGCCTGCTGAGCATGATCGGCCTGGATCCGGCCGGCGACTGGGTGGCCAAGCAGAAGGAAATCTGCGTCAACATCCGTCGCGCTCGCAACGAGAAGTACAACTACACGGTCGAGTTCGTCATGAACGTCGCGCCGCAGATGCAGAACATGCTGAAGACGGTCAACACCCGTCGCAACTCCAGCAACACCCAGGGCAACGTGGCGGCGGTGGACAGCTCGTCCAACGAAATCTCCAACGACCTGGCGCTGAAGTTCCAGATCTGGCAGGGCCAGATGCAGACCTACGACGTCTACATCGCCACCATGGAAGAGAACCAGCGCACTCTGGCCTACAAGGCGATGAAGGGTCAGCAGACCATCCTGGGTTCGCTGGTCAAGACCGGCGCGCTGGCGACGGCGCTGAAGGTCGGCAACTGAGTTAGGGGAACGGCTGGAGCGGCCGGGCCCTTAGCGGCCCGCTGCTTCGTCGGCCGGTAGTGAGTCTGCGCCGATGGGTTCGGTGCGGTGGGTGAACAGGGGCAGGCCAGCGGCAATGACCCGACAGGCAGATAGGCGCGCAGATGAGCAGGGGAATCGAAATCGTGGGTGATTGGCTGAAGGGCAGCATCGGCAACTGGCTGGATTGGCTCAATCCGCAGGTACAGTCGGTGGGGGATTTCGTCTTCTTCCGCCTGATCCTGGCCTATCTGCGCGAGGAGATCCAAAAATTCGGCGTCGGCATGATGACCAACGCCATGACGTGGGTGGGCGCTATCGCCCTCACCGCGATGACGCTGTGGATCCTGGTGCAGGGCTATCGCATCGTGACCGGCATCTCGCGCGAACCGATGATGGCCTTGGTGAGCAATTCGTTGCGCGCCGCCTTCATCATCGGCGTGGCCACCTCGATGGCCGCGTTCGGCACCAACATGCATACGTTCTTCACGGAGGACCTGAACAAGGAAATCCATTGGATCGTCACCGGCAAGGACACCAAGATCGAGGACCAGATCGACAAGAGCCTGGCCTGGATGCAGGTGGCCTTGACCAGTATCGACATGATCGACGTGGTCCGGGACCCGACCCTGGACGACGACAAGAACCGCGCCATGTGGTTCGTCGGCATGGGTACGGGCGGGCCCGCGATCGTCAGCGGCACCATGCTGCTGCTCTACGAGATCGCGATGGCGATGTTCGTCGGCTTCGGGCCGATATTCATATTGTGTTTGCTGTTCGACCAGACAAAACAGCTATTCACTAAATGGCTTTACTACGGCATAGGAACGCTATTCTCGATGGCGGTCCTAAGCGCGATGGTGTCGATAGCCCTGGAGATGGTTACGCGCGTATCGGCAGCCTTCTGGACAACCGCCTTGGCGGGCAGGTTGATGGGCAGCGACTTCAGCGACGGTATGACCAGCCAGGCCATGCAGCAAGGCGGCATGGGCCTGATCCTCACCATCCTGATCGTCAGCGCACCGCCGATGGCCGCGATGTTCTTCCAGGGCCTGCTCGGTACGCCCAGCGCCTACAACAGCATGGGCGGCGCCGGTTCGGCCGCGCCAGGCGCCGGCATGCCCCCGGGCTACGCCGGCAGCGCGGGCTATCGTCCGACCACGCCGACCTACGGCGGCGGTGGCGGCGGCGGTCAGCCGGGTTACGTGCCGGGCGCCCAAGGTGGGCAGGGCGGTGGCGCGCCGAACCCATCGCTGCAACAGGGCGCGGCGACCGGGCGGCCAGGTTCATCTCCCACTCATACCGACACCATTAAACCTACTCCGAACGTCACCCCAGGCACGCGCTAATTCATAGGGAGGTGGTTAAGGATGAAAGCTTGGTGTTGTGTGCTCCTGCTTGGACTCGCGAGTTCCGGCTGGGCGCGCGCGGAGCAGGGTTGTCCCGCCGGCCTGGCCCCCATCGGCCAGGCGCCGGGACCGATCTGCGTACCGCAGCCCGGTTACGGTTTGGGCGCGCCCAGCGCGGGCCAGCCGTCGCAACCGCGCGGCCCGCAATGGCAGTCGCGTTTCGGCGCGATGTCGATCGACTACACCCGTGGCAAGCTCGGCACGGCGTCGAACATGGCCAACACCCGCAAGGCGGAGAAGGCCGCGATCGCGCAATGCCGCGCCAACGGCGGCGACGACAGCAGTTGTAAGAAAAATCTGCTTTCCTGGGGCAACGGCTGTGGCGTGGTCGCCTGGGGCGCCAGCTTCGCGGCCATGCGCAGCGGCGCTTCGGTGGACGCGGCGGCCGGCGAGGCGCTGCAGGTCTGCGGTCAGAACACCGGCGACTGCCAGATCTACTATTCGGGCTGCAGCTACCCGGTGCAGTACTGAGTAGCGCTTGCGATTTGGCGGTATTGAGGCGAGCATAGGCTCAAACCGGTGGCGACGGATTCGCCGCCGGATGCGGTAAAGTAGTCGTAGGCGGCGCGTTGGCGGACTTCGGTCCACACCGCCCGCAGCGCTAGATCAAGGGGCGCGATCGCACAGTCGTGACTAGGATGTCGCGGCGATCCTGCAATCGATGCTCCGAGGAGTTACACCGCCGGCATCCGCCGACGGACAACGTGCCCTCAGGCCGCGCGGCCGAAGGCACCAGGAGACGCCGCGTCGGAGTTTTCGACGTGGCGTAGAGGTTTGCATGAAGCTACAACTCGTTCCCTTTGCGCTGTTGCTATGCATGCTCAGCGCCTGCGATTCGGCGTCACATGCGCCGGCCGCACCCAAGGACGACCCCGTCACCGCAGCCACCGCCGCTGCGCCTGGCGCCTCCGACACGGTCGCTCCGCCTGCTCAAACCCCGCCCGTCACCGACAGCGCCGCACCGGCTGCTACGGTCCTGCCCGATCCTTCGTTGCCCGAATCGGCCTGTACGCCCGATGGGTTCCGCGAGTTCTTCGAGGCTTACGTCGACTCCGCTTCCGTACGCAACGCCTATACCTGGGCGGACGTGCGGATCGGCCGTTACGCCGCGCCCAAGCAAGACGCCCGCAGCGTCGCCAAGGCCGGCTATCGCGACTTCAGGATCGGCGCCGTCGATTACCGGTGGGTGTACCTGGACCCGGCCATCAAGGAGCCGGGCGACTATCCGCGACTCGATATCGATATCAAGCCCAAGGACAAGACCGCTCAGGTCGAGTACGTGAAGGCCGAATTCGATGCCGAAGACAACCTGGTGCGAACGGTCGGCGACCGTGGCGCCTACGTCTTCGAGTTGCGCGACAAGTGCTGGTACCTGACGCAGGACCTGCGCTGATCCAGCGCGGGTTTTCTTCTTTGTTCCGAGAAAATACGGAGGTGTCTCGTGGGCGGTAAGTACACGATCGTTGAGAGCGGCCCGAAGGGTCGTGAAGCTGTGCATTCGTACGAAGACCTGGAAATCCATCATCCCAGCAAGAAGGGCAAGGAGCCGGGGCGCCACTACCAGGTGGTGGACGGCCATAATCAGGAAGTGCTGTCCTCGAACGGCAAGGTCGCGCATTCCAAGGAAGGGCACGTGTTCGTGTCCAAGGACTTCATCCTGCTCGACGACAAGGGCAGCAAGGAAGGCCTGCGCACGCCGGCTCCGGCCGAGGGTTACATCAAGATCGAGAAGAACAGCGGTCTGGTGAAGATCTACGACAAGCTGCCCGACGGCGAGATGATCGCCCAGGTCCGCCACATGGATCTGCGCGGCTCCGGCCTCAAGGACGGCGACCACATCAAGTACGGTCAGCCGATGGGCATCCAGTCCGGCATGGGCGGCGGCAAGCTCGACGCCTATCCGACCCACACCCATATCGACTTCAACGCCAACCATCTCGACAAGCTCAAGCAGTACATCCGCGATATCGACACCGGCGTGATCACCGCCGATCGTTATCCGACCAAGGGCCAGGCCACGCCGACGCCGGTCGCGGCGCCGGTGACCTCGCACGAGCGTCCCGCCGCCGAGCCGGTCAAGCACGCGCCGCCGCGCGCGTCGGCCGACGGCGTGCTGCGTTCGGGCGAGCAGGGCGCCGAGATCCGCGCGTTGCAGGAATCGCTGAACAAGCTGGGCTACCACGACGGCAAGGGCCATGCGCTGAAGCCCGACGCCGACTTCGGCGCCAGCACCAAGCAAGCGCTGCAGGCGTTCCAGCGCGCGCACGGTCTGACCGACGACGGCATCGCCGGTCCCAAGACCCTGGGCGCGTTGAAGAAGGCCGAGCAGACGCCGTTGCTGTCCAATCCCGCGCATCCGGACCACGCCATGTTCAAGCAGGCGGTGGGCGGGCTGGAGAAGCTGGGCCCGCAGGCCGGCTTCAAGAGCCATGCCGAGCTCGAGCGCGCCGCGGCCACGCTGACCTTCGAAGCCAAGGTCGGCGGCCTCAACCGCATCGACCACGTCGCGCTGAGCACCAACGGCACCGGCTTGTTCGCGGTGCAGGGCGGGCTGACCGATCCGGGCCATCACCGTGCGCATGTGGACAAGGCTCAGGCCGGCGCGCAACCGCTGGAGCAGTCGACGTTCCAGATGCAGCAGGACGCACAGCAGCGCCAGAAGCTGGAACAGGCGCCCGCGGTCGCGCAGCAGCAGCGCGAAGCGCGGGTCATGGCCTGAGGATGCGAACGCCGATCGACGCGGGGCGTCGGTCGGCGCTCAGCCGGTCGCGGGTCGGGTTACCGCCGCAACCGGCAAAGCCGAATGGAGTGCCGAGCGAGAACATGCGCAAGTCGTTGACCTTGTTAGTGCTGATGACGTCGCTGGCGGCATGCCAGGCGGCGGCGCCCGGCGACGCGGAACCGCAGGCAGCTGCGTCCGCGCCGGCCGCGCAGACGCAGCCAAACCCGCAACAGGAAGTGCCCGTGAACAATCTGTCCGTGACGCCGCAGCAAGACGACCTGAGCCGATTCATTCCCGCAGGCAGCAAGCAGTTGGCGGTGCAACGCGCCGATCTGGACGGCGACGGCCGCGAGGACGCGGTGCTGGTGATCGATCCGCCAGCCCAGCCCGGCGCCAAGTTGGGCGAGGGCGCGCCGCGCACCGTGGTGGTGCTGATCCGCGACGCCGCCGGCAAGCTGCAGGCGGTCAAGCGCAGCGAGCGGCTGGTGCCATGCGCGAAGTGCGGTGGCATCGCCGGCGACCCGTTCGGCTATGTGCGCGCCTACGCGGGTGGGTTCACGGTGCTGATCGAGGGCGGTTCGCGCGAGCGCTGGTCGGACGAGTTCGGCTTCGCCTATTCGGCCGAGCAGCAGGATTGGTTGTTGGAGAAGGCGGTACGCAGCGTGGTCGACACCGACACCGGCGAAGACAAGCGTTTGGATCTGCAGCGCAAGGATTTCGGCGCGATCCGGCTCGAGGAATTCGACCGGGACAAGCTGCCGTCCGTGGAAGGGACCTGAGTACGCAGCATCGGAGCCGGCACGGACCAGGACGGTTCGCGCAGGGCTTGGGTTTAGGCGATATGGCTAAGTCAACCAGGAGCTACACATGACGACGGATAGGGAAACGCAACTGTTGCAGGCCGCGACGGCATCGGGGATCTCCTCGCGTCGCGAGCTGGCGAATTTCATGGCCCAGGTCGGCCACGAATCGCACGGCCTGACCAAGCTCGAAGAGGGCTTCCGCTACACCAAGGGCATCTCGCAGATCCCGGTGAAATCGGCGATGCGCGAAGGCGCGCAGGCGCTGGAATCGGCGCGCCTGGAGGCCCTGCGCGGGCGTCCGGAAGCATTGGCCGACCTGATGTACGGCGGCCGCATGGGCAACGACGAGCCCGGCGACGGCTACAAATACCGCGGTCGCGGCTACATGCAGCTGACCGGCAAGGACAACTACCGCTCCGCCGGCGAAGCGCTGGGCCTGGATCTGGTCCACCACCCGGATCTGGCCGCCAAGCCCGAGAACGCGGCCCGCATCGCGACCTGGTACTGGCAGCACAACGTGTCGCAGAACGCGCGCGAAGACGTGACCAAGGCCACCCGCGCGGTCAACGGCGGCACCAACGGCCTGGCCGATCGCGAGTCGCGCAACGAGCGCTGGCTGCAGACCCTGACCCCGGAGCTGATGGAACAGCTCGCCGCCGGCCGCATCGGCCGCGCGGTGGAACCCCCTGCGCCGGCCACGCCCGCGCGCACCGCGCCGAACGCGGCCGCCGACGGCGTGCTGAAGGCGGGCGAGAAGGGGCCGGCGATCGAAACCCTGCAGAAATCCCTGCACGCGCTGGGCTATACCGACGGCAAGGATCGCGCGCTAAATCCCGACGGCCACTTCGGCGCCAGCACCAAGGAAGCGGTGCAGGCGTTCCAGCGCGCCCACGGTCTCAAGGACGACGGCGTCGCCGGTCCCAAGACCCTGGACGCGCTCAAGAAGGCCGAGCAGACCCCGCTGCTGTCCAATCCCGCGCACCCGGACCACGCCATGTTCAAGCAGGCGGTGGGCGGACTGGAGAAGCTGGGCCCGCAGGCCGGCTTCAAGAACCACGCCGAGCTCGAACGCGCGGCGGCCACGCTGACCTTCGAAGCCAAGGTCGGCGGCCTCGAGCGCATCGATCACGTCGCGTTGAGCACCAACGGCACCGGCCTGTTCGCGGTGCAGGGCAACCTCAACGATCCTGGCCATCACCGTGCGCACGTGAACAAGCAGCAGGCCGGCGAGCAGCCCCTGGAACAGTCGACGTTCCAACTGCAGCAGGACACGCAGCAGCGCCAGAAGCTCGAAGCTCAGGCCAATCCGAACCAGACCCAGCCGCCGCCGACGCGCGCGATGGGTTGAGTCGACCCGCCGCCGCGCGTAGGCGCGGCGCAGGTACGGCCGCGTCCGCTAGGGGGCGACGCGGCCGTCGGCCCGATCCGGTGCGTCCCGTAGCAGGGCGCACCGGATCGAGTCGGTCGATTTCGTCGCTCTCGAATTCGCTTCAGGAATCCTCATGAAATCTGCAAATCTGTTGTGCGTCGCGCTGCTGACCGTGTTGGCGGGCTGCAACGCGGCGACCGCGCCGGCCGATGCCGGCGCGAGCGCCAGCGAAACCGAAGCTGCGCCGCCGGCGCCGATGGCCGCCGCCGTGCCTGCGGTGCCCGCCGAAGTCGCGCCCGCCACTGCGCCCGGCGCCGCGCCCGCCACCGGCGACGCGCGCTCGCTGTGCGCGGCCGGCGAAGACATCGTGCTGTCGTGCAAGCTGGCCGGCGGTCAATTGGCCTCGCTGTGCGCGTCCAAGGGCGTGAGCGATCAGGCCGGCTACGTCTACTTCGCCCAGGGCGCGGCGGGCCAGGCCGACTACGTCTTTCCGGCCGACAAGGGCGTGCACGCCAAGCGCTTCAAGCGCACCCAGCTGGGTTTCGCCGGCAACACCGGCGGTTACGCCTATTCGTTCGAGGACGGCGGCCGCAAGCGCATCTTCTACGCGATCTCCGGCGAGAACGGCCTGGAAGAGCGTGGCCTGCTGATCGCCAACGGCGATGCGGCCAAGGCCGACAGCGTGGCCGCGTGCGAGCCCGGCAGCGTCGTCGACGATATCGACGACACCTTGTTCAAGTTCACCCGCGGTTGGGACCGCGACGCTGCGATCGATCGTGGCGGACTTCCGGCCAAGCCCTGATCCGCACGGCCGCAGCCACCACCACGAATAGCGATCGCATCAAAGAGGAAATCCTATGTCTACACCTAGCAACCGCGACTACCTGCTGCAACGCGCCTACGAGGCGGGCATCCACGACCCGCGCGAACTGGCCGCCTTCATGGGCCAGATGCAGGTCGAATCCCGATCCTTCGCCAGCATGCACGAGAACCTGGGCTACAGCGCCGAGCGCCTGCATGAGGTGTTCCCCGACCGTAACGGCATGAACACCCTGGCCGAAGCGCGCGAGGTCGTGCGCGGCGGCCGCGAGCAGATCGCCGAGACCATCTACGGCGGCCGCTGGGGCCGCGACAACCTGGGCAACACCGAGCCGGGCGACGGCTGGCGTTTCCACGGCCGCGGCTATGTGCAGCTGACCGGCCGCGACAACTACGAACGCGCCGGGCGCGAACTCGGCCTGGACCTGACCGGCAATCCCGATCTGGGCGCGGACCGCAGCAATGCGGCCAGCATCGCCGTGCATTACTGGCAGAGCCGAGTGGTGCCGCACGGCCATCAGTTCGATGTGCGCGAAGCCACCCACGACATCAACGGCGGCTACAAGCACCTGCCGGAGCGCCGCGCGGCGGTGGCCGAGTGGGAGCGCATGCTGACCCCGGAAGTGATGCAGGGCCTGGCGCGCGGCGAAGTGGTGCTGCCCGCGCAGGGCCGTGGCGGTCGCGATCCCATGGCCGACGGCGTGCTCAAGCTCAACGAGCGCGGCCAGGCCGTCGAGGACATGCAGGAAGCGCTCAAGCGTCTGGGCTATCGCGACGCCCAGGGCAACGAACTCAACCCCGACGGCCATTTCGGCCGCCGCAGCCAGGAAGCGCTGAAAGCGTTCCAGCGCGATCAGGGCCTGACCGACGACGGCATCGCCGGCCGCGATACCTTGAACGCGCTGCGCAACGCGCAAAGCCAGCTGCCGGCGAACGAGCGCGGCCGCGATCAGCCGGCTCAGCCGGTCACCGCCGACCCGGCCCGCAGCAGCGCGCTGTCGGATCCGGGCAATCGCGACAACGCGGTGTACCGCCAGGCGGTCGCCGGGCTGGAGCGCCTGGGCCCGAACGGCGGCTTCAACAGCCGCGAGGACATGGAGCGCGCCGCCGCCACCCTGACCTACGAAGCGCGGGTCAGCGGCCTGAACCGCATCGACCACGTGGTGCCCAACACCACCGGCACCGGCCTGTTCGCGGTCCAGGGCGGCCTCAACGACCCGGCCCACCACCGCGCCTTCGCCGATCGCGGCCAGGCGGTGGGGCAGAGCGTGGAGCAGACCAGCCAGCGCCTGCAGCAGGACGTGCCGCAGCCGCCGGTCCAGGCGTTGCCGCAGCCCCAGCAGGAGCGCCAGCAGGCGCGCGCGTGATCGCAGCGGTCGTGCGCCGCCGTCGGCGGCGCGCGGCCATGCACCTACCTGCGGGCGCGCGTTTGGCGCGCCCGCGACCGGACCTCAGCCGTGCAGCCCCCCCGGGACGCGGTTGTGGCGGCCAGTCGGATGCGGGACCGTTCTGCGGTTCCGCATCCGCCTAGCCTTGAAGCACCCTCGCGATTGCGCGAGCATACGGGCCAGGCTGCAGCAGCGGAGGCGCCATGAACGGACTCCCCCAGGGACAGGAACGCAAGGTCGACAGCGACGCGTCGGTGAAGACCTTGGACGACCTGCGACAGGCCGAACAACGCGCGCTGTTGAGCAGTCCCAGCCATCCCAACCACGACCTGTTCAAGCAGGTGCGGGTGTGCCTGGATCGCCAGGACACCGTGACCTCGCGTTCCCCCGAACAGAACGACAACCTCGCGGCCGCACTCGCGGTCGAGGCCCGGCGCAACGAAATGCGCGTCAACCACGTCGTCCTGAGCAAGGACGGCGAGCGCGCATTCGCGGTCGAGGGCGACCTCAACTCGCCGGGGCGCCGGGTCACTTACGTCGAAACCGCACAGGCCGCCGCGCAACCGATCGAGCGCAGCGGCGAGCAGTTGGCGCAGCTGTCGCGCGAGCAGGAACAGCGCGACCGCCGTCAGCAGCAGGAGAAGCAGGCCGAGCCGCAGCGCGAAGCACCGCTGCTGGGGCTGGGGCCGCGTTCCCTGTGAGGGCGGTGCAGACGCGGCCGGTCCGCGGGGTCGCACAGGCATTGGAGGCTAGATTGTGAGCGAATACCAACATCACGTACTGACGCGCGGCCACTATCACATCGTCGCCTTGACCCGCGACCAGGAGTTCGAGAACGACGACATCTACGCTTACGCGGTGATGTCGTCTTCCGGCGTCAAACTGCGTCAGGAGCTCTCGCTCAGCGACGCCAGGAACTGGATAGACGATAGGATAGAGCAGGACCGGGGCAGCCCCAGCAGCCCCGAACCAGCACGCGCACGCGAACGCGATCCGGTAGAAGCGACCCGCACGCGATCCACGTTGACCCGGCCCGGCCGGAAGCGGCGATGATGGCGGGGCGGGTCTTGGGGAACTTCATTAGGGAATAACACGTGAAAGGGAAGCTGATCTTCGCCCTCGGCCTGGGCCTCGTCGCCCTGGTCGCCGGCCTGTACCTGTCGGGCTACTTGACGCTGCTGCTGCTGAAACTGGACACCGGTCTGCTCAAGTGGAACACCTACACGGACTACGTGAGGGTGCTCGACCTGCCGCAATACAAGCCGTATGCGGGCAAGATCAAGGCCTCGGGCTACATCGGCTTCGGCCTGCCGGTGGTGGCTTACCTGGCCATGGCGGTGCTGATCCTCAAGCCCAAGGCGCGCTCCATGCACGGCGACGCGCGCTTCGCCAACGGCATGGACCTGCAGGCCAAGGGCATGTTCAAGGCCTCGCCCAACGGCATCGTGGTCGGCAAGTACAACGGCAAGCTGGTGCGCCTGGGCGGTCAGCAGTTCGTGATCCTGGCCGCGCCGACGCGCTCGGGCAAGGGCGTGGGCATCGTCATCCCGAACCTGCTCGAGTACCAGGAATCGATGGTGGTGCTGGACATCAAGCAGGAGAACTTCGACCTGACCAGCGGCTGGCGCGCCCAGCAGGGGCAGGAGATCTTCCTGTTCAATCCCTTCGCCGAAGACCGCCGCACCCACCGCTGGAATCCGCTGACCTACGTGTCCAACGACCCGGCGTTCCGGGTCTCGGACCTGATGAGCATCGCGGCGATGCTGTACCCGGACGGCTCCGACGACCAGAAATTCTGGGTCAGCCAGGCCCGCAACGCCTTCATGGCGTTCTCGCTGTACCTGTTCGAGGCCTTCGAGGAAGAGAACAAGATCGGTTTCCCGTTCGCCAGCGCGCCCACCATCGGCGCGATCTATCGGCTGTCTTCGGGCGATGGCAAGAGCGAGCTCAAGCCCTACCTGCAGGGACTGTCGCAGCGTCCGTTCCTGAGCGACAACGCACGCTCGGCGTTCGCCAACATGCTGTCGCAGGCCGACGAGACCTTCGCCTCGATCCTGGGCACGTTCAAGGAACCCTTGAACCCCTGGATCAATCCGGTGCTGGATGCGGCCACCAGCGCCGATGACTTTCTGCTCACCGATCTGCGCAAGAAGCGGATGACCATCTACGTCGGCATCCAGCCCAACAAGCTGGCCGAAAGCCGCCTGATCGTGAACCTGTTCTTCAGCCAGATCATCAACCTCAATACCCGCGAACTGCCGCAGAACAACAAGGCGCTCAAGCACCAGTGCCTGCTGCTGATGGACGAATTCACCTCGATCGGCAAGGTCGACATCATCGCCTCGGCGGTGTCGTACATGGCCGGCTACAACATCCGCCTGCTGCCGATCATCCAGAGCATGTCGCAGCTGGACGCGACCTACGGCAAGGACATCTCGCGCACCATCATCACCAACCACGCGCTGCAGATCATCTACGCGCCGCGCGAGCAGCAGGACGCCAACGACTACTCCGACATGCTGGGCTACACCACGGTGCGCAAGCAAAACGTGACCCGCGGCCGCGAGTTCTCGCGCAGCGAATCCGAGGAGCGCCGCGCGCTGATGCTGCCGCAGGAGCTCAAGGCGATGGGCTTCGACACCGAAGTGTTCCTGTACGAAGGCATCCCGCACCCGGTGAAGTGCGACAAGATCAAGTACTACCAGGACAAGTACTTCACCTCGCGCCTGCTGCCCAAGGTGGAAGTGCCGACCCTGACCATCCGGGTCTGAGCCCCGGCTGAGCCGCCGTCGCCGCGCACCGGCGCGGCGGCTGCACGATCGCAGCCGCGGCGATACGATGTGCCTCATCGGCCGCCCCCGCGGCCCCATGCGACCGAACCTCATCCCATGCAGAACCTGCGCATCTCCCTGGTCCAAGGCGCCACCCGTTGGCACGACCCGGCCGGCAATCGCGACTACTACGGCCACCTGATCTCCGGGTTGCGAGGCAACACCGATCTGGTGCTGCTGCCGGAAACCTTCACCAGCGGTTTCAGCAACGAAGCCATCGGCAACGCCGAGACCATGGACGGCCCGACCGTGGCCTGGGTCCGCGAGCAAGCGGCCAAGCTGGGCGCGGCCGTCACCGGCAGCGTCCAACTGCGCACCGACGAGGGCGTGTTCAACCGCCTGCTGTTCGCCACGCCCGACGGTGAGCTGCAGACCTACGACAAGCGCCACCTGTTCCGCTACGCCAACGAGCACGAGCGCTACGCCGCCGGCCGTGATCGCCTGACGGTGGAGTGGAAGGGCTGGCGGATCTGCCCGCAGGTTTGCTACGACCTGCGTTTCCCGGTGTTCTCGCGCAACCGCTACGACGTCGAACGCCCCGGCGCGCTGGACTACGACCTGCTGCTGTACGTGGCCAACTGGCCCTCGGCACGCGCTTATCCCTGGAAGACCCTGCTGCGCGCGCGCGCGATCGAGAACCTGTGCTACGTCGCCGGCCTCAACCGCGTCGGCGACGACGGCAACGGTCTGCATTACTCCGGCGACAGCGCAGTGATCGATTTCCTCGGCCACCCGCTCAGCGAGTGCACCGACGAGGAGGTGGTGTCGACCACGACCCTGCTGGCCGACGAACTGGCCGCGCACCGCGCCCGCTTCCCGGCGATGCTGGATGGGGATGCCTTCGCCCTGAAGTGAGGGCAGGGTAGCCGCCTACATCCGCCCCAGAGCAGCCGCGCCGGTCCCCTGTAGGAGCGGCGCAAGCCGCGACTCGCAACTCCGAGCACCCGCGCAGGTTCCACTGCCGCCGTAACAGCGTCGGCCACGATTTACGCCGAGATTGGACGGATCACGGTCGCGGCTTACGCCGTTCCTACCCCAAAGCGGCCCGCACGACTCCCTGTGGGAGCGGCGCAAGCCGCGACCCGCAACCTCACGCACCCGCGCCGGTTTAGCTGCTGCCGCTGCTGAGGCCGCCCGGATTTGGGCCCGGATCGGATAGATCACGGTCGCGGCTCACGCCGCTCCTGCCCCGAAGCGGACGCGCCCGACCCCGCGTGACCGATGGCACTGTGCGCGCCGGTGGGCTATGCCCAAACGTAGCCCGCCATCCCGCGGCGTTCGTCGGGAGCGGGAGTCGCGCCATGCCGCTCAGCAAAATCTTCCTGGGCCTTCTTGCCGCCGCCGCGATCGCGCTGACCGGCTGCGGCGCCGTACGCCCCCCGGACGTGCGCCAGGCCGGCGGCCTGGCGCGTGCGCATGCCCGCGGCGAGCTGATCCAATTGGAGGCGTTGGGGCCGTTAGAGCGAGCCCGTCTGCAGCAGATCGCGTCCGAATTCCCGGGCAAGATCGCGGTCGCCGGTGGCGCCTCGCTTTATCGCGTCGTCTATTGGACGCCATACCGCGGCCGGCTGGTCGCGGCCTCCGGCCTGTACGCCGTGCCCGCTGGCGCGGCGGCCGCGAAGGGCACGGTGGTCTATCTGCACGGCACTCAGATCACACGCGCCGCGTCGCCTTCGCAGCCGCAGCGCGTGGACGGCAACGAAGAAACCGCGGTGTTCGCCGGCAACGGCTACGAGGTGGTCTTGCCGGACTACATCGGCTTGGGCGTATCCACCGAACCGCAGGCCTATCTGATCGCCGCGGCCCAGGTCGACGCCACCCTCGATCTGCTGCGGGCGGTGCGCTCGGCCTCGATAGGTCTGGGCCGCGACGCTGCGCCATCGCTGTACCTGATGGGGTTCTCGCAAGGCGGGCAGAGTGCGGCCGCCGTGCATCGCGCTCTGGAGCGCGAGCCGCTGGCCGGCTATCGCTTGCGCGCTTCGATCGGCATTGCCGGTCCCTACGACCTGCGCGCGCTGGTGGTGAACAAGCTGACGCCCGCGCACGCCGCGGCGCCCAACAACGCGGGCTATTTCGCTTTCATCGCCAACGCTTATTCGGGCCACTACGGGCATGCCCTGGACGAAACGCTGACGGCCGAGTACGCAGCCGCCGTGCCCGCGCTGTTCGACGGCAGCAAGACCCCGCAGCAGCTCGCGCCGGTGCTGCCCGAGGACGCCCGCCGCTTGTTCCGGCCCGAATTCCTGCATGCGCTGCAGGCCGATCAGGACAACTGGCTCACGCGCGCGCTGGACGAAAATCGCACCGACCACTGGGCGCCGGCCGCGCCGTTCCGGATCTACTACGGCGACGACGACAGCGATGTATTGCCGCAATCGGCGAAAACCTTCTATGCGTACGCGAAAGCGCATGGCGGCAACGTGTCGCTGCACGCTTTGGGCGCGGTGGATCATTGGAACAGCGCCGCGCTGACCTATGCGCCGGCGCTTGCCTGGTTCGATGCATTGAGCGCTGTGAAGTAGCGCCCCGCAGGGTGCAGCGATAACCGCATCGTCGCCGGCGCCGTAGGGTGCGATGGTGCGGTTCGCATACGCTCACCGCACCCTACGAACGTACCCCTTCGTTTTTTTCGAAGGGGGAAGGCGAGCTCGTAGGCTGCGGCGATGACCGCACCGTCATGCGAAACGGAGCTCGCGATAAGGATTAATCACTCCGCCCGCCGCAGCGCCCGCGCCGGGCTGTCGCCGCGCTTATGGAAGTAGACCTGCTCGGCGGCCCAGCGCAGCGGCGCGGAGTGCAGCAGCAGATCGAAGGGCCAGTCGAACTGGAAGCGGTCGAAGGCCCAGCGCAGGGCGCGCTTGGTGCGGAAGCGCGGCGCGCTGTCGATCGCGACCTGCTCCGGCGCGGGGCCGCCGCTGCGCACGTGCGCGGCCAAAGCCTGGCCCAGGGTCCAGCCGTGCGCCCAGGCCGAGTGGATGCCGCCGGCGGTCACCGGCGAGACGATGCCGGCGGCGTCGCCGGTCAGCAGCGCGCCGTCGCGCGCCAGCGGGAACACCGGGCCGCTGCAGGGAATCAGCCCGGCCCGGGTTGCGTCGGGCGCGGCGGTGGGCAGGCCGACCAAGGCGCCCACGCGGGCCAGGAATCCGTCGATATCGGGCACGCGCGCGCGCTCGGGATCGTGGCGCAGGGCCAGGCCGGCCTGCACGCCGGTCGGATTCTGCGCGATCCAGCCGATGTAGCCCGGCGCGTAGCGCTTGCTGACGAAACAGTGCAGGGCATCGGGCTCGGGCAGTTGCGCCCCGGCGAACTCGTACTCGATGCCGTACAGGAATTCGTTGACCCGGCCCAAACCGGTGCGCTCGGCCACGCGCGACTTGGCGCCGTCGGCGCCGACCAGGCAGCGCGCGCGGCATCGGATCGGCAGCAACCCCTGCGACATGCCCTCGATGCGCCAACCGTCGCCGTCGCGCTGGGCCTGGGTGAACGAAGCGCCCAGGCGCAGATCGACGCCGTTGCGGCGCAGTTCGTCGGCCAGCCAGCGCATCAGCCGCGGCGTGTCGGTGGTGAGGAAGTAGTAGCCGGGCGCGTTCAGAGCCAGGCTTTGCAGGCGCGGCGAGTACAGGCGCACGCGCTCGACGCGATGCAGGCAGTCGCTGGGCGCGCGGCTCAGCCAGGTTTGTTCCGCGGCTTCCTTGACCACGATGCCGGTGGTATGCAGGCGCTCGCCAGGATCGGTCTTGCGCTCCAGCACGGTCACGCGCAGACCCGCGCGCGCCGCCGCGAGCGCGCAGGCGGCGCCGGCGAAGCTGGCGCCGACCACCAGCACGTCGCAATCGTAGGAGGTGTCGTGTAGGGGCATGGCGGGCGTCCTGATCGAAGGGCGCAGCCACTGTCGCGCCTGGCGATGAAGCCTGGATGGGGCGAATGTGAAGTCCGGGCGCCGGCGCGGCGCCTGCCGCGTCAGCCCTCGCTGCAGCGCCAGCGCGGCAGCACGGGGAAGCGCGTCGGTTCGAACGCCGGCAACACGCTCAAGGTCGCATCGACCAGCGCCCGCGAAATCATGCCGGTCGCGCCTTCGTCGCCCGGCGGGTCCTGCGGAATCGATTCCGCCAGCGCCAGATTCAGCTCCATGGGCAGATAAGCGGCGGCCACGCGTATGTTGGACAGCACGCACTCGCGCGCCTGAGCGGGCGAGAAATCCTCTAGCAGGTGTTCGAAATCGGCAGCGCTTTCGACCAGCGCGGCGAACAGGAAGTGCTCGAAGGTCGCCGACTCGATCGCGCTGTCGTCCCGGTCGTGCCAGATCATCCCGACGCCGACCCCACCGTCGGCGCTGGGCATCAGGCAGTAGGCGTCGCCGGCGCCGGAGATGGCGAAAGGCAGAAACCTGCGACCGTCCTGAAAGCGGGGGTTGAGCCAGCCCTCTACGATCTCATCGGCCTGCGCTGGATCTATCCATTCCAGGTCGTAGGCGCACGACAGCAGTGGCTGCGCCTTCAGGCTGTACTCGAGCCAGTTGGATTTCCAATCTTCCAGGTTGTCGCCGTAGCGCGTTCTGCCATCCGCCTGCAGCCTGATGAAGGACGAGGGCAGGGCGATGCCGGTGCGCGCGGCGAGCATTTCGAAGTGCATGGGTCGAATTGTCGCACCGAGTGCGCTGTTGCCGCGTAGGGGCGGGGCTGGCCGATCTCACCGGAAGGGAAGGCTACACGCAAAAGAAAAGGCGCCGCAGCGCCTTTTCTTCGTTACCGCTCGCCAGCGCTTAACCGCGCGGGCCGCGACCGCCGCCGGGACGGCCGCCGCCGCGCGGGCCGCCGGGACGCGGGCCGTTGGCGTTCGGGCGCGCGCCGCCGGGGCGCGGAGCGCCGCCGGGACGACCGCCGGGCTTGCCGCCGGGGCCACCCGGGCCGCCGGCCGGACGCGGGCTGCGCGGACGGTCGCCGTAGGGGTTGAAGCCGCCGGGATTGGCGTGGTCGGACGGGAAGCTGGGCGCGTTGCCCGGGTGGCCGTAGGGACGCGAGCGCTGGCCCTGACCCTGGCCTTGTCCCTGACCGCCGCCACCGCCGCCACGACGTTCGCCGTAGGGGCTGTTGCCGCCGCCGCTGCGTTCGCCGCCGTAGCCGCCACCGCCGCCGGGGCCGCGCTCGGAGCGGCCCTGGCCGCCACCGCCGTAACCGCCGCCGCTGCGCGCGCCGCCGCCAGCACCCGCGCCGGCACGACCGCCGCCGCCGCCCGGCTTGCCGCCGTAAGGCTTCTTCGGGCCGCGAGCGTCGGGATTGCGATGACCGCTGGGGCCGGTGTCGACACCGTCGGGCACGTACCAGGTGCGGAACGCGGCCGGATTGCCGTCCGGCAGCGGCTTGGGACCTTTGTCCTTGCGCTGCTTGAACGGCTTCTGCGATTGATTGGCCGCGGCTTCGCCGCTGACCGTGAGACCGCCGTGCTTGCGCGGGCCGCCGCGGCCGCGGCCGCCGCGATCTTCGCGCACGTGATCGAAGCGGCGCAGTTCGCGACCTTCGTCGGCGGTGTTGTGGCCGCCCACGTAGCCCTGCGAACGCTCGCCGCCGGACAGGTGCACGGTGGACTTGGCCGCCTTGCGCTGGCCGATCACCGGCTGCAGGGTCAGCGCCGACGGCGTGCCGTCTTCCAGGCCCAGTTCGCCGCGCAGCGACTCGACCTTGTCGGAAGCGAGCTCCTGCGATTGGCCGCGCAGCAGTTCGCGCGGCAGCGAGACGCTGCCGTAGCGGATGCGCTTGAGGCGGCTGACCTGGCAGCCCTGGGATTCCCAGAGGCGGCGCACTTCGCGGTTGCGGCCTTCCTTCACCACCACCCGGAACCAGTCGTGCGAATCGCTGCCGCCGACGCGCTCGATCTCGTCGAACTTGGCCGGGCCGTCCTCGAGCGAGACGCCGCGGGCGAGGCGGTCGACGATATTGTCGGCGACCTTGTCCTGGCCTTCCGGCGCGCGCACGCGGCACACGTACTCGCGTTCGACCTCGAACGACGGGTGCATCAGCGCATTGGCGAGCTCACCGTCGGTGGTTAGCAGGAGCAGACCGGTGGTGTTGATGTCGAGGCGGCCGATCGCGATCCAGCGCGCGCCCTTGAGCGCCGGCAGGGATTCGAAGATGGTCGGGCGGCCTTCGGGGTCTTCGCGGGTGGTGACTTCGCCTTCGGGCTTGTTGTACATCAGCACGCGGGCCGGCTCGGTCAGCGCGCTGGCGACGAAGCTGCGGCCGTCGAGCTCGATCTTGTCGCCGCCCTTGATGCTCATGCCGATTTGCGCGGTCTCGCCGTTGACCTTGACCAGGCCGTCGGCGATGCGCTGTTCCAGCGCGCGGCGCGAGCCCAGTCCGGCCTGCGCCAGCACTTTGTGCAGACGCTCTTCCAGACGCGGCGCCTCGGTGGAGGCGGCGTCACCGCTGCGCTTCAGGGAAAGCTTGCGGGGTTTTTGTTCGCTCATTTCTGTTGCTCCGGCCGGTCGTCTTCGGACTCGGCCTCTGTGTTCGGAACGGTCGTCGTCTCGACGGCGTGAGGGTCTTGCTCGTGATCGTTCGCGTCTGCCGCGCGCTCGCCCGGCGCGGCATCGGGGTCGTCCATGGGGACGGATTCGGAATCTTGCTGATCGTCGTCGGCGGGTTCGCCGGCGGCGTCTTCGTTGTCTTGGGTTTCGTCGCCGGCTTCGGGCTCGGCGTCGCCATCGTCGAGATCCACGGCCTCGTTGTCGCTGGCATTCGTTGCGGTGTCGCTGTCGTCGCCGGCGGTCTCGTCATTGCCGGCGTCTTCGCCATCGGCTTCATCGTTGCCGGCCGCGCCGTCCTCATCGCCCGCGTTGCCGATGCCGCCGGCCTCGATCTGGCTGGGCGCGGGCGGACCGTCGAACTGCAGCTGCGGCTCCAGCTCGCCGATGTCCTTGAGCTCCGACAGCGGCGGCAGCTCGTCCAGGCGCTTGAGGCCGAAGTAGTCCAGGAAGGTCTTGGTGGTGCCGAACAGGGCCGGCTTGCCGGGCACGTCGCGGTGGCCGACCACACGGATCCACTCGCGCTCTTCCAGGGCCTTGATGATGTTGCTGTTGACCGCGACGCCGCGGACCTGCTCGATCTCGCCGCGCGTGATCGGCTGGCGGTAGGCGATCAGGGCCAGGGTTTCCAGGGTGGCGCGGGTGTAGCGGGTCTGGCGCTCGGTCCACAGGCGCGCGACCCAGGGGTGCACGTCGGACTGGACCTGGTAGCGGAAGCCAGAGGCCAGCTCCACCAGTTCCACGCCGCGTTCCGCGCAGCCTTCGCGCAGGGTTTCCAGTGCCTGCTCGACGCTGTCGGCGGGCGCCGGCTGGTCTTCCGGGAACAGCGAGTGCAGCTGCGCCAGGGTCAGCGGCTGGTTGGCCGCGAGCAGGGCGGCCTCGACGATGCGGGTGATGAAATGTTGATCCATGGGGCGTGCGTGTTCTTACCGTTAGGTGCCTTGCGGCGGCGCTGCGGCGTTCGATGCGCGGCCAAGGCCGGCGGAAGCGCGCAGGGTCAGGCTCATGCGTTGGGATCGTCGTTGGCGGCGTGGTCGAACTCGCTGCTGAGTTCGATCTCGTCGGGGTCCTTCATTAGCGCCAGCGACTTGACGTAGATCGGCTCCAGCGGGCCTTCCTGGACGATCTCGATCAGTTGCTCCTTGGCCAGCGTCAGCAGGCCCAGGAAGGTCACCACCACGCCGAGCCGGCCTTCCTCGACCGTGAACAGCGACTCGAAGCGGTGGAACACGCCGTCGGCCATGCGCGTGAGCAGCTCGCCCATGCGCTGGCGCACGCTCAGCGCGTCGCGCTTGATCGCGTGCTGGGTGTACAGCTCGGCGCGCTTGAACACGTCGTGCAGGGCCAGCAGCATTTCCTTCAGGTCCACCGGCGGCGGCAGGCGGATCGAGGCGCGGTCGGGCACGAAGGCCTGCACCGGCACCGTGTCGCGGTCCTGGCGGGGCAGGGCGTCGATGTCCTCGGCCGCCTTCTTGAAGCGCTCGTACTCCTGCAGGCGGCGCACCAGGTCGGCGCGCGGGTCTTCCTCGATGCCTTCCTCGTTGGGCGCGCGCGGCAGCAGCATGCGCGATTTGATCTCGGCCAGCATCGCGGCCATGACCAGGTAGTCGGCGGCTAGCTCGAAGCGCATCTCGTGCATGGCCTGGATGTACTGCACGTACTGGCGGGTGATGTCCGCCACCGGGATGTCCAGGATGTCCAGGTTCTGGCGCCGGATCAGGTACAGCAACAGGTCCAGCGGGCCTTCGAACGCTTCGAGGATCACTTCCAGCGCGTCCGGCGGGATGTACAGGTCCTGCGGGATCTGCAGCACCGGCTGGCCGTGGATCATCGCCAGCGGCATTTCCTGCTGCTGCGGACGGTGGGCGGCGGTCGTCGCCGCGCCATCGGCCGCCGGGGTGGTGTCGTCGGGCGCGGGCGACGCGGGCTCGGCGCCGGCGGCGGAGGGCTCCGCTGCGGAGGCGTCGGGCGCGCTCTCGTCGGGCTGCGCTTCGTCGGACACGTTTTCGTTGGTCATGCTGGGCCGGCCCCTCCGGGCCGTGGGTACTGCTGATGGCGACGCGACGAGCGCGGTGTTCGCGACTCGGCGGCGCCGGGTGAAGACAGACCTCGGCAACCACATCCGCGCACGACGATCCGGCACCGCGGGCGGTGCCTGTAGCCAACCGGCAACGGGCGCGGTCCGGCCTGGACGAAGGCGAGGCGTAACTCAATAAAGTCGGAGCTGGGCCCGAACGGCTCGGCCCGTGCCGCGCATACCGCGTGGCGACGACGTTCGAGAGGGTTGCGGGCGCGGGCCGGTGGTCTGCAGCGGTGCTGAGTCGTGGCGACGGTGTGGGGAACCTGTCGCGACGGGCCGCTGCGTCCGGCCTCGGGCGTTGAGACTTAGGGTAAGCGCTGGCGCGCGCAGTGTCCAGCGCCGGCCGGGGGGCCGGCGCTGGAGGTGCACGCCGGAGTATCCCGGCGTTCAGCGGGGCGTGCTGGAGGGGCCGGACGACTCGCGGGGCCGGGCCCGGGTTTGGATCGCGCGCCTGCGCCGAGGAACGGCCACGCCGGCAGGGGCATGGCCGTTCGGGGCGAGGCCGTTCAGTGCCGGAAGGCGGCGACCGTGGCCTTGGTGTTGACCAGCACGCGCTGGTTGTCGCTCTGGGTCGCGGTGCCCATCGGCACACCGCCATAGCTGATGCTGGGGTTGGACCAGTAGTTCAGGCGCGTGCAGCTGGGGCTGCAGTTGTAGGCCATGATCGTGCGCCAGCGGGTGCCCGTGGCCGGCTGATAGCGATAGCCGTGGCCGTAGGCGTAGGGGCTGGTGGACGGATCGGTGGCCGGGTCGTGGCGCGCGCTCTGCAGGTGCCCGATCTCGTGGGCGAAGCTGTAGTAGCCGGTCGCGCAATCCCAGTACACCGACGCGAACGCGGTGGCCGCGGTCGAGCCGATGCCCGAGGCCAGCCCGCAGTACGAGCTGTTATTGAGCACGATCACGCCCACGTCGGCCGCGCTGCTGTTGCGGGTGGTGTGGATGTTGTCCATGTAGCCGTCGCTGGTGCCGCGGAAGCGGGCCAGGTCGGTGCTGAAGTTGCCCGACTCGGTGTAGCTGGTGGTGGTGTAGCTGGCCAGCACCAGATTGATGCCGACGTTGCTGTTGACGTAGCCCTGGTTGGACTCGGCCACCGCCAGCTGGATCAGCGACTGCATGTTGCCGCCGTAGGCCGCCACCGCCTGGTTGGTCGCCACCACCATCACCCGGATGGTCGCCGTCGGTCCCGGCGGAATGCCGAGCGCGCCGACGCGGCCGTCGTCCGCGGGCGCGGCCATGCGGATGGTCGGCAGGCGGTTGTAATCGTGCGGATGCTCGGCCGGCAGGCGGCTCTCGTCGACCTCGACGATCGCGTGTTCGCCGCCGGGCAGCGGACGCACCCGATAGAGCTTGCCGTTGCTGCGCAGGGTGCCGGTGACGGTGTCGCCGCTGCGCACCAGGATCGCCGAATTCAGCGGATCCACGCCCGACAGGGTCTTGGCGCTGACGCGCGGGCCGAAGTTGCCGTACCACACGGTGTCACCGGTTTCGGTGCGCTCGACCTTGTTGCGGTTGGCGGTGAGCGTGCGACCGTCCAGTTCGATTTCGATCCGCGGCTCGTCCACCGCGGTGGCGTCGACCTGGACCAGGCGCACGTTGGCGGTCGAGGCGCTGGACAGCAGGCTCTCCAATGCGGCGTCGTTGCCGGCCCTGGCCAGCGTGGCGGTGCTGCTGACCAGCGGCTTGCCGGCGGCAACCGCGGAACCTGCGAGTATCATGCTCACGATCGCGGCCGTGGCTTTCACGGAATTCGACTTCATGTCACTCCTCCTGAGTAGATGGCGGCGCTGCCGCCCGAATGAAGATGTCCCGGTTGTCACGTTCCCCTGTGCGGGACACAGCGATTAGGACGCGCTCGCCCTGTGTTCATGCAATCGGGATTTCCCCCAATTTGCTGAACCCAGAACCCCGCATCACGCTTGGAGGTTGATCGGAATCACATGTGGTATCTCATCGAAGGGTATGACGGCAGCGACGTGCTGCCGCAACGTCTGGCCGCGCGTCCGGACCACCTCGCGCGCCTGCTCGCGCTGCGCGACGAAGGCCGTCTGATGCTGGCCGGCCCGTGTCCGGCGATCGACGCCGAAGATCCCGGCCCGGCCGGTTTCAGCGGCAGCCTGATCGTGGCCGAGTTCGATTCATTGGAAGACGCGCGCGCCTGGGCCGACGCCGACCCCTACGTCGCCGCCGGCGTCTACACCCGCGTCGACGTGCGCCCGTTCAAGCGGGTGTTGCCGTGAGCGCCGGCCCGCTGCCGCGCGAGCAACGCGTGGACGCGATCCGCGCCGCCCTCGAAGCCGCGCTGTCGCCCGAATCGCTCAGCGTGGTCGACGACAGCCACCGCCACGCCGGTCATGCCGGGGCGCAGGACGGGCGAGGGCACTACAACGTCGAGATCGTCAGCGCGGCCTTCGCCGGCCTCAACCCGATCGCCCGGCATCGGGCGGTGTACGCGGCCTTGGGGGAGATGATGACCACCGATATCCATGCGCTGGCGATCAAGGCGAGGGCGCCTGGGGAGGTTTGAGCGCCGCATGATGCCGCAGTGCAGCATGTGCGGCAGGCCAAGCCTGTTGTTCCTGCAAGGATTTATCGCCGAGGCCAGTTTGGATAACACGAACTTTACACTCGTGTTTGAAAACGTTTACAGTCGGCCCCGCATCCCAACCGCGGAGGGGCGGTTCAGGGCGTGACCAGCGTAACCATCAAAGATGTAGCGAGAGTGGCCCAGGTTTCCGTGGCCACCGTATCGCGCGCGCTCAACGGACACGGAAACGTGGCCGAGGAAGTGCGTCGCCGCGTGCTGGCCGCCGCCAATGAACTGCGTTACACCCCGCACGCCGCCGCGCGCAGCCTCAGCAGCCGCCGCACCCAGACCCTGGGCGTGGTGCTGCCGGACCTGCACGGCGAATTCTTCTCCGAACTGGTGCGCGGCATCGACCAGGTCGCGCGCGAGCACCGTCTGCACCTGCTGGTCTCCAGCTACCACGGCCATCCGGAAGAGCAGGGCGCCGCGTTGCGCGCCATGCGCGGTCGCGTCGACGGCCTGCTGGTGATGTCGCCGTTCGTGGCCGCGCCCGGCCCGCTGGCCGAGGAACTCGCGCCGACCCTGCCGACGGTGCTGATCAATACCCAACATGCGACCGCGGGCGTGATCTCGCTGGGCGTGGACAACTACGGCGGCGCCGTGGCGATGGTCGAGCACCTGGTCGCCTCCGGGCACCGCCGCATCGCCTTCATCGCCGGCCCCAGCGACAACTTCGACGCCCACGAGCGCCTGCGCGGTTACCGCGACGCGCTCAATCGCCTGCTGCCCGATGCCGAGGAATGGGTGCTGCCGGGCGACTTCGATGAGGCCTCGGGCCATCAGGCCGGGCTGGAGATCCTCGGTGCCAAACAGCGCCCGGATGCGGTGTTCGCGGCCAACGACATGATGGCCCTGGGCTGTCTGTTCGTGTTCGCGCAGGGTGGGGTGGACGTGCCGGGCGAGATCGCGCTGGCCGGCTTCGACGACATCCCGCTGGCGCGTTACGTGCACCCGACCTTGACCACCATGCGGGTCAATATCGCCGAACTCGGCGCCCGCGCCGCGCGGCTGCTGTTGATCCAGATCGCCGGCGAAGCCTTGCCGGACGAAGGCCGCGCGGCCTTGCGCCCGGAACTGATCGTGCGCGCCTCCAGTGCATCCGTGGAGAGCAAGCGCAACTAAGCGCCTGATCGACCTTTTTTTGCGTTGCGATGTAACCGTTTACAACTCAGCTCGAATGCTTCTTGGAGAGAGGGAAAGCATATGAAGCCGTATCAACGCTCGACCCGTCGGCCCACGCCGAGATTGTTAGCCTGCGCCCTGGCCAGCTGCCTGGCGATGGCCGCCCCCGCCGCCTTCGCCCAGTCCACTGCCGCCACCATCCGAGGTCAGGTGACCGTGGATTCGGCGCCGGCGACCGATGCGAAGGTCACCGCCACCAATGTCGCTACCGGTTTGACCCGCAGCGTGCAGTCCACCGCCAACGGCGGTTATGCCGTGGCCGGCCTGCCGCCGGGCACCTACCGCATCGACGTAAGCGCGGGCGGGCAGACCAACTCCAAGACCATTACGGTGCAGGTCGGCCAGACCGCGACCGTGAACCTGTCGACCGGAGGCGTGGCCGAGACCGCGCCCTCGGGCGAGGCGACCAACATCGACGCGGTGACCGTGACCGCTGCGCCGGTGTTTGAGACCAAGACGTCGGAGGTCGCGACTTACATCAGTCAGCGTCAAATCGAAGCACTGCCGCAAGGCTCGCGCAACTTTCTGGCGTTCGCCGACATCGTGCCTGGCATGATCTTCGACACCAAGTCGGACGGTTCGACCTCGCTGCGCAGCGGCGCTCAGAGCTCCAACGGCATCAACGTCTTTATCGACGGCGTCGGCCAGAAGGGCTACGTGCTTGGAGGAGGCGTGGGCGGCCAGCAGGGCAGTCGCGGCAATCCGTTCCCGCAGCTCGCGATCGGCGAATACAAGGTCATCACCTCCAACTACAAGGCCGAGTACGACCAGATCAGCAGCGCCGCGGTGACCGCGGTGACGAAGTCCGGCACCAACGAATTTCATGGCGATTTCTTTTGGGATCAAAACGGTACGCGCGATTGGCGTGCGCCGACCCCCGCAGAGGAAAAGACGGGCCTTAAAGCCCCGTCCGGCGAAACCCAGTACGGGGCCGCATTCGGTGGGCCGATCATCCAGGACCGGTTGTTCTTCTTTGTGACCTATGAGGCGAAGGAGTTCAAGATCCCGCGTACGATTTCGGCGACCGGACTTGAACCAGGTTATTCGCTGACGCCGGATTTGGCGGCATTGACTGGCCCGACCTCGACGCCGTTCAACGAGGATCTATGGTTCGGCAAATTGACTTGGCAGCCTGGCGACGCGCATCTGGTCGAGCTTTCCGGCAAGGTCCGTGATGAGTCCGATATTCAGGACATCGGTGACCGCAACACTCGGACCTACGGCAAGAACAAGAATAACGACAGTACCCGCATCGACTTGCGTTATCAGTGGAGCGGTATCAATTGGCTCAACGATGCGCACGTCACCTTTGAGGACGACGCCTTCAGTCCGCGCATTCTTACGCTGGCCAACGGCTTCAATATTCTGAATAGGAATCGCGGCACCGTGCTTAATGTCGGCGGTGGTCAGGACTATCAGGATAAGGGGCAGAAAGGCTGGGGATTCCAGGACGACCTGACTTTCAGTGGCTTGGAAGGCCACACCATGAAGATGGGCGTGAAATACAAGTCGATTGAGGTCAATTCCTTCGAGCAACAGCCCTACAACCCGCAGTTCGGCGTCAATTTGCCAGCCAACATCGACGCAGGCCGCACCTCGTTGTCGACCTTTCAGCCGTTTCAGGTCCGCTTCGGTGCACCGCTCCCCGGCACTGGGGATCGCGATATCCAGTCGACCAACAAGCAATACGGCATCTATTTTCAAGACGATTGGGCCGTCAACGACAAGCTCACGCTCAATCTCGGCTTGCGTTACGACTATGAAGTCACGCCGGGTTACGAAGACTATGTGACGCCGGCCAATCTGGTCGCCGCTCTGCGTTCTTGGTCGAACATTCATAACGCCAATGTCGACTACAACATTGAGGACTACATCAGCAACGGACGCAATCGCAAGGCATTCAAGGATGCCTGGCAGCCGCGTCTTGGCTTCTCTTACGATCTGTTCGCCGATCAGCGCCATGTGATCTTCGGCGGCGCGGGCCGCGCCTACGATCGCAACCTGTTCGACTACATCGCTCTGGAGCAGTCCAAGAGCACGTTCCCGTCGTACAACCTTCAATTCAATGTTGCCGGCGATCCCTGCGCGGTCAACAACACGACCTGTTTTAACTGGGACCCGAAGTACTACAACCCGCAAGAACTCTATGCCTTGGTTGCGGCTAATCCTAATCTAGGTTCCGAAGTCAATCTGATCAAAAACGACATCAAGGTTCCGTACTCCGATCAGTTCAGTCTCGGCATGCGCAATACGATTGCCGTTTTCAACCAGGATTGGAACACTTCGGTGTCGGTGGTCCACATCCGTAGCCACGACGGCATCGTTTTCTCCCTCGGTAACCGCTATCCGAACGGCACCTTCTATGGTCCAGGTCGTACGTTTGGCGGTGCACCTTTCGGTGAGCGCATTCCCGGCTTCGGTTCCTTGATCAAGGCGGACAATGGCGTCGAGACTCGGATGAACCAGCTGTTGTTGTCGGCTGAGAAGCCTTACACCAACGAGTCGCCTTGGGGCGTGACCCTGGCTTACACCTTCACCGATGCGGAAGAAAACCGCAGCAACGCGGCAAACAACGACGAGCACTATGTATTCGACTACCCGAACCTGAACGATGCTCCCTGGGTGCGTTCGATCGGCATCTCCAAGCACCGCTTCGTGGGTACCGGCATGTTTACGCGCTGGGGTCTGACGTTCTCCACGAAGGTGACGATCGCCAGCCCCATAGCCAAGGACGTGCTCAACTGCCTTGCTCCGACCAACCCAGGTCAGGATGGATGCGCCAATGGCACGTTCGAGGCTGGTTATTTCGATGACGCCACGTACCGCCAATGGGATATTGCCGTGCAAAAGGAATGGGATACCGGTACAGACCTGAAGCTTCGGGTCCGCGCCGATATCTTCAACGTAACCAACGAACGCAATTGGGTCGATTTCAATACCTTCCGTGGCGTCAATGGTGTCGAAAGTACCAATTTCGGCGAGCGGAGCAACGACAACATCGCCTTACCGACCCGTACCTTCAAGCTCTCGCTCGGTTTCAACTGGTAACCCCATCCGCCTGCCGCCCCTCAACGGGCGGCAGGCGATGCATCGTGGCACCCCGCACCCACATTCGCGACCGCGCTTCGGCCGCTCCAGTCAACAAAAAACCACAGCTTGATGCCGACAGCCGCCGCCGCCCTGCGTTTCCCGACCACGACGCCATCACCGGCGTCGTGGTTTGGGGCCGATGAATGTCGGCGCGCACCATCCACGCCAAGGACCTGGCCGAACGCTGCAGCCGACCCTTTTGGGGAGAGGGAAACCCGATGAAGTCTTATCGAATTTGTGTGCGTCGGCCCAGGCCGAGATTGCTGGCCTGCGCTCTGGCCAGTTGCCTGGCGCTGGCCGCCCCGGCCGCGTTGGCGCAGTCCACTGCCGCCACCATCCGCGGTCAGGTGACTGTGGATTCGGCGCCGGCAACAGACGCCAAGATCACCGCCACCAACGTGGCCACAGGCCTGAGCCGGTCGGTGCAGTCCGGCGCCAACGGTAGCTATTCGGTGGCCGGCCTGCCGCCGGGTACCTATCGCATCGACGTGAGCGCGGGCGGGCAGACCAACTCCAAGACCATCGCCGTGCAGGTCGGCCAGACGGCGACACTCAACTTGTCGACCGGAGGCGTGGCCGAAACCGCGCCGACAGCCGATGCGACCGACATCGACAAGGTGACGGTGACCGCGGCGCCGGTGTTCGAGACCAAGACCTCAGAGGTGGCGACCTACGTCTCCAGCAAGCAGATCGAAGCGCTGCCGCAGGCCTCGCGCAACTTCCTCGCTTTTGCCGACATCGTGCCGGGCGTGGAGACGCGTACCGGTACCGACGGCTCCATTTCGCTGCGTAGCGGCGCCCAGTTGGCCAACGGCATCAACGTCTTCATCGACGGTGTAGGCCAGAAGGACTACGTGCTCAAGGGCGGCATCTCGGGCCAGGACTCGACCCGCGGCAACCCGTTCCCGCAGCTCGGCATCGCCGAATACAAGGTCATCACCTCCAATTACAAGGCCGAGTACGACCAGCTCAGCAGTGCGGCGGTCAGCGCGGTGACCCGTTCGGGCACCAACGAGTTCTCGGGCAGCCTGTTCTGGGACGGCACCTTCACCGGTTGGCGCGCGCCGACGGTGATCGAGGATAAGAGCGGCAACAAGATCCGCTCCAAGGAAGAGCAGTACGGCGTTGCCTTCGGCGGCCCCATCCTGCAGGACCGCATGCATTTCTTCCTGACCTACGAGGGCAAGGATTACTTGACGCCGAAGGAGGTCGCACCGGGGCGCAACTTCCGCATCGATCAGTTGCCCGGCTTCCTGCAGGATGCGGCCCGCGACACCAAGGCCGCGCCGTTCCATGAGGACCTGTATTTCGGCAAGATCGATTTCGCGATCGACGAGGCCAACCTGCTCGAGTTCACCGCCAAGCACCGCAAGGAGGAGGAGGTGACGGCGGGCAGCATCGGCGGCGTCAATGCCGGCGCCTACGGTACCTCCAACGCGGGCGAGGAGACCCGGCTGGACCTGCGCTACCAGTACAGCGCGGCCGACTGGCTCAACGACGCCCACCTGACTTTCGAGGACGTGAGTTTCGGCCCGCGGCCGCTCACCGATGCGCCGGGCTACAACCTTCGCGTGCCGCGCGCCGACCAAGTCAACCTCAACAACCCGGTGATGGAGACCATCTTCAACACCGGCGGTAGCGCCAACCTGCAGAACAAAGGTCAGAAGGGTTATGCGCTGCAGAACGACTTCACCTTCTTCGGCTGGCAGGGGCATACGATCAAGGCCGGCTTCAAGTACAAGCTGGTCGACATCAGCGCCTACCAGCGTCAGCCCGCCAATCCGCAGTTCCGTTACGACATCAATCGCAGTCTGACCCAGCCCTACGAGGTCAACTTCTCCTCGACGGGCATCGGTCAGACCGGTCCGGTGGAAACGGACAACAAGCAGTTCGGCATCTACCTGCAGGACGATTGGGAGGTCAACGAGCACCTGACCTTGAACCTGGGCCTGCGTTGGGATTACGAGACCTCTCCGGCCTATGAGGATTTCGTCACGCCGGCGGCGGTGGTTGCCGCCTTGCGCAACTATCCCAACATCAATAACGCGCGCGTCGATTACGACTACAACGACTTCATCAGCACCGGCAACAACCGCAAGGCGTTCAAGGATGCCTGGCAGCCCCGATTGGGCTTCTCTTACGATTTCGCCGGCGATCAGCGCCACGTGATCTTTGGCGGCGCCGGGCGTTCGTACAATCGCAACCAGTTCGATTTCCTGGCGCGCGAACGCTACAACCTGGCCTTCCAGAGCTACACCTACTTCTTCAACGGTCCCGGACATGTGTGCACCGCCAGCACCCCGGACCGCTGCCTGACCTGGGATCCCAAGTACCTCAATCAGAATGAGCTGGACGCGCTGGTCGCGGCCAATCCCAATCGCGGCACCCAGGTCGTCCTGCTGGATAACGACCTGAAGACGCCGTACTCGGACCAGTTCAGCCTGGGCATGCGCAACAGCTTCGGAATGTTCGGCCACGACTGGAACTCGTCGGTGACGGTGATGCACGTGCTCAGCCACGACGGCATCCTGTTCTCGGTCGGCAATCGCCGCCCGGACGGCAGCTTCTTCCCGCCGGGCCGCACATTCGGCAACACCACGCCGGCCAATCTGCCTGGCTTCGGTCAGCTGCTGATCGGCCGCAACGCCGTGGAAACGCGCTTGACCTCGTTGCTGCTGTCGCTGGAGAAGCCGTACACGCAGGAGTCGGGTTGGGGCGTCAGCCTGGCCTACACCTACAGCGACGCCAAGGAAAACCGCAACAACTCCGATACGTTCTCGTTCGACTATCCCGATCTCGATAACGTCGCCTTCACGGAGGCGCTGGGCATCGCCAAGCACCGCCTCGTGGCCACCGGTATCTTCGACTTGCCGTGGGACATGACGTTCTCGGCCAAGCTCAAGTTGACCAGCCCGATCGCGCGCGAGTCCCTCAACTTCATGGCCGTCGACGTCAATAACGGTTACTTCGACCCGTACTTTCCGGGCGAGGACATCGCCTTCAAGCAGTTGGACGTAGGCTTGCAGAAGGTGTGGGACACCGGCACCGATCTGAAGTTGCGGGTGCGCGGCGACGTGCTCAACGTGTTCAATTGGCGCAATTGGAACAATTTCGACAGCGGTCGCGGTAACGGTTTCAACCCGGCCAACCCGAACGTACCGGCGCGACCCAACCCCAATTTTGGACGGCGCAACGGCGACGGTATCGACCAGCCGACGCGTACGTTCAAGCTCACGTTCGGCGTAGATTGGTAGCCGGCCCGGTCGCCCGCTTTCCGGCCGGAAGCGGGCGACGGTTCGATCGATAGATCCGGCCTCCACCTCGAAGTCCAAGCGATCCCCCACGATCGAAAGGTCTGCTCTCTTCATGTTGCATGCTGTATCTCGCTCCCGTCAGGTCCTGATCGCGCTGCTGATCGCGGCGCCGTTGTCGTTCATCGGTTGCCAGCGCAATACGCCCACGTCGCAGACGTATCCGATAGCGCCCGCCGCCGATATCGAGGTCGAGCCGCTCAAGGCGACCAAGATGGAGCTGCCGCCGCTGTTCCGCGACATCGAAAAGCGCACCTTCCAGTTCTTCTGGGACACCACCAACGAGCAGAACGGGCTCACGCCCGACCGGTTTCCCTCGCGGCCGTTCGCCAGCATCGCCTCGGTGGGCTATGCGCTGACCGCGTACCCGATCGGCGTAGAGAACGGCTGGGTCAGCCGCAGCCAGGCGGTGGACCGCACCTTGCTGACGCTGAAGTTCTTCCGCGACTTGCCCTCGGGCCCGCAGAAGAGCGGCAAGGGCAGTTACAACGGCTTCTACTACCACTTCCTCGACATGCAGAAGGGCCAGCGTTACGACAGCTGGGTCGAGCTATCGAGCGTGGACACCGCCCTGCTGATGATGGGCGTGCTGTTCGCGCAGTCCTACTACGACCGCGACGACGCGCGCGAAAAGGAGATCCGCGAGATCGCCGACACGCTGTACCGTCGCGTCGACTGGACCTGGCTGCAGAAGAACAAGCCGCTGGTGTCGATGGGCTGGTTCCCCGAGAGCGGCTTCATCAAGCACGACTGGACCGGCTACAACGAGGCCATGCTGTTGTACGTACTGGCCCTGGGTTCGCCCAGCCACCCGGTCAGCCCGGATGCGTGGACGGTGTGGACGCGCACTTACAACGACGTCTGGGGCGTGTACCAGGGCGAGGAGTTCCTCGCGTTCGGCCCCTTGTTCGGCCACCAGTACAGCCACGTCTGGATCGATTTCCGCGGGATCCAGGACGACTACATGCGCGAGCGCGGCATCGATTATTTCGAGAACAGCCGCCGCGCCGCCTACGCTCAGCGCGCCTACGCCATCGCCAACCCGATGAAGTGGGAAGACTACGGCCCGGAAGTCTGGGGCCTGACCGCCAGCGACGGCCCGCAGCAGACCCTGCAGGAATACCGCGGCGAGCAGCGCCAGTTCCGCCACTACTCGGCGCGCGGCGCCGGCCTGCGCGAGAACTTCGACGACGGCACCATCGCCCCGACCGCGGCGATCGCTTCGCTGCCGTTCGCGCCGGAGATCGTGATCCCCAGCACCGTGGCCATGCACGAGCGCTACGGCGAGTTCCTGTATTCCAGCTACGGCTTCCTGGATTCGTTCAATCCCAGCTTCAAGTACGACATTCCGCTCAAGACCGGGCGGGTGGTGCCCAACCAGGGCTGGGTGGCCAGCGATTACATCGGCATCGATCAGGGTCCGATCCTGGCGATGATCGCCAACTACCGCAACGACTTCGTCTGGAACGTGATGAAGCGCAATCCCTACATCCGCTCCGGCCTGGAACGCGCGGGCTTCAAGGGCGGCTGGCTGGAACCGCCGAAGGTCCAGGCCGACGGCAAGGAAGCGCTGCCCGAGACCACGCCCAAGCCGCAGACCAAGGCCGAGAAGGAGGCCGCGACCGCGCGTGCGCTGGGCGAGGCGGAGTCGCGCGCGGGCCGCGCCAACGAGGCCCAGGCGCCCAAGCAGCAGCCGGACTAAGCTGCGGCGTATGCCTATTTCATTCGCATTCCCCGATCGCCGGCGCGCCTCGCGCGCGCCGCGCGTGCGCAGCGCCTTCGCGGTGCTGTTGGTGCTGCTCGTCTGCGTGCTCGCGGCAGCCTGCAGCCGCCAGGACGACCGCCGCCAGGTGGTGCGGTTCTGGGCCATGGGTTACGAAGGCGAGGTCGTGGCCCAGTTGATCCCGGAGTTCGAGCGCCTCAACCCGGGCATCCGGGTCGAGATCCAGCAACTGCCGATCACCTCCGCGCACGAGAAGCTGCTCACCGCGTTCGCCGGCGATTCGCTGCCCGACGTGTGCGCGATCGGCAACACCTGGATCCCGGAGTTCGCGTTGTTGAACGCCTTGCAGCCGCTGGATGCGCGCATCGCGGCGACGCCGTCGCTGGCGGTGCAAGACTATTTCAGCGGTGCCTGGGACAGCGGCGTGATCGGCGGCCAGGCCTATGCGGTTCCGTGGTACGTGGAGACGCGGCTTCCGTTCTACCGTCGCGACATCACCGAGCGCGCCGGCATCAAGACGCCGCCGCAGACCTGGGACGAGTGGCGCCAGGCGATGGCGGCGATCAAGCGCGACGTCGGGCCGGACCGCTACGCGATCCTGCTGCCGCTCAACGAGCCCGAACCGCTGCTCAACCTGGGCATCCAGTCGCCCGATCCGCTGCTGCGCGAAGACGGGCGCTACGGCAATTTTCGTAGCCCGGGCTTCAAGCGTGCGTTGACGTTCTATCGCGAGATGTTCGACCAACGCTGGGCGCCGCTGCTCAGCAACACCCAGGTCGCCAACGTCTGGAACGAATTCGGCCGCGGCTACTTCAGCTACTACATCAACGGCCCCTGGAACATCGCCGAGTTCCGCAAGCGCCTGCCGGCGGACGTGCAGGGCGATTGGATGACCATGCCGCTGCCGGGCGAGCACGGCCCCGGCGCCTCGATCGCTGGCGGCGCCAGCTTCGTCGTGTTCCGCGGTTCCAAACGCCAGGACGCGGCCTGGAAACTGGTCGAGTACCTGTCGCGCACCGAAACCCAGATCCGCTTCCACGGCCTGACCGGCAACCTGCCGCCGCGTCGCAGCGCCTGGAACGCGCCGGCGCTGACGGCCGACCCGTATGCGCGCGCCTATCGCGACCAGCTCGAACGCGCGCGGCCCACGCCGAAGGTGCCGGAGTGGGAGCGCATCGCCATGGAGATCAAGCTGGTCGGCGAGCAACTGGCCAACCGCCGTCTCAGCGTGGACGAGGCCGCGGCCGAGCTCGACCGCCGCACCGACAAGATTCTGGAGAAGCGGCGCTGGATGCTGGATCACCAGGCCGCGGCGCAGGCGGGGGCAGGGCGATGAAGGCCTCCACCGCCGGCTGGGTGTTCGCCGGGCCCGCGCTGACGGTGATCGGCGTGTTCTTCGGCTTGCCGGTGCTGGCCGCGCTGGCGCTCAGCCTGACCGACTTCGACATCTACGCGCTGTCGGATATCGGCAACCTGCGCTTCGTCGGGCTCGACAACTACCTCAACCTGCTGCAGAACCCGCTGTTCTGGCGGGCGCTGGGCAACACGATGTACTTCGTGATCGTCGGCGTGCCGCTGTCGATCGCGGTCTCGCTGGGCGCGGCGCTGCTGCTGCATTCCAAGCTGGGTTACCTCAAGCCGTTCTTTCGCACCGCCTATTTCGCGCCGGTGGTGACCACGGTGGTGGCGGTGGCGGTGATCTGGCGCTATCTGTTCCACACCCGCTACGGCCTGGTGAACTGGGCGCTGTCGGGCCTGGGCATCGATCCGATCGACTGGCTGGGCGATCCGACCTGGGCCATGCCCACCATCATCCTGTTCGCGGTGTGGAAGAACTTCGGCTACAACATGATCATCTTCCTCGCAGGGCTGCAGGCGATCCCGGAAGACCTGTACGAAGCCGCGCGCATCGACGGCGCCTCGCCCTGGCGTCAGTTCCGCCACGTGACCCTGCCGATGCTGGGGCCGGTGCTGGTGCTGGTCGGCATCCTCACGCTTGCCGGCTACTTCCAACTGTTCGCCGAGCCCTACGTGATCACCCAGGGCGGTCCGCTGCAGAGTACGGTCAGCGTGCTGTACCTGATGTACGAAGAAGGCTTCAAGTGGTGGAACCTGGGTAACGCCTCGGCGGTCGCGTTCCTGTTGTTCGTGCTGATGACCGCGGTCACCAGCGGCCTGCTGTGGTTCGCGCGCCGCAAGGGGGTTGAGTGATGAGCCCGCGTCTGGCGCGCGCCATCGTCAACGGCCTGCTGCTGGGCCTGGCGATACTGAGCCTGGCGCCGCTGCTGTGGATGCTGTCGGTGTCGCTGATGCAGCCCGGCGAGGCGGCGAGCTTCCCGCCGCCGCTGCTGCCCGCGCATCCGACCCTGGCCAACTACCACGAGCTGTTCGAGCGCATCGGCATGGGGCGCTACCTGTTCAACAGCTTCCTGATCGCGACGATGACCACCCTGGTCGCGCTGCTGCTCAACACCATGGCCGGTTACGCCTTCGCCAAGCTGCGCTTCGCCGGCCGCGATCGCGTGTTCCGCACCTTGCTGGCGGCGCTGGTGATCCCGGCCCAGGTCACGATGATGCCGCTGTTCCTGATGCTCAAGCAGATCGGGCTGATCAACACCTACGCCGGCGCCGTGGTGCCGGGCATGGCCGGCATCTTCGGTATCTTCCTGGTGCGGCAGTACGCGCGCTCGATCCCGGACGAACTGCTGGAAGCGGCGCGCATCGACGGCGCCGGCGAGTTCCGCATCTTCTTCCAGATCGTGCTGCCGGCGCTGAAGCCGATCCTGGTGACCCTGGCGATCTTCAGTTTCCTCGGCGCCTGGAACGATTTCATGTGGCCGCTGATCGTGCTCAGCGACAGCGGCCTGCAGACCCTGCCGGTGGCGCTGGCCTCGCTGTCGCGCGAGCACGTGCAGGACAACGAACTGATGATGGCCGGCTCGGTGGTCACCGTGCTGCCGGTGCTGCTGCTGTTCCTGGTACTGCAGCGCTATTACCTGCAGGGCCTGTTGGTGGGCAGCGTCAAGGGCTGAGCGGTGGATCGGATGAGGAGCGGCATGTTGGCGAGTGTGGCGTGGTGGTCTAAGAGCAAATCCCCCTCAATCCCCCTTTTTCAAAGGGGGAAGACAAGCGCGTCGCCTGCTCCGACACCGGTCCCCCCCTTTGCAAAAGGGGGGCTAGGGGGGATTTGCTTTGCGCTCCTGCTCCTAACCAGTCTCCCAGCCAGCGCTAAACCCCGCACCCTCGATACCTTCGAATCCACCGCCCCCTGGACCGTCGTCACCTCCAACCAGGTCAGCGGCCAGTTGCGCCTCGCCGACGGCGCGCAAGGCAAGGCGATCTGCCTGGACTACGACTTCAACGACGTCTCCGGCTATGTTGGCCTGCAGCGCGCCTTGCCGATGCAGTACCCGGACAACTACGCCTTCTCGTTCCAACTGCGCGGCGACTCGCCGGTCAACGACCTGCAGTTCAAGTTGGTCGACGACAGCGGCGACAACGTGTGGTGGGTCAACCGGCCCAAGTACGCGTTCCCGAAGCAGTGGACGCCGGTGGTCTATAAACAGCGCCACATCAGCCGCGCCTGGGGCCCGGCGCCGGACCCGACCCTGCGACGCAGCGCCAAGCTGGAATTCACTATCTACAACAGCAGCGGCGGCAAGGGCTCGGTGTGCTTCGACCAGCTGACCTTCGAGCCGCTGCCGAAGGAGGACGGCGCGCCGTTGACCGGCCGTGTCGTCGCGACTACCGCGGCCCAGGGCAGCCGCGCCGAGTTCGCCGTCGACGGCGATCCCAAGACCGCCTGGCACGCCGGCTTCGCGACCGATCCCGACCCGGCCCTGACCCTCGACCTGGGCCGCAAGCGCGAGTTCGGCGGCGTGGTGCTGCGCTGGGCGGATGACGAATACGCCTCCGATTACCGCCTGCAGCTGTCCGATGACGGCAAGCAATGGCAGCCTGCGATCGGCGTGCGGGGTGGCAACGGCGGGACCGACCATCTTCCGCTGCCCGAAGCCGAAGCGCGCTATCTGCGGCTGCTACCGGAGAACGGCGCGGGGCTCGGTTTTGGATTGGCCGAATTCAGTGTGCAGCCCTTGGCTTTCGCCGCCACGCCCAACGACTTCGTCGCCGCGATCGCCAAGGAGGCGCCGCGCGGCCGTTATCCGCGCGGTTTCAGCGGCGAGCAGCCGTACTGGACCATCGTCGGCGTCGATGGCGGTGAAGATCAGGGCCTGATCGGCGAGGATGGCGCGATCGAGGTGGGCAAGGGCGGTTTCAGCATCGAGCCGTTCGTGGTCAGTGGCGATCGGCTAGTCACCTGGGCCGATGTGCAAACCTCTCAATCCTTGCAGGACGGCTATCTACCGATCCCGTCGGTGAAATGGGCGCACCCTGAGTTCGCGCTGGATATCACGGCGTTCGCGCAGGGCGTGCGCGAAGACTCGACGCTGTACGCGCGCTACCGGCTCACAAACACCGGCGCTTCACCGCGCCGTTATGTGTTCGTGTTGGCCGCGCGACCCTTGCAGGTCAATCCGCCCAGCCAGTTCCTCAATACCGTCGGCGGCGTCAGCCCGATTTACACGATCTCCGCCAGCGAAGGGATTTTCACGGTGGCCGGCCGCGAGCGTGTTCGCGCCAGCAAGTCCGCGGCGGCTTTCGCCAGCGCCTACGATCAAGGCGATGTGGTAGAACGTCTCGCGAACGCGGACTGGTCGAGTTTCTGCAAGCAAGCTTGCGCCGACAACGAGCGGCCGTTCACTCTGGTCGGCAGCAGCGCCGCTGAAGTCAGCGACGCCAGCGGCCTGGCTTCCGGTGCTTTGCTCTACGCCGTCGAGCTGGCCCCGGGCGCCAGCCAGGACTTCAGTTGGGACTCGCGTTTGAGCGGTGCCGCTCCCCCCGGGCCGCCGCCACCGCCGCGGTCGCCGCAGCAGGTGCAGGACGATGTGGCCCGGCAATGGCGCGACAAACTCGACCGCGTGCGCATTGCGGTGCCGAAGCAAGGCCAGCCTATCGTCGACACCTTGCGCACGGGCCTGGCCCACATGCTGATCAGCCGCGTCGGCCCGCGTTTGCAGCCGGGCACACGCTCGTATTCGCGCGCCTGGATCCGCGACGGCGCGATGATAGGCGAGGGCCTGCTGCGCATGGGGCGCGAAGACGTGGCCGAGGAGTTCCTGCGCTGGTACGCGCCGTATCAGTTCGACAACGGCAAGGTACCGTGCTGCGTGGATGACCGCGGCAGCGACCCGGTGCCGGAGAACGACAGCCACGGCGAGCTGATCTTTACCGTCGCCGAGGTCTACCGTTACCGCCGCGACCGCGCGTTGCTCGACGCGATGTGGCCGCACGTATTGGGCGCGGTGAAGTACATGGACGAGCTGCGCCTGAGCGAGCGCACCGAGGCCAACCGCGCGAAGAACCCGGCCTTCTACGGCATGATGCCGGCCTCGATCAGCCACGAGGGCTATTCGGCCAAGCCGATGCACTCGTACTGGGACAATTTCTGGGCGCTGCGCGGCTACAAGGACGCGGTCGAGATCGCGCAGTGGCTGGGCAAGGACGACGAGGCCCGGCGCATCAAGGCCTCGCGCGACCAGTTCCGCGACGATCTCTACGCCTCCATCGCCGCCGCCACCCGCGACCGCGGCATCGACTTCATCCCGGGCGCCGCCGAGCTCGGCGATTTCGACGCCACCTCGACCACGATCGCGCTCGCGCCCGGCGGCGAGCAGGGGCGCCTGCCCGAGACGCTGCTGCGCAATACCTTCGAGCGCTACTGGATGGAATTCGTGGACCGCCGCGACGGCCGCCGCGAGTGGAAGGACTACACGCCCTACGAGCTGCGCACTATCGGCAGCTTCGTGCGCCTGGGCTGGCGCGAGCGCGCGCACCAGGCTCTGGATTTCTTCTTCAAGGACCAGCAGCCGCGCGGCTGGAACCAATGGGCCGAGGTGGTCTCGCGTACGCCGCGCAAGCCGTTCTTCGTCGGCGACTTGCCGCATGCCTGGGTCGAGTCCGACTACGTGCGCTCGGCGCTGGACTTGTTCGCCTATACCCGCGACCTGGACGAGGCGCTGGTGATCGGCGCCGGTCTTCCGGCGGACTGGCTGGACGACGAGGGCGTGTCGGTGACCGCACTGCGCACGCCTTATGGTCAGCTGTCCTATCGTTTGCGCAGCCAGCGCAAGCAACTGCAGCTGAGCCTGGAGGCCGGCCTGACGCCGCCCGCCGGCGGCGTGGTGCTGAGCTGGCCTTACCCGCAGGCGCCGGGCGCCACCCGCATCGACGGCCAGCCCGCGCAATGGCGCAACGGCGAGCTGCGGATCGAGCGGGTGCCGGCGAAGGTGACGGTCGAGTTGGCGCAGTAGTCGTAGGCGAGGTTGCCGGCGAACTTGCGCCACCGTCCTGTAGGAGCGACGCAAGTCGCGACCCGCGCAGGTCGCCGAAGCTGCGCAATCGCGACTCACGTCGCTCCCACAGAAGGCGGGTCGCGCAGGTGGCCGAAGTTTCGTGGTCGCGACTCGCGTCGCTCCTACAGTCGGCAGATGTTTTCGAGGTTGGACCATGCGCTGGCCGTGAGCCTCGAGGCGATCACAACAATGCCGTTGCCTTGGGGTAGGAGCGACGTGAGTCGCGACCGCGAACCTACGGCCAGTTGCGCGTGTCGCGACTCACGTCGCTCCTACCCCAAAGCCGCGGCCGCTCCTGGTGTAGCGCCGCCACCAAACAAGAACGCCGGGCCTGCGTGCAGGCCCGGCGCGGTGCCGGCGAGGGGAGGGCGCCGGCTCGGGGAGGGAATCAGGCGGCCAGACGCAGCGGGGTCGGAATCGACGCATGCGCCTGGGCGAGGGCGTCGCTGCGGTGCTGCGGCGAATAGGCCACGCCCTCGGCGCGTACGAACTCGACCTGGTCGATATCCAGGAAGGCGAACACCTGGCGCAGGTAGGGCTCCTGGAAGTCGGTGGGCGCGCCGGCGTGGAAGCCGCCGCGACCCGTGGCGACGATCACGCGCTTGCCCTTGGCCAGGCCTTCCGGCCCGTTCTCGGTATAGCGGAAGGTGCGGCCGGCGACGGCGACACGGTCGATCCAGGCCTTCAGGGTCGAGCTCACGCCGAAGTTGTACATCGGCGAGCCGATCACGATCACGTCGGCGTCCAGGAACTGCTGGATCACGCGCTCGCCCTCGTCGGCCTCGGCCGGATCGGCCTTGGCCAGGGTGCGACCGGTAAGATGCGGGATCGGCTCGGCGTCCAGGTCGCGGTACTCGACCTTGAGCGCCGGCAGGGCGTCCTGCCAGCGCGCCACCACGGCCGCGCTAAGCTCGCGGGTCACGGAATTGGCGCCTAGGGCGCTGGAATCGATGTGCAGGAGTTTCATGGCTGGCCTCGGTGGGCGGTTGCGGCGGCGCCGCGTTGAGGCAAACTGTAGTTCGTTGCAAAAATAGGATAAAGCTGGTTTAATATCACTTACTGTTCTGAATTCGGAACTATAGCCATGCACGATCTCAACGACCTCTACTACTTCGCGATGGTCGTAGACCACGCCGGTTTCGCCGCCGCCGAGCGCGCGCTGGGCATACCGAAGTCGCGTCTGAGCCGGCGCATCAGCCAGCTCGAGACCGATCTGGGCGTGCGCCTGCTGCAGCGTTCCACGCGTCGCTTCGCCGTCACCGACGTCGGCAACAGCGTCTATCGCCATGCCCAGTCGATGCTGGCCGAAGCCCAGGCCGCGCGCGAAGTGGTGGACCGCCTCAGCGCCGAGCCGCGCGGCGTGATCCGCGTCAGCGTGCCGGTCGGCCTGGCCCAGCAGCAGTTGCCCAAGCTGTTGCCCGAATTCCTGGCCAAGTACCCGCAGGTGCGCGTCCAACTGCACGTCAGCAACCGCCGCGTCGACATCATCAACGAAGGCATCGACGTCGCCTTGCGCGTGCGTTCCAAGCTCGACGACGACGGCAGCCTGGTGATGCGCAGCTTCGGCCAGATCCAGGAACTGCTGGTCGCCAGCCCGAAGTACCTCACCCGCATGGGCCGTCCCAAGAACCCCGACGAACTGTCCGACCATGTCACCCTCAGCATCAGCGAGGACGACGCCCGCCAGCGCTGGGAGCTGCACGGCCCCGACGGCGAAGTGCGCCGGGTCGAACTCAAGCCGCGGGTGATGGGCTTCGATTTCCCGATGCTGATGGCGCTGGCCGAACAGGGTGTGGGCATCACCCTGCTGCCGGAAACCGTCTGCGCCGAAGCCGTGCGCCGCGGCGAGCTGGAAGTGGTGCTGCCGAACTGGCGCCTGCCGCAAGGCATCTTCCACGCCGTGTTCGCCTCCCGTCGCGGTCTGCTGCCGGCAGTGCGCGTGTTCATCGACTTCCTGGCCGAAAAGGCCCCGTCCCTGGTCGAGTCCGCGCGCCTGCAATGCAGCGACATCAAGGGCGCCCCGTGCCCCGACGGCGTCGCCAAGAACGACGCCAAGGCGCGCAGCAAGACCGCGGCGTGAGAGAATCCCGCGGCGCCGCCGGCCACGCCCGGCGCCGCGACCCCGCTACGGAGAGGTGGCCGAGTGGTTTAAGGCAGCGGTCTTGAAAACCGCCGAAGGGTTAAACCTTCCGTGGGTTCGAATCCCACTCTCTCCGCCATGTTCTCGTCTTTCAGGGCGGAGCCGGTATGGCGACGGAAGACAGGTTCAAGCAATCAGTCATTGTGACGTTAGCGAAGAGAGCGGCAAATCGGTGCTCTAACCCGGACTGCAAGGCAATAACTAGTGGTCCCACCGATGATCCGGCAGGCTCGGTCAACGTGGGAGAAGCGGCGCATATCTATGGCGCGAATCCCGGGGCGGCTCGTTATGACGCTGATATGAGCTCATCGGCGCGCAGTGATATTTCGAATGCAATTTGGCTATGTGGCAATTGCCATAAGCTAGTAGATGACGATCCGAATCGCTTCCCAGTTGGCCTTCTGTTCGAATGGCAAAGGGAGCACGCCCGAACAATTAGCGACTTAGTGGGTAAGGCTGGCGCTGATGTTCGCGAGAGATATGAGAAACGTCACTTGGACGAATTAGGGCGGCTGAGCTATTTGGCCGAGCGACTGATTCTTGAGAAAGATGGGCCCTGGGAGTATCGCCTCACAGCTGAAGTTTTACGTTTTGAGATGGCGCCTGTCCTTCGACGCTGGGACGCATTGCAACGAGGGCTATATATGAAGCCCGCGACAAGAGTGGCGAAGGTCGATTTCCTTTCTTGGTTGGATGATCGTATGGCTGAGATCCGCGTCATGATCAGGGCCTTCGGCGAGCTGAGCAATGTTGAGTTCGCGCGCGCGTGGGGGGCTCCGGGAGTTCCTGGCATCGAATCTGACATCATCTCCGTTTGTAGGCTGTATCGTGAGGTTTGTGAAGCATGCCTGGCTTGGGAGGAGACGGTGCGTTTCTCTACCGTTGATGATGTGTACATAGAGGTTCGCGACCTTCTCGTCGGCGTTGCAGGAGGGATAATTGACGAGGCAGCGAAAGTGCCAGACTTTATGTCAAAAATCTTGGCTGATAACCGAGCTGAAGGTCAGTTTCTCCTATCAATGAAGTTGTCTCTCCCCGATGGCTGGTCAGATAAGATGAACTCGGCGCTGGCGCGCGCACGCCGAAGTCATTCTTGATAGTTGCTAATCAGAGCATGCAGAGTATGCGTTGAAATGCTTTTTGCTCGTTCTATCTCGATTCGACTCGTGTCGCTTTTGAGAGATCTAGGTCTTGCGGTGGTTCCATCTCATATGCGCGATGTAAAGTTCTCATGAGCGCAGGGGATGCTGATAGGTTGGCTTGATCTAGCGCGCTCACTGCGATCCCCGGCGTCCACGAGTTCATCACCGCCGCGCCCGCCATGCAGGCCAGATCGGTCAGCCGTACTTCTTGAGCGCGCTGCGCGACGCCCAGGCGCTCTAACTGCCGCCGTACGATCCCCATCGTCGTGCCGATCAGCATGTCCGCGATCGGCCACACCACGGCTTCGCCATCCCAGAACACCAGATTCCAGATCGAGGCTTCGCTGAGGCGGCCGTGGCGGTCCACGAAGGCGGCGTCGTCGAAACCTTGCGCGACGGCTGCGCGCAGGTAGTGGGTTTTGGCGACTTCGCCTACGTGCTTCACGTTGGGGAGCGGGCGTTCGTAGTCGAAGGTGGCCAGGGATAGCGGGCCTGCGGGGCCGGTGGCGGCGGGGCTGGTGCGGATCAGGATTTCGGGTTCGATGCCGGGGCCGGCGACGACGAATTCGCCGGCGGGCGAGTAGACCGTGGCGGTCAGCGAGAGGTCGGCGGGGCCGGCTTCGATGGCGCTGCGCAGGTAGGCGCAGATGCGCTCGTCGGGGAGGGCGTGGCCGTACATCTGCATCGAAGCGGCGCGCAGGCGGTCCAGGTGCAGGTCGAGGCCGCGGATTTTGCGGTCGCGGACTTGCATGGCGGTGAAGTGGGCGTGGCCGGCGAAGGCGAGTGGGGCGAGGGTTTCGGCGTTGGCGTCTTGGCCGTTGCGTTGGGTGACGTAGGTGGGCGAGGCAGTGAGCATGGCGGGGCACTCCAAGGATTAGGCGCTGCATTGCCCGTAGAAGAGCAGTGCAGCGGTTCGATGGGTGCGACTATCCGCCGCGGTTTCGATGTGGAGAAACGAATGTTTCTTGTTGGGGCTTCAAGTTTGGTTTGAAGTCTGGGACGCGTCGTAGGTGGGGTTACGTGGTCGCGGCTTACGCCACTCCTACCCCAAAACGGGGTTGGCGTTGGGACGCCGGTGCGGCTATTTGCGGATATCGAAGCCGGGGTTGTCGTTGATCGAGCCGTCCGGTTCCAGCACGGCGTAGCGGCCGTCGGCGTGGAAGACCACCGGTATCGGTTCTTTGAACAGCGGGCGGCGCACGAAGCGCAGGGTCCAGCGGAAGTGTTCCAGCGTCTCCAAGGCGGACAGCTGTTCGGGCGTCAGGCCGGCGCGCAATTGCGCATCGGTCGGTTCGGCGGTGCGTCGGCGTTCCTTGTCCGGCATGTGGTGCGGCCCCGTGTAATGCCTGGCGTGGCTGACAGTCTGGTGTCCCGGCAGAGAATAAGGCGTGAGCGTGCCGGCGGCGCGGTCTTTCGCGGCATGGAAGCACGGAATCGGCCGGCAGACTTTGAGCGCGCGTAAAAGTTGTGATCTGAATCCCCAATCGGCGTGGCCGATGGTGTCAGCGGACGTGCTTAGAGCTGGAAGGCGATCGCGCGCACCGCGCCTTCCAGCAGGTCGGCGCCCATGCCGGCCGGGCGGAGCTGGTAGGCCTGGGATTCGCCGCGTCGGGCGTCGATCCATTGGGCGAGCCAGTCGATTTCGTGGCGGCCGTAGAACAGCACCGAGGCCTCGTGGTTGAGGAACAGGCTGCGCAGGTCGAGGTTGATCGAGCCGCACATCGCCAGGTCGTCGTCGAACACCACCGCCTTGGCGTGCAGCATGCGCGGGTGCAGCCAGAAGCGCGCGCCGGCCGCGGCCAGGTCGCGCATGGAGCGGCGGCGGGCGAGGTCGGCGAGGCGGTGGTTGGATTGCGCGGGCAGGACCAGGTCGACTTGGATGCCGCGCAGCGCGGCCAGTTTCAAGGTCTGTTGCAAGCTGTCGTCGGGCACGAAATATGGCGTGACCGCGAGCAAGCGGCGGCGCACGCGGTAGCCGCCGGCGACCAGCAGGGCCTGGGCGCTGTCCTCGGGCAACTCGGGGCCGCTGGGCAGGAATTGGGCGGCCGCGACCAGCGGTTGCGCGGGCTGGGGCACGGATGCGGCCAATGCGGGCAGCGGCCGGTGCACGGCCTTGCACCAGTCGCGCTCGAAGCGGTCGGCGGCGTCGGCGGCGACGGCGCCGTCGATGGTGAACGACAGGTCCAGCCAGGCCGGGCGCTCGGGCCGGTCGAGGAAGTATTCGATGGCGAGATTGCGGCCGCCGCTCCACAGGCGCTGGCCGTCGGCGATCGCGAGCTTGCGGTGATTGCGCAGATTGCGCGGCGCTCCATCGGGGCGGCCGAGCAGACCACGGAAGAACGCGACCTCGGCGCCGCTGCGGCGCAAGGCGCGCAGGGCGGCGCGATCGGTGCGCAGCGAGCCGACGCCGTCCAGCAACAGTCGCACGCGCACGCCGCGTTGCTGGGCCGCGGCCAGCGCCCGCAGTACGCGCGCGCCGACCTGGTCGCTGCCGAGGATGAAGCTGCACACGTCCAAGCGCTGGCGGGCGCCGTCGATCAGCGCCAGCATCGATGCGAGCGCGGCCGTGCCGTCGGCGTCGAACTGCGTGTTCGCGCTGGCCGGCGTGGGCAGGCCCAGCGAGACCAGCAGTTCGGCGGCCCAATGCGTCTGCGCTTGCGTGTGCGCACGCAGGTGCACGCGCTCGCGCGTGAGCTTGCGCCGGCCGAAGGCGAGATACAGCGGCAGCGCGAGGTAGGGCAGCAGGGCCAGCGCGATCACCCAGGCGATCGCGGCCGCGGGCGCGCGGCGTTCCTGGGCGACGCGCGTGGTCAGGACATAGATCAGCACCGCCAGCGCGGCGGCGGCCAGGTGCGCGAAGGTGCCCGTCAGCCAATGGAACATGCGTCTGCCTCGGCGCTAGCGCCGCGCCGGTGGAGCCGGCGCGTGCGCGTTGCAGGCAATGTACACCGGCGCCGCGCGCCGCCGCGTCAGCGTGCGGCGAACAGCGCGTTGATGTCGGCGTAGGGCATGGCGCCGGCGGACAGTGGCGCGGAGTCGCCGTCGCGGAAGAAGCCGCTGGCGAGCTCGGCGGCGCGCGCGAACAGGGTCTGCGACAGGCCGGAGCCCGCGCTGAGGCGGCGCACGCCCAACTGCGCCAGCTCCGCTGCGGCGGGCAGGCCCGGGCGTGCGAGCACGTTCACCGGCAGCGGCGTGCCGGCGACGACGTCGGCGATATCGCTGCGCTCAACGATGCCGGGCACGAACAGGCCGTCGGCGCCGGCGTCGCGGTACAGCCGCGCGCGCGCCAGGGTGGCGCCGACGCGCTCGCCTTCCGGGGCGAGGCCGCGCAGGTAGATGTCGGTGCGCACGTTGACGAAGAGGTCGACGCCGGTCTGGGCGCAGGCGCGCTTGATCGCGTCGAGCTTGGCGCACAGCGCCTCGGGCGTGCCGTCGCCGTCTTCGAGATTGATGCCGACCGCGCCCAGCGCGCCCAGCCGCGCGATCGTCGCGCCGACCGTGGCCGGATCGTCGGAATAGCCGCCTTCGGCGTCGACCGTCAGCGACACGCGGATCGCGCGCGCGATGCTTTCCACCGCGGCGTACAGGCGTTCGACCGGCAGCGCGTCGCCGTCGGCGTAACCGTTCGACCAGGCTAGGCCTGCGCTGGTGGTGGCGACGGCTTTCGCGCCCAGGCTTTCGATCAAGCGCGCGCTGCCCGCATCCCAGGCGTTGGCGAGCAGGAGCAGGCCGTCCTGATGCAGACGGCGGAAGGCGGTGGCGTGGTCGGTCATTCGGTGCTCCGGGGGAGAGGGCTGGATGCGGTGATGCTGACAGCTGGGCGCGATGCCGACTCGCCGGATTCGGACAGCGCCGTGGCGCTGTGCTCGGAGTCGCGTCGGCGGGTATCGATCACGATAGCCTGCGTGCCGTTGGCAACCTGTGCGGCGCTTGCGAATTCGCCGCAAGACGGGCGTTACGCGCTCGCGGCGGCAGCCGCCGCGAGCGCCGATCGCGTTACGGCGCGGACTGCGCGTCCCAACGGCGCAACGCGCGTTCCACCGCATCCACGCCGCGCGCGGCCGCGACCGCGTCGACCTGGCTGACGGTGTCGGCATCGCTATGGATCACCTGCATCACCTTCGGCACCGGCTTGGGCTTCTTGCCGGCGAACGCTTCCAAGGTCAGCGGAATCTCCGCCGCGCCGAGCAGCGAGTACGACACCGCCGGCCAGCCGGCCTTGAGGAAGGCCAGATGATCGGACGGCGGGTACTTGTCGCCAGCGGACAGGCTGATACCGGTTTCGTCGGTGGCGGCGCGCGATGCGGCGACCAGCGGCTGATTGGCATCGGGCGTCATCATCCACAGCGTGTCGCCCCAGCCGAACACGTCGAAATTGACGTACAGCGCGGGCTTGACCTTGCCGTCGGCGACGTAGGCCTTGGCGCCGAGCAGACCGCGTTCCTCCAGGTCCCAGAACGCGACCGCGACGCGATGGTGCCGCAGCGGTTCGCGCTTGAAGCGCTCGGCCAGGGCCAGCACCGCCGCGCTGCCGGAGGCGTTGTCGGTGGCGCCGCGGCCGACGTCTACCTTGTCCGAATGCGCGCCCAGCAGCAGCAGCGGCGCATCGGCCGAGCCGGAGACGTCGGCCAGCAGGTTTTCGCCGCTGTGTTCGCCGGCGCTGAACGGTACGGCGCTCCACTGGATGCCCAGGCCCTGCAGGCGGCGCTGGATCACCGCGCGGCGGTCGCCGGCGGCCTGGCTGTCGGACATCGCGACCACGTCGGCCAGCCAGCCGGCGGCGGCGGGTTGGCTGGTGGCGTCTACGCTCGCCGGCGGTGCGGCCGGCGCAACCGGCGCGGTTTGCGCGCAGGCGGCGATCGCGAGGCTGAGCGCGAGGACGACAAGACGGCTTTTGTGCGGCATTTGGGTTCCTTCGCCTAACGAATTAGCTGGAGTTTGCACAGCGCGGCAATGGATCGAATGTGCCAAAGGTTCGCGACTGCTTGCGTGCCCCGCGGGCGCCGCGTAGCCTCGTTTGCGGCAGGCCGCAGCGGCCGGGGACAGCATGACGATACGCGTTTACCTTGTCGACGATCACGCGCTGGTGCGAACCGGCATGCGCATGATCTTGTCGGCGGAAACCGACATCGAAGTGGTGGGCGACGCCGAAAGCGGCGAGCTCGCCTTGCCGGAAATCCGCAAGCTGCGTCCCGACGTGGTGCTGTGCGATCTGCATCTGCCCGGCTACAGCGGGCTGGAAGTGACCGAGCGCGTGATCAAGGGCGACCACGGCACGCGGGTGATCATCGTGTCGGTGCTGGAGGACGGGCCGATGCCGCAGCGCCTGCTCGCGGCCGGCGCCTCGGGCTACGTCAACAAGGGCGGCGACGCCGCCGAGCTGTTGCGCGCGGTGCGCGACGTCGCACGCGGCAAGCGTTACCTGGCCGTCGCGATCGCCCAGAACATGGCTTTGGCCAAGGTCGACGGCGGCGCGTCGCCGTTCGACGAATTGTCGCCGCGCGAAATCGAAATCGCGCTGTTGCTGGTGCAGGGGCTGCGCCAGGAAGAGATCGCCAAGCGTCTGAGCCTTAGCGCCAAAACCGTCAACACCCACAAGACGCGCTTGTTCGCGAAGCTGGGCGTGGTCGACACCATCGCGCTGGCGCGCTTGGCCGGGCAGTACGGTTTGGCGGATCCGGCGCACGCGTTGTAAGCGGCGCCGCAGGTTACGCGGCACGCTTCGCCGCTTATGGTTCGACACGCTCACCACGAACGGCTCGTGAGTTTTCTTTGCCTTTGCTTGTCTTCCCCCTTTGCAAAAGGGGGATTGAGGGGGATTTGCTTTTGCCTTGTCACGAGCCCACCGCTCATGGTTCGACAAGCTCACCACGAACGGCTCGTGGGGTTTCTTCGCCTTGTTTGCCTTCCCCCTTTGCAAAAGGGGGATTGAGGGGGATTTGCCTTTGCCTTGGCGCGGGCCCACCGCTCATGGCTCGACAAGCTCACCACGAACGGCTCGTCACGAACGCCTCCGTTCCTATTCCTAGCCCCCAAATAGAAACGGGCCGCAGCTAGCGGCCCGTTTCCTGTCGCACTACGACCTCACCCGATCAGGCGTGACGGTCGCCTTCCTTGGGCTCGTCGTCCGCATCGGCCTGGCCTTCGACCGCGGCATCGGCAGGTGCCGGCGTCGCCGGACGCGGCGGCTGCGGGACCGGATCGAACAGGCTGGCGGTGTGCGGCATCGAAGGCGCGACGGCTTCCGCCTTCGCTTCGACCGCCGGCACCACGGCCGGCGTTTCGACCACGGTCTCTTCGATCGCGACCGGTGCCGGCACGACTTCGGCTTCGACCACCAGCGGGGCGACGACTTCAGGCTCGATCACGACCGCGGTGGGCGTCACGACGGCCGGTTCGTCGGCTTTGGGCGCGGCGGGCTGGGCGTACTGCGGCGCGATCACGACCGGCGCTTCGACGGGCTTCGGTGCCTCGTAAGCCTGCGGTGCTTCGTAGGCCTTGGGCGCTTCGGCCTTCGGAGCCTCATAGGCCTTCGGGGCTTCGTACGCCTTCGGCGCCACGTAGGCGCTAGTGGGCGCTTCCGTCTTGGCGGCGGCGGCGACTGGCGCTGCTTCCACCGGAGCGGTCGCGACCGGCGCGATCGCGGCCGCCGCGGCGGCGGCGGGCGTCGGCTCCACGGCCGGCGCGGTCTCGACCGCCTGGACGGCGGTCGCGGCCGCCGGCACGACCTGTTCGGCGGCGTTGTAGCTGCGCGTGGGCTCGTGCGGTTCGAACACCGGCTGGGTGTCGAAGGACGGCGCGGCGGCCACGGCGGCGGCGACCGGTGCCGCGGTCGCGACCGCGCTGGGCGCGGCCGAAGCCGGAGCCGGCTTGGCCGGTGCCGAGGCATCGTCGTCGAAATCGAACTCGGGCTGCGAGCGGTTCGCGGCCGCGACCGGCGTCGCGCCCGGCTCGTCGCCGGCTTCGTCGTCGTCGTCGTTCAAGACATCGTCGTGCAGCTGCGATTCGCCGGCGGCGCCGGCTTCGCCCGCACCGCGACGACGGCGGCGACCGCCGCGACGGCCACGGCGGCGACGGCCGCCGCCTTCGCCGGCGGCGTCATCGGCTGCGGCGCCGTTCTCGTTGCTGGCATTGACGGCGTCTTCGCGCTTGATCGCTTCCTCGGCGGCCACGGCTTCGCCGGTCGCGGCGGCGACGGCGGGCAGGGCAGCGGCGGCGATCGCGGGTGCGTTCAGCGCTTCGGTGTCGGGCTTGGGCTGCGCTGCGGCCGGCTTGGGCTCGCGCGGCGGACGCGGGGCGTTGTTGGCCTGCGCCTGCTGCGGGGCGTTGCCCGTGCGCTGCTCTTCGCCCTGCGGTTGCTGCTGGGGCTTGGGCTGCTTGGGCTGCTGCGCCTGCTGCTGCTTGGGCGGGTTCTGCGGCTGCGCTTGCTTGGCCGGCTGCTCCTGCTTGACGCGGGGCTGCTGCTGGCCGCCCGGGGCCTGCTGCTGGGCCTGCGGCTTGTCGCGGCGCTGCTCGTCGCGGCGACCGCCATCGCGGCCGCCCTTGCCGTTGCGGCCTTCGTTGCGGCCGTCGCGGCGCTGACCGCCGTTGCGGTCGCCGCGTTCGTTACGGCCGCGGCCGTCCTGCGCGCGCGCGGCCGGAGCCGGTGCGGCGGGGGCAGCGGCGGCGCCGCCGCGGAACAGGTTGATGAGGCGTCCGAACAAACCGACCTGCGGCGCCGCGACCACCACCGGCGCCGGCACCGCGAAAGCGGCCACGGCGGCCGGCTCTTCGCGCGGCTCGCGCATCGGCGCGGGCTGGGCGGGCTTGACGTTGGTCACCATCGGCGCATCCGGAATGTTCAGATGGGCCTTGGTCAGGGCGTGGGTCGGCAGCTTGCGCGGGGTGCCGCGCTGGTAGCTGGGCTTGCTGGATTCTTCGCCCAGCTCGTTCTCGCGGATGCGGGTGACCTCGTAGTGCGGGGTCTCCAACTGCTCGTCGGCGACGATCACGATCGGCGAGTCGTGGCGCTGTTCGATCTCGCTGAGCGCGCGGCGCTTTTCGTTGAGCAGGTAGTTGGCGATCTCGGTCGGGGCCTGCACCAGCACCTGGCCGGTGTTCTCCTTCATCGCGTGCTCTTCGGCCACGCGCAGGATCGACAGCGACAGCGATTCGACGCTGCGCATGCGGCCGTGGCCGTCGCAACGCGGGCAGACCAGCTGGCTGGACTCGCCCAGCGACGGGCGCAGGCGCTGGCGGCTCAGCTCGAGCAGGCCGAAGCGCGAGATGCGGCCGATCTGGACGCGCGCGCGGTCCTGCTTGAGGGCATTTTGCAGCTTGTTCTCGACCTCGCGCTGGTGGCGGTTGGACGACATGTCGATGAAGTCGATCACCACCAGGCCGCCGAGGTCGCGCAGGCGCATCTGGCGGGCGACTTCCTCGGCTGCTTCCAGGTTGGTGTTGAACGCGGTTTCTTCGATGTCGCCGCCCTTGGTGGCGCGCGCCGAGTTCACGTCGACCGCGGTCAGGGCCTCGGTCTGGTCGATCACCAGGGCGCCGCCGGAGGGCAGGCGTACGGTGCGCTCGTAGGCGTTCTCGATCTGCGACTCGATCTGGAAGCGGTTGAACAGCGGGGTATCGTCGCTGTACTTCTTCAGCTTGCGCAGGTTGTGCGGCATGACTTGTTCGACGAAGTCGCGCGCCTCGGCGTACATCTCGTCGGTGTCGACCAGGATCTCGCCGATGTCCGGGCGCATGTAGTCGCGCAGGGCGCGGATGATCAGGCGCGATTCCTGGTAGATCAGGAACGGCGAGGGCTTGCTCAGGGCGCCCTCGGCGATCGACTTCCAGACCTGGAGCAGGTAGTCCAGGTCCCATTGCAGCTCTTCGGCATCGCGGCCGACGCCGGCGGTGCGGATGATCACGCCCATGTCGTCGGGGATGGCCAGCTTGTCCATCGCCTCCTTGAGGGCGGCGCGGTCGTCGCCCTCGATGCGGCGCGAGACGCCGCCGGCGGTGGGCGAGTTCGGCATCAGCACCATGTAGCGGCCGGCCAGGGAGATGAACGTGGTCAGGGCGGCGCCCTTGTTGCCGCGCTCTTCCTTATCGACCTGAACCACCACTTCCTGGCCTTCGCGCAGGAGCTCGCGCAGGCCGGCCTTGTTGTGGTCGACGCCGGCCTGGAAATAGTCGCGGGAGATTTCCTTCAGCGGCAGGAAGCCGTGGCGCTCGGCGCCGTATTCCACGAACGCCGCTTCGAGCGAGGGCTCGAGGCGGGTGATGCGACCCTTGTAGATGTTGGACTTCTTCTGTTCCTTGGCCGGTTGTTCGATGTCGATGTCGTACAGGTTCTGGCCGTCGACGATCGCGACGCGCAGTTCTTCCGCCTGCGTCGCATTGATCAGCATGCGCTTCATTGTTGCGTTCCTCGCGCGCTCTACCGCGCGGAACGCCATGGCGTTTCGCTATCTGGGAACCGAAGCCCCGCCGTCGCGGCCTGTACGCTGCAGGGCGGTAAACCGCTCTGCGCCCGGCGCGCGCCGGCGAAACTTCCACTACCAGCGCTTCTACACCACGGCACGCCGCGGGAGCGCTTGTTTCTTTATTGCCTGACTTTCGGACCGGCGACGCGAACGTCGCTCGGGGCGGGGGCCCGGCGGCAGCCTTCGGTTCGAACCGGGGCGCCGCGCGGGTCGTGTTCATCGCGATGGTGTCGCCCCTGCGGGAGAACCACCGGGCGAGGGCGGGTTCCGCCGGACCGTCGCTGCTAACATGGCTACCCCGTGGGCAGTGGTTAGACGCGGACCGGAATCGCGAGGAGGGGCTTTCGGCCCACATCCTGCGGTCATGCCCATCTGGCGCGACCTGCAGGACAACTCCCAGCGAAATCAAAACCTTATCTCGCGTCGCGAGTGTAACAGATAACGCTTTCCGGATGACCTCTCCAGCCAACACCGCCACGGGCCCCGGGGCCCGCACTATTCGTGTGCCGGACGACCGTGAAGGTCAGCGGCTCGACAACTTCCTGCTCGGCCAGCTCAAAGGCGCGCCGCGTTCATTGATTTATAAGCTGGTCCGTTCGGGCCAGGTCCGGGTCAACGGCGGCCGCGCCAAGGCCGAGCGCAAGCTCGAGGCCGGCGACGAGGTGCGCATTCCGCCGGTCCGTCTCAGCGAGGTCGGAGAAAAAGCGGCCCCGCCCAAGGGCTTCATGGACGCCCTGGACGCCGCGATCGTGTTCGAGGACGCGCGCCTGCTGGCCCTGAACAAGCCCTCCGGGGTGGCCAGCCACGGCGGCAGCGGCATCAGTTTCGGCGCCATCGAGACCCTGCGCGCGCTGCGCCCCGGCCAGACCCTGGAGCTGGTCCACCGCCTGGACCGCGACACCTCGGGGCTGCTGATCGTGGCCAAGAAGCGCTCGGCCCTGACCGAGATGCAGGCGCTGATGCGCGAGGACGGCGGTATCGCAAAACGCTACCTGGCCCTGCTGACCGGGCGCGTGCCCGACGGGGTGATGAGCGTGGATGCGCCGCTGCACATCGGCCTGCGCCAGGGCGGCGAGCGCCACGTTCAGGTCCACCGCGACGGCAAGGCCTCGCTCAGCCATTTCAAGGTGCTGGAGCGGCGCGGCGGGCAGTCCTATTGCGAGGTCCGGATCGAGACCGGCCGCACCCACCAGATCCGCGTGCACGCCCAGCACATCGGCCACGCGGTGGCCGGCGACGACAAATACGGCGACCCGGAGGCCAACAAGCGCCTGCGCGACCAGGCCGGCCTGCGCCGGCTGTTCCTGCATGCCTCGACCCTGGAGTTCGCGCTGGACGGCGGCCGCGAACCTTATCTATTGAACGCGCCGCTGGCGCCGGAGTTGATCGAGGTGCTGGATCGGTTGGCTTGATCCAGCGAGTCAGTGGCCCACCAGGGAGTGGTGCGCCTTGGCGGCCAGATAGCAGTCCACGCACACCACCGCGAAGTCGTTGAACGCCCGGAAGGCCTCGGTCATGTCGCCTTCGGCTTCGAACTTGGCTTCGCAGGCATGGCACCAGGCCTGAAGGTCGTTCGGGTCGTCGCTGTTCTCGATGAACCCCGCCCTGGGGAGGTCGCTGCCGCCGAGCAAGTGGCGGCAGATGACGGTGGCGATGCGCTGGCCGTGTTCGCCGCAGTTGAGCATCAAGGGTTCGAGATCGCTGCCCATCGTCGTCTGTCGGTGCTTGCTCAACGCACCTCGATCGCCGTGCTGCTGCGCAGTTCGCCGTCGACGCGGACTTCGAACAGGTAGGGGCCCGCGCTCAGCGGCTGCGGCGTGGCGTAGTCGAGGTTGCTGAGTTCGGCGCGCGCCGGGGGGGCCAGGCTGCGGCTTTCTTCGTGCACCACCGGATACAGGTCGGGGTTGTCGCTGGCCTTGGGGTCGGCGCGGCGCAGCGCCAGCCTGAGCTCGAGCTTGGCGGGTACGTATAGGCCGATCTTCGCGCGCAGCGGTTGGCCGGCCGGGGGTGGGGTGAGCTGCGCGGCGCCTTGCGCGTCGACCAGGGCCACGCTCACGCGCCGGCAGCTTTCGGACGAGACCTCGGGCAGCACGAAATCGACCGGAATGCGCGCCCGCGACGGCGTGGCCTGGCCGTTGAAGATCTCCGGGGTCCAGCGCGTCTCGCGGGCGGCCGCAAACGCGGCGCGGTCGAGGTTGCGGTTGCGCGAGCTGTGTTCGATCCCGACGTCGAGCACGTCGCCTTCGGCCCCGATCGTCACGACCAAAGTGGTAGTGCCGGAGATGCGCATGCAGGCTTCGGCGTCGGGGTAGCGCACCCGCATCGGGGTCTTCATCTTGGCGTCGCGCTGGCGCAGGCGCGGATCGACCACGCGTGGCGGTGTGTCCCAGCCGCCCGGCGGCGGCGAGGGAGGCGGCGGAGGCGGCGTTTGCGCGTGAACTGCGGCATACGACGACAACAGGATCAGCGCGAACAGGGGTGCGGCGCGGCGTGCAAGGGTACGGATCATGTAAAACGAGGCCTCCCCAGGTCTCGGTGGGATGCGCTGCCGCCGCCATGACGGACGCGGACGCCATCATCGCCGATTCGCGTGCGCTCGCCGCGCGCTCGTCCGATGTCTTGCGGCAGGCCGTGCGCGGCTTGCGGCAGCGCCACCGGCGCGCGCGGAACGCCTCAGCGCACTTCGAACTCGTGGTGCGCGCGCGGCTCGCCGTCGACCAACACGTCCAGCGCGTAGCGCCCCGGGCTGGGCGGCCGCGGCACGCTTGCGTCGAACGAGCTGCGACGCTCGTTGTCCGGTCGCTCCAGCTTGCGGCGCTGTTCGTGGATCGGGGATTCGCTCTGCGACGGCGCGCCGATGCGGCGCAATTGCAACCGCGCTTCCAGTGCGACCGGCACGAACAATTCCACCCGCATCTCGATCGGCTCCGCGGATGCGGGAATAACGTCCTCGCCGTCATCGCCGAACAGGGTGATCTCGACGCGCCGACAGTACTCGCGCGGCTCATCGTCCGACACGAACTTCACCGCCAGGGGCAGGCTGGAGGCGACCGCTTCGCCGTTCACGATTTCGGCCTGCCAGCGCGTGCGACGCGCGCCCTCGACCGCCGCGCGGTCTAGTTCGGCGCTGCCCGAGCTGCGTTCGATCTCGACCGCCGACACACTGTCGTCGGCGCCGACGGTGACGATCAGGCCGACGGTGCCCTCTATGCGCAAACAGGCCTGATCGCGCGGATAGCGCGGTTGCACTGCCGAGCGCGCGGCGAGCGGGCGCTGCGGCTTGCTCGGATCGATCGCGACCGATGCCGGCGGGGCAGGTGGCGCGGGCGGGGGCGGGGTTTGCGCGATCGCACTGCCGGCCAACAGGATCAGCGCGAGTGGCCACAGCCTGCGGCGATTCGGACGAACGGACATGGTGGCGCGGCTCCCCGGAGCTCGTGATGCTGCGAATGCGAATAGACGATCCAAGGCAAAGGCCGCGCGCGAACCGCACGGCCTCAGACCCCAGCGCAATCCTCGCTCAGAGCTTGTTCTTCTTTTCCTCGTCGTACACGAAGCACGACTCCGGACGCACCGCTGGCGGGGCGAAGGTCACCGGCACCTGGATCGAGACCGGCGTGGGCTTGCCGGCGCGGGTGGCGGCGCGGAAGGTCCAGCCGCGCACCGCCGCGACCGCGGCGTCGTCGAGCTGCTTGGTCTTGCTGGTCTGGACGATGCGGATATCGGTGGGCTTGCCCTCGACCCCGATGACGACCTTGAGCACGGCCGTGCCGCCGATGTCCTCGCAGCCCAGTTCCATCGGGTAGGTGGGGGGCGGCGTGCTCACCGCGAGCGGCTCGGTGGAGCGGATGATGGGTTCCTCGGCCGGCTTCTTGCAGGCCGCGAGCGACGCGCACAGGGCCACGGTCGCGGCCACGATGCGCAGGGAAGGGAGCGAAACGGGGCTGGTCATGGCGGCGGTCAACCGGTGAGGGCGTCGGCTTTGGCGGCGCAGATGAAATCGTTCTCGCTGAGCCCGCCGACGTCGTGAGTGGAGTAACGCACCACGCAACGGTCGTAATGCACGCCCAGGTCGGGGTGGTGGTCTTCGCGATGGGCCATGAAGGCCAGCGCGTTCACGAAGGCCATGGTGCGGTAGTAGTCGTCGAAGCGGAAGGTGCGCACCAGCGCGTGACCGTCTTCGGCCAGTTCCCAGCCCGGCACTTCCGGCAGCAGTTCGCGCACGCGCGCCTCGCTGAGGCGGTGTTCGCTGCCGCGGCGGGCCAGGCAATGCGCCTGGGCGAGGGGGATCAGATCGTTCATCGGACTTACGCTCCTTGCGGGGCTGGGCTGCGGGTCCGTTCGGGCTTGCCTGAATGGAACTCGCAACAGCGGCCGCCGCGGCCGTCGGGGTGTGTCTTCACGTGACACGGACCCCGCTAGAATAGCCCCATGATCAACATTTCCGAATCCGCGCAGACCCATTTCCGCAAGCTGATCGAGCGCGAGGCGCTGCCCGGCCTGGGCGTGAAGCTGTCGGCGGTGCATGCCGGCACGCCGCGCGCGGACGTGCGCCTGGAGTTCGCCGAGCCCGGCGACCTGGCCGGAGACGAATGGGCGATCGACTGCGACGGCTTCACCCTGTGGCTGGAAGCGGTCAGCGTGAAGTACCTGGACGGCGCCGAGATCGACTACGAAACCATGGCCACCGGCGGCCAGCTGCAGATCCGCGCGCCCAAGATCAAGGGCGAGGCGCCGACGGACTCGGCCTCGCTGGTCGAGCGCGTGCATTGGCTGGTCGAGCACGAGATCAATCCGCAGCTGGCCGAACACCGCGGCCACGTGTCGGTGCAGGAAGTGACCGCCGAGGGCGTGGTGCTGCTGCGCTTCGGCGGCGGTTGCCACGGCTGCGGCATGGCCGACGTCACCCTCAAGCAGGGCATCGAGAAGACCCTGATGAGCAAGGTGCCCGGCGTGACCGCGGTGCGCGACGCCACCGACCACGAGACCGGCGAGGCTCCGTATATCCGCCGCGAATCCGCGGCCTGAGCCCGGCGCGGCGCCGTAGATGTATTCCGCCGCCGCACTCATCGAAGCCCTGCAGCGCAGGCTGCGTCTGAATGTGCGTCGCGATTCGCTCAAGCCCGGCGAGTTTCCGCCTGGCTGGGCGACCTGGTTCGCCGCCATGGGCGAACGCGTCGGCCGGGTGACCGGCGCGCCCGCCGCCGCCATCGTCGATCAACTGCTGGAACGGCCGCTGACCCAGCCGCCGCGCCGGGTCGGCGATCTCAACCGTTGGCAGGCCTTCGCGACGCTGTGGCGCCAGCAATGGCAGCCGCCGGAGCGCGAGACCCGCGGCGTGCACTGGTTCGCGGTGGTCGTCACCCTGCTGTGGCATGTGTTCTTCGGCGGTCTGTTGCTGTGGCTGATGTACCTGCAGTTCCTGGGCACGCCGGCGCCGCCGCCCGAGGGCGAGACCGTGGTCCAGGTCGAGTACATCGGCGTGGGCACGCCGGAGGAACCCGGCGGCGGCCCCGACCAGCCCAGCCAGCAACCGCAGGAATCCGCGGCCCAGGCCGCGCCGGCGCCGGCCGATGCGGCCGCGTCGGCGACCGCCAGCATCGCCTCGCCGACGCTGCCCACGCCGACCCTGGAAGCGGCCGCGCCCGATATCCCGCAGCGCGACGTGCCCGAGCCGCAGTCGCCGCCGCCGACGGTGGAGCAGCCGGTGGCGGTGAGCGAGCCGGTGCCCAGCCCGCCGGAAACCACCGTCTTCACCCTGCCGCCGACCAAGCGCCGCACCGAGACCGCGATCGTCGTGCCGGAGCTGTCGGCGCCGACCCAGCAAGTGCGCCAGGCCGACGTCTCCGAGCCGGTGCAGCCGATCCGGCGCGACCTGCCGCAGCGCGAACTCGCCGCGCCGTCTCTGAGCGCGCGCCTGCCCGAGGTCGCCGCGCGCGAAGTGCCGGCGCCGCTGCAGCGCGCGCCGGTACGCGAACTGCCGACTCCGACCGCGGCCGCGCCGCAGCTGCGCGCGGCCACTCCGAACGTACGCACCCGCGATGTTCCGGCGCCGGCCGCTGCCGCCGCGAGCGCGGCCGCGACGGCGCCCGCGTCGTCGTCGGCGTCGTCCAGCGCGCCTGCTTCGACGGCGGCGACGCGTTCGGCGCCGACCGCCGCGCCCAGCACCGCCGGCACGCCGAGCCCCAGCGGCACGCGTCCGGCCGCAAGCGCCGGCGGCGCCGGTCCCAAGCCGACGCCGGCGCCGGGCGGCATCGCCACGCCGCGGCGCGGCGACGACTGGGGCCAGTCCACGCGCAACGTCCCCGGCGGCCAGCGCGGCGAGAAGCCGGGCTTGTTCAACAGCGACGGCAGCGTGCGCCTGGGCGAGCAGCCGGGCTCGGCCTCGCCGGGCTTCCCGCCGGGCACGATCACTCAGGAAATCAAGAACATCGACCGCGCCGGCACCTGGCTGCGGCGCAAGCCCAACGATTACGAGCCGACCGCGTTCGACAAGTACTGGCGGCCCAACGAGACCCTGTTGCAGGAGTGGGTGCGCAAGGGCTTCAAGGAAGTCGCGATCCCGATCCCGGGCACCACCAAGAGCATCGTCTGCGGCGTCTCGCTGCTGGCCCTGGGCGGCGCCTGCAGCATCAACGACCCCAACCTCAACGAGCAACCCGCGATCGCGCGCCCGCCGCCGGACATTCCGTTCAAGCCCGGCCTGCAGGAGGACAATGGCAGCGTGAAGCCTGGGGGCTAGGAGCTTAGGAGCGAGAAGAGAGTAGTGAGAAGTGAGAAGTGAGTAACGAGGAGCGCTGGTCGCTCACTGCGTACTTCTCATTCTCAAAAAAAAGGCCCGCCGAAGCGGGCCTTTTTGCTATCGCGTGCGCCTGGATCAATGCACGTTATGCAGATCGTGCAGCTTGCTTTCGCGCGAACCGAAGTAGGCGGCGAGGTCGGCGATCTGCTGGTCGGTCAGGGGCTTGGCCTGGCTCGCCATCGTCGAATTCTCGCGGTCGCCGTCGCGGTACATCTGCAGCGAGTGCGCGATGTAGTCGTGGTACTGGCCGCCGAGCATGGGGTAGGTGGCGTCGATCGGGGCATTGCCTTCGGCGCCGTGGCAGTCCACGCAGGACTGGCCGGTGGCCGCGCTCTTGGTGCTGGCCAACTTCTCGCCGGCGGCGATGTGGCCGGCCGGCAGGCCGGACGAGGAGGAGGTGTGGCCTTCGGCGCGGTCGGCGGAGGAATGCTCGGCCGGGGTGTCGCCCTGCGAGCAGGCGGACACGGCGAGGGCGGCGAACAGGGCGATGGCGAGGTGCTTGGTCGTCATGGGGCGGCTGCTCACTGCTTCGCGGTCGAAAGGAAGGCGGCGATATCGGCGATGTCCTGATCCGAGAAGCTCTGCGCCTGCGCCTGCATCGTCGGATGCTTGCGGGTGCCCTTCTTGTATTCGGTCAACGCGGTGGTCAGGTACACCTCCGACTGGCCGACGATCTTCGGCACGTGATAGTTCGGATAGGCGTTCTTGTAGCCGGTGACGCCGTGGCAGCCCTGGCAGGTGTAGGTGAGCTGGCGACCCGTGTCGGCGTTGCCCTTGATGGCCGGCGCCTTGGCGGCGGGAGCCGGAGCGGCGGTGGCCGCGGCCGGAGCGGCGGGAGTGGCGGCCGGAGCCTTGTCCTCGGCGTTCGCGGCCAATGCGGCGGCGATGGTCAGGGCAAAGCAGGCGGCGATCGTCAGCGGTCGCATCATGTCGTAATCCGCAATCTCGAATGGCTAGCGAAAGAGTTGTAGCTGGCTGTGCACGGTCACGACCGCGCATAAGTCCGCAAGTATAGCCCGCGATGCGGATGCAACGAAGTCGTCCCTCGATGCATCGCATAGACAGGGTGTGCCGATGAGGCGCGCGTCGCCCGTTGTCCTGTTTGCCGGTCGCCGCGCCCTGGGCATGGCGGCAGTCACCATGACCTTCGGCGGATGCGGTTTCGGAGGTGGGTGATATACCTATATACAACACCGGCACAAGCGCCGGTTCCAGCTAGCAAGTTCAGCCATCGGGGTCGTCTGAAATGCGTCAAAACACCACATTCCGTAAGGCCGGGGCCGCCCGTGTCGCTCTCCTGGCGCTGTCCTGCGCCCTGGCCCTGACGGCCTGCAAGGGCGGCGGCGGGGCCGGCGAGGCCCAGGCCAAGGAACAGAAGGCGCCCGACGCCGTCCCGGTCGAAGTCGCCCTGGCCTCGCGCCGGGCGATCGCGGCCAGCTACACCGGCACCGCCCCCCTGGAGGCGCGCGCCGAATCCCAGGTGGTCGCCAAGACCTCGGGCGTGGCCTTGAACGTGATGGCCGAGGAAGGCCAGATCGTGCACGCCGGCCAGACCCTGGTGCGCCTGGACTCGGCGCGTTCGGAACTGCAGGCCGCCCAGACCTCGGCGCAGATGCGCAAGCTGGAGGCCAACTTCGCCCGTTCCAAGCAACTGGCCGAGCAGCGCCTGCTCAGCGCCAACGACAACGACCAGCTGCGCTACGACCTGGAAAACGCGCGCGCCGCCAACCGTCTGGCCAATCTCGAACTGTCCTACGCCAACGTGCAGGCGCCTATCTCGGGCGTGATCGCCTCGCGTTCGATCAAGACCGGCAACTTCGTCCAGATCAACACCCCGATCTTCCGCATCGTCGACACCTCGCGCCTGGAAGCCACGCTCAATGTCCCCGAGCGCGAGCTGGCCACCCTCAAGGCCGGCCTGCCGGTACAACTTGCGGTCGACGCGCTGCCGGGCAAGATCTTCCAGGGCACGGTCGATCGCGTCGCCCCGGTGGTGGACTCGGGCAGCGGCACCTTCCGCGTGGTCTGCACCTTCGCCGGCGGCGACACCCTGCAGCCGGGCATGTTCGGCCGCGTCCGCATCGACTACGACAACCGCGCCGACGCCCTGGTGGTGCCGCGCATCGCATTGCTCGAAGACGAGGGCGATCCGGCGGTGTTCGTGATCCGCAACGCCAAGGCCGCGCGCGTACCGATCAAGCTGGGCTACCTGGACGGCGAATGGGCCGAGGTGCGCGCCGGCATCAAGCAGGGCGACCAGGTCGTGGTGGCGGGCAAGACCGCGCTGCGCGACGGCACCCTGGTGCAGTTGATCGGCAAGAACGCGCCCAAGCAGGTCGCGTCCGCCGAGAAATCCGATAAGCCGAAGCAGTAAGGGCGGAGACGCACCGTGACCCCGGCTTCCAAGAACCACGCCCACGAGGGCGGCTCCTTCAATTTGGTCGAATTCTCCACACGCCGCCGGGTCACCGTGGCGATGGTGACCATCACCTTCCTGCTGTTCGGCGTGATCGCGCTGCGCGCCCTCAAGGTCAACCTGCTGCCCGACTTGAGCTATCCGACCCTGACCGTGCGCACCGAGTACACCGGTGCGGCGCCATCGGAAATCGAAACCCTGATCTCCGAGCCGGTCGAAGAGGCCGTAGGCGTGGTCAAGGGCCTGCGCAAGCTCAAGTCGGTCTCGCGTACCGGCCAGAGCGACGTCGTGCTCGAGTTCGCCTGGGGCACCGACATGGACCAGGCCAGCCTGGAGGTGCGCGACAAGATGGAAGTGCTGCAGCTGCCGCTGGAGGCCAAGGCCCCGGTGCTGCTGCGCTTCAATCCCTCGACCGAGCCGATATTGCGCCTCGCCCTGTCGGCCAAGACCGACGGCGATTCGACCCGTCAGCTCACCGCGCTGCGCCGCTACGCCGACGACGACCTCAAGAAGAAGTTGGAACCGGTCGACGGCGTCGCCGCGGTCAAGGTCGGCGGTGGTCTGGAGGACGAGATCCAGGTCGATATCGACCAGCAGAAGCTGGCCCAGCTGAACCTGCCGATCGACACCGTGATCCAGCGCCTGCAGCAGGAGAACATCAATATCTCCGGCGGCCGTCTGGAAGAGGGTTCGCAGCGTTATCTGGTGCGTACCGTCAACCAGTTCGCCAGCGTGCCGGAAATGCGCGAGATGCTGGTCACCACCCAGAGCGGTGGTGGCAACGCGGCCGCCGACGCGGCCGCGCAGATGGCGGCGATCGCGGCCTCCAGCGGCGATGCGGCGGCGATGGCCGCGGCGGCTTCGGTGCAGAGCGCCAACTCCGGTTCCGGTTCCTCCGTGGCCGGCGGCATGCCGGTGCGCCTGAAGGACATCGCCGAGGTCCGTCAGGGCTACAAGGAGCGCGAAGCGATCATCCGCATGGGCGGCAAGGAAGCGGTCGAGCTGGCCATCTATAAGGAAGGCGACGCCAACACCGTCGCCACCGCCGACGCGATCCAGGCCCGCCTGGAACAGCTCAAGGCGCAGATCCCGCCCGACGTCGAACTGACCACCATCGACGACCAGTCGAAGTTCATTCGCGAGTCGATCTACGAGGTGAAGAAGGACGGCATCATCGGCGCGGCGCTGGCGATCCTGATCATCTTCCTGTTCCTGCGCGACGGCTGGAGCACCTTCGTGGTCGGCCTGTCGCTGCCGGTCTCGATCGTCACCACCTTCTTCTTCATGGACCGCCTGGGGCTGAGCCTCAACGTGATGTCGCTGGGCGGCCTGGCGCTGGCCACCGGCCTGGTGGTGGACGACTCGATCGTGGTGCTGGAAAGCATCGCCAAGGCCCGAGAACGCGGGCTGAGCATCCTCGACGCCGCCGTTACCGGCACCCGCGAAGTCAGCATGGCCGTGGTCGCCTCGACCCTGACCACCATCGCGGTGTTCCTGCCGCTGGTATTCGTCGAAGGCATCGCCGGCCAGCTGTTCCGCGACCAGGCCCTGACCGTGGCCCTGGCGATCGGCATCTCACTGATCGTGTCGATGACCCTGATCCCGATGCTGAGCGCGCTCAAGGGCCGCTCGCCGATGGCGTTCCCGGAGGAGGCGCCGCATCCGCGCTGGACGCCCGATTCCAAGTTCCAGAAGCCGCTGGCCGCCACCAGCCACGGCCTGGGCGTGGCCGGCCGCGGCGTGTTCTTCGGCATCGCCTGGTTCTTCGTGCGGATCTGGCGCGGCATCGTCGCCGTGGTCGGCCCGATCATGCGCAAGGCCAGCGACCTCGCGATGTGGCCGTACAGTCGCGCCGAAGCCGGCTATATGCGTCTGCTGCCCAGCGCGATGCGCCGGCCCTGGCTGGTGCTGGGCGCGGCCGCCGCCGCGTTCGCGCTGACCCTGCTGGCGGTGCCGATGCTGGGCGCCGACCTGATCCCGCAGCTGGCCCAGGACCGTTTCGAAATGACGGTCAAGCTGCCGCCGGGCACGCCGCTGCGCGAGACCGACGCCTTGGTGCGCGAGCTGCAGGGCAAGCATGCCAAGGACCCGGGCATCGCCACCGTGTTCGGCGTCAGCGGCGCCGGTACGCGTCTGGACGCCAACCCGACCGAGAGCGGCGAGAACATCGGCAAGCTCAGCATCGTCATGACCGACGGCGGCAGCAAGCAGATCGAAGCCGCCGAGACCGAACGTCTGCGCCAGACCATGCGTGCCCATCCCAGCGCCCAGGTCAACTTCAGCCGTCCGGCGCTGTTCTCGTTCTCCACGCCCTTGGAAATCGAGCTGCGCGGGCAGGACATGGCGACCATCCAGCGCGCCGGCCAGCGCGTGGCCGCGATGCTGCGCGAGAACCCGCACTACGCCGACGTCAAATCGACGGTGGAGCAGGGCTTCCCCGAGATCCAGATCCGCTTCGATCAGGAACGCGCTGGAGCGCTCGGCCTGACCACGCGCCAGATCGCCGACGTGGTGGTCAAGAAGGTGCGCGGCGACGTCGCCACCCGCTACAGCTTCCGCGATCGCAAGATCGACGTGCTGGTGCGGGCGCGCGAAGCCGACCGCGCCTCGGTCGAAAGCATCCGCCGTCTGATCGTCAATCCGGGCAGCAACCGCCCCGTGACCCTGGACTCGGTCGCCGACGTGATCTCCACCACCGGCCCCAGCGAAATCCATCGCGCCGATCAGGTGCGCGTGGCGATCGTTTCGGCCAACCTGCGCGATATCGACCTCGGCGGCGCCGTGGCTGAGGTGCAGAAGATGGTCGCCGACAATCCGCTGCCGGACGTGCGCATGCACATCGGCGGTCAGGGCGAGGAACTGCAGCAATCGATCAACTCGCTGCTGTTCGCGTTCGGCCTGGCGATCTTCCTGGTCTACCTGGTGATGGCCTCGCAGTTCGAGTCGCTGCTGCATCCGTTCGTGATCCTGTTCACCATTCCGCTGGCCCTGGTCGGCGCGGTGCTGGCGCTGCTGATCAGCAACTCGGCGGTGTCGGTGGTGGTGTTCATCGGCCTGATCCTGCTGGTCGGCCTGGTGGTTAAGAACGCCATCATCCTGATCGACAAGGTCAACCAACTGCGCGAGCAGGGCGTGGCCAAGCGCGATGCCCTGGTCGAAGGCGCGCGTTCGCGTCTGCGCCCGATCATCATGACCACGCTGTGCACCTTGTTCGGCTTTCTGCCACTGGCGCTCGCCACGGGGCAGGGCGCGGAAGTGCGTTCGCCGATGGCGATCACGGTGATCGGCGGCCTGCTGGTGTCGACCCTTCTGACCCTGATAGTGATCCCGGTGGTGTACGACCTGCTCGACCGCCGCTCCGACGAGCACTACCGCGAACGCGCGCGCCGCGCCCGTCGCGAGGAGCGCGCCGCGGCCGAGCTGATCGAGGACGATCAAACGCCGCTGGTCGATCCGACCGGTTCGGGCCAGGCTTGAGGAGCGCACGATGAGCATCGCCGAGCTCAGCATCAAGCGTCCCGTCACCACGGTCATGCTGTTCGTGTCGCTGTTCGTGATCGGCCTGATCGCTGCGATCAGGCTGCCCCTGGAAGCGTTCCCGGAGGTCTCGCCGCCCTTCATCTTCGTGCAGATGCCGTACACCGGCTCGACCCCGGAAGAGGTCGAGCGCACGGTGTTGCGTCCGGTCGAAGAGTCGCTGTCGACCATGACCGGCATCAAGCGCATGGATGCCAGCGCGCGTTCGGACGGCGCCAACATCTTCATCCAGTTCTCCAACTGGGACCGCGATGTGGCGATCGCCGCGTCCGAGGCGCGCGAGCGCATCGACGCGATCCGCTCCGATCTGCCGGACGACTTGCAGCGCTACTTCGTGCTCAAGTTCTCGACCACCGACCAGCCGGTGCTGCGCGTGCGTCTGGCCGGCGACATCGACCTGACCGGCGCCTACGACCTGATCGACCGCGAGTTCAAACGCCGCATCGAGCGTCTGCCCGGCGTGGCCCGGGTCGAGGTCTCCGGCGCGCCGCCGAACGAGGTCGAGATCGCGATCCAGCCCGATCGCCTGAACGCGCACAACCTCAGCCTCAACGATTTGACCACGCGCCTGCAGGCGGTGAACTTCTCGGTCTCGGCCGGGCAGATCGACGACGGCGGCCAGCGCCTGCGCGTGCAGCCGGTGGGCGAGGTCACCGACCTGCAGCAGCTGCGCGATCTGGTGATCGGCGGCAACGGCACGCGCCTGGGCGATATCGCCGACGTGCGCATGAAGCCGGCGCGCATGGACTATGGCCGTCGCCTCGACGGCCGCCCGGCGGTCGGCCTGGACGTCTTCAAGGAGCGTAACGCCAACCTGGTCGAGGTATCGCGGCTGGCGCTGCAGGAGGTCGAGGACATCCGCAAGGAGCCCTCGCTGCGCGGCGTGCAGATCAAGATCATCGAGAACCAGGGCGAAAACGTCACCACCTCGCTGCTGGACCTGGCCGAGGCCGGCGGCATCGGCCTGGTGCTGTCGATCGCGGTGCTGTTCTTCTTCCTGCGCCACTGGCCGTCGACGCTGATGGTGACCCTGGCCATCCCGATCTGTTTCGTGATGACCTTGGGCTTCATGTACTTCGCCGGAGTCACCCTCAACATTTTGTCGATGATGGGCCTGCTGCTGGCGGTCGGCATGCTGGTCGACAACGCCGTGGTGGTGGTGGAGAGCATCTACCAGGAACGCGAGAAGATGCCCGGGCAGCCGCGGCTGGCCTCGATCCTGGGCACCCGCCACGTCGCCATCGCGCTGACGGCGGGCACCCTGTGCCATTGCATCGTGTTCCTGCCCAACCTGTTCGGCGAGCGCAACTTCCTCAGCATCTACATGGCCCAGATCGCGATCACGATCTCGGTGTCGCTGCTGGCGTCGTGGCTGGTCGCGGTCAGCCTGATCCCGATGATCTCGGCGCGTCTGAAGACCCCGCCCACGGTCAACAACACCACCGGCCTGATCCCGCGTCTGCAGACCCGCTACGCGCGTTTCCTGCGCTGGACCCTGGCCCATCGCGGCTGGAGCGTGCTGGGCATCGTGCTGATCGTCGCGGTCAGCGTGATCCCGATGAAGATGACCAAGTTCGACATGTTCGGCGGCGACGAAGGCGGCGAAGTCAACGTCTTCTACCAATGGAAGGGCAGCTACACCAAGGAACAGATGTCGGAGGAAGTGCTGCGGGTCGAGAAATTCCTCGACGCCAACCGCAAGCGTTACCACATCACCCAGGTCTACTCCTACTACAGCGAAGTCGGCGGCGCGGGCACCCGCATCACCTTCGACACCAAGGAGGCCAGCGCGACCAAGCCGCTGGTGGACGCGATCAGCAAGGCGCTGCCGAAGTCGGCGCGCGCCGACATCGGCATCGGCGACCAGGGCGGTCCCGGTGGCGGTGGCGGCCAGCCCGGTAAGAACGTGCAGGTGCAACTGGTCGGCGATTCGACCCAGACCCTGGCCGAGGTGGCCAAGGACATCGTGCCGATCCTGGCCAAGCGCAAGGAACTGCGCGACGTGCGTGTCGATGCCGGCGATCAGAACAGCGAGCTGGCGGTGCGGGTGGACCGCGAGCGCGCGGCCTCGTTCGGCTTCAGCGCCCAGGAAGTCTCGCGCTTCGTCGGCCTGGCCCTGCGCGGCGCGCCGCTGCGCGAGTTCCGTCGCGGCGAGACCGAAGTGCCGGTGTGGGTGCGTTTCGCCGGCGCCGAGAACTACGGCGTCGAGGACATCGCCTCGTTCACCGTGCGCGCGCCTGACGGCCGCACCGTGCCGCTGCTGAGCATGGTCGACGTCAGCGTGCGTCCGGCCGCGACCGAGATCCGCCGCGCCAACCGCCAGACCACCCTGACCATCCAGGCCAACCTGGCCGACAAGGCCACCATGCCGGATGCGCGCAAGGCGATGGAGGACACCCTCAAGTCGGTGTCGTTCCCGGCCGGCTACAGCTACTCCTTCGAGGGCGGCGCGTTCGAGGACGAGGACGACGCGATGGGGCAGATGGTGTTCAACCTGGTCCTGGCCCTGATCATGATCTACGTGGTGATGGCGGCGGTGTTCGAATCCCTGCTGTTCCCGGCGGCGATCATGAGCGGCGTGCTGTTCTCGGTGTTCGGCGTGTTCTGGCTGTTCTGGCTCACCGGCACCACCTTCGGCATCATGTCCTTCATCGGCATCCTGGTGCTGATGGGCGTGGTGGTGAACAACGGCATCGTCATGATCGAGCACATCAACAACCTGCGCCGGCGCGGCCTGTCGCGCACCGAGGCCCTGGTCGAGGGCAGCCGCGAACGCCTGCGGCCGATCCTGATGACCATGGGCACGGCGATCCTGGCGATGGTGCCGATCGCGCTGTCGACCAGCGGCAGCAACGACATGCCGGCCTACTACCCGATGGCGCGCGCGATCGCCGGCGGCCTGGCGTTCTCGACCCTGGTCAGCCTGCTGTTCCTGCCGACCATCTACGCCATCCTCGACGACCTGCGTAACGGCAGCGCCCGCGCGGTCCGCCGCGCGCGCGGCAAATCGGGCGACCCGGCGCTGCCGGCCGCGTCAGTCGCGGCCCTGCACGCCGAGTGAGCCCCGATCCCGGGTCCGCCCCAACGGCGGACCCGGGGCAGGGTGGCGCCTGCCGCCCCCGGGGTAGGAGCGGCGCAAGCCGCGACCGCGCCCCCGCGAGGGCCCGCGCAGGCTGCCCCCAGCCGGATCCGGACCCAAACCGACGCCCCCGCCCGAATTCGGCCCCAACCGGCGCCTCCCCAACCCCCGATTTGCACCTAAGCCCTTGACCCTGCCATAATTTCCGGCTCCCGCGAGGCCCCGTGCCGTCGCAGGACCCTTGCCCTACCGCGCCCGGCGATTCCTCGCCCGGTGGCGGGGGGCTACACCGGCCCGGTTTTCGGGCCGACACCCACAAGGAAACAACGATGCGTCATTACGAAGTCGTGTTCCTGGTCCACCCGGACCAGAGCGAGCAGGTCCCGGCCATGATCGAGCGCTACAAGTCGCTGATCGAAGCCGGCGAAGGCAAGATCCACCGTCTCGAGGATTGGGGCCGCCGTCAGCTGGCCTACCCGATCGAGAACCTGGTCAAAGCCCATTACGTCCTGCTCAACATCGAAGTCACCCAGACCGTGCTCAACGAGCTGGTCGACGGCTTCCGTTTCAACGACGCGGTGCTGCGTCACCTGGTCATGAAGCGCGACGAGGCCGACACCGAACAGTCCCTGATCATGAAGTTCAAGGACGAGAAGGGCGACAAGCCCGAGCGCGGCGAGCGCCGTCGTCGTGACGACGACAGCGACAACGCAGTCGGCACCGCCGACAGCGCCGAAGACAACGCCGAAGCCGCCTAAGGGATCGCACTCATGTCCAAGTTCTTCCGCCGCCGCAAGTTCTGCAAGTTCACCGCCGAAGGCGTGAAAGAGATCGACTACAAGGATCTCAACACCCTGCGTCAGTACCTCACCGAGACCGGCAAGATCGTGCCGAGCCGCGTGACCGGTACCAAGTCGAAGTACCAGCGCCAGCTGTCGACGGCCGTCAAGCGCGCCCGTTTCCTCGCGCTGATCCCGTACACCGACAACCACAACGCGTAAGTAAAGACGTTCGCCCGCTTGCGGGCGAACCCTTTGTCCCCCTCTCCCGCTGGCGGGAGAGGGCAGGGGTGAGGGCCGCGACAGCGCCCGAACCCGCACAAAGCCTTTTCGGACAGCGTCCTCTGCTGCGGACCTACAGGCCCGCTAACGAATACGGAGCACCACCATGCAACTGATCCTTCTGCAGAAAGTCACCAACCTGGGCAACCTCGGCGACAAGGTCAACGTGAAGCCGGGCTACGGCCGCAACTTCCTGGTCCCGCAGGGCAAGGCCGTGCCGGCCACCGCCGCCAACCTGGCCGAGTTCGAAGCCAAGCGCGCCGACTACGAGGCCAAGGCCAAGTCGCTGCTCGACGGCGCCGAAGGCCGCAAGGCCAAGCTCGAGGACGTCTCGGTGACGATCCACGCCAACGCCTCCACCGAAGGCAAGCTGTACGGTTCGGTCACCCCGCGCGATATCGCCGAGGCCCTGACCAAGCACGGCCACCCGGTCGAGAAGTCGGAAGTGATCATGGGCGAAGGCCCGCTGCGCCGCACCGGCGAATACGACATCCTGCTGCACCTGCACGCGGACGTCGAAGTCACCGTCAAGGTCGTGATCGAAGGCGAAGCCGCCTGATCCGATCGTCGCGTAGACGATGACGACGAAAGGCGCCGCGAGGCGCCTTTCGTTTTTGCGCCGCCGTCGCGGCCCGCCGATGGAAGGTAGGCCGCAGTCTCAGCCCGTGAGACCGCGCCCCGGATGCTGAAGCCTGTGCGCTATCCACGTGATATCCACAGACTTATCCGTGGCCCCGACCTACGGCGGCGACTACGATGCCTCAGCAGCCCGGCCAGCTTTCGTCCGACCGTACCGACCCACGCCTCGCGCCAGTCGGGCGTGACGGCGAGACCCAGGTCGCGGCCACCTCCCTCAGCAAGACCGCACGTCCCAGGGGACCAGCACATCCATGAGCCTACGTCCGGGGTCCCGCGGCGAGAAACGTTACGAAACGCGCGCCGAGCAGCGCATCGATCAGTTGCGCGTGCCGCCGCAGTCGGTCGAGGCCGAACAGGCCGTGCTGGGCGGCCTGATGCTGGCGCCCGACGCCTACGACCGCGTCGCCGACCAGCTGGTCGAGGAAGACTTCTACCGCCGCGACCACCAGCTGATCTACCGCGCGATCCGCGAGCTGGCCGAGAAAAACCGTCCCTTCGACGCCGTGACCCTGGGCGAATGGTTCGACTCGATGGGCCTGTCCGAGCAGGTCGCCGGCGGCGCCTATCTGATCGAACTCGCCAGCACCACGCCCTCGGCGGCCAACATCGCCGCCTACGCCGAGATCGTGCGCGACAAGGCGGTGCTGCGCCAGCTGATCGAGGTCGGCACCGGCATCGTCAACGACGGCTTCCAGCCCGACGGCCGCGACAGCGGCGAGATCCTGGCCAAGGCCGAGCAAGAGGTGTTCGCGATCGCCGAAGCCGGCGCGCGCGGCCGTACCGATTTCACCCCGGTCAACAAGGCGCTGTCGGAAGCCTTCGACGTGCTGCAGACGCGCTACGCCAACGGCGGCAGCGTGACCGGCCTGCCGACCGGCTACACCGAATTCGACGAGATGACCGCGGGCCTGCAGAACACCGACCTGCTGATCATCGCCGCGCGTCCGGCCATGGGTAAGTGCGTCGCCCACGATTCCGAAATCGTGCTCGACGACGGCAGCGTGGTCAGCATCGAGCGTTTGTTCGACGGCCACCGCGGCGCAGCGGTCGCTACCTTGGGCGACGACTTTCGCTTGTCGCGGCAGGTGCCCAGCGACTACGTCGACGATGGCCTCAAACCGGTGTTCGAGGTCACGACTGCGCTGGGTCGACGCATCGAAACCACCTTGAGCCACCCCTATCTGACGGTGGAAGGCTGGAAGCCGCTGCACGAGCTGGCCGAGGGCGACAGCATCGCGGTGCCTCGCAGCCTGCCGGTGTTCGGCAGCGAGCGCTGGCGCGATTGCGAACTCAGGCTGCTGGGGTATCTGATCGGCGACGGTGGGCTCACCGGCGCCACGCCGCGCTTCACCAACTCGAACCCCCGCATCGTCGAGGACTTCACCGCGGCCTCGCGGGAGTTCGGCGGGGTCGTGGTCAGGCAGACCGAAAAACGCGCCGGCTTCGCCCCGAGCATGGCGGTGATCGCCGACGCGGGCGAGGTCGCGGCGCAGCGCCGCGGTTTCTCGGCCGCACTGCAGCACGCGCTCGCCGGTCGCGGTTTGAGCCAGAACGCGGTCGCCAGGCAGCTCGGCGTCTCGCCCGCGTCGCTGAGCCATTGGCGGCATGGGCGTACCGTGCCTGCCGCAGCGGTTTTCGAGCGGCTGTGCCAAGTGCTCGAGCTGCGTCCCGAGACGCTCGCGCCCGAAGGGATCGCCTCGGCCAGGCGCAACCAGCGTAATCCGCTCGCGCAGTGGCTGTCCGGGTTGGGGCTGCTCGGCCAGGGCTCCGCCGGAAAGTTCATTCCCGAGGCGGTGTTCAGACTGGACGCCGAATCCTTGGCGACTTTCGTGAATCGCCTGTTCGCTACCGACGGCTGGGCCACGGTTACCCGCGCGGGGCAGGCCCAGATCGGCTATGCGAGCGTCAGCGAACGCCTGGTTCGGCAGTTGCAGCATGTGTTGCTGCGCTTCGGCGTGATCGCGGCGATTCGTCATCGCTGGGTGCGCTACCGCGACACCCGGCGCTCGAGCTGGCAACTGGATATCACGCATAACGCATCGTTGCGCCTGTTCTGCGAGCGTATCGGCATGTTCGGCAAGGAACCGGCCGTAGCGCGCGTGCTAGCGGCGCTGGACGCGCATCCGCCCAAGGTCAATCGCGATCTGGTGCCGGCGGCCGTGTGGCAGCGGATCGAAGACTGCAAGGGCGAGCTGAGTTGGGCCGAACTGGCGCGGCGTGCCGGCGTGGCGGATTCGAACCCGCATCCAGGCAAGCGCGCGATGAGCCGCGCCCACCTGGCGAAGTTCGCCCTGGCGCTGGGCGACCCGACATTGCGCGCGCTGGCGTCGAGCGACGTCTACTGGGACCGGATCGTGTCGATCGTCCCTCTGGGCGAGAAGCAGGTCTATGACCTCACCATTCCCGATACGCATAACTTCATCGCCAACGATGTGTGCGTGCACAACACCACCCTGGCCCTGAACATGGCCGAGTACGCCGCCTTCCGCAGCAAGAAGGCGGTGGCGGTGTTCTCGATGGAAATGTCGGCCAGCCAGCTCGCTTTGCGCCTGATCTCCTCGGTGGGTCGCGTCAACGCCCAGCGCCTGCGCTCGGGCCAGCTCGAGGACGAGGACTGGAGCCGCGTGACCAGCGCGATCCGTCAGCTGCGCGAGGCCAAGATCTTCATCGACGACACCCCGGGCCTGTCGCCGGACGTGCTGCGCGCCAAGTCGCGCCGCCTCAAGCGCGAGCACGACCTGGGCCTGATCGTGATCGACTACCTGCAGCTGATGTCGGTGCCCGGCAACAGCGAGAACCGCGCCACCGAAATCTCCGAGATCTCGCGCTCGCTCAAGCACCTGGCCAAGGAACTCAACCTGCCGGTGATCGCGCTGTCGCAGCTCAACCGCTCGCTGGAACAGCGCGCCGACAAGCGCCCGGTGATGGCCGACCTGCGCGAATCCGGCGCCATCGAGCAGGACGCCGACGTGATCGTCTTCATCTACCGCGACGATTACTACAACAAGGAAACCTCGCCGGACAAGGGCCTGGCCGAGGTCATCATCGGCAAGCAGCGTTCCGGCCCGACCGGCTCGCTCAAGCTCAAGTTCTTCGGCGAGTACACCCGTTTCGACAACCTCGCGCACGACTCGGTGGGGTCGTTCGAGTAAGCGACCTGGCCGGGGCGCGCAAGGCGGCCCGGTCTTGGACCCAGCGCGGCCGCGTCGGTCGCGGTCCATGAGGGCAGGGCAGGGCGAGGCAAGGTCGTCCGCCCGAGCCCGCCCCGGAGCGAGGCGCTCGGCGCGGACGGCCATGCGCGCCGCCGTTCGTCGTGCTAGCGGCGGATGTGATCGACGTGGCAGCGCGCGCGCCGGCGACGGTTCAGACTGAAAGGGCCAGACTGCCGCGCAGACACGATGCCGCGCTTGACGCGGTCGTGACGACGCGCGGCGCATGTTGGCCGTGGCCCCCACTCCTACCGGTGAATCCGCATGAACGCCAAACTCAAATCCACGATCGCCGTCGCCCTGATGTCCTGCGTCATGGTCACGGGCGCCGCCGGCGCCCAGACCAAGTCCAAGACCAAGGCCAAGCAGCCGCATTGCTACGACGTCGAGGTGCAGCGTCCGAAGGAAGTGAAGGACAAGCACAAGATCACCGGCACCGCCCTGGGCGCGGTCGCGGGCGGCCTGCTCGGCAATCAGGTCGGCGGCGGCAACGGCAAGAAGGTCGCGACCGCGGCCGGCGCCGTCGGCGGTGCCCTGGTCGGGCGCAAGATCCAGGAAAATCAGCAGAACAAGACCGAGACCGTGATCGAGCGTCGCTGCGACTGATCGCGCGATCGCTGTCTCGAAGGACGGGCCGGCCTAGCTGGCCCGTTTTTTTTGCGCCGCCGCGCGCCAGGCATGACAAACGTAACTTGCGCCAGCCGACCCGCTCGAACAGCATCCGCTAGCGGTCCCCTCGAGTGCGTACATGCAGCGACTGATCGAAGTGCGTACTTACCGGCTCAAGCCCGAGTCGGGCACCCGGTTCGAACAGGTCATGACCCGGCGCGCGCTGCCGCTGTTGCGCGAACGCGGCATGGACGTGGTCGCGTTCGGGCGCAGCCGGCACGAGCACGAAAGCTGGTACCTGATCCGCGCCTACCGCGACCAGGCCGACCTGGTCGCGCAGCAAGACGCCTTCTACTCCTCCGCGATCTGGCGCGAAGGCCCGCGCGCCGACGTCGTCGGCTGCATCGAGGACTACCTCAATACCTTGCTGTGGTTGTCGGACGCGGCCATCGACGAGCTGCGCACGGCGATTTGAATTCATCGGTCCCGGCGCCTCGCGCCGGGCGACTTCCCCTCGTTGCCAGGACGACCCCTCCGCATGCGCGCCATCGCGTTCGCCGCCTTGCTTTCCTTCGCCGGTTTCCTCCACGCGGCCGATCGCGCCGCGCCCCTGCGTCAGTCCTTCGATCTGCAGGTGCCGGCCGCGCCCGCGCCGGTGCATATGGACGGCGCGTCGGTGCTGGTCTACGAGCTGCATGCGACCAACTTCAGCAACGAGCCGCTGCGCCTGCTGGGCGTGGAAGCGCGCGACGCCGGACGCGGGCAGGCGTTGGCGAGCTACGAAGGCGAAGCGCTGACGCGCCGCTTCGATCGCATCGCGGCGGTCAAGGACAGCGACGCGCTGACCCTGGCACCCGGTCAGCGCGGCGTGCTGTACCTGGAACTGACGCTGCCAGCGAACGTGCCGGCGCCGCAGCGGCTCGCCCATCGCCTACGCTACTCGGTGGCCGGCAACGACACGCCGCAGTCGGTCGACGGCGGCGAAGTCGCGGTAGCCGCGGCACCGCGCCTGATCCTGGGCGCGCCGGTGCGCGGCGGCCCCTGGATCGCGATCCATCATCCGGACTGGGCGCGCGGTCACCGCCGCGTGCTCTACACCGTCGACGGCAAGGCGCGTATCCCAGGGCGCCACGCGATCGACTGGGTCAAGCTCGATGCCCAGGGCCGCACCAGCCAGGGCGACAAGGACCTGGTCGCCAACACCTACGGCTACGGCGCCGAAGTGGTGGCGGTGGCCGACGCCACCGTGGTGGCGGTGCGCGACGACGTCGCCGAAACCGTGCGCATCTCCGAACACGGCAAGCAGACCCTGGGCGAGGCCACCGGCAACTATGTAGCGCTGGACCTGGGCGACGGCCGCTACGCGTTCTACGAGCACCTCAAGACCGGCAGCGCGCGCGTGCGAACCGGCCAACGCGTGCGCCGTGGCGAGGTCCTGGCCGCGCTGGGCTTCACCGGCGACTCCACCGGCCCGCATCTGCACTTCCACGTCTCCGACCGCAATTCGCCGCTGGGCGCGGAGGGCGTCGCCTTCGAACTGCGGGGTTTCCGCGTGCTGGGCCGCTATCCGGATCTGTCTCAGCTCGGCAAGACGCCGTGGACGCCGCCGCAGGCGTCCGAACGGCTGACGCGCGAACGCGAGCGGCCGGCGCCGAATACGGTGCTGGAGTTCGAGGACTGAGCACGCGCCTTTAGCTGCTCTCAGTGCGCTTAGGCCCTCTCCCGCTTGCGGAGTGAGGGGCGTCGCTTGCGAGCCACTGGCTCACGCCGCACCGAACGCCCGAGCGCTGTGCGGTCGGGCCGGGATGCGGGTTGGGGTGCGGGCAGACGCAGSCGTGCAACKCCARCCTCMGYCGCWGCCCACATCCGCCCTCCGCGCACCTTCCCAACTTTGCACTCTTTCGGTCGCCGCAAGCGCGAGCAGGAACAGCAGGCACCCGCTCATTCCATCGCAACCTTGCTTAGCCCCTCTCCCGCTTGCGGGAGAGGGGTTGGGGTGAGGGCCGCCGCAGCCGTGCAACGCCAACTTCAGCGCCCTCCAAGCACTTTCCCAGCTTTGCACTTCCTTCGGCTGCGGTAAGCGGGAGCAGCGATACCCCAACCCGACAGCCTGCGCACGCCCGCCAGCCGATAAACTAGCGCGATGGCACGTCCGACTTCCGCAAGCATCCACACCGACGCCCTGCGTCACAACCTCGCCCAGGCGCGCGCGCGCGCGCCGCACAGCCGCGTCATGGCGGTGGTCAAGGCCGACGGCTACGGCCACGGCCTGGAGCGCGTCGCCCGTGCCCTGGAAGGCGCCGACGCCTTCGGCGTGGCGGCCTTGTCCGACGCCGACCGCCTGCGCGCGGCCGGCCTGTCGCAACCCATCGTGCTGCTGTCGGGCTTCGACGAAGCCGACGATCTGCCGCAACTGCGCCGTCTCGGCGTGGAAACCGTGGTCCACCACCTCAGCCAGATCGAAATGCTGGAGCAGGCCGCCGACGGCGAGCCGATCCGCTGCTGGCTCAAGGTCGACACCGGCATGCACCGGCTGGGCTTCGCGCCCGAGCAGGTGCGCGAGGCCTACGCGCGCCTGTCCGCCTTGGCGGGCGTGGCCGACGGCATCGTGCTGATGAACCATTTCGCCAGCTCCGACGAATTCGCCAATCCGCAAACGCCCGCGCAGCTGCGCGCGTTCGGCGACGCCACCGCCGGGCTCGGCGGCGCGCGCTCGCTGGCCAATTCCGCCGCCGTGCTGGGCTGGCCCGACGCGCACGCCGACTGGATCCGCCCCGGCGGTGCCCTGTACGGCATCTCGGTGGTGGAGGGCACCACGGGTGCCGACTTCGGCCTGCGCCCGGCGATGACCCTGTCCACGCGCCTGATCGCGGTCAACCGCGTGCGCCGCGGCGAGCGCATCGGCTACGCCGCGACTTGGGAATGCCCGGAAGACATGAACGTCGGCGTGGCCGCGATCGGTTACGGCGACGGCTACCCGCGCGCCGCGCCCTCGGGCACGCCGGTATTGGTGGGCGGCCAGGCCACCCAGGTGATCGGCCGCGTCTCGATGGACCTGATGACCATCGACCTGCGCGGCATCCCCGACGCCCGCGTCGGCGATCCGGTGACGCTGTGGGGCCCGGAGCTGCCGGTGGAACGCATCGCCGAGGTCTCGGGCACGATCGGTTACGAGCTGACCTGCTCGATCACGCGTCGGGTGCGTTTCGTCGAGACCTGAGCGGTCGCGGTCGCTGGCATGCTGGCCGTGGAATGCCGGTGCGCGCGGCGACGTGAGTCTCTCTGAATCGTGACCCGTGTCACGCTTTGTGAGGCAAAACCCCGGCGCCTCGGCGTGCGCTTTATTTTCCTATTTGGATAAGTTTGGCTGATCGGGCGCGTTTCGCGCCCAAGCCAACGGCCGCTCCGTCCGGAAGCGGCCGACTTTCCACTAGGGGGATCGATGAAGCAGAGCAAGTTGATGTACGCGCTGGGTCTGGGCCTGGCCACGATGGTGGCCACCACCGCCGTCGCAGCGCAGGACCAGCCCAACCCGAATCGCGTCTGGGTCAAGTTCAAGGCCGGTACCGCCAGCGCCGCCGCCGGCAAGAGCGCCGGCGCTTCGACCCTGAGCCTGGGCCAGCGCGTCCAGGCCCTGCGCGGCAAGCTGACCGCCGCGCGCGCCGGCGACGCGGTCGTCAACCACCAGTTCGACCGCCTCAACAGCGCGGTGATGACCCTGTCCTCGCCTGAGGCCGTCAAGGCCCTGCGCAGCAATCCCGATGTGGAATCGGTCGAGATCGACCAGCCGCGTTACCTGCAGGCGCAGACCGTCCCTTACGGCATCGACAAGGTGCAGGCGCGCAATGTGTGGGACGTCAACCAGGACGGCGTGCTCGACGTCGGCGCGCCCACCGGCGCGGGCATCAAGGTCTGCGTGATCGACTCGGGCATCAACAAGACCCATGAGGATTTCGCGGGCGTCGCCATGACCGGTTACCCGACCGGCTGGGACACCGACACTTGCGGCCACGGCACCCACGTTGCCGGCACCATCGCCGCGACCAACAACGGCACCGGCGTGGTCGGCGTGAGCCCGGGCAAGGTCTCGCTGCACATCATCAAGATCTTTGGCACCAACGGCACCAACGGCAGCGGCCATGGCCAGTGCACCTGGACCTATTCGTCGACCCTGGTCGACGCGGCCAACCGCTGCAGCACCGCCGGCGCCAAGATCATCAGCATGAGCATCGGCGGCCCGACCTTCTCGACATCCGAACAGACCGCGTTCCAGACCCTGGCCAACAACGGCGTGCTCGCGGCCGGCAACGACGGCGATTCCAGCCTCAGCTACCCGGCGTCCTACAGCTCGGTGGTGTCGGTGGCGGCGGTGGACTCGGCCAACGTCAAGGCCGATTTCTCGCAGTTCAACAGCGCCGTCGACATCGCCGCGCCGGGCGTGGACGTACTCAGTACCTATCCGCAGAAGAACGACCCGCTGCTGGTTGGCAGCTCCAGCTTCGCCGCGATACCGATCGGCGGTTCCAAGCAGACCAATGCCAGCGCGGGCTGGGTCAACGGCGGCCTGTGCCAGACCACGTCCACCACCTGGCGCAACAAGATCGTGCTGTGCCAGCGCGGCACCAGCACCTTCGTCGACAAGATCACCAAGGTCCAGTCCAGCCGCGCTCTGGGCGTGGTGATCTACAACAACGTCGACGGCGAGCTGCGCATCGGTATGTACGACGCCAACAGCAACGCGCTCACCACCACGCTGCCGGGCGTCGGCATCAGCAAGGCCGACGGCGAAGCCATCCTGGCCGGTCTGGCCGGTCAGACCATGACGGTCGACGCTACGCCGTCGTTGTCCAATACCGCCTACCAGAACATGAACGGTACCTCGATGGCGGCCCCGCACGTGTCGGGCGCGGCCGCGGTGGTGTGGAGCGCCAAGCCGACCGCGACCGCGGCGCAGGTGCGCGATGCCCTGCTGACCACGGCGCAGGACATCGACGCCGCCGGTTACGACAACAACACCGGCTGGGGCCTGGTCCAGACCAAGTCCGCGATCGACGAGTTGCTGTCGCCCTGAGCACGCCCAGCCCCGGACGGGGCCCGATGCCTCGGGCCCCGTCCCCGGCGCCTGGTTTTATGGCGCAATAAATACGGATTATTGGTGCCAGTTGATGCGGCGGGTATCTCTACAGGCTGTCCAGAACTGAGAAGTCCTGCATAAAACGGCACGCTTTTTCCCTGATGGGTAGGGGGGCAGGCGACTGCCCCCGTTTGGATTAGTCGGTCGATTGAGCGCTTACGGCACGCTCAAGCCACAAGGCCGCTCCGCCCGGAGCGCGACCGACCTTCCATTGGGGGATCGATGAAGCAGAGCAAGTTGATGTACGCGCTGGGCCTGGGCCTGGCCACGATGGTCGCTGCCAGCACCGCTGCGGCGCAGGAACAGCCCAACCCGAACCGCGTTTGGGTCAAGTTCAAGGCTGGCACCGCCAGCGCCGCCGCCGGCAAGAGCGCCGGTGCCTCGACCCTGAGCCTGGGTCAGCGCATCCAGACGCTGCGCGGCAAGCTGACCGCCGCGCGCGGCGGCGATGCCGTGGTCAACTATCAGTTCGACCGCCTCAACAGCGCGGTGATGACCCTGTCCTCGCCGGAGGCCATCAAGGCCCTGCGCAGCAACCCCGACGTGGAGTCGGTCGAGATCGACCAGCCGCGCTACCTGCAGGCGCAGAGCGTGCCCTACGGCATCGATCAGGTGCAGGCCCGCAACGTGTGGGACGCCAACCACGACGGCGTGCTCGACACCGGTGCGGCCACCGGCGCCGGCATCAAGGTCTGCGTGATCGATTCGGGCATCAACAAGACCCACGAAGATTTCGCCGGCATGACCATCACCGGTTATCCGACCGGTTGGGATACCGACACCTGCGGCCACGGCACCCACGTTGCCGGCACCATCGCCGCGGCCAACAACAGCACCGGCGTGGTCGGCGTGAGCCCGGGCAAGGTCTCGCTGCACATCATCAAGATCTTCGGCACCAACGGCACCAACGGCGGCGGCCACGGCCAGTGCAACTGGACCTATTCGTCGACCCTGGTCGACGCGGCCAACCGCTGCAACACCGCCGGCGCCAAGATCATCAGCATGAGCCTGGGCGGCCCGACCAGCTCGACCACCGAGCAGAACGCCTTCCAGACCCTGGCCAGCGGCCGGCAACGACGGCGATTCCAGCCTCAGCTACCCGGCGTCCTACAGCTCGGTGGTGTCGGTGGCGGCGGTGGACTCGGCCAACGTCAAGGCCGACTTCTCGCAGTTCAACAGCGCCGTCGACATCGCCGCGCCGGGCGTGGACACGCTCAGCACCTATCCGCTGAAGAACGACCCGCTGCTGGTCGGCAGCTCCAGCTTCGCCGCGATTCCGGTCGCCGGTTCCAAGCAGACCACCGCCAGCGCCGGCTGGGTCAACGGCGGCCTGTGCCAGACCTCGTCCAGCACCTGGCGCAACAAGATCGTGATCTGCCAGCGCGGCACCAACACCTTCGTCGACAAGATCACCAAGGCCAAGTCCGGCCGTGCCCTGGGCGTGGTGATCTACAACAACGTCGCCGGCGAGCTGCGCATCGGCATGTACGATGCCAACGGCAATCCGGTCACCACCACCTTGCCGGCGGTGGGCATCAGCCAGGCCGACGGCCAGACCATCGTGGCCAATCTGGCCGGGCAGACCGCGACCGTCGACGCTACCCCGTCGGTGTCCAACACCGCCTACCAGACCATGAGCGGCACCTCGATGGCCACCCCGCACGTGTCCGGCGCGGCCGCGGTGGTGTGGAGCGCCAAGCCGACCGCGACCGCGGCGCAGGTGCGCGACGCCCTGCTGACCACGGCGCAGGACATCGACGCCGCCGGTTACGACAACAACACCGGTTGGGGCCTGGTCCAGACCCAGTCGGCGATCACCGAACTGCAGTCGCCGTAAGCCTGGCAAGACCCGGACGGGGCCCCACGCGGGCCCCGTCTCTTTGAGGCCGGCGGGGCGGCATACTGGCACTCCCTGGACTGCCCCGGTTCCGCGATGTCCGACGTTGCCGCCGCCACCGCGCTGGTCTGGTTCCGCAACGACCTGCGCCTGGCCGACAACCCGGCCTTGCGGGCGGCGCTGGACGACGGCTACACGCCGATCCCGATCTACATCCATGCGCCCGACGAGCAGGGCGACTGGCGGCCCGGTGCCGCCTCCGACGCCTGGCGTCATCATTCCCTGGCCGCGCTGGACCGCGAACTGCGCGCGCGCGGCTCGCACCTGCGCCGCTTCGTCGGCCCCAGCCTGCCGACCCTGCAATCGCTGCTGCTGGCCACCGACGCCGAGGCGGTGTACTGGAACCGCCGCTACGAACCGGCGATCGAGAAGCGCGATACCCGCATCAAGCAGACCCTGCGCCGTCAGGGCGTGCGCGCGGAAAGCCACAACGGAGCGCTGCTGTTCGAGCCCTGGCAACTGGCGACCAAGCAGGGCGATCCCTATCGCGTGTTCACGCCGTTCTGGCGCACGGCCCTGGCCGCATGGCGCCTGCAGCCGACCTGGGAGCCGCCGGCCCGCCTGCCCAGCAGCGTGCAGGGGCCGGAGGGCGTGGCCCTGGAGGCGCTCAAGCTGTTGCCGTCGCGGGACTGGGACAGCGGCTTCTGGGAGCACTGGACGCCCGGCGAAGCCGGCGCGCGCGAGACCCTGGAGACCTTCTTGGAAGGCGCGCTGGAGGGCTATGCCCAACAGCGCGACCGGCCCGATCACATCGGCACCTCGCGGTTGTCGCCGCACCTGCATTTCGGCGAGATCGCGCCCTGGCGCGTGGTCGCCGCGCTGGAGACGCAGCGCAACGCCGCGCGCGCCGGCGACATCGACACGGCGATCCGCGAGCTGGGCTGGCGCGAATTCGCCCATCATCTGCTGCACCACTTCCCGCACACCCCGGAGCGCAATTTCAATCCGCGCTTCGACGACTTCGACTGGGCGCGTCTGGTCCAGCCGCGCCTGCAGGACTGGCAGCACGGCCGCACCGGGGTGCCCATCGTCGATGCCGGCATGCGCGAGCTGTGGCACACCGGCTGGATGCACAACCGCGTACGCATGATCGTGGCCAGCTATCTGACCAAGCACCTGCGTTACCACTGGCGCCACGGCGCGCGCTGGTTCTGGGACACCCTGATCGACGCCGACCTGGCCAACAACACCCTGGGCTGGCAGTGGGTCGCCGGCACCGGCGCCGACGCCGCGCCGTACTTCCGCGTGTTCAATCCGGTCACCCAGTCCGAAAAGTTCGATCCCGACGGTCGCTACATCGCGCGCTGGGTGCCGGAGCTGGCGGCGCTGCCGTTGCCGCTGCGCCATGCGCCCTGGCGCGAGCCGGCGACCTTGCGCCGGCTCGCGCCGGACTATCCGCCGCAGCCGCTGGTCGATCTGGCGGCGGGCCGCGACGCCGCGTTGGCGGCGTATCGCAAGCAGCGGGAGCAGGGGGCGTAGGGCGCGGCTGCGCACTCCTTCGGAGATTCGCCCCCAGCGGCGTGTGAATCGCACTCGCGCTTCCAGCCCATGATGTCCTATTCCTGCGTCACTGCACGCCGTGGCGCTGGTTCGCCCCGTCATCCCCGCGCGGGCGGGGACCCCGTGGTCGTGACGGCCGCACGCTGGCACCGCCGCTGCGGAGCCTCTGGTTCTACTGCCTGCGCCGTTGTGCGATCCATTCGCGCTGAAGTCACTGGATCCCCGCCTGCGCGGGGATGACGAATCGAGATAGCGCGGACAGCCCTGAGTCTTTCCCGGTTCTCGATTCCCGGCTTAGCCGCGTTGACGCCGCTCGCGACCGCGTGATTCACTCAGCGCATACGCTTTGGAGGGCGCATGGCCACAGCAGAACCGCGCAAGCGAGCGCGTCGCGAACCGATGTCGCGAGTGGATACGGCCTGGTTGCGCATGGAGCGACCGACCAATCCGATGATGATTACCGGCGTGCTGATGTTCGCCGAACCGATGTCGATCGACGCCCTGCGGCGCGTGGTCAAACAACGCTTCCTGGCCTATACACGCTTCCGCCAGAAGGCGGTGGACACGCCGGCCGGCGCGTCCTGGCAGACCGACGAGGATTTCGATCTCGACTGGCATGTGCAGCTGACCGCGCTGCCCGGGCGCGGCGGCAAGCGCGGCCTGGAGCGCTTCGTGAGCCAGCTCGCGTCCAGCCCGCTCGATCACAGCCGGCCGCTGTGGCAGTTCCATCTGGTCGAACGCTACGACGGCGGCTCGGCCCTGATCGCGCGCATCCACCACAGCTACGCCGACGGCATCGCCCTGGTCCAGGTGCTGCTGTCGCTGACCGACACCACTCGCGAGCCCGCCAAGGGCAGCGATCTGCCGCACGCCTGGCTCAAGACCGACGGCGTCGAGGTCGCGCGCCGGGTCGGTGCGGTCGACCGCTACATGAAGCTGGGCTCGCGCGCGCTAGAGAAGGGCATGGAGATGTACCGCGACCCGACCCTGGCCGGCATGCTGGCCAAAGAGGGCGGCGAGATCGCGCGCGAACTGCTCAATGCCTTGGCCTTGTCCGACGATCCGCCCTCGCTGTTGCGCGGCAAGCTCGGCGTGAGCAAGCGCGTGGCCTGGGCCGAGCCCCTGGATCTGGAGGAGGTGAAGGCGGTCGGTCGCGCCTGCGACTGCACCGTCAACGACGTGCTGATGGCCACCGCCGCCGGCGCCTTGCGCAACTACATGATCGAACGCGGCGACAACGTCGACGGCGTGACCCTGCGCGCGACCGTGCCGGTCAACCTGCGTCCGCTCGAACACGCCAAGAAGCTCGGCAACCATTTCGGCCTGGTGTTCCTGGAGCTGCCGGTCGGCGAGCACAACCCGATCCGCCGGGTCGAGCGCGTCGCCGAGTGCATGAATAACCTTAAGAATTCACGGCAAGCTATTGTTGCATTTGGTCTTTTGGCTGCGCTAGGCATGGCGCCTTCGCAGGTGCAGGGGCTGGCGCTGGAGCTGTTCAGCCGCAAGGCCACCGCGGTGGCCACCAATGTGCCCGGGCCGCAGCAGCCGCTGTACCTGGCCGGCTGCACCTTGCGCGAGATGATGTTCTGGGTGCCGCAGACCGGTTCGATCGGCGTCGGCATTTCCATCCTCAGCTACAACGGCCGCGTCCACTTCGGCCTGATCGCCGACGCCAAACTGATTCCCGATCCCGACGCGGTGATCAGCCGATTCGGCGCCGAGTTCGACAAGCTGCTGTACCTGGCGCTGATGGGCAACTGGGACCACACCCTCGACGCCGCCGGCGCCGACGCGCTGGTCGCCGTCGGCGACTGAGCGCCGCCCGCAGGCGCGGTGCGATCCGAATCGCACCGCGCCGTGCCATCGCCCACGCTCCGGGTAGGAGCGGCGCAAGCCGCGACCACGCCACCTCATTCGCCGCCGCCGCTCGCGGTTCCACGCATTCTGTGGGAGCGGCGTGAGCCGCGATCGAACCCCAAGCCATCGCCCAAGCTCCGGGTAGGAGCGGCGCAAGCCGCGACCACGCAACCTCACTCGCCGCTGCCGCTCGCGGTTCCACGCATTCTGTGGGAGCGGCGTGAGCCGCGATCGAACCCCAACCATCGCGCAACAACGCCAAGTGAGCGTTGCCTAGAGCGCACGACGCCCCTCACGCACCCCTGCCGACAGCTGAACTGCGGCAAGTCCTCGTCACCCACCCGTGACGCTTGCGTGATTAGCTTTGGCTCCGCCGAATTCAGCCGAGGACGCCCCATGAAAACCCAGATCAAGATTGCGATGGCCGCCACCGCGATGACCGCTTTGCTCGCCGGCTGCGCCACGGGCGGCGGCGGATACTACGGCGGTCAGCCGCAGGGCCAGTACCCGCAAGGCCAGTACCCGCAAGAACGCCAAGGCATGAGCCGCACCCAGAAGGGCGCCCTGATCGGCGCGCTGGCCGGTGTCGCCGCGGGCCTGCTCAGCGGCGACGACGCCACCGAGCGCCGCCAGCGCGCCCTGATCGGCGCCGGCGTCGGCGGCCTGGCCGGCGGCGCGATCGGCAACTACCAGGACCGGCAGGAGCGCGCGCTGCGCGAGCGCATGGCCGGTACCGGCGTCGATGTGGTGCGCCAGGGCGACAACATCACCCTCAACATGCCCAGCAACATCACCTTCGCCTTCAACAGCGCTTCGCTCGAATCGCAGTTCTATCCGGTGCTGGACAACGTCGCCTCGACCCTGCAGGAGTACAACCAGACCATCGTCGAGGTCGCCGGCCACACCGACAGCATCGGCACCGACGCGGTCAATCAGCGCCTGTCCGAGCAGCGTGCGGCCTCGGTCGGCAACTACCTGATGTCGCGCGGCCTGGTCCGCGATCGCTTCATCCTCACCGGCGCCGGCAAGACCCGCCCGATCGCCAGCAACGACACCGAGGAAGGCCGCGCCCAGAACCGCCGCGTCGAGATCACCCTGGTGCCGCTGCGCTCCTGAGGCGTATCGATTCGGAGCTCGGCGTCGCGCGCGTCGAGTCCGGATCCCAACGTCCCGCCGAACGGGCCGCGCGAGCGGCCCGTTCGCATTGCGCCGAGCCCACCGCCGCGGCATGCCGGCGGTAGGAGCGGCGCAAGCCGCAACCGCGCCCCTGCACCCGCGACGAACCCTGCGACGCCCCGGCAAGGTAGTGCGGTCGTTTAGATCAAGCGACCGGGCCGTCCTTGCGCAGCGTGCCCGGTTTCGGCTCGCGGCTTGCGCCGCCGCCACCCCGAAACGCGTATCGCCGCTTTGCGATGCACGCGCTGCTCACTGGCTGCGCTGAAACGAAAACAGCCGCGCCAGCGGATGCGCCTTGCGTTCGATCAGCGCCCGCAGCAACCCCGCGCCGATCTGCGCATAGGTGATGCCGTTGCCGCCGTAGGCCATCGCGAAATGCACCCTCGGCCCGTACTGCTCGTGCGGGCCGAAGTAGGGCAGGCCGTCGTCGGTTTCGGCGAAGGTCCCGGCCCAGGCGAAGGCCGGCGTGAGTTCCAGGCCAGGGAAACGCTGCGCCACCGCCCGCACCAGGCGTCGGGCTTTTTTATCCAGGCGCGCGTCGCGCCGCGCCGGGATGTCGACCGCATCGTCCTCGCCGCCGACCATGACGCGACCGTCGCCGGTGCCGCGCAGATAGAGGTAGGGGCGCGCGGACTCCCAGACCAGGGTGCGCTCCAGGCCGCGGGTCGCGTCCGCCGCCATCGGGTCGGTGACGAAGGCGTAGCTGCTGCGGTTGCGCGCCACCCGCTGGCGCAGCCAGCGCTGTCCGGCGTAACCCAGCGCCAGCACCACCTGCGCCGCCCGGATCGTATGCCCTTGCGGGGTGCGCAGCAGCACCGAGCGCGCGCCGGGTTCGAGCGCCGCGATCTCGCTGCGGTCGTGCACGCGCACGCCCTGTCGCGCCAGGCGCATCAACAACCGATAGGTCAGCCGATACGGATCCACGCGCGCGCCCAAGCGGCTCAGGATCGCGCCCGGCGCATGCAGACCGTAGCGCTCGTGCAGGTCGGCCGCATTGAGCCAGCGCACGTCGAAACCGTGCCGACGCCGCAGCGCCAGTTCGTGCTTGAGCGCATACACATGCCGTTGCTTGCTGGCGCAGTAGACGCTGTCGTTGCGCGCGAAGTCGACGCCGCCCAGGCCGCGCACGCGTTCGCGCAGAGTGTCCACGGCCTCGCCGCAGGCCAGGTAGGCGAGGGCGGCGGCGTCCTCGCCGTAGCGCTGGGCCAAGTCGATCATGTGAGTGTCGATCTCGTACTGCAGCAGCGCCGTGCTCGCCGCGGTGCTGCCCCAGCCGATGTCGCGTTGCTCGATCACGATCACGTCGTGGCCGTGACGGCTCAATTCGTCGGCGATCAGGGCGCCGCTGATGCCCCCGCCGATCACCGCGACGTCGCAGCGCGCATCGGCGTCCAGGGCCGGGAACGCATGCATCAGGCCGTTGCGCACGGCCCAGTAGGGATAACCGCTCTTCAGATCCATGCGCGGCGCCTGGGCATGCGAGGGGCTCGTTGGGAAGCGACGGGCACAGCACACTCCATCGGCCGTCGTCGCGGAGTGAGCGCGACGGCACGGCCGTGGCGCTGCGGGGAACGCTCTCCACGCGATTCACTTACATGAGCGCAGGCCATACCTCGACCGCAGGCTAACGAAATACTGCCCTTGCGTTTACTCCCTGCGGCCTAGCCTCGGCCATGCGTCGGAACGGTTCCGACCGGAGATGCATCCATGCCTCGTGGAGACAAATCCACCTATACCGACAAACAAAAGCGCCAGGCCCGCCATATCGAACAGGGCTACCGGCAGGAGGGCTTGCCCGAGAAGACCGCCGAACAGCGCGCCTGGGCCACCGTCAACAAGCTCGACGGCGGCGGCAAAAAATCCGGCTCAGGGCGCGCGCGTCACCATTGAATGCCGCGCCCCGCCGTGCGTGCGCAACCGTTGCGCGCCGCCTCCCCATCGTCACTCGCGCGCAACCGCGCGCCCCAGGCTACGCCGCGCATCGCGACGGTGTGGCCGCTTCGCCGCTACACCCCTTAGGAGTACGCATATGAACCTCATCTCCCATCGCCTCGCTTCCGCGCTCGCCGTGGCCCTGCTGGCCGGCCTGCCGGTCGTCGCCTTCGCCCAGGAACCAACGCCGACGCCGCAGACCGGCGAATCGAATCAGCCGGTCAGCGACACCTGGATCACCACCAAGGTCAAGACCGAACTGCTCGCCGCCAAGGATGTGTCGGGCCTGAAGATCGATGTCGACACCGTCAACGGCGTGGTCACGCTGTCGGGCAAGGTGGACAGTCAGGCCCAGGTCGACAAAGCGATGGCCGTAGCCAAGGCCGTGCAGGGCGTACGCAGCGTGGACACCAAGGGCTTGATGGCCGCCAAGCACGGCGGCCACTGACAGAGACGGTCTATGCCGGCACCGATGCCGCAGTAGATCGGGCCGCGACGGCGTCTCCGCCGTCGCGGCCGTAGCGGTCAGGCGCCGGGCGGCGTAGCCGCGTCGTCGCCGCCGACCACTTCGTTCCAGCTCAACTCGACACCCTTGCGATGTCCTTTCTCGGTGAGCTTCAAACCGTGGCCGTCGATCGTGAGGGTATAGAGCTTGTCGCCGATTTCCAGTTCGCGTCGCAGCGGCTTGTCCAACTTGGTCGTCATGGCGTTCTCCGTTGATGTCGCATCGCGGGGCGTATCGCGTCAAGGACGCATACCGGGCCGAGGATACAACGGCCGGCGCGGCTGCGGCGTGGCGCCGCGCGCGCAATTGCGTGGCCGCTGTTCGCGCCGACTTGCGTTTCACGCCGCGATCACACGACGGTGCCGGCGAACGATAGACCTTCCATCCGACACTCCTAAGGAGACCGCCATGGCCAACGTGAGCGCTTTCATGACACCCAACCCGGCCGCCTGCGACGTCACCACACCGCTGCGCGAGGTCGCCCGCATGATGGCTGACCACGACTGCGGCGAGATTCCCGTGCTGGACGCACGCGGCGTGCCGCTGGGCGTGGTCACCGATCGCGATATCGCGGTGCGCGTGGTCGCGGTCGGCCGCGACGGCAACACGACCGCCGGCGATGCGATGACGATGCCGGCACTATGCGTCGGAGTGGATGCCGACCTGCGCGACTGCGTGGAACTGATGGAACGCGCCCGCATCCGACGCGTGCCGGTGGTCGACGCCGACGGGCGCCTGGCCGGCATCGTGTCGCTGGCCGATATCGCCCTGGCCGGCCAGAGCCGGGCCATCGCCGAGGTCGTGCGCGAGGTCTCCGCGCCGCCGCGATGAGCGTCGCAGCGTCGCAGCGGTTGAGACGCGACCACGGCAGGCTGGCCTTGCGATCGCGAGGTCGCGGGTAGGCTGAACGACGCGTCGGCGGCCGGCCCGGCCCGGGGCCGTCGCGGCAGCGCTACCATTCCCTAAGCGCCTGTCCGCCCCCATACCGGGTGCGGCCCCCACCGGAACTTCGCCGCAGCGATCGCGCCCGCGCGCCATGCCACTGTCCGCCTTCCATCCCGCCGTCGCCGCCTGGTTCGCGGCGACCTTCCCGGCGCCGACCCAGGCCCAAATCCTGGCGTGGCCGTCGATCCGTGCCGGGCGGCATACCCTGGTGGCGGCGCCGACCGGCTCGGGCAAGACCCTGACCGCCTTCCTGGCCGCGATCGACGCCCTGGTCCGCCAGGCCGAGGCGCAGGGCGGCCTGCCCGACGAGACCACGGTGGTCTACGTCTCCCCGCTGAAAGCGCTGTCCAACGACATCCATCTGAACCTCGACGCGCCGCTGGCCGGCATCCGCGAACAGCTCGCACGCATGGGCCGTGCCGATCCCGGCATCCGCAGCGCGGTGCGCACCGGCGACACCACCGCCAGCGAGCGCACGCGCATGCGCAAGCAACCGCCCCATCTGCTGGTGACCACGCCCGAATCGCTGTACGTGCTGATGGGCTCGGAATCCGGACGCGCGATGCTCTCGACCGTACGCACGGTGATCGTCGACGAAATCCACGCCGTCGCCGCGAGCAAGCGCGGCAGCCATCTGGCGCTGACGCTGGAGCGCCTGCAAGCGCTGTGCGAACACCCGATCGCGCGCATCGGCCTGTCGGCGACGCAGAAGCCGATCGAGGAGGTCGCGCGCTTCCTGGTCGGCAAGGCGGCGGTCGATGCCGACGGCCGCCCGGATTGCGAGATCGTCGATATCGGCTACGCCAAGCAGCGCGATCTGGCCCTGGAACTGCCGCCGTCGCCGCTGAGCGCGGTGATGTCGCACGAACAATGGGACCAGGTCTATCTGCGCCTGGCCGAGCTGGTCGGCGAGCATCGCACCACCCTGGTCTTCGTCAACACCCGGCGCATGGCCGAACGCGCCGCGCGCCATCTCGGCGAACGCCTGGGCAAGGACGCGGTGGCCGCCCACCACGGCAGCCTGTCGCGCGAGTTGCGCCTGGACGCCGAGCAACGCCTCAAGCGCGGCGAGCTGCGCGTGCTGGTCGCGACCGCATCGCTGGAGCTGGGCATCGACATCGGCGATGTCGACCTGGTCTGCCAGCTCGGCTCGCCGCGCGCGATCGCGGCCTTCCTGCAGCGCGTCGGCCGCGCCGGCCACCACGTCGGCGGCGTACCCAAGGGGCGCTTGTTCCCGCAGTCGCGCGACGATCTGGTCGAGTGCGCGGCGCTGCTGGACTGCGTGCGCCGCGGCGAGCTGGACGCGCTGGAAATCCCGGTCGCGCCGCTGGACGTGCTGGCGCAGCAGATCGTCGCCGAAGTCGCTTCGCGCGAATGGGACGAGGACGCGCTGTACGCGTGCCTGACCCAGGCCTGGCCGTACGCGGGCCTGGCGCGCCCGGACTTCGACGCGGTGGTGCGCATGCTCGCCGAGGGCTTCACCACCCGTCGCGGCGCGCGCGCCGGCTACGTCCACCGCGATGCCGTGCACCGGCGCCTGCGCGCGCGTCGCGGCGGCGCCCTGACCGCGGTCACTTCCGGCGGCACCATCCCCGACACCGGCGATTACGCCGTGGTGCTGGAGCCGCAGGCGACCACGATCGGCAACGTCAACGAAGACTTCGCGATCGAAAGCCTGGCCGGCGACGTGTTCCAGCTCGGCAACGCCAGCTACCGCATCCTGCGCGTCGAGCCGGGGCGGGTGCGGGTGGAGGATGCACAGGGTGCGCCGCCGAACATTCCGTTCTGGCTGGGCGAAGCGCCGGGCCGCACCGACGAACTTTCGCTGGGCGTATCGCGCCTGCGCGGCCTGGTCGACGCCCAGCTGGCCGCGTTCGGCGAGCCCGATCCGGCGAGCCTGGCGCAGGTACACGCGCAGGTCGCGGCCGCGATCGCGCGCGAACTCGGCCTGGGCGAGGACGCCGCCGCCCAGCTGGTCGACTATCTGGCGCGCACGCGCTACGCGCTGGGCGCGGTGCCGACCCAGGACACCGTGGTGCTGGAGCGCTTCTTCGACGAATCCGGCGGCACCCAGCTGGTGATCCACACGCCGTACGGCAGCCGCGTCAACCGCGCCTGGGGCCTGGCCCTGCGCAAACGTTTCTGCCGCAAGTTCAATTTCGAGCTGCAGGCGGCGGCGACCGAGGATGCGATCGTGCTGTCGCTGTCGACCAGCCACAGCTTCCCTTTGATCGAAGTCGCACGCTATCTGCACAGCGCCAGTGCGCTGGACGTATTGATCCAGGCCTTGCTCGACGCGCCCTTGTTCGGCGTGCGCTGGCGTTGGAACGCGACCACCTCGCTGGCCCTGCCGCGCTACGTGGGCGGGCGCAAGGTCGCGCCGCAGCTGCAGCGCATGAAGAGCGAGGACCTGCTGGCCACGGTGTTCCCCGACCAGGTCGCCTGCGCCGAGAACCTGGTCGGCGAACGCGAGGTGCCGGACCATCCCCTGGTCGCGCAGACCCTGCACGACTGTCTGTACGAAGCCATGGACGCGCGGGGCTGGCTGCGCTTGCTGGGCCGGTTGGAGCGCGGCGAAGTGCAGGTGATCGCGCGCGACGTGACCGGCCCGTCGCCGATCGCGGCCGAGGCCATCAATGCGCGGCCCTATGCCTTCCTCGACGATGCGCCGCTGGAAGAGCGCCGCACCCAGGCGGTGATGAGCCGCCGCTACGCCGATCCGGACAGCGCCGACGATCTGGGGCGCCTGGATCCGGAGGCGATCTCCGCCGTGCGCGCCGAAGCCTGGCCGGAGGTACGCAACGCCGACGAGATGCACGAGGCGCTGATCGGACTGGCTTACGTCGAGGCGGAGGAGGCGCGCACGCACGGTTGGCTGGATGCCTTGCGCACCCTGGCCGAGGCCGGGCGCGCGACCCGGCTGCGGCCTGCCGCCGAATTCGGCGACGAGGCGGCGCTGTGGATCGCCACCGAAACCCTGCCGCAGGCGCGCGCGCTGTTTCCGGACGCGAGCTGGGCGCCTGAAGTCGTGGTCCCGCCCGAGTACGCCGCCACCGCCTGGGATGCCGACGGCGTGCTGGCCGAATGGCTGCGCTCGCGCCTGACCGGCTTGGGCCCGGCGACCGTGGCTGTCCTTGCGGACTCGCTGCGACAACCGGCGCTGGCGGTGGAGATCGCGCTGGCGCGCCTGGAGGGCGAGGGCTATGTGATGCGCGGCCGCTACACCCGCGAGAGCAGCGAAGGCGGCGCCGAGGAATGGTGCGAGCGCCACCTGCTCGCGCGCATCCACCGTTACACCGTGGGCCGCCTGCGGCGCGAGATCGAACCGGTCTCGCCGCGCGATTTCGTGCGTTTCCTGTTCGACTGGCAACGCGTGTCCGCGGCTACCCGCATGAGCGGCCGCGACGCGGTCGAAGCGGTGTTGAGCCAGTTGCAGGGCTACGAAGCGCCGGCGGCGGTGTGGGAGAGCGAGCTGTTGAGCGCGCGCATCGCCGACTACAGCCCCGCCTGGCTGGACGACCTGTGCGGCGCCGGTCGCGTGACCTGGGCGCGCCTGCGTCCGACCCGTGTCGAGGCGGGCAGTGCGACCGCGCCCTCGGTGCGACAGACTCCGATCGTGCTGCTGCCGCGGCGCGACCTGGCGGTGTGGTCCACGCTGACCGCCGGCCGCAGCGACGACGCGCCGCTGTCCTCGCGCGCGACCCGCGTGGTCGATTGCCTGCGCGTGCGCGGCGCGTCCTTCTTCGACGAGCTCGAACGCGGCGCGCACCTGCTCAAGACCGAGTTGGAAGAGGCCCTGGGCGAACTGGTCGCGCGTGGGCGCGTGACCTGCGACAGCTACGCCGGCTTGCGCGCGCTGCTGGTGCCGCCGTCCAGGCGCGACGGCGCGCGCGGCGGACGCAGCCGGCGCACGCCGCTGTTCGGCATCCAGGACGCCGGGCGCTGGTCGCTCACCCCGCGCCCGGCCGAGGACGCGCCCGTGCCCGCGATCGACGCCGAGACCGTCGAGCACGCCGCGCGCAGCCTGCTCGATCGCTACGGCGTGGTGTTCTGGCGTTTGATCGAGCGCGAAGCCCACTGGCTGCCGCCCTGGCGCGAGCTGCTGCGCGTGTACCGGCGCTGGGAAGCGCGCGGCGAGATCCGCGGCGGGCGCTTCGTTAGCGGCATGTCCGGCGAGCAGTTCGCGCTGCCCGACGCGATCGGCGCGCTGCGCAAGTTGCGCCAGCGCCCCGACAGCGGCGAACTGGTCTGCGTCTCGGCGATGGACCCGCTCAACCTGGCCGGCACCGTGCTCGCCGGCGAACGCGTCGCGCGCCTGCCGGGCGCGCGCGTGCTGTTCCGCGACGGCGTGCCGATCGCCTGCCTGAGCGCGGGCAAGGTCGAGCTGATCGAAACCGACCTGGCGCTGGCCGACGCCGAACGCGCGCGCCAGGCACTGGTGCGCCGGCGCGGTACAGCCGTGGAACCCGAAGCCGACCTCTACGCGCGCCTGGCGCCGGTATAGGCGCCAGCGCGCGGTACACGCTGCCACGCAAGAACAGCATGCCGGTCTTCCCCCTTTGAAAAAGGGGGATTGAGGGGGATTTGCTTTTAACGTCCCCAGCGCCGCCCCCGCGCCCCCGTTTCAGTACCGCCCCTCAAACCCCTTCGCCAACTCCCGCGTCAATTCGCCCGCCGGCACCTCGCGACACTCACTGGGATTCTGCCCCGACCACAACGGCGAAAAATCGCCGCTGCCCAGCGCCTCGGCGCGCGCGCGGACAGGCGCCAACGCGCCACCCGCGAGCGGAAACGGCGGCGCCAGCTCGCTGATCGGTCCGCGCTCGCGCATGTAGCGATTGACGATGCCGCGCGCGGGACGTCCGCTGAACAGATTGGTGAGCGCGGTGTGCTCGGCACCCGCGCTCTTCAAGGCGGCGCGATGCACGGCGCTGGTGCTGGCTTCCGGGCAAAGCAGGTAGGCCGTGCCGATCTGTACGCCGGCCGCACCCAGGCGCATCGCCGCCGCCACGCCCTGCGCATCGGCGATGCCGCCGGCGGCGATCACCGGTATCCGCAGCGCGCGCACCAGCTGCGGCAACAGCGCGAACGTGCCCGACTGCCGGCTCAGATCGGCATCCAGAAAATGCCCGCGATGCCCGCCGGCCTCCAGGCCCTGCGCGATCACCGCGTCCACGCCTTGCGCCTGCAGCCAGCGTCCTTCCTCCAGCGTGGTCGCCGAGGACAGCACCTTCGCGCCCCAGGCGCGCACCTGCGCGAGCAGCGCGGGCGAGGGCAGGCCGAAATGGAAACTGACCACGCGCGGCCGGAACTGCGCCAGCAGCTCCGCCGCTTCCGCATCGAAGGGGCGCCGGCCCGCGCCGGGGGCCGCCGTGGCGGGGTCGATCCCGAACTCGCGGTAGTAAGGCGCCAGCGATTCGCGCCAGGCCGCTTCGACGCCGGCATCGGGCGCAGGCGAGGTGTGGCAGAAGAAGTTGACGTTGTAGGGGCGGTCGGTCTGTGCCGCGATCGCCGCGAGCTCCTCGCTCAGGCTTTGCGCGCTCAACATGGCCGCCGGCAACGAGCCCAGGCCGCCGGCCTCGCAGACCGCGACGGTCAGGGCGCTGCCCTGCGAGCCGGCCATGGGGGCCTGGATCAGCGGGAACTCAAGGTCCGAGAATAGGGCAGGGGGCATGGGACTGATCGCTGGCTGCGGCCCGATCGCGGGCGCCCCGATTCTAGACGTCGTTGCCTGGGCTGCGCTCGATCGGGCCTCGATTCACCCCGTCGGGTCGCGCGGCTCGGCGGGCGCCTGCGTTTGGGTGTGCTTGTCGATCAGGGCCAGCGCGGCTTCCAGTTCCGCCAGGGTGCGCGCTTGTACTTCGGTGTCCTTGAATTTGATGCGGATGGATTTTCCGGCCGAAGCCTTCATCCATTCGATCAGCAACTCCCGAGCGAACTTGAGAAAGGCGATCGCGCCGCCGGAGGCCGAGAACGCGATGGCCAGCGTTTCGTAGACGTGGTTGCCCATTCCGCCGTCGTAGTGCTTTCGGCTGTCCTGGTGCCGGACCTCGCGACGGTCCACATTGGCGGCATGCTCCGTAGCCAAACCTTGCAGGCGCCCGGCGATTTCCCGACTGCGCGCCTGCTGCGGCAGCGGTGGCTCGTGGGAGACGGTTTCGCTGCCGCTACTGCGGTCGAATCCGTGGCGCTGATAGCGGCTGTCCGAGAGTTCGATGATCAGATCGTCCATGCTGCCTGCCGCGCTCCTGTGTATTGACGGTTCGTGCCCGTGTTCGCTCGCCGCGCGAAGCAGGCCGCTACCCAGGACGGCGTCCTGGCCCTCCTGGCGCCGCCCCTGGATGAAATCTAACCTGAATAAGGACGGCGCGCTCCAGCGGCGCGGCCGGTCGGGCGGCCGCAGGCCGCGCCGGCGAATCCGACCTCGCCCCGCCAGCGGCATGAACAGCGCCCATCGCCGCGCTTGTGAATGCGCCCGCCGCCCCTATACTGACCGGGTCAGCGTGAGCTGTCCCCGGGGGTGCACTGGCTTCGACGGGGGTTGCGAAATCGCCTGGTGCATGCCGAGGGGGTAGCTTTCCTCGTAAATCCAGCTGCAAACTTTTAGTTGCCAACGACGACAACTACGCTCTCGCCGCTTAAGGCGTAAGCCCCGAAACTGCTTGTGTCCGTGCTCGCAGCGTAGGGTCATCATCACGGAATCGCTGGGGTCGGTTGCCTGTCAAACCCCGGTTAACCCAAAACAGGCTGGTTCCCGGATGCGCTTTGCGCGCCGTGCTGTTCGGGGGCGAGATCTAACGGAGCGCTAAGCATGTAGTGCCGGGGATGGAGTGCCTTCGGACGGCGGTTCGATTCCGCCCACCTCCACCAATACCGCCGTCGCAAGACGGAACAAGAAAGGTCGGATCGCCCACGGGCATCCGGCCTTTTTTGTGTCTTGCGTAGCCGCAGCACGGCTCTTGCGCCTTGGCCGCGATCGGTGGGGATGCGCCGGACCGGTGGAATCGAACGGCGGGCCGGTGCCATGGCGCAATGCGGCCTCGTAAAATTCGGAAGCGCCAGTGCCGACGTGGTTTGATCAGCCATTCAAGCCGAAGGCTTAGCTCGGGCGTCAGGGCTCCTATGAAGCGTATCGAGATCTCTGGAGCGAGCATCCTAGGGGATCACGCCACCGCTCGTTGCCTGGTTGGAATAAGGCGAGATATTCCGGCTCGGCGAGTCCTGACAGTTCATTGCGCCCGCGCCGCGGGTCGACTTAAAGCAGGCCTCAGGCCTTCGGTGATAGGTATGCGAAAATCTTCCCCTTTGCTATTCGGAGTTGCTCTTGTCGCCAGCGTAGCTGTCGCGGGAGGTCCATCGATGCAAAAGCTCAACGAAGCTCAGTCGTTGGTGCGAAATCCGGACATGACGATCACGATCGATGGAAAAGTGTTCAAGCAGTCCGATTTGGCGTTAGTTGAAGGGCAAGCGCCCGACTCCGGGGCCACTGTTGTCGAGATCGACGATCAGCTGACGTACTCTAGAAAAGAATACGCGCCGTATACATTTTTTGTTCTTCCCGGTAAGCACACGTTCCTGCTTAAGCATGTTGCGATTACCGCCGGCCTCTTCCCGAGAAAAATCGAATATTCGAACGTCATCGAGCTCGAGCTGGTGGCTGGGCATACCTACATTCCTCACAATTTCGCAGGTGCCAATCCGGCGCCACCCAAGGGCAAGCCGTTGGGCTTGGTGGATCGTGGATCAGCATTCCCAAGAGAATGCCTTACTGGCCAATTTCTTCTTGCGTCGCCTGGTGGCATTAGGGTCACCGAGCTCAAGTCTCGATTCGATCAGTGCCTTGTGAAGGCCGGGGTCAGTGACAGCCTGACGTATCGGGATCGGGAAAAGTATCCGTAAGGTTTAAAAACTCATTCAGGTCGAGCCCGTCTCGCGGTTCGACTTGGTTCAGGCGTTGGAGCTTACGAGGGATTTATGAAGACAGGCCTATTACCGTTTCTTCTGATGATGCTGCCACTGCAGGCTTTCGCGGGAGCAGACGTCGCGAGCCCTATCGCCCAGTGCACTACTTCGCTAAAGGGAAGCAAGATCGAGGCTGGTGCCCTTCTCGTTGACCCAATCATGTTCGTCGCCGCCGTTGATGGAACCAAAATCGAACGCGCGAAGAAGAAATGGGATGTTGGCCTTTGTGTTGAGCCCGGCGAGCGCCAGATCGATATCGGTTTCTTGCAGGCCCAGTACATAGGCAACGCGGCCGCTACGTATGAGTTCCTGGAAGGACACAGCTACGAAGTGGCGTTCCGGGGGACGTGGAGAACAGGGTTCGTGTTCTGGCTTCGCGATCTGACCACCGGCGAGGACGTGACGACGGAAACGCCAATGCCTCGCAAAAATGTTTCCATGTTTCGCTTTCGCCCTTAATTTCCCTCGATGAGATCTGGTTATTCATTCAGACCGAACCGCGTGGGGCTGAGGGCCCCTCGTGAGCATCGACTCGGTCGTGGGGGCGTCAGATCTCGCAAAAAATCAGGCTCGCGGCACACAATATTCAGATGTTGGGGCTCTGTCGCCTCATTGGTCGTGCTGCCAGCAAAAAAGCATGATCAGAGCAGGACGACTAATCGACAAGGAAGGCATCATGAAAATAGCATTCATCGCGGCGCTGGCTGTCGCCATGATCCACGTTACACCGGCACTTGCTGCGTCGCCGGAAAAATCGCCATTGATAGGTCAATGGGCTCTGGATGTAGCTAGCTTGCCGATGCCGCCAGCGGCGCGCCCAAAGAGTGTCCATCTCGATTTCCGCGATGCGCCTGAGGGGAAGTGGGAAACTCGCGTCGAGATAGTCGACCAGAACAACAACAAGATGTTCGCGCAGTCCACGTTGTCTCTGGATGGCACCCCTGGACGAGCTTCTGGCAACTACTGGGTCGATGTGCTCGCGGCAAAAATGCCCGCTCCGAACGTCCTGGTAATGCAAATCGTTTATCAGGGGGTTCCAAGATCGACGCGAGTTTTTTCGGTGAGCTCGGACGGTAAAGTCCTGACCGAGACTGAAACGTACTTCAAAGAAGATGGAACTCCCATGCAGCGCACTGCATTCTTCTCGCGCGTGCCCGACGAGCCTTAACATTGATTCAAGCCGAAGCCGTTTGGGCGTCGGATTTTTTCGTATCCCGCGCCGGCGTTCGGCCGGAATGCGCTGTGCCTGTGCGAATCACGCCAGCGTACGCAGCTTGGCCTCGCGCGCCCACTGGCGCTTCATGGCTTGAGCGATGAACGAGCGCGTATCGCCCGCGTCGACCACGCCCGCGTCGCGCTCCGCGCCGCCTGCATTCAATAGCGCTTGCGCGCCGGCATCGGCCGCGATCGCCTTGAGGTGGCCGTAAGCGTCGCGCACGAAGTCGACCGCGGCGGCTTCCTTGGCCAGGCGCTTGCCGGCCTTGTCGCTCAACACCAGGGCGACCGCGTCGAATACCAGCGATGGCGTGCCGGCCAACTGGCCGTCGGCGGCTAGGGTCTTGCCGTCGCTCAGCTTGGCCCCACCGATACGCGGCGCGACGATCTTGACGCGTGCGCCGGCGGCTTCGACCGCCTTGCGCAAGGCCCGCACCGTGGCGGCATCGGAGCCGTCGTCGATCAACACGCCGACGCAGCGCCCCTGTAGGGTCGGTTTCATCTTGCCGATGATCTGCAGCGGCGGCGACGCGGGCAGGTCCTGGACCGCGACCGCGGCCGGCGGCGCCGGGGGCAGCGCAGCCAGGCCCAGGCCGTCGGCGACACGGCGCGCCAGCGCGGCGTCGATATGGCGCAAGTGGCCCACGACGGCTTCGCGTACGTGCGCGGTGCCGACCTTGGACAGCTCGAACACCAGCGCCGAAGCCATATGCGCCTGCTCGTAGTCGGTCTGGCTGCGGTAGAACTGGCGCGCCTGGCTGTAGTGGTCGGCGAAGCTTTCCGGACGCACGCGGCCCTTGACGCCGTCGTCGCTGGGCACGCCGGCGCTGCGGAAACCGGCCGGCGTCTCGCGCGGCGATTGCGGATCCAGAGAACTGGGTTCGTAGTTCACCCGGCCGCGCGGCACCCGCATCTGCATGTGGCCGTCGCGCTGCAGATTGGCGAACGGGCATTTGGGCGCATTGATCGGCAATTGGTGGAAGTTGGGCGAGCCCAGCCGCGACAGCTGCGTATCCAGATAGGAGAACAAACGTCCCTGCAGCAGCGGATCGTTGGAGAAGTCGATGCCCGGCACCACATGCGAGGGGCAGAAGGCGACCTGCTCGGTTTCGGCGAAGAAGTTGTCCGGCCAGCGATCCAGGACCATGCGGCCGATCACCGTCAGCGGCACCAGTTCCTCGGGGATCAGCTTGGTCGCGTCGAGATGGTCGAACGGAAAGCCGTCGGCCTGTTCCTGGGTGAACAGTTGCGCCGCGAGTTCCCATTCGGGGAAGTCGCCGTTCTGTATCGCCTCGAACAGGTCGCGACGATGGAAGTCCGGGTCGGCGCCGGCCAGCTTGCAGGCTTCGTCCCACAGCGTCGATTGCAGGCCCAGCTTGGGCCGCCAATGGAACTTGACGAAGGTCGAGGCGCCCTTGGCGTTGACCAGGCGGAAGCTGTGCACGCCGAAACCTTCGATCATGCGCAACGAGCGCGGGATGGTGCGGTCCGACATCGCCCACATGATCATGTGCATGGCTTCGGGCGTAAGCGATATGAAATCCCAGAACGTGTCGTGGGCGCTGCCGGCCTGCGGAAAGCCACGGTCGGGCTCCATCTTCACCGAATGCACCACATCCGGGAACTTCATCGCATCCTGGATGAAGAACACCGGAATGTTGTTGCCCACCAGGTCCCAGTTGCCTTGCTGAGTGTAGAACTTGACCGCGAAGCCGCGCACATCGCGGGGGGTATCGATCGAACCGGCGCCGCCGGCCACGGTGGAGAAGCGGCAGAACAGCGGTGTGCGTTCGCCTACCTTGGTCAGAACATCCGCCGTGGTGTAGCGACTGAGCGATTTGCTCAGCTCGAAGTAGCCGTGCGCGCCCGAGCCGCGCGCATGCACGATGCGCTCGGGAATGCGTTCATGATCGAAGTGGGTGATCTTCTCGCGCAGAATGAAGTCTTCGAGCAGGCCCGGACCGCGCTCGGTCGCACGCAGCGAGTTCTGGTTGTCCGACAAGGGCAGGCCCTGATTGGTCGTCAGTGGCGGATGCTTGCCGCCAGCGCTCTGGTGCAGTTCGTCGCCCACTCCACGACCGTCGCGCGTGATTCCGTCGGTACGGGTCTTAGCGGCTTTCTTGGTGGCCATGGCGCAACTCCTGAGCGGATGAGCGGGCGGCGATCGCTGCCGATGGTTCGATCATGCGGCGCTTGCGGTGAACATCGCGTCGTGCGAGCGAGTGTGCGCATTCATATGCTCGCGTTGCAGCCCGCATCCGGTTTTCGCACAGGTGCTCGATCACCTGAACGGTTCATGCTTCGCCGCGCGCCGACAGTCGCGTGTTCCATTGCGAAAAGACGCTCGCATTAAAAGGGGTCGCATCACGCGCTGCCGACGTATCCGGAATTAGCTTGGCCTCGCCACGCGAAGCTGGCGCCTGAATACGAGTTGGATATGAGCGACACGGTAGATCTGAAAGAAAAGCTGTGGAAAGCCTTGTCTTCCGATCGCACGGTAATGCTGGGTCTGGATGGCGTGGAGTCCGGTCATACCCGCCCCATGACCGCGATCGCCGAAGACCACCATGGCCCGATCTGGTTCTTCACCTCGACCGACAATGCGCTGGTGCAGAAATTGAACTCCAGCCATGCCGCCATCGCGGCGTTTTCCTCCAAGGGCCACGATCTGTTCGCCAGCATCAGCGGCAGCTTGCGCCGCGACCAGGATAGAACCGTGATCGAGCGCCTGTGGAATCCCTTCATCGCGGCCTGGTTCGAGGGCGGCAAGGACGATCCGAAGCTGGCCCTGCTGCGCTTCGATGCCACCGAGGCGGAGGTGTGGCTCAACGAGAACAGCTTGCTCGCCGGGGTGAAGATGCTGCTGGGCATCGATCCCAAGAAGGACTACGAGGACAAGGTCGGCGAGGTGCGGCTGAGTTAGCCACGCTTCGGCAGCGCAGTGTCGAGGCACGCGCCGACCATTGCCCGCCACGTCCGAGCACTGCTGTCGGCGTAGGATCCGGTGCTTGTGGCCGTCGTCATCGGAACATGGCCTGACGCCTGGAGGACCGCCTCATGGACATCATCGACGTCGTAGTGGTGGGCGGCGGTCCGGCGGGCCTGACGGCCGCCACCTACCTGCGTCGTTTTCATCGCAGTTGCGTGGTGTTGGACGGCGGCGACAGTCGGGCCAGGCGCATTCCGGAGAGCCACAATTGTCCGGGCTTCCCCGACGGCGTGTCCGGCCCCGATCTGTTGCGGCGCATGCGCACGCAGGCGCTGGAGGCGGGCGTGCGCATCGAGCCGGTCGTGGTGGATGCGCTGCTGCGGGAGGGCGATAGCTTTCGCGCCGTCGCCGGCGGGCGCAGTTGGCGCGCCCGCGCGGTGGTGCTGGCCACGGGCGTGCGCGACGTGCTGCCTGACGTGGACTGGGCGGAGCAGGCGATCTCCTGCGGCGCGATTCGACTGTGCGCGATCTGCGACGCGTTCGAAGCCACCGATCTGCGCATCGGCGTGTACGGCCCACGCGAGGCCGTCGCCTCCCATGCGCGCTTTCTGCGGGGCTACACGTCACGCCTGGTGCTGATGCCGATCGATCGGGCGTTCGACGATCGGTTTCCGCCGCCTTATCGGGAGGAGACCGTGCTGGTGCTTCCTCCCGGCGGCGAGCTTATGTTCGACGGAACGCGCTGCCGCTATCGGGCGAGCGACGGATCCGAGACGGTGTTGGACACCGTCTATCCCTTCCTCGGTACCCAGGAGGCGCATCCGTTGGTGGCGTCCGCCGGCGCCTGGCCCGACGAGCCGGGCGAGACCGTGGTCGATGCGAATCAGATGACGCGCGTCGCCGGCCTGTACGCCATAGGCGACATGGTCAGCGGCCTCAACCAGATCTCGGTGGCGGTGGGGCAGGCCGCGATCGCGGCCACCCACTTGCACCAGCAACTGCCGATCGTGCCGCGAACGGCAGAACAGGGCGGGTGAACCCGGACCCTCGCGTAAGCCTATGCCGGTTCTCGCAACGGCGTCCGACCGCCGCCGCGGAGCTCAGCGCCTGGCGAGCCGGGCCCTGTTGGCGGTCACGGTGCGTGCGACCGGTTTGAGTCCGGCGGCCAGAATGCGGTCGCCGGCTAGCGTAAGTCCGGACCAGCGTTGCCACGGACTCGACCACGGCGACCAGAACGACCACGCGCCCGTCGATAGCGGCGCCAGCCAGAGGGCATTGAACATGCCCCACCAGCCTTCCATCGTGGCCGCGCCCTTCTCGGCGATCATCCGGTTCCACTCGCGCAGGTCGCGGCCGGACAGCGGCTGCGTCGCCAGCGAAAGATCCATGAGGCGTTGCGCCGCCACGAAGGGCGATGCCTGGGCGATGGCGGACAGTTGTCGGGACGTGCGGTTGTGCGGGGGCGACATCGCGTGGGCCTTGTTCGCAAGCGGATGCTTGTAGGCGAGCGAGTGTGTCACGCGTATGTGCAATCGCAGTGACGAGCGATGACGCGATGGCAGGCCGCGCATTCCAGGTCTGAACCGTTCACGAAACCAGCTTCGCAATTCACGGTGCGCGCATCGCGCCGCTCCTATGGTCGGGCCTGGGTCTGCGTCGTCCGACGCTCTTTAAGGAGACCCCGATGGCCAAGACAGCACAAGATTCCGTCCAAGTCGAAGAACTGCTGTATCAGGCACTCGAGACCGAACTGGGCGGAATTCAGATTTATGGGGCGGCCATTCGGTGCGCGGTGAACGAAGATCTGCGCGCGGAGTGGGGCGAGTACCTGCAACAGACGCGCTCGCATCGCAAAGTGCTGATGCAGGTGTTCGAGTCCCTGGGCTTGGACCCGGATGCCGTGACGCCCGGTCGCGAGGTGGTCGCGCATATCGGCAGCTCCCTGGTCAGGGCCATGGAAATGGCGCTGTCCGCTGGCGATGCGACCGCGGCCGAGCGGGTCGCGTGCGAATGCGTGGTGCTGGCCGAAACCAAGGACCATCTGAACTGGGAACTCATCGGCCACGTCGCCAAGCATGGCAAGGGACCCGAAGTGGAGATCCTGCAGGCCGCCTTCGACGCCGTCGAGCAGGATGAGGATCACCACCTTTATCACACGCAGGGTTGGACCCGCGAGCTGTGGATTCAGTCGCTGGGCTTCCCGGCGGTGTTGCCGCCGCCAGAGGAGATCAAGCAAGTCGAGACGGCGATCGGCGCCGCGCGCGCCGAACAGGCGCGCGACCAGATGTTGAAAAAGAACTGATAGCCAGTGTCGCCGAGCCGGACTTTCGGTTCGGTGTCTTTGCCATGCCTTGTCGGCCGTCATCGGTGTCGGTCGGCTTTGCCCGGCGTAACGGGCCGTTAACCGGTGCAAGGTTAGCGTCGCCTGCTGCGCACCGACCGAGTAGGGGTTATGCACGACAAACGTACCCCGGCGATACGCGCATTCGAAGCCGAACAGCAGTTCCAACTGCTGGTTCAGAGCGTGGTCGATTACGCGATCTACATGCTCGATCCCGACGGTTACATCTGCAACTGGAACGAAGGCGGGCGCCGGATCAAGGGCTACGACGATGCCGAGATCATCGGTCAGCACTTCTCACGCTTCTACGAGTTGGTCGATCGCGACGCGGGCGAGCCCGAGTACGGCCTTCGTATGGCGCGCGAGAACGGTCGCTACGAGAAGGAAGGCTGGCGCTTGCGCAAGGACGGCTCGCGCTTCTGGGCCAGCGTGGTGATCGACCCGATCCGGGTGGACGGCCAACTGATCGGTTACGCCAAGGTCGCCCGCGATATCACCGAACGCCATGAGTCCGCGCTGAGACTGGCTGAGGCGCAGCAAGCGCTGTTGCAGGCCAAGAAGATTGAGGCGATCGGTAAGCTCACCCTGGGCTTGTCCCACGATTTCAACAACCTGCTGGGGGTGATCGTCAACAGCCTGGACCTGATCAGCGCCCACCGCGACGATGAGAAGCGCGTGACCCGCTTGGTGGAGGGCGCATTGCGCGCCGCCGACCGCGGCATGCTGCTCACCCGCCAATTGCTGAGCTTCGCCCGCGGCCAGGCCTTGGCGCCTGAGGTGCGCGACGTCAACGAGCTGGTGCTGGGCATGAAGGACGTGCTGATGCGCTCCTGCGGCTTGGGCGTCGATATCGAACTGTCCTTGGCGCAGGACCTGCCGCCGATCCGGGTCGATCCGACCCAGCTGGAAGCCGCGCTGCTCAACCTGGTGATCAACAGCCGCGACTCGTTCGCCGAGGGCGGCACCATCACCGTCGCCACCGGTCTTGCCGATCGCCGCCCGCCGGAGATCGAATCGACGGCCCGCGACTTCGTCTGTGTGTGCGTGGTCGACGATGGCTCCGGCATGAGCGATGAGGTGGTGCAGCAGGCGGTGCAGCCGTTCTTCACCACCAAGGAAGTAGGGCGCGGCAGCGGCCTGGGGCTGAGCCAGGCGCATGGCTTCGCGGCGCAGTCGGGCGGTTATCTGCATATCGCCAGCGAACCGGGGCAGGGTACGCGCGTGACCTTGTATTTCCCGGCCTTGGAGGACTGAGCCGTGTCCTCGTCCTGCATCCTGATAGTGGAAGACGACGATCTGTTGCGCGAGGTCGTGGTCGAGGCCTTACAGGAAACGCACTACACCGTATTGTCGGCGTGCAACGGCCCGCAGGCCCTGGCCATGATCGACGCCCATGCGGAGATCGATGTGATCTTCAGCGACGTTAGCATGCCGCAGGGCGTGTCGGGAATCGACCTGGCCCATACCCTGCGCGCTCTCAAACCGAACCTGCGTTTCATCCTCGCCTCGGGCTACGCCAAGTCGCAATTGCCGCCGATGCCGGAAGGCGTGCTGTTCTTGCCCAAGCCGTACCGGGTGATGCAGTTGCTCGCGCTGCTGGATGCGCAAGAGGCCGGTTGAGCGCCATGCGTCCGACTCGGGACGCACGGGCCGACCGCGGCCGCCAGTAACGCGCGGATACAGGCGGCGATTGCTACGATGTACACACGATGTGCAAGCACACTCCCAAATCCATCGCCAAGCGTCTGGACGAGCTGGCCGAGCGGATGCCGCAATTGGTCGCCGATCACCCGGATGAGGGCGATTTTTGGGCGGCGTACGTCCGTGTTTCCAGCCCCATCGTTCAAGACGCGGGCGTGGTCAGCGAGCAGGCGCTGCTACACGCGCAAAGACGGCTAGAGGAGCTGCTGGCCGAGCACGACAAGATCGGATCGCTCGCGCCGCCGCCGGCTGTGGGAAGCGAGGTCGTGCCCGATTCGGATTGGTTGAGCCGAATCAGAAAGAGAAAGAAGAAGCGAATCTTCTAGCCGAGCCGAGCGGGCGGCCGCCATTGCGCCGCCCGCGCATGTCCGCGCCATCCGCCTTGTGCTGATCCGCCATCGTTCGCCGGTCGAGTCTTAACCCTTCATATAACCGCGCGCGCAATTCACGCCCTCGTACCCGCGCGAGCCTACTGTGGATTACCGACGCCGATGGGCGTCGGCCCCACAGGAGTAAGCAAGATGAGCGATGTCAAAAAAGACCACAGCGTCGGCGCGGGCACGGGTGCGGTAGCGGGCGCCATCGCGGGTGCCGCGGTCGGTTCCGCCGCCGGTCCCATCGGCAGCGCGGTCGGCGCGGTCGTCGGCGGCGTGGTAGGCGCCAAGGCCGGCGATTCGATCGCCGAAGCGGTCAATCCCACCGAATACACCGCCCACTTCCAGAGCGAGTACCAAAAGTCGCCGTCCTATGTGGCGGGCCGCGAATGGAGCGATTACCAGCCGGCCTATCAGTACGGCTACGACACCTACGGCGAGTACCGCGGGCAAACCTACGATGCGGTCGAAAGCGACCTGCAGCGCAAATGGGACGAAACCCGTCACGCCTCGCATCTGCCCTGGGACGAGGCCAGGCATGCGGTGCGCGATGGCTGGCATTACATCGAGCGCGCGATGCCGGGCGACGCCGACAAAGACGGCCGCTAAGCGCGCGGCAGCGGAAGCTCAGTGGAGTTGCGGGACCGCCATGCGGTCCCGTTTCTTTTTGCGAGGCCGACACCCTTGAGTCGTGCGCGCAGCGCGCTTGCGAATCGCAGCGGCGAAGGCGCTCGCGCGCGTCAGGGCAGGGGCGTGCTCCGGTCGCCGGCGTCGGCGTGCCTGGCCAAGCCGTGCGCGAGCAGCATCGCGTCCACGCGTCGCACTACGTGCGGCTGGTCTTCCGCACCGGCGCGCGCCAGGATCTGCGAGGCCAGCGCGTCGAATTGAGGCCAGAACTGCGCCGGGTGGCGCAGTTTCTCCAGCCAGGGCGGAAGCATGTCGGCCAGATGATCCAATTCGGCATCCAGCTCCGCGCGCACGCTCATGCCGGTGGGCGCGGCCATTGCAGCTCGACCTCATGCGCGGCGCCGTCGTCGATCAGCGGGAATGCGAGGTCGGCCTGCTCCACACCGTCCAATCGCAGCGACGCCGAGCCGCCGTCGCATTGGCGCACGCGGATCGAGTAGGCGCTGCTGCCGTGGCGGTACTGCAGGCGATACTCCGGCCATTCGGCGGGCAGGCAGGGACGCAGCGACAGCCGGTCGCCCTGGCGGTGCAGGCCCAGCAGGGATTCGGTGAGCAGGCGGTACATCCAGCCGGCCGAACCGGTGTACCAGGTCCAGCCGCCGCGGCCCACGTGCGGCGCCACGCCGTACACGTCCGCGGCCAGCACATACGGCTCCACCTTGTAGCGCTGCACGTCATCGGCGTCGCGTGCGTGGTGGATGGGGTTGATCATGCGCGCCAGTTCCCAGGCCCGCTCGGCATCGCCGCGGTGGGCGAAGGCCATCGCCGCCCATACTGCGGCATGCGTGTACTGACCGCCGTTCTCGCGCACGCCGGGCACGTAGCCGCGGATGTAGCCAGGGTCCTTGACGGTCTTGTCGAACGGAGGGTCCAGCAGCTGGATCAATCCGGCGTCGCGCCGGACCAAGTGGCGATCCAGCGAGGCCATGGCCTGGCGCGCGCGCTCGGGATCGGCCGCGTCCGACAACACCGACCAGCTTTGCGATATCGAGTCGATCGTGCATTCGTCGCTGGCGGTGGACCCCAGCGGCGTGCCGTCGTCGAACCAGGCGCGGCGATACCACTGCCCATCCCAGGCGTTGGCTTCGAGATTCTCGCGCAGGCGTTGCGCCTGTTCGCGGCAATAGCCGGCGAAGCTGTGGTCCGCGCGCGCCTGTGCGACCTCCGCGAAGGCCTCCAGGGTTTCGAACAGGAAGAAGCCCAGCCACACGCTTTCGCCGCGGCCGGCTTCGCCGACCCGGTTCATGCCGTCGTTCCAGTCGCCGGTGCCGATCAGGGGCAGGCCGCGCTCGCCCAGCAGGGCGCAGCCGCGCTGCAGGGCGAGCACGCAATGCTCGTAGAACGACTGCTGCAGGTAGGACGGCACCGGTAGGTCGTAGTAAGACTCCTCGTCCGGGTTGACCGGACGCCCCTCGATGTAGCGCACCTTCTCGTCCAGCACGCCTGTGTCGCCGGTGACCGTCAGGTAACGGCAGGCCGCCAGCGGCAGCCACAGGTAGTCGTCCGAACAGCGCGTGCGTACGCCGCGGCCCTGGGGCGGATGCCACCAGTGCAGCACGTCGCCGTGCGGGAATTGATGGGCCGCGCACAGCAGCAGATGTTCGCGGGTTAGGGCCGGCTTGGCGTGCACGCTGGCCATCACGTCCTGCAACTGATCGCGGAAACCGAAGGCGCCGCCGGACTGGTAGTAGCCGCTGCGCGCCACGTAGCGGCAGGCCAGGGTCTGGTACAGCAGCCAGCCGTTGGCCAGCGCGTCCACGCTGGGGTCGGGAGTCTGCACCTGCACGCTCGACAGCAGCGTGCGCCAGTAGATACGCACGCCGTCCAGCACATCGTGCGCCCAGCCGACGCCACGCACCTTGGCCGCTAGCCTCAAGGCTTCGCCGTGGTCCTTGCCCATGCCCAGGCGGAACACCGTCTCGCTTTGCTCGCCGGCGGCCAGCACGATCGGCACCTGGATCGCGGCGCAGGGGTCCAGGCCCACGCCCAAGCGGCCGGACAGACGCTCGCGCCGCAGTGCCGCCGGCTCGCCCAGGCTGCCATTGCGGCCGAGGAACTCGGTGCGGTCGGCGGTATAGCTGCAGCCGTTGGCGTCGGTGTCGAAGAAGGCGACGCGGCCGTTGAATTCGGTGTTGTAGGGATTGCGCGCGGTCAGTACGCCGTTTTCGGCGTTGAGTTCGCTGACCACGTGCATCTGCGACTTGCCGCGCAGGTCGCCCAACACCCATTCCACATAGCCGGTGGCGGACAGCCGGCGCGCGCGGCCGGACAGGTTGCGCACCTTCAGCACCGAGTACTTCACTGCGTCCTCGACGCCCACGTACACCCACAGCTCGCTGGCGATGCCGTCCTCGAGGTGTTCGTAAACGCTGTAACCGAAGCCATGGCGGGTGCGGTAGTCGCCGCGCCCGCGGCAGGGCAGCGGCATCGGCGACCACAGCCGCCCGCTGTCTTCGTCGCGCAGGTAGAAGGCCTCGCCGGCGCTGTCGGCGACCGGGTCGTTATGCCATGGCGTCAGGCGGAATTCGTGCGCGTTCTCGAACCAGGTGTAGCCCGGGGCGCTCTCGCTGACCACGGTGCCGAAGTTCGCGTTGGCCATCACATTGCACCATGGCGCCGGCGTCGGCGCGCCTTCGCGCGAAACGATCACGTACTCGCGGCCATCGGCGGAGAACGCGCCGGTGCCGTTGTCGAACAGGAACTCCTGAGCCACCGCGTCGAACGGCCAGACGTCCTCGGCTTGGTCGTCGTGCCTGGGCGGCAGACCGTTTGATGCGTCCGTATCGGCGACCGCGGCCAGCTCCGCCGTAGCTTCCGGCAGCAGGGCGGGGATCGCCCGTTCCGGAGGCACGTGGCGGCCGATCTGGGCCGCCAGGGTGCCCTTCTGATCGTCGACGATCACGCGCGCCACCGACTGCAGCAGGATGCGATCCTCCTGCGAGATCTGCTGGGCCGGGCGCACGAAGATGCCGCCCGGCCGATCGAGAATGTTGCCTTCGGGGTCGGCCGAGACCATGCCCAGGATCAGGTCCTGCAATTGCTGGCGGTAGCCGGCCTGGCTTTCGTTCCAGATCACCAGGTCGGCGCGCAGGCCTTTGAGGCGCCAGTACGCGTGCGCCTGCACCATCTGCCGCACCAATTCGATGTTGTCGGCGTCGGCGATGCGCAACAGCACGATGGGCAGGTCGCCGGAGATCGCATGGCCCCACAGGCCGGATTGGCCGCGCTGATTCTGCAGCAACACCGCCGGGTCGGCGCGCAACAGGGGATGGGCGTACACGATCAGGCCGGCCAGGCGCTCGTACAGCTGCGCGTCGGCCTGCGAGGCGTTGATCTGGCGGCGCACCACCTGGCTGTGCGTCCAGGCCAGGTCGAACACGCGGTCGGCCAGGCGACGGTCGCGGTACTTGTCGACCAGTCCCATGCAGGCGTCGCGATCCGCGCCTACGCCGGTGACCATGTCGATCATCGCGGTCTGCCCGGGCGCCAGTTCGATCCGGCAGCGGATCGCCACGATCGGGTCCAGCACCGAGCCTTCGGTATCCGACAGCGCCACGTCGATCGACAGCGCGCGCGGCGTGCGCGGGGTGTTGCCGCGGCCGAGGAAGCGCGCACGGTCGGTCTCGTAGGAAATCGCTCCGATATCGGCGTCGTGCGCGGCGACCAGGTGGAACATCCACGGCGGCACTTCGTCATGCGAGCGCGGGCGTCGCGTGCACAGCAGCGCCTGCTTCTGCCTGAGGATCTCCGACTGCACGAACAGATTGCTGAAGGCCGGATGCAGTTCGTCGGCGATCGCCGGAGCCAGCACGACTTCGGCGTAGGTGGTGATCTCGATGGTGCGCGTTTGCCGGCTGCGATTGCTCAGGCGCAGCCGGCGCAGCTCGATGTCGTCCTCGGCCGAGATCGCGATTTCCAGGTGGCTCTCGTAGCCGCGCTTGCGCCCGCGGAACTCAGCCTTGGCGTCGGAGAAGATCGCCTCGTACTGGTCCACCTGCACCCCGGTCGGCTGCAGCGCGGCCGACCAGAACTCGCCGCTGTCGACGTCGCGCAAGTAACAGAAGCTGCCCCAATGGTCGCGGGTACCGTCCTCGCGCCAGCGCGTGACCGCCATGTCCTGCTGGCGGCTGTAACCGCCGCCGGCGCTGGTCAGCAGGCCGTGATAGCGCCCGTTGGACAGCAACTGCACGGCCGGACGGGTCGTGCCGGGATTACGGAAGATCCGCAGCTGGGTTTCGGTTTCGCCGGCCGCGCCGCGCGAACCCAGGGTTTCGGCCTCGTGCGGATGGAACACGCCGGTATGCGGGATGCGTTCCTGCAACAACAGCAAGGTGGCCTGGAACTCGGCGTCGGCGACGAAGCGCCGCTGCATGGGCTGGTGGCGCAGCAGATGGTCCAGCGAGAGCAGACCCATGCCCTGGTGGTGGGCCATGAACGAGCGCACCACCACGCAGTCCTGGCCGTGCGGCACGCGCGCCGGCGTGTAGTCGATCGCTTCGTACAGGCCGAAGTCGCCGCCGAAACCTTGCGCGGTCAGCCGCTGCAGGTTCTGGCAGGCGGCTTCCGGCGCCACCATCAGCGCCATCATGCTGGCGTAGGGCGCGATCACCAGGTCCAGCCCCAGACCGCGCTTGAGGCCCAGGCCCGGCACCCCGAACGCGCGGTACTGGTAGTTCATGCGCGCATCGACGGTGTTGTAGCCGGACTCGGACACGCCCCAGGGCACGGCGCGCTGCGCACCGTGCGCGATCTGCGCATCCACCGCGTGGCGCGAGGTCTGGTCGAGCAGGGTGTCCGGATAGCTGGGCATCACCAGTTGCGGCATCAGGTACTCGAACATCGAGCCGCTCCACGACAGCAGCGTGGCGTCGCCGTTGACCTCGGTCAGCAGGCGTCCCAGCGCGAACCAGCTGTCCTGCGGCAACTGGCCTTGGGCGATCGCCACGAAGCTGCACAGCCGCGCCTCGGAGGCCAACAGATCGTAGTAGCCGGCGTCCAGGCGATGCTCGTCCACGTTGTAGCCGATCGACAGCAGATGGCGTGCGCGGTCGTAGAGGAATTCGTATTCCATCAACGAGAACTGCCCGGCGACGTGCGCGAGGCGTTCGAGTTCGTGGACGCGTGCGCGCGCGCGCTCCTGCGCCGTGGCGTTGGAGGATCGGGCCTGCAATTCGCGCAGGCTGGGGATGGGCTGGCTTTCGTCGCCATCGGTCGGCAGCGGCAGCAGACCGAAATGCCGCAGCTCGGCCAGCGCGGAGCGACAGGCGGCGGCCAAGGCGTGGACCCAGTGATCGGCGATCGGGTCCTCGCTCGCGGGCCAAACCGCCAGCACCTGGTCGGCGTGCGCGAGCAGTTCGGTCAGAGCGCGTCCGGCGTCGCCCACGGTGACGGGCGCCTGTTCGAGTAGTGGATCGAGGGTGGCGCGCAGATCGGCCAGGGCGCGCGTCAGGGCCTCGCCGTCGAGACCGGCCGCGCGTTGGGTTTCCTCCAGCACGCCCAGGGTGTCGGCCAAGCCGGCATAGGTGCTGGGCGCCAGTACTGGTGCCTCGATCAGCGCCAGCAGGCCCTGGCGCAAGGTCAGCAGATGGCCGGCGAGGTTGCCGCTGTCGACCGTGGAGATGTAGCGCGGCGGCAGCGGCTGCAGCGTTTCGGTGTCGTACCAGTTGTAGAAATGGCCGCGGTGGCGCGGCAGTGTCTCCAAGGTGGCGAAGACCCGGCGGGTGCGTTCCAGCACGCCGTCGGTCTGCAGATAGCCGAAGTCGTAGGCCGACAGATTGGCCAGCAGCGACAGGCCGATGTTGGTCGGCGAGGTACGGCGCGCGACCACCAGGGCGGGGTGCTCCTGCACATTGTCCGGCGGCAACCAGTGGTCCTCGGCGCGCACGTAGGTTTCGAAGAAGCCCCAGGTGCGGCGCGCCAATCGGCCCAGGAACGCCAGCTGCGTGGACGACAGATCGGCATCGCGCTGGGGCGGCGGATGGCCCAGCCAGGCCATCAGCGCGGGCGACAGCAGCCACAAGCCCAACAGGGGCAGAGCCAGCCATAGCGAGGTGGGCCGCACGGCGACCAACAACGCCGCCGCGGCGACGGCGAACAGCGGCGCGGCGAGCATGCCGCGCAACTCCGCGCCCATGCCGCTGCCCAGGCTGCGTTCGACCTCGCTGGACGGATTCCACTGCAGCAGATGGCGACGGCTGATCGTCAGCCGCCACAGCGTGCGCGCGATCGCGCCCAGGCTCAGCAGGGCTTCGTAGGGCAGACAGGCCAGGCCGACCGCGGCGCGCTGCAATTGCAACAGCGTGGACTTGCCCACTCTGAGCAGATGGCTCTCCAGCGGCATATCCACCGGCACGACGAAGGCTTCGCGCACCGCCGGCAGCAGCACCGGCAACAGCCACAGGCACAGCAGCCATCCGGTCCAGGCCAGCGGATGCGCCGAGTACAGCCAGCCCCACAGCAGCAGGGCGGTGGCGGCGGCCGGCACCAGGCTGCGGCGCAGGTTGTCGAGCAGCTTGCCGCGCGACAGCCACGACAGCGGATTGCGCTCGTAGCCGCCCTGCGCGCGCGGCACCCAGGGCAGCAGCCAGGGCAGCAGTTGCCAATCGCCGCGTATCCAGCGGTAGCGCCGCTTCGCATCGGCGGCGTAGCGCGAGGGGTAGTCCTCGAACAGGCGCACGTCGCTGACCAGTCCGGCGCGCGCGTAGCAGCCTTCCAGCAGATCGTGGCTGAGGATGCGGTTGTCGGGGAAGCGATCGGCCAGCGCCGCTTCGAAGGCGTCGACGTCGTAGATGCCCTTGCCGACGAAGGAGCCTTCGCCGAACAGGTCCTGGTACACGTCCGATACGGTGCGGGTGTAAGGATCGATACCCGGTTCGCTGCCGAACATGCGCGCGTAGCGGGTGCTACGGCGTCCGCTCTGGCTGGTGCCCACGCTGGGCTGGAGGATGCCGTAGCCGCGCACCACGCGGCCGCGCTGGGCGTCGTAGCGGGCGCGGTTCAAGGGATGCGCGAGGGTGCCGACGAACTCGCGCGCGGCGTCGCGCGGCAGGCGGGTGTCGGTGTCCAGGGTGATCACATAACGCACCTGGCTCAGCGCCTCGGTGTTGCCGGTCACTTGCAGGAACTCGTCCTGCGCGCCGCCGCGCAGCAGGCGGTTCAGCGCCGCCAGCTTGCCGCGCTTGCGTTCGTAGCCCATCCAGCGGCGTTCGCGCGGATTCCACTGGCGCGCGCGATGGAACAGGAAGAAGCGGTCGCCGTCTTCGGGCGCATAGCGCTCGTTGAGGGTCGCTATCCGCTGCGCGGCCCGCGCCAGCAGCGCATCGTCGGCCGGCAGGCTGGCCTGGTCGGCATCCAGAAAATCGCTGAGCAGGGCGAAATGCAGGTGGCGGTCGCGATTGGCCAAAAAGCGCACTTCCAGGCCCTCGGCCAGGCTGTCCACCGCGTCGGCGCTGCTGAGCATGCATGGCACCACCACCAAGCTGCGGGCCTGCGCCGGTATGCCCTCGGAATAGTCCATGCGCGGCAACGGCCGCGGCGCGACCAGCAGGGTCGCGATCCAGTTGACCAGGGCGATGCCCAGTTCGCTGTAGGCGATCGCCGCCAGCACGGCCAACAGCCACAGCGTCGCCGGGTGCTGCGGCAGTTCGGAGCGGTGCGAGAGCAGGCCCCATGCGAACAGGCCGGTGACGGCGGCGATCGGCGCCAGGTAGGCGCCAAGCGGAATGCGCGCGGGGCGCAGGCGCAAGGGCCGGCGATCGGGCCCGGACGCGGCCACCGCCGCCCGGGTCAGGGGCACGCCGTCGTCGACCAGGTAGTAGCCGACATGCGCCTGGGTGTCGTCGGGCGCGGTCGCTGCGGCGCGCGAACGCGCCAGGCCCAGTACCAGCTCGGCGACCTCCGGTTCGCTGGCGCCGCTCAGGCGCGCCATCTTCTCGATCACGTGGCGGTAGCCGTCGCGCGTGCTGAAGTCCATCAGGGCGTAGGTGCCCGCGGGGTCTTCGCGCAAGCGATGTTCGACCACGCTCATGTCTTCGACGAACTCGCGCCAATCCATGGTGGCCAGGAAGCGCAGGCTGCCGATGCTGTTGCTGATCGAAACCTGGTCGGCGGCTTGCTGCTGGCTTTCCAGATGCACCAGTTCCTCGATACTCTGGCCGCCGTCGACGACCCACTGTTCCAGCCAGGTGATCGGCATCGAGAACGCGCCGCCGCGGCCCTGTAACCCGCGCGTGAGCTCGGACACGAAGGCGCCGGTGAGCGGCGGCTGCGAGCGCGCCATGTCGGCGACCATCAGCACCACGTCCTTGGGGTTGTCGGCGGCGGTGCGATTGAGCAGATCGGCCCACTCGCGCGCCAGACGGTGGTCGGCGCCGTCGCGCATGACCCGCACGGCCATGCGGCGCAGGTTGTCGAGCAGCGCCAGGCGCAACATGATCGGGATGGCCCACAGCTCGCCCAGCTTCAGCGGGGCGACCGACTGATAGGCGGCGACGAAGCGGCCGATGGTTTCGGCGTCGATGCGGCCGTCGCCGTGGGCGATGGCTTCCAGCGACAGGTCGTAGACGCGCGGCAGGCCGCTGGAGGGCCCCTGGCTCAGCGAGGGCAATTGTCGGCTATAGCCCTTGGGCAGATGCCGGCGCGCGGTGTGGATCTGTTCTTCCACCAGGTAATAGTTGTCGAGCAACCATTCGCCTGCCGGTGTGATGCGCATTTCGTCCTGCACCATGCGGGTGAGCAGGGTGGAGGCGTCGTCGAGCAGGCCTTCGTTCTCTTCCAGGCGACGCAGCAGCAGTTCCGGACCGGCGCGCGCGTGCAGCCGGTGCGAAGTCGCCAGGGCGCGGCCGTGCAGTTCCATCTGCTCGGCGTTGAACAGTTGCGATCGCAGGGGTTCTTCGGACGTCAGCGTGCGCTGGGTCGCTTCGCGGCGCCAGCGCCATAGGCGCCTGCGCAGGCGCAACCAATGACTGAACATCCTCCATAACTGAGGCATCGGAGACCTAAACAAGGGCGATCAGTCGCCGAGGCCTCGATCCTGGCATCTATCGCGGTACAACAAGGTGAAAATCGATCGGTCGCTTGCTTGCGCAGGCTCGCAACGCACGCGGCATCGCCGCGCTAGCGATCGTGGGTCCATGCATCGTGGATGCAGGCTGCGCCGCCCGTAGGCGCGCTTACGCGATCAACGGTGCGGCGGATGGCCGCATATAGCGTATGGTCAAGACATGATGCACGAATTCCTCACTGCGAACCGGATCGAGTTGATCGCACGGTGCCGTGAGAAGGTCGCTCAGCGCGGGACGCCGGGTGCGTCCGAGGAAGAGCTCGCATACGGCATCAGCACTTTCCTGGATCAGCTGATCAAGACGCTGGTGGTGGAAAAGACCGCCACGCCGATGCGCAGCCGGGAAGTCTCGGGGCCTTCCGGCGGCGGACAGCCGAACTTGTCGGAGATCGGCGAATCCGCCACCCAGCACGGCCGCGAGCTGCAGCGCCACGGCTTCACCGCCGAGCAGGTGGTGCACGATTACGGCGATCTTTGCCAATCGATTTCGGATTTGGCGATGGAACGCGGTCAGGCCATCGAAGTCGACGAATTCCGCACTCTCAATCGCTGCCTGGACAACGCCATCGCCAATGCGGTCACCGAGTTCGGCTACCAACGCGACTTCGTGATCGCCGACCGCCAGGCCATGCATCTGAACGAGCGCCTCGGATTCCTGGCGCACGAGCTACGCAACCAGCTTTGCACCGCGACGTTAGCCCTTTCCATCATCAAGCAAGGCAACGTGGGCTTGTCGGGCGCGACCGGCGGGGTGCTGGATCGCGCGCTGGTCGGCTTGGGCAATCTGATCGATCGTTCGCTGGCGGAGGTGCGGATGACGGCGGGGTTGCCGATTCAGCACCGTTTGTTCTCGCTGGCCGACTTCATCGCGGAGGTGAAGCAATCGGCCTCGCTGGAAGCGCAGGTCGTCGGCTGTTCCCTGACCGTATCGGATGTCGATCCGCTGCTGGCGGTGGACGTGGATCGCGACCTGTTGCTGTCCGCCGCCGGCAATCTGTTGCAGAACGCGTTCAAGTTCACGCATCCGGGCAGCGAGGTGGTGCTGAACGTCTACGCCTTGTCCGATCGCATCTTCATCGACGTGCAGGACCACTGCGGGGGGCTGACACCCGGTGCCGCCGAAGATCTGTTTACGCCGTTCACGCAGGGCGCCGCGGATCGCAGCGGCTTGGGACTGGGCTTGTCCATCGCGCGCCGCGGCGTGGCAGCCAATCACGGCACGCTGGGCGTGCGCGACCTGCCGGGCGTCGGATGCGTATTCACGATCAATCTTCCGCGGCATGCCGTGGCGGCGTAGCGCGTGTTTCGAAGGTCGCCACGACCGCCTCAGGGCCAGGTCGTCGGGGAGCCGATGTTCGCGGGCGAAACTCCGGTCGTTGGCAAGCCCGGCAGCTTCGCTGAAGAACGCCCGGCCGCTGCGCGAGTAAGGCCTATAATGCGCGGATGGATTACCAGCTCATCATCAAGCTGTGGCGCAAGTCGCTGACAGACGAGACCTTTTTGACCACGCTGGAAAGCCAGCTGAAGGCGGCCTTGGGCGACACCGTGGAGCTGGAGGGCTACGACGTCAGCCCGAAAGAGATCAATGTGTTCATGACCACGGCCGATCCGCGCCATTCTTTCCGGCGCGCCCGCAGCGTGCTGGAGACACTGGGCGTGGCGCAGGGCGTGTCGGCCGCCTTCCGTCTCGTCGGCGGCGCCAGTTTCACCTCGATCTGGCCGCTGCGCGCGATGCGCAAGTTCACGCTGCCGTAGAACAGGCGCGAGGCCAGGGCGCCGGTGCGCGCTGCGCCAACGCTGAATCCGGACCCCAGTCACGGATCGCGCCCCGAATGAAGCGAGACCGCCTTGAACTTGCGCGGAACATCTCGCTAGGGTCGTAAGCGTTCGCTGTCCGTTTCCGGTCGCGGCTTGCGTTGGACGATGGTCGGGCGCGCGAAAGCCCTGCGGGCGGTTGTCGCCGGTGCAGGCGCGGCCCGGTGCGCCGATGTGCCGCCCCAGACGGAGTCCGCCACGAGCTCAGGGAGACGTCCGCATGACCCGCAGTCGGTTCGACCTTAAGCGCGCGAAGGTGGGGGCAGGGCGGTGGTCGCCCGCGGAGCTCGTAGGCAGGCCTACGCGTATCGCCTGGCGCGCCGCGGTTCGTTCGCTCGGTTCGGTTCACGCCCATTCGGAAATCCGCTCATGACCGAAGTCACGCCAGACCGCAGCGACTATCCGAACGACGATTTTCCTTACTACAACGCGAGGCCGGTCGCGATTTCGGGCGCGCAGTGGCTGTTCGTGCTGCTCATGGTCGCGATCGGCTTCGCAGTGCTGGCGGCGCCCATCCCCTTGTTCCGCGATGGCTGGGGCCAATTCATTCCCGCGGTCGCGTTCTTCGCGATTCCGCTGCTGGGCCTGGCGATCGTCGCCCCGCATCACTGGACCGCCGTCTTCCGTCGCGTCGGCTGGCGAGCGCTGCTGTGGATGCTCGCCTTCGCCGCGCTCAATCTGCTGGTCAGCCTGGCGGTCGGCCTGCTGGTCATGAAAGGCACCGGTGTCGCCAGTAATCCGGCCTTCGCCATCCTGGCCCAGCAAGGCACGGGCGAACGCGCCTTGTTCTTTCTCAAGACGCTGCCGCAACTGTTGGGCGAAGAAGTGCTGACCGTGCTGCCTTTGCTGGCGCTGACCTGGTACCTGCACAGCAAGCGGGGCTGGTCGCGTTCGCGCGCGCTGCTGGCGGCGTGGCTGGCGACCGCGGCCATGTTCGGCGCGTTGCATCTGCCCACCTACGGCTGGAACCTGCTGCAGTGCCTGGTCGTGATCGGCAGCGCGCGGTTGGTGCTTACGCTGGCCTATCTCAAAACCAAGAACCTGTGGGTGTCGTTCGGCGCGCATGTGATCAACGACTGGTCGCTGTTCGGTATCGGCCTGCTCGGCGCGAGCGCGAGCGCCGTGTGAGCTTGCCGGTGCGGTTCGCGGCGGGCGCCGAAGTATGGGTACCGAGTTTTCACCGGATCGAGGTGGGCAAGATGGCAAAAATACGCGCACCGCCATCGACGCCATCGACGTTCGGGTTTCATTGGCGGGCGCACGGGCATCATCAGCTCCGTGCGTCCGATCGCCGCAACGCGCTTCCCCCAACCCAAGGAGTTCCCAAGATGAAATGGATCCTCGTCTCCACCGCCGCCGCCGCGTCCCTGTTCGCCTGCAATGCCTACGCCGGCCTGCCGCAGCTCAACGGCACCTGCCCGGGCAAGCTGTCGGTACACGCCGACGAAGGCGGTCCGGTGTACGTCAACGGCAAGGAAACCAAGCTCAAGCGCTTCAACGACAACTACTACGAAGCCAAGGACGCCGCCAGCGGCGTGACCTTGTCGATCAGCATCAATCCCGACGGCTCGCCCAGCCTGTCCTACACCGGCAAGAACCGCGCTAACGGCGTGTGCCAGCTCGGTGCCGCCGCCGCCGCGCAGCCCGCGGCCGCGCCCAAGACCGGCGCGCGCGAATCGCATCCGGCCGCCGAGAAGGCCTGCCTGGCCGCGGTCGCCAAGACCACCAACGTCCAGGCGAACACCCTGTCGGTGATCAGCGCCGAGTGGAGTCAGGCCGGCACGGGGGTCAAGGTCAAGGTGCCGGGCGCCGACGCGCCGTGGGCCTGCATGGTCGACGACAAGGGCAAGGTCTGGAACGTCAGCTACACCGGTTCGGAAGGCAAGCTCTAAGCCGAAGATCGGTTTGAGACGCCGCGCGATCGGCAAGATCGCGCGGCGTGCGGGCTCAGGCCGTGGCCTGGGCGGCCTCGTCGATCAGCGCGGCGACTTCGGCTGGCTGCGAGGCCAGCGAGGCGTGGCTGGCCGCCAGTTCTATCACCTTGCGCGCGCCCATTCGCGCCGACATGCGCTTTTGGTTCTCGGGCGCGATCATGCGGTCCTGGCTGGAGATCTGATACCAGGACGGCTTGTGTTTCCAGGCCGGCGCGCTCACCGCATCGCCGAAGGTGCTGGCCAGCGGCGCCTTCTGGGTGATGCCCATGACGTAGCCCTCGTCGGGCGTGAGGTCCTGGCAGAAGCTTTCATGGAACTTGTCGGCCTGCACCCACAGGTAGCCGTCGCTGTCGGGCGCCAGGTTCGAGGCCGCGATCGGCACGTGCTCCTGGGTGATGCCGCCGGGACTTTCGCCGGCATCCGGCGCGAAGGCGGCGATGTAGACCAGGGCGACCACGTTGGGCAGGTTGCCCGCTTGGCTGATCACCGCGCCGCCGTAGGAATGCCCGACCAGCACCACCGGCCCGTCGACCTGGGCGACCATCTTGCGGGTGCGCTCGGCGTCGTCGGCCAGCGAGGTCAGCGGCAGCTCGACCGCGCGAATCGAGCCATAGCCCTGGCGCTTGAGCTCCAGGATGACCTTGTTCCAATGGGCGGCGCCGCCCCAGAAACCGTGTACCAGCACCACCGTGGGCTTGCCGCTCATGATCGCTCTCCTGACGTTGGGGGCGCCGACGGTGTGCCGGCAGGGCCGGTCGGCGCGGCCTTGGCGGGCGGACATCGGTCGAGCCGTAGGCGGCGGGGAGCGGATCCGTGCGGTGGCCGGTGCGATGGCGGTCGAGCGGTGCGGCCCGCACAGACTCGATCCGGGCGCGTTAAATCCGGGCGAAATGTGGCGTAGCTGTGGATGCTGAGATAGGCGGGCGACGGACCCTGACGCAGGGGCGGACGCAGGCCACGAGCCGCGTCGCGATCGCGTCGTGTCCGGATACGCCGCGCCCGCGACGCCGGCGCCTATCCGCGGCCGCGTGATCGGTCCCGCGCGCGGACCTGCGCGCCTGATCTCGCCCCATGCGACGCGCACGGCGCAGCCTCGACGCAACGGCCGTCGTGCCGATGGGAGGGAGGTGCGATCCGCGCCGGTCAGGCCCCGCGCTGGCTCAATGGCCGTCCAGCAGCTCGATCAGGGCGCGCCGCTTCTTGCGCGACAGCTTGCGCATCAGGCCCATCAGGCGCAGTTCGTCGGGGTCGCTGTATTTGGTGGTCTGGTCGCGCACCGACAGCGACTTGCCTTCGATGGTGCCGCGGCCGGTGGCCAGCCATTCGAAGCTCACATGCTGCTGCACCGCGATCGAGAGCATGCGCTCCAGCTCGGGCAGGGCCAGGCCGATCAGCCATTTGCGCGCGGTCTCGCGGCTGACGCCGTAGTAGGAGGCGAGCGCGCCGGTGCGGGCGCGGCCCTTGGCGAAGCCGGAGAAATCCAGCGCCTGATGCAGGCGGCGGGCGAATTCGTCGTGGGGTGTATTGCTCATGCGGTACCGCCTGTGCGTCCTGCCAGGCTCGATCGGTTGTCCGTCACCGGGTGTCCACTCGTTCTTGCGCGGGAGAGCGCAACTCATTCTTGCGCATCTTGTGGAAACGAATCACACTTTTTGGGTGTTGTATTTCGCTATTTCAGGTTGTATATTGCGGTGGCGTAGACGACGATAGGGATGTCGTGGCCGATACAGCTCGTGCAGTACCAGCCGCAAGCGCGGAAGGCGGAAATTCCCGCGAAAACCCGATCCAGCGTTATGTCGCCTGCTTCGCGACAGTCGGGTTGGCGGCCAAGGCCGCCGGTGTGTCCACAGAAATGCTGCGTCAAATGCGTATTCGTGGCTTCGTTTCTACGCGCAACCGAGCTTTGCGCATGGCCGAGGCTTGCGCCGGGCGGGTCAGCGCGGTCGAGTTGATGGCGCTGCCGCGTCGGGCCGGGCGGGGCTGATGCCGATGGGCCGGCCGGACCCGCGGGCCGAGGCGCCCGGACGCGAATCCGACACCACCGCCCTGGTGGCGGTCGCGGCGGCCGAACCGGCGTCGCCGCTGCGCGCGGACTGGGCCGATGCCTCGTCCGTGGCGGCCGGTCTGGCCGCGGCGCTGGCCTTGCTGATCGCGGCGGCGGCCTGCGCGCTGGCGGTGTCGATGCGGCGCCAACCCAGCTTGCCGGAGCTGGCCGAACGCGAAAGCGATAACGGCGACACGCTGTTGTGGCTGGCGCGCGAGATCGAGCGTCACGTCGCGCAGTCGGAGCAGGCCGGACGCAACGCCGGCGAGCAGCGGCGCTGGGCGCGCCTGTGCCGGCGCATCGCCGGCGAACATCTGGAGTGCGTGAACGCCTTGATGCTGGAGGGCCTGCGCCGCGAGGCGCCGTCGCCGTCCCGGCGCAAGGCGGCCGAACCCTAAGCGGCGGGCGTGCCGCAAACGTGCCTCGGCGCTGGCTCGGCTTGTATGCTCGCGCTATGAGCTCAATCCATTCGGACGATTCCGCCGCGGCACAGCTGTCCGGCCTGGTGCCGCGTCGCAGCTATCTGCTGGCCTTGCTGGTGCTGATCGGCGCGCTGGTGCTGGTGTTCACCACCTGGACCGTGGCGCGCGATCGCGAACTGCGCACCGCCGAATCGGAGTTTCAGGTCCAGACCGAGGTCATCACCGACCTGATGCGGCAGCGCCTGATCTATTACGAATTGGTCGCCGGCGGCGGCGTGTCGCTGTTCGCCTCGGTGGCGCGACCGACCCCGCAACAGTGGCGCGCCTACGTCGAGGGCATGAACCTGAGCCAGCGCTTCTCGGCGATGCTGGGGCTGGGCTTCGGCGGCTACGTGCGCAGCTCGCGTCTGCCGGACCTGCAAACCGAATGGCGCGAATCCGGCTACGGCCTGCTCGAGGTGCGGCCACGCGGCGTGCGCCGCGACTACGGCCCGATCCTGTACCTGGAACCCAAGACCGCGGCCAACGTGGCGGCGATCGGCTACGACATGTACTCCGAGCCGACCCGCGCGGCCGCGATGCTGGCGGCGCTGGAGTCCGGCCAACCGCAGCTGACCGGGCCGTTGCAACTCATCCAGGACGGAGCCGAGAAGCAGACCGGGCTGGTGCTGTACCTGCCGGTGTACCGCGGCGGCGATCGGCCGCAGAGCCTGGACGCGCGTCGCAGCTCGATGCAGGGCTGGGTCTACGTGCCGTTTCGCATGCAGCGTTTCGCCGAGAATTCGATGGGCGGCGCCTTCAAGGACGCGCGCTTCCGCGTCTACGACGTCGAAGGCGCCCGCAGCACCTTGCTGTACGCCAGCCCGCGCGGGCGCGACGAGGTGGAGTCGGCGTTCCGCCACTCGACCACGCTGGACGTCTACGGGCGGCGCTGGCGGTTGGAGTTCGAATCCAGCCCGCAGGCGCAGTCGGCGCCGCGCCTGGCCAGTCTGCAGAACATGCTGGCGCTGGGGTTGTTCGCCTCCCTGCTGCTGTACGCGGTAGCGCTGACCCTGGCCCGCACCGAGGCGCGCGCCCGCAAGATCGCCTTGCGCATGACCGAGGACTATCGCCGCAGCGAAACCCGTTTCCGCAGCGCGATGCGCTATTCGGCGATCGGCAAGGCCCTGCTGGACAGCGAAGGCCGCATCGTCGAGGCCAATCCGGCCCTGGTCGCGATCGTCGGCAACAACGAAGCGGCCTTGCTGGGCACGCGTTTCGATGCCCTGTTCGATAACGAGGACCACGAACTGATCGGCAAGGCCACCGGCCGCACCGACACCGACGGCGTGCACCGGGCGACGCGGCGCCTGCATCGTGGGGACGGGCTGGTGCGTCAGGTCCAACTGACCTATTCGCCGGTGCCCGGCAACGTCGGTCAGGACATCACCGGCCTGGTCCAGATCGAGGACGTGACCGAGCGCTTGCGCGCGGAGGCACGCGTGCACGCGCTCAACCGTACCCTGGAGGCGCGCGTGGCCTTGCGCACGCGCGAGCTGAGCGTGGCCAACCAGGAGCTGGAGGCGTTCGCCTACAGCGTCTCGCACGATCTGCGCGCGCCCTTGCGCGCGATCGAGGGCTTCAGCCGCATCCTGATCGAGAAACACGCCGCGCAACTCGACGACTCCGGCCGCGACTACCTCAGCCGGGTGCGCAAGGCGGCCGGGCGGATGGGCGAACTGATCGACGCCCTGCTGCAGATGTCACGTCTGGCGCGCAGCGAGCTCAAGTTCGATCGCATCGACCTGAGCAGGATGGCCGGAGAAATCGTCGAGGAGCTGCGCACCGCCGACCCGCAGCGCAGCGTCGAAGTCGAGATCGAACCCGGCCTGACCGTGGTCGGCGATGCGCCGCTGCTGCGTAACCTGCTCGCGAACCTGCTGGGCAACGCCTGGAAGTTCACCCGCGGCCAGGCTCAGGCGCGCATCGCGTTCGGCGCCACCACCAATGCGCAGGGGCTGACGGAGTTCCACGTACGCGACAACGGCGCGGGCTTCGCCCAGGAATACGTGGGCAAGTTGTTCCGGCCGTTCCAGCGCCTGCACACCGACAGCGATTTCCCCGGCCACGGCATCGGCCTAGCCTCGGTCAAGCGCATCGTCGAACGCCACGGCGGCAGCATCCGCGCCGAGGGCGTGGAAGGGAAGGGCGCGACGTTTACGTTTACCTTGCCGGGGGAGTAGGGGTTTGAACGTTTAGCGGTGCTGCGCATCGTTTGCGATTTGCCGTGTCGCTAATGTGCGCGGAATCGTTCGAGGTATGCCCGTAGGACCCTGCGCGGGTTCGCCTCGTTCCAAAAGCAAATCCCCCTCGATCCCCCTTTTTCAAAGGGGGAGGAAGCGCTATCGCGATAATGCTCCCCGAGTAGGTCTCGGTGAGCTGGTCGAAGTGTCGGCGGCCGGCTTGCGTCGCTTCGATGAGTAGGGGCCTGCATCGCGGCATGGTGCTGAAGTCACTGGATCCCCGCCTCCGCGGGGATGACGGATCGGGAGTGACTTAGCGGTCTAGGCTCTGGCCGAATCCCGAATCCCGAATCCCGAATCCGGCCCTCAAGCGTCGCGGTTATGGCGCCGCATCGTGCGTTGCTTTTCGCGCGCCCAATCCTTTTCCTTGCTGGCTTCGCGCTTGTCGTGGCTCTGTTTGCCCTTGGCCAGGGCGATCTCGGCCTTGACCTTGTTGCCCTTCCAGTACAGCGCGGTGAGCACCACGGTGTAGCCGTCGCGCTGGATCCGGCCGATCAGGTTGTCGATCTCGCGCCGGTGCAGGAGCAGCTTGCGGGTGCGCCGTTCCTCGGCCACGACGTGGGTCGAGGCGGAGATCAGCGGGTTGATCTGGGAGCCGTACAGGAACATCTCGCCCGCGCGGATGACCGCGTAGGCATCGGTGATGTTGGCGCGTCCGGCGCGGATCGACTTGAGTTCCCAGCCCTGCAGGGCCAGGCCCGCCTCGAAGCGTTCCTCGAGGTGGTAGTCGTGGCGCGAGCGCTTGTTCAGGGCAATGGTGCCGCCGGCGCCGCCCTTTCCTTTATCCTTGCCGGCCTTGTTGTTTGCATTTTTAGCCATCGCGCCATTGTCCCCGATTGCGCGGCCGCTAGCGAATATTCCATGCCGACCATCCGTCGTTCCGCCCTAGTCGAACATTCCGCCGCGCGCATGTACGCGCTGGTCAACGACGTCGCGGCCTATCCGCGGCGCTTCGACTGGTGCGAGAACGCGCAGGTGCTGGAGGCCAGCGACAGCCACATGGTGGCGCGGCTGGACCTGGGCCTGGGGGCGCTGCGGACCTGGTTCACCACCCGCAATACCCTGTCGCCGCCGCACCATATCGAGCTCAAGCTGGTCGACGGCCCGTTCCGCCAGCTCGGCGGGCGCTGGGAGTTCCACGCCCTGGACGAGTCGGCCTGCAAGGTCACCCTGACCCTGGAGTTCGAGCCGGCGGTGAAGCTGCTGGGCCCGGCGATGGCGATCGGCTTCCAAAGCCTGGCCGACCGCATGGTCGACGACTTCGTGCGGGTCGCCGATCGCGGGGACGAGGCGTGAAGATCGAGCTGGTCCGCGCCTGGCCGCGGCGGTTCGAGACCTGCGCGCTGGACCTGCCCGAGGGCGCGCGCGTGCGCGACGCGCTGGCCGCGGCGGGCTGGGCGCGGGACGAGGAGGCGGTGGCCTATGCGGTGTACGGGGTGCGCGTAGAGCACGACGCGGTCCTGCACGAGGGCGACCGGGTCGAGTTGCTGCGGCCCTTGCTGGCCGATCCCAAGGACGCACGCAGGCGCCGCGCGCAGGCGCGCGGTCCGCTCAAGGGCGGCGTGTCCAAGTAGGGGGCAGGCACCGCCTGGCGGTGCCGGAAACGCTGGAAACCGGAGAAGCGCGGCCTCAGCGGCGGCGCTTCTTGTCCTTTTCCTTGGCCAGGTTGCGGCCGAACTGCTTCGGCGCGGCCTTGGCGATCTGCTCGTCCTGCTCCGGGAAGTAGTCGCCGTCCCAGCGGGCCAGGGCGTCGTTCTCGAAGTACAGGACCAGGTTCTTCTTCTCGGTCCGCGCCAGGCGGCCGGTGCGCTGGGTCGCGGTGTAGTCCCAGCGATCGTGGTGGAACGGGTCTTCGATCGAAGGGCTGCCCAGCAGCAACTGCACCTGCTGCTTGGTCATGCCGGTCTGCAGCTGGTCGACCGCGGTCTTCTCGAGCAGGTTGCCCTGGTAGATCGGCTGCTTATAGAGAATGCCGCAACCGGAGGTGATCAAGGCGATCGAAAGGACGAGCAGGAGCTTGCGCATCGTGTGCTGGGACCTATGTCTGCGACGGGCGGGTAACGCGCCGATGATACACTGAAGGCCGCATCCACAAGGGGTGGACCGGGGCGCGCCGAGACGCGTTCATCCGCCGTTCCGGCCGCGGCCGCCGCGCCGCCGGCGCGCGAACGCCGACCCGGGCCGCCCAGTCAGCACGATAAAGAAGGACGATCAGATGGAATCGCAGGACCTGCGCAACGCCGGACTCAAGGTCACCCATCCGCGCATGCGGATCCTGGAGCTGCTGGAGCAGTCCAAGCCGCGCCATATGACCGCCGAGGACATTTACCGGCTGCTGCTGGAAAAGGGCGAGGACATCGGCCTGGCCACGGTCTACCGCGTGCTGACCCAGTTCGAATCCGCGGGCCTGGTGCTCAAGCACAACTTCGAGGCCGGGCAGTCGGTGTACGAGCTCGACCGCGGCCATCATCACGACCACATGGTCGACATCGAGACCGGCAAGATCACAGAGTTCGAGAGCGCCGAGATCGAAGAGCTGCAGCGCAAGATCGCGGCCAAGCACGGCTACGAGATCGAAGAGCACTCGCTGGTGCTGTACGTGCGCAAGAAGCGCTGAGGGGCGCGTTGCGGGATCGGTGGAGCGCAGCGCTCGCCGGTGCCGCCAGACTAGAAGGGCCCGCTCATGGCGGGCCTTTTCTTTGGTGCGGGCTGTGTTGCCGCGACAGGCCTAGGTCCAATACGGGACGCGTCCGCGGCGTCATTCGCGCGCTGACTCCACTCGGCGCGTAGGTGGCGCCCAGTCTGGAACCGAGAGGTTCTAGGGCGCCTGCGTCGTCGGCGACAGACCGAGCAAGTCACTGGATCCCCGCCTTCGCGGGGATGACGAATCGAGAGTGGCCACGGCACGCAAAGCTCTTCCGAATCCCGAATCCCGAATCCCGGCCCTTAAACCACATCCGCGAGCAGCCGCCTGGCCGCCGCGCGCACTTCCTTGGTCAGCTCGACGCCGCCGAGCATGCGCGCGAGTTCCTCTTCGCGCTGCTTGGCGTCCAGGCGCTGGACCGCGCTCTGGGTGACGCCTTCGCTGGCCGACTTGCTGACCCGGTAGTGGGCGTGGCCCTGGGCCGCGACCTGGGGCAGGTGGGTCACGCACAGAACCTGGCGGCTCGCGCCCAGGGCGCGCAGCTTCTGGCCGACGATCTCGGCCACGGCGCCGCCGATGCCGGAGTCGACCTCGTCGAAGACCATGCTGGGGACCGTATCCAGGCCCAACGCGGCGACTTCGATCGCCAGCGAGACGCGCGAGAGCTCGCCGCCGGAGGCGACCTTGCGCAGGGCGCGCGCGGGCTGGCCGGGGTTGGCCGCGACCAGGAACTCGACGCGCTCGCCGCCCTGCGGATCGGGGCGGTCTTCGTCGATGGGCTCCAGAGCGATCTCGAAACGGCCGCCGCCCATGCCGAGCTCGCCGATCAGGCCGGTGGTCGCGGCCGACAGGGCCTGGGCGGCGCTCTTGCGCGAGGCGGTCAGGGCGTCGGCGTTGCCGCGCCAGGCCTTGCGCGCGCCGGCGATCTCGCCGTCCAGGCGCGTCAGGCGTTCGCCGGCGCCGCGCAGGACGTCCAGTTCGGCGCCCATGCCGTCGCGGTGCGCGGCCAGTTGTTCGGGGGCGACGCGGTGCTTGCGCGCGAGCTCGTGCAGGCGGCCCAGGCGTTGTTCCAGGGTGTCGAAGGCGGACGGGTCCAGGTCGAGGTCGTCGCGCACGCGGCCTAGCAGGGCCAAGGCTTCGTCGACCTGGATCGCGGCGGCGTCGAGCATGGCGTCGACGTCGCTCAGGCGCGCCTCGTGCTCGACCACGCGCTGCAGTTCGGCGCGCACCTGCTGCAGATTGCGCGACAGCGAGGGGCCGTCCTCGCCGCCGAGGCGGGCGAAGGCGTCGTCGCAGGCGGTGATCAGGCCGGCGGCGTGGGCATGGCGCTTGTGATCGGCGTTCAGGCGCGCGATCGCCTCGGGTTCCAGGGTTTCGCGTTCGAGTTCGGCGTGCTGGTGTTCCAGCCAGCCGATGCGTTCGGAGACGTCGCCCTTGGCGATCAGGGCGTCGCGTTCGCGCAGCAGGGCGCTCCAGTCGCGCGCGGCGGTTTCGACCGCCGCGCGCGCGGCATCGTTGCGCGCGTAGGCGTCGAGCAGGGCGAGCTGGCTGGCCTTGGACAGCAGGGCCTGGTGCTCGTGCTGGCCGTGGATCTCGACCAGGCGCGAGGCCAGGTCGGCGAGCTGGCCCAAGGTGGCCGGGCGGCCGTTGATCCAGGCGCGCGAGCCGCCGTCGGCGCGGATCACCCGCCGGACCTGGCAGCTGTCGTCCTCGTCCAGTTCGTTCTCGCGCAGCCAGGCCGCGGCCGGCGCGGCGTCTGCCAGCGAGAAGTCGGCGACCAGTTCGGCGCGGTCGGCGCCGTGGCGGACCACGCCGCTGTCGGCGCGCAGGCCGCTGATCAGGCCCAGGGCGTCGACCAACAGCGACTTGCCGGCGCCGGTTTCGCCGGAGATCACGGTCAAGCCCGGGCCGAACGAGAGTTCGGCCGCGCTGACCACGACGAAATGCTTGAGAGAAAGGTGGGTGAGCATGCGCTGGCGGCGTTGTGGAGCGGCGATTGTGCCGGGTCGGGGGTGACCGGGCTAGCAGGGAATGCCGCCAATCTGTGTCGGATTAGTCTCCAGGGTTGAGATTGGGCGGCGGCAGGCGAGTTTCGAGTGCGGGCGGCGCGATCGCGGGTTACGTCGCTCCGACGGGAGGGCGGAACCCGTTAGGCATCGAGCTTGGGGAGGAGGGCGACGAACGGAAGCTACGTCGTGGCTCGATGGCGCGGTCGCGACTTGCGTCGCTCCTACCGCAAACCCGACCGACTAGCGGTGCGTGCAGGCACGCTTCCTGTGGGAGCGGCGTGAGCCGCGATTGCGTGGCTGCCAGGCCCCGCAAGGCCAGCCCGCCGGGGGCGCTCTCACACGGGCCTCCGGCCGCATGAATGGCGCGCGCGCATCGCCGCGCTTGCGCCCACCGCCCGGCGCGCTTATATCGACAGCGATGAATCGCCGTTCTTCCGACCTCAGCCTGGACCCGCGCGCGCGCCAGTTGTTGCGCACGCTGATCGGGCGCTACATCCACAGTGGCGAACCGGTGGGCTCGCAGACGCTGGCGCGCCATGCCGGCCTGGACGTGAGCGCGGCGACCATCCGCAACATCCTGTCCGACCTGGAGGACGCCGGCCTGCTCAGCGCGCCGCATACCTCGGCCGGGCGCATCCCGACCGCGCAGGGCTATCGCTTGTTCGTGGATTCGCTGCTGCAGGTGCGGCCGCTGCCCGAGGGCGACCTGGCGCGCCTGCGCAACGAGCTGCCGACCGGTTCGGGCACCCAGGCCCTGCTCGGCAGCGCTTCGGAGCTGCTGTCGGCGATGACCCATTTCGTCGGCGTGGTCAGCGTGCCCAAGCGCGAGCAGTTCGCGTTCCGGCGCATCGATTTCGTCCCGCTGGACGCGCAGCGCGTGCTCGCGATCCTGGTGTTCGCCGATCACGACGTGCAGAACCGCATCATCCAGACCAAGCGGCCCTACGACGCCGGCGAGCTGGAGCGGGTCGCCAACTACCTCAACAGCCATTTCGCCGGGCGCCCGGTCGCCGACATCCGCGCCACCCTGCTGCACGAGCTGCGCAGCGCGCAGTCGGAAATGGCCGCGTTGCTGGCGCAGTCGGTCGAGCTGGCCGAGCAGGCGCTGGCGCCGGACCGCGACGACGACATGGTGCTGGCCGGGCAGACCCGGCTGATGGGCGTGCAGGAGCTGTCCGACGTGGATCGCCTGCGGGAGCTGTTCGAGGCCTTCGCGCGCAAGCGCGAGATCCTGCAGCTGCTGGAGCGCACCATCCACGCCCCGGGCGTGCGCATCTTCATCGGCGAGGAAACCGGCCTGGCGCCGCTGGAAGGCGTGTCGCTGGTGACCGCGCCGTACACCGCCGGCGGCCAGGTGCTGGGTGTATTGGGCGTGATCGGGCCGACCCGGATGGCCTACGACCGGGTGATCCCGGTGGTGCAGGCCGCGGCGGATGCCCTGGGGGATGCGTTCAAGCCCGAGGCTTGAGCGGGGCGCGTGTCTGGGGACTTGGCCTTCTGTCCGCTGGCGCGGACCTTGGCTTCCTGTGGGAGCGGCGTGAGCCGCGATCGCGAAAACCGTCGTGCTGCGGGTATTGGCTTCGGTTTTTTCTACCTGCCTCGGCGCGCCACCGCTTCGGCATCGCGGCTCACGCCGCTCCCACAGGAAGCGGGCGAGGCGGGGTGGGCGTCGCCATTGGTGGCTTAGGCCGCGACTCGCGTCGCTGCTGCCCAAGGCCATCGCCGTCGCCGATCGCCGCTTTGGGGTAGGAGCGGCGTGAGCCGCGATSCCCGAAGCCGAAGYCCGCCGATCACCGAGGTTCCAGCCGAAGCCGGGCCCGCGTCGGTCGCCGACTCYCGCGRTCGCGGCTTGCGCCGCTCGCGCTCAATGATGCCGATAGCGGCGCGATAGCCCCTGCGGCTATGCCCATCGTCCCAAAAACGGCATCGAACCACCCCGGTCGCCGCCGTTGCCGCACGATCGCCGCAGATGCCGGCACTTCTGCGCGGCGCGCACTTGAACGGTCCGGGCTTGGCCCCAATAGCTGCCCCTGTCGCGGATATACCGCCAGGACCAGCCCAGCATGAGCCACCACGATCCGAATACCGAACTCCACCCCGACGCGCAGGACCCGGCTTCCGCCGCCGCGCCGAACGAGGTCGAGACCCTGCGCGCCGAACTGGCCCAGGTCCGCGAGGACGCGCTGCGCGAGCGCGCCGAACTCGACAACCAACGCAAGCGTCTGGCGCGCGACATCGACACGGCGCGCAAGTTCGCCAACGAGCGCCTGCTCGGCGACCTGCTGCCGGTGATCGACAGCCTGGAAGCCGGCCTGGCCGCGGCCGGCGGCGACGCCAGCGCGCTGCGCGAGGGCATGGAACTGACCCTGCGCCAGCTGCTCAAGGTCGCCGGCGACAACGGTCTGATCGCGGTCGACCCCACCGGCCAGCCGTTCAACCCCGAACAGCACCAGGCCATGAGCATGGTCCCGGCCCCGGGCGTCGCCCCCAACCACGTGGTCCAGGTCTACCAGAAGGGCTGGCTGCTGAACGAGCGGCTGCTGCGCCCGGCCCTGGTCGTGGTCGCCCAGGACGCCTGAACCGTCGCCGGCGCGAGCGCGCCGGAGCGCGCGGGCGAGGGCGGGGGCGCTTGAACCGCCCGCGACCGGACCCCAAATAACGCACATCGGCGCCGCAACGGCAGCCGCAACATCTAAAGCATTCGAGAGGGAGCAACACCATGGGCAAGATCATCGGCATCGACCTGGGCACGACCAATTCCTGCGTCGCGATCATGGAAGGCGGCAACGTCAAGGTCATCGAGAACGCGGAAGGCGATCGCACCACGCCGTCCATCGTGGCCTTCACCAAGGACGGCGAAGTCCTGGTCGGCGCTTCGGCCAAGCGCCAGGCCGTCACCAATCCCAAGAACACCTTCTACGCGGTGAAGCGCCTGATCGGCCGCAAGTTCACCGACGCCGAAGTGCAGAAGGACCTGGACCTGGTGCCCTACGGCATCGCCCAGCACGACAACGGCGACGCCTGGGTGGCGACCGCCGACGGCAAGAAGATGGCGCCGCAGCAGATCTCGGCCGAAGTGCTGGCCAAGATGAAGAAGACCGCCGAGGCCTACCTGGGCGAGACCGTCACCGAGGCGGTCATCACCGTGCCGGCCTACTTCAACGACAGCCAGCGTCAGGCCACCAAGGACGCGGGCAAGATCGCCGGCCTGGAGGTCAAGCGCATCATCAACGAGCCGACCGCGGCGGCGTTGGCCTACGGCATGGACAAGAAGGGCGGCGATCGCAAGGTCGCGGTCTACGACCTGGGCGGCGGCACCTTCGACGTGTCGATCATCGAGATCGCCTCGGTCGACGGCGAAATGCAGGTCGAGGTGCTGGCCACCAACGGCGACACCTTCCTGGGCGGCGAAGACTTCGACAAGCGCGTCATCGACTACTTGGTCGAAGAGTTCCAGAAGGACCAGGGCATCGACCTGCGCAAGGATCCGCTGGCCCTGCAGCGCCTGAAGGACGCCGCCGAGCGCGCCAAGATCGAGCTGTCCAGCGCCCAGCAGACCGAAGTCAATCTGCCCTACGTGACCGCCGACGCGTCGGGCCCGAAGCACCTCAACATCAAGCTGACCCGCACCAAGCTGGAGTCGCTGGTCGAGGACCTGGTCAAGAAGACCATCGAACCCTGCCGCATCGCGCTCAACGACGCCGGCCTGCGCGCGGGCGACATCAGCGAAGTGATCCTGGTCGGCGGTCAGACCCGCATGCCCAAGGTCGCGCAGGCCGTGGCCGAGTTCTTCGGCAAGGAACCGCGCAAGGACGTCAACCCGGACGAGGCCGTGGCTGTCGGCGCGGCGATCCAGGGCGGCGTGCTGGCCGGCGAGGTCAAGGACGTGCTGCTGCTGGACGTGACCCCGCTGAGCCTGGGCATCGAAACCCTGGGCGGCGTGTTCACCAAGATCATCGAGAAGAACACCACGGTACCGACCAAGGCCTCGCAGACCTTCTCCACCGCCGAGGACAACCAGTCGGCCGTGACCGTGCACGTGCTGCAGGGCGAACGCGAGCAGGCCCGCTACAACAAGTCGCTGGCGCGTTTCGACCTGTCCGGCATCGAGCCCTCGCCGCGCGGCATGCCGCAGGTCGAGGTGTCCTTCGACATCGACGCCAACGGCATCCTGCACGTGTCGGCCAAGGACAAGAAGACCGGCAAGGAACAGAAGGTCGAGATCAAGGCCGGTTCGGGCCTGTCCGAGGACGAGATCGCCAAGATGGTCGCCGACGCGGAAGCCAACCGCGAGGAAGACCAGAAGTTCCACGACCTGGTCCAGGCCCGCAACCAGGCCGACGGCCTGATCCACATGGCGCGCAGCACGATCAAGGAGCACGGTGAGAAGCTGCCGGGCGACGCGATCGGCCGCACCGAGGGCGCGATCGCCGAGCTCGAGACCGCGATGAAGGGCGACGACAAGGGCCAGATCGAGGCCAAGTCCAAGGCCCTGGAAGAGGCCGCTCAGGCCCTGTTCGCGGCGGTCCAGGCCCAGCAGCCGGGCGCGGACGCGGGCGGCAACGCCGGCGCCAAGTCCGACGACGTGGTCGACGCCGAGTTCACCGAGGTCAAGGACGATCAGAAGCCGTGATTCGGGATTAGGGATTAGAGATTGGAAGGAGCGGGTTTTCCCGCTCCTTTCGCTATTCTCCCACCGGTTCCGTCCCTGAGTTTTGCGCCGTAACGAATCACGAATCCCGAATCACGAATCCCGGCCCATGAGCAAACGCGACTATTACGAAGTGCTGGGCGTGGCCCGCAACGCCAGCGACGACGACCTGAAGAAGGCCTATCGGCGCTGCGCGATGAAGCACCATCCCGACCGCAATCCCGGCGACAACGCCGCCGAGGCGGCGTTCAAGGAGTGCAAGGAGGCCTACGAGGTGCTGTCCGACGCCAATCGTCGGCGCGCCTACGACCAGCACGGCCACGCCGCCTTCGAGCACGGCATGGGCGGTGGCGGCGGCGGGCCTGGCTACGCCGACATGGGCGATATTTTCGGCGACATCTTCGGCAACATCTTCGGCGGCGGTGGCGGCCAGCGCGGTCCGCGCCGCGGCGCCGATATCGGCTATGTGATGGAGCTGTCGCTGGAAGAGGCGGTCGGCGGCCTGGACAAGCAGATCGAAATCCCGACCCTGGACGAATGCGACACCTGCAACGGCTCGGGTTCGGCCGACGGCAAGCTGGAAACCTGCACCACCTGCAGCGGCCGCGGCCAGGTCCGCTTCCAGCGCGGCATCTTCTCGATGCAGCAGGCCTGCCCGCATTGCGGCGGCCGCGGCCAGACCATCGCCGATCCCTGCAAGGACTGCCACGGCCAGGGCCGGGTGGAACGCACCAAGACCCTGCAGGTCAAGATTCCGGCCGGCGTCGACAACGGCGACCGCATCCGCCTGACCGGCGAGGGCGAGGCCGGCCCGGCCGGTTCGCCGCCGGGCGATCTGTACGTGGAAGTGCGCGTGCGCGAGCACGAGATCTTCCAGCGCGACGGCGACGACCTGCACTGCGAGGTGCCGATCCGCATTTCCCAGGCCGCGCTCGGCGATACGATCCGCGTGCCCACGTTGGGCGGCGAGGTCGAGCTGCGTATTCCGTTCGAGACCCAGAGCGGCAAGCTGTTCCGCCTGCGCGACAAGGGCGTGAAGTCGGTGCGCAGCCGCAAGCCGGGCGATCTGTATTGTCGGGTGGTGGTGGAAACCCCGGTCAATCTGACCGTCGAACAGCGCGAGTTGCTGGAAAAGTTCGAAGCGACCTTCATCGGCGAGGGGGCGCGCAAGCATTCGCCGCGTTCCTCGACCTTCCTGGACGGGGTCAAGGGTTTCTGGGACCGGATGACCTCCTGAGCCCGAGGCATAGCGAAATCAGAAGGGGGCTGCGGCCCCCTTTTTCGTGCCCGTTGTGTGCCGCCGCCGGCTTGCGCTGGAACGGTCTTAGCGGCGCTCGCGCGATGTGATAGAACGTCTCGCATCCGGTGTACGGCCGGTTCAGGACGGCGCCCCGCGAGCCTATGCGAGGCGCTCGTCGCCCACGTAGCGACAGGGGGAAGGGATGCGTATCGCAACACTGCGGCTGTGCGCCGCGATCGGCATTGCGCTGGCGGCTACGGCCGCGGTGGCGCAGAACGCCACGCCGACGACGGCGCCCGCCGCCTCCGAGGATCCGGTGCGCAGCGAACGCGCGCACGTGACCTACACCGTGCAGCCCGACGGCAGCTACGTCGAACAGCACGAGACCGAACTCAAGGTGCTGGACGAACGCGCGGTCGAATACGCCAAGCGCGAGTCGATCAGCTACAGCGCCAGCATTCAGCGGTTCGAGGTGATCGAGGCCTATACGCGCAAGGCCGACGGCCGCCGCATCGAGGTGCCCAAGTCCAACTATCAGGTCGAGACCAACGACGGCCGCGAGGGCGGCGGTCCGGCGTTCTCCGACATCGCCACCACCAGCCTGATCTTCCCCGATGTCGCCGCCGGCGACACCGTGGTGCTGTCCTATCGCCTGATCGGCAAGCAGCCGATGTTCGACCGCCAGTTCTCCGAACTCGACAGCTTCAGCAACCACCGCTACGCGGGCGACGTGCGCATCAAGATCGACGCGCCGGCGGCGATGTGGGCCCAGCACAAGGCCTGGGGCGCATTGAAGCAGGTGCGCGACGAGACCGTCGGCGACCGTCGTATCGTCGAGTGGAGCTATCAGAACCGTGCCCCGTCCAAGAGCAAGCGCACGGACTACTCGGTCTACCAGGTCGAGGATTTCCCGGGCTTCGCCTATTCGACCTTTCGCAGCTACGGCGACATCGCCCGCGTCTACGGCGAGCGCGCGCTGCCCAAGGCGGTGCCGACGGCGCGCGCGCGCAAGCTGGCCGACGAGATCGCGGCCGGCAAGACCGCGCCGCGCGAGGTCGCGCGTGCCCTGTACGAATGGGTGTCGACCAACATCCACTACGGCGGCAACTGCATCGGTCTGGGCGCGGTGGTGCCGCGCGACCAGGACTTCGTGCTCGACAACCGCCTGGGCGATTGCAAGGACCACGCCACCCTGCTGCAGGCGCTGTTGGCGGCCAAGGGCATCGAGGCCAGCCAGGCCCTGGTCAACGCCGGCAACGTCTACCGCCTGCCGGAGATTCCGGTCGCCTCCAGCGTCAACCACGTGATCAATTACCTGCCCGGGCTGGATCTGTACCTGGACGCCACCGCCAAGGGCATCCCGTTCGGCGACCTGCCGCCGAACGTGGCCGGCAAGCCGGTGCTGCGCGTCGACCAGCCCGAATTGAAGGCGCACACGCCGGCCTATCGTTCCGAGCGCAACCGCCAGCGCATGACCACCCATCTGACCGTGAGCGAGGACGGCTCGGTCAAGGGCAAGGTCGCGGTGGAGGTGTCGGGTTTCCCGGCGGTCTCCTTGCGCGGCGCGCTGCGCGAGATGACCCAGGAGCAGGCCCGGGACCTGGTCAAGAACTACTTTCAGTCCAGCGGCCTGGTCGCGCAGGGCAGCTTCCGCCAGGACGATCCCAAGCCCCTGATCGACAGCCAGAACTACGACGCCCAATTCGAGGTCGCGCAGATGCTGCCGGTGCCGGGCGCGATCCCGCTGCGGCCGATGTTCATGAACCCGCAGCCGGTCGCGAGCTTCGTCTCCAGCGCCAACGAAGACCTCAGCGCCGAGGGCGAAACCGCCTGCACCGGCGGGCGCTCCGAGGAGATCTACCGGATCGAGTTTCCGGCCAGCATGAAGGTGATCGCGGTGCCCACCAATCTGTCGATCGAATCCGGCGGCCTGCGCTACCACGCCACCTACAGCCTCAAGGGCAATGTGCTCGAGGCCAGCCGGGTGTTCGAGGACGGCACGCCCGGCCCGCTGTGCACGCCCGAGTACAACCGCGCCTTCCAGGCCTTCGCCAAGAAGGTGCTGCCGAACCTGAAGTCGCAGGTGGTGTACCAGTAGGCGGGCAGGGCATGCGCTGCGCGACACAGCCGATGGCGGAACGGACGCATGCCGACGCCTGTGCATGAGCTGGTGCTGACGCCGGGCCGCCACGCTTGCGGCCTGCAGGCGGGCGCCAGCCGCCTGTTCAACGTGCTGGGCATCGCCGGCCAGCGTCTGATCGAGCGTCATGGGCCGAACCAGTCCTACGATTTCTACTGGGAAGGCCAGCGCGACGGCGTGGTCTGCCGGGTGCGCGGCAGCGATTGGGATCCGCAACTGCCGCAGGCCCGCTTCCACGTCGAACTCAGCCGCGCCGCCGCGGCCGCGGCGATGCTGCAACGTCTGCACGAGTACGCCGCGCAGCAGGGTTGGGGTTCGGCCGAGGTCGCCGACGCATGAGGCGGACCGGCCTGTCCACGCGGCGCGCCGCTCCCGCCGCCGGGAGGCCGCATGCCGCCTAGCTATGCCGCGATCCGGCCCTTGCTGGCGCCCTGGGGCGAGTTGCGCGCGCAGCCGGCATCGGACTGGCAGGGCGAGTTCGCACTGCCGCCGGCCTTGCTGGACTTCTATCGCGAGGTCGGCCCCTGGGGCGGCGTCCGCCACGCGTCGGTCGGCCCGCTCGGTCTGGACCTGGCCTGCGGCGGCAATCCGGTGTCGATCCCGCCGCTGCAGAACCTATGGGCGCGCCAGGCCGGCTATCGCTGGCATGGGCTCAGCGGCGAGCGCCTGCGCGGCTGGAAGGACGAATGGCTGGTGGTGGCGATGGAGGGCAGCCATCCCTTCATCTACGACCTGATCAGCGGTGCGGTGTCGTTCGACCTGGCCGGCGGCCACTGGAACCCGCGCCCGATCGCCGACGATCTGGCCACCGCGTTCGGCGCGCTGGCGACCGTGGCCAACACCTACGCCGCGCTGGGCGAGTCGGCGCTGGACGAGGATTACGAGTTGCGGCCGCAGGCGCGCGCGAGCGTGCGCGACGCGCTGGCCGAGTTCCTGGGGCAGGGGCCCGCCCAAGCCGATGCGCTGCTGCATGCGTGGCGCTGGTATGAATGAGCGTGCGCGGTCGTTCGCGCCGTGGGCGTCCAGGCCAGACCCGCGTGTGCGCGTCGCGTGGCGATCGTTACCCCAATCAGGACGCTTTATGAAACGGACACTGGCGCTCATCGCCGCCTACGCGCTCGCTGCGCCCGCGCACGCGGCCTGCCTGGGCGAGACGCCGTTGGCCGCCGCGCAGGCCTGGTTTCGGCAGCACTACACGTTCTGGAACGAGCCGACGACGACCCTGGGCGACGCCTTCGCTCCGCCCTTGCTGCGGCTGCTGGAACGCGAGCAGGCCTGCAAAGTCGAGGGCGTGTGCGCGATCGACGCCGATCCCTGGCTGGATGCGCAAGACGGCGAGGCCCGCGACCCGGAGTACTTCGTCGAAGCCGAGGACGTGGTGCGGTTGCGTTACCGCTTCGTGCTCGACGAGCGCATGCCGACGCAGTCGCGCGAGCTGCGCTTGCGCTTCAGCGGCGCGGACCGCTGCTGGCGCGCGGCCGATCTGGTCGGTCCCGACGGCCGTTCCTTGCTGCGCACGCTGACGTCCTATTACGACGAGTAGGGCGGCGCGCCGTCGTCGCCGCTTGTCGAAACTCCGGCCCAGCCGTTAGCCTGCCGGCATGAACGATATCCCCCGACTCCTGATCCACGGCGCCTCCGGGCGCATGGGGCTGGCGCTGCTGCGTCTGGCCGCGGCCCGCGACGATCTCAGCGTGGTGGCCGCGGTCTCGCGCAAATCGCCGGCGCAGCGCGTGGTCGACGGCGTGCCGCAGTTCGCCGCCAGCGAATTGAGCGGCGTGCCCGAGTTCGACGTCGCCATCGATTTCAGCCTGCCGGAGGGCTTCGACCCGGTGCTGGCGCTGTGCGCCGAACGCGGCCGCGCCCTGGTTTCGGGCACCACCGGCCTGTCCTCGGAACAGAACCGCGCGATCGAGGCCGCCTCGGCGCGCATCGCGATCGTGTGGGCCGCCAATTACAGCCTGGGCGTGGCGGTGCTGACCGAACTGGTGCGGCGCGCCTCGGCCGCCTTGCCGAGTTGGGACTGCGACATCGTCGAGGCCCACCACACCCGCAAGCTGGACGCGCCGTCGGGCACGGCCCTGCACCTGGGCCAGGCGGTCGCGATCGGCAGCGGCCGCGACCCGCACTACGCCAGCCTGCGCGCGGGCGACATCGTCGGCGAGCACACGGTGCAGTTCGCCAGCGCCGGCGAGCGCCTGGAGCTGATCCACCGCGCGACCAACCGCGACATCTTCGCGCGCGGTGCGCTGGAGGCGGCGTTGAAGGTGGCGCGCCAAGGCCCGGGCCGCTACGGCCTGGCCGAGCTTATGTTCCCGAATCTGTAGGTCGCGTCGTGGCGGGCTCGGGCCCCTGACGGCAGCGCGCCCCTTGGTTCGCCGGCCCGGCAGGGCGAGGCAGGCGCCGCGGAGCGGGCACTGCGCTGGTTTGCCGATCCGGGCCGTAACCGCCACACCGCTGGCGCGAAGGTGAACAGCCGGTTTCCGGACGCGCGGGCGGCGCTGGAATGGGCTCGCGCGGCTGGCGTTCGCCGGCCCGCGTCGGTACAATTCTCGCTCGCCTGAACCCCGCCCGCCGGACCGGTCCCGCACCGCGTCCGTGTTTTGCTGCAAGCCGGTTTTGCCGGTGCGCGCTGGACGGGGTCAGTATCCTCGGCAGCCAAGGCGACCCCCGTGACCCAACCCGCAATCCTCGCTCTCGAAGACGGCACCGTATTCGAGGGCGTTTCCGTAGGCGCGCCCGGCCTCAGCGTCGGCGAAGTCGTCTTCAATACCGCCATCACCGGTTACCAGGAAATCCTCACCGACCCGTCCTACGCGCGCCAACTGGTCACGCTGACCTATCCGCACGTGGGCAACACCGGCTGCACCGACCAGGACGACGAAGCCGGCCAGGTCTGGGCCTCGGGCCTGATCGTGCGCGACGTGCCGCGCCGCCCCAGCAACTGGCGCAGCCAGATCGCGTTGCCGCAGTGGCTGGCCGAGCGCGGCGTGGTCGCGATCGCCGACATCGACACCCGCCAGCTGACCCGTCTGCTGCGCGATCGCGGCGCCCAGAACGGCGCGCTGATGGCGGGCGAGGGCATCGACGCGGCCAAGGCCATCGAGGCCGCGCGCAAGTTCCCGGGCCTGAAGGGCATGGACCTGGCCAAGGAAGTCAGCACCCGCGAGCGTTACGAGTGGCGCGACGGCCAGCTCGATCTGGACGCCAACGCCTTCGTCCAGGCCGAACCGCGTTTCCATGTGGTCGCCTACGATTTCGGCGTCAAGCGCAACATCCTGCGCATGCTGGCCGAGCGCGGCTGCCGGGTGACGGTGGTGCCGGCGCAGACCTCGGCCGCCGACGTGCTGGCGCTGAATCCGGACGGCGTGTTCCTGTCCAACGGCCCCGGCGATCCGGAGCCCTGCGACTACGCGATCGCCGCGATCCGCGAATTCCTGACGCGCAAGCTGCCGACCTTCGGCATCTGCCTGGGCCACCAGCTGCTGGGCCTGGCCGCGGGCGCCAAGACGCTGAAGATGAAGTTCGGTCACCACGGCGCCAACCATCCGGTCCAGGACCTGGACAGCGGGCGCGTGATGATCACTTCGCAGAACCACGGTTTCGCGGTCGACGAGGCCAGCTTGCCCGCCAACGTGCGGGTGATCCACCGCTCGCTGTTCGATGGCAGCAACCAGGGCATCGAGCTCAGCGACGCGCCGGCTTTCAGCTTCCAGGGCCACCCGGAAGCCAGCCCCGGCCCGCACGATGTCGCGCCCTTGTTCGACCGTTTCGTCGCCAGCATGGAGTCGGCACGATGAAGTTCCACGCGTTCGCCGCCGTCCTGGCCGCGGGCTTGGCCTGGTCGGCCCCGGTCGCCGCGGCCGCGCCTACCGATGCCGAAGTCGCCCAGATCCAGCAGTTGCTGGGCTTCGATGTCGCGATCGAGCGCGTGATCGCCGGCAAGATCGACAACGCCGAAGAGTTCAAGGTCTTCAACGACAGCCAACGCGGCTGCATCAAGGGCGAGCTGCTGCCGGAATTCCGCAGCAGCATGGTCGACGCCTTCCGCCAGCTGTTCGGCGACGGCGAGACCATCGCCGCCTGGACCCGTTTCGGCCAGACCAAGGGCGGCGCCAAGTTCGTCGCCGGCATGCGCGAGCAGGTCAAGGGCAACATCGACAACGCCGTCGACGGCGCGCCCAAGGCCGAGGCGGTCGAATTCTTCAAGGGCATGCAGGCCGACGAGCTGATGGAGGTCATGGAGTTCATGCAGAGCCCGGCCGCCAAGGTGCTGGAACGCGAATTCCCCGACACCGACGTCAGCCCGGAACAGCTGCAGAAGCTCAGCGAGCGCGTGTCCAAGCGCTGCGGCATCGAGATGCCCAAGGCCTGATGAGCGCCGCCACGATCCAGGCCGCGACCGCAGCGCGCAAGCCCGCGCGCCGCTGGCGTCGTTGGCTGATCGCCGGCGCCGTGGTCGCGGCCTATCCGGCCTTCGTCCTGATCGTGGTGTATTCGCAGTTCTTCGCCGCCGGCCTGCCGGGCGGCCGTAACGGCCCCGCCGACGCCTACCGGCACACGTTGGCCAGCGCCGTGGTCGCCTACACCACCTCGCCGCGCATCGTGGACTGGGTCACCCGGGTCATGGAGCGCGACGGGCAGGGCAACCGCAGCCGCGCCATGGACGCGCACAACAACCGCATCGGCGCGCGCATCGGCCGCGACGCCGACAGCTGGCAGGCGATGAACCTGAGCGTGCGCGACGCCGTGCGCGCCGGCGCGATCGACGCCGCCGGCAGCCAGCAGATCACCTGGTTGCCCCCGGGCGACTGGCAGGACCGCTTGTACTGACATGCAACACACCACACCACACCACACCACCCGCGACGCGCACTCAACGGAGACAAGGAATGACCCTGCAAGCTCGCTGCAATGCCGTCGTCGCCGCCACTTTGCTGGCGCTGCTTCCTATCGTCGCCAGCGCCCAGAACGCGCAGGCCCAGGCCGACAAGCTGGCCGACGTGATGATGCAGATGCTGCCGTTCGGCAAGATCCTCGACGATGCCGCCGCCGGCGACCCGGAGTGGCCGCTGCAAGGCAAGGCCGACAAGGTCGAGCCGGCCAAGCTGAGCTGCCTGCGCAACGAGCTGTCCACCGACGGCTATCGCCGCAGCAAGCGCGCCCAGGCCCTGGAGTACGTCAAGGCCAATCCCGGCCGCGTCGACGCCGACCTGGCCCTGCTCAACGGCGGCGCCGCCAGCGTGTTCTCCGATTTCATCAATGCCGGGGTCAATGAAGCCCAGACCGGCAAGAAGGTCGAAACGACCGAAGTGATGAAGAAGATGAAGGCCGATCAGATGCTGTCCTTCATCGATTTCATCACCGAGCCCAAGCACGCGCCGCTGCGCGAGCTGGTCGGCATCGGCGAAGCCTTCGATCCCTCCAAGACGGCGCAGGAGAACAGCGACGCCGGCAAGAGCATCGGCACCCGTCTGGTGCTGAAGCTGATGCTCGGCGCGATGACCACTTGCGACGTACCGCCTTCCACGATCCTCGAGTGACACAATGCCCAAGCGCACCGACATCAAAACCGTCCTGATCATCGGCGCCGGGCCGATCGTGATCGGTCAGGCCTGCGAATTCGACTACTCGGGCGCGCAAGCCTGCAAGGCGCTGCGCGACGAGGGTTATCGCGTGGTGCTGGTGAACAGCAATCCGGCCACCATCATGACCGACCCGAACATGGCCGACGCCGTGTACATCGAGCCGATCAACTGGCAGACGGTCGAGAAGATCATCGCCAAGGAAAAGCCCGACGCGCTGCTGCCGACCATGGGCGGCCAGACCGCTCTGAACTGCGCGCTGGACCTGGCCGACAACGGCGTGCTGGAGAAGTACAACGTCGAGCTGATCGGCGCCAAGCGCGAAGCCATCCGCATGGCCGAGGACCGCGAGCTGTTCCGCGTGGCGATGGCCGAGATCGGCCTGGAATGCCCCAAGGCCGAAGTCGCGCGCAGCTTCGAGCAGGCGGTCGATATCCAGACCCGGGTCGGCTACCCGACCATCATCCGTCCCAGCTTCACCTTGGGCGGCAGCGGCGGCGGCATCGCCTACAACAAGGAAGAGTTCGAGGAGATCGCCAAGCGCGGCCTCGAGCTGTCGCCGGTGCACGAGATCCTGGTCGAGGAGTCGGTGCTGGGCTGGAAGGAGTTCGAGATGGAAGTGGTCCGCGACACCGCGGACAACTGCATCATCGTGTGCTCGATCGAGAACTTCGACGCCATGGGCGTGCACACCGGCGACTCGATCACGGTCGCGCCGGCGCAGACCCTGACCGACAAGGAATACCAGCGCCTGCGCGACGCCTCGATCGCGGTGCTGCGCAAGATCGGCGTCGACACCGGCGGCTCCAACGTGCAGTTCGGCATCAACGCCCAGAACGGTCGCGTGGTCGTGATCGAGATGAATCCGCGCGTATCGCGGTCCTCGGCGCTGGCCTCCAAGGCCACCGGCTTCCCGATCGCCAAGATCGCCGCCAAGCTGGCGATCGGCTACACCCTGGACGAACTGCGCAACGAGATCACCGGCGGCGCCACCCCGGCCTCGTTCGAGCCGACCATCGATTACGTGGTCACCAAGATTCCGCGCTTCGCCTTCGAGAAGTTCCCGCAGGCCGACGCGCGCCTGACCACGCAGATGAAGTCGGTCGGCGAAGTCATGGCGATGGGCCGGACCTTCCAGGAGTCGCTGCACAAGGCCCTGCGCGGCCTGGAGACCGGCAAGGTCGGCCTCGACCCGACCGGCCTGGACCTGTCCAGCGACACCGACATGGCCAAGCTGCGCCGCGAGCTGAAGGAGCCGGGCCCGGAGCGCATGTTCCATATCGGCGACGCCTTCCGCGCCGGCATGAGCGTGGAGGACGTGCACGCGCTGTCCTTCGTCGATCCCTGGTTCCTGGACCAGATCGAGGAACTGATCGCCGCCGAACGCAAGCTCGCCGAGGCCGGCCTGGCTTCGCTGGACAAGGCCCGCATGCGCGCGCTCAAGCGCATGGGCTTCTCCGATGCGCGCATCGCTCAGCTCACCGGCACCGACGAGACCGCCGTGCGCACCCTGCGCCGCGCCTTCGGCGTGCGCCCGGTGTACAAGCGCGTGGACTCCTGCGCGGCCGAGTTCGCCACTACCACCGCCTACATGTACTCGACCTACGAGGACGAGTGCGAGGCCCAGCCGACCAACCGCGACAAGATCATCGTGCTCGGCGGCGGCCCCAACCGCATCGGCCAGGGCATCGAGTTCGACTACTGCTGCGTGCATGCCGCGCTCGCCCTGCGCGAGGACGGCTATGAAACCATCATGGTCAACTGCAACCCGGAAACGGTCTCGACCGACTACGACACCTCCGACCGCCTGTACTTCGAGCCGCTGACGCTGGAAGACGTGCTGGAGATCGCGGACCTCGAGAAGCCCAAGGGCGTGATCGTGCAGTACGGCGGCCAGACCCCGCTGAAGCTGGCGCGCGCGCTGGAAGCCAACGGCGTGCCGATCATCGGCACCAGCCCGGACAGCATCGACCTGGCCGAGGACCGCGAGCGCTTCCAGCAGCTGGTCCAGGAGCTGGGCCTGGCGCAGCCGATCAACCGTACCGCGCGCAATCCCGAGGAAGCGCTGCTGCTGGCCGGCCAGATCGGCTATCCGATGGTGGTGCGCCCTAGCTACGTGCTGGGCGGCCGGGCCATGGAAATCGTCTATTCCGACGCCGACCTCACCCGCTACATCCGCGACGCGGTCAAGGTTTCCAACGACTCGCCGGTGCTGCTGGACCGCTTCCTCGACAACGCCGTCGAGGTCGACGTCGACATCATCGCCGACCGCGAAGGCCACGTGCTGATCGGCGGCGTGATGGAGCACATCGAAGAGGCCGGCGTGCACTCCGGCGACTCCTCCTGCTCGCTGCCGCCGTATTCGCTGTCGCCGGCGACCCAGGACGAGCTGCGCAAGCAGGTCGTGGCGCTGGCCAAGTCGCTCAAGGTCGTGGGCCTGATGAACACCCAGTTCGCGATCCAGACCGACGCCGAAGGCCGCGACACCATCTTCCTGATCGAAGTGAACCCGCGCGCCTCGCGCACGGTGCCGTTCGTGTCCAAGGCCACCGGCATGCCGCTGGCCAAGATCGCCGCGCGCTGCATGGTCGGCCAGACCCTGGCTTCGCAGGGCGCGCTGGAAGAGATCGTGCCGGACTACTACTCGGTCAAGGAGGCGATCTTCCCGTTCGCCAAGTTCCAGGGCGTGGACCCGATCCTCGGGCCGGAGATGCGCTCCACCGGCGAGGTCATGGGCGTGGGCAAGAACTTCGGCGCGGCCATGGCGCGCGCCCAGGAAGCCGGCGGCATCAAGGCGCCGCCGGTGGGCAAGGTGTTCGTCTCGGTGCGCGATCCGGACAAGCAGCGCGTGCTGACGGTGGCGCAGGAGCTGGTGCGCCGCGGCTACACCCTGGTCGCCACCAGCGGCACCCAGGCCTTCCTCAGTGGCCACGGCGTGGCCTGCGAAGTGGTCAACAAGGTCACCGAGGGCCGCCCGCACGTGGTCGACCTGATCAAGAACGGCGAGATCGTCTACATCATCAACACCACCGAAGGCCGTCAGGCCATTTCGGACTCGTTCTCGATCCGCCGCGAGGCGCTGCAGGCGCGCATCACGTACTCGACCACGGTGTCCGGCGCGCGCGCGCTGGTGAACTCGCTGGACTACCGCGGCCAGGGCCCGGTGTGGTCGCTGCAGGAGCTGCACGCGCAGATCCAGGGCGCGGCCTGAGCCGGCACGGGACGCGGAACCGCTCCGCGTCCCGGCGGCCCGCGCGCCCAGCGCGGGTTTCGCGCCCGATTTCGAGGGATTTTCCCGCCGGCGCCCGATGGGGTGCCAAGCGGCCGCGTTCGCGGCACAATCGAACTTTGCAAACGGAAGCGACCGGCCCCCGGCCGGCACGAGGAACGATGAGATGAGAGCACCGATCACGGTGAAGGGCGCCCAGCGCCTGCGCGCGGAACTGGAAGAGTTGAAGTCGGTCAAGCGACCGGCCGTGATCAACGCGATCGCGGAAGCGCGCGCGCACGGCGACCTCAAGGAGAACGCCGAGTACCACGCCGCGCGCGAGCAGCAGAGCTTCATCGAGGGCCGCATCAAGCAGCTCGAGTCCGAACTCTCGCACGCCCAGCTGATCGACGTGTCCACCCTCAACGCCGGTTCCAAGATCGTGTTCGGCGCCACCGTCGAGCTGGCCGACGTCGAGACCGACGAAGAACGCACCTACCAGATCGTGGGCGACCTGGAAGCCGACATCAAACAGGGCCTGATCGCGATCTCCTCGCCGGTCGCGCGCGCCCTGATCGGCAAGCACGAGGGCGACAGCGTCGTCATCGAGGCGCCGGGCGGCACCCACGAGTACGAAATCGTCGGCGTCAGCTACGCCGGCTGAGCAGGCCGCGACCGCGAGGCCGCGCATGACTCCGACCACCGCGACCCTGCTGCTGCCCGAGCGCGAACGCTTCGGCGGCCAGCGCCTGTCCGAGGACCTGGGCCGCCGGCTCGCGCGCGCCGACCGGATCGCGCGCAGCGGCGATCCGCTCGCGCGCGTGCTCGACGTGCTGCCGCGCGGTTGGCCGGTGGCCGCGGCCACCCGCCAGCGCGACGCCCGCGATGCCGCCCACGCGGCCTGGATGCGCGCCGATCCGGCTTATGTGCGACCCGACCTCAACGGCGCGCGCCTGCTCGCCTACGGCCAGGCCCTGGGCCTGGACGAGGCGGAGGCCGCCGACTTCCTGCGCACGCTCAAGCCCTTGTTCGGCGATGCCGGTTTTCCGATCGACGCGCCGCGGCCCTCGCGCTGGTACCTGCGCCTGCCGCAAGGCGCCAAGCTGCCGAGCTTCGCCAGCCCGGAAACCGTGCTCGGCGCCGACTTGTTCGAACACCTGCCGGATGCGGCCGACCAGAGTCCCGAAGGCCGGCGCTGGCGCTCGCTGCTGAGCGAAGCGCAGGTGACGCTGCACAACCACCCACGCAACGCCCAGCGCATCGCCGCCGGCCAGGCGCCGGTGAACTCGCTGTGGTTCTGGGGCGCCGGGCTGCTGCCCGATCACGTGCGCAGCGCCTACGCGCGCATCTGCAGCGACGACGAAGCCCTGACCGCACTGGGCGCGCTGGCCGGCGTCCAGGCCACGGCGCTGCCGCCGCGTTGGAGCGCGGGCGAGGGCGACCTGGCGGTCGATCTGCGCCGCGCACGCGACCTGCAAGCCTTGGAGCGCGACTGGCTGACGCCGTTGAGCGCCGAACTCGATGCCGGCCGGGTGAGCCGGATCGCGCTGGAATTCGGCGGCAGCGAAGCCTACGAACTCGCGCGCGCGCAGCGCTGGCGCTTCTGGCGCAAGCCGCTGCGTTCGCTGCAAGCATGACCGCGCGCGCATGACCGAACCCGCCCGCCTGCGCCGCCGCCAGATCGCCGACCCCGGCGCCTGGCCCGACAGCGTGTCGCCGCTGCTGCGGCGTGTGTATGCCGCGCGCGGCGCGTTCGCGATCGAACAGGCGCAGCCGCGCCTGGCCCAACTGCTGCCGCCCGACGGACTGGGCGGCCTGGACGCCGCCACCGCCTTGCTCGCCGATGCGATCGCCCAGGATCGCCACATCGTCGTGGTCGGCGATTTCGACTGCGACGGCGCCACCGCCTGCGCGGTCGGCGTGCGCGGGCTGCGCATGCTCGGCGCGCGCCGGGTCTCGCATGCGGTGCCCAACCGCATGGTGCACGGCTACGGCCTGTCGCCGGCGCTGGTGGACGAACTGGCCGCGCTGCAGCCCGACCTGCTGGTCACCGTCGATCACGGCATCGCCTGCCACGCCGGCATCGCCGCGGCCAAGGCGCGCGGCTGGCAGGTGCTGGTTACCGACCACCATTTGCCCGGCGAACGCCTGCCGCCCGCGGACGCGATCGTCGATCCGAACCTGCCCGGCGATGCATTTCCCAGCAAAGCCCTGGCCGGCGTCGGCGTGATGTTCTATGTGCTGCTGGCGCTACGCCGCACGCTGCGCGCGCAAGGGCGCTGCGAAGGCAATGGGCCGGACTTGCAGGTACTGCTGGATCTGGTCGCGGTCGGCACCGTCGCCGACCTGGTGCCGCTGGACGCGAACAACCGCGCCCTGGTGGCCGCCGGCTTGCGCCGGCTGCGCGCGGGGCAGGGCGGCGCCGGCCTGCGCGCCCTGATCGAGGTCTCGCAACGCGATGCGCGCCGTCTGACCGCGGCCGACATCGGCTATGCGCTGGCGCCGCGCCTCAACGCCGCCGGTCGTCTGGAAGACATGGCCTTGGGCATCGAATGCCTGCTGACCGAGAACGAGGCGCAGGCGCGCGAGATCGCCCACAGTCTCAACGAGATCAACGCCGAACGACGCGCGGTGCAGCAGCAGATGACCGACGAGGCCGCGGCCGCGTTCGCCAAGGTCGCGCTGGATGCCAAGGCCGTACCGTTCGCGGTCTGTTTGTTCGACGAAGATTGGCATCCGGGCGTGGTCGGCCTGGTCGCGTCCAAGATGAAAGAGCGCCTGCACCGCCCGGTGATCGCGTTCGCGCCGGCCGAACCCGGCAGCGACGCGCTGCGCGGTTCAGCGCGCTCCATCCCCGGCTTCCACATTCGCGACGCGCTGGCCGACGTGGCCGCGCAGCACCCCGAGCTGATCGAACGCTTCGGCGGTCACGCCATGGCCGCCGGCCTGTCGCTGCGACGCGACGCGCTGGACGCGTTCCGCGCCGCATTCGAACGCTGCGCGGGTGCGTCGCTCACACCGGAACTGCTGCAAGCCGACGTGCTCAGCGACGGCGAGCTCGGCGCGGGCGAGTTCGACCGCGCCAGCGCCGAATCGCTGCGCGACGGCGGGCCGTGGGGGCAGGGCTTTCCGGAACCGCAGTTCGACGGCGAGTTCCCCGTGCTGGGTTGGCGCGTGGTCGGCGAGCGTCATCTCAAGCTCGAGCTAGGTCATCAAGGCCGGCGCTTGAACGCGATCGAGTTCGGCGGCTGGCACGGCGATCCGCCGCCGGCACGGGTGCGTATCGCGTATCGGCTGGAGCCGGACGACTACCGTGGCGGCGATGCGATCCAGTTGGTGATCGTGCACCGCGAGCCGGCCTAGCCGACGACGGCCGCGCAGCGGCCTTCTTTCCAGTGCGGTCCGTAGCGGAGACAATGCGCTCCCCGATCCAGGTGCGCCGTCGATGGAGTTCTCGCCCGAGGTCATCGCCTTCCTCATGGCCGTGGCCTTCGTCGCGGGCGCCATCGACGCGCTGGCCGGCGGCGGCGGGCTGCTGACGATTCCGGCGCTGATGGCGGTGGGCATCCCGCCGGTGGCGGCCATCGCCACCAACAAGCTGCAAAGCGCGATCGGCACCTCCAGCGCGGTGTTCGCGTTCGCGCGCAAGGGCCATATCGATTTCCGGCGTTACGCCTTGCCCGCGCTGGGCGCGTTCGTGGGATCGGCCGGCGGCGCCTGGCTGCTGCAGCGCATGGACCCGTCATTCCTCAGCGGCGTGATTCCCTTGTTGCTGATCGCGATGGCGGCCTACTTCCTGCTCGCGCCGCGCATGAGCGATCAGGACAGCCATCAGCGCATCGGCCCGTACGCGCTGGCGGCGCTGATCGCGCTGATCGGCGTCTACGACGGCTTCTTCGGGCCCGGCACCGGTTCGTTCATGGCGACCGCCCTGGTCGCGCTGGGCGGCCTGGGCGTGGTGCGCGCGACCGCGCAGACCAAGTTCTTCAACCTGGCCAGCAATCTGGCCGCGTTGGCGGTGATGATCGCCGGCGGGCATGTGCTGTGGACGGTCGGACTGGCGATGGCCCTGGCCAGCGTTGCGGGCGGGCAGGTCGGTGCGCACGCGGCGATGCGTTTCGGCGCGCGCGCGGTGCGGCCGGTGTTGGTGGTGATCTGTCTGGCGCTCACGGTGAAACTGTTGTCGGACCCGGGCAATCCCTTGCGTTTGGCGTTGGCGGCGCATTTTTCCGACGCCGGCGGCGGCTGAGCGCCCGCGTCCTTGCCGGCGCGACTGGGTCTCATTGCCTCGCGCCGCATGCGCGTCGGCGACTCGCCTGTTGCGGCAAATAGTGAATGCGTGCGGTCCGCGTCACGCGGTTGACACACGCTTTTTCCACATGTTATTTGATTGCGGGGTCATCGTACGCTGCGAACCTATGTTCTCCTACGGCACATTGCTGCGTTGCCTGCTGATCGTGGCGTTCTGCCTCGAAGGCACGCTGTCGCTGTGGAGTTCCAGCGTCATGGCCACCGAGGGCGTCGCCGCCGCGGTGTCCGCCGAAGCCGCCGCGGCAGTGGTAGCGGACGAAGACTGCGAAGAGCAGACCCCGCATCGCGAAGGCGGTTCGCCGCATCGCGATTGCGATTGCGGCACCGGTTCGGGTTGCTGCGCCTGCGCCTTCCCGGTGTTGGCGGTAATCCACAGCGTGCCGTTCGCGGCCCAGCACCGTCTCGCCGACCAACCCGTGGCGTTGGCGCCGGTGTCCGCCGCCCCCGCAGCCGCTACCGGCGTATTCCGACCTCCGATCGCCTGATCCGGTCCGACCACCTGCGTGGTGGTCTCCGTCGCTTCCAGCTTCGCGTGCGCGCATCCGCGCGGGCGTCGCCGTGGGCGTTCGACACCAGATCCAGAACCGTTCGGGGAATTCCATGTACTGCAAGCGCAACCACCTCGCCGCCGCGATAGGCCTGATGCTGTCCGCGGGCCTATGCCAGGCCGTCAACGCTCAAACCGCCGCACCGATCGACCCCACGGACGACAGCCCCGCGCAGGAAGCGACCACCATCGATACGGTCACCGTGACCGGCAGCCATATCAAGCGCGCCCAGATTTCCGGCGTCGGCCCGGTCACGGTGATCGACCGCGAAGCGATCCAGCGCTCCGGCGCGATCTCGGTCGACACCTTGCTGCAACGTTTGCCCGCGGCCGCGGGCTTCGCCGGCAATCAGACCAATGCCTATTGGGCCGATAACGGCTACGGCACCACCCAGGTCAATCTGCGCGGCCTCGGCATCAACCGCACCCTGGTGCTGTTGAACGGCCGCCGTATCGTCAACGGCGGCACCGGCGCCAACAGCTCGGTCGATCTCAACGTGATCCCGATCGCCCTGATCGAGCGCGTCGAGGTGCTCAAGGACGGCGCTTCGGCCATCTACGGCGCCGATGCGGTGGCCGGCGTGGTCAACATCATCACCAAGAAGAAGTTCGACGGCGTCGAAGCCTCGGTGCGCTACGGTCAGACCTTCCAGGGCGATGGCGATGAGACCGCGGTCGATCTGACCTGGGGCATGAGCGGCGAGCGCGGCTCGATCATGGCTGCGGTCAATTACACCGAGGGTGGCTCGGTCAACATGGCCGATCGCGCGCCCTGCGGCCTGGGCGAGTCCAACGGCCAACTGGTCTGCGTGGGCAGCTCGACCACCATCGGCGGCCGCGCCGTGCTAGCCGACGGGCGCCGGGTGAACTTCAACCAGGATCCCAACGGCGACGGAGATTTCTACGAGACCTATTCGCCGGCCAAGCACAACTACAACAGCAACCCGTATCTCAACGCGGTCAACCCGATCAAGCGCCTGAGCTTCAGCAGCTTCGGCAATCTGAACCTCAACGACGACCTGCGCCTGTTCACCGAGCTGATGTACACCAACCGGCGTTCCAACCAGCTCGCCACGCCGGGCGCGATCGGCCAGTACCGGCCGATCAACATCGCCGCCAACCATCCGACCAACCCGACCGGACAGAACCTGCTGCTGCAGCGCCGTCGTTTGCAGGAGGCCGGCGTGCGCGAGTTCTATCAGGAGACCGACACCTTCCGCGTGGTGCTGGGCCTGGACGGCAAGCTCGGCGTGGGCTGGGACTGGTCGGCGGCGCTGAACTGGGGGCGCAACACCGGCATCGACGGCTCCAACAACGTCGCCAACCTGGACCGCGTCGATCAGACCTTGAACACCGCCTTGTGCAGCAACGCGCCGGGCGCGGCGATTCCCTGCGCCGATTATCTGGGCTACGGCGACGTCACCCAGCAGGTGCTGGACTACATCATGTTCACCACCCGCGACAGCGGCGGCAACGAGCAGAAAAGCTTCACCGCCAACATCAGCGGCCAGCTGTTCGAGCTGCCGGCCGGCTGGGTCGGCTTGGCGACCGGCGTGGAAGTGCGCAAGGAGCGCGGCTGGCGCGATCCCGATCCGCTGACCGTGCTGGGCATCGCCAACACCAACCAGCAGCAGCGCATCGCCGGCGAGTACACCGCCAAGGAAGTGTTCGCCGAAGTCGCGGTGCCCTTGCTGCAGGGCAGGGCCCTGGCCGAATCGCTGACCCTCAACGCGGCGGTGCGCTATTCCGACTACGACCTGTTCGGCGCCGACACCAACTACAAGGTCGGCCTGGATTGGCAGATGGTGCCTTCGCTGAAGTTGCGCGCGACCTATGCCACCGCGTTCCGCATCCCCAACGTGCCCGAGCTGTTCGGCGGCGTGTCCGAAGGCAACCTCACCACCACCGATCCCTGCAGCGGCTGGAGCAGCCAGCCGGTGTCGTCGACGATCCACCAGAACTGCCAGGCCTCGGGCGTGCCGGTGGGCTATACCCAATTGGGCAACACTGTGCTGACCACGGTGGGCGGCAACGCGGACCTCAAACCGGAGGACGCCAAGACGCTGACCGTCGGCGCGGTCTGGACGCCGAGCTTCGTGCCCGACCTGACCCTGACCCTGGACTACTACAACATCAAGATCGATCACGCGATCCAGCGCATCGACGGTTCGACCAAGCTTTCGGTCTGCTACAACACGCCGGGTTTGAGCCACCCGTTCTGCAGCAACGCCAATTTCACCCGCAATCCGCTCACCGGCGAGATCGACTTCCTGTCGGCGCAGCCGGTCAACGCGGCCAGCGAGCGAGTCTCGGGCATCGACCTGGGCCTGCTGTACCAGTTCGCGCTGGGCGGCTGGGACGCGACCGTGAATTGGGACCTGTCGTATCTGAAGAACTACGACGTGCGGCCGTTCCTGGGCGCCGACGAGATCCGCTACGCCGGCAAGATCACGGGCGGCCGCGGCAGCTACACGCAGTGGCGTTCGTTCGGCTCGCTGACCCTGGCGCGCGGTCCCTGGTCGGGCTCCTACAGCGTGCAGTACATCGGCTCGGCCGACGACATCAACGCCGAACGCGGCGACATCGGCGATCGCGCGCCCAGCCTGAGTTACCACAACGCCCAGGTGAAGTACGCCTTCAGCGAGTCGCTGGATCTCTCGGTCGGCGTAGACAATCTGTTCGACAAATCGCCGCCGTTCATTCAGAGCTGGACCGACGCCAACACCGACACCATGACCTACGACCTGCTGGGCCGGCGCTGGAACCTCAAAGCCACCTACCGCTGGTGAGACCCGAACGTTCCTGCCGGCCACGCGCCGGCAGGAACGCGGACTCGCCGACTACATGAACTCCGATAGGTGACGCTATGAAACCTGCATTCTGGGCGCGTCGCGCCCACAAATGGATCGCTCTGGTGGTGGGCGTCCAGGCCCTGCTGTGGATGATCAGCGGCCTCTACATGACCTCGATCTCGATCGACATCATCCATGGCGATCATCTGGCGCATACCCGGGCCCAGCCGCTGTCGGCGGCCAGCGCGTTTTTGAGCCCCGACCAACTGCGCGCGCGCTACCCGCAGCTGAGCGAATTCCGGCTCAAGCGCTTCATGCAGCGCGAGGTCTACGAACTGCGCCAGGGCGAGCGCCTGAGCCTGGTCGATGCGATCAGCGGCGATCCGATCAGCCCCTTGGACGAGGCCACCGCCAGCGCCCTGGCGGTGTCGCTGTATCAGGGCAAGGCGCCGATCGCCTCGGTCGAGCTGTTGCATGAGGCGCCCAGCGAAGTCAAAACCCGACCGGTGCCGATGTGGCGGGTCGCGTTCGCCGACGACAACGAAACCGCGCTGTATCTCTCGCCGCAAACCGGCGAGTTGCTGGCCAAGCGCCACGACCTGTGGCGCTGGTTCGACTTCCTGTGGATGTTCCACATCATGGATTACCAGGAACGCAGCGACGTCAACAACAACCTGCTGCGGATCGCGTCCGGGCTGGGTCTGGTGTTCGCGCTCAGCGGCGTGTGGCTGCTGCTGTACAGCTTCAGCCGGAGGCGGCCCGCATGACGCCCTGGATGCGAAAACTGCATAAATGGGTAGGCCTGATCGTCGCGCTGCAGTTCGTACTGTGGACCGCGAGCGGGCTGGTGATGAGCGTGCTCGATCACGACACCGTCCAAGGCCACCAGCATCGCGCCCACGCCGAGGCGCAGGCGCGCGTCTGGCCCGCGCGCACGCTGGCGCCGACGCAACTGCTGGCCCAGGCCGGCAAGCCGGTGCAAAGCGTCGATGCGGCCTGGTTGCTGGAACGGCCGGTCTATCGCCTCAGCCATAAGTCCGCGGCCTGGCTGGTGGATGCGCGCGACGGTATGCCGCTGAAGATCGATGCCGCGTTGGCCGCGCGACTGGCCGCGGCGGATTACGTGGGCGAGGGGCGTCCCGGCGCGCCGCAGTGGATGGCGCGCGCGACGCTGGAGGTGCGCGGCCATGCCGGGCCGATCTGGCGCGTGGATTTCGGCGATGGCGACGGCACCAGTGTGTACCTGTCGGCGCAGGACGGCCGCATCCTGGAACGGCGCAACGACAGCTGGCGCCTGTTCGATCTGTTCTGGATGCTGCACATCATGGACTACACCGGCCGCCAGGATTTCAACAATCCGCTGGTGATCATGGCCGCGGCCGGCGGTTTGTGGATCGCGCTGTCGGGCGCGTGGCTGCTGGTGGCCAGCTTCCGCCTGGGCGAGTTCGTGCCCGCGCGCTGGCGGCCGCGGTGCGCGCTGACGGTGTTCGATCAAGCCGGCGACAAGCTGCGCTCGCTGGAATCGCACCGTGGCGACACGGTCTATCTGGCGATGGGCCGCAGCGGCCTGCAACTGCCCTCGAACTGCGGCGGCGGCCAAAGCTGCGGTCTGTGCGAGGTGCGCGTGCGCGGCGCCGCGCCGCCGCCCAGCAGCGCCGACCGCGCCCACCTGGCCGAAAGCAAATTGCGCCTGGGGCATCGCCTGGCCTGCAACCTGGCCCTGGATGGCGATTTGCAGATCGAAGTGGCGGGCGGGGCGGCGCTGTGGACGCAGCGCAAGGCCACGGTCGAGTCGGTGCACGCGGTCACGCCGTTCCTGCGCGAGATCGTGCTGCGACCGCAGTCGCCACCGGGGGCGGAATTCCAGCCCGGCGCCTACCTGCAGCTGCACGTGCCCGACTACACGCTGCGACGCGACGACATCGACTATCCCGAGCACCACCGCGAGGACTGGGCCGCGCTGGATCTGCCGGCCAGCCTGCACAACAAGGAGCCGGTGCGCCGTTCGTACTCGCTGGCCTTGCCGGTGGAGCAGGCCGATGGGTGCCTGACCCTGCTGGCGCGATTCAGCCCCGGCGGCCAGCACAAGAAGCGCACCTTGTTCGGTAAAGGCTCGACCTATCTGTATTCGCTCAAGCCCGGCGACGACGTCGACTTCAGCGGCGCCTTCGGCGACTTCGCGTTGCGGCCTGGGGAGCGCGAGAAGATCTTCATCGGCGGCGGCGCGGGCATGGCGCCGCTGCGGGCGATGATTCGCGCACGACTGGATCGGGGCGGGCCCGAGCGCATCCACTACTGGTACGGCGCGCGGCGTTTGCGCGAAGCGCCGTACGTGCAGGAGATGGCCGAGCTCGCGCGGCGCCACGCCAATTTCAGCTGGCACCTGGTGCTGTCGGAGGAAGCCGAGCAGGGCGACGGCCTGGTGCGCGGCCTGGTCCACGAGGCCACCCATGCGCATCTGCTGAGCGCGCATCCGGACCTGGCCGCGTGCGAGTTCTACCTGTGCGGACCGCCGGCGATGCTGGCTGCGACGCGGCAGCTGTTGCGCAAGTTGGGTGTGGCGGAGGAACGCATCGCGTTCGACGATTTCAAGATCTGAGCCCCGCCATGCGGCGGCGCCGCCTCTCCCGCGCAGGGCGGGAGAGGCGGGCCGTCGGTGCTGGTCGCGATCAGGGGCCGAAGTAGGTCGAGATGCTGGACCACACGCCGCTGAGCTGGGAGTAGCCGTCCGGATCGTTGGGCGCCGAGCAGAACGAGGTGCCGCCGTACAGGCCGCCGCGCAGCTGGTAGTCGCCGGAGGCGGCGACGGTGAACAGCGCCGAGCCCGAGGAGCCGCCCTCGGTGACGCCGGTGTTCCAGGCCACGCGGGTCAGCGGCGACTTGCCGTCCAGCGTGTACGACAGGCTGGTCACCGAACCCAGCGAGTACTTCTTCAGATCGCCGGCAGGGTGGTGGATGCCTTCGATCGCGGTGCCGTTGACGGTGATGGCGCTGCTGTTCCAGGCGGCGTAGTAGGCGCCGGTGGGCGGCGCGGTCTTCAGCTCGAGCAGCGACGTGTCGCGGGTGGTGTTGGCGTGACGCAGGTAGGCGCCGCCGGTCAGCGTCACCGCGCCCGGGTTGGCGGTGTCGTTATTGCAGGCGGTGGCATCGAAGAACCAATAGGTCTGCAGCGTGTCGGCGACCCTCTGGGTGCTGATGCAGTGGGCCGCGGTCCAGAACAGCTGGCGCTTGGGCGAGTTGTTGTTGTTGAGCAGGGTGCCGGTGCACAGGTAGGACTTGCCTTTGGCGGTGTAGACCATGCGCGCCACCGACTTGCTGGCCGCCAGGAAGCCCGGAGTCGGGTTGACGCGGCAGACGATGTCTTTTTCGCAGGCGCCGCTGGCGCCGACGCCGCTGGCCTTGGACAGATCGCGCGTGTTCGATGCCGGGTCCACGTCCAGGTGCGACAACTGCGGCACGTTCAGGTCGAAGCCGTCCGGGCGCTGGCCCGGCGCGAGCACGATTTCGACGGTCAGCGTGTCGCCGGCCACGGTCGGCGACCAGCCGGCTTCGTCGCCGCTGTAGTTGCGGCCGTTGTCGGTGAAGACGCGGCCGTCGCTGCCGGCGAAGCGCAGGGTCACCGCGGCGGGATCGCCGCCGTTCTTGCGCGTGGGGCGCAGCAGCAGGCCAGCGCGCAGGGCGACGGCTTGGGTCGAGGTCAGGGTGAAGCGGGCGCCGTGGGACCCGTCGGGCAGGGCTTCCCAGTCCAGGCTGGTCAGATCGACGCGGCTGCGGCCGACGTTGCGGGCGTAGCCGATTTCCATCGGCTGGCCGTGCTTGTACTGATCGGCGCGGCGGGTACGCAAGGCCTTCAGGCTGGCCGCATCGGGCAGGCCCAGGTCGACTGCGCGCTGCGATCGGACCTTCAGGCCGGTGGCGAAATCGGCGCCGCCCAAGGCGCTGGCCATGGGCTTGGCGGTGACCGGCGCGGCGCTCATTTCCGCCGCCGAGGCCGTGGCGGTCGTGGCGGAAATAGCGGCCAACAGCGCGTAGCGAAGCATGCCTTTACGTGTCATTGCGTCTGGCTCCCAGTGTGCTGATGAAGTAGTCCGTTGTGCCCTCGCATCGGCGGGGCTGCTGGGATCATGGCGGAGCGCCGGCGGGCGGCAGCGCGCTTGGAGTCTGGGTAAACACTCATTAAATGAGACGTAAGTCACATTTTTAGAAAGGGCCTCCCTGCGCCCGGGGATCCGGCCTCGCCGGGTCGGACGCGCATCCGGCCCGCGACCGGGCGGCAGGCCTTAAGGTAGGCGAGGGGCTGACAAGAGTGCCGTGCCTGGAGGGATTGAGTGGCGACTCAACCCCGTTCAGCGTGCGCGTGCGTTGGCTACCAGCAGGCGTGATCGACGACCAATCCAGGAGAGACCACCGGTGCGTTCCTATGTCTTGCATATGTGCCTGCTATTGGGGCTGAGCGGAGCGGTCGCCGCTCAGGTCATCGGTCCGCCGGACCGGGGGTCGGTCACCGCGCCGCCGCTGATGCGCGCGCCCGGCGCCGAGCGGCCGATCGTGCTGGAGACGGCCGCGGTCGAGGTCGAGCTCAACGGCGGGCTGGCCCAGACCACGGTCGAGCTGACGTTCCGCAATCCCAACGCGCGGCCGCTGGAAGGCGAGCTACAGTTTCCGCTGCACGAAGGCCAGCAGATCAGCGCGTTCGCGCTGGATATCGACGGCCGCATGCGCGCGGCCGTGCCGGTGCCCAAGGCGCAGGGGCAGGCGGTGTTCGAGTCGATCGAACGGCGCGGGGTCGATCCGGCCCTGCTGGAGAAGACCGAGGGCAATCACTTCCGCCTGCGCGTGTATCCGATCCCGGCCCAGGGCACCCGCCGGGTGCGCCTGAGCTATGTCGAGGCCTTGCGCCCGGACCGCGACGGCCGGCGTTTGCGGCTGCCGCTGGATTACGCGCGCGGCGCCGATGCGGTGGACCTGCGCGTGATCGCGCGCGGCGCCTCGGCGCCGCGGGTCGACAGCGGTTTCGGCCGGGTCGATTTCAAGCGCGACGGCCAGGGCGGTTACCGCGCCCGGATCGAACGCGCGCAGCTGGTCGACGGCGGCTTGGGCCTGCGTTTCGCCCGCGCCGAATCGGCGCAGGTCTACACCCAGAGCGTCGACGGCCAGCACTACTTTCTCGCCGAGGTGCCGGTGGCCGCGAGCGTCGCCCAGCGCGCGTTGCCCCAGCGCGTGGGCCTGGTGTGGGACAGCTCGGCCTCGGGCCGCAAGCGCGATCTGGCCGGCGAGTTGGCGCTGCTGGATCGCTACTTCGCCGCCCTCGGCGACGCCCAGGTGCGCCTGATCCGCTTGCGCGACCGCGCCGAGGACGCGGGCGATTTCCGCGTCCAGGGCGGCGACTGGCGCGCGCTGCGCGACGCGCTCAAGGCCACGGTCTACGACGGCGCCACCGACCCCGGCGGCTGGACGCCGCAGGCCGAGGTCGAGGAATACCTGCTGGTCAGCGACGGCCTGTTCAATTACGGCCAGCGCCGCTTCCCCGAACTGGGCCGCGGCCAGCGTCTGTACGCGATCAATTCCGCCGGCAACGCCGCCGACAGCGCGCGCCTGAGCGCGCTGGCCGAGGGCCACGGCGGCCGTCTGATCGCCTGGCAGACCCCGGGCGCGATCGAGAGCGGCGCGCGCGACCTGTTGGCGGCCGACGCGCGCCTTGCCGACCTGGAAGCGCTGGGCGCGACCGACCTGGTCGCCGAATCCGCCTATCCCCAGGATGGCGTGCTGCGCGTGGCCGGGCGCCTGACCGCGCCGAGCGCGACACTGACATTGGGTTTCGCCGGCCAGTCGCCGCAGCCGTTGACCATCGGCGCCGACGCGCCGGACAGCGCTTATGCGGCGCGCCTGTGGGCGGGTTACCGGGTGCGTGCGCTGGGCGCCGAACCGGAGCTCAATCGCGCCGCCATCGCGCGCCTGAGCCAGCAGTTCGGCCTGGTCACGCCCGAGAGTTCGCTGCTGGTGCTGGAAGCGGTCGCCGACTATCTGCAGTACGACATCCTGCCGCCGGCCGAGCTGCGCGCCGAGTTCGACCGGCTCAAGTCCGCACAGTTCGCGCAACGCGATGCGGCGCGCCGCTCGCATCTGGACCAGATCGCGGCGCAGTTCGAGGGCACCGTGCAGTGGTGGCAGAAGACCTGGCCCAAGGGTCGGCCGCCGCAGCCCAAGCCGACGATCGCCGCGCCCACGACGGAAAGCGACAGCTACGCCTACGCGCCGCCGATGCCGATGGCCGCACCCGCGCCCAGCGCGGTGCGCGAAGTGGCGGCGGCGGACGCGGCGTCGCAGAGCCTGGAGCGGATCGAAGTCACCGGCGCGCGCATCAGCGCCGAGGATCTGGAGCCCGAGGCCGCGCCCAAGGGCGAGGCCGGCGACGGCGGCGAAGGCCGCGGCGCGACCATCGCCCTGCAGGCCTGGAAGCCCGATTCGCCGTACGCCGCGCGCCTGCGCAAGGCCGGGCCGGAGCAGGCCTACGCGATCTACCTGGACGAGCGCGACGGCTATGCCGCCAGCACCGCGTTCTACCTGGACGTGGCCGACGTGCTGCTGGAGAAAAAGCAGCGCGCACTGGCGCTGCGGGTGCTGTCCAACCTGGCCGAACTGGACCTGGAGAACCGCCACATCCTGCGCGTGCTCGGCTATCGCCTGCTGCAGGCCGACGAGCCGACGCTGGCGGTGCCGCTGTTCGAGCGCGTGGTGCGGCTGGCCGAAGAGGAGCCGCAAAGCTTCCGCGACCTCGGCCTGGCCCATGCGGCCGCGCGCGACTATCAGCCGGCCATCGACAGTCTCTACCAGGTGGTGAGCCGAACCTGGGACAGCCGTTTCGACGGCGTGGCCTTGATCGCGCTCAACGAACTCAACGCGATCGTGGCGACCTCGGGCCGGCCGCTGGATACCTCGGCGATGGATAAGCGCCTGCTGCGCAATCTGCCGCTGGACCTGCGTGCGGTGCTGAGCTGGGACAGCGACAACTCCGACATGGACCTGTGGGTGACCGACCCCAACGGCGAGCGTTGCTACTACCAGCACACCTTGACCTACCAGGGCGGGCGCATCTCCAACGACTTCACCGGCGGCTACGGCCCCGAGGAATTCATGCTGCGCGACGCCAAACCCGGCAAGTACAAGGTCGAAGCCAACTTCTATGGCGACCGCCAGCAACTGGTCACCGGCGCCACCACGCTGCAGCTGTGGCTGAGCACCGGCTTCGGCACCGCCCGCCAGCAGGATCAGCGCGTGACCCTGCGCCTGAAGCAGCAGTCGGAAACCGTGCTGGTCGGCGAGTTCGAGGTGAAGTGAGCGCTACGCCCGGCGCCGCCCAGGGCGGCGTCGGGACGGTCCTGGGCCGCTCCCGGCCCTGCGCACCGCGGCCGCAGCCGGCCACGCCGCCGAGCCTGCTAGAATCGCCGGTTCATCCGCATCAAAACCACCGGACATGATCGAACTCAATCCCGTCCGCCAGCGCATCGCCGACCTCACCGGACGGCTGGATTCGCTCAGGGGGTATCTTTGACTACGACAGCAAGGTCGAACGTCTAGAAGAAGTAAACCGCGAACTCGAAAACCCCGACATCTGGAACGACGCCGAGCGCGCCCAGGGCCTGGGCCGCGAGCGCGCCTCGCTGGAAAAGGTCGTGGACGGCATCCGCAACCTCACCGACGGCCTGGTCGGCGCCGGCGAACTGCTGGAACTGGCCGAGATGGAGGACGACGAGTCCACCGCGCAGGCCGTGGTGGCGGACGTCGAGGGCTACGCCAAGGAAGTCGAGAAGCTCGAGTTCCGGCGCATGTTCTCCGGCAAGATGGACGCGTGCAACGCCTTCGTCGACATTCAGGCCGGCGCTGGCGGCACCGAAGCCCAGGACTGGGCCGAAATCCTGCTGCGCATGTACCTGCGCTGGTGCGAGTCGCGCGGCTGGAAGACCGAGCTGATGGAAGCCAGCGGCGGCGACGTCGCCGGCATCAAGTCGGCCACGCTGCGGGTCGAGGGCGATTTCGCCTACGGCTGGCTCAAGACCGAAACCGGCGTGCACCGGCTGGTGCGCAAGTCGCCGTTCGACTCCGACAACCGCCGCCACACCAGCTTCACCTCGGTGTTCGTGTCGCCGGAAGTCGACGACAACATCGACATCGAGATCAACCCGGCCGACCTGCGCACCGACGTCTACCGCTCCTCGGGTGCCGGCGGCCAGCACGTCAACAAGACCGAGTCGGCGGTGCGCATCACCCACATCCCCAGCGGGATCGTGGTGGCCTGCCAGACCGGCCGCAGCCAGCACCAGAACCGCGACAACGCGATGAAGATGCTCGCTGCCAAGCTGTACGAGCTGGAAATTCAGAAGCGCAACGCCGAACGCGACGCGGTCGAGGCGACCAAGTCCGACATCGGCTGGGGCAGCCAGATCCGCAACTACGTGCTCGACCAGAGCCGGATCAAGGACCTGCGCACCGGCATCGAGCGCAGCGACACCCAGAAAGTGCTCGACGGCGACCTCGACGAGTTCGTCGAGGCCAGTCTGAAATCGGGCCTGGAAGTCGGTTCCAAACGCAGCGACGCGGTCTGAACCCCGCCGGCGACGGGCGCGACCACGGTCGTCGCCCGCCGCTTGGGGACCGCGTTGCCGCCCCTCTAGGGTTGGGCGGCCGTCGCGGCGACCTTGGCCTGATCGCGCTGCGCCAGGTGTTGACCGAACTCGTGGCCGGCGCGGGCGAGGGCGCAGACCACCGCCACCATCGCCAGGCCGATCAGAAATTTCTTGAACATGCTGCATCCACCTCGTGGGCGCGCCGCCGGATAGGGCGCACGACCGAATCTAGACCCGGCCGACGGCGCGCGTATGTGCGCAAGGTCACCCGGTCTTTCGGGAACCGGCTACCGCCCGGTGGCGAGCAAACCGCCGCCGCTGCCAGTACTCTGCGCTCCTGAGCACCGCCTTACCGACCCCGTCCCACCGCAACCCTCAAACGCGAAGACCATGACCGACCAGACGCCCGAGACCACGCCGCACGACGAGAACCACCTGATCGCCGAGCGTCGCGCCAAACTCACGGCGCTGCGCGGGCAGGGCATCGCCTTCCCGAACGACTTCCGCCGCGGCGACTACGTCGGCGACCTGCAGGCGCAGTACGTCGACGCCGAGCAGTGGGGCGCCGAGGCGCTGGAAGGCCAGCACCACCGCGTCGCCGTGGCCGGCCGCGTGCTGCTCAAGCGCGACATGGGCAAGGCCGGCTTCTGCCAGATCCAGGACGAGTCCGGGCGCCTGCAGCTGTGGCTGAAGAAGGACGTGCTGGGCGAGGCCTACGAGGTGTTCAAGGACCTCGACCTGGGCGACATCGTCTCGGCCGAGGGCGAGCTCACCCGCACCCGCACCGGCGAACTGTCGCTGAAGGCCGAGAGCCTGCGCCTGCTGACCAAGGCGCTGCGTCCGCTGCCGGACAAGTTCCATGGCATGGCCGACGTCGAGCAGCGCTACCGCCAGCGCTACGTCGACCTGATCGTCTCGCCCGACGCGCGCGACGTGTTCGTCAAGCGCTCGCTGATCATCCGCGCGATCCGCGCCTGGCTGGACGCGCGGCGTTTCCTGGAAGTGGAAACGCCGATGATGCATTACATCCCCGGCGGCGCCGCGGCCAAGCCCTTCACCACCCACCACAACGCCCTCGATCTGGAGCTGTACCTGCGCGTGGCGCCGGAGCTCTACCTCAAGCGCCTGGTGGTCGGCGGCCTGGAACGCGTCTACGAGATCAACCGCAATTTCCGCAACGAGGGCGTGTCGACCCGGCACAACCCCGAATTCACCATGCTCGAGCTGTACGAGGCCTACGCCACCTACACCGAGATCATGGACCTGACCGAGGCGGTGATCCGCCACTGCGCGCAGCAGGTGGACGCGGTGGTGTCCGAATGGGACGGCAACTCCATCGACCTGGGGCCGGCGTTCCGGCGCTGGTCGATGATCGACGCGGTGCTGGAGCACAACCCCGAGATCAAGCGCGAGGAGCTGCGCGACCTGGCTGTCATGCGCGCCCACTGCGCGCGCCTGAAGCTGCCGATCAAGGCTTCCTACGGCTGGGGCAAGCTGCTGCTGGAGATCTTCGAGGCCACCGTCGAGCACACCCTGATCCAGCCGACCTTCATCACCGACCACCCGGTCGAGGTCAGCCCGCTGGCGCGCGCCAACGACCTCGACCCGGAGCTCACCGACCGCTTCGAATTGTTCATCGGCGGCAAGGAGCTGGCCAACGGCTTTTCCGAGCTCAACGACCCCGAGGACCAGGCCGCGCGCTTCCGCGCCCAGGTCGACCAGAAGGCCGGCGGCGACGACGAGGCCATGCATTACGACGCCGACTACATCCGCGCGCTGGAGGTCGGCCTGCCGCCCACCGGCGGCCTGGGCGTGGGCATCGACCGCCTGGTGATGCTGCTGACCGGTTCGTCGTCGATCCGCGACGTCCTGCTGTTCCCCTACATGCGGCCCGAAGCCGGCTGATCGTCAAGCTGGGCGGGGCGCGGGGGGACGAAGCGGGGCGACGATCGTGAACCCCGCCGCACCGACTCGGCGCAAACTCGGAAGGCCGCCGCGGCGGCCTTCCTGCGTTATCGATGTACGCCGGCAAGCAAAATGAACGGGGCGGCTGCCAACAGCCGCTGGGCGGGGTATCCTCGCCTTGTCGGCCACCACAGGGGGTGGCCCCTCACGGATGCCGGTGTGAACGTCGTTATCGTCGATGACCAAACGTCCGCGCGCACGATGCTGCGCCACATCATCGAGGACATTGCGTCCGAGCTGGCCGTGCACGACTTCGGCGAACCGGAAGCCGCGCTGGCCTGGTGCGAGTCGAGCCAGCCGGATCTGTTGTTGCTGGACTACCGCATGCCTGGCATCGACGGCCTGGAATTCGCGCGCCGCTTCCGCCGCCTGCCGCTGCATCGCGACATCCCGATCATCCTGGTCACCGTGGTCGGCGACGAGCCCGTGCGCCAGGCCGCGCTCGAGGCCGGGGTGATCGACTTCCTGGTCAAGCCAGTGCGTCCGCGCGAACTGCGCGCGCGTTGCCGCAACCTGCTGCAGCTGCGCCAGCAGTCCGAGAACGTGAAGCAACGCGCGCTGTCGCTGGAGCAGCGCCTGCTGTCGAGCATGCACGAGGTCGAGGAACGCGAACGCGAAACGCTGTCGCGGCTGGCGCGCGCGATCGAGTACCGCGACGCCGGCACCAGCGCCTACCTGGAGCGCATGGCCCACATCGCCGGGCTGATCGCCGAGGCGCTGGGCATGTTCGAAGACGAAGTGCGGGTGATCGAGATGGCCGCGCCGCTGCACGACGTGGGCAAGATCGCGATCCCCGACGCGGTGCTGATGAAGCCGGGCCCGTTGACCGAGGAGGAGACGGCGGTGATGCGCCGCCATCCCAAGATCGGCTACGAACTGCTCAGCGGCAGCCAGAACCGCTTCATCCAGGCTGGCGCGATGATCGCGCTGCGCCATCACGAACGTTACGACGGCAGCGGCTATCCGGACGGTCTGGTCGGCGAGGAGATTCCGCTGGAAGCGCGGATCGTCGCGGTCGCCGACGTGTTCGACGCCCTGATCTCGCCGCGCCCCTACAAGAAGGCCTGGGACGTGGACGCGGCCCTGGGCTATCTGTACGCGCAGCGCGGTCGCCTGTTCGACCCGCGCTGCGTGGACGCCCTGATCCGCAGCCGCGCCCGCCTCGAAGAGATTTGCAGCCGATATTCGACGAGTGTCCCCCGTCCCGGCATGGAGTAGCCGATGGCTTCCGCCCTGCGCTTGTTGAAGGAGCGCCTTTCGAATCGCCCGGACAGCGAGCACGGGCAGGCGTTGGTGCGATTGGTGATCGCCTGCCTGATCGTGGCCTACCTGCTGGGCCTGCAGGCGTTCGAGCACGACAGTCAGGCCACCATGGTCATGCTGTGGGTCATGCTGGGCGAGTCGGTGATCGGCCTGGCCCTGCTGGCCGGGATCGTGGCCTCGCCGGGCGTGTCGCATACCCGGCGCTGGATCGGCATGATCGCCGACTATTCGACCCTGGCGATGCTGATGTCGCTGGACGCGCCCTCGCTGGCGCCGCTGTACGTGATCGTGCTGTGGGTGACGATCGGCAACGGTCTGCGTTACGGCACCACCTATCTGTACACCGCCGCGGGCCTGGCGGCGGTGTCGTTCATGGCGGTGATCCTGGGTAATCCCTATTGGCGCGTGCAGCCTTATCTGGCCGCGGGCCTGTGGCTGGGCCTGGTCGCGATCCCCGCCTACCTGTCCTCGCTGCTGCGCAGCCTGCAGAAGGCCACCGAGGACGCGCGCCGCGCCAACGAGGCCAAGAGCCGTTTCCTGGCCAATATGAGCCACGAGCTGCGCACGCCCTTGAACGGCATCATCGGCATGGCCGAACTCATGCACGGCACCCGTCTGGCGCCGGAGCAGCGCGAGTACGCCGAGGTCATCCACACCTCGGCGCAGTCGCTGCTGTTGCTGGTCAACGACGTGCTCGACATCTCGGCGATCGAGGCCGGCAAGCTGCAGCGCCGCGACGTCGACTTCAACCTGCAGGAAGTGCTCAAGCGTCTGCAGAAGATGCTGCAGCCGCTGGCCTCGGCCAAGGGCCTAACCTTCAAGGTCGACATCGAGGACGACGTGCCGGTGCGCCTCAACGGCGACAGCGCGTTGCTGACCCAGGTGCTGTTGAACCTGATGCACAACGCGGTCAAGTTCACCGAGAAGGGCGGGGTGTCGCTGGTCGCGCGCCTGGCCGGCGACCGCGCCGAGAGCGGCGATTCCGAACGCCGCGTATGGCTGCGTTTCTCGGTCCGCGACACCGGCATCGGCGTGCCCAGCCAGGACGCCGAGCGCATCTTCCAGGCCTTCGAGCAGGTCGACACCGGCCCGACCCGGCGCTTCGGCGGCACCGGTTTGGGCACCACCATCGCGCGCACCCTGACCCAGCTGCTGGGCGGCGAAATCGGGCTGGAAGAGAACCCCGGCGGCGGCAGCCATTTCTGGATCGAGCTGCCGATGCTGCTGGAGGAGACCCAGCCGACCCAGCAGCACGACACCGTCAGCAGCGACGGCGGCAAGGTGATCTCGTTCGAGGATCCCTTCATCCGCCACAAGACCCGGGTGCGCAATCTGCGCGTGCTGATCGCCGACGATCAGCAGGCCAACCGCACCGTGCTCACGCGCATCCTCGAGCGCGCCGGCCACCGCGTGACCGCGGTCAACGACGGCGAGCAGGCCTTGGACCAGCTCGAGGTCGCGCAGTTCGAACTGGCCGTGCTGGACATGCACATGCCCGGCCTCAGCGGCCTGGACGTGATCCGCCAGCTGCGTTTCATGCAGGCCGGCACCGGCCGCAACACGCCCACCATCATCCTCAGCGCCGACGCCACCCTGCAGGCCTCGGAAGCGGCCAACGAAGCCGGCGCGATGGCCTTTTTGACCAAGCCCATCGTGGTCGGGCGCCTGCTCGAGACCATCGCCGACGTGGTCGATTCGCAGAAGCTGCCGGCGGTGCGCGCGATCAGCGACGTCAGCCGTCCGCTGACCAATCCGGCGGTGCTGGCGGAACTGGCGGAAATGGGCCTGGGCGAGCAGTTCCTGCGCGATTTCGTCGAGCAGTGCCTGAAGGACGCCGGCGGCTGCCAGCAGGAGCTGGCCAAAGTCGGTGCGGCGCGCAACTGGGAGGAGTTTCGCGAGGTCGCGCACGCCTACAAGGGCGTGGCCGAGAACCTGGGCGCGCACTCGATCGCCGAGCGCTGCTCGCAGATCATGCGCGCGAGCGACGAGGTCCTGGCGCGCGAGCAATCCAAGCTGGTTTCGGACCTGGCCTCGCAGCTAACGGCGGTGACCGACGCCAGCCGTCATGAGGTCGCCCGCCTCAGCCGCAACGGGCGCGGCAAGGACGTCCCCGACGTCTCCTAGGCCCTTCGTCCTGCCACGCAAGACGCGTGGCAGGCTCCCCCTGCGAAGTCCTCATGCGAATGCAAGCGCCGGAGCGTTCGATTCCGCGCGGCGCTGCTGAGCGCGCACCAGGCGTTCCATGGTCTTCAGCCCGCGGTCGTTCAGGCGCATCGCCGCATCGACCCATTCGGTGGTGACCGACAGCAGTTCGTCCAGGGTGACCGGATTGCAGGCCTGGCGGACCGTGTTCATCGCGCGCAGCGCGTTGCCGATGCGCTGGTTGCGCTTGACCATGTCGGCTGCCGCGCGCAGGCCTTCGCCGCGCGGCACGACCAGGTCGACCACGCCCATGCGCTGCAGTTCCTCGACCGGGTACACGCGCGCGTCCAGCATCATGCGCTCGGCCTGGACCGGGGTGACGCGGCGGGTGAGGAAGGTGTAGGCGCCCATGCCCGGGAACAGGTCGAACAGCACTTCCGGGAAGCCCATGCCGGTGCCTTCCTCGGCGATGATGGTGTGGCAGCACAGCGCGGCCTCGAAACCGCCGCCGAGCGCGTCGCCCTGGATCACGGCGATGCTGTGCACGCGGTCTTCGTAGAGCTGATAGAGGTTGAACGCGACCTCGATGCAGAGCTTGGCGTACTCGAGCAGGCGGCCGCGGTTGCCGTTGCGGATCAGCTGCGAGAACAGGGCCAGATCGCCGCCGAGGTTGAAGGCCTGGGCGTCGTCGGAGGCGAGCACGAGATGATGGATGCCGGCGCGCGCATCGTCGGACGCGGCAAGCTCGCGACGGATGCATTCCTGGGTGCGCTTCATATCCCACAGCAGGCGCTCGGAGAAGCAGGGGTGGTAGACCTGGGAGGGATTGGCGTGCATGTAGCACCAATCGGCGGTGCCGGCGGCATCGGTGACGCGGCGGAACAGCGAGGAATCTTCGAGGTGCAAACGTGCGGGGACAGCAGACATGGCGAGGCTCCTAGTCGTAGTAGGGAATGGCGGGCGTTAGCCCGGCAAATTCATGCTACACCTGCCGTTCAGACTCGAAGCTCCAGAAATTGGCCGACCCCGCATCCGGAACGGGCGTGTGGCCGATTCAGCATGCCTCAGCGGGCGTGACCCGTTTGGCAAACCGATGCCCGGCACGGGCGATTCTAAGCGCCCAAAACGAAGCGCCCGCAAGGCTCGGGGCCTTGCGGGCGCGTTTAAGCGGCTTATCGGACGGACGGTGCCGTTAGCTGCCGGATCGGCGGCGTTCAGGCCGCCGGCGCGTCTCGCAGCTCGCGGCGCAGGATCTTGCCGACGTTGGTCTTGGGCAGCTCGGTACGGAACTCGACGTACTTGGGATGCTTGTAGCCGGTGAGATTTTCGCGCGCGTGCGCCTTGACCTGCTCGGCGGTCAGCGACGGGTCCTTCTTGACGATCACGACCTTGACCGCCTCGCCGGACTTCTCGTCGGGCACGCCGACCGCGGCCACTTCCAGCACGCCGGGCATCATCGCGATCACGTCCTCGACCTCGTTCGGATACACGTTGAAGCCCGACACCAGGATCATGTCCTTCTTGCGGTCGACGATGTAGAAATAGCCCTGTTCGTCCATGCGCGCCATGTCGCCGGTGTGCAGCCAGCCTTCGTTGTCGATGACGTTGGCGGTTTCCTCCGGACGCTTCCAATAGCCCTTCATGACCTGCGGGCCCTTGATGCACAGCTCGCCGACTTCGCCCATCGGCAGCATGTTGCCGTTCTCGTCCTTGACGCAGGCGTCGGTGGAGGAGATCGGCAGGCCGATGGCGCCGTTGTAGTCGGCCAGGTTCATCGGGTTGATGCAGGCCGCGGGCGAGGTTTCGGTGAGGCCGTAGGCTTCCAGCAGGGTCACGCCGGTGACCTGCTTCCAACGCTCGGCCACGGCGCGCTGCACCGCCATGCCGCCGCCCAGGGTCAGGTGCAGACGCGAGAAATCGACCTCGTCGAAGCCGGGCGTGTTGAGCAGGCCGTTGAACAAGGTGTTGACGCCGGTGATGGCGGTGAATGGCGTTTTCTTCAGTTCTTTGACGAACCCAGGCATGTCGCGCGGGTTGGTGATCATGTGGTTGAGGCCGCCGAACTTCATGAAGACCAGACCGTTCGCCGTCAAAGCGAAGATGTGGTACAGCGGCAACGCGGTGATGATGATTTCCTCGCCCAGCTTGACGTTGGTGCCGACCCAGGCCGCGGCCTGCTGCATGTTGGCGACCAGGTTGCGGTGGGTGAGCATCGCGCCCTTGGCCACGCCGGTGGTGCCGCCGGTGTATTGCAGGAAGGCGATGTCGTCGGGCGTGATCTCGATGTCGGGCAGCTTGTGCATCTGGCCCAGGGTCAGCGCGTCGCGGAAGCGGGTGGCGCCCGGGATGTTGTAGTCCGGGACCATCTTCTTCACGTGCTTGAGCATGAAGTTGACGATCGCGCCCTTGGGGAAGCCGAGCATGTCGCCCAGGCCGGTGGTGATGACCTTGATCGAGCTGCCGGCCACCACGTTCTGCACGGTGTCGCCGAAGTTGTCGAGCACGAAGATGACGCTGGCGCCGGAGTCGTCGAGCTGGTGCTTGAGCTCGCGCGGCGTGTACATCGGGTTGGTGTTGACCACGGTCAGGCCGGCGCGCAGCACGCCGAAGGTCGCGATCGGGTACTGCAGGCAGTTGGGCATCATGATCGCGACGCGATCGCCCTTCTTGAGCTTGAGCTCGCCCAGCAGGTAAGCCGCGAACTGGGCGCTGAGGCGGTCGATCTCGGCGTAGGTCAGGACCTTGCCGAGGTTGGAGAAGGCCGGGCGGTCGCGATACTTCTCAATCGCGGTTTCCAGCACCGAAACGATGGACGGGAACTCGTCCACGTCGATTTGCGGCGGCACTTCCGCCGGGTACTGGGCAAGCCACGGACGTTCAAAACTCATCGCGATCCCCTCTCTATCGCCGCTGTTTCCGTTCGCTGGCGGCGCAAGCGAATGCGCTGCCGTACGGTCCTCACTGGATTGGAGCATAGGCTCTATTGGCTGGCAAGGAGAGCCAGTGCGAGAGCGCGAAACACCGCCGCGACGTGTCACGATGGCGACCGAAAAAACGAACGGACGGTCAGGTCTATGAGCCCCCCAACGACGAGTTTCGGGACGCCGCATTGGCGTCGCATCGCCCTCGGCCTGTGCGCATTGGCGCTGCTGGCCTTGCTGGTCGCCTGCGCGCGCACGCCGCCCGAGCAGCGTCTGCGCGAAACCCTGGGCGAGTTGCAGACGGCCTTGGAGCAGCGCGATCTGGAGGCCCTGCACGCCAGCCTGGCCGATGATTTCGTCGGCCCGGACGGCATGGACCGCAACGGCGCCCGCGCATTGGCGATGCTCAGCTTCCGGCGTTACCGCGACGTGGGCGTGGCGCTGGGGCCGGCGCAGATCGAGATCCAGGGCGACCGCGCCACGGTGCGCTTCAGCGCGGCGCTGACGGGTGGCGCGGGGCGGGTGCTGCCGGAGGCCGCGCAGGTCTACGAGGTGCAGACCGGCTGGCGCGAAAGCGACGGCGAATGGCGGATGAGCAGCGCGGAGTGGAAGCCGAAGTTGTAGGGCTGGGAGAGGAGGGCGGATGACCGCTTTCCCTTACTAGGGCCCTACCGCTTTCCCTTCTCCCGCTTGCGGGAGAAGGTGCCCGAAGGGCGGATGAGGGCARCGGATGAGGTTGGAGTTTCGCRCCTGCGGCGGCCCTCACCCCAACCCGCATCCCGGCCCGACCGCACAGCGGCCGGGCGTTCGGTGCAGCGCGAGCCATGGCTCGCAAACGCCGCCCCTCACCCCGCAGGCGGGAGAGGGGCKAATGCGCGCGGATGTACGRGKTTCGTTTCCCTTCTCCCGCTWGCGGGAGAAGGTGCCCGAAGGGCGGATGAGGGCARCGGATGAGGTTGGAGTTTCGCRCCTRCGGCGGCCCTCACCCCAACCCCTCTCCCGCAGGCGGGAGAGGGGCTACGAGCCGAGCAGGGCTTAAGACCGCTTACGCCGCCTTACGTGCCGCCAACTGCCGCAGCACGTAATGCAGGATGCCGCCGTGCTGGGTGAGCAAGGGCCAGCTTGCGCGGCATGGCCGCGCGGCCCTTGCGAACGCCCGCCGCGCCGCGGCGGGCGGGGCTTCCGGCCCTACACAAAGCCGCTTACGCCGCCTTGCGCGCCGCCAACTGCCGCAGCACGTAATGCAGGATGCCGCCGTGCCGGAAGTACTCGACTTCCTTAGGCGTCAGCAGCAGCACCTTGACCTCGAACTGGACGCGGCTGCCGTCGGCCTTGGTCGCGGTCAGGGTGGCGGTCTTGGCGGCGCCGTCCTGCAGGCCGGTCACGTCGATCACTTCCGAACCGTCCAGGCCATGGGTCTGGGCGTTCTCGCCGTCCTTGAACTGCAGCGGCAGCACGCCCATGCCGACCAGATTGGAGCGGTGGATGCGCTCGAAGCTCTCGGCGATCACCGCTTTGACGCCCAGCAGGTTGGTGCCCTTGGCGGCCCAGTCGCGCGAGGAGCCGGTGCCGTATTCCTTGCCCGCGAACACCACCAGCGGCACGCCGTCGGCCTTGTACTTCATGGCCGCGTCGTAGATCGCCAGCTTCTCGCCGGCGCCGCCGTCCTTGCCGAAATAAAGGGTGTTGCCGCCTTCCTCTCCGCCGAACATCAGGTTCTTGATGCGGATGTTGGCGAAGGTGCCGCGCACCATCACGTCGTCGTTGCCGCGGCGCGAGCCGTAGCTGTTGAAGTCGACCGGCTGCACGCCGCGTTCCTGCAGGAAGCGGCCGGCGGGCGAATCCTTCTTGATGTTGCCGGCCGGCGAGATGTGGTCGGTGGTGATCGAGTCGCCGAACAGGCCCATCACGCGCGCGCCGGTCACGTCGGCGATATGGCCGACCTGCATGGTCATGCCGTCGAAGTAGGGCGGGTTCTTGATGTAGGTGGAGGCCTCATCCCACTGGAAGGACTCGCCGTCGGGCGAAGCGATCTGGTTCCAGCGCGAGTCGCCCTTGAACACGTCGGCGTAGTTCTGCGCGAACAGCTCCGGGCCGACGGTGGCGGCGATGGTGTCGCCGATTTCCTTATTGCTGGGCCAGATGTCGCGCAGGTAGACGTCCTGGCCGTCGCTGCCCTTGCCGATCGGTTCCTGGGTGAGGTCGATATTGACCGTGCCCGCGATCGCGTAGGCCACCACCAGCGGCGGCGAGGCCAGGTAGTTGGCCTTCACTTCCGGATGCACGCGGCCTTCGAAGTTGCGGTTGCCCGACAGCACCGAGGCCACCACCAGCTCGTTCTCGGCGATGCCCTTGGAGACTTCGTCCGGCAGCGGGCCGGAGTTGCCGATGCAGGTGGTGCAGCCGTAGCCGACCACGTAGAAGCCCAGCTTCTCCAGATCGTCGAGCACACCGGCCTTCTTCAGGTAATCGGTAACCACCAGCGAGCCCGGCCCCAGCGAGGTCTTGACCCAGGGCTTGGATTTCAGGCCCAGGCGCGCGGCGTTGCGCGCGAGCAGGCCGGCGCCCAGCATCACCGCCGGGTTGGAGGTGTTGGTGCAGGAGGTGATCGCGGCGATCACCACCGAGCCGTCGCAGAGCTCGGCGTCCTGGTCCTTGATGCGGATCCTGGACACCGGCTTGGCGGCCAGGTGCTCGGCCTGCGGCTGCGCGCCGCCCTCGGCCTTGAGCTCGTCGATCGCGCAACCGACCTTGGGCTTGCGGTTGGCGACCAGCGGGCCGAGGTTGTCCTGGAAGTTGCTGTGCACGTTTTCCAGCAACACGCGGTCCTGCGGGCGCTTGGGGCCGGCCAGCGAGGGTTTGACGTCGCCCAGGTCCAGTTCCAGCGTGGCCGAATAGGTGGCGTGGGCCTGGCCGGGCTCGTGCCACAGGCCCTGGGCCTTGGCGTAGGCCTCGACCAGGGCGATCTGTTCCTCCGAGCGGCCGGACAGGCGCAGGTAGGTCAGGGCCTCGGCGTCGATCGGGAAGATGCCGCAGGTCGCGCCGTACTCGGGCGCCATGTTGGCGATGGTGGCGCGGTCGGCCAGCGGCAGGTGCTGCAGGCCGTCGCCGTAGAACTCGACGAACTTGCCGACCACCCCGTGCTTGCGCAGCATCTGGGTCACGGTCAGCACCAGGTCGGTGGCGGTGGCGCCCTCGGGCAGCTTGCCGGTCAGCTTGAAGCCGACCACCTGCGGAATCAGCATCGACGAAGGCTGGCCCAGCATCGCCGCCTCGGCCTCGATGCCGCCCACGCCCCAGCCCAGCACGCCGATGCCGTTGATCATGGTGGTGTGGCTGTCGGTGCCGAACACCGTGTCCGGGAAGGCCTGCAGCTCGCCGTTGACTTCGCGGCCCATGACCACGCGGGCCAGGTTCTCCAGGTTGACCTGGTGGACGATGCCGGTATTGGGCGGCACCACCTTGAAGTTCTCGAAGGATTTCTGGCCCCAGCGCAGGAAGCTGTAGCGCTCCTGGTTGCGCTGGAACTCGATCTTGCCGTTGAGGTCCAGGGCCTCGGGACTGCCGTAGACGTCGACCTGGACCGAGTGGTCGATGACCAGCTCGGACGGGATCAGCGGGTTGATCTGCGAGGGCTTGCCGCCCAGGCGGCCGACCGCGTCGCGCATCGCGGCCAGATCGACCACGCAGGGCACGCCGGTGAAGTCCTGCAAGACCACCCGCGCGGGCATGAAGGCGATCTCGGTGTCCGGCTCGCGGGTCGCGTCCCATTGCGCGACCGCCTCGATGTGCTCCGGGCCCACGGTCATGCCGCCGTCCTCGTGGCGCAGCAGGTTCTCCAGCAGGATCTTCATGGAGTAGGGCAGGCGGGCGATGTCGTAGCGCTCGCCCAGGGCCGGCAGGCTGAAATAGGTGTAGTCGCGGCCGTTGACGGAAAGCTGGCGGCGGGTCGAATAGGAGTCGGGCATGGGGGTGATGCTCCTGATGTGCGGCTGGCGTGCCCGCGTGTGCGGGCAAGGTGGCGTGCGTTCGTCGCGATTATCACCTTATCGGATTCAGGTAGCGTGCAGACAATGGTCGCAAGCGCGCCACAGCGTTCCGTAAAAACCACGCAAAGCCTTGCCGGATATGGCTGTCAGGCCCCGGGCGCGTTGCCGCGAAACGCCTTTCCAGGCAAAATACGCGGTCGAGGGGCCGCCCGCTTCAGACCCGCTCCGAAAGGGCAAGCTCCGAACCCCGCCAGCCCGCGACGCATCCCATTCCGGTGGCCGATGCGGCGCCGGCGCGGTGCATACCAGCTCCATCTACGGGACTCTCCATGCTCTCCAGCTACCGCCAACACGTTGCCGAGCGCGCCGCGCTGGGCATTCCGCCGCTGCCGCTGACCGCTCAGCAGACCGCCGAGGTCATCGAACTGCTGAAGAACCCGCCGGCGGGCGAGGGCGAGTTCCTGCTCGACCTGATCACCCACCGCGTCCCGGCCGGCGTCGACGACGCCGCCAAGGTCAAAGCCTCCTATCTGGCCGCGGTCGCGTTCGGCACCGAAACCAACCCGCTGATCAGCCGCGAGCGCGCCACCGAGCTGCTGGGCACCATGCTGGGCGGCTACAACATCCATCCGCTGATCGAGTTGCTCGACGACGCCCAGGTCGGCGGCGTGGCCGCGAACGCGCTCAAGCACACCCTGCTGATGTTCGACGCCTTCCACGACGTCCAGGAAAAGGCCGAGCAGGGCAACGCCAACGCCCGCGCCGTGCTGCAGAGCTGGGCCGACGCCGAATGGTTCACCAGCAAGCCGGAAGTGCCGGAAAGCCTGACCATCACCGTGTTCAAGGTGACCGGCGAGACCAACACCGACGACCTGTCGCCGGCGCCCGACGCGACCACGCGCCCGGACATCCCGCTGCACGCGCTGGCGATGCTGAAGAACAAGCGCGACGGCATCGAGCCGGAGGAAGACGGCAAGCGCGGCCCGATCGCCTTCATCGAATCGCTGAAGGACCAAGGCCACCTGGTCGCTTACGTCGGCGACGTGGTCGGCACCGGCTCCAGCCGCAAGTCGGCGACCAACTCGGTGCTGTGGTTCACCGGCGAAGACATCCCCTACATCCCGAACAAGCGCTTCGGCGGCGTGTGCCTGGGTTCGAAGATCGCGCCGATCTTCTACAACACCATGGAAGACGCCGGCGCGCTGCCGATCGAACTCGACGTGTCGCAGATGAACATGGGCGACGTGGTCGAGCTGCGTCCCTACGACGGCAAGGCGATCAAGGACGGCGTGGTGATCGCCGAGTTCGCGCTCAAGTCCGACGTGCTGCTGGACGAAGTCCGCGCCGGCGGCCGCATCCCGCTGATCGTCGGCCGCGGCCTGACCGCCAAGGCGCGCGAGGCCCTGGGCCTGCCGACCTCGACCCTGTTCCGCCTGCCGCAGAACCCGGCCGACACCGGCAAGGGCTATTCGCTGGCGCAGAAGATGGTCGGCCGCGCCTGCGGCCTGCCGGAAGTCGACGGCGTCCAGCCGGGCATCCGTCCGGGCACCTACTGCGAACCCAAGATGACCTCGGTGGGCTCGCAGGACACCACCGGCCCGATGACCCGCGACGAGCTCAAGGACCTGGCCTGCCTGGGCTTCTCGGCCGACCTGGTGATGCAGTCGTTCTGCCACACCGCCGCGTACCCGAAGCCGGTCGACGTCAAGACCCACCACGACCTGCCGGCCTTCATCAGCAACCGCGGCGGCATCGCCCTGCGCCCGGGCGACGGCGTGATCCACTCCTGGCTCAACCGCATGCTGATGCCCGACACCGTCGGCACCGGCGGCGACTCCCACACCCGGTTCCCGGTCGGCATCTCGTTCCCGGCCGGCTCCGGCCTGGTCGCGTTCGCCGCGGCCACCGGCGTGATGCCGCTGGATATGCCCGAGTCGGTGCTGGTGCGCTTCAAGGGCGAGATGCAGCCCGGCGTGACCCTGCGCGACCTGGTCAACGCGATCCCGCTGGCCGCGATCCAGCAGGGCCTGCTGACCGTGGCCAAGCAGGGCAAGAAGAACATCTTCTCCGGCCGCATCCTCGAGATCGAAGGCCTGCCGCAGCTCAAGGTCGAACAGGCCTTCGAACTGTCCGACGCCTCGGCCGAGCGCTCCGCCGCCGGCTGCACGGTGAAGCTGGATGCCGAACCGATCATCGAGTACCTGACCAGCAACATCACTCTGCTGAAGTGGATGATCGCCGAAGGCTACGCCGACCCGCGCTCGCTGCAGCGCCGGATCAAGGCGATGGAAGGCTGGCTGGCCAACCCGCAGCTGCTGGAAGGCGATGCCGACGCCGAGTACGCCGCGGTGATCGACATCGACCTCAACCAGATCGTCGAACCCATCGTGGCCTGCCCGAACGATCCGGACGACGTGAAGACCCTGTCCGACGTCGCTGGCGCGGCCATCGACGAGGTCTTCATCGGCTCGTGCATGACCAACATCGGCCACTTCCGCGCCGCCGCCAAGCTGCTGGAAGGCAAGCGCGACATCCCGACCCGTCTGTGGGTCGCGCCGCCGACCAAGATGGACGCCTCCGAACTGACCAAGGAAGGCCACTACGGCACCTTCGGCACCGCCGGCGCGCGCATGGAAATGCCCGGCTGCTCGCTGTGCATGGGCAACCAGGCCCAGGCTCGCGAGGGCGCGACCGTGTTCTCGACCAGCACGCGCAACTTCCCCAACCGCCTGGGCCGCAACACCAACGTCTATCTGGGCTCGGCCGAACTGGCCGCCATCTGCTCGCGCCTGGGCCGCATCCCGACCCGCGAGGAGTACATGGCGGACGTCGGCGTGCTCAAGGCCAGCGGCGACCAGATCTACCGCTACATGAACTTCGATCAGATCGAGGATTACAAGACGGTGGCGGATACTGTCGCGGCTTGATCGGATCGCAAGTTTCGGGCGCTAGGCGCTCGCGGAAAACCCGGCTTCGGCCGGGTTTTTTTGTGTCTGTTTAGACGTAATTATGTGGAGCGACTATGGAAATTATCAGCCCGCGCTGAACAAATCGGGCTTTGGCGGAATGATTCAGATTGCTTACGGTCGCGACATCTTCTAGCGTCGCAAGTTGCTGCATGCCAACACTAAAGTCGATGCCGCTTCGCGGTGCGGCCGAATTCAGGCGCTAGGCCGAGCAGCAGGGGCAACGGCGACTTGGAGGAATCATGCGGCGCGGATTACTGATTGTCGCAGCGTTTTGGCTCGCTATCGCGGCTTTACTGGCGCTGCAGTTCTGGCCACTTGTTCCGAACTCCCTACTTGGTTGGATCTTGTTCGTTGTTATTGGGCCGCCGCTCTGTGTAATTGTTTCAATACTTGCTGAGTGGCTCCCCGGCTGGTTGTTCCCGCCCAAGCCGGGCGCCGTCATCTTGCGTCGTCCGTTTTCCATCAAGCGTGTGCTGATGGCTCTAGGCGTAGGCTTGGTAGTCCTTGCGCTCTGTTGGTGGTTCGCATCATGGTTAGCCGGCACGTCGTAGCGCCGCCTGACAATTCATTCGAGCCTGAGCTACTTCGTGTTCATGCTGCAGCGGCCATAGCGGCGGGCGCAGCGAATCAGCTCTTGGAGCACAGGTTCTAACAATTCATTCAAGCTGACCCGCTTAGCCGTTCGGCTCAACTCGGGCGCCTCACGAGGTGTTTATGCCATTCGCTCGAACTCTGATTGCCTTTGGGCTTGTGTTTCTAGTTCTGCCACTGCCCGCTCAACAGCACAACGTTCGCCCGCCGCAAGGATTGGTTCCAGACGCTAGAACCGCAATTTCCATTGCGGTGGCTGTCTGGGTGCCAATCTACGGCGAGAAGCAGATCGAGTCGGAGCGACCCTATCGGGCAACACTTGCTGATGGGAAATGGACTGTGACAGGCTCACTCCCCAAAGGCTGGGTAGGCGGCACTGCGACAGCCGTCATTTCCAGGTCGGACGGCCAAATCTTACGTGTTAGCCACGGCAAGTGAGGCCTAACAATTCATTCAAGCCGAACCCGCTTCGCGGGTCGGCTTAATTCAGGCGTTAGGCAGCATGGAAGAGAAGTCGGCACTTGAGAAGTACCAAGCTCTACTCGTGGATTGGGTTGCGCCCAGGTTCACGCCAGAGATGTTGAAAGGAAACGAATCCATGCCGGCGGATGAGTGCGAGCTGATGGATATCGTGTTCCAACACTTCACTGAACTCACAGATTGTGTTGATCGGCTGGATCTGTGTTTGGCATTCATTAAAGCGCCAATGCCTCGCCGTAAGGGACTAAAAGCTGATGACTACCTGATGTACCACATCACCTTCTATTTCCAAGAGGTGTACATACTCAACGAGCGGTTCGAAAGTTACGCAAAGAGCGTACTTAGACTTCGCAAGAAACGGATTGGGCTAGAAGGCGTCAACGCTAGCCCACTGGATGGCTTGTTGGAGCGGATACGTGTCGCGCTATCCTCCGTCGTTCTGGTGCGCGGCAAACATGTGCACGCCCGAGCATTCCGAGATGAGGAAATGAAAGAACTCTCGACATTCTCTTTTCTCGCCATCCACGCCCCAGAAAGGAACGAGTGGCGCGCTCTACACCGGCAGCTCTACAGCGTCGCGCGAAAAACTTGGGTCAAGAGGCTAACCAACAACCGCGAATCGATCACGAAGTTATTGAATGAGTTCTGCGAGCTAATGCACGAGATTGTTGCCGGCGGGGATCGCAGCTTGCTGCCTAACAATTCATTCAAGCCGAAGCCGCTTCGCGGGTCGGCTTAATTCAGGCGTTAGGCGCCAATACGGTATTCCACTCATGAAAGACGAAAGCACAGCTGCATTGGAACAGTTCCGTAACTGTCTCAACAGCTTCGACTATGTTCCTGACAAGGGGTTCAGCCGTAATAGCGGCATATATCCTCTTATCTGCTACATCAACAACATTACTGGCGCCCTGCTCAGTGCCAACTACGAGATTGTTGCCGCATTTGTGGCCCGCGCCTCAGAGCATATGCGCGACTTTCCACCCACCGAGAGCAATCGCCCGTACTACTTGCTCGCAACAAGCTACCTCACACAGGTTGTTCACCACCTCAACACCTGCGGGGCGTTCGTTGAGTTTGACGCGTCGCGCGTCCCGGCTTCTATCCTCGGCGGCGGTCCCCAGCAGGCGCCTAAAAATTCATTCAAGCCGAAGCCGCTTCGCGGCTCGGCTTAACTCAGGCGTTAGGCGGCTGATGATGGCTGGAGCAGTCTTGGTGTCCGATGGTCGCGGTACATCGATGAGTAGCGCTGCCTTTGATCATATTATCGAGGCGACTCGAGAAAGGTTTCTGGCATCAGAGTCAGAGATCGTCGCAGCCATCTACAAGCCCTATGACCATGAGGGGATGATGTTCATTAGTCTTGTGGATTCACCGCCAGAGATGTTTCGCGCCTTTTGTAGGGCAGCCCTTCGCGCCAGGGCCGAGAGTCCACATGCCGCGTTGTTCAAGGCAGAATGGGGTGAGCTCTGCGATCAACTCGCGCTCGATTCGCGCGCAAAAGTTGCATAGGCAGTGCGGCTGATGCATGGCGCGCCGCCTAACAATTCATTCAAACCGAACCCGCTTTGCGGGTCGGCTTAATTCAGGCGTTAGACCTGCATGGAAAGCTGCTTGGATCTCTGGGTAACGCGTAAGTCACCGATTTCTCTCGGTGAGTGGCAGTCTTTTGTTGCCTCGCGCTCCGATTTCGAACCCACCGGCCAGTTGCATGGCCTCAGCCCTGACGGCCAACCCATTACTCTTCCCCAAGGCGAGTCCTATTGGTGGCTTGGTCACGATGCTGGTGAGACTGTCCCGGTCGCATTTGCAAACGGTGCAGTGCATATTGCAGATGGCACCCCTTCCTCGCGAGCACTGGCCGACAGTTTGGCAACGTTCTTTGGTGGGGCCGTGCATGAGGGTTAGCGCGTGCAGGTCTAACAATTCATTCAAGCCGAAGCCGCTTCGCGGCTCGGCTTAATTCAGGCGTTAGCCGTCAGAAGATCAAGAGCCCATGTTCAAGGACTACGCACTATTCAACCTGGCCGAGGCAAAGCAGGCCATCGAGCAGTTGATGGCTGAGATGCAGTCGGATCCCGACTACGATGACGGCAGTTACCTTGTGGACATGCAGCATATCTATTGGCATCTCAATAGTGCCTGGAACGGCCGTAATTTTGACTCATCCAAGAGCAAGCTCACGAACGATTTGTATGATTCGTTTATCCAGTTTCCGACAGATATCGATCCGTGAGAGCACTGCCGGCTAACTATTCATTCAAGCCGAAGCCGCTTCGCGGCTCGGCTTAATTCAGGCGTTAGGTGCCGCTACAGTCATGCTGTCAGTCGAGACAACAACAAAAAAACTGCGATTGGGTGCGTTCATTGGTGTCGTGCTTATTTCTTTAAGCCTCTGTAGCTACCGTTTTATTAGTCCGAGTGCTCGGGTAGCGCGCGACACAATTCAGAATCTATCGGCTACTAGCATCTCCGAGGTCGTCTTGGAACCTGCGCGCGAGGCGTCTTTGATTCAAGCGGGTCAACGCCTCACGGATCCGGCCACCATTGCCGAGTGGACGCGGGCTTTTGCATCGGTTCAACCCTTTCGTCCCGAGCATCCCCTAGTGCAACGGTGCATGTACGTGAGCTTTGCCACAACTCGCGGCACTGTCGGTGGGCAACTCTGCACCCTTCGTTCCGGCGGGCATATGCTCACCCAGTGGAGCTCGGTCCGCTCTGGCTGGTACTACGGGAGCTACTTGCTTCCGGCCAGCGTTAAGCTAGAACCTCTACTTAGGGCGGCCAATCATCGAGGGGCGGCACCTAACAATTCATTCAAGCCGATGCCGCTTCGCGGCGCGGCTTAATTCAGGCGTTAGGCCGCTAGGACAGTCCATGCCCGCCACTCCATACATTGAGTCTGAGAGCAAGCAGCCCGTGGGAGGGACCGCGTACAACTACATCTTTAGTCGTGGCGTTAAAGGCTTGGTTCGTACTTCAAAAGACAACTCGCAGATCTTTGTCTTTCTTTCATTCCCAGACACGACGGACTTGCTTACGTGGGAGCCTAAACGCGTTCTCCCGCTGCTCCAGCAATTCGGCGCGCAGGCAGTGCCAAGCATCGACTCTTGGGCCCTGCAGATCCCAGCCAGCGTCGCACAGCAGGCACTTCAGGAAATCGATGCAGTCATTGGCGAGCGCCGCTTTTATGCTTAGAGCGCGGCCTAACAATTCATTCAAGCCGAAGCCGCTTCGCGGCTCGGCTTAATTCAGGCGTTAGGTTGCGCACCCAATGGCGTTCTTAGCTGAAACTCTCGTCGATGAATGGCTCAACCGCCAAGGCTATTTCACTGTACGTGGCCTCAAGGATGGCGTTTCTGAGATAGACCTGTTGGGTGTTCGCCCCTGTCCCGACGGCTTGGAGGCATGTCATGTAGAGGTGCAGGCCAGCTTCAGGCCCGTTGGCTACATCACGCCAATCGCAAAAGAGCATTTGGCCGGCTTTGCCAAGTCCGGGACTAGCGCAAAGGCCAGACCCGAAGCAATCCTCCAACGCAGCGTCGCTGCCTGGGTCGAAAAAAAATTCACGTCGCGAGGTAAGGTCGCTGCAAGGGAGCGCGCTTGGCCCGGCTTGTCTTGGCAGTACGTTTTCGTCCACGCTGTTGTACGCGAGCCACTTGAGCTTTCGCTCATTGCCAACCACAACATCAAGGTTGTTCCATTCCATGCTGTTCTTCACCAACTCAAACATGCCTCGGCTTCTCAGCGCGGTGGCGCAGGCACTGACATCTCCGAGATCGTGGAGTACTTTTCCCAGCATGGCGCAGGCGCAACCTAACAATTCATTCAAGCCGACACCGCTTCGCGGCGCGGCTTAATTCAGGCGTTAGGGCGCACATGCAATCCTCACTTTCAATTGCCACATTCCTCTTTTTCATCGCCATGCTCGTGTACATGCATGCGGTGTTTAAGTTCTATGCCGTGGTCAAAGCGGAGCGGCCTGAGTGGGTTGATCGTCGCGGCTCGCTCGGCTTCTTTTACACAGGCATTCCCCGCCTTGCGGACCCTAACGTCAGTCTCGCTACTATCGGTATCGCATTCAGTGCCAAGCGACATGAGTTGCGTTCACCGCAGGCTGCCAAGTACGCCAACCGCGTCCGCATCCTTCTCCCGTTCGATATGGTTGTCTTCTTTGGCATATTAGCGGGGCTCACCGTCGGTGCGCCCTAACAATTCATTCAAGCCGAAGCCGCTTCGCGGCTCGGCTTAATTCGGGCGTTAGGCATTAGAATGGCTACTGAGATCGGAGAGTTCCGCCAAATGCTTGAGGCTGGTCGGCGCTACCTGGCAGGGACCTGCTCCATACAAGAGCTCAACGGTCGCATCAGTGGTCTAGCTACAGCAGCAAAGTTCTGGGGCAGTCACCCTGCGCTTGCTGAGGTTGCTAGCGACTGGTCCACTATGGTTGACCGGCGCTGGAATGAGTGGGGCCACAATCCAAACCCACTCTCAGAGCAGGAGTTCGTGGCATGGCTAGAAGGACAACTCAGTTCTCTCGGGCAGATGCCTAACAATTCATTCAAGCCGACGCCGCTTCGCGGCACGGCTTAATTCAGGTGTTAGGCCGCTATGACCCGACATAGAGTTCTGGCAGTTGTCGTCGCACTTCTATCGGCAGGTTGGATTGTCCCGCTGCTGCTTGGCGTGGATGCTTACTTGTCCTTCTGGCAGGCCGAAGGGTGGCCGCTACTGCTGGGGAAACATTCTGGCAATTCCTTTCCATTCGTCCATTTTGCGGCTCAGTATCTACGAGTAGCGTTTGCCTGGCTCGGAGTCATTGTATTTTTCTGGGCATACACGGGTTGTGTCGCCCTTGGGCGCGGGCGCTCGGCCTAATCGTAGTTAGAACATATGCCAACCATTGCTTCGTATTCTGATAAGGCCAAAGCTCTGGAAGCGTTCAATCTTCTTGAGGTCAACGGTATTCCTCCGTATCTCAAGAATGCCGGCACCTGGAGCGACCCTGAAAGGGTAGAGCTCGTAGTGATATTTCCTGGGCAAGTGGACGATGCAATTCGGTTGCTTGAGGACCCAGACCATGAGGTTCTCAATCGCATAGACATGGACGTTTTCTATGAGGCCGAGGCCAGTGGTGATGGCCTCAAGCTAATCAGCAAATATGTGTTGTACTCCGCACTGGTTGTGGTTTCATTGCTCGTGCTCGCATACATTCTTGTCGAAGCAGGGCTTATATAAGCTCTAACAATTCGTTCAAGCCGAACCCGCTTCGCGGGTCGGCTTAACTCAGGCGTTAGCCCCCAGAACCAACATGATCGCAACTCACGCCCGCCTACTCGAATTCGCAGACCTCCTCGGAGCAGCCCACCTTCTTAGCTCCGGAGATGCGTATGAGCGTCAACGCGACCTAATTGCATGGTGCCGCACTGAACGACGTCCGTTCCTTGCCACAATGCCTGAGCGGAGCCGCTTTAAGTGCAGTGTGTGCGGCGTTGAGTATGGCAATGCTGTATTGCACTTCGAGGATCCGACGCAGCAATTCACCGACGAGCCTGTCGATGTGATGTGGGGCCTGCCCGTCGGTAGGTTTGCTGACATTGATCAGTCCACCCTTCACGGCATACTTGCCCATGGAGCTCCAGCTACCGAGGCAGTCAGTCGGTTGCTTGCCGCAGCTGGGGGCTAGCAATTCATTCAAGCCGGGCCCGCTTCGCGGGTCGGCTTAGTTCAGGCGTTGGGCCCAGAAGAGGAGTAGCTCTTCGCATGTACATTCTCGCAGCGCAGCGTGACGCCGATGCGATGGCCGCGGGAGAGCGGTACGCCGCCTATCTTCGCGAAAATGCAGCGCGCTTCCCAAAGGGAGCACTGTCGCTCGCGCAATCGGAGTGGTACTTTAATTTCTTCGATCACCACTGCCCGCATGACGCCTGGCTGGAATGGGTTCGCATCGATGAGCCAGCAACCGGCGAGCGCCGAGAGATTCGCCGCACATCACTAACGGTGCGCCTGCTGGGTGCGTATCACGACGGATACATCGAGCTTCATTATCCCGAGGTCACAAGCTATCGCCTTGACATGCAAGGCGTGCGAGGCGGTCACCGCGACTGGCGGTATGACGAATTTCGAGTATCAGATGAAGGACTGTTGGTACACGAGATCGAATGGAGCGGATACCGTGACTCGGGTTCATGGTTGATCACTTCCTCTGATGTCGAATACAGGTGGATCGATGGATCGATATAGAGGTTGCCGCTGGCCTGGCGCGCTCGGGCCCAACCAGGCGTTGCAGCCGACGTCTCTGCCTCCGGGCCTTCGGCCCTCCGGCAGAGCCACGGCTGAACTTGGTTGTTAGATGCCATGTGGAAGATCATCGTGATCGGCAGCTTGTTCTTTCTGATGGCGTGCGCTCCCGCGCCAGAAGAGCCCGCGCGCCAACCAGCTCAGGTCGCTCAGCCAGCACTGCCAGAACCGCCGCCACCGCCTGACATGTCTTTCCTTAACGCGTTGACTGGCAAATGCGCCGCAACGCCAGAGGTAGTACCTACTGCTGCGGAGGAATGCTGGGTGAAAGAGCTAGCAGCTGAGTGCAGCCCCGCAAATGATTGCCTTGTAAGTTGTCTAAGCTCAGGGCAGGCCCGTCACACGGGTGGCGGCTGCTGGCATGTATGCTGGCCAAATGTTCCTGGCTTCGACAACTGGCAGGCACCTCCTGGAGCTGCTCGGTGTAAGGCGCTGGGTCACGTAAATGGCATCTAAAAATTCATTCAAGTCGAACCCGCTTCGCGGGTCGGCTTAATTCAGGCGTTAGATTTGCGTCAGGGGGGGCGCAGCTCATGAAAAGAAACCTACAGCTACTTCTCGGCATACCACTCATTTTCATCATTGGTATTGTTGCCTGGGAGACCAAGCAATTCTTATGGCTTGGCCTCTACATTCCGGTTGTTGTGATGCACTACTTCATGCGTCGTGAAATTTCTAGCAATGACGTCATCGTCATGCCGCGCAGAGACAGACCGGACATCACGGATACAAATTATGTCGCGCAGCAACATCAAGGGCCTCAGCAGTAGAACTCGCGCCATGTGGGACAAATCTAACAATTCATTCAAGCCGAAGCCGCTTCGCGGCTCGGCTTAATTCAGGCGTTAGGCGCCATGTCCGGCCATCACGTTGTTCTAATCGAAGCCATTGGACCGCGACCTGAGTTCTGTCGGGTCGCAGAGCACTTGTGGGGCGACGGTTGCGACTTCGACTCGGATGGCGATAGCCAGGATCCCGACGACCGTAACTGGACAGAGCTGTCATTGTCGTTACGTGGCCCGTCCGGGGAAAGCCTGGATACTGAGCATCTAGATATCGATCCAGTTTCCCTAGATCCTCTGGTTCTGGCGGTACGCTCCCCGCAACAGCCTCTCTGCCAGAGGGCTGCTGAGTTCATAATCTCTTGTTCGGCGGCACGGTTGAGTACGCTGGCGCCTAACATTTCATTCAAGCCGAAGCCGCTTCGCGGCTCGGCTTAATTAAGGCGCTAGCCCTTATCCATGATCTCAATCGGTGCTCATTATGGCGGCCCTGAACTCAGAGGTGGCCCACTCAACCTAGCGATCCAGCGCATTGCTGGAATCGTCAAGGACTTGCGGGCTGAGTCTGAGATACGACTCAACGCAATTTTTTACGTGCCTGGTTCTCTGATCAACAAAATCCCATTTGACGGACTTCGCTATGGGCAGTTCTCGCCAAGCCCTCCCTGTCTAGTCGTACAAGTTGCTATCGGTGATTCAACAGAAAATGATCCAATTCAACTCCTGCTACAGGCATTGAGAGGTTGCAATGCGATGGCTTTTGAGTTTTACAGACACAAAGGCCTTTCTTATCCATTAGCAGATGTAGAGAACTTGATAAATTCAGTTGAAAAACGGATAGCTTGAGGTGACTGAGCGGGCTAACAATTCATGCAAGCCGACACCGCTTCGCGGTGCGGCGTTAGGCGCCAAATGCGGAGCTATCGTGCCTTACATAGCCACTATTGAATGTGCGATTCACGGGCTGCAGCGGGAGACGTTTGTCTGCCAGCACATCGTCCAGGGGCTACAAGAAAGGCGCCGTGTCGGCTTTTTCTGGTCTGCCGATGATCCAGGCACCCCACATCCCGACGCTTGGTGTGCCGAATGCCAGGAACGCGTGGCGTTGACGGGCGGAGAATGGGTTGGAGAGGCGGCCGCCCATCTTGGCGTCCAGATTCTTTGCAGTGTCTGCTATGACAAGGCAAGAAGATTCCATTTGGGTGGCAATCCATAGGCGGCCTAAGGTCCAGGTTCGCGCCTACAATTCATTCAAGCCGAAGCCGCTTCGCGGCTCGGCTTAATTCAGGTGTTAGAGGTGCTAATGATGGTTCGCAAACTGCTCGCAATATTTCTTAGTCTCTTCTCGGCTGGTGCGTATTCCCACGAGTACCAGACAGGTCAGATCTGGCAGTACAAGACCCGTCCGGGTGAAGAACAGTCCCGCTTGTACATCGCCAAGGTTGAGACCTTGTCCAATGGAGAACTCGCGTTCCACATCTACCTGGACAATCTGAGGATTTCCAACGAACGCTTGCCGGGACAAGTGCAAACGGAGCTTCCGCATGCCCCCGTTTCGACAAAGACCTTGGACCTGAGTGTCATAAAGCTGCAGGGCTCAACCGCCAACCCGCCAGACGTGAGTGAGGGCTACGCCGCGTGGCGCGAGGCGTACGATGCTGGCGAAGGCGGAGTTTTTACAATTCCCGTATCGCAAATTGTCGACTTCATCGAGGAGGTTGCGCGCCAGCATCTCGGCACGCCCCCTAACAATTCATTCAAGCCGAAGCCGCTTCGCGGGTCGGCTTAGTTCAGGCGTTAGGGCCCGGATCATGCAAACCATCTACGTCTACGTCGATGACTCTGACAACATAGCAACGGAAGCATTGCTGGTCTCCGCGTTTCGTCAGCTCGCGGATCAGTGGTCAAGCATTGGCGCATTCGCCGTAAACCAACGGCACGAACGGACCCCGGACCTTCTGCCTGATGATCTCCCGGATTGGTTCATAGGCCTCAACGTCCCGCTAGATCAGTTTGGCCCCACTCAAGCGGCCGAGGTTGTGCCATTTGCACGTGCTCTAGCACGGGCAACAGGCCAAGAGTTCGTCGTTGGCGTTGCATCCGCGTCCGGCATCGCCGACGATTTAATCTTTCTGGGTCCTGACGCCGGGGAGCGCGAGTACCATGATTTGCTCCAGCGCGTCGCTGGGCCCTAACGATTCATTCAAGCCGAAGCCGCTTCGCGGCGTGGCTTAATTCAGGCGTTAAGCTTCACATCCAACGAGCTGGGAAACCGATGAGTATCTTCGACATTTTCCGCAAGAAGCCCAAGATGCCCGCATCGATAGAGGATGGAATGGCATCTCAGGCAGATGACTTCATCAATGCATTCCGAGGTCCCGGCTCCCCAATTGATGCAGATAGACTTGACTTCAGTAGAGACTCGATCGCTTTGGTGGATCGGATTCTCCAGGACTTCTATGCGCAGAATGCACAGCTTCCAGACGATTTACACTTTCTGGCATCGGCGTATGTGTTCGAGTGCGCCAGGCGCCGTTACGGCGGCAGGTACCTGAGGGGCGACGAGAAAAATCCCTTTGTTCTGGTTGTAGGCGAGCCGGAATTCCAGATAGGTGTCTGCGCCATGGAAAAAGTCCTCGGCAGGGCAGCAAATGGACCTGAGGACAACCTTCAGTTCTTCTTTGATGGCATCGACTATCCGTACCAGCAGAAACAGAGCGTTACGCTAGTCTAGTAGCCTGAGCTCTAACAATTTGTTCAAGCCGAAGCCGCTTCGTGGCGCGGCGTAATTCATGCGTTAGCCCGCGATGCCATATGCCGTTTGTCCGACTTGCAATGCGTCGTACCATCTCAATGTTCGTATGGACTTGCGAGAGTGGGGGGCCAAGCACGTCACTCGCCGGGCGGCGGATGGAGTTCCGCTTCTCACGTGCATTCGCTGCTGGGTAGGTCTAAAGTCTGGCCGCAGGGTAACTCTGCGAAAACCTACGGCGAGGCCGATCCACAAGGTGTCTGGGATACTTGGTCCGGCAACCAGGGCCTCCGGAACTATGTCGGGGTCTGACAATTCATCAAGCCGAACCCGCTTCGCGAATTGGCTTAATTCGAGGCGTAAGAGATTCGACTCAGCAAGCATCAAATTGAAGAAAGAGCAATTAAGTTAGCTTCTGATTATCTAGCGGAACGGGTAGGGGGTGTCTGGCAATGCGAATGCACAAGTGTCGACCTGGAATCAGTTGCAAGCAATCGCCATTTCTATGAGAGGTATAGAAAGTGGTCTGTCGCAGTCAATTGCGTGCAGAAACAATCCACCGGTGACACCCAGGTAGTTCTGTTGGTGGACATAGCCCGCCGGTGTGTCACTGAACTACAAGGCCAGGCTTGTGCTTGGAAATTCATTCAATCCGAAGTCGCTTCGCGGCCCGGCTTAGCTCGGGCGTTAGGCCGCCTATGCCGACCATTCCGCTACTCGCAAACTTTCTTCTGGTCTGCGGCCTTGCCAGTTGCTGTGCGCAGCCGGTGAGAGTCTCGGTAGCCCAAGGGGCCGCGACTCGCTGCGATATCAGATCACTGCTACTAACCGAGACGTGCGAGGTGCGGCCTGACAATTCATTCAAGCCGAACTTGCTTCGCAAGTCGGCTTCATTCAGGCGTTAGGCGGCTCAAATGACATCCAAGCAAGTCACCATCGACCTCACCCACGCGAAGAGTGTATTGTTCGTGCGGCAAACGGTTGCCTTAGCCTTTGGCATGCAGATCAACGGAGAGCTTACGTGGGAGATTCTTAGGGATAGGCTGTACGATCCTGAAAACAGATCTTTGCCTGCCAAGATTGTCGTCACAGGCTTGCCAAATCTTGGGGTTAGCGTCCCAAGTGAAGCTAAAGCACTACGTAGTGTCTTGCGGGAGCTTGGAGCTCTCCGCCCGGAGATCGCGATCAGCATTCTTCTTCACTCATGATCACTGGGAGAAGCAGCGCTGGATCGCTTGGTGGTCGCGGCCTAACAATTCATTCAAGTCGAAACCGCTTCGCGGCTTAGCTTAATTCAGGCGTTAGGCTTCTATGGAAGATCCTCAGGTCCCATTGATAAAGATTGTCCGCGCTGGGCTCGAGCGAGCCTGCGGAGACTTCACGCGTGCCATTGCTCCTCTTGGGTTCACCCGCACCAAGAAGATGGTCTGGAGTCGGCCGCGGGGCGATCTATTTGACCAGATCGGCTTCTTCAGGCTCGGCAGCAGCTATGGTCCGCCTCGGACCGCATCCGTCGATATTCGCGTCTCCTTTTCTATTGAGGACCCTCTGGGTTCTCCCGCGCTCAGAGTTGTCGGCCCTTCAACCGATCAATTACGTGATCATCGTGGTTACGCATATCATCTTCGCTTCAACGCTTCATCGTGGAGCACGTACGATCGCTGCATTTCCGATCTGATTCGCGTTACCAACGACCACGCAATACCCTGGTTCACGCAGTCGGGGCCTGACAATTCAGTCAAGTCGAAGCCGCTTCGCGGATCGGCTTAATTCAGGTGTTAGACCCTATGGCAGCGATCTTTAAAGTTCAGTACGCTTTCCCTCTGACTTCCCGTTTGCTGTTTGTCTTTGCCGGGGAGATAATCCAAGGCGCTGTAGGGCCCGGGATGAGTATCCACATTTCCCTCGACGAGGATGCAACGATGGATGTTCCGGTACAGGGCGTGGATGTCCTCCGGAGGGATGGCGACGAGCTTGTTGCTCTCACTGTCGCAATCGAGGATCAAAGTGATGCGGACTTCCTTCAGCAGTTTGACGTCGTTGGTGAGAGTCTGACCGTATTGGACGAGACCTAACAATTCATTCAAGCCGAAGCCGATCGCGGCTCGGCTTAAGGCGCCAGGCTTTATGGATACAGCTCCCATCGCGTTCCCCGTCATCTACCGCTTCGGTGACGACATCGTGCCCTGCGGAAAAGAACTGATCGCCTTGTGGAATTTTCGCCACGTCGGCGCTAACCGCTATCTTTGCAGTGAAGACGCCCGTACCGATCAGAAGTTCCGCTGGTTGGTGGATCGGCATGGCCAGCTACGTGAGTTTCAAGTAGCTGGGTATCGGCGACGTTGGCTCAGCAAGCTCAACTGGCTCTGGAGCATGAGTTTGGTTGAGTACGAGTTACTGCCTGGCCGAGCGGTCACTGTATCTGAGCTGCTTGGGTTGCTGGCGCGTAGCAACCCGGACTCGGAAAAATCCTCGTCCAGGAGCTTTCGCAGGTTCTTGAAGCGCTTGGATCCGGCACAGGTTCTTGGAGAGGCTGACTTTCTCACATACATGCGGGAGCCTCCATCGGCAATCTATGATCGCTATCCGGAGGTACCGGGCCATGAGGGCTAGCAGTTCAGTCAAGCCGACGCCGCTTCGCGGCTCGACTTAATTGAGGCGGTGTCCAGCTGGCGGATTCAACGTGTAGAGTCCTAGCAGTTCATTCAACCGAAGCCGCTTTGCGGCGTAGCTTAATTCAGGTTTTAGGTCCCTTGATATGCATGCCGACGAGATTGAAGCCTTCAAAATTGCTGGCGCTGCTGCCCAAACACGAGGTTGGCCGTGGCGCCCCCCATACTGGATCGACCTTGAGGATGGAGAGTGGCGAGTTCAGGCGGAGAATGAGTGCGTCATTCGCATTATTGAGGCCACGGGCAGGATCACCCCGGAAATCGTTCCGCTAGATCCCTCCATTGCAATTTCTGCTGCCAAGGACTACGCCCAGAGCAGGGGGCTTGGCTGGAAACCGTCCTTCACAATGAGGCTTGAAAGCGATTGTTGGGAGGTTGGCTCCTGTCAGCATCAGCTCGGTGGGCAAACTCACATCTATGTTAGCCATCAAGGTGTCGTCCTCCGCCACCGGGTCAATCCCAAATGACCTCGGCAGCGGAGCCTAACAATTCATTCGAGCCGAAGCCGCTTCGCGGCTCGGCTTAATTCGAGCGTTAGGCCGATGTCACACAATCCTTACTCTGCACCTGCTGCTCCGTTGCCGATCTCGTCGCGCGCGACGCGACCAGCTTCTGTCGCAATCTCCGCATGGCTCTACGGGATCAGCTACGCAATCGGACTAATTATTGCCATAACTAGAGTGGGCATTCCTAGAGCGCCTATCTTCATTGCCGGCCTGCTCCTTGGCCTACTTGTTTCCACAGCTATGTTGTTCGCTATCTGCTCTCGCCGGAACTGGGGCAGATGGTTGGTAGTTATTCTCATGGCAGTCAACGTTGTCTTGCTCGTAGGCGCTGTTTCGCGCAATTCCGATGCTCTTAAGGTCATGTACGCAGCTCAAGGATTTCTCCAGCTAGCTGCTGTTGTCCTACTTTTGATGCCCCCGTCGAATCGCTGGTATCGGCCTGACAGTCAATTCAAGCCGAACCCGCTTCGCGGCTCGGCTTAATTCAGGCTCTAGGGAACATTGAAGTCATGCGGGATGTCCCGGAAACGCTCCGATTGGTGCTTCGAACCTTTTGCCACATGGAGTGGTACGAGACGCACGAGCTTCGAGCCATGATTCGAGATGGCACCCTCCACGCGGAGATGAAAACGCTCATCTCGGAGTTTCAATCTATGTTGGACGATGCCATTTTGCAGGCCTACATCACTCCTGCCCAATTCGCGGAAATAACTTCAGATGATTGCGAGTCAAACGCAGAGGTCGTAGTTCGTCTCGAAAGGATCCGAAATGAGGTTTTCCCACGACCGAGCGACCAGCAGGCGCCGCCGGATGACAGCTAGCAATTCATTCAATCCGAACCCGCTTCGAGGGTTGACTTAATCCAGGCGTTAGGTCGTATAACCATACACGTCAGCTATCCGATAGTAAAAAAGCGCCGGGAACTCTGTCGCCTGCGATTGCCTCTTGCCGTATGCGAGGCATACCTCGTCGGCCTACTGGACACGGTGCCTCATTTGGAGGTGGAGCTGCGCCCAATCGCGCTCCAACTTGCGGCCGCAACAACTAGTGGGCTTTCCGATGACCCTTACCCACTCAGCGCCGTCACCCCGACTGAGGGACGGCTGCTCGAGTTCATGGCAGCAGAGGCCCTCGAAAAAGGGCTTGGTTTTGTATGGTGTTCGCAATGCGGTCGCGAGTTCGAAGCTGCTGGAACCATATTTGAGAGATATCAGCGTGGGCGAGGGGCACTTGAGGGCAGTGAGGGCCGTCGCTTCTACTGCGGGTCATCTGCTCATCTGCTGCTTGCGGTAGTTGACCTACGGGCCTAACAGTTCATTCAAGCTGGCGCCCTTGACGCGGCTTAGACTCAGGCATGAGCCGCCGTGGCAAGTATCGGGCACGATCGGTGCTTAAGGAGTTTCGATGAGAACAAATAGCTACTACCTAGTCCGCCCCAAACCGTCACTTGTTCAACTCACTACCGACATAAATGAACTGTCCAGAGATGTTTTGAGGGAGTCTCAGCTTTGGCAAAGCCCCGAGGGCGGAAAAAGCCTATGGACCCTGGAGGATTACGCTCTCCGAGCAAAGTTGGCATTCCTCATATACCTCAAGACGGAGTACAGAGGCGCCCCTGGCGTTGATCTCGTTCTGTCAGGGGCAAAAATCGGGGGCGCTCTTTTTGATAGCCACTGGGAGATCGAGCCCTTAGAACTCAAGGGTGATGTGAATGAGATATCTATCAGCTTGTTGGATAGAGCAGAGGTTGATCTTTCTGGGCAAGAGATTGTCGACAGTTGGCTGCAAGGCCGGGTCCGCCGAGTTGCACCCTCGGCGGCGGACTGACCATGGGCTGAGGTGGCACGCGGCCTAAGAGTCCATTCAAGTTAAAGCCGCTTCGCAGGGCGGCCTAGTTCATGCGCGAGATCACTCGGAGAATTCATGCCGCTGCTGTACAACTTATGCGTGGGCCTATTTATTGCCGTCATAGCGAGCGATTGGTTGCTGGCCAGGAAGGTCCGAAAAGCGGTGGAGTCGCAACGACTGAGCTACCCGGATCTCGGAAATGTCCGCTTCGGCGGCTCACCAGTTGGAATCGTCCTCAACCTCTTCCGCATGCGAAAGGTACCCACGGCCCATGATCTATCTGACCCGGACCACATCGCCATTCGGCGGCACTACCGCATTCACCAAATTCTCATCGTATTGTTGGCTACTTGCATCGTGACGGGCTTCTTTCGCAGGATAATGCCCTAGCTAATCATTTTAGCTGAGGCCGCTCCTCGGGCCGGTTCCACTCTGGCGACAGGTGCAACATGAAGTGCATGATCGTCTTTCTATCTTTGTTGACGGCTTCTGCGCCAACTGCAGCATGCTCGATCGTTCTATTTCCTCCCGATTACGAGTTCGAGCGTAGTGAAATTGTTGTATTGGCGCGGCCAGTAGCGGTTTCATTCCGGCCCCGACAAGCCGCTGATCTTCGTTACGCCGAAAGCTTCCGCGAAACTGTTTTATGGGAGGTGCTTCTCGGCTGGAAAGGGGGGCGAAAATCCGGGGATAGGTTCACTACGCGCCGCACTTTTCCAGCGTCGCCATGCAACTACGAGGTTCGCCTGTCCGATAAGAACGCTTACCTCCTGTACGGCAACGGACAGGAGCCATATAAGCACTTCCGCCTGATACCTGCCGCAGAGTCGTCTTATTACATCCGACATTTATCCAAGAAGGCTGTGCGATGAATCGGGCAGGCTCGAACCCAGCCGAGAACATGCTGGAGCAGTGATTTGAGTTCGCGGTGCGGCATTTTGGCTAGCAGGGGCGACGATTGGTGCAGTTCCTGCTGACAGTTCATTCAAGTCGAAGCCGCTTCGCGGCTCGGCTTAATTTAGGCGTCTTGACCCAAAGTGAGAATTGTAACTCTTGAGACAAGTGCAGCGATTCCCTTTCGGCTTGGAGTGGGCTCGTGTTCTTTCGAGGTCGCGCCACCCGAGGTCCGAAATCGTTTGGCATCGGGTCGCTTGTGGCACCTTGTTGCGTGGACAGATGAGGCTGCCGGAACTGCTGGCCTATGTCACAAGGGGCGCTGCATGAGCGTTACTTGGCCAGCTGCCCGTATTTCCATTGGGTCAATGCAGCGCGCTAAAGGGCCGGGCTTCGTCGCGCTTGAGATTTCCGCGCCCAAGGGATCTCCCGTCGCAGTCCTGCATTCTGATAGCTATAGTGAGCCCCTGCTATCGTGGCTTGTCCTCCACCGGGCAGCCTTATCGTCCATCTTTGGTTGTGCTGTTGAGATTGAGAGCTGGGGCTCGGACTATTAGGTTCGGCCCTAACAATTCATTCAAACCGAACCCGCTTCGCGGGTCGGCTTAATTCAGCGTTAGGCTGTCATGCGACTGACGACCGTAAATCCGTTGCCATACACACCGAAGGACGAACTCGAACGCGAGCTATGCGACCGGGTGAGGACTTTGTCGGGGGAGATGGTCATTCAGGTATGGACGCCCAATTCATATCCGTACGAGGACGTTCACGGGAACCAGGTAGCCCTTGACGCCGACTACGAAATCAAAACCGGTCGACTCAGTGAAGGGCTGGTTGCGAGCGGGAGCATCTATCGCGCTTTCGTTCGCGATGGAAGGCTTGATATCGAACCTGAAGGGGCATGGAATGAGTGAGGCATCAGGCCTAGTCCATCGTTCCAGCGGGCCGCCTGCGGCGGCCGCTGAACTCAAACGTTAGGCGCCGCATGAAGGTTTATGACAACTCGCCAAAGCCCGGGCGCATTTGGTCCATCGAGATCTCCTCGTCGATCGGTAGGCGAACTGTTGCACGCATCGTTTCAAGCATTCCGGGCGTGCTGGTGACGCAGAAGCCAGGTGTCCTGTCTGGCTTTCGCGGTAAGCCCTTCTGTCGCTTTCAGTTAAACGGCCGCAATTTTACGATTGAGTCAACCTGGCCAGCCGGGGAGCGATTTGAGATCAGCCCTGACCCTCGTGGTTGGGCGACAGAGCTCTTGGTGGTTCGTGAGGCATTGCTTGCGTATCAAGCAGGCGGGGCCTGACAATTCTTAAGCCGAGCTTGCTTTGCGGGTCGGTTCTATTCAGGCGCTAGGCTTCTATGCGAAATGGCACCGCTCTTTTGATAGTTGTTCTGCTCGCAGCTTGTGCACCAGAGCACGCAGAACCTCAAGCTACCGATCCTGCGTCAGGTGACTTCATTGGCGTCGCCTACTACGACCGTAACAATGACGGTGTTGCGGACTTCGAGCTGCATTTACGTGGCTGTGATGACTGTGACTGGGCCCTAGTGGACAAAGATTTCAACGGGCGCTACGAAATGCACGCACGCTGGGGCTTTTCATTGATCCGGAAGTCTGTCGACATTCCCGTTCCCCTTGCTGTTGAACTGAGAACTGGCCAATCACCACCTTACGGCTGGATGGACTGATCTCTAAGGGGGCTACAATTCGTTCATGCCGAGACCGCTTCGCGACTCGTCTGAAATGGTGAGGTGTGTCATCACGCCGCGCCGCGCAGCGGTCCGGCTTAACTCAGGCGTTAGGTGGCACTCATGGAAACAATGGTAAATCCTTGTGCTCGTCTTCTGGTTGAGATACCCGCGGAGCGCTACCGGCTCCTCACAGCGGCAGGGCGTGCTCCGCAGATCGGAGACATGGTGGTTCTGGATCAGGGATTCACCGGCGAAGATGGTCTGCCGATGGTGTTGGCGTACTTCCCGGCCGTTGGGAGCGACTGCCTATATGAGGTGGAAGTGTATGAATCGGAGTTGGAATAGCGAGTCAGAGATGTTGCTCACGGTCGGTGGGCACCTGTCACCTGACAGTTCATTCAATCCGAACCTGTTTCGCGGGTCCGCTTAGTTCAGGCGTTAGACGGCACATGTTGAATCCTGCATACCTTGAAGATCAGTGGTCCCAGTACCGCAAACGCCAACAATTGCATCTGCGTTCGCTTCCGGCTTCTGTAGCAATTGGTCTGGCTGGTGGTTTCTTGGCTAGCGCACTTAGCGTGGACTGGGTCTTCTATGTACTGGCCTTCTTCGCGGTATTGGCTCCTGCGCTGACGGCAAACTACGTCTGGCTATTTCGTTGCCCCCACTGCGACAATCGATTTGCCTCGGGCACGTTCTGGCGTAATCCCTATACTCGCAAGTGCTTGCACTGCGGTAGGGCGGTCGGCAGTGTCGCCTAACAATTCGTTCAAGCCGAACCCGCTTCGCGGCTCGGCTCAACTCGGGCATTAGGATTCGCATGAGCGATCAGCACGAGCGAGATAAGATTGATGCACTCATCGGTGCCTTCTTTTCGGCCTTCGACAATCGCGGTGGTGTTCTGCCGGAGATGAAACGTGTCGTTGACTGCTTCAGTGATAAGGCGGTTATTGTTCGCCATTCTAAAGCCGCGACAGCTATCTACACTCCACTCGAGTTTGCGTTGCCGCGTATTGATCTGCTTGCAAATGGCACGCTGCGAGACTTTCACGAATACGAGACCGACTCAAGTACATCCATTTTTGGCGGCATAGCGACTCGCACATCACGCTACAGCAAGCTCGGGATACTCAACGATCGCGACTACTCGGGGTCAGGCACCAAGTGCTTCCAGCTTGTAGATCTAAGCGATGGGTGGCGCATATCCTCGCTTGCCTGGGTCGACGACGATGCCTGACAATTCATTCAAGCCGAAGTCGCTTCGCGGCACGGCTTAATTCAGGCGCTAGCGCTAGGGAATAGACATGGCAAACGGTGAGAGGAAGCAAGCTCTGGCTTTGCTAGCCCTGGCTATCTTCTGGTTTGGGGTTGCGTGCGCGTTCCGTGACGGTCTCGGTCTTGTTGTCTTCTTGGCCCTTGGACTGGCTACTTTCATGCAACTCATTCGGGTTGCGCTGCGTGGTGGCGACAACAAGACCCTCAGGCAACTCGGGTCGGCGTTCAAAGATGCGTTCTGGGGAATAGGGTGAAGCTCAAGGAGCTGCTTGCATCGCCCGTCGAGCCTGAACAATCATGCAAGTCGAAGCCGCTTTGTGGGTCGGCTCAATGTCGGCGTTTGGCCTTGTAGGGGGGGCGCATGAATCTGGAGACGATTGAGATCAAAGCGTTTGTTCCGGCTCGGGAGCTTGCCGAGTCCATAGCTTTCTACGAGGCGATCGGCTTCGAAGCGACGATGGAGTCGGATGAGCTCGCTTATCTTCGTTTTGGTAAGACCTCATTTCTGCTTTCGCAGTTCTACAATCCGGAGCATGCAAACAACTTCGTAATGCACATGCTTGTCTCAAATGCAGACGATTGGTATCGGAACGTCGAAGCGTCGGATGTAGTCGCAAAGTTCGCGGTTCGCCTTAGTCCGCCAGATGATAGGCCCTGGGGGATCAGGGACTTCACACTCATCGATCCTACAGGTGTGCTTTGGCGCATTGGACACGTCATTCCGGCTGAACCCTAGTTATTCATTCAAGCTGAAGCCGTTAGGCGGCTCGGCTTAATTCAGGTGTCAGGTCGCATGGAAGGCTATCGGTTTAAGTCAACCCTGTTTGACATAGAGCCGGGCGAGGATGAGCTGATCAATCCTCGCATGTACGGCAGGCAGCTTGCTGCGTGGCTGAAAGTCCAATTGGAGGGGCGTGGCTATGTCGTCGAGCCTGTCATTGATGAGGATTGGGGGCGCTGCCTGGTGTGCTTGCGAGCCCCTTTCATGTTGTGGGTCGGTTGCGGGAGTGTCGCTGACTACGACACCGCAAAACCGGGAGACCCGCCACCCGCCAAGGAGGACGTGATCTGGCATTGCTTTCCGGAGGCTGAGGTCTCTCTCTGGAAGCGCCTCTTCAGAAGAATCGACACTACTGTGGCGGTCGCGAAACTCGATGCGGATCTACGGGCCATCCTGGCGGGCGAGTCTCGTATCGTTCTTATGGACGTTTAAGATGCGGTCTGATGGTCATTCAGGCCGAACGGGATTCGCGCGCTCAAGCCGAATGTCATCGCGCGTGTATGCCTATCTGACGGTCTCCGTTTTCCTGCGGGCCGGAAGCGGTGACGGCTCTCGTAGGTCTTCCTATGACGCGCATCAGGCTATCCAGTGATGGCGCACACGGCTATATTCGTGAATCACGAGTACGCCGATCGGTCGCTTCTCACGCGAGACATTCAAAACTATTGGGGGTTTTGTGCTTTTTTTCGTGTTCGCTTTGATCTTTCTTGCCTGTCTAGGCATCGCAAAAGTTATCAATTCGGCGCGGCGAACTCTGACCATCAACGGCGCCGCCATCTATTTGGTGCTGGCAGGGGCGTTTATAGTGTTTAACCTCGTCATGGCGTCGCGCTCGGATCTAGGGCCGTACCAGTTGGGGCGCGCGTTAGGGCGCAGCATCGCGCCCGCTGCCTTTGTAGGGTTTATAGCGCTCTACTACTTCTTCAAGTTTAGGTCCGACAAGATTCATGAGCGAATCAAGAAGCTGCGCGATCAAGGCTTGCGTGATCGCGACTAGCGATTAGTTCAATCGGCCGCTCCGCGGCGTGGCTTAGTTCAGGCGTTAGGCTCGCACCGAATGACACTTTTCATCCATGTGCCCCGCGATGCTACCCCGGAAACTCTGTGGCATATGTGCCTTGACTACAATTGGGATGACGGCTTTGCTTTTCCACAAGCGATCGCAGATCACCCAAATTGTGATCTTGCAGTAGCTCTTGAACTGTTCTGGCTTTCTAACGCCATTTCGATTTACCTCGGAGAGGTATCTAACGGCGCGTACAACGCAGACTGGCGATGCTTCTGTAGCTCGATCACTCAACGAATTTTGAGTGGGCACTATGTTCAAGGCGCAACTTCGTTCCAGGTCCCGCTGACCAAGGTTCAGATCTATAAGTACCGAAAGCTCGGCGTGCCTAGCCTACTTCTTGGTGGCAGTTGGTCGGTCTGATAGTTCGTTCGAACTGGAGCCGCTTCGCGGTTCGGCCTCATTCGCGCGTTATTCGTAAAGCGAACTTGCCATGAGACTTGTAGGAAGAATTTCAGGCTGGAACGAGGAAAAAGGATATGGCTTCGTCACGCCGCATGCCGGTGGCGGCAGCGTCCGTGCCTTTGTTCATATCAAAGCATTCCAGCCCGGGTCTCGTCGCCCTGTTGACGGAGACCTCATCTCGTACTCGGTGTCTAAGGACGATCGCGGCCGCGCGAACGCAGTGGATGTGCGTTATGCCGGTCAGAAGATCGAGCAACGCAAGTCATCCAGGCCAATGCCAAGGTTGGCGATCGGCGTTCTATTCTTGCTTGCAGGCGTATTTGGCGTGCTATTCGGTTTCATTCCCTTCGCAATCATTGCCGGCTATGTGCTGCTGAGTTGCTTGTCTTACATCATGTACTCGGTAGACAAGGCTGCAGCGGGGAAGGGCATGCAGCGCACTCCGGAAAGCACGCTGCATTTCGTGGATGCGCTTGGCGGCTGGCCTGGCGCGCTCATGGCGCAGCAACGGTTTCGCCATAAGACCGTGAAGACATCGTTTCAATCGGTTTTCTGGGTTACCGTTCTTATTAACATTGTTGCTACTATTTGGCTTATACGCAGTGGTGCCGCGAGGTCGTTGACAACCGCACTTCTCGGCAGCTAACGATTCACTCAAGTCGACGCCGCTTGGCGGCGCTGCTTAATTCAGGCTTTTGCGCTTATGTCCGATACCCCCAGCGTTTGGGAAGGTGTGCCTTCGGCCCTGCTGGGCGCATGGCGCCAAGCCTTTTCCGAAGCCCCCGCGCGGATACGCGTCGCCCATCCTTGTCCTGTGTGTGGCGAGCGCAGGCTTCTTAGGTGGCATGACGGCGGCCGGGGCCTTTGGGAGTGGTGTCAATCCTGTCTCAGCTATGAGCATTCAACAGCGCGGGCTCCGGCAGGTTGGGAGCCGGAGTTGGACATTTTTCCTGTTGGTGCGACGGCGGAGCCAATCGCTATCGCTAGCGCATTGCGTGAAGCAGGATTCATATGAGAGATAGCTGGTTGTTCAGGCCAAAACTGCTTCGCGGCTGGGCTTGGTTCGGAGTTGAGGTGGCTATGGTGTTTCGTAACTTGATGTTTTATTTGCTTCTTTTGCTGGCTTCCATGGAGGTTGCTGCTCAGCCGGATCAGAGTCCTAAAGTCGGTTGGCTCGTTGGGACCTGGGTTCTTTGCGAAGATCCCGACAATAGCCCCAAGGACTCATTGCAGTTCAACGAAGACGGGACGGGTATGGTCATCCGGGCCAAAGGCAGCATTGAGTTTTTGCATAGGCATTCTGGTCGATCTGTGTCTCTCCTCGCTAATGCGAACGGTTACGCGATCCCTATAGAGCTATCTGCCTCGCCTGCGTACGACCAATTGCTGCTGCATAGCGAAAAGACCGGCAACACGGCAAGTTATGTGCGCGCCGATAGCCGGCAGGTCAGCGGCTGCGGCATCCAGTGAAAGCCTCTGGTAATTCGTTCAATCCGACACCGCTGTGTGGGTCGTCTTCGCTCGCGTGTTAGTAGGCAGGAGTAGGTTCATGGCGAGATCAAAGCGCAAGACGCCTGTCAGTGGGGTTACATCAGCGACGTCCGAAAAATCCGACAAAGCAGCATCGCACCGCAAGATTAGGCGTGCTGTTCGTCAGATCGTTCCGGTCACACCCGAAGCAGTGCTGCCGCTTGAAAAGGAACTTACCAACACGTTCTCTATGGACAAAGACGGAAAGGCCCGCTTCGATCCTGCGGAATCACCGGAGTTGCTGCGCAAATGAGGGCCTGTCTGTCCAGGTCAGAACCCATTTCATCCAAACAGAGCGCTTCGCGGCTCGGCTTAACAGGTGCTATGCAATCATGAAGCTCAGTGACATCGAGAAACTAGCGCTTGAGCTAAACGAGCTTTACGAAAAGCTCGAGATCAAAAGGTATGGGCGTGTCTGGAGCACAGAAGAGCTTGCGCTCGGCTTCGTGGGCGATGTGGGCGATCTGGCAAAGCTGATTCAGGCGAACGCGGGCATCAGACATATCGACGACTGCAAAGCAAAGCTCGGCCATGAATTGTCGGACTGTTTATGGTCCATTATTGTGCTTGCAAATAAGTGCGGCATCGACTTGGAGGCGGAGTTTGTCAAGAACACCGGCGAGCTGGTTGCACATGTATCCGGCGAGCTGGATGCATAGCCATTGGTTCATCCGACGCCGCATCGCGGCTCGGCTCAATTCGGGCGTTAGGCCTGTTGCCAGCCATCGAAGATGCTCGAAAGGCCTTAACTCGCTTCCAAATCGCTCGTTTGTTTTCTTTTCGATGCTCGTAAGTCCAACCCTCGCGCATGCTTCAGACCCCACGGAGTTGGCGATATTCCTCTATGCGGTTCTCGCCGTGGTCTTTGCCATCGTCTTTGCTATCACTTGGCTCTTGACCAGGCGCATGTCCAAACAATGGCTCAAGATATCGATCAGGGCGGCGGTAGTTCTCCTCTTCTGGACACCTGTTCCATTGGGAGGCGCAGGCTATTGGTGGCCTGTGCCCTTCGCGCTGTTCGCTTAGTGAGTTGCAGAGGACATGAATGACCTTGGCGATGCTAGGCCTGGGTTGTCCGTAGATGGATCGCGTCGTGATCGGGCCCCGTCGTGGCCATTACGCTCGGCGATGCGCGCTTGGCGCGCTAGGCTGGCATTCCGGTTTCAGGCGGATTTGCGATGACGATACGGGCGGTGGTGTTCGACGTGTACGGCACCTTGGTGCGCATCGGCGAACGGCGCGCGCCGTTCCGGGCGTTGCTGGCGCGCATGGAGGCGGCCGGGCGGGCGCGACAGGCCGGCGACGCCGCTACGATCATGAGCCGGCGGCTCGACCTGGCTGACGCCGCGGCGCTGCTCGGGGCCGATCTTTCCGCGTCGGAGCTGGCCGCGCTGGAGGGCGAGCTGCAAGCCGAACTGGCATCGGTGCGCCTGTTCCCCGACACCCTGGGCGTGCTGCAGGCCCTGGCCGGGCGGGGCCTCAAGCTCGGCCTGTGCTCCAACCTGGCCGCGCCCTATGCGGCGCCGGTGCTGGCTCTGCTGCCGCCCTTGGACGCCTACGCCTGGAGCTTCGAGGTCGGCGCGATCAAGCCCGAACCGGCCATTTATGCCCACGTCTGCCGCGAGCTGGGCTGTGAGCCCGCGCAGGTGCTGATGGTGGGCGATACGCCCGAAGCCGATCTGCACGGCCCGCGCCGGTTCGGCATGCGTAGCCTGCTGCTGCGGCGCGAGGGGGCGAGGCTGGGCGATGAGGCGGCCGACCCGATTTCCGACCTCGGCGGGGTGTTGGAGGCGCTGGACGTACTGTGACTCGCGGGATGGGGCGAGTGGCAGCGAAGCTGCATCGCAACCCGTTCCCGTGCCGGACTGGCCCATGCCTGCGCTCGCATGGCGGTTTTCGTGTCCGGGGCGAGCCGGGGACGGGCCGCAGTTGGCGGTGCGTGGCGATGCGGTTCGCTGCGCTCACCACATCCTACGTGGGGCTACTCCGGTAGCCGGCTGGCGTTGCCTTTGCATCGCGATGAATGCATCGCCATCTTCGCGAGCCTGGAGCCCGCCGGATTTGGCCGGCGTTTCAAGTGCGCGGCGTATTCTTCATAGGCAGGACGCATCGTCGCAGGACCGCGATGCGAAGACGCGAAGCAGGTCGCATTCCGCGGCGCTGCGCTGCACGGCGACGTGACGGCATTCGCAGATGCAAAACGCGTGCTGGTGTGTGATTGCACGCGCAGGGGGAATGCAATGAAATCCGTTAAATCGCTTCGAGCCGACCGGCTGGACCGTGCTCTGCGCTGGACCTTGGGCCTGGTCCTGATCGCGGCGGTAGCCTGGGCCTGGGCCCACGGCGGCAGCACGCTCTAAGCTGCTCTGTCGATAGGGGCGCCCTGGCGCACTTTGGCCATCGTTACGCGTCGCCCTCGGCGTCGCGGCCGTTCGATGGCGCCGATGCGGTGCGCCTAGGGCTTACCGCATCCTACGGTGGCTGCCTGCGGCTTCACCGCCGGGCGGCTTCGAGCTAGTCGAGATAGGCGTGGAGCGCCGCGATCATGTCGCGCCGGCGCAGCAGGAAGTCCCACAAGCTGCCGCCCAGCTGACGCCACAACACCGCCGAGCGCACCGCCGCCAGCAGCACCGCGCGCACTTCCGCGACCACGTTGGCCTGGCCAAGGTAATGCGGGTTGCCCTGCACCAGCACGCGCGGGCGCAGGTGGCTCAGGGTTTCGGCGTACAGCCCGCCCAGCGCGGCCAGTACGTCCGGATGCGCGCTGCCCAGGCGTTCGGCGGCGCCGGACTGGGCGCGGATGCCGGCCTGCACCCGTTCGGCCATGGCCGAGTCGCGCACGAAACGGCGCTCCAGCTGCATCACCGCCATCGCCAGGCGCGGCAGTTGCTCGTCCTTGGTGTCGTTGACGAAGTAGTCGCGCAGCAGCACCAGGCCGGGGCGCAGGGCCTCGGTGCCGCCATAGACCTGGGCGGGCGAGGCGGCGTCGATGCGGAACACCGAGTCCAGCGCCGTGCCCAGCACCGCGGCGTTGGCCTGGCCGGTGTCGGCGATGCGGCGGACCTGGGCCAGGGCCTGGACCAGGCCGGCCAGGGCGAGCACGCGCTCGGAAATCGCCGAGGAAGCGGGGGAGGCGGTGGAGCTCATGCGGCATTGACCTTCAAATGTTGTTCCAGCGGCGCGTCGGTGGCGGCGATCACGGCGCCGCCCAGACAGACCTCGCCGTCGTACAGCACCAGCGATTGACCGGGGGTGACCGCGCGTTGCGGGCGCGCGAAACGCACCTGCAGGCGGCCGTCGTCCAGCACTTCGACCTCGCAGGCCTCGTCCGGCTGGCGGTAGCGGGTTTGCGCGCTGCAGGCGAAGCGCCGCGCGGGCGGCGCGCCGTCGATCCAGTGCGCGGTTTCCGACCACAGCGCCTGCGAACGCAGCCAGGGGCTGTCGCTGCCCTGGTCCACGTACAGCACGTTGCGGGCGACGTCCTTGCCGACCACGTACCAGGGCGCCGCCTCGTAGCCGCGCACGCCGCCAATATTGAGGCCTTCGCGCTGGCCGAGGGTGAAATAGAACACGCCCGCGTGGCGGCCGATCGCCCGGCCGTCGGCGCGCTCGCCATCGACGGCGCGGATCTCGCCTTCGCGCGCGGGCAGGTAGCGCGACAGGAACTCGCGGAAGTCGCGCTCGCCGATGAAGCAGATCCCGGTCGAGTCCTTCTTGGCCGCGGTCGGCAGACCGGCGTCCAGGGCCATCTGGCGCACGTCGCGCTTGATCAGATCGCCCAGCGGGAACTGGGTGGAGGCCAGCTGGGCCTGGCCGAGCTGGTGCAGGAAATAGCTCTGGTCCTTGCCGCAGTCGGCGGCGCGCAGCAGGCGCTGGCGGCCGCCGACGCGCTCGATCCGGGCGTAGTGACCGGTGGCGATGAATTCGGCGCCCAGCTCATGGGCGGCGTCCAGGAAGTGCTTGAACTTGATTTCGCGGTTGCACAGCACGTCCGGGTTGGGCGTGCGGCCGGCCGCGTATTCGGCCAGGAAGTGGGTGAACACGCCGTCCCAGTACTGGCTGGAGAAATCGCGGAAGTGGATGGGCAGGCCGAGCCGGCCGCAGACCGCGACCGCGTCGCGGCGGTCGTCCTCCGCCCGGCAGTCGCTCTTGCCGGCCGCTTTCGGCTTCCTGCCTTCAGCGGCACTCGCGCTGTCCTGCGCATCGTCATCGGCCCAGTTCTGCATGAACAAGCCCGCGATAGGCTCGCCGGCATCGCGCAGGCGCAGCGCGGCGACCGACGAATCGACGCCGCCGGACATGCCCACCACGGTGCGTAGCGAAGCCACTGCGTTCAATCCAGGTGCTGCATCAGGTCCAGCGGGTGGCGGCGCCCGGCCAGGAAATCGCTGGCGGTGCGCCAGACCAGGGGGCTGCGGTGGCGCGCGGATTCGGCCTGCAGCTCGTCCGGGGTCAGCCACAGGGCGCGCACAATGCCTTCGTCCAGGCGCCGGTTCGGGTCGTGCACCACCGGCACCGCGGCGAAGGCGAAGCGCAGGTAGTGGCGGCCGCTACTGCCGTCGGGCTGCAACGGTGCTTTCCACTGGTAGGCACCGACGAAGCCAGTCAGGCGCACGTCCCAGCCGGTTTCCTCGCGGGTTTCGCGCAGGGCGGCGTCGACCAGGCTCTCGTCGGGCTCGAGATGGCCGGCGGGCTGGTTGATCACCAGGCGCCCGCCGACCGTCTCCTCGACCACGAGCAGCCGCCCGCCGTCGACCACCACCGTGGCCACGGTGACGTCCGGCTGCCAGAAGCGGCCCTCGCGGTAGCTCATCAGAACTCGTCCTTGCCCGGGGTCAGCTCGGATTCCATCAGATCGGCCGCGCGCAGGGCGTAGTCCAGAGCGTCGTCGAGCTCCTCGGCCGGCGCGTCGGCGCGCAGCTTGACCACGAACACGGCCATGTTGCCCTGCTTGACCCAGCCGCCCATCTTGCTGGACTGGCTGTCCTCGAGCAGCTTGTTGGCCAGCTCGGCCGGGAAGGCGTCGCCCTCGGCGCGGTAGGCCGGGGCCCAGACTTCGCGGACCTTGTGCTTGCCGTAGCTCTCGGTGCGCGAAATCACGAAACCCAGCTGGCTGCGGTCGTCGTCCATCTCGAAGGTCAACTTGTAGTCGCCATCCTCATCCACTTCGTACTTGTACCCCAAGCCGTCCAGCTGCTTGGCGATGCGCGGGTCGGCGGCGGTCGAGTGCTTGGCCTCGTCGGCCTGGGCCTTGTTGCTGGCGGCCTGGGCGGCGGCGGGCAGCAGCAGGGCGGCGGCCAGCGCGGCGGGTAGGGCCAGGGCGGTAAGGCGCATCGGGATTCCTTTCACTTGGGAGGTTGGGATGGGGCGGAAGCCGCCATTTTGCTTGCCGCGCTCTCGGGCGTCCACGGCTCGCGGCCTGCCGGCCGTATAATTTGCGTATGCCCAAACAAACCGATCACGAACACAGCCACGGCGTCATGGTGGAGACCGGGAAGCCGGAAGTCGCCCGGCCGCCGCTGTACTCCGTGCTGTTGCTGAACGACGACTACACCCCGATGGACTTCGTGGTGGAGGTGCTGATGCGCTTTTTCCCCATGAATGCCGAGAAAGCGACCCAGATCATGCTCCATGTGCACACCCGCGGCCGCGGCGTCTGCGGCGTCTTCACGCGCGAAGTCGCCGAGTCCAAGGTGGCGCAAGTGAACGAATTTTCAAGGCTGCACCAGCACCCCTTGCTGTGCACGATGGAAAAGGCTTAGAACTCTGCTGTAGCTCCGCGACGACGGGGATGGAAAAACCGCCGGCCGGCCCCAATCAAGGGTGCATACGTACTGGAGGCCCCCTCCCATGTTCAGCAAGGATCTCGAATACAGCATCGGCCAGTGCTACAAGCGCGCCCGCGAGGCGCGCCACGAGTACATGACGGTCGAACACCTGCTGCTGGCGCTTTTGGACAACCCCTCCGCCGAGGGCGTGCTCAAGGCCTGCGGCGCCGACTTCGCGCGACTGCGCAGCGACCTCGAACAGGCCATCGCGACCTCGGTCTCGGTGCTGCCCGAGGACGTCGATCGCGACACCCAGCCCACCCTGGGCTTCCAGCGCGTGCTGCAACGCGCGGTCTACCACGTCCAGTCCTCGGGCAAGAAGGAGGTCACCGGCGCCAACGTGCTGGTGGCGATCTTCGGCGAGAAGGACTCGCACGCGGTCTACTTCCTCAACCAGCAGGACGTGGCCCGCCTGGACGTGGTCAATTACCTGTCGCACGGCATCGCCAAGCACGGCGCCGAGGACGCGGGCGGCCAGCACGAGGACGGCGAAGCCAAGCCGGCCGAGGGCGGCGAGGGCGAGGGCAAGTCCGACGCCCTGGCCGAGTTCGCGGTCAACCTCAACCAGCTCGCTCGCGACGGCCGCATCGACCCCCTGGTCGGGCGCGCCGACGAGGTCGAGCGCACCATCCAGGTGCTGTGCCGCCGGCGCAAGAACAACCCGCTGTACGTCGGCGAGGCCGGCGTGGGCAAGACCGCGATCGCCGAAGGCCTGGCCAAGCGCATCGTCGACGGCGACGTGCCGATGGTGCTGGAGAACGCGACCATCTACGCCCTGGACCTGGGCGCGCTGGTGGCCGGCACCAAGTACCGCGGCGACTTCGAAAAGCGCCTCAAGGCGGTGCTGGCGCAGCTCAAGAAGCTGCCCGACGCGGTGCTGTTCATCGACGAGATCCACACCATCATCGGTGCCGGTTCCGCCAGTGGCGGCACCATGGACGCCAGCAACCTGATCAAGCCGGCGCTGTCCTCGGGCGAGCTGCGCTGCATCGGTTCCACCACGTTCCAGGAATACCGCGGCATCTTCGAGAAGGACCGCGCGTTGGCGCGGCGCTTCCAGAAGATCGACATCGTCGAGCCGACCGTGGGCGAGACCTTCGAAATCCTGCAGGGCCTGAAGCCCAAGTACGAGGCGCACCACGGCGTGACCTACGCCGACGAGGCGCTGCAGGCGGCGGTGGATCTGTCGGTCAAGCACATCGGCGACCGCCTGCTGCCGGACAAGGCCATCGACGTGATCGACGAGGCCGGCGCGCGCCAGCGCCTGCTGCCCGAGAACGTGCGCAAGAGCCTGATCGACATCGAAGAGATCGAGACCATCGTGGCCAAGATGGCGCGCATCCCGACCAAGCAGGTCTCGGCCAGCGACAAGGACGTGCTGCGCAACCTCGAGCGCAACCTCAAGATGGTGATCTTCGGCCAGGATCCGGCCATCGACACCCTGACCGCGGCGATCAAGCTCGCGCGTTCGGGGCTGGGCAATCCGGACAAGCCGATCGGCAACTTCCTGTTCGCCGGCCCGACCGGCGTGGGCAAGACCGAGGTCACCAAGCAGCTCGCGCTGCAGCTGGGCATCGAGCTGGTGCGCTTCGACATGTCCGAGTACATGGAGCCGCATTCGGTCAGCCGCCTGATCGGCGCGCCTCCGGGCTACGTCGGCTTCGACCAGGGCGGCCTGCTGACCGAGAAGATCGTCAAGACCCCGCACTGCGTGCTGCTGCTGGACGAGGTCGAGAAGGCGCATCCGGACATCTTCAACATCCTGTTGCAGGTCATGGACCGCGGCACCCTGACCGACACCAACGGTCGCGAGGCCAACTTCAAGAACGTGATCCTGGTGATGACCACCAACGCCGGCGCGGCGCAGGCGGCGCGGCGCACGATCGGCTTCACCCAGCAGGACCATTCGACCGACGCCATGGAAGTGATCCGTCGCAGCTTCACCCCGGAATTCCGCAACCGCCTCGATGCGGTGGTGCAGTTCCAGGCGCTGGGCTTCGATCACATCCTGCGCGTGGTAGACAAGTTCCTGATCGAGCTGGAAGCGCAGTTGCACGAGAAGAACGTCACCCTCAGCGCGACCCCGACCGCGCGCGACTGGCTGGCCCAGCACGGCTTCGATCCGCTGATGGGCGCGCGTCCGATGGCGCGCGTGATCCAGGACAAGATCAAGCGCCCGCTCGCGGACGAGTTGCTGTTCGGCAAGTTGATCGGGGGCGGCCGCGTCAGCATCGACGTCAAGGACGACGAGCTGGTGGTCGAGGCCCAGGCCGAGCCGGAGAAGCTGTTGCCGGTCACGGTGTGATCCGACGGCGCCGCGGTGTTCGCGCGGTGTCAGGCGATACGAAACAGGCGGCCGGATGGCCGCCTGTTTTGGTTTTGGTCTCTCGTTACGCTATGACGGCCGATCGCGGTGCTACTCCAGTCCGCTTCGCCGCGAGCAGATCGTGCCGTGGGCGGGATGTCGCGTAGCGAGGAGGAGCAAATCCTCCCCAACCCTCCTTTTTCAAAGGAGGGGGCAAAGGCGGGTGCCTGCCGACGCGTTCGCTCACCGCACCCTGCCGCGTAACACGGCTGGCGACTCGTTCGGCCTCGCTCAGCGGCGCTTGTTGTAGCGCGCGTACGCGGTCTCGTCGATGCGCTCGACCGCGCTGACCTTGCAGTCGTCCTTGTTGAGCTTGACGCGGGTGCCGCTGGGGCAGATACGGCCGCTCTGGCCGTCGGCCGAGAGGTCGAAGCGGGTCGCCATTTGCAGGCCGTCGCAGGAGCTGGAGACGCTGAGGCGGTAATAGGCGTCGCCATCGGCGACCAGCACGTACTGGGTGCCGAAGCGCGATACCTGCTGCGAGCCGCTGAGCTCCACGCATTCCTGGATGGCTTCGCCGGCGACGGCTTGTGCGCTGGCGGCGCACAGGCCGAGCGCGAGCAACAGGGTGATTCGGTGGGTGTGGCGCATGGCATCTCTCCTGGTTTGGGAACGGGGCGTGATTAAAGTAGTGATGCGCGGTTCGTGCCGAATCTGGAGGAAGTCGCCCTGACCTCCGGCACCGTGAACATCGGCCTATGTCCGATTCCGAACGAAACGCGTATGACGGTGCCTATGCTGCGTGCCGTCCTTTACGGCGCAATGCGTTTGCGACGATTCGGGCCGCGACCGGCGCGAATCGCCGCAGACGCCGACGAATCCCTCGGTCCTGCGTCGCATCGGCGCGGCTTGTGCGCAGGGCGCGAGCTATCGCGACGATCTTCCTAACGGACGATCGCTCGTCGCCGCACGTCGCTTGGACTGAGGCATGCGGGTATGGATGCGCGAGCGCGCGATTGGGTCGCAGTGGATGCGTGGGGTCGCTCGAATCTCGCAGGAACCGCCATCGAGCGCGCTGTAGCGGGCGCTGGCGTCGGGTACCTCCAGGCCCCGTCCATCGCGGCCCTGCTGTTGGTGTCGTGAGGCCGCCGGCTTGCTCTCGTCGCTGCGCGTGCGGCGACGGCGTCGCCGCCAGGTCGCCAACATCCTCGCATCCGGACGCACCTCAATCCCCGGTCCTGTGCTCGCGCTGCGCCGCTTTCAGGGCCCCGCAGGCGGGTGCCGTCCGCGCCGGCTCATTGCGCCCAGCCCGGATTCAACACAGAGGGCGTGCGCCTCGGGTCGGCCAGGCGCAGCAGGCCGTAGGCGATGCCGGATAGACCGATCATCAGGCCCAGCGGCTCCTGGCCGGGTTGATTCACGCCGCAACGCCAGCGCTGCCGGCCTTGCTGCAGGATCCGTCCGCCATAGCTGCGGCAGCGGCGCAGCAAATCGCGATCGCCGCGATGCAACGCGAGTTGCAGCATGAAATCCAACTGACCGAGCTGGCCGTGGCAAAGGCAGTGACTGCCGCTCAGGCCGGTGCGTTCAACCGTGGCCAGGCAGGCGTCGAGCTCGGCTTCGACAGGGGGCTGCGGCAGCGTCCGCGCCAGCAGCAGGCGCGACATGCCGCGGCCGCTGGCGCCGTGGCACCAGGACGCCGGATCCGCCTGCGTCGAGGCATCCGCGCCGAGACGGCTGCGGCGACGTTCGAAGCGCAGGGCCCGCTCGGCCAGCGCTTGAAATTGTCGCTGGCCGCTGCGGCGGGCGTAGGCGGACAGGGCGGCGGCTATGCCCGCGCTGCCGTGGGCATAGCCGCAGAACGGGACCTCGGGCGCGCCCAGGCTCAGCCAATAGGCGTCGCGGCCTTCGATGGTTGCGGACGCGGCGAGGTGTTCGGCGCAGACCTGTGCCAGCGCTGCGAGGCCCGGGTCGGGGCAGGCGTCGTCCAGGCGCATCAGCGTCAGCAGGCAGCCGGCGGCGCCGCCGATCAGGTCGAGTTCGCGGTCTTGAGCGATGCGTTCGCGCAAGCCCGCTGCGCTGGCGACGGCGTCGCGCAGCAAGGAGCGGCGGCGCCAGCTCAGGCCCAACTGCAACTGGGTGTGGATCCAGCCGGCCGTGCCGGTGTACAGGCCGATCGAGGCCAGCGCCTCGGGCTCGTCGCGCAGGCGTCGGCGGATCGACTGCAGCGCGGCCTCGGCCGCGCGCAGGTAACGCGGTTGCCGGCACTGACGGCCGAGTTCGGCGAAGCTCAGCGCCAGCCCGCACAGGCCTTCGTACAGCCCCAGGCCCATGGGCCGTATCGCGGGGCGGTCGGCCTGGTCGTACTCGACCTGCAGATAGGCCGAACCGCGGCCGTCGCGAAAGGCCAGGGCCAGCAGGCGATCGCCGATAGCCGCCGCCGCGCTGCGAAACTCGCCTGGCGAGGGCGGCGGCGGCAAAGTCTCGCGCACGCGCGATCGCGACGACGGCGCCACGACCGCGTCCGCGCGCATGCATTCCAGCGCCTGCGCGAGCACGTAGCGTTGACGCTGCAGATCGCGCGGCGACCACTCGCGCAAACGACGGCGCACCTCCGCCCATCCCGAGCGCGCGTGGGTGCGGCCGATTCGGCGGCCGAGCTCGTCGATCGCGTCGGTGCCGTCGACCGTCATCGAAAAGCGCGGCACGTCGCCGCGCAGCAAGGCCTCGCGCTCGGAGCCGTGCGACTGGGTCAGGAACGGCCACTGCCGCTCGCCCAGGCGCAGGCGGGCCAGCACGTCCTCGCGGGCGGCCGACGAGCCCATGAACTTGGGGTGCGACATCGCCGAGAGCAGGCGACCGTAGATATGAGTCGAGCGCAGCAACAGGCGCATGCGTGCATGCCGGAACCGGGACAGAGGGCCGTCCGGCGCCAGCAGCGCCGGCTTGATCGCGAGCAGGCCGAGGTAGGTCTGTTCGAAGCCGGCGACGATGTCGGCGATGTGGTCCTGGGGCAGGGCGCGGGTGCCGTCGTTGAAGCGCGGCAGGTTCTGGCCGTGCGCGGTGACCGTTTCGACCTCGTCCAGACGCAGCGTATCGGTGCCCGGGTCCACCGGCACGCGCGAGGTCACGGTGTGCAGCGCGAACGCCAAGCCGCTCAGATCGTGCTCATCGGCGGCGTCGCGTGCGCGCGGCACTAGATTGGAGAACAGCACCGAGGCGCCATAAACGTCGTAGCGGATGCGGCCGCCGTGGCGCGCACCCAGGCGCGGCTGGAACAGGGTTTCCAGGTCGATCGCGACCGGATAGGCGCCGCTGGCGATCAGGTTTTCGTAGTGCAGGTCCGAGATCGCCAGCAATTGCGCGATCGCGACCAGGCCGCCGTAGCGCCGGTAGTACTGGACGGCGTCCTGGCGATCGGCGATCGGCGCATGCACGGCCTCGGCGGCGTAGCCGTAGCGGCCCAGGTCCGCTACCGCGACCGAGCGCTGCGCAGGCGCGATGCCGTGCCGGGCCAGGTCGGCGAGGAAATCCGCATAAGCGACATCCGCGGCGAAGCTGCGCGGCTTGTAATACGCGCAGCCATGTTCGAAACGCAGCCGCACCACGCTGCGCCCGTGGTCGTGCGGGTCGCCCAGCCCGGTGCGGAATCCGGTGGCGGCACCCAGGTCGCACCCGGCGAACAGCCGGCGCAGCGGTGCGCGGTCGCCGGCAAGGCGTTGCAGGAACTCGGCCAGGAAGCGCTCGCTCTGGGCGACCTGCCGTTCGACATCGGCGCGTAGCAGCGGATAGCGCGCATGGACCTGCCGCCTTCCGGCCGCGCTACCGATCCAGCGCAGGAAATCGGCGTGGCGTTCCTGCGGCGTCGCGCCGCGCAGGCGTTGCTGGTGCCGGGCGATGCGCAGTTCCAACAGCAGGCAGCGGTAGCTCCAGCGCAACGCGGTCCTGTCCAGCGCGCGTGCGACGGAGTCCTGGAAACCGACCAGGTCGAATTCGCGGGCCTTGGCTTCGCGCCGCAACCGGTGCAGCAGCGCGCTCAACCGCCGTTGCGGCGGCGCGAGTAGCGGCCGGGCCCATTCCAGCAAGGGCAGCAGACCGGCCTCGAAAGGCGTGTAGTCGTCCAGCTCGATGGCAGGCGGATCGGGTCCGGACATCCGTGGTCCTAGGCCGTTGCCCGCGCCGATGCGCGTGGGTGCGGGCGGTCCTGGTAGCGATCCGGGCCGCGTCGCGGCGACCCGGATCGTGGGTGCGTCAACCGAAGTAGTCGGCGCCGATCATGCAGGTGCAACGTACGGTGTCGACCGGGGAGCGAAGATTCGCGGTCTGGTCGACCAGCTTTTCGTCCTTCAACTCGACATCGCCGACGCTTTCGATCATCAGCCGGTTCATGACGTCTTCGGGGATCCGTGCAGGCATGTGCGTTCCTCCTTGGCAGCGGAGCGCCGCGCGCTTGGCGGCGTTCCGGAATGGGCGCGTTCCGAGCACCCTCCTTGTGCGTGCGCCCTGACTCGCACAGGGATCGGATTTCCAATGCGGAAATGGCCTTATCCCGAACGTAGCACAGCCGAATGCGCGCGCGCGACTGCCTATGCGCGGCATTTGCGCCGTAAGCCGAGGCGGGCGCTACGCGTTAGGGTTGTTTGTGCCGTTAGGCACATCCTCAGCGTATAACGCTGGCGCCGGGAACACGGCGGGAGGGCCGAAACGAAAAAAGCGGCCATGGGCCGCTTTTTCTGATCGCTGCTCGCAACCGCACTTACTTCATGCGGTAGGTGATGCGTCCCTTGGTCAGGTCGTAAGGCGTCATTTCGACCTTGACCTTGTCGCCGGTCAGGATGCGGATGTAGTTCTTGCGCATCCGTCCCGAAATGTGGGCGATGATCTCGTGCCCGTTTTCGAGGCGCACGCGGAACATGGTGTTCGGAAGGGTTTCCGCCACCGTGCCCTCGAATTCGATCACGTCATCTTTTGCCATGTGTTTCCTGAATGAGGAAGAACGGGCGTTTCGCGCCCGCGAAGCCCGGCATTGTGCCACGCCTGGCGCATCGACGCAAAAATAGCGTTAATCGGCGCCGCAATCCCCGGCCGCGTCGGCCAACTCGCTGGCGGGGCGATCGCCGAAGGCCGCGGTCCAGGGGCCTGGCGTGGCGTCGGCGGCGCTGAGTTCGGCCACCGCCGCCAGGAAGCGCGTGCGCGGCCAGAGTTGCGCGCCCAGGCTCAGCAGGTGCTCGTTCTCGACCTGGGCGTCCAGCAGCGGCCAGCCCCAGGCGTGCAGACGCCGCGCCAGTCCCGCCAGGGCGACCTTGGAGCCGCCCGATTGCAGCGAGACCATGGACTCGCCGAAGAACATGCGTCCGATCGCCACGCCGTAGATGCCGCCGACCAGGCGCTCGCCGTCATAGACCTCGACCGAATGCGCATGGCCCAGCCGGTGCAGCTGCAGATAGGCCGCGCGCATTTCGTCGGTGATCCAGGTGCCGTCCTGGCCGGGGCGCGGCATGTGCGCGCAAGCGTCGACGACCTCGGCGAAGGCGGTGTCGGCGCGCAGGCGCCAGGCGCTGCGGCGCAGTTGGCGACGGAACTTCGAGGACAGGCGCACGCCGTCGCTGCGGAACACCGTGCGCGGGTCGGGGCACCACCACAGCAGGGGCTGGCCTTCGGCGTACCAGGGGAAGATGCCGTGCCGATAGGCGTTGAGCAGCCGCGTCGGCGTCAGGTCGCCGCCCGCCGCGAGCAGACCCTCCGGCCGGCGCAGGGCGCGCTCGGCGGGCGGGAACGGGGACTCGGGATCGGCCGACAGCAGCGTGGGCAGGGGACTCATCGCGGGCATGATCGCCGAGTTGGCGTACGGCTGCAGGGCTGGTGCGGGGCGCGGCGGATCGAAAGCGCATGCTCCCCAGCCCGGCCGGTCTTGAACGCAGTGCTCACCCTGCGACAAAGGAGGGAGGCCACAGAGGTACAGCAAGGAGGGGCAAGGCGTCTCAGTCGGCCTGCTTGAACGGGCTGTGCTCGGCCAAGGTGCGGGCGTAGTCGCGGATCGATGCGCGTTCGTCGCGGCACCAGGGCGCGAGCGCGGCGCGGAAGCCTTCGTGGGCGATCCAGTGGCGGCTGCGCACGAAGGTGGGCAGGAAGCCGCGCGCGAGTTTGTGCTCGCCCTGGGCGCCGGGCTCGAAGCGGCTGAGGCCTTCGCGCAGGCAGTAGTCGATGCCCTGGTAGTAGCAGGTCTCGAAATGCAGACCGGGCAGGGCGGTCTCGGCGCCCCAGTAGCGGCCGTAGAGGGTATCGCCGCCGCGCAGGCACAACGCGCCGGCGATGGCGCGGCCGTCCAGCTCGGCCAGAAACATCACCAGCGCGCGTGGCAACTCGCGCGCCAGGTGGCGCAGGAAGTCCAGGGTCAGCGCTGGATGGTTGCCGTAATCGGCGAAGGTGCGCAGATAGAAGCCGTGCATCAGCGCCAGATCGGCGTCGCTGGCGTCGGCGCCTTCGACGGTGCGGAAGCGCACCCCGGCGCGCGCGACCTTGGCGCGCTCCTGGCGGATGTTCTTACGGTGCTTGTGGTCGAACGCGGCCAGGAAGGCTTCGAAATCGCGCCAGGCCGGACCGTCGGCGCCGGCGGGATTTCGCCAGTGGTACTGGACGTCGCTGCGCGCGAGCCAGTCGTCGCCGAACAGTGCGTCCTCACCCTCGCCGTGGAAGTTCACATGCGCCGATGACAGCGCCAGGCGTTCGGCCAGCGCGCTCATGGCCTCGACCAGCAGGCGGCGGTCGGCGGGCTCGTGCGCGAGCAGGCGCGGGCCGGTCACCGGCGAGTAGGGCACCGCGCACAGCCACTTGGGGAAATAGTCCAGCCCGTGTTGCGCGTAGGCATGGGCCCAGGCGTGGTCGAACACGAACTCGCCGTGCGAGTTGTCCTTGAGATAGGCGGGTGCCGCCGCGATCAGCTGGTCGCCGCGCCACAGCGTGAGGTGCTGGGGCCGCCAGCCCCATTCTTCGCGCAAGCAGCCGTGCCGCTCCAGGCCGGACAGGAAGGCATGCGCGACGAAGGGATTGTGGCCGTCGTGGAGCGCGTCCCACTGCGCGGGCGTCAGCTCCGACAGGTCCTCCAGCAGGCGCGCGCGGACCGGCTCAGTCGCCGCGTCGGTAGACATCGGGATCGTGACGCTGCATGTGGTACTCGGGCTGGCTCAAGGCTTGAAAACCCAGTCCCGCGTACAGGCGTTGCATGTCGCGGGTGACCAAGTGCCAGCGGCGCAGGCCTTGCACGCGCGCGTCGTCCATCAGCGCGCCCACCAGCGCGCGGGCGTGGCCGCGGCTGCGATGCGCGGGCAGCACGAACACGTCGGCGAGGTAGGCGAAGGTGGCCTGGTCGGTGACCGCGCGCGCGAACGCGACCAGTTCGCCGTCGACATAGCCGCGATAGCACAGCGAATGATCGAGCGCGCGACGCAGGGTGTCGGCGGGAATGCCGGCGGCCCAGTAGGACTGTCCGATGAAGTCGTGGATACGCGCGAAGTCCCGCTCCGAGCAGGGGCCATCGCGGTCGTCGCGGATCTGCAGCGAAGAGGCGGGTGCGGTCATCAGCGCTTGATCGAGAACGGAATGCCCATGCCGGCGGGCTGGCTGAAGATGTACTGCTGCGCCGGGCCGCTGGCGTTCTTGCGTTCGGCGGCCAGCTCGGTTCGGTCCAGGCAGAACATGCCCGGCTCGCTCGCAGCCGTCGCGGGCGCGATCGCCAGCGCCACCATCAGCGATGCCGCCGCGAGCGCGCCGCGCACCCTCAAGCGTCCTTGTCGAGGAACTTCTCGGCGTCCAGGGCGGCCATGCAGCCGAAGCCGGCGGAGGTGATGGCCTGGCGGTAGACCTGGTCGGCGACGTCGCCGGCGGCGAACACGCCCTCGACCGAGGTCTGGGTGGCGTTGCCGTCCAGGCCGGTCTTGATGGTCAGGTAGCCGTTCTTCATGTCCAGCTGGCCTTCGAACAGGGTGGTGTTCGGGGTGTGGCCGATGGCGACGAAGAAACCGTGGATCGCCAGCTCGCGCACCGAGTCGTCCTGCACCGACTTCACCCGCAGGCCGGTCACGCCGGCGTCGTTGCCCAGCACTTCCTCGACCACGTGGTGCCACACCGGCTCGATCTTGCCGGCCTGGATCTTGGCGTGCAGCTTGTCCTGCATGATCTTCTCGGCGCGCAGGGTGTCGCGGCGGTGGACCAGGTAGACCTTGCGCGCGATGTTGGACAGGTACAGGGCTTCCTCGACCGCGGTGTTGCCGCCGCCGATCACCGCCACGTCCTGGTCCTTGTAGAAGAAGCCGTCGCAGGTGGCGCAGGCCGACACGCCGCGGCCCTTGTATTCCTCTTCCGAGGGCAGGCCCAGGTACTTGGCGGTGGCGCCGGTGGCGATGATCAGGGCGTCGGCGGTGTACTCGCCGCTGTCGCCGGTGAGGCGGAACGGGCGCTTGGACAGATCGGCGCTGTGGATATGGTCGAACACCACCTCGGTATCGAAGCGTTCGGCATGCGCCTGCATGCGCGTCATCAGGTCCGGCCCCATCAGGCCGTGGGCGTCGCCCGGCCAGTTGTCGACCTCGGTCGTGGTCATCAGCTGACCGCCCTGCTGCAGGCCGGTGATGACCAGCGGCTTGAGGTTGGCGCGGGCGGCGTAGACGGCGGCGGTCCAGCCGGCGGGGCCGGAACCGAGGATGACGACGCGGGAGTGCTTCGAAGGGGTCATGTAGGGATCGCGGGCTATGAGGACGCGCCTGGGCGCTATGTGTCTCCGTCGCGCGAGCCGATGCTGGCGCGGCGAAGATGCGGTGGCCACATAGCTTGGCGGCGGCGTCCCGGCAACACAAGGCGCGCGCCGCGGACGCAACGTTGCATGGCCCGCGATCCACGCCATTGCGGCGCGATCGCGGTCGGAGCGCGTTGAACATCCATCGGCGCCATGGAGCCGATCGACCAGGCCTGCGCCGCGAACGTTGCGAGCGATGACGCGCAGGCGTAGGCCGAGGCGGAGCAGGGCGCGCGGCCCGGACGATCCGTGCGGCGATCCTGCGCGACGCGGCATGAAGCTGTAACGTGGCGTCCTGGCCTGCCGCGACGCAGGCCGGTCCGGCCGCTGTCCCGCCGGGACGACGGCGAGACGCCCGCGGCGTCCGCGGATCCCCGCCACGGCGGGGATCTTGCTGTGAATTGGCTGTTAATTCAGTTTGTTCCGCCGTATATTCAATAACTAACGGTATCTAGCTCAGGCAGAACATCACGGTGGCGCAAGCTCCCTCCGCAAGCCGCAAGAAGGCCGCTCCGGCCAAGGAAAAGGCGCCGCCTTCGCCGCGCCGGCAGCGGCTGGTGCGCGATATCGCGCTGATTCTGATCGCGCCGCTGTTGTTGTACCTGCTGGCCAGCCTGCTGTCGTTCTCGACCGAGGATCCGGGCTGGTCGCATTCGGGCTCGATCACCGCGCCGCTGCACAACCTGGGCGGCCGCGTCGGTGCCTGGACCGCCGACGTGCTGCTGTACCTGTGCGGCTACGTCGCCTTCCTGCTGCCGTTGATGCTGGGCGCGATCGCCTGGATCGCCCTGTTCGGCATGGACAGCGATGGCGATGGCGACGCCGACCTCGGTCCGGCGCTGCGCCTGGTCGGCATCGTCGGCTTCCTGGTCTCGGCCACCGGCCTGCTGCAGTTGCGCTTCGGCCCGGCCGCCGATTTCTCGGCCGGCAGTGGCGGCATCCTCGGCCAGTTGGTCGGGCGTTCGCTGTACTCAGGCTTCGGCCCGGTCGGCGGCAACCTGTTCCTACTCGCATTGCTGCTGGTCTCGCTGACCCTGGCCACCGGGATTTCCTGGCTGGCGGTGATGGACAGGATCGGAGGCTGGGCGATGGCGCTGGGGCCGGTCCTGAGCAAGCTGTTCCGGCGCGGCAGCCAGCAAGCCACCGAATGGCAGCAGACCCGCGCCTTCCGCGAAGAGCGCGAGGAAGCGCGCAAGGTCGACACCGAGCTGCGCGCCAAGCGCGAGAAGGTCCGCATCGAGCCGCCGCCGGCGCCGGTGGTGGAGAAGAGCGAGCGCGCCAAGCGCGAGCAGCAGATTCCGCTGTTCCACGTCGGCGACGGCACCGGCATTCCGCCGCTGGCCCTGCTCGACGACCCCAAGCCGCAGCCCAAGGGCTACAGCGAAGAGACCCTGGAAACGCTGTCGCGGCAGATCGAGTTCAAGCTCAAGGACTTCCGCATCGACGCCCAGGTGGTCGGCGCCTACCCGGGCCCGGTCATCACCCGTTTCGAAGTGCAGCCCGCGGCCGGCATCAAGGTCAGCCAGATCAGTTCGCTGGACAAGGACATCGCGCGCGGTCTGTCGGTGAAGTCGGTGCGCGTGGTCGACGTGATCCCGGGCAAGTCGGTGATCGGCCTGGAAACGCCGAACACCACCCGCGAGATGATCTTCCTGTCCGAGCTGCTGCGCTCCAAGGAATACGACAAGTCCGGTAGCCCGCTGACCCTGGCGCTGGGCAAGGACATCGCCGGCCGCCCGACCGTGGCCGACCTGGCGCGCATGCCGCATCTGCTGGTCGCCGGCACCACCGGCTCGGGCAAGTCGGTCGCGGTCAACGCGATGGTGCTGAGCCTGTTGTACAAGGCCTCCGCGAAGGAACTGCGGATGCTGATGATCGACCCCAAGATGCTGGAGCTGTCGGTCTACCAGGGCATCCCGCACCTGCTGGCGCCGGTGGTCACCGACATGAAGGAAGCCGCCAACGGCCTGCGCTGGTGCGTGGCCGAGATGGAGCGGCGCTACAAGCTGATGTCGATGGTCGGCGTGCGCAACCTGGCCGGCTTCAACAAGAAGGTCCGCGACGCCGAGGAAGCGGGCCAGCCGATGATGGACCCGCTGTTCAAACCCAATGCCGAGCTCGGCGAGGCGCCGCGTCCCTTGGAGACGCTGCCCTTCATCGTGATCTTCATCGACGAATTCGCCGACATGATGATGATCGTCGGCAAGAAGGTCGAAGAGCTGATCGCGCGCCTGGCGCAGAAGGCGCGCGCGGCCGGCATCCATTTGATCCTGGCCACCCAGCGTCCGTCGGTGGACGTGATCACCGGCCTGATCAAGGCCAATATTCCGACCCGCATCGCTTTCCAGGTCTCCAGCAAGATCGATTCGCGCACCATCCTGGACCAGTCCGGCGCCGAGACCCTGCTGGGCCACGGCGACATGCTCTATCTGCCGCCGGGCACGGCCATGCCCGAGCGCGTGCACGGCGCCTTCGTCTCCGACGAGGAAGTGCACCGCGTGGTCGAGCACCTCAAGCAGGTCGGCGGCGGGCCGGACTACATCGAAGGCGTGCTGGACGAGGTCCAGACCCTGGGCGACGGCATCGTGGTCGGCGCCACCGGGTTGCCCGAGAGCGGTGGCGGCGGCGACGAGTCCGATCCGCTCTACGACGAGGCCGTGCGCATCGTCACCGAGACCCGCCGCGCCTCGATCTCCGGCGTGCAGCGCCGGCTCAAGATCGGCTACAACCGCGCCGCGCGCCTGATCGAGGCGATGGAGGCGGCCGGCATCGTCACCGCCCCCGAGCACAACGGCGACCGCAGCGTGCTGGCGCCGCCGCCGCCGAAATAGGGCGGCGCCGCCGGAACCGGGCCGGGCGCCGACAGGCGGCGGGCGCCGGACTGGCGGCTGTCACAACGACGCCCTAAGCTGGACCGCAGGGGGGGATTACGCGGTTCGGACTCGGGGGATGGCCGCCATGGCCTGGAATTCGAGCAGGACGGGCGTCGCGATCGCGGCGTTCTGGATGATCGTCTGCGTTTCGCCGCCGGCGCCGGCCCAGGAATGGGTGCGCTGGCGCGGGACGCCTTCGTTGCTGGATCAGGATCCGGCCAAACGCCTGCCGCAGTCGCCGGCGCCGAAGGCGCGGACGCCGCAAGCACCCGGGGCCGCGCGAGAGGTGGTTCCCGTCCCCGAACCCCCCACGGTCGCCAGGCCTGCGCCGCGTGTCGAAGCGCAATGCATTGCGATTGCGCCGGCACCGCCGCCTGCCGTGGCAACGCTGGCTCCCGTGCCGCCCGTATCGCAAGCCGCGCCCGCCGATGCGGCGACCGCACCGGCTGCGCTTGCCGGCGTCGAGGTCGCGACGATCGCGCGGACACCGGTCGTTCCGGCCGCGGGGGCTGCCTTGCCCGCAGCCACGATGCCGACCGCCACAGCGCCGAAGCGCGGCGCGCCCGCGATCACCTTGGCGGCCCCCGTTGACGCCGCCGCGCTCGAGATCGCGCCCTTGAGTGCGGACGAGCCGTCCATCGCCGCCACCGCCGCCGACGCCGAGCCCGAGCGGGCTTCGGTTGCGACCGCGGCCGTAGCCCGCGCCGAGACCGAAGTGCGCGCGCCGCGCGCCGGCGGCGCCTACGTGACCGTCGGCAGCGACGGCGACGCCAGCGTGGTGGCGGCGGCGCCGCAGGTCTATTCCTGCGACGAGTCCGGGCGCTGCGAGCACCTGGAGAACGAACTCCCCAGCGTCGGCCTGCAGGCCGCGCCGGGCGTGGACAACTCGCCGCATCGCCAGATCGAATCGGAAATCAAGCGCAGCGCGCTGCGCGGCTTCTGAGCGGTCGCCGACGCGCGGCGGCGCTCACGCCGCCATCGCGCGACTGAACGTCGCCCGCGCTTTCGCGCGATACTGGCGCATTGCGCAGCACCTATTCAGTTTGCTCGCGGCAGACTCGCCGCAGCACGTCTTTCCGGAGCGATCGATCGCATGAATCTGTCCGTCCTTCCCACCGCCCGCCATGCCGCGCGCATCGTTCTGATCGCCGCGGCGCTGTTCGCCGGCAGCGCCGTCGCCGCCGCGCGCGACGATCTCAACAGCTTCACCCGCGGCCTCAAAGGCCTGGAAGGGCAGTTCACCCAGCAGGTGTTCGACGCCAACGGCAAGCGCAAGGAAGCCTCCAGCGGCAACCTCGCGCTGTCCGCGCCGCGCCTGTTCCGCTGGGAGTACGTGAAGCCGTACCCGCAGCTGATCGTGGCCGACGGCAAGAAGGTCTGGGTGCACGATCCGGATCTGCAACAGGTCACCGTGCGTCCGCAGGGCGCCGAGGAACAGAACAGCCCGCTGTCGGCGCTGATCGATCCGGCCAAGCTGGACGCGCAGTTCGTGGTCAAGGACGCCGGCAAGGCCGACGGCCTGAACTGGCTGTCGCTGGCGCCCAAGGGCAACGCCGAGGCCAACTTCCGCACTGCCAAGCTTGGCTTCGACGGCAACGGCCTGGCCCGCATGCAGGTGGTCGACAGCCTGGGCCAGCGCACCGAGGTCGTGTTCAGCGGCTGGAAGCGCAACCCTGGCTTCGCCGCCGGCAAGTTCAAGTTCGTGCCGCCCGCCGGCACCGATGTGATCGGCGAGCGCTGAGCCCGGCGAGATTCGTGGCAGCGTCCGCGCTGCCGCATGCGCGCTGGCCGCGTCGTTACGAGGGCTGCGTCAGCGCCTTCTCGTAGCGAATCGTGGTGAGCCCGCTGTTCCATTCCAGATCGGGATAGCGCGCGACCTCGCGGTAGCCCAGGGCCAGGTACAGCGCCTGGCTCTCGGCGTTGAAGGTGTCGGTCTCCAGGCTCGCCAGTGCGAGGCCTTGCGCGCGCATCTGTGCTTCGGCGGCGGCCATCAAGCGGCGCGCGATTCCGCGTCGGCGATAGCGTCGCGTCACGTGCAGGGCTTGCACGAATCCCGCCTCGTGATGCACGAAGCCGGCGATGCGGCCCTCGCATTCGGCGATCAGGAAATGCGCGCCTTGCGCATCGACGTAACGTTCGGCGACGCGGCGGTAGGCCTCGATCGCGGCCGCGCTGAGCTGCGGCTGCCAAGTGTGCTGGAAGGTTTCCTTCAGCAGGGCCAGCACGGCGTGGCGGTCGTCGGGCCGCCAGGTGCGCAGGGCAGGGGTGTTCATTCGCAGGTCCGTTCGCGGCTCAGCATCGTCGGCATTGTCGCGCGCGGCCGCCTCGGCCGCGCGGATGCGCGCGTACACGATGGCCCCGGACCGGCTCACGGATCGCTCATGGCGCGTTGACCGGGAACCATTGCGCGCGGCGCAGCCAGCCGGCGAGGAAGCGCGCCAGCACCGGATGCTGCGTCGCCAGCAGGCGGTAGTAGTCGATGCGGCCCTGGCGGTAGCGCGCGTACAGGGTGCGCTGATCCGCGGCTTCCAACGCCGCCAGGGTGTCGTGGCCGAACATGCCGTCCACCGCCACCGGTGCGCCGAGCAGGCGCTGGATCAGGAAGATCGCATGCACGCCGGCATTGACGTAGAAGTCGAACAGATCCTCGGCCAGGCACTGCAACTGGATCTGATCGCACTGCAACGCGTCCCAGTACAGGGCGCGGTAGAGCGCGGCGGCCTGCTGGTCGGTGAGCGCCTGCAAATTGGCCAGGGTGGGGGCGAGGCTCAACAGCCGCTCGGCGTGGCTCTGGAACGTACGCAGGGTGATGCCCTTGTTGGTCGCGCCGCCGGGGTCGTGGGGGTCGTCGACGTAGCCGCCTTCGAAGATCAGCAGTTGCGGCAAGTACAGATCGAAATTGGCCATTGAACGCAGTCCGGTCCGAGTGGGCGCGAGGACGCGCCGGGCGGCGCGGTTGCCGGCCCGGTAATGCCAACGCGCGAGGCCCGTGCTTGTGAGCGATGAGCTATCAAGGCCTTGCGTATCAAGGCCTTGGCGGTGGTCGCGACGCCGTGCGGGCGCGAACTTGCTATCGTGTCGGTCGACACCGCCGTAAGCGACCTACCCCCACGTGGCCCGCCGAACTTCCCGCCGTTCCGAGGACGAACCCGACCTGCTCAGCGTCGACCGCGAGGGCCTGCGCCCGCTGGCCGAACGCATGCGCCCGCGCAGCCTGGACGACATGGTCGGCCAGCGCCGCCTGGTCGCGCCCGGCACCGCGCTGCGGCGCGCGGTCGAATCCGGGCACGTGCATTCGATGATCCTGTGGGGGCCGCCGGGCTGCGGCAAGACCACCCTGGCGCTGTTGCTGGCGCGTTATTCCGACGCCGAGTTCCGCGCGATCTCGGCGGTGCTGTCCGGCCTGCCCGAGGTCCGCCAAGTGCTGGCCGAAGCCGCGCACCGTTTCGCCGAGGGCCGGCGCACGGTGTTGTTCGTCGACGAGGTCCATCGTTTCAACAAGGCCCAGCAGGATGCGTTCCTGCCGCACATCGAGCGCGGCACCATCCTGTTCGTCGGCGCGACCACCGAGAATCCCTCGTTCGAACTCAACTCGGCGCTGCTCTCGCGCTGCCGCGTGCATGTGATGGAGGCGGTGTCGGCCGACGACATCGCGCTGGCGCTGCGGCATGCGCTCAGCGACGAGGAACGCGGCCTGGGCGCGCAGGGCATCGCGGTGGACGACGACTTGCTGCTGCAGATCGCCGGCGCCGCCGACGGCGACGTGCGTCGTGGCCTGACCCTGCTGGAGATCGCCGCCGAACTGGCGGCCGACGAGGGCGGCCGCATCACCGAGGCCAGCCTGGCCCAAGTGCTGGCCGATCGCACCCGCCGCTTCGACAAGGGCGGCGAGCAGTTCTACGACCAGATCTCGGCGCTGCATAAATCCGTGCGCAGCTCCAATCCCGACGCCGCGCTGTACTGGCTGGCGCGCATGCTCGACGGCGGCTGCGATCCGGCCTACCTGGCGCGCCGGCTGACCCGGATGGCCGTCGAGGACGTCGGTCTGGCCGATCCGCGCGCCTTGCAGATGGCGCTGGAAGCCTGGGACACCTACGACCGCCTCGGCAGCCCCGAGGGCGAACTGGCGTTCGCGCAGCTGGCGATCTATCTGGCCAGCACCGCCAAATCCAATGCGGCCTATGCGGCCTACAACGCGGCCCGCAGCGACGTCGCCCAATACGGCACCCAGGCCGTGCCTCTGCATCTGCGCAACGCGCCGACCAAGCTGATGAAGCAGCTCGGCTACGCCCAGGGCTATCAGTACGATCACGACGCCGAAGGCGGGATCGCGCTGGATCAAACCGGATTTCCCGACGAGATGGGCGAGCGCGTCTATTACCAGCCGGTCGAACGCGGGCTGGAGATCAAGCTCAAGGACAAACTCGACCGCCTGCGCTCGGCGCGCGCCAAGGCGCGCGGCGACGACTGAGCCCGCGCCGCACGGAGAACCACGCGATGCCTTATGCCTTCCTCGCCATCGGTGTGGGCGCCGCGCTCGGCGCCTGGGCACGCTGGGGCCTGTCGCTGTGGCTCAACCCGCTGGCCGCGAGTCTGCCGCTGGGTACGCTCGCGGCCAATCTGATCGGCGGCTACGGCGTGGGCCTGGCGGTGGCCTGGTTCGATGCGCATGCCTCGATCGCGCCGGAGTGGCGTTTGTTCGCGATCACCGGATTGCTGGGCGGCTTGACCACGTTCTCGACCTTCTCGGCTGAGGTCGTCCAGCAGCTGCTGCGCCAGCAGTACGGCTGGGCGCTGGCGACTGCGGCACTGCACTTATTCGGTTCGCTGGCGATGACGGCCTTGGGGATCGCCAGCGTGCGCGGCTGGAGTGGGGCGGGCTAGGTAGTGGAGTATCGCAAGCACAACTGCGGAATCACTTAAATTATCTTATATAAATATCTGAAAATAATAACAAATAAAGCCATTCTACCGGCCGGGAATTAGGCACTGTTTCGCTACTGAAACGTCTGGTCGAATCATTGGGCCTGGGTGGCCTATCCCTTGACGATCAAGCATCTGGCGCGGCTCGGCGCCCACGAGTTGGCTTCGGACGGCTCAGGCGATGTTGCAGCGATGCAACCTTTTCGCAACTCTCTAGCTTCGATAAGGGACTGCGCAATTTTTGTGTATGCAGTGCGCCTTTAAGAGAGCGATATCTGCCAAGGCAGATCGGCTTGGCTAAGTCGATCAGGAGACCGCGATTGCCCGTAGCGGCGCATCGCGTCCGCCCCCTGGCATCCGCTGGTGCCGAAGGAGACAAGCATGCGCGCCTGTTGGCCATAGCGATGATTCTCCATCTCGTTTTCGCGGCCAGGCGTCACGCCGCCACGGAAACGACGACCACAGCGCGAGCGCGATCGACAGTTCCTGCAACGGCACCGTCGACTGGCGCGGCCGCGCAAGCGCCAGCGACGACAACACAGCGGCGGATTTCTTGTGCCTGGCCCTGGCTATCGGAGTGAGCCGCGATACTCCCGATGCAATTCTGACCGCAGGTGCCACGCTCGTTCTGAGCGCATGCGCGGGTTGCGACGCGGCCGCTATGCGCACCGTTCGACGTTGCGGCGCAACACCCGCGTGGGAGTTGTCGGCCATCGCGACTGAGCGCAAGCTCGCTATCGCGGGTTCGGGGGAACCCACCTACGTTGCGGGGAGAACGACTATGCGGATAGCGATTACGGGCCTGATCGGCGCGATCGTGATGTTCATCTGGGGCGCGGTCGCGCACATGGCGCTGCCGATCGGCGAAGCCGGCATGAAGCTGCCGGCTCAGCAGGATGCGGTGCTGAGCGCGCTTAGCCAGTCGGCGGCGGGCGAGGGCGTGTATACGTATCCGAGCATGGCGCCGGAGAAGTGGAGCGACGAAGCGGCGAGGCAGAGCTTCATCGCCGAGAACCAGGGCAAAGCCTATGCCTTCGTGATCTATCAGCCCGCTGGCAATCCGGCGATTTCCAGCATGGGCCCGAATCTGGGCAAACAGTTCGTAAGCTGCCTGCTGGGTGCGATGCTGGCGGCCTGGGTGATGGCGCTGGCCGCGCGCAGCTTCGGCCGACGCGTGTTGATCGCCGGCGCGATGGCGCTGTTCGCCTGGTTCGCGCTTAGCGTGCCGTACTGGAACTGGTACCTGTTCCCGATCGACTTCACGCTCGCCGCTTTGGCCGAACAGTTGATCGGCTGGTTGCTGGCCGGTGCGGCGATGGCCTGGTGGCTGGGTCGTAAGGATCGCGCCACGGCATGATCGACGATGCGCCGGCGGCCTGCGGCCGTCGGCGCGCTCGCGCTTCGCCGCGGGGTTGGCGACCCGCGGATCCCGACCGCTCAGTCCGGCGCCAGCACTCGCGGCTGGCCCTGCGCCACGGTCGCACTGCGATTGGCCAGCACTTGCTGCAGGGCTTCGACCTCGGCCCAGAGCATGTGCTGCAAGCCCTGCAGCAGGGTGCTGCCGGCATCGGACAGGCACAGACGGCCCTCGCGATTCAGGGCCAGGCCTTCTTCGACCAGGCAATGTTTCAGATGACTGGTTTCCGGCTGCACGCCGCGCTGCAGCCCCACCAGCACGCTCATCAATGCGTGCTCCCTCAACGACACTTTGAACACCCGCAATCCCCCCTTCTTGTGCCGGGCGAATCTAGGATCGGGTGTGTTAACCGTGCGCAACGTCGCGTTAGTCGTGTGAAGGGTTTTGACAAAGCGTTCAGCTTCTCGACGCACTTTTCACATCTGCGCCGGCAGCGATAGCACTTAAAACACATACGATATGCACAACAATGGCGTCGCATCTACGACCATGGGCGGATCGGAATATCGCTCAGGCTTGGTTAGTCTGGACACCATACGAATCGCGCAAGGCAAGGAACGCAGTCGTGAAATGTCTGGTCGTAGTCGCGCACCCGCTGCACGACAGTTTGTGCGTCTCGTTGTCGCGTTTGGTGATCGACGCCTTGACCGCCGATGGTCATGAGGTCGAAACCGAGTCCTTATACGCGGAAGGTTTTCAGCCGGCGCTGAGCGCGCGCGAACGCGGTTCCTACTACGAGGCCGGCGCTTACGACGACACCGCGGTGCGCGCGCAGTTGGCGCGATTGAGCGCGGCGGAGGCCTTGGTACTGGTGTTTCCGACTTGGTGGTTCGGTTTTCCGGCCATGCTCAAGGGCTGGTTCGATCGGGTCTGGGCGCCGGGCCACGCGTATCACCACGCATCCGATCTGAGCGCGATCAAGCCCGCCTTGCACGGCTTGCGGCGCACGATCGCGATCACCACGCTGGGCTCGCCCTGGTGGGTCGACTGGCTGTGGCTGCGTCGGCCGGTTAGACGCGTGCTCGCGCACGCCTTGCTCGGCACCTGCGCGCCGCGTTGCCGGCTGGAGCTGCTGTCGCTGTATCGCGCCGAGCGGGTCGAGCGCGGTCGCCTGGAGCGTTTCGAGCGCCGCATCCTGGCGCGGCTCCGCGGCTTGCGTTGAGCGCCGCACGGCCGGGCGCAGAGTTCGATGTTTCGGTCGGCGCGCGGAGGATGAATTTGCGGGCTTGCGCGGACGCGGGGCGAGCGGCGCGGGTCAGGGCGGGCGGGGCAGGGATCTGCATGACGCACCGCCATACGGCGTCTAGCCCCGCGATTTCAGGCGCTAGACGACCGGTCTAATTGAGTTTAAAGTCCCGGCCTATGAATCCCGCCGCCGCCGTCGCCGACGTCCGCCAGCACATCCTCGACGTCGCCCATCCCTTGCTGCTCAGCAAGGGCTTCACCGCGGTGGGGCTGGCCGAAGTGCTGGCCGCTGCTCGCGTGCCGAAGGGCTCGTTCTATCACTACTTCGGTTCCAAGGAAGCCTTCGGCGAAGCTCTGCTTGAGAACTACTTCAACGAGTACCTGGCGCGTACCGACGCCCTGCTGAGCGCCCCGGGCCCGGCCGCGCAACGCTTGCTGGCCTACTTCCACGATTGGTTGGACTCGCAGACCGGCGAGCAGGCGCAAAGCCGCTGTCTGGTGGTCAAGCTCGGCGCCGAGGTCTGCGACCTGTCCGAGAGCATGCGCACCGCGCTCGCGCAGGGTACCCGCCGGATCATCGCGCGGCTGGCCGCGTGCATCGAAGCGGGCAGGTTGGACGGGTCGTTGGCGTCGGCGCCAGCGGATCCGCAGGCCGCCGCGGCCGCGCTCTATCAGAACTGGTTGGGCGCCAGCCTGCTGGCGAAGATCACCCGCGACCGCGCGCCCTTGGACACGGCCCTGATCGGCACCCGCCAACTGCTCGGCCTTAACCTGTACGTCTGAGGCGGGAGTTGCGCATGCATTCCCGCCCTTTTTGTATCCGCGTTCTAGACGACCGGTCTAGTTGCGCCCGCTGCCGGCCCTGCGCCGTTGCCAGCCCGATCGCAGGCCCACTCGCGCCCCACTCACCCCACACCACGGAGTAAACCCATGTCGTCCAGCGCCACCGTCAACCGCCGCATCGTCCTGGCCGCGCGTCCGCGCGGCGTGCCGACCCCGCAGGACTTCCGCCTGGACCAGACCGAGGTGCCGACGCCGGAGGAGGGGCAACTGCTGCTGCGTACCCTCTACCTCTCGCTGGATCCCTACATGCGCCAGCTCATGAACGAAATCGGGCCGACCTATGCACCGTCGGTGGCGCTGGGCCAGCCTATGGTCGGCGGCACCGTCAATCGCGTGGTCGCATCGCGACACCCGCAGTTCCGCGCCGGCGACCTGGTCCTGGGCAACGCCGGTTGGCAGGACTACGCCCTGTCGGACGGCAGCGATCTGGTCGCGCTGGGCGACATGCATCAGCCGTCCTTGGCGCTGGGCGGCTTGGGCATGCCGGCCTTTACCGCCTACGTCGGCCTGCTCGATATCGGTCAGCCCAAGCCCGGCGAGACCGTGGTCGTGGCCGCCGCGACCGGCGCGGTCGGCGCCATGGTCGGCCAGATCGCCAAGCTCAAAGGCGCGCGCGTGGTCGGCATCGCCGGCGGCGCCGACAAGTGCCGCTACGCAGTGGAGGAACTGGGTTTCGATGTCTGCCTGGACCGCCGCGAGTCGGACCTGGCTCAGCGCCTGGCCGCGGCGTGCCCGGACGGCATCGACGTCTACTTCGAAAACGTCGGCGGCGAAGTGTTCGATGCGGTGCTGCCGCTGCTCAATATCGGCGCGCGCGTACCGGTGTGCGGCGTGATCGCGCACTACAACGAGGAGTCCCCGCCGCCGGGCCCGAACCGTCTGCCCCAGCTGACCACGATGCTGGTGCAAAAGCGCATCCGCATGCAGGGCTTCGTGATCCTCGACCACTACGCCGACCGCTACCAGGCCTTCCGTCGCGACATGGACCAATGGTTCGCCGACGGACTGGTCAAACTGCGCGAGGATCGGGTCGATGGACTGGAGCGGGCACCGGCGGCGTTCGCGGGCCTGCTCGAGGGGCGCAACTTCGGCAAGCTGGTGGTGCAGGTCGCCGACGCCTGATCCTTACGGCCTGAGCAAGACGCCAGCTAACAACGAGGCGGAACCGCGAAGGCGACTTCCGTCCGCGTATCGCCGCTCTCGCGAAGGAGCGGCGATACGCGTCGGCCGGCGATCGGATGCGCGACCGACCCCGCTCGGCGCCAAGGCAGCGATCCAGCGCGTGACGGACCGTCGACCGCGCGCGCCTCGCCGGCGCCGCCTCGATGCAAGATCCGCTCGGATACGCGCAGTGTTGGATGCTCCTATCCGCCGCCGCCCGCCAACCGACCCAAGGTCGCCAGCGCCGCATCCACGCGCGCATCCAGCGGGTGCCCGCAGTTGAGGCGCAGGCAGTGGCCGAAGCCGCGCCGCACCGAGAACATCGGCCCCGGCGCGATGCTGATGTCCAGGGCCGAGGCGCGTTGATAGACGCGCAGCGCGTCGCCGCCCTCCGGCAGTTCGATCCAGAGGAAGTAGCCGCCGGCCGGACGGGTCACGCGCGTGCCTGGCGGAAAATGCCGCGCCACCGCCGCCAGATACTGCGCCTGCTGCGCCGACAGCGTCGCGCGCAGCCGCCGCAGGTGACGGTCGTAGCCGCCTTTCTCCAGATAGTGCGCGATCGCAAGCTGCGCCGGCACGCAGGTGCTCAAGGTCGCGGTGAGCTTGCGCCGCGCGACCTCGCGCGCATAACGCCCGGGCGCGACCCAGCCGATCCGATAGCCCGGCGCCAGGCTCTTGGAAAAAGAACCGCAATGCATCACCAGCCCCTCGCGATCGTAGGCCTTGGCCGGCGTCGGTCGGCGCTCGCCGAAGTAGAGCTCGCCATAGACGTCGTCCTCGATCAGCGGCACGCCATGGTGGGTCAGCAGTTCGACCAGGGCGCGCTTCTTCTCATCGGGCATGGCGCTGCCCAAGGGGTTTTGGAAGTTGGTCATCAGCCAGCACGCACGCGGGCGATGGCGTTCGATGGCCGCGGCCAGCGCCTCCAGGTCGATGCCGTCGCGCGGATGCGTGGGTACCTCGATCGCGTGCAGACCGTGGCGCTCCAGCGATTGCAGCGCGGCGTAGAAGCAGGGCGACTCCACCAGTACGGCATCGCCCGGGCGGGTCACCGCGGCCACGCAAAGATTCAAGGCTTCCAGCGCGCCGTTGGTGACCACGATCTCGTCGGCGCCGATCTGCAGGCCGTCGATCCGGTAGCGCAGCGCGATCTGGCGCCGCAGCGCCGCATTGCCCGGGGTCAGATCGTCGACCGTGCTCCAAGGGTCCAGATGCACCGCCGCCGAAGCCATCGCCCGACCCAACTTCTGCAGCGGGTACAGCAAGGGGCTGGGGAACGCCGACCCCAGCGGCACCACCGTGTGCGCCATCGCCGATCCCAGCACCTCGAACACCAGTTCGGACACATCGACCGCGCGCGACTCGCCGTCCGGCTGCGAGGCCGCGTCCGGCTCCGGCGGCAGCAGCGCGGACGGGCGGGTCACGTAGTAACCCGAGCGTGCGCGCGATCTCACCAGGCCGCGCGCCTCCAGCAGGTAATAGGCCTGGAACACCGTCGCCGGACTGATCCCGCGCGCCGCGCTGGCCTGACGCACCGAGGGCAGCCGTTGGCCCGGACGCAGCAGGCCGTCGCGGATCGAGGCCGCGATGTCGTCGGCTAGGGCTTCGTAACGCTTCAAGGCGCGGCTCCAGAGCGCGGCGGGACGGCCGCTCAGGCTCAACTGATACGGTTTTTTATCTCATTTCTGATTCTGGCGAAACTGATATGGTCGGCGCAGTATGGCCTCAACCCCACAGAGTCGCCGTCGATGCTCGCCGCCGCCATGAATCCGCAGGTCGAACTCAACCTCGCGCTGATCCTGTTCGTGCCCTGGTTCTCGATCCTGGCCTGGCTGTACTGGGCCTACCCGAAGCAGCCGCGCCTGGCCGCGCGCACCGTCTTCGACAGCGGCGCCTTGCTGCTGGCCACGCTGCTGGCCGGGTGGGGCATGCATTGGTCGATGCACAACGCCGACCCCAACGCCGGCGCGATCTGGAAACAGGTGCTCGCAACCTCCGTCGCCTACGGCCTGTTCCTGCTGATCATGACCGCCGCCGTGTTCCTACGCCTGCGCATATTGCCGCGCTGGCGCAAGGCCGTCGCTTCCGCGGACGCCTGAACCCGCCGCCGCCCGCGGCGTCACGCGGGCCCGCTACGTCGCCGGCCGCGCCGGCATGGAACCCGTATGAAAACGCTGTTCATCGTCGCCTTCCTGAGCCTGATCGTGTGGAACCTGGGCGCCGGCCTCTACTACATGCTCGTCGATCACGGACAGAGCCGGCGCACCGTCAACGCGCTCACCCGTCGCATCGTCTTGTCGGTGGCATTGATCGCGCTGGTCGCGGCCGGCATCGCCACGGGCGTCATCGAGCCGCACGGCATCGGCCGCTGAGCGCGCAGCGCTTCGCGCAACCACGCGAATCCGCAAGATCCGCGCAGCCTGCGCGAGCGCACGCGGGCATGCTGCGCGACGGGCGCTGCTCGCGTCCCTCGCCATCGATCCCGCAAGGAACCCGCAATGCGCCTGTACTCGCTGCTGCCCCTGTCCATCGCCCTGGCGCTGTGCGCGCCCGCCGCCATCGCCGCCGATCGCAGCGCCGACGAACGCGCCATCCTGCAGTTGGAGCGCGACATCTGCGCGGCCTATGAAGCCGAGGACGCCGCCTGGATCGGCAAGCACCTGGCCCCGGACTTCACCCTGACCGCGTCCAACGGCAAGATCACCACGCGCGACGATGAGGTCGCCGAACTAGCCAAAGGCGTGACCACCTACGAGGTGTTCCGCAACCACGGCACCCGCCTGCGTTACTACGGCAACGACACCGCGATCGCGCTGGGCATCACCAGCGTCAAGGGCGTCTCCGAAGGCAAAGCCTTCGCCGCCGATTTCCAGTTCACCGACACCTACGTGCGCGGGCCGCAGGGCTGGGTGATGGTGGCCAGCCACGCCTCGCGCCTGCCAGCGGCGCCCGCGACCAAGCCCTGACCCAGGCTAGGGCGCCCGCGCCATTGCGGGACCTCGCTCATCGAGGCCCGCCGCTCGAGCTCTTCGTTGCTCCTGCGCCTCGCGCGCTAGCCGCCCATCGCTGCACAGGCTCGCCAGAACGTACTTAATCAGCACGCCCCGGCTCTGGTGCGATCGCCGACCTCCAGCCGGGGGCCGCTCGACCTGGTCCTTTGCTAAAGGGGGCAGGGGGATCGGGTACTGCGTGCGCATGCCTAGCGCTGATGACCCGACCAGCGCGCCACGAACTCCCACAGGCCTCGAAGCGCTACGCGGTACCGGTGCCTTGAGAACGCGCGGCTGCAATGCCGGCCTCCGCAAATCCGGATAAGGGCTTTCCTACGTCCCGATCCTCCTTTATCCGACCCCGATCCGCGCGCTCCACCGCTGGCGACGATCTCCCGCCACGATCAATCTGACCGCACCCCACAACGCGGCCCCGCCGCATCGGTCAAGGACGATCGCCATGCCCCTCCATCCCATCTGCACGCTGCTGTTGCTGCTGCCTACCGTCGCCGACGCCGCCAGCCTCTACAAATGCGTCGCGCGCTCCGGTGCGGTTAGTTATCAGTCCGAACCCTGCGCCGCCGCCACCGCCCGGGTCTGGGAGGCCACACCGCAGCCGCCGCCCGACACGGCCGAATTGGCCCGCCGTCAGCAGGCCGAGCAGCGCGGCCAAGCCGATTCGCGCTATCTCTCGCGCCTGGCCGGCACCGACCGCCCCGGCGGCGCGCGCGCCTATGCGATCCGGCTCGGCGATGGCCGCGACTGCGATGTCGCGCGCGAACGCCGCGAACGAAAGCTCGCCGCCGTCGGCATGGAACGCGACTACGCGCTGGTCAGCGCGCTCAACGACGCGGTTTTCGAAGCCTGCAAATAGCCGGAGTGGCACGACGGCCGGTCGTGACGTGACCGTGCGCACACCTCAGACGGAGTGCCCGGCGGCCGCTCGTCGGCGCCGGCCGCGAATACATGTTTTGCTAACGATTGATGCACTATTAGTGCGGGGTCGCAGCGGCATGGGGTGAGCCATGTTCCGTACGCCAGTATCGCCGGACCGTCGCGCCGGGCTAGCCACGGCTGGGGGCTCCGTCGGTGCGCCGTATGGCCTGAATCTGGAGCCGCGCGCGTTCTTGATGAGCGCAGGTGCACCTGGGGCCGACCCGCCAGTGCGCTGCGGATGCCCGCCCGACCCATCGATGTCCCGCAAGCGCTGAACCCATCGCCACCGAACCGCCAGGACGCCGTTCGTTCACGAGGAGAAGGAAAGCCGCCCACACATCGTCGTTCCGTCGTCCACCGTTCGGCCCCTCCCGGCCGACGGCGCTTCGTCCGCTTCCCATCCTCAGGAGAACCGCATGAAACGATGCATATCGTTGGTGGCCGTCGTGCTGCTGTGCCTTAGTCCATTGGCGCTGGCGAAGACCAAGAACGAACCTGTGGCCGTCACCCCGGAGGGCCTGCTCAAGCGCATGGACCGCGACGGCGACGGCAAGCTCTCGTTCGAGGAATACCGCAATGCCATGATCCGCCGATTCGCCCAAGCCGACGCGGACCGCGACGGCGTGCTGCGCGGCGCCGAGATCCCAGCGCACCTGGTGCCTACCGCACGCGCGGAAAACCCGCAGCACGAGATCACCATGGACGCCTACGGCGACGCGCTGCGGCCGGTCTTCGACAGCTTCGATACCGATCGCGACGGCTACCTCGCCGGCGCCGAACTCGAAGCCCTGGCCCAGGCCCGCCGGGCCGCGAAGTGAAGGAGACGACCATGAAACGAATCGTCAGCAGCATCCTCGTCCTCGCCCTGGTCGTGCCCTCGTTGGGCCAGAGCGCCTACGCGGGCCAAACCGTGCGTTGCGAATCCGGCAACGGCCAGTACAAGAGTTGCCCGGTCGATACCCGCGGCGGCGTCACCCTGTCGCGCCAGCTCAGCTCTTCGGGCTGCTGGCAGAACGATACCTGGGGCTACGACCGCAACCGGGTATGGGTGACCAACGGTTGCCGCGCCGAGTTCAACGTCGGCGACTATCAGTCCTCCGGTCACGACAATTCCAACGCCGTCGCCGGCGCGGTGGTGGTGGGCCTGATCGGCGCCGCGATCCTGGCCAACAAGAACAAGAAGGACCGCGATCGCGACCGCTACGACGACGATCGCTACAACGGCGGCAACTACTACCAGCCCAGCAACACCGTGCGTTGCGAGTCCAACGACAACAACTACGTGCGCTGCCCGTTCTACGGCCGCGGCCACGTCGAGGTGCAGCGCCAGCTCAGCAAGACCTATTGCCAGTACGGCCAGAACTGGGGCGTCGAGCGCAACACGATCTGGGTCGACAACGGCTGCCGCGCAGATTTCGCGGTGTATTGAGTCCGCTCCGACCCGCGCCCACGACCGCCCGCCGCGGTCGCGGGCCGGGTCCTGTATGTTGGCGCCCATGCGCATCGCCATCTTCCTGCCGTTGATGCTGCTCCTGTCCGGCTGCGTCTCGACCTCGCCACCAGCATCGCCACCAGCGCCGAGCGCCGCGGTCGCGCCGCGCCTGTCGCCCGCTACCGACGCCGATGCGGCCGGCATGGTCGACGTGCGCGCATCGGTGCCGGATCTGGCCCTGGAAATCCGCTACGCCTCCGCCGACAACTTCGTCGGCCGTCCGGTCGAAGGCTACGTTGCGGCGCGCTGCTACCTGCTACGCCCGGTCGCGCAGGCCCTGCAACGGGTCGAGCGCAGGCTGCGCACCGAAGGCCTGCGTCTGAAGCTCTTCGATTGCTATCGCCCGGCCCGCGCGGTCGGCGACTTCGTGGCCTGGGCGGGCGACCTGCACGACCAATCCACCAAGGCCGCCTATTACCCCAGACTGGACAAGAGCGCCTTGCTCGGCGACTACATCTCGCCGACCTCCGGCCACAGCCGCGGCGCCACCTTGGACCTCACCCTGATGCGTTGCGGGTCGGCGAGCGATCCGGCCACCTGCACGCCCTTGGACATGGGCACGCCCTTCGATTACTTCGACGTCTCAGCGCATACCGATTGGCCCGGTGCCAGCCCCGCCCAGCGCGAACACCGCCAGCGCCTGCTGGCCGCGATGGCGCGCGAAGGCTTCGTCAACTATCCGCTGGAGTGGTGGCACTACACCTACAAGCCCGAGCCTACGCCCGATACCGCCTACGACTTTCCGATCCGCTGAGCGCGGGCTGCGCTCAATCCCGCTTGCGGCCGAACGCCAGGTAGGCCAGCACCGCGGTCAGCACCACCAGGGCGGTGACCACGATGGCGAAGCCGTGACCGTGCTCCGACAGCGGCACGCCGCCCACGTTCATGCCGAACAGGCCCGCGATCAGGTTGACCGGCAGCGCCAGCACCGTCACCACGGTCAGCACGAACAGACTGCGACCGGTCTGCTCGTTGACCAGCGCCGCCAGTTCTTCCTGGATCAGCTTGACGCGCTCGACCAGCGCGGCCGAGTCACCGATCGCGGTGGCGAACTCTTCGGCCGCCTGCTGCAGGTCCTGCACGTCGTCGCGATCGACCCAGGCCGGCGGGCGGTTCAACAGCCGGAACAGCGCGGTCGGCTCCGGCGCCATCAGCCGCTGCAGGCGCACCAACGAGCGCCGCAAGCTGCCCAGCTCGGTGCGGTCGCTGGCGATGCGATTGGCCAGCAGGCGGTCTTCGATGCCGTCCACGCGCACGGTCGACTTGCGCAGGATATCGCTGAGCACGTTGGCTTGGTCGCGCAACAGATGCGCGAGCAGCTCCACCGGCGAACGGAACGGCTGCCCCGCACGTACCGCCGCGCGCAGCCGGTCGACCGACCGCAAGGGGCGCAGGCGCGCGCTGACGATCAGGCGCGGATTGATGCACAGGCTGGTGGTGCCAACCTCGGAGGCGTCGAAGCTGGATTCGAACAGCACGTCGTGGATCACCGCGATCAGGGTATCGTCGTCCTGCTCCAAGCGGGTCGAACCGACCTGGCTGCCCAGCGACTCGAAGAAGGCCTCGGGCAGGTCCAGCACGCGCCGCAGATAGCGCTCGGCGCCCTGATTGGAGAGCGAGAAATGCAGCCACAGGAACTCGCCGGTGGGGGCCATGCTTTGCGCGGCCAGGAACGCCGCGACCGCCTCGGTGCCGATGGCCTGCGCGGCCTGGCCGGGTGCGAACCGATAGCCCCAGATCAGTCCATCCTCGTTGGAGCCGTAAGTAGCGTCGATCGCGCGCATCGTGCGTATTCCGGGATTTGCCGAAAGCCTAGCGGAAGTTGGTGGCGGGCGATGCCTTTGGGCTTGCGGGCGGGCCCGCCGGGTCGCGGCCTCGGAACGGCGGCCGGGTAGGGCGCGATGAGTACCTAGCTTGCAGGGGCGAAGCCGAGTCCCGGTTCGCCCCCCAGTCGGACGGCGCGATCCGATCCGGGAGTGCGGTCGGGCGGACCCGCGACCGCGGCAGTCGCCGGATCCGCGTCAGCCGCGCTTCGGCGGCAGGCCTAGTATTCTCTTCCGCGCGCTCCCGCATCGGCAGCGCCAGCACGCCCTCACCGCACCTCAGCACCGGTATCGCAAGCCATGGATCGAGAGCCAGAAGCCCAAGGTGGGGGGCATGCCCGCGTCGTCAATCAAGGCGAAGTGTTCTGGCTGCCACCCGATCCCACGAAAGGCTCGATCCCGGGCGCGCCGCATCCGCACGTGATCGTGCAGGACGATGTATTCAATCATTCGCGCATCGGCACGGTGGTGGTGTGCGCGCTGAGTTCCAACTTGAACCGTGCCAGCGAGCCCGGCAACCTGCTGCTGGACCCGGACGAGGGCGGGTTGAGCAAGCGCAGCGTGGTGGTGGTCTCGCAGGTATCGACGGTCTACAAGACGCGACTGGGCGAACGCATCGGCAGCCTGTCGGGCGAACGCGTCGCCCAGATCCTGGCCGGGATGCGCTTCCTGCAGGCCTCGTTCTTCCGTCGCTGAGCGGCCGGTCCGCGCCGTCGGTCGCGCCCGGCCGGCATTCATCCAGTCCTTGTCGTCGCCTGTCGTTGTCGCGCTTGAACGCGCTGGCGACGCACGACGACAGTGGGCCTCGCCGATGAGGCGGGGAACGAAGGGACGAGATGAACAACATCACCACCGTGGGTCGCTGGATCGGGGCGAGCATGCTGCTCAGTTTCGCCTTAGGCATGTATTCGAACTTCAAACTGCAGACCGATCTGTTCGTCGGCGAGGGCCTGCTGGTGAATGCCGCGCAGCATCCGTATCGGATAGGCCTGATCGCGGTGATCGGGCTATGCACCAGCCTGCTGAAGCTATGGGTCGCGGCACTGGTGTCGGCGCACTTCCGCCGCAGCCACCCGGCGATCGTCACCTTCTATTTCGGGCTGGCGGCGGCCGCCCTGGCGATCTCCCTGATCGAATGTTCCACCCTGGTCGCGTTCGCCAGCCTCAGCGAGGCCTACACCGCCGCCGGTCCGCACGCGGGCGAACTGTTCCTGCCGGCCAAGAGCCTGCTGACCGGGTTGCGCAACAGCATCCACTTCATGGACGTGCTGATGGGCGGCGCGAGCGTACTGATGCTGTTCGCGTTTCTTTACCGGGCGCGGCTGGTGCCGCGCGCGCTTGCGGTGGTCGGCATCGCGGCGGCGACGGCGCAGATGTTCTCCGTCGGTCGCCCTTTGTTCGGGCTGCCGGTGATCTATCCCTTGATCGCCCCCTTGGCCTTGGTCTACCTGACGTTGCTGTGCTGGCTGCTGGTCAAGGGCTTCCCCAAGGAGGCGAACGCGCAGCGCGCGGTCGATGGCTGACGGGCGGCGGTGGTCGGCGCGTCGTCGGCGCCGACCCGCCGCGATGCCTCAATCCAACTGCATACCCGGCTTCCATCCGCTCTTGGCCAGGAAGGCCTTGGCGTCTTCGAATTCGATGATCTCGCGCACCGCGGCCCGTTTGTCCTTGGCCTGACGGTAGTAGGCCTTGGCGATGCGATAGCCGACCCAGTAACCCAGGTCGCCCGGGCGCTCGGGCGTGCCCAGGCCGTTGTACAGCCAGGCCGAGCCTTCGGCTTTCTGGTCCTGGTCGGCGAGGAACGCGGTTTCCAGCGCCAGTTCCTTTCCGCGCGTCGCGGCGCGCAGATGGCTGTAACCGACCGAACCGGAGATCAGCTCGCCCACGAATTCGGCGCCGCCTTCGATCAGCGAGGCCTTGAGCACCGTGCTGTTGGAGTCCTCCACCTGCGCGGCCGGTTGCAGCACGTGCGCGTACTCGTGCGCGATCACGTAGACGAAGCGGTCCTCCAGATTGGGGTTGAGGACGTCCACCGCGCACAGAGACTCCAACCCAATCATCACCCCGCTGGCGTTGGCGGTGCCGACCGGCTTGCCGCGCCCGATCGCCAACGTCACCGGTGGGAAACGCGTAGGCGGGTAGTACTGGCTAAGTTTGGCCAGCGCCGTGCCCAGCCGGGTCTCCACCGCGGGCAGCACGTCCACGCAGCGCTTGGCGTTGGTGTACAGCGCGGGGCGCTCGGCGATCATGCCGGCGATGCGTTCGCCGGTGATCCTGCGCATCCGTGCGAACTCCAGCAAGCCAGGGCTGCCCTGATCCAGATAGTCGCGCTGCAGTTCTTCCGCGCTCGGCTTGCCGCCGGCGCGATCGTAGATCGCATAGAAGCGTTCGACATCGTCGACGCGTATTTCCGGGCCGCGCTGGGCCGGGACGGCGGCGGTGAGCAGGAGAAGGGATACGGTTGTCAGAAGCAGGCGTGTGGCTCGCATGGGGGCATTCCATTCGTCGTAGGCGGTTTGGAATCTGCTGGTCGTACTGCGCCTGCATGGTAGCGCCGCGCCGCCGCGGCGATAGCGGCCCGAGTAGGCCGGACGACGGTGAACTCAAGAGGCTTGACAGCCGAAGCGGAGGCGCTGCGACGGTGGCGTCCTGCTCCTTCGTCGATAGCGCCGTGCCTTTAGACTATGCCGCCCGCGGTCTTCGTCCGCTCCACGCAGTCTTCCCGAATGCCGCTCACCGCGCTCGCACGCCGTTATGCCTTATTCGTCCTGTCGCTCGCGTCGGGTCAGGTCATGGCCCTGGATGCGGCGCCGACCCTGGATCAGGCCAATGCCGCCTTGCACGCGGCCTTGAGCGCGGAACGGGCCGGGCCCCAGGCGGCGGCGTCGCCGCTCGGCCGGGCCTTGCTGGAATCGCTGAAGTTCTCGCTCGTGCAAGGGTGTCAGTCGCTAGCCCCCGCGCAGACCGCCTGCATCGTCAAGATCGAAGCGCCGATGCGCGATGCGTATCAGGTCTTCGCTTTCGACCTGGACGGTGCGGACTGGCGGCTGGTCAAACGGTCCGATATCGAGGCCCCGCAACCGACCCTGGGCGGCGCGCAAGCGCTGCTGCGCGAACATTTGCAGGCGCTGGGCGCGCGCGAAACCGATGCCCGGCGCGCCGCCGAGTATCGTCGGTTCGCGCTCGCCCTCGAAGTCGCCGCGCTGGAGTCCTGCGATCTGGACCGCGACAGCGGCGCGGTCGAATGCGATGCGCAACTGCATACGCCCGGTGCCGGCGCAGGCTCCAAACGGGTGCGCTTCCAACTGCAGGGTTCGCAGTGGAGCTTGTTGCCGGACTGAGGCCGCCAAGGCGCGGGACCCCGGCAGTCCGGGCGCTTAACCGATGCACTGCCCCGAGCGTCCAGCGTCGGTCGGAATCGGCAACCCCTGCTTCTCGACGTGGTAGTACAAGGACAGCACCTGCCACTGCGTGCCCACCTTGTAGAGCTGGACGCTGTTGACGCCGACGAAGTCCGGACGCGCCGCGCGCTTGTCGGCCCGGGATTCGACCACGCTGTAGGCCACCGCGAAACGATCGTAGGTGTGGACCACGCGCGCGACTTCGCATTCGTGGAAGCCTTGCTTGCGCACGCCCTGGAAGTTTTTCAGGAAATCGGCGGCGGACCAGCGCCGAACCACCGGCGCGCCGTCCTTGTAGCGGCCGCCGAAGACCACCGCATCGGCATGGAACAGCCGTTCCAGCGCGGTCAGATCCGCGCTGCCTCCGGCTTCATTGGACGAGGCGCGCCACAACGTCGACACGGCCTGTTCCGGCGTGGCCTCGGCTGCGCAAGCGCACCACGGCAGCAACAGGGCCGTCAGCAGAAGGCTACGCATAGGGATTCCGAATAGGGCATCGGCCCACAGTATCGCGTCGCGCCAGAGCGATCGGCCAGCCAGTCCCGCAGCGAGCGGCGCAGCGTTCAGGCGCCGGTTCGTGACCGTGCGTTGCAGGGGCTAGGGCGCCGCGGCTCAGGTCTGCTAGCCTGCGCTTATCAACCGGGGGGTGATGTATGCGAATCGGACTCGCATGCCTGTTGCTGGCGTTCGCTGGCACGGTCCAGGGCCAAAGCGTGCACAAGTGCGTCGGCAAGGGCGGAGCGGTCAGCTATCAAAGCGAGCCCTGCGCGCCCGCGCAGAAGGCGGTGAAGTCCTGGGACGCGACGCCGGCGCCGCCGCCCAGCAACGACGAATTGTGGCGGCGCCACTATCGGCGTAAACAAGGCGAGGCGGATTCGCGGTACTTGTCGCGCCTGGCCGGCACCGACGGTTCGCGGGCCAGCGCCGCCTACGCACCGTCGCCGGCCGCAACCGACGCCTGCGCGGCGGCCAAGGCCCGACGCGAGGCCATCCTGCGTCAGGATAACGACGACGTAGGCTACGACGCGCGCCGGGCCTTGAACGATAGGGTGTACGACGCCTGCAAGTAGGCTGATGGGGGAGCGCGCGGCGAAGCGATCCGGCCGGCACCGCGCGCGGCGTCTTGGAGGGAATGAACCGATGCCACCGAATTCCAACGCGTTCGACCTGGTTCTGGCGTACCCGCAATGGCAGGGCTCCGGACGCCATCGCAACCTGGCGCGCGGTGCCGCGGCCGCCGCCGCGGTCTGCGCGCGCTTCGCGCCCCTGGAGCGGGTGCCGGTAAGCGCCGCCGAGGGCGACGCCCACGGCGTGCGGCGCTGGAATGCGATCCTCGAGCAGTTCCGCAACGCCCAGAACATCCTCGCGCGCTCGGGCGCCAAACGCGTGCTGACCGCCGGTGGCGACTGCGCCGTCGATATCGCGGTGATCGATTATCTGCATCGCATCCATCCGCAGCTCACCGTGATCTGGATCGATGCCCACCTCGATGCGAACACGCCCGAAACCTCGCCCAGCGGCAGCTTCCATGGCATGCCGGTCGCGGCCGTCCTTGGCCGCGCGCCCGCGCCGATGCGGTCGCTAATGGGCGCGCCGCTCGATCCGGGACGCTTGCGTTACTTCGGGATCCACGTCGGAGACGAGGGCGACTGGGCGCTGCGGCGCGAACTGGACCTGCAGACCCTGGACCCTACGCAGCTTCCCAACGGGCCTGTGCACATCCACTTCGACCTCGACGTGCTCGAACCCAGCGAGTTTCCCTACCTGGCCTATACCGATGGCGATCTGCGCGTGGACGACGCGGTCGCCCTGGTGCGTCGCATCGCCGAGGCGTCGGATCTGGTCGGACTTACCCTGACCGAGTTCTCGCCCGCCGACGCGCTGGAAGCGGAGCAGGGCAGCGGGGTGATCGCGCGCCTGTGCGAGGCGGCCCTGCGCCGTTGAGGCCCTAACCGCGCGCCGAACCGGTCGTATCGACCGCGGCGCGTCCGTTCCCGGCCCGCCCCGCAGCCAGGCGCCGACGCCTTTATGCAGACTTCCGCGGGCTAATGCGGACGCGACTGCCTTGGAGCGCAGGCACGGCACCCTTGCCTGCGCCATGACCGCCGTCAGTTGCGGGCTCAGCGGGATAGTGTTTACATCGAGTATCTTCACGTGAAGATATATTCGCCGACACGATCCTGACCGTCGGCAACCGACGAGCACATGCCTGTCGTCACCCGACATCGCCCCGAGGTCACCTTGAAACGCCTATTTCTCGACTCGAACGGACGCGTGCGCAACGGCTGGTGGATCCTGATCTTCGCCGCGCTGATGTTCGCCAGCCGTTTCGTCTACACCCCGGTGAGCCGGGCGCTGCAGGGCTGGGGCGCGTCGCAGGAGGCCCTGGAACCGCTGCGCTTCGTCTTCCTGCTGCTGGTCACCTGGATCTGCGTGCGTCTGCGCAAGGAGCCGCTGTCCAGCATCGGTTTCGTGTTGAATGCGCGCTGGGCCAGGGAGCTGGGCGTGGGTTCCTTGCTTGGCTTGACGACGGCCGTGCTTGCGGTCGCGATGATCTGGGCGGTCGGCGGCGTGCGGCTGGAACTGGACCCGGCGCGCAGCTTCGGCCTGCTGGCCTATGGCCTCTACATCTTCTTGTTCGTGGCCTTGTTCGAGGAAACCCTGTTCCGAGGCTTCGTATTCCAGCGACTGATCGCCGGCGCCGGCGTGTGGGTCGCGCAATTGGCCTTGGGCCTGCTGTTCGCGAGCAGCCACTGGGGCAACCCGGACATGCAGGGCAGCACGATGGTCTGGGCGACGATCGAACTGTTCCTGGGCGCGGTCCTGCTGGGCCTGGCGTATCTGCGCACGCGCAGCCTGGCCATGCCCGTCGGCATCCACCTGGGTTGGAACTGGGCGCAGGGTTATCTGTTGGGCTTCGACGTCAGCGGCTTCGCGCACGCGGGCTGGTTCCATCCGCAACTGCTGGACCGGCCGCAGTGGGTCACCGGCGGCAGTTTCGGCCCCGAAGCCAGTATCTTCGCGGTCGTGGTCGATGTCCTGCTGATCGTGTTGCTGTGGCGATGGAAAGGCTCGGCCGCATCGGCCCGCTCCACGACGCTGGGCGACGCGGCGTAGGCCGCCGACGGCACGCCGTCCGATTGAGTTCGTATCGCGTGCCGCGACGTTCGGCTGCGATCGGGCTCAGTGCGCGAACAACACCGGACAGGGCGCATTGCTCAGAAGATGCCGGGTCGTACCGCCCAGGACCTGCTCGACCAGTCTCGAATGGCTGTACGCACCCGCGACGATCAGGTCCGCGCGGCTTTCGGCGGCGTGATGGACGATTTCGGCGCCCGCGCTGGCGTGCGCGGCCGAACGACGAACCCACCGGGTCCGCACGCCATGCCGGTCCAGATGATTCGACAGCAGCGCGTCCAAGGGGTTCGCCTTGGAAGAAGCTTCCTCGACGGTAAGCAAATCCACCGTGGCCATGCGACCCAGCCAGGGCAGGGCGTCGCTCAAAGCACGCGCGGACTCCTTCGACGCCTTCCATGCCACCACCGCGTGGCCGAACCCGACGGTGGCGGGCGTGGAGGCCTGTACGCTCAGCACGGGGCGCCCCGCACCCGCTGCGACCGCGGCGAACACGCGATGGCGCGTCTCCGTCTCGGAGTCGCCCATGCCCAGCACGGTAAGGTCGGCGTAGCGGGCATGCGCGGTCGCGATTTCTGCGGGGGTGGACCAGTAATCCTCGGACAGGCGGATATCGTAGGGCACGCCTTCATCGCGCAGGCATAGGTCGGCGGCTTCGGCCATGCGTTGCGTGGTGGCCAGTGCGTAATCGCGCATGCTTTCGTAGACGCCAGCGGGGTAATAGTCCCAGGCTTGCGCGACGGGCGCGATCTGGCTGACGCCGACCAGGGCGATGACCCGGCCCTGCCAGGCCTTGGCGATCGCGCAGGTCGCTTTCAGCACCGGCGAAGCCAGGTCGCCCATCAGCAGGGGAAGGAGAAAGTCTTTGTACATGGCGGGTGCTCGCAAGGGCCATGTCGTGAGCCTGGCAGGAAGCGGATCGGGGGTATTGACCCGGATCAAGCCAAGTCCACGCCAGCGCTCACGCCAGCAAGGTCATGTCGAGCACGGCGCGGCCTTCCACCTCGCCCCTGCGTAGCCGGTCCAGCGCCGCATTGATCTGGTCCAGGGAGTAAGGCTCGGTCATCGCCCGGACTTTGCCGTTGGCGGCCATCGCCATCGCTTCGCTCAGATCCTGGCGATTACCGACGATGGAGCCGCGCAGGGTGATGCGCTTGAGGACCACATCGAAGATGGGCGTCGGAAAATCCCCGGGAGGCAGACCCACCAGGCAGACCGTGCCCTTGCGCCGAACCATGCCCAGGGCCTGAGCGAACGCGGCCGGCGACACCGCGGTGACCAAAACCCCGTGCGCGCCACCGCCGGTGCCCAGGCGTATGTCCTCCAGCGCGCGGCCGTCGTTGGCGTTGACCACGATCTCCGCGCCCAGCGAACGCGCCAGCTCCAGTTTGGCGTCGCTCACGTCGATGGCCGCCACGCGCAAACCCATTGCATGGGCGTACTGGATCGCCAGATGGCCCAGTCCGCCGATGCCGGAGATAGCGATCCATTCGCCGGCCCGCACCTCGGTTTCGCGGATGCCCTTGTAGCTGGTGACGCCCGCGCAAAGGATCGGCGCGAGCGCGAAGAAATCGCAATCGTGCGGCAGCCGGACGACGTAGGCCGCATTGGCGATCGTGTATTCGGCGAAGGTTCCGTCGACGCCGTAGCCGCTGTTGTGCTGTCGCTCGCACAGGGTCTCCCAGCCGGTGATGCAGTACTCGCAGTGGCCGCAAGCGTCGTGCAGCCAGGCGATACCGACCGCGTCGCCGACTTGCAGCTGACTCACGCCGAAGCCGAGCTCGGCGACCACGCCGGTACCCTCGTGGCCGGGAATGAACGGCAGCGCGGGCTTGATCGGCCAGTCCCCGTCCATCGCGTGCAGATCGGTGTGGCAGATGCCGCTGGCGTGTATCTTGACCAGCACCTCACCAGGCCCCGGAGCGGGAATCGGCCGGCGCTCGATGACCAGCGGCTCGCCCGAACGCTGCGCCACTGCCGCTCTCATGCTGCCCTTCATGACGGGATCCTGGATGGAGAACGGCCCTAGACTCTAAGCCGGGCGCGCACGCGCGCCTTGATCCAGATCAAGTCGATCGCGCCTCGCGGGCAGGCGCCCCCGGCGCTTGCGAGCGGGCCGGGATCGGACCATGCTCCCGGCATCGGTCTCCGCGAAAGTTGCGATCTCTATGCCACCCGAAGCCACCGACGCGAGGTCTTCGACGCGGCCAGCTCCAAGCCTGCTGGTGATCGACGACGACGCCGACATCGTCGCGTTGCTGTCGCGTTATTTCGGCGCGAACGGCTACAAAGTGGTCGCCGCCGCGAGCGCCGCGCAAGCGCGCGCGTTGATCCGCTCGCAAGTCATCGATCTGGTCCTGTTGGATCTGGGCTTGCCCGACGAGGACGGCCTCTCCTTGCTACGCCACCTGCAGACGCAGTGGCGCGGGCCGATCATCGTCGTCAGCGGGCGAGGCGAGGCGGTGGAACGCGTCGTCGGGCTGGAACTGGGCGCCGACGACTATGTGACCAAACCCTTCGACTTGCGCGAACTGCTGGCACGAACGCGCTCGGTGATGCGCCGGGCCGTGGCCTCCCTGTCGGCGCCCGCGACCAGCGGTCTGGCCTTCGAGGGCTTCAAGCTCGACCTGCTGGCGCGCCGTCTGGTGGATGCCACCGGCGAGGAAGTGCCTCTGACCACCGGCGAGTTCGAACTCCTCAAGGCCCTGCTGGAGCATCCGCGCGAGGTCCTCAGCCGCGATCAATTGATGACCAGCGTGCACGGCCGCCAGGCCGGTCCGTTCGATCGGACCATCGACGTGGGCATCGGCAGGCTGCGGCGCAAGATAGAGCGCGACCCCGGCGAGCCGAAGCTGATCAAGTCGGTCAGGGGTGCCGGTTATCTGTTCGCGGCGGAGGTGCGTGGCGCATGAACGGCGATAGCACGTTTCCCGGACTGTTCGAGGCGGTGCCGGACGCGCTGGTGGTGGTGGATCGCAGCGGGCGGATCGTGCAGGCCAATGGCCAGGCCGAACGCCTGTTCGGCTACCCGCCGGGTGGGCTGAATCAGATCTCCATCGAACAGCTCATTCCCGAATCGGCCCGCGAGCGGCACCGCAGTCACCGCGCGCACTACATGGATCGACCGCACGTGCGTCCAATGGGGGTGTCCGGACAAAGCCTGATCGGTCAACGCCTGGATGGGCGCCGGTTTCCGGTCGAGATCGCCCTGAGCCCGATCGAGGGCGATCAGGGGCCGCGCTATCTGGCCTCGGTGCGCGACATTTCCGAATCGCAGCGAGCGCGCCAGGCCCTGGTTCGCGCACGCTACGACGCCTTGGCTGCGCGGATCGGCCAACTCGCGCTCGAGGCGCAGGACGAATCGGGCGTGGTCGACCACGTGCCAGGCTTGCTGGCCGCGGCTTTGGATGCGCCTGTCGTCGCCATCGTGTTCGTGTCCAGCGATCGGCAGAACGTGGAGACCCGCGCCTCGGTCGGCCTGGACTTCTCGATCGCCGGTTCGCAATCGCCCGCCGGGCTGGACGAAGCGGCGCTATTGGCCCGCATAGAGACGGGCGACACCCTGGTCGTCGACGACTTGGCGTGCGATTCCAGCCCGGCCGAGGGATTCCCGGTGAGCGCGCCGCGGTCGGGAAGCGGCGTGCTGCTGCCGTTGTCGGATCGCGGCAGGCCCATGGGGGCGCTCTTGGTCGTGTCGGCGAAGGCGCGGCACTTCGATCACGACGCCTTGCACCTGCTGCAGTCGGTGGCCGACCTGATCGCGGCGTTCGTGCAGCGGCGCCGGACCGAGGAGCAACTGGCCCATTCCCAGCGGCTGGATGCGATCGGCCAGTTGACGGGCGGTATCGCACATGACTTCAACAATTTGCTTACCGTCATGTCCGGCAGTCTGCAGCTGCTGGAAATGGAGTGCGAGGACAAGCCAGAGGCCGGCGAGCTCATCGCCAGCGCCTTGCGCTCGGTGAGCCGCGGCGCCGAGTTGACCGGTAAGCTGCTGGCGTTCGCGCGCCGACAGCGCCTGCTGCCGCGACCGGTCGATACGCCGGCGTTGCTGCGCGACGTCGAATCGATGCTGAAGCGAACGCTCGGCGATAGCATTCGCCTGCAGGTGCTATGCGACGACGCACTGCCGCCGGCCTATGTCGACCCCACCCAGTTGGATGCGGCGCTACTCAACCTGGCGCTCAACGCCCGCGACGCGATGCCCAATGGAGGCGAAATCACCATCGAGGCACGTTCGCATCGGGCGGGCGATCCGACGCGCGCGGGCGATCTCATGGCCGGTCCCTACGTTCGCATCGGCGTGGCCGATACCGGCCGCGGCATGGCGCCCGAGACGCTGGCCCGGGCGATGGAACCGTTTTTCACGACGAAGGAAGCCGGGCGGGGCAGTGGTCTGGGCCTGAGCATGGTCTACGGTTTCGCCAAACAAAGCGGTGGCCATCTGCGTATCGACAGCACGCTGGGCTATGGCACACAGGTGGAGCTGTTCCTGCCTGCCTCGCAGACCCGCGCGCCCGCGCCCGCCCAGGTCGACGGCAAGCGCCAGGAAGGGGGCGGCGAAACCGTGCTGGTGGTCGAGGACGATGCGGCCGTGCGCAATATCACGGTCGCTTTCCTGCGCTCATCGGGGTACCAGGTGATCGCGGTGGGATCGGCCGAGGAGGCCTTGCTGCGATTGGCCGATAGCGGGCCGATCGCCTTGCTCTTCAGTGACGTGATGTTGGGCGAGGGCATGAACGGCAAGGAGCTGGCGACGGTTGTGCGACGCATGTCGCCAGCTATTCCGGTGCTGCTGACGTCCGGCTATGAGACCTTTGCCGAGGCCGGCCAGGACGAGGCGGCGGAGACTTTCGAGTTGCTGCGCAAGCCCTACCGGCGCGAGGACCTGACGGCCGCGGTTACGCGTGCCTTGTACCGGCCGGGATAAGCGTCGCGGCGGTTCAATGATAGGCGACGCTTTCACTCAGGATGCTCCGCAATCCCTTGCGGTCCAGCATGTGTATTTCGCGACCAGCCACGGCGATCAGTCCGCGCGCTTGCAGGCGCGAGAGCACGCGGGTAACGGTTTCCAGCGTCAGAGAAAGGAAATTGCCCAATTCGGCCCGCGTCATCCGCAGTTGCAGATGATTGGGGCTGAAGCCCTGGCGTTCCAGGCGCGAGGCCAGATCGAACAGGAAGGTGATCACGCGCTGGTCGGCTCCTAGCGTGCCCAGTACCAGCATCCAGTTCCAGTCGCGGCGTATTTCGCCCGCCAGCAGCGCGGTGATGCGCTCCTGGAACTGCGGCATCCGGTCGCGCAGCTGCGCGTACGGAAGCTCCCAGATCTCGCCCGTGTCCAAGGCCGTCGCATCGCAAGCGTGAGTCGGCATGTCCAGCGAATCCAGGCCGAGCAGGTCGCCGCGCATGCGGAAGCCGGTGATCTTCTCGCGCCCGTCCTCGCTGATCACCGCGGTCTTGAAGATTCCCGAGTGAATCAGGTACAGAGCATGCCGCGCCTGACCGGCGCGGAACACGTGTTGCTTGGCGTGAACGCAGCGACGCTGGAGCGGCCAGGCCTGCAACAACTGCTCGAGGCTGCAGGTTTCATCGGTACGGGTCGGCGTGAACAGATGCTCGGACGGGGCGGGAACGAGCCCGCTAGGGGAGACGTGATCGAGCAACATGGCGGCGCTCCGGCGACGAGTTGAGACTGAGCCTAGGCCTGTGGAAGCGGCGGATGATTCGAAAGCGGTAACCGTCGGTAACGGTTTGTAACAGGCGTTCCCCGCGATGGGCGCTGGCGTCGGGTTGATCCGCGTCAATGCCGGTCCCCTGGCGGCCGGCACAGTGGCGTGAATACAGCGCGGTGGCTGCCGCTAGGAAATACCGTGAGCCGTACAACGCGATTCAGCGACCCGAGCGCCGTCGACCTATGGGATGCCCGCTTCCGCTGGCGCAGCGGCGGCCAGCTTCGCGACCGTACCATCGATGCGACCTGGCAGCGCATCGCTGGCGCTCTGACCGAGTCGAAGGGCGAGGAGCGGGCGTACTGGCGCAGCCGCTACGCGTTCGCGTTCGGGAAATGGCAGATACTCCCGGACCCCCGCCTTCTGCGCAACGCGGGAACCGATGAGCCGGTACCGCTGTTGCTCGATCCCGTCGCCGTGGTGAATGCGGGCGTCTTCGTATCCGATCCGCATACCGACTCGGCGCGCTTCGATCACACGCGTTTCAGCGCGGCCGCGGCGGTCGCGGTACGCATGCTGGACGATGCGGTGATGGAATTCGGCGTGGAAGATGCGCTGCCCATGCGTCTGGGCGTGGGTATGGTCGGGTTGGGCGACGCGCTCGATGCCCTGGGTGTGGTCTACGGCTCGAGCCGCTCGCCCGCGGTGGCGGGGGGCATAGCGCAGAGCCTGGCCATGGGCTGCCTGCAGGGCTCGTTGATCCTGGCGGACGAACGTGGAGGTGGGCGCGACGAGGGCGACTACGGTTTATCCGCGCTGTGGAAGCATCGGGCGCTGTCGGGATCGATGGCCGACGCGGTGCCGCACAACCATCGCCATGCCTGCCTGACCCGCATCGGCAGACAGCCCGAACTCGCTCGTCTGGCCAATGGAGCGAGCGATGCGCTGGAACCGAAGGTGGGCGTGCCGATATCGTCTGGCGACGAGCGGACGCTGAGCGTGGATGCGGCACGACGCATGATCCGCAACGCCGTCCAACCCTGGGTGGACAGCCTGCTAGACCCGGCAGCGCCGTACGCCCCGGTCCGCAGCGAGGCCTGATCGACCCCGCAGGCGCACGCACCGTGCGCCATCGCTCATCCGACGTTGCTTAGAGGTCCGGCGGATGCGCCCAAATGGATCATGGCCGCGCCGTCATCGACACCGCAGTGCGCTTGCGTCGTGGCGATCTCGCAACGGCGCAGCCGCAATGCCTCGAGAAAACGGTCGTAGCGATCGAAGAACCGTTGCCACGCCGCTCCGGGGTCGGTGCAGGCTTCAGACCCCAGTTCGACGTAACGCGCCTGGAGATCGCCGAAGCGCAGATCGAGCTCGCGCACGACCTCATGCATGAGCGCACGCTGCTGCCGCAGCATCGGCCCTTCGCCCGAAATGGCCTGATGGCGCAGGGACTCGATGCTGGCCGAGGCGCGGGCCAGCGCGCAACGGGCGTGCCCGCGCAGCCGCGTCGGATCTCCCATCATAGGATGGTCCATCGGATACACGATATGGCGCGCCATGTCAGTGTCCGAAGAAGACGGGAAGGTCGGCGCCTATCAGCAATTCCCGGGTCGTGCCGCCCAGCACCCACTCGCGCAGGCGGGAATGCCCGTAGCCGCCCGCGATCAGGGCCTGCGAGCCGGCCTCGTGCGCGTACCGCAAAATCGAAGTGGCCACACTCTGATCCAGACAGGGGCGCACGATGCGGTGGGCATCGATGCCATGGCGGATGAGATGCCGCACGATGCGCTCGCCGGACTGCTGAGGGTCCGGCGTGCCGTCCTCGTCGATCGTCAGCACATCCACGCGTTCGGCCTGCTCCAGCAAGGGCAGGGCATCGTGTACGGCGCGGCTGGTCTGGCGGGTGGGTTGCCAAGCGATCGCGAAGCGCCGCATGGGTGCGGGTGCCGAACGCGGAGGAACCACCAGTACCGGCCGTCCGGACTCGAGCAGCAGGTCGACGAAATAGGCGTGCGGCACGACGGAATCCGCGTTGTCGCCGACCGCGCCGGCAACGATCGTCAGATCGGCGTCGTAGGCGTGCCTGGCCGCGGATCTGGACGCTTCCGAGTACAAGGCTTCGATCAGCCGGGCTTCGGACGAGACGGACTCGACCGCGAGCCGGGCTTGGAGTCGCGCCAGGTTCTTCGCCCCGCGCTCGCGCAGGATCGCATGGGCTTCGTACATCGTCGCGTCCGGCATCAATCCCCATGGATGCGTCAGCGGCATCGGCAGGTCGACCATCTCCAGAACCGTCAAATGTGCGCCATGCGACTTCGCCAGCGCTATCGCCAGGGCCAGAGCGTCCTCATCCGCGCCGGCGCCCGTCATCGGGATCATCAGATCCTTGTACATAATTGCTCTCCCCGGCCGGGTGCGGCCGCGGTATCCATTGCACCCCCGTCGGCGAGGCCGGGCACTGATCTGCGTCAAACGCGTACCGATCCGCCAGTCCGTGCGCGGTTGTGACCACGCAAGCGCATCGATTGATCTGGATCAAGACGGCGATGGGCGGCGGCTGAGGTAATGGCGAGGGCCTTCTTACGGACGCGACCATGGGCAGCGAGCGTTTGCGCAAATGCGTACTGGATGAACGGGCCGTCGACCCGCGGGCGATCGCGCAATCCCCGAACATCCGAGTCGACGCGGACGGGGACGGGCAGGTCACCTCGAGAGACCCGGTCGAAGACCGCCAATCCCACAATGCGGCGGAGAACGCCGCTTGGCGGGTCGCCAGCGCGAAAGCGGTGGAGAACCGGGCTCGCATCCGGTGAACGCCGCGCGCGCGCCGGGCGAATCCGCCGATGAGGCGGGCATGCCGCCCGGATTCCGCCGCTTGCTGCGTCGGCGCATCGTCGTCGCCGTCGTCGCCAAGCTGGCGCTGCTGACGGTGCTGTACCTGCTGTTCTTTTCGCCATCGCACCGACCGCGCATAGACGACGCGAAAGTCGATCGGCTCCTTCTGCCTACCAGGTGAATCGCCATGCCCGATCTACACGTCGTAGACCTATCGAGACTGCAGTTCGCGCTCACCGCGCTGTATCACTTCCTGTTCGTTCCGCTGACCATCGGGCTGGCCGTGATCATGGCGATCATGGAGAGCGTGTACGTGATGACGGGACGCCCGATCTGGAAGCAGATGACCCGCTTCTGGGGCGTGCTGTTCGGCATCAACTTCGCCATGGGCGTGGCGACCGGCATCACCATGGAGTTCCAATTCGGAACCAATTGGGCGTACTACTCGCATTACGTCGGCGACATCTTCGGTGCGCCTCTAGCCATCGAAGGCCTGATGGCGTTCTTCCTGGAAAGCACCTTCGTCGGCCTGTTCTTCTTCGGTTGGGAGCGACTGAGCAAGCTCCAGCATCTTACGGTCACCTGGCTGACGGCCATCGGCGCGAACCTGTCGGCGCTGTGGATTCTGATCGCCAACGGCTGGATGCAGAACCCGGTCGGCGCGGAGTTCAACTTCCAGACCATGCGCATGGAGATCACCGATTTCGCCGCGGTGGTATTCAATCCGGTGGCGCAAGCAAAATTCGTGCATACCGTCAGCGCCGGATACGTGACCGGTGCCATGTTCGTGCTTTCGATCAGCGCCTGGTACCTGCTGCGCGGACGCAACCTGGAGATCGCGCGGCGGTCCATGGTGGTCGCGGCGAGCTTCGGCCTGGCGTCGGCGTTGTCGGTGGCGGTGCTAGGCGACGAAAGCGGCTACACCGCGTCCGAGAACCAGAAGATGAAAGTCGCCGCGATCGAGGCCGAATGGCGCACCCATCCGGCTCCGGCGTCGTTCACGGTGTTCGGCATGCCGGACATGGAGCGGCGCGAAACCGCGCACGCCGTGCGCATTCCCTGGGCGCTGGGCCTGGTGGCCACGCGATCGCTGGACAAGGAGGTTGCGGGCATCCATGAGCTGGTCGAGCACAACCGCGCGCGCATCCGCCGCGGGATCGCCGCCCATACGGCGCTGCGCGAGTTGCGCGCCGATCGCGAGGATCCCGACAAGATCGCGGCGTTTCTGGCCCTGCGCGAGGATCTGGGATTCGGGCTTCTGACCCTGCGCTACGTCGCCGACCCGGCCACGGCCGACGAAGCGGTCATCGATCGCGCCGCCTGGAGCACGGTCCCGAACGTGCCGGTGCTGTTCTGGTCGTTCCGGATCATGGTCGGTCTGGGCTGCTTCTTCATCCTGCTGTTCGGCTGGGCGTTCTATCTGGCCACACGGGGGCGACTGCATCGGCCCTGGTTCCTGCGCATCGCGCTGTGGAGCCTGCCGCTGCCCTGGGTCGCCGCCGAGCTGGGCTGGATCGTCGCGGAATACGGGCGCCAGCCGTGGGCGATCGACGGCATCCTACCGACCTTCCTGGGCGTGTCCTCGACCAGTTCCGGCCAGGTGCTCGCCAGCCTGATCGGCTTCGTCGTGCTCTACACCGGGCTGGCGGTGGTCGACGTGGTGCTGATGCTGCGAGCGATTCGTTCGGGGCCGGACCGGCTGAAGTTCTGGCCGGCGTCCCATCCCCTTCATGGCGCGATAAGCCCCCCGAACGCGAGGACCGACCGATGATCGACTATTCGCTGCTGCGCATCATCTGGTGGGTTCTGCTGGGCGTGCTGCTGATCGGCTTCGCGGTGACCGATGGCTACGACCTCGGACTGGGCGCCATCTTGCGCCTGGTCGGACGCGACGACGTCGAACGGCGCATGGTGATCGAGTCGATCGAGCCCAATTGGGAGGGCAACCAGGTCTGGTTCATCCTCGGCGGCGGCGCCGTGTTCGCGGCTTGGCCGCTGTTGTACGCCGCCTCGTTCTCGTCCTTCTACTTCGCCATGTTCCTGCTGTTGGTGGCGCTGATCTTGCGGCCGGTCGGCTTCGCCTTCCGCAACCGCTTGCCGCATGCGCGCTGGCGCGGCGCCTGGGATTGGGCCCTGACCGTCGCCGGCGCGGTGCCCGCGTTGGTCTTCGGCGTGGCGTTCGGAAACCTGCTGCTGGGCGTGCCGTTCCATTTCACACCGGAGCTTCTTCCGGTCTACGACGGCAGCTTCATCGGCTTGTTCAGGCCCTTCGCCCTGCTCGCCGGGGTGGTCAGTCTGTCCATGCTGGTGATGCACGGCGCCGCATTCGCCGCTATGCGCATCGAGGACCCTGTCGGCCGCCGTGCGCGGCGCATCGCCCGCATCGCCGCCGCCACGACCGCGACGGCATTCCTCGTGGCGGGCATCTGGCTGCGCTCCATTCCGGCGCCGGCGATCGTCAGCGGCCTGCATGCCGACGGCTCCTCGGATCCGCTGACCAAACACGTGCTGATGATCGACGGCGGCTGGTTCGCCAATTACGCCTTGACGCCATGGATGATGGCCGTGCCGGTCGCGGTCGTCGCCCTGTTGATCGCGGTGGCGACGGTGCGCTCGCACGGGCTCGCCTTCCTGGCCAGCGGCGGCGCGGTCGCTGGCATCATATTGACCGCGGGATTGGCGATGTTCCCGTTCCTGATGCCGTCCTCCACGCTTCCGGGCCACGGCCTGACGATCTGGGACGCGTCCTCTAGCAGGCGCACGCTCGGAATCATGCTGGTCGCCGCGGCGATATTCCTACCCCTGATCCTGGCCTACACGGGCTGGGCCTTCCGAGTCATGCGCGGCACCGTGACCCGCGCCTACGTGGAGTCGCAGCACGATTCCGAAGGAGGTTACTGATGTGGTACTTCGCTTGGATCCTGGGCCTGGCCCTGGCGTGCTGCTTCGGCGTGCTCAACGCGATGTGGTACGAACTGCGCAGCGACGAAGAGCGCAGCAGACGCGAGGTGCAGGAGGACGTGTGATGGCGCGTGCGGTTTCGCTGCTGCTGGCTTCGTGCTTGAGCCTGGGCCTGCTGTTCCTGCCGGCGATGCGCGGCGGCGGCATGACGGCGGCCGGGCACGGTCTGTTGACGCCCTTGATGCTCGCTATCTGCGCCGGCTTCGTTCACGGGGTGGGCTACCGTCCCTTGCATTCGTGGCTGCGCGCCGCGTTGCATCCGGCCCTGCTCTGGCCGGCGATGTTGGTCCTGGCGCTGTCGTGGGCGCGCAGCTTCTGAGCGCGCAGGCCTTGATCTGGGTCAAGGCGCTCCGGCCGGGCCCGGGCCATGCTCGCGGTCAATGAACGCACGAGCATCGAGGAGAAGAGCATGCGTATCCTGATTGCGGTCGACGGCAGCGAGGCCGCCTTGCGCGCGGTCCGTTATGCGATACGACTGGCTGGGGAGCTGAAGCTGGCGCCGGAGTTGCACCTGCTGTATGCCGACGAGCCGCTGCTGCGCAGCGTCGCGATGAGTCTGGGGCTGGAAGGCACCCGCCGTTATCACGCCGAGAACGGCAGGATGGCGACGCAGAAGGCCAGGGCCATGCTCAAACGCGCGAAAGCCGCCTGCGAGGAGCATGTGCTGGTAGGCGAGCCGGCGCCCACCATCTTGAAGTTCGTCAAGGCCAACCGCTGCGATCTGATCGTCATGGGCTCGCACGGGCGATCGGCGCTCAAGAGTCTGTTCCTGGGCTCGGTCGCCAGCAAGGTGCTGGGAAGCACGATGGTGCCCCTCACGGTCGTGCGTTGAAGGAGGGGCAGAGCCTGTTTGCGCGGCCGATCCTGGCGCGCCGTGGTCTTGTCCCGGATCCGGAGCAGTGATGAAGGAGTATCGATCATGACTCGGCTCATCGTCGCGGCCGCAGCGCTGCTGCTCAGCGGCTGCATGTCGCAAATACTCCTGGACGGCAGCCCCGCCGGGACTCCGAATATCGCCGGCGATGCGGTGGCGAAGCGGATACGTGCGGTGGCCAGCGAAGCTTGCGCGGGCCAGCTGCCCGCGCTGCGCTACCAGGTGCTCGAGCATGGCGGCGACGGCTGGCGGCCAAGGTGCGCGCGCGTGGAAGGCTTCGCCTACACGCAAGGCCAGGACTATGTACTGGAAATCATCGAGTATCCGGCCGCCCAGCATTCGTCCCTGGGACGCCTGGTGCTCAAGCAAGTGATCGGGGCTTATCCGCACATACACGAATAGCCGGAAGCGCGCTGATCGAGCCACCGCGGGCTTCGCCGGCGCCTGCGTCGGCTGCAGCCTCGCAGGCGCAAGCGCCGTCTGACAGGGCAGGGGATCTCAGCGCAGGCAGCACAATACGATGTAGGGGACGATCAGTAACATCCAGATCGCGATCTTGTACAAGCCGAAGATCAGATAGGCGCTGGCGTCTAACGCGGACGGCGACAGCGCGAACCAGCGGCCGTGCAGCCGCTGGATCGGCTCGCGGAACTTCGCGTAGGCCGCAAACCCCAGCAGCAAAAGGCCGTAGTTGAGAACGGCGCACCAGAGCAGGAAGTTCGGCCAGAATGCGGTGTTCATAGGGTCGTCTCACAGGCTCAGTTCGTGTATGACCTGGCTGGCATCGTCCGGATCGCTGCGAGTGCGGAAGCCCAGGTCGCCGGCCAGGTCGCGCATACGCCGATTCTCGGCCGAATCGATCGAGTACATCGTGCGAATGCCGCGTTCGCGCGCGATCCGGATCAAGCGGCTCATGAGCGTCGTGCCCAGGCCTTTGTTCTGCCATTCGTCGGTCACGGCGACCGCGCATTCGCAGCGCGATCCGTCCGGGCTGGTCCCGTATCGGCTGACGCCGACGATTTCGTCGCCGTCGTCGCCGCCCGTCGTGGCGATCAGCGCGTAATCGTGGACGTAGTCGATGTCGGTCAGCTGACGGATCAGGTCCGCGCTGGGATGCCGGGTCTGGCCGAGAAAACGAAAGCGTCGCGACTGGTCCGACAAGCCTTCGATGAACGCGCGCTCGGCGGCGGCGTCCTCGGCCGCGATGGGACGGATGGTGAGTCGGCTGCCGTCGCGCAAGGTTTCCGGCCAATGCGCGGTGCCAGGGGCGGGGCTGGTGGAGGTCGACGAGGATTTCGTGGCCATGCTGCGTACTCCCGTATGGGGCTCACATGCAGAGTAGGTCAGCGGCCTTAGCTTCCATTGATCCAGGTCAACCGTTGCGACTGTGAAAGGCGGCGCAAACTTGAGTGCGGAGCATGCGGCCCTGTCGATCGCCATCCCGTACTCGGCTCGCCGCCCATGTACGAAAACGTGATGCCGTCCCTCGCCGCTGTTGCAGCGCACATTGCGCGCCCGGGGACCGTACGCTAGCGTCTGGGGGCGATGGTAGGGGGAGAGACGCCCGGAAAACTGCGGGCGTCCTCATCGTGATCGGGTTTAGCGTTTTCTCAGCGGGCACCAACCGGTGTCCGTGGCGCACATCATTTCGAAGGGGAATTAAGGATGAAGACTCTGTTCCGCACCAGGGCGGGGCGGTGGCTGTCGGCTGCTGCGCTGCTTGCGCTTGCGGCTCCGGCCATGGCCAGCACGCTCAACCAGAACGTGTCGTGGACCATCGACCGGGCCGGGACCAGCACCAAGTACCGCGTCGTCGCGTACGGCGATTCGATCTTCGCCGGCTACAACGGCTCGATCAGCAACGCGGCGCGCTACTCGGCGCCGACGGTGGACGCCGAATACCTGTCGGCGCGTTGGAACGCCGACATCGAAAGCATCCGCCGCGCCAAGTCCGGCGCCGTGGCGCGCGACGTCTACGAGAACAAGATCGTGGCCGAGCGTTCCTACATGCAGGCCGCGACCACCCGCGTGGTGAGCTTCGAAATGTGCGGCAACGACGGCCTGCAGGCGCGCTCCGCCTTCAAGTCGCAGACCGGAACCTGCGATTACAGCGGCCTGGACGCGGCGGTCAATTCCTGCAAGACCTACGTGTCGGCGGCGATGGATTACATCAATACCAATGCGCACGCCAACACCCGTCTCAAGGTGATCTCCAACCTGTACTACCCGGGCTACAACGCCGACAACGTGCAGAGCTCCTGCCGCGACGCCAGCACCGGCCAGACGGTGAACATGCGCGACCGCTTCCTGCCCGCGATCGCCAAGATGAACTACTGGATGTGCGAGTACGCCCGCCAGAAGGGCTTCCAGTGCGCGGACAGCTTCGCCCAGTACATGGGCGCGGACTACGACAGCAACGGCGACGGCCAGATCGATGCCGACGCGCTGCGCTACGTGTCCGGCGAAAGCGAGGCCAGCTACATCAACCGCACCGCGGTCACCCTGCGTGCGACCTTGCGCGACGCCAACACCAAGTTCGTCTCGTCCTCCAGCTCGTTCGACTACATCCAGTCCGACGACACCCATCCGACCTACACCGGCGGTACCGTGTCGGCCGGGCTCTGGGGCGGCAGCACGGGCAGCGGCGCGCCGCGCTACTCCAGCTTCAGCAACGGCCGCAGCCCGATCTGGAACCAGTACGGGCACGAGCGCATGGGCTGGGCGCTGTCGGTGTATCAGCCGGCCACGCCCTGACGGATGGGTTAGGAAACCCGCCTCGTGGCCAAGCGCAGCCAGCCGCGTACCCCGTCGTCCCGAGCGGACGGCGAGGGTATGCGTGTGATCGCGAAGCCGCCCACCGCCCGCGGCAGATGGCTGCCGTGGGCGGTTTGCATGGTCGTCGCGCTGGTCGCGGCGTCGGCCTGGTGGGTGCTCAAGCCAGAATCCGCTGATCGCAACAACGCGCTCGCCGCACAGGCCGGCGCGCAACACGATGCGACGGCCGGCCCGATCGAGGGCCGGCCGCCGTACGCGCGCCCGAAGCTGCAAGCCGCATCGCTGGAGGAGCCCGAGGCCATGCCCAGCCAGGATCCCGACGATCTGGCCGCTTACTTCCAACCCGGCGATCCGGAACCCAGCGGCGCGCAAGTGATCGAGGCCTTGCAGCAGGCCGGCGTGCGCACCGGTCTGGGCGCGTTCAATCCGCCCGGCACCAGTCCGCCGTTGGCGGGACTGGCCGTGCCGGAGGGCTACGACCTGCCCGAAGGCTATGTGCGCCATCACCAGGTCACCGACGAAGGCGTCGCGATCGAGCCGATCCTGATGTTCGCGCCCGACTTCACGCTCTACGATCCGCAAGGCCGGCCGATTCAGATGCCGTCCGATCGCGTCGTTCCGCCCGCGCTCGCGCCACCGGGCATGCCGTTGCGGCAGGTCCGCATTCCTCCGCGCTAAGACCGCTACACGGAGTTCTTCGACTTGACCAAGGAACGGTTGTCTACGTCCCGCTGGCGCAGCCTCGCCGGCATCCTCGCCACCGCCTTGTTGCTCGGCCTATACGCTCGCGGCGGCCCCGCCTGGGGGCTGGGCTTCGTCGCCTTGGTGCCTTGGCTGCTGGCGCTCGATACCGATCGCAGCTTGCCGCGCGTGCTGGCGATAGGCGCGCTGATGAGCGTCGCCTTCGTGGCCGCGGCGTTTCATTGGTTCGGTGCGGCGATCGGCGCCTACACCGGCGTGGGCGCGGCGACGGCGACGGTGGCGCTGCTGCTATTGGCGCCGTTGCTGCAGCCGCAGTTCATCGCCTACGCACTGGTCCGCCAACTGACCGGACGCCGCTACGGGCCGCTGCTGCGCGCGTTGGCCGCGGCCTCGGCCTGGGTGGCCTGCGAATGGCTGCTGCCCAAGCTGTTGGGCGACACCCTGGGGCACGGCCTGTTTCCGTCCGCGGTCCTGCGCCAGATGGCCGACCTCGGCGGCGCCGCGGGCATCACCCTGGTACTGCTGCTGGTCAACGAGGCGCTGGCCTTCGCCATCCGCCAACGCGAACGCGGCCTGCGCGCGGCGCTGCGGCCGTTGGCGCTGGCGGCGCTGATCGTGGCCTGCATGGCCGGCTACGGCCTGCTGCGACGCGCCGCCTTGCAGGCACCCGCGATAGCCGATGCGGCGACGCTGCGCGTGGCCATGGTCCAGGCCAGCATTACCGACTACGAGCGGCTGCGCGAGGAAATGGGCGCCTACGCCGTGGTCCGCCACGTGCTCGATACCCATTACGCCTTGTCCTGGTCGGCGATCCGCGACCACGACGCGGACGTGCTGCTGTGGTCGGAAACCGTGTATCCCACCAGTTTCGGTAGCCCGCGCAGCGAAGACGGCGCGGCCCTGGATCGGGAGATCCAAGGCTTCGTCGATGCCGCCGGGGTGCCGCTGGTGTTCGGCACCTACGACCGCGACGAGCAGGGCGAGTACAACGCGGCTGCGTTCCTCGAACCCGGCAAGGGCCTGCTCGGCGCCTATCGCAAGACCTATCCGTTTCCGCTGACCGAGTACGTGCCGCGTTGGCTGGACGGCCCCTGGTTGCGCGGCTTGCTGCCGTGGGCCGGCGGCTGGCGCCCGGGCGAGGGCGCGCGCGTGCTGCCCTTGCGCAGCGCGGACGGGCGCGAAGTCAACGTGGTGCCGCTGATCTGTCTGGACGACGTGCATACCGACCTGGCCATCGATGGCGCACGCTTGGGGGCGCAGGCCATCATCGGCATGTCCAACGACTCCTGGTTCACCGCCTATCCGGTCGGCGCCCGATTGCATCTGGCGGTCGCGGCCTTCCGCAGCATCGAGACGCGGCTGCCGCAGGTGCGCGTCACCACCAACGGACTCAGCGCCATTATCGACGACACCGGCGAAGTGCTGGCGAGTACGTCGATGGGCGACCAGGCTGTGCTCACCGCCTTCGTCAGCGCCCGCGATCCGGCGCCGACCTTGATGGTGCGCTGGGGCGACTGGGTGGGGCGTGCGGGCGCGGTGTTCCTGCTGGCGTTGGCCGCATTGAGCGTCTGGCGCGTCCGCTACCGCCGTGCCGGCGCCGTGCCGAAAGACGAATCGACGGTAGCGGTCGTCGCGCTCACGCCATTGTGGCGCACGGCGGCCGGCGCGTTGAGGTTGTGCGCGGGCGCGGGCTTGTTGTGGCTGGCCTACGACATGCTGTCGCGCATCGGCCTGCAGATCCAATCCTTGTCGCAGCTGAAGATCTTCGCCGCCGCGGTGGTGGCGCCGGCGCTGGCGGCCTGGGCGATCGAGCGCGCGTTCCTCGCGCAGGCGCGCGTGGAAGGGCCGTTGCTGGTGCTGGACCAACGCCGGCAACGGATCGAGATGCCCCTGGCCTCGATCGCCGCCTTGCGTCCCTGGCGGCTGCCGCTGCCGCGCAGCGGCGTCGACCTGCGCTTGGCCGAAGGGCCTTACTGGACGCGCGCTCTGGCGCTGTCTCGGCCGCATGCCTTGCGGCGCCTGTTGGCCGCGACCGGCACAGCGGTGGACGGGGGAGGGCGCGTGGCGAACGCGTTGGCCGATCTGGCCCAAACGCGTGCGGACGCACGCCGGCCGCGGCTGGATCACGCGCTGGTGAAGTTCGCGCTATTCCCTTTGCTGCTGGCGCTGGTGGCGTTTCGTCTGCACCAGGTCATCGCCTTCGGCGGCAGCTTCGGCGAGTACTACAGTTACGGGCTGGCGGCCTACCTGACGGGGTTGCTGATCTGGTGGGCATCCTGGTCGATCGGCCTGATGCTGTTCGCCGCCGCGCTGCGGATCGCGATCGAAACGGCGGTGGCGTTGGCGATAGCGCTGCGTTCCGCGCACCTGGCCGCGCTGCGCGACGCCTTGGAATGGCTGGGCCGTCTGGCGTTCTATCTGGGCGTTCCGGCTTGGCTGGCGTTTCGTCTGATCTCCACGGGATAAGCGGTCTTTCGTCCGACTTCGGGGGTGGCGTTCCGGGGTACGGAGCCGGGCAGGCCAGGGCAGGCAGAGTCCGCTTGCGACCAATCGGCCACGGCCGGCATCGGTACTGGGATCTGGCTTAGCCCGCGAGGATCCGCCATGCGCCACCACGAGACCAACTCCGGCATATACCCGGGCCTGCTAGCCATCGGCCTGTCCGCACTGCTCGCGATCGTTTCGCCGGCCTTCGCTGCGGACCCGGACGATCCCTATCCGGCGGCGATCGAGACCCTGGCGGACAAATTGGCGACGCGCTTCGTCGATCCGGCCGTGGGCCGGCGTTACGCGGACATGCTGCGTAGCAAGCTAAGCGCGGGCGAGTACGCGGACATCGACGACGCCAAGGACCTGGCGCAGCGCCTGACCCTGGACCTGCAAGCGGTCGCGGCCGATGGTCATCTGCGCGTCGATCTGGCGCCGGACCTCGGCGCGGGCGCCGGGCCCGTGTCCAACGGTCCGCGGCGAGTCGTTGGCCCCGCGCCGACGGGTACCGGAAGTGCGCGAGCATCGCCGCAACGCGTGCCACCAGCGAGCGGAGCGCCGAGTCGGGTATCCGCACTGGCTCCGATCGACCTGCCCAGCGTCGCCGAGACCAAGTGGATCGCGGACGGTGTGGCCTACATACGCTTCAACCAGTTCGCCGGCGAACCTGCGTCCGTGGCGGCGATCCGGGCCTTCGTGCAAGACCATGCGAACGCCAAGGCCGTCATCATCGACACGCGCAGCCTGGCGCGGGGCGGCGGCCTGGCGGAGATGGACGCCTTGTTTCCTTTCTTGTTCGCGCAAGAAACGGTGCTGGTGGAAATGTCGGTGGCGAAGAACGACAGGCTGGGGCGAGGTCCGGTGCCGTTCGCAACCCCGACGCTGCGTACCGTCCCCGGTGCCGCGAACCAACTGGTACGCCAGCATGTGGCCATTCCCGACCCGGCCGAACGCCGCCTGCGCTAGGCCAAGGTGTTCTACCTGACCTCCAAGCGCACGCGTTCGGCGGGCGAGCATTTCGCTCTCGCCTTGCAGCGCACCCACCGAGGCACGCTGATCGGCGAGCGCACCGCGGGCGCCAATCACTTCGGCGGCATCGAGCCCATCGGTGCGGGCCTGGCCGCGTTCATCCCGGTAGGACGCACCTATGATCCGGATACCGGCAAGGATTGGGAGGGCGTCGGCATCGTTCCCGATATCGAAGTTCCGGCCGACGAAGCTTTGGCCAAAGCCTTGACGCTGGCCGGCGCTTGAAAGAGTCCGCGCTTCGGAACGGGCAGGCAGGCGAGTGGGAGATGGCGACGGAACGACGAATGCGCGACATCCCGCGACGAACAATCCTGTCAATGCCATCAACGACGCCGGGAACTGCCGATTCTTCGTCGACAATCCCTACGCCGACTGGCCTTGCGCAAGCCTGCGCCGCGCGCAGGTAGGCATAGACTTGGCGTGCCGGTTCAAGCGCCGTCCTGCACCGCGGTTACGTCGCGGTCCGTGCCGAGCTTCGCATGCTGCGAACGCGCCAAGGGCAAGGCCAATCTGAAACAAGCGCCTTGCCGCGGCGCGTCCACGATCTCGATGGAGCCCCGGTGCAGTCGCACGATGTCGCGGACCAGATTCAATCCCAGCCCGCTGCCGCGTTGGTTGCCCCGGACGCGATAGAAGCGTTCGAACACTTTCTCGCGATACTCGGGACGAATGCCGGGGCCTTGGTCGGATACTTCGATAATGCCGTGGCCGCTATCGCGACCGACGAAGATCGTGATCGCGCCGCTGTTGCCGCCGTGCTCGATGGCGTTCTGAACCAGATTCACCAGGACGCGTTCCAACGCCAGCGCGTCGCCCGCGACCCGGGCCGCGTCGGTAACGGTTTCGAATGCGAGCTCGTAACCGGCGGAAATCGCCAACGGCGCCAGGTTGGCGGCGGTTTGCCGGCCCAGGTCGACCAGGTCGATCGGTTGGAAATTCGGGTTGCTCCGATCCAGGCGCTGCAGGTTCAGCAGGTGCTCGGCCAGCACGGACAAGCGCGCGACGTCCTGCAGGAGTCGTGCCCGGTCGGGGGAGGGGGGCATCGACTCCAGGCGGGCGTTGAGTATCGCGACGGGAGTGCGCAGCTCGTGCGCGGCGTCCACCAGAAAGCGTCGGCGTCTTTCGTGGCCTTCGTCGTAGCGCCCCAGGGCGTCGTTAACCGCCGACACCAAGGGAAGCACTTCCTCGGGCACGCCGGCTTCGGGCAGACGCGCTCCGCGCTGTTCGACATCGAGCTTGCGCGCGGTGTCGACGACGGGCTCCAGGCTCTTCAAGGACCAACGCACAACCTTGGGGGTGGCGATCAGGGTGACCAAGGTCATCAGGACCAGTAACGGCAGCAGGACGGTGACCAAGACCGACAGAATCAGCCAGCTCGCGCGGCCGGGCGCCATCACCCGGCCTTCTTCGGTCGTCAGTATCTGGACCCTGCCGTACTGAGTATCGACCCGCTTGAGACGCGCGCCGGTCGCCTTGTCGTCGTCTATCAGGTATCCCAGCCGGGCCTGACTGACCTGGTCCAACGCGCCGCCGATAGAGGCGAACTCCGGCGGAATCGGACCATGGCGCAGTTCGTGGCCTCGCCGATCGCGGATGACGTACCACAAGGCCGGAATTTCCCGGCGCAGTTCCATAAGGTCCGGCGTTTCGCGCAAGCTCATCCGGCCGCGGTCGTCCAGCGTCAATGCCTCCTGCAGAATCTCGACCGCATTGTCGGCGTCCTTGGCGACGTTGCTGCTGTACAGCGCCAATACGATCAGCAATCCGAAGACCGCCAGGAGGGCGCCTTGCAGTGCCAGCAGTCTCCACAGCAGGCGCTGCTTCAGCGAGTGCGGGCGCGATCGGGTCATGCCGCCTCCCGCAGCAGGTAACCGATGCCGCGGATGCTGTGGATCTCCACGCCGGCGCCGGCTTCGGCCAACTTGCGGCGCAAGCGGGAAACATGGGAATCGAGTGTGTTCGACTGTATGTCGTCGTCGAATCCATAGACGGACTCTTCGATCACGCTGCGCATCACGGTGCGGCCGCGGCGTCGCAGCAGGGCTTCGAGCAGCAACAGTTCGCGGCGCGGCAGTTCCAGCGGTCGTCCCGCGACCTCCGCCAGCCGTTCCACCAGGTCGAACGCAAGCAGGCCCACGCGTATCGTGTCGGATGCCATCCGCGCCGGCCGGCGCAACACGGCGCGCAGCCGGGCAAGCAGTTCCTCGATCGCGAAGGGCTTGACCAGATAATCGTCGGCGCCGGCGTCCAGGCCGACGACGCGATCGGTGAGATCTCCGCGCGCGGTCAGCACGATGACCGGCGTGCGCAGCCCCATTGCGCGCAAACGCGGTATCAAGGCGACCCCATCGCCGTCGGGCAGGCTTCTATCGAGCACGATCGCGTCGTGGACATCGCCCATCGCGGCCGCTTGCCCTTCGCCCAGGGTGGGGACGTGGTCGGCGACCATGTCGTAGCGCTTCAGGGCCTGCGTCAGGGCCACGGCGAACTCGAGCTCGTCTTCGATCAGCAAGATGCGCATGGGTCCGACCCTGTCGCGTAGGCTGCATTCTGCCACCGCCATCGCAGGCTCATGCTCCGATCCAGCGCGAGGCCGCCCGCCGTGTTACCCGATACACCGTCGCGGGAGGCAGATTGCCGTACACGCGACCCAGCCTTTGCACCTTGAAGCCATGACGGTCCGTCCACGAGCGCGGCAATGGGAAGCGTGCTCCATAAGTGAACTGGTAGAACGCGCCGTCGACGGCAAGATGGCCGAATGCGCCGAGCAGCACGGCGAGCCGATGCCGTCGCGACAGGTTGCGCAAGGGCAGGCCACTGACCACGGCGGAGACTGGGCTGTCGACCCGCGAGAGCGGGTGCGGAAGGTAGCGGGCGTCGGCGCGCAGGACCTGCGCCGCCGGAAAGCGCCGCTCCAGCAGTGCGGCGAACTCCGGTGCCGCCTCGACCAGAACCAGATCCTCCTCGCGAACCCCTCGTTCGAGCAAGGCGCGGGTGAACACGCCGGTGCCGGGCCCCAATTCCAATACCCGGCCGGGGGCTGCCGCTACCTCGCTGGTAATCAAGCGGGCCAGCGCGGCGCTGGACGGCGCGATCGCTCCGACGCGTCCAGGCGAGCGCCGCCAGGTACGCAGGAACGACAAGAGGTCGCGCCATCCGGGGTAGGCGGCCGCGGAAGAGTCCAGCGGCGCGGATTCGTGCGGGGTTTGAGGTAGCGATGCTGGACTCATTCGAACTCCACAGGGCAGGCGAGAGTCCGATCTTAGGAAGGAAGGTTGCGCCAACATTGCGTGTTCAAGCCTTCTGTTCTCGACTGGGCGCCCATTGCTGCGACTCGGCCGACACGGTGTACCGGCCTGGCGCCTGCAGTCCAAGGGCCAGGTGCCTGCGACCCGGAGCAGACAGACCGCGGCGCCGCAGGTACGGCGCCGCGATGCGCGCTGGATGTCAGGCCTTCGCTTCGACGTGGCGGGCGAAGTTGTCGAGGATCGCCTGCCAGCCGGCGCGCTGCATTTCCGGCGAGTTCTCCGACTCGGCGTCGAAGGTGGACTTGATCAGGACGCCGTCAGCCTGAGCGACGAACTCGGACTGGACTTCGCGGCCGTCCTCCATCCGATACTCGATCGTCTGCTGCGGGACCACGCGGGTGTAGGTGCCCTCGAAGTCGAAGCCGAAGCTGCCGTCCTTAGCTTCCATACGCGAAAGGAACTTGCCGCCCTCGCGCAGATCGACCGTGCTGCGGGTGGTGTGCCAGTCGTCGCTGGCGGCGTTCCACTGCTTGATGTCCTCCGGGGTGTTCCAGGCCTTCCAGACTTGGTCCAGGTCGGCGCGTACCAGGGTTTCGATGGTGATCTTCATGTTGTGCTCCAGTGCGGCCCGGAATGGGCGTTCATTAGCAGCGTCGAACGGAGGGGCGCCGAATCGACAGGCTCGCGAAGATTTTTTCAGATCGCCGCGCCGATGTCGCCGAGCCGGGATGTCGCGCGGACCCGTCCAGGCGCGGCGCGGCTCGGCGACATGGACGGCTGTGGCGTCTTCTACGAGGACTTGTTGCTTTGAGCCTGTCTTCGGCCAGGGCAGGGCAGATGCATCCGGTCCGGATCCGATTCGAACGATGCGGCGGCACCGCGAGGGGCGTCGCGACGCCCCCGGCCTTCGGCACCCGTTCGATTCGCGCCTGGTGTGCGCTTGACTTTGTCCGGTGGCGGTGCTGCGATGATCCGGGTCCGCACCGTACGGCAAGGCAAGGATGCCCATGTACCCTCGTGGTCAGGTCGCCCAACCGGATATGGATGTCTCGCCACCGCCGCAGCGCGCGGAGCGCGACGATGCCGATCTGGATCGCAGAGGACGAGACGCTCGCGGGGACTCCGAAGATCCTACGCAAGGCGACGCCAGCGAATCGCCGGACTCGCAGATCCGAATCCCCTCAGATGCCATCAGCTTGTATTCCCTGGGGGGCGCGGAGGGCAAATCCTCGACGTTGGGGATAACGCTGCTGGAGTATCAGGGGCTCCCTTTTTTCGAGTTGACGGTGAAGGGTTCCTTCGAGGTTGGCCCCAGCCTCAGCATCGACTACGTCCCATCCCCGAGCATGCTCCTGGACGCCAAGTCCCTGAAGGAGGGCAGCTCCTTCGAGACGCCGATACCGCTGCCGCTGGCCGGTACGTCCTTGAACTTCGGCGTCGGCATGGACGGATCGCAGACCATCGGCCTGGAGTTGGGGCTGGGTCCCAAGCTCGGCAGGGCATCCTTGGGCGGCGCGCAGGTCTACGCCTATACGGTTTGCCCGGATTCCGGCCCTTGTTTCGACGCCGGCGCGAAGCTCAAGACGGGCAACATCACCTACAAGGCCGACGTCGGCGTTTCGCTGGGCCGCGGGTTCGACGTCATGGCCGACGAGATCGGCCGCGCGATCATTCGTTCGCTGGAGCTGCCGGTACCCGGAGCAAACGGCGGTAGTCAACGCTGAAACGCACAGGGGGTGCGCGTATGTCGTCGTCTTCGGATTCGCTGTTTTCCAAGGTGCAATCGCCCGACGAGCTGATCCAGCGATTGCGGTTCGACCCGGACCCGATTCCGACCGATTCCGACGAACTGCTGGACTTCCTGAAGCGCGACAAGGACCTTCAGCTGCGCCTGCTGATCCGGGACAAGGCCAAGGACATTCCCTTGTCGGGGATCGTGCAGCAAGGCGGCAAGATCCGGATCACCGTGCTGGATACCTTGCTCGAGCCAGGCCTGAATCCGTTTCTCGTGCTCGAGAACATCGGCGTCGCCCGCTCACTGCTGTCGGATTGCCTGGAGCTGCGCCGACGCATCGAGGCGCTGCAGCTCGACCTGTTCAACTACGCGCAGGAATCCTACGAGTTCGAGGAGACCAAGAAGCTGCGGGACGCCGAGCTGACCCGTCTTGCCGACGAAGTGCAACTGCACGACGGCTTGCTGGCCGCCAAGCGCAAGGAGCAAACCGCCTTCGCGAGCGTGATCGCGAACTGGACCGAGGCCATGGCCAGCCATGGCGCGGACGCGCCCGGACACACGTCCGAGCATCGCGTCGACCGGGCGCTGATTCAGTCCTATTGGCCGGTGATCCATTCCACGTCGACGCCGGGTAATGGCACGCCGGAATTGGTGAAAGTGTCGAATGCGCCCTACAGCGCCCTGTTCTCCGGTTCCGTCTTCGACATCGTCTGGGCGGCGATGTCCTCCGATGCCAAGCGCAGCGTAAAGTTCGAGACCGCCAACCAGCGCAACGAAACCCTGCGCCTGCAGAACGAGAAGTCCGTGATCGACAGCCAGATCGCCCAGATCTCGGCGGCCAAGAAGATCGCCGTTTACGAGCACGACTTGGCGAAGAATCGCAATGCGATACGCGACGAGAAGTGGCGCCGCAAGGTGGTGCAGTTCGAGACCAACTCCGGCCTGGGCCTCAATCGCCGCTTGCGCGACTCGCTGATGCTGTATTCGGAGATCTTCGGCCAGCTGCGTGTCGCGCTGCACGCGATCGAGTTCGGCCAAACGGAAATCCTGGGCATGACCATCGAAGGCTTCGACGCCGAAAGGCTGGACCTTCGCAATCGCTACATCCTGGAACCGGCGCGCACGCAAACGCAAAGCGCGCCGGGCGCGGACGTGCAGGAGTCCTTCGACGACGGCATCTGGATTTCGCTGGACACGCTGGGCAGCTACCTGGTCCAGGCCGAGGCCCGGATGCGCAGGCGCGCCCATTCGACGCACGTCACCCAATCCGTGCTGCGGCTGGACGGCGAACTGGGCGAGGGCAGTGCACCCATCAATCTGGAACAAGCCGTCGGCCCCAACAGCGCGCTCGCGGCGGACACTCGGCGGGACAATATTCTCGCCATCCGCATCCTCAACCTCGGCGACCCGATCAGCCTGCGCCTGCGCTTGCGGCGGCCGCAGCCAATGGGCCAGTACGTCCCTCCGGATTTGCAGCATCCGAACGGGTCCTGGCTGCCCGATCCGATATGGAAAATATTGTCGAGCTACGATCTGGCGTTGGACTACGCCTATCTGCCCAGCACCTCGGCGGCCGTCGCGCCCGAGGTGCCGTCCGTGGTCACGCAGTTCTTGAACCGGGAACTCAACGGCCTGTTGAAAGCGACCGTCGGACCGGCGGAGCCGACCGCGCGGAAGCTGTCGCTGAGGATCGAGGTGTGGCACACCTGATGGTCGACATCGATGACGCCACGCAGTGCCGCAGACCCAGGCCAGGATCTGAGTGCGGGATCAGTACAGCGGTGGCGCTGGATGTGCGGTGTTGGTACAACGACCAGGTTTTCGACGCCCCAAGTGATACAAGGGGAGGGCGCTATGACTAATCTTTCTGCTTCTGATATTGAGGCTTGGTGGGGAACTGGACTGGCAACACTTGTTCTCGTCTGGGACATTTTACAAGTGGTTGACTGCCAGGGCGCTCCATGGGCAAACCCGAATGACTGGCCGGCATGACGCCGGTCGTTTTGTGAGCTAATCACACGGGGGTAGGGGTGTGACTGACAGGGATCTTCAGCTCCGCATTAGGCAGTCTCGCAAGTTGTCTAATCAGGCCGCAGGCTTCGTTTATTCCGGTCGATACTCAACCGAAAGGCAACGTATTGCGTTGTCGGCGATGCTGTTGGCACATGAGCATCATTCGGCTTGTGTCAGTATGGTTAGTTCGTCGCACTATGCATCGGCGGCTGCGATGTTGCGGCCAATCGGAGAAGCAAGCGCATGTGCTTTCTGGACTATGTATGCGGCTCCAAAAAAGTGGCTTGGGTCACTCTTGGAGCTGAAGCCGGGGAGTGCTCTCGAATTTAAGGCAGATACGCCAAATTTGGATGACATGATCACCGCCCTTGCCTCTAGCAATATTCCCGGAGTGAAGAGGCTGAGCGCCTTGAGGCAAGATCCTATGTGGCGACGATTTCATAAGTACACGCACGGTGGAATGATCCAATTGGATCGTCGCACACATCCCCAGCCGTTCGACGAAAGCGAGAATCGCATTCACCTGATGCAGGCTGACGCATTCTTGCTGCCTGCGGTATCGCTAGGTACGGTATTGTTCAATTCTGATGAGCTGACTTCATTCATTGCAACAAGCTACAGGACGCTCAGTGAAGAAGTGGAAGCGTATGGCGCAGCACCAGCGCCGCCTTGGGCGGGGTTGCCAGAACCGCCAGACCTGGACGATTAAAGCGCCCTTACTTCACGAACAGCATCTCTTCCAGATCATTTTTTGTCGGTACCGCTTTGTCTTCAATCATACGAACAATGGCGGCACGTAATAGCTGGAAAGTCTGTAGCAAATCGTCTGGTGACTGCTTTGCAGGTCCATGAGCCGCCGCTGAGCGACCATCGTAAAGCCGCTGAACCTCCTTCTGCTTTTGCAATCTCTCGGGGCCGCGAGGGGTAAGGAAAGTAGCGATATTTGATGACACGCTGTATCGCAGTTCTGCCTTCGCTCTAGCAAAAATTGCCTCTAGCGCACCCCACAAGGAAACCATCATCATTGCGTGATTCGGAATAAACTGCGCGTTATCGAACGTCTCAAGCGCGAAACAAAACTCGGGTGACTCGCAAAGATCTAGTGCAGCCTGCCAATTCGCAATTACCCAACCCATGTTCTCGATCAGTTTTGCTGGTTCTCTATCTATCGCCGCCATTTCGAAGTGTCGTGGCCTGGATCCGAATAGCACAGCCACATGCTCATTGTGCCTAGCGTCGGAGTATGGCTTTTCCTTCAACTGTTGGATCGGACAGTCTGTGAGCAGCTGAAGCACAATCTGCGGGTCGCTCCAAAGGCGGAGGAGGGTAACTATCGTATTTACGACCCTCTTTCCGTCGACTTTCTTGTGTCGAAATGTGGATGGCAAATACAGTTCGGTCTCTATGTCGATGCCAGGTCTTCTCGAACCAGCCTGCCAGGGGCCAGGATGATAGGAATGGGGTGTCGCCGGTCGTTCGAACGCAAGGATGTCTGTCGAGAAAACGTGAGCGTACGTCCCCCTTAACGTTACGCCGTGCCCTAGCTCGATCACCGCGTCTCCCAACTTCAGTCCCGACAGACCTGCATACAAGTCATGCTCTACGTTTTCCATGCCCCCCCCAAAGCCTCTTTCCTGGCGGGTAGCGTAGAGCATCTTAAGAAGCCGCTACGCCTCCTGCCCGTCGAGCCCTTGCTGCCGCAAGCCTGTCTTCGGCTTTCTGACGGAATATCAGGCCACGCAAGCGTTCGGGCGTGATCCGGCCGTCGTTCGGAGACACAAGATCGCGGGTTAGGTCTACATCGCCAGATCTACCGCTCGAACATGCGCATGTGCCGCCACATCCAGCGATCAAGCAAGCCGGGTCCGATCCAGTCGCCGTGCGGCGATACCAGGCGGCCGCCGGCCATGCGCCAGCGATCCCACGGACCGTAGAGCGCCGTGTGGTTGTACACCGTACGTTCGTAGTGCTGGCGTGCGCATTGGTTCGGGCAAGGCTTGCCGTCAAGCCAACAGGGCGGGCGTGGTGTATCCATCAGCGAGCCTCCATGCTGCGGCTCGCCATGCAGCGCCCAGGCCACTGAACCGGCCGCGAACACGACGTGCCATCCGTACGCACGATCGGATCGTACTTCGCATAATGCATATTATGTAAATACGAACCTGGGCCCCAGGCCACGTGTCAGCAACCCGCTTTGTCAGCTTCGGACGCCAGATCCGCAAGCAACATACCGGCTGGCTGGAGTTGGTTAAGGACTAGGCTTTTCGCGCCGGCGGGCCATTGCGGGCTGAGCTAGCGAATCTGGTGCAGGACTCTGATGACGGCTACTTCGACTGGCTGCAACTTCCTGCCGAAAGCACATTCTGATCACAGGACATCGGCATGTTGGTTGACAGGTTGATAGGCATGCCTGGACCCTAAGCGGCATGAACATTGATGTCGATAAGCTCAACCTCTCGGAACTGAAGTCCCTACTGACCGCCGCGGAGCAGCGAATGCGGCTGATTTCCAGCCGTCGCCCCATTGCCTTAGTGCGTCGAAAAATGATCGCACTCGCCGCCCAGTACGGTTACACGATCGAGGAACTCTATGGCGATCAGCCGGTAGCTGAGATTGCGACTAAGAAGCGAGCGCCGCGGCGAAAGGCGAGCAAAGTTGCTGCCAAGTACCGCGACCCAGAGAACATGCGCAACACCTGGTCGGGCCGTGGACGTATGCCGCGATGGCTGGCCCAGAAGACGAAGTATGGCCGGAGCGTAACGGACTTCCTGATTCCCGGCCTAGGAAAGCCAACCGCACGCAAGGGCGGATCAATAGGCCAACGAACGCTCATCAAGCAAGGATGACGCGAAATCGGAAGTCGCGAATGGCTGCCTTGGGTCGGAAGCTGCCTCCCCTACCCTAGATAACCCTCGCTAACCGCCAGGTTCTTCGTGAGATCCGCCATCTCCGCGCGTGCGCAACTTATGGATTCCGACCAGATCCAGCGGTCTCACGCTCAGCGCCGGCCTCCAGATTTCATTCTGGCCGGTTGGTACTCGCATCAGCCCTGGTTTTGCGCGCAGCGCGACGTCCGGCGCGGTCCTGAGCTATAGACCGGCTACGTTGTCGATCGCGGCCGCTCTCTAGCCGGCCAGTTTCGCCCCATCGCCCTGGGTGCAGGTGCTCCGGATCCAATCACGGCGGATCGCAGCTGCCGTCGTCCGGCAGCGATCACCAGCCCCTGACGTTTTGCCCGACCCGTCAGAGGCTTGCTTGGTCGCGATTAAATGCTAATGAGAATCACTTGCTATCGCGCGATGAATCGAGGACGATTACGAGCGCTGGGCCATCGGGAACGGAGACAGCCTGAGCATGGTGGGTGTCGTTCGCGCTTGCTGACCACAGATCGCTGGATGTGAGGGCGTGCTGATCTCGCGCGCAAGGGGCGCATCGCATGTTGTGATCCAGGCCCCGCTTCTGTGCGTTGCGCTCTCCCCTACTCCCGCCGCGCTGCCGCCTGCGACGCCCCGCGCCGGGAACTTATTAATCCCTTCTTAAACTCGCCGCCCTAAGCTGGGTCACGATGCGCCAGTCAGAGTCTGGATTCGTCTGCCGTTGGATCGGTCGTCGTGTGATCCCATCAGCGACTGCGCCGAAACGGGCTTACCACTTTTCTTCTACGGAATCTTCCATGCGTGCACGCTCCTCGCGTTGGCTAATCGTGTTCCTGGTCTGCTCGCTGTTGGCGGCGTGCGGAGGTGCCAAGGAGGAAGACAAGGCCAGCGACGCGTCGGCCCTGGCGGTATCGCTGGTTGCGGCGCGTGCGCAGCCTCTGGCGCGCAGCGTGCTGGTGTCCGGGCCGGTGTCGCCTTTTGAGGAGATGCAGCTCGGGGTGGAACTCAGCGGGCAGCGAGTGACCTCGTTGCTGGTCGATGTCGGGCAGTCGGTGCGCAAAGGCCAAGTGCTGCTGGAACTGGACCATCGCACGCTGGACAGCGAGTTGGCCCAGGCCGAAGCCTCGCTGCGGCAGGCGCAGGCGTCCTTGTCGCTGGCGCAGGTCAGCTACGATCGCGGCGCCAAACTGGCGGCCGAGCAACTGATCAGCGCCGGCAATCTGGACGAGCTGCGCGCCACCCGCGTGCAGGCCGAGGCGCAAGTCGCCACCGCCCGCGCGGGTCGCGATGCGGCCAAGCTGCGGCGCGACTTCGCAGAACTGCGCGCGCCCGCCGATGGCGTCATCTCCAAGCGGCTGGTGCAGCCGGGCCAGGTCGTGGCCGCGGGCAACGAGCTGCTGCGCCTGATTCGCGACGGCCGTCTGGAATGGCGCGCCGAGTTGCCCGAGGACCAACTGGCCGGCGTCGCCGTCGGCAACACGGTCGAGCTGCCGTATGGCGGCGGCATCATCGCCGGGCGCATCCGCGCGGTCACGCCCGGCGTCGATGCGCAGACCCGCACCGGCACGGTGTACGTCGATCTGCCCGAACCGGGGCCGCTCAAGCCCGGCGTCTATGTGGAAGGCCGCATCGTCACCGGCGCCGGCCGTGCGCTGATGGTGCCCACCGCCGCTGTTGTGCAGCGCGACGGTCATAGCTATGTCTTCACCATGAAAGACAAGCAGGTCGTGCAGCGCGTGCGCGTGCGCACCGGCCAGACCGGCAACGGCCAGGTCGAGATCGTCCAAGGCTTGAAGGACGGCGATCAGGTGGTCGCCGAAGGCGCGGGCTTCCTCGGCGACGGCGATCGCGTGCGCGTGGTGCCGGCCGCCGCGGCCGGGAAGGCCGCACGATGAATTTCTCCGCCTGGGCGATCAAGCGGCCGTTGCCGGCGCTGATGGTGTTCTTCGTGTTGTGCGTGGCCGGGCTGTGGGGCTTCCACAAGCTGCCGGTGGCGCGCTTCCCCGATATCGCCTTCCCGATGACCACGGTCACGATCACTCAGCCCGGCGCCTCGCCCAGCCAGCTCGAGGCCGAGGTCACCCGCAAGGTCGAGGACTCGGTCGCCACGGTGACCAACGTCAAGCGGGTGATCTCGACGGTCAGCGAAGGCGTCAGCACCACCACCATCGAGTTCCAGCTGGAAGCCGATCTGGCCACCGCGCTGGACGACACCCGCGACGCGGTCACGCGCATCCGCACCGACCTGCCGCAGGACATCCAGGAGCCGGTGATCTCCAAGGTCGATATCGGCGGCTCGCTGATGACCTATGCCCTGGTCGCGCCGCAAATGACGCCGGACGAGGCCAGCTGGTTCGTCGATCGCGAGGTCTCGCGCGCCATGTACGGCGTGCCCGGCGTGGCACGGGTCACGCGCGTGGGCGGCGTGCAGCGACAGGTGCGCGTGGACCTGGACGCGAACGCACTGCAGGCTTTCGGCGTCACCGCCGGCGCCGTGTCGCATCAGCTCGCCCAGATCCAGGTCGAGCGCGCCGGCGGCAAGGCCGAGCTGGACGGTGCGCAGCAGACCATCCGCACCCTGGGCACGGTCGGCAACGCGCAGGCCTTGCGCGATTACACGATCAGCCTGCCGGACGGGCGCTCGGTGCGTCTGTCGGCGCTGGCCAAGGTGACCGATGCCGCCGCCGATCCCACCGAGGCGGCCTTGCTCGACGGGCGCGACGTGGTCGCGTTCTCGATGTCGCGCACACGCGGGTCCAGCGAGGTCAAGGTCGAGGAAGGCGTGCACAAGGCGCTGGACGTCCTCAAGGCCAGCCATGCGGGCATCGACTTCCGCCTGGTCACCACCGTCATCGACGAGACCCATCGTTCCTACGATTCGTCGATGACCATGCTGTGGGAAGGCGCGTTGCTGGCCCTGCTGGTGGTGTGGCTGTTCCTGCGCGACTGGCGCGCGACCTGGGTGTCGGCGCTGGCCCTGCCCTTGTCGATCATCCCGACCTTCGCGGTGATGTACTGGTTCGGTTTCACCTTGAACCTGATCACACTGCTGGCGCTGTCGGTGGTGGTGGGCATCCTGGTCGACGACGCCATCGTCGAGATCGAGAACATCGTGCGCCATCTGCGCATGGGCAAACCGCCGCTGGAGGCTGCCCGCGAGGCGGCCAACGAGATCGGCAACGCGGTGATCGCGACCTCGCTGACCCTGGCGGCGGTGTTCGTGCCGGTCGCCTTCATGCCCGGCATCGCCGGCAAGTTCTTCCGCGAGTTCGGCTGGACCGCGGCCACCGCGGTGTTGTTCTCGCTATTGGTGGCGCGTCTGCTGACGCCGATGATGGCCGCCTATCTGCTCAAGCCGCATGGCGAGGAGAAAGGCGATAGCAAGCTGATGCGCTGGTACCTGGGCTGGGTGGACGCGGCCCTGCGCCATCGCGCGCGCACGCTGTGGATCGCTACCGGTCTGTTCGTCGCCTCGCTGGCGCTGGTGCCGCTGATCCCCGCCACCTTCATCCCGCAGTCCGATCTGGGGCGCAGCAACCTGAGCCTGGAACTGCCGCCGGGCACGCGCCTGGAGGAAACCAAGGCGGTGGCCGAACGCGCGCGCGTGCTGCTCAAGGACATGCCGGAGCTCAAGCAGGTCTACACCGCGATCGGCAGCGTGCTGGACCTGGGCGATCCCTCCACCACCGGCATCGGCGAGTCGCGCAAGGCCACCCTGGTATTGGACTGGGGCGTGGCGGACGAGCGCGAGCGCGACCAGCGCGTGCTGGAACGCGAGGCGCGTTCGCGACTGGCCCAGCTGGCCGGCGTGCGCGTGAGCTACGTCAGTTCCGAGCCCGGCAATCAACTGCAGCTGGTGTTGTCCGGCGACGATCCGCAGCATCTGCAGGATGCGGCGATCGCCTTGGAACGCGACCTGCGCCGCATACCCGGCCTGGGCAGCGTGACTTCGTCGGCATCGTTGTTGCGGCCCGAGATCCAGATATTGCCGGACCCGGCGCGGGCCGCCGACCTGGGCGTGGCCACCGCCGACATCGCCGAGGCCGCGCGCATCGCGACCGCCGGCGACTACGAGCAGCGCCTGGCCAAGCTCAACCTGCCCGACCGCCAGATTCCGATCCGCGTGGGCTTCTCTGAGGCGACCTTGGCGAATCCGGCCCTGATCGGGCAGTTGCGCGTGCCCGGCCGCTACGGGCCGGTGCCCTTGGCGGCGGTCGCGGACATCAAGATGGGCAGCGGCCCGTCGCTGATCTCGCGTTACCAGCGCCAGCGCAACGTCACCTTGACCGCCGAACTCAACGGCCGGCCGCTGGGCGATGTGATGGAGACGGTGCAGAAGCTGCCCAGCGTGAAGCAGCTGCCGCCCGGCGTGAGCTTCCTCAATACCGGCGACGCCGAAGTCTTCGTCGAACTGTTCATCGGCTTCATGCTGGCGATGGCCGCGGGCCTGGTCTGCATCTACATGGTGCTGTTGCTGCTGTTCAACCATGCGCTGATGCCCTTGACCATCCTGACCGCGGTGCCGCTGTGCGCGGGCGGCGCGTTCGGCGCGCTGCTGCTGACCCAGAACATGCTGTCGTTGCCGGCCTTGATCGGTCTGCTGATGCTGATCGGCATCGCCACCAAGAACTCGATCCTGCTGGTCGATTACGCGGTGATCGCCGAGGACGAGCACGGCCTGAGCCAGCACGACGCCCTGATCGACGCCTGCCGCAAGCGCGCCCAGCCGATCATCATGACCACGCTGGCCATGGGCGCGGGCATGATGCCGATCGCGATGGGCTTCTCCGGCGATTCCAGTTTCCGCGCGCCGATGGCGATCGCGGTCATCGGCGGCCTGATCACGTCGACCCTGCTGAGCCTGATCGTGATCCCGGCGGCGTTCACCGTCGTCGACGATCTGGGCGAATGGATGACGCGGCGTTTCCGCCGCCGCTCCTCGCATCCGCGGCAGCACACGCCTCCGGCCTGACGACGCCAACGGTCTCACCGATCCGGGTACGGCGACCAGGCCGTGCCCGGCGCTGGCGTTTCAGGATTTGCGCCGCCGGCGGCGACGCTTGAGGAAACCGAGCATCGCCATCTCCCACTGGCGGTCCCCGCGCGCTCGCGCCGCGTACGAGGCCAAGGCCTCCTCGCGCCAGCCTGCGAAGACGGTGGGATCGATGTAGGACTTGCGGCAGACCGCCGGCGTGTTGCGCAAGGCTTGCGCAACTTCGCCTACGACCGCCTTCTCGATCCGAGCCAAGGCCCGCTCGCTGGGCGTTGCGCTCCGCTTGCCCTCTGGCAGCGGCAGCTGGGCCAGGCGTCGGAAGGCGGCCAGGGTCGCGCCCCAGGTGCGGAAATCCTTGGCGCTGAACTCGCCGCCCATGACCTCGCGCAGGTAGCCGTTGATCGCGTCCGAATCCACCGGCTGCACCGTGCCGTCGTCGTCGCGGTACTGGAACAGCGACTGCCCGGGCAGTTGCTGGCAGCGCCGGATCTGTTTCACCAGTTTGGCGTCGTCGATGGCGACGTCGTGCATCTGTCCGCCTTTGCCGCGGAAGTGCAAACGCGCGCGACCGTCGCGCAGGAAGTCGATGTGGCGGTTACGCAAGGTGCTCAAGCCGAACGTGCCGTTGCTGCGCACGTAGGCGTCGTTGCCGACGCGCAGCAGGGTGTCGGCCATCAACGCGACCACGATCGCCAGCACTTTGGCGCGTGGAAAGCCGGCCAGTTGGAGATCGCTGCGCAAGCGCCGGCGCAGGCGCGGCAGAGCTGCGCCGAACTCCACGATGCGGTCGAATTTGCCGTGGTCGCGTGCGTGCCGCCAATCCGGGTGGTAGCGGTACTGTTTGCGCCCGCGCGCATCGCGGCCGGTGGCCTGCAAGTGGCCGCTGGCCTGGGCGCAGATCCAGACCTCGCGATAGGCCGGCGGTACCGCCAGCGAGCGGATCCGCTCCAGGGTGGTCGGGTCGCGCACGGCGCGCCCCTGGGCGTCGCGGTAGCGGAAGCCGCGCCCCGAGCGCAGGCGCGCGATGCCGGGATCGGCGTCGCTGACGTAGCGCAGGCCGGCCTGCGCGGCCACGCGCGCGGACGCGGCGTCGGGCATTGGACCGGGCGTGGGTGCGGCCTTCGCGGGTTTAGCCATGCGCCACACATACGCAGCGGTCCGTCAACGCGATGAAAACGCCCGGCCGCCGCCGCTCGGGAGGGTCCAGGGTCTGAACCATGGTTCAGGCTTGCAACGGCGTTTTTCGGCGGATTTGACGACAAGCCCACGCGCTGGCGCTAAAGTAGCCGGGTGATGTCCGTCCTGCTGCGACTGCTGCTGTGCGTCGGCCTGATCCTCAACGGATCGGCGTACGCGGTCGCGTCCACGCAAATGCAGTTGACGCATATGAGCGCCGCGATCGAAGCGGCGGCCACCGTCCAAACCTCTTGCCACGACGGCATGGCCGCAGGCGCCATGGCTCACGACGGCATGGCGATGGCCGCGATGGATCACGCGTCGATGTCGGCGCCCGCCGATCACCGCCATCACGGCCAAGGCCAGGCGCCCGACGGCGCCCAGCCGGACTGCTGCAAGTCGCCGACCTGTACCTGCTCCTGCCTGCAACCCGCGCCGGCCACGGCGATCGCGTTCGCCCTCGGCGGCGCGCATATCGGCCACAGCCTGATCGCGCGGCCGATGTCGGTCGATCACGACGCGCCGGCCCTGCCCTACCCCATCCGACCTCCCATCGCTTAAGCGCTCCACGCGCCGCCGTCGCGGCGCGCTCAGGCAGGTCGCGTGCGGCGTTCGCGTCTACGCGGCCTGGTGTCGCCGATCGCATCGTGCGTCGGCGTTATCGATCCTTTGGAGTTCGACGATGTCTTCCGATTTCTCCGGCCGACGGCCGGATGCCCTGGCCGAGCCTTCGCGCCGGCGTTTCGTTACCGGTCTGGCCGCGGGCGGTGTCGCCGCAGGCCTGGGCCTGTGGCGCTCGCCCGCGTTCGCGGGCGCGGCGCTGGCCACCACCGCACGCGAACTGCGTGGCCTCGATTTCGACCTCGCCATCGACGCGGCGCCGGTCAACTTCACCGGCCGGGTGCGCCCGGCGATCACCGTCAACGGCTCGCTGCCGGGCCCGATCCTGCGTTGGCGCGAGGGCGACACGGTCACCTTGCGCGTCGCCAACCGCCTGCGCGACACCAGCTCCATCCATTGGCACGGCATCCTGCTGCCGGCCAACATGGACGGCGTGCCGGGCCTGAGTTTCGACGGCATTCCGCCGGGCGAGACCTACGCCTATCGCTTTCAGCTGCGTCAGTCGGGCAGCTACTGGTACCACAGCCATTCGATGTTCCAGGAACAGGCCGGGCTGTACGGCGCGATCGTGGTCGATCCGTTGCAGCCGCCGCCGTTCCACTACGACCGCGAGCACGTGATGCTGCTGTCGGACTGGACCGATCTGGATCCGGCCGCGCTGTTCCGGCGCATGAAGAAGATGTCGGACTACGACAACACCTACAAGCGCACGGTCGGCGACTTCGCCCGCGACGCGCGCGAGCAGGGCCTGGCGGCGACCCTGCGCGATCGCGGCCAGTGGGGGCGCATGCGCATGACCCCGACCGATCTGTCGGACATCAACGCGCACACTTACACCTACCTGCTCAACGGAACCGCGCCGGCGGCCAACTGGACCGGGCTGTTCCGTTCGGGCGAGAGGGTCCTGCTGCGCTTCATCAACGCCTCGGCGATGAGCTACTTCGACGTGCGCATCCCCGGCCTGAAGATGACCGTGGTCGCGGCCGACGGCCAGTACATTCATCCGGTCAGCGTCGACGAGTTCCGCATCGCGGTGGCCGAGACCTTCGACGTGATCGTCGAACCCTCGGGCCAGGATGCGTACACGATCTTCGCCCAGGACATGGGCCGCACCGGCTATGCGCGCGGCACCCTGGCGGTGCGCGAGGGCCTGTCGGCGCCGGTGCCTGCGTCCGATCCGCGCGTCATCTTGACCATGGACGATATGGGCCACGGCGGCATGGATCACGGCAGCATGGACCACGGCAGCCACGGCGCACCCAAGCAAAAGACGATGCCCGAAGGCGGCTGCGGCGCCAGCATGGGCATGGCCGGCATGGACCATTCCGGCGGCGGCATGGCAGGCATGGACGGCGGTGCGACGCACCCGGCCAGCGAAAACGGCAACCCGCTGATCGACATGCAGACGATGGCCAGCACGCCGCGGCTGGACGATCCGGGCATCGGATTGCGCGACAACGGGCGCCGCGTGTTGCGCTACGCCGACCTCAAGAGCCTGTTCGAGGATCCCGATGGCCGTGAGCCCAGCCGCACGATCGAGCTGCATCTGACCGGCCATATGGAGAAGTTCGCCTGGTCGTTCGACGGGCTGAAGTTCATGGATGCGCAGCCGCTACGCCTGAACTACGGCGAGCGCATGCGCATCACCCTGGTCAACGACACCATGATGACTCACCCGATCCATCTGCACGGGCTGTGGAGCGACCTAGAGAACGAGCAAGGCGAGTTCCAAGTGCGCAAGCACACCATCGACATGCCGCCCGGAACCCGCCGCAGTTATCGCGTGCGCGCCGACGCGCTGGGCCGCTGGGCCTACCACTGCCATCTGCTCTACCACATGGAAGCGGGCATGATGCGCGAAGTGAGGGTCGAGGAATGAGCGCCCTCCACTCTCCGCACCGCGCCGCGCTCGCGGCCGCATTGACGCTGGCCTTCGTAGGTGCCGCGCAGGCCCAGCATCACGCTGCGCAGGCCGCGCCGACGCCGCCCGAACCCGCGCCGGTCGCGACCGAGCCGGCCGTGGACCACGCCGCGATGGGGCATGCCGCGCCCAGCAAGGTGAATGCCGATCACAACAGCATGGACCATTCGAAGATGGACCACGCCGCGATGGGCCACGCTGCGCCCAGCAAGGCGGACGCCGATCACGACAGCATGGACCATTCGAAGATGGACCACGCCGCGATGGGCCACGCTGCGCCCAGCAAGGCGGATGCCGACCACGGCAGCATGGACCATTCGAAGATGGACCACGCGGCCATGGCCGACACGGCCCCGTCGGCGGCGAGCCAGACCCCGCGCGAACCTATTCCCGAGGTAACCGACGCCGACCGCGCGGCCGCCTTCCCGCGCCTGCGTCACCACATGCAGCACGCGCGTGAGTTCAACAGCTATGTCTTGTTCGATCGCATCGAGGTCGGCGACACCGACCACGGTCGCAGCGAGGCCTGGGAGGCCACGGCCTGGTTCGGCAGCGATCTCAACCGCGTGTGGTTGCGCAGCGAGGGCGAACGCGAAGGCGGCGCCACCGCCGCGGCCGATCTGGAGGTGCTGTACGGCCGCAGCGTCACGCCCTGGTGGGACGTGGTGGTCGGCTTGAAGCACGACTTCAAACCCGGTCGCTCGCAGGATTGGCTGGCCGTCGGTGTGCAGGGCATGTCGCCCTACAAGTTCGAGGTTCAGGCCACCGCCTATGTCGGCGCCTCGGGACGCGTCGCGGCCAATGTCGAGGCCGAGTACGACGTGCTGCTGACCAATCGCCTGATCCTGCAGCCGCTGGTCGAGTTGGACTTCAACGGCAGCCAGGACACGCGCCGCGGCATCGGCTCCGGACTGAGTACGCTGGAAGCCGGACTGCGCCTGCGCTACGAGTTCAGCCGCCGCTTCGCGCCATATGTGGGCGTGGTCCACGAACGCAGCTTCGGCAACACCGCCGAGTTGCGCCGCGACGAAGGCGAAGCCCGCGAGGACACCCGCGTCGTCGCCGGCGTGCGGATCTGGTTCTGAGGGCACGCCCATGACCCTCACAACCCGAAAGGCGGCGGTGGCGGTCGCCATCGCCGCGACGGCATTGGCGGTGGCGGCAGGCGGCCTGGTCTTCGCTGGCGTCTACGACGTCGGCGCCGACACGCCGCATACGCGACCGGTGTACGCGCTGCTGGAAACCGTACGCGAACGCTCGATCGCCGCGCGTGCGGACGAGTTGCAGGCCCCGCCGGATCTGAACAGTCCGGCGCGCATCCGCCAGGGCGCGGGCAATTACCAGGCCATGTGTTCCGGCTGCCACCTGGCACCGGGCATGCGGAGCACCGAGCTCAGCCGCGGCCTCTACCCTGCCCCGCCCGACCTCAGCAAGACGCCGGTCGAGCCGCGACGCGCGTTCTGGACCATCAAGCACGGGATCAAGGCCTCGGGCATGCCGGCCTGGGGCGCGAGCGTGGGCGACGAGTACATCTGGAACATGGCGGCCTTGTTGCAGGCCTTGCCGAGCATGGACGCGGCCCAGTACCGCGCACTGGTCGCCGAAAGTGGCGGACATTCGCACGGCGGCGGCGAGACCGCAGCCGGCGACGACCACCACGGCCGCACCGCGCCCGTCGAGACGCAAGGACACGGCCACCACGAAGCGGTGAGCCAACTGGCCGCGAGCGAGCCAGGCGCCGCGTCCGAGTCCGCTCACGTCCCCGCCGATGGCAAGCCGCATGCGCACGCGCCGACGCCGAAGGCGCCGACCAAGGCGGTCGCGCCGCAAGCCGCGCCCGCCGAACCGCCCACCGACGAACACCAGGCGCATGAGCATGCGCATTGACCGCGAGGATCCACGATGAAACCAGCAACGAGCCGATTCGTCGTCGCGTTGAGCGTCGCGTTGGCGGCCAGCGCCTGCAGCGGCACCGCCGCGCCGGAGCGAGCCGTCGCGGCAACGACGCCGGCGACACCCACAGCCGCCTCCGCCTCGCAAGCTGCTGACGATCACGCCGATCACGCCGATCACGTCGATCACGCCGATCACGCCGATCACGTCGATCACAGCGCGCACGCGGCTCACGGCGAGCAAGCCGACCACGCCAAGCCTGCGACCGCTTCCGTGTCTGCATCGCTGCCGAAAATGGTGGTGCACAAGAGTCCGACCTGCGGCTGCTGCAGCCTCTGGGTCGATCACATGCGCGCGGCCGGGTTCGAGGTCGAAGTGCGCGATCGCGAGGACCTGTCGGCGATCAAGGAGCGCCTGGGCGTACCCTACGCCAAAGGCTCCTGCCACACCGCCGAAGTCGGCGGCTATTTCGTCGAGGGGCATGTACCCGCCGTGGATATCCAGCGCCTGCTCCTGGAACGTCCGCAGGCGCGCGGTCTGACCGTTCCGGGCATGCCTGCCGGTTCGCCGGGCATGGAGATGCCCGACGGCAGCAAGCAGGCCTACGCCGTCGAACTGGTGGCCGACGACGGCACGACCACGGCCTACGCCCGACACTGAGCCCTAGGCGCGGGCGGCGGCGCACGCCGTCGCCCGCGAAGGCTTGACTCTGGACCATGGTCCAGACCGGAGACTGGCCCCCTCTCCACTCTCTTCAAGGGACTGCAGCCATGCAGATCGGTCTACTGGCCAAACGCGCCGGTGTCCCCATCGACACCGTGCGCTACTACGAACGCAACGGCATCCTGCCGGCTCCCGAGCGCCAGGCCTCGGGCTATCGGGCCTATGACGAGCGCGACGTCGAACGCCTGCGCTTCCTGCGCCGCGCCAAGGCGCTGGGGTTCACCCTGGTCGAGATCCGCGACCTGCTGGAACTGTCCTCGCGCCGCGACGACGACATGGGCAGCCTCAAGGCGGCCGCGAGCGAGAAGCTCGCCGATGTCGAGCGCAAGCTGGCCGAACTGAGCCTCATCCGCGACGGCCTGCGCATGCTGATCGAGGCCTGTCCCGGCCACGGCGCGCTGCAGCGTTGCCCGATCCTGGCCGCGCTGGCGCAGGAGGACGCATGAACCACCGCGACCACGACCACAGCGCGTATCCGACGCCCGCCCCCGCCGCCGCGCATGCCTGCTGCGCGAACAAGTCCGCCGACGCCGGCGTCACGACCGTGATCGATCCGGTCTGCGGCATGCGCGTGGATCCGGCCAAGAGCCCGCACCACGCCCAGCACGAAGGCCACGATCACGCCTTCTGCTCGGCCGGGTGCCGCAATAAGTTCGTCGCCGATCCGCTCAAGTACCTCGCGCCCTCGCCCGCCGAGACGGTGGCGGCGCCGGCCGGCACGATCTACACCTGCCCCATGCATCCGGACGTGCGCCAGATCGGGCCCGGCACCTGCCCGATCTGCGGCATGGCGCTGGAGCCGGACATGCCCAGCCTGGACGAGGAAGACAATCCGGAACTGCGCGATTTCGGCCGCCGTTTCGCCTGGACCTTGCCGCTGAGCGTGGCGACCCTGCTGCTGGCGATGTTCGGACACCGCTGGTCGGCGCTGTCCACCGACACCCGCACCTGGCTGGAACTCGCCTTGAGCGCGCCGGTGGTGCTGTGGGCCGGCTGGCCGTTCTTCCAACGTTGCCTGGCCTCGATCCGCAATCGCAGCCCCAACATGTGGACCCTGATCGGCATCGGCGTGGCCGCGGCTTTCGGCTACAGCGTGGTGGCGACCTTGGCGCCAGGCATCTTCCCGGCCTCGTTCCGCGAGCACGGCCGCGTCGGCGTCTACTACGAGGCAGCCGCGGTGATCGTGTCGCTGACCCTGCTGGGGCAGTTGCTGGAACTGCGCGCGCGCTCCAAGACCTCGGCCGCGATCAAGCGCCTGCTCGGCCTGGCGCCGGACCACGCACGCCGCTTGCGCGACGACGGCGAGGAGGAAGACGTGCCGCTGGCGCAAGTGCAGGTCGGCGACCGTCTGCGCGTGCGTCCGGGCGAGAAGGTACCGGTGGACGGCGAAGTGCTGGACGGCCGCTCCAGCATCGACGAATCGATGCTGACCGGCGAGCCGATGCCGGTCGCCAAGCAGGCCGGCGACAACCTGATCGGCGCCACCCTCAACGGCACCGGCAGCCTGGTCATGCGCGCCTCGCGCGTGGGCGCCGACACGGTGCTGGCGCAGATCGTACAACTGGTGGCGCAGGCGCAGCGCTCGCGCGCGCCGATGCAGCGCATGGCCGATCGGGTCGCATTCTGGTTCGTGCTGGGCGTGCTCGGCATCGCCGTGGCCACCCTGCTCGGCTGGGGCCTGTTCGGCCCGGAACCCTCGTGGACCTATGGCGTGCTCAACGCGGTCGCGGTGCTGATCATCGCCTGCCCCTGCGCGTTGGGCTTGGCCACGCCGATGTCGATCATGGTCGCCAGCGGCCGCGCCGCCGAGGCCGGCGTGCTGTTCCGCGACGCCGAAGCGATCGAGCGCCTGCGCGAGATCGATACCCTGATCGTGGACAAGACCGGCACCCTCACCGAAGGCCGGCCCGCGTTCCGCGATGCGATCGCGGTCGAAGGCCGCACGCCCGACGAGGTGCTGCGCCTGGCCGCCAGCCTGGACCAGGGCAGCGAGCACCCGCTGGCGGCGGCCCTGATCGCCGCCGCACGCGAACGTGGCCTCGCGTTGGAGGCCGCACAGGACTTCGATTCCGCGACCGGCCAGGGCGTGCGCGGGCGCATCGGCGAGCGACGTTTGGCGCTAGGCAACGCGGCCTTGATGGCGCAGGACGGCGTGGATCTCGGCGACCTGGCGGCCCAGGCCGAAACCCTGCGCCAGGACGGCGCCAGCGCGATGTTCCTGGCTGTGGACGGCCGCGCCGCCGGCGTGCTGGCGGTGGCCGACCCGATCAAGGCCACCACCGCCACCGCGATCCGTGCGCTGCAGGACGCCGGCCTCAAGGTGGTCATGGCCAGCGGCGACGCCGCGACCACCGCGCACGCGGTCGGCCGCAGGCTGGGTCTGGACGGCGTGCACGGCGAGATGCGGCCGCAGGACAAGGCGGCGCTGGTGGAACGCCTGCGCGCGCAGGGCCGACACGTGGCCATGGCCGGCGACGGCATCAACGACGCCCCCGCGCTGGCCAGCGCCGACGTCGGCATCGCCATGGGCACCGGCACCGACGTGGCCATGGCCAGCGCCCAGGTCACCCTGATCAAGGGCGATCTGAACGGCATCGTGCGCGCTCGCGCGATTTCGGCGGCGGCGGTGGCCAACATGAAACAGAACCTCGCCTTCGCCTTCCTCTACAACGCGCTGGGCGTACCGATCGCGGCGGGTCTGCTGTATCCGTTCACCGGCAGCCTGTTGAGTCCGATGATCGCCGCGCTGGCGATGAGCCTGAGCTCGGTGTCGGTGGTGGCCAACGCCCTGCGCCTGAACTCGACACGGATCGGCTGAACGCCACGTCGCGCCGCGCTCCCGGCGACGGGGCGCGGCGCCTTCCGGCTCGGGCTATGATCTGCGCGTAGACAGTCCGGTAGCGGCCAGAGGAAGCCCCATGTCGATCCATTCCAAAGCCCGTCGCGACGCCAAGAAGCGCAAGGCCGCCAAGGCCGCCCGCGCCCCCGCCCCGCCCGCGATCGAGCCCCACGCCGAGATGCGCGACCGCAACGGCCAGTTGCTGGGCGGCATCGTGCGGCGCGACGGCGAATGGACCCTGGGCCTGGGCGGACGCATCGTCGGCGGCTCCGACAGCGCCGCCAAGGTGTTGATCATGCTCAAGCGCGCGGCCGCGCTGCACGAGCGCGAAGGCGAAACCGTGCAGCTCAAGTTCTCGCCCGCGCTCAGCGCCGCCGCCGCCCAGGAAGCCGCCGACCGCGGCCTGAGTTTCGAGCAGTTCGAGGCCGAGTTCGAAAAGGAACTCGCCGACAGCCAGCGGCCCTCGCTGGATGGGCCTAGCGGCGGTAACGAAGCGGTGCATTAAGCCCGATTCGCAAGGGCCGCCGGCCAGGCATACCTCGCTTAGCGTTCCCCCTATCGCACGGACTTGGCGATGAGAGTCGACCCGCCTCGTCGGGGCGCCTAAGCGACGCTACTTCCCGTTAACCGACGACTTCGCCGCGATCGGTACGTACAAGGCGCTGGGATGCTGCGCATCGTGATACAGCGTCACCGTCACTTTGCGCGCGTCCTTGCCGGATTCGTCCGCGGCGACGCCGCCGCTGTTGTAGTTCTTCTGCATCGCCAGGCTGTTCAGCGGCGCGATCACCAGGCGTAGGCGGCTGCCTTGGCTCAAGCGTCGCGCGGTGAAGGGAAAGCGATCGAAGTCGTAACGCTCCACTTTGCCCGGCGTGACCAATACCGCCTCGCGCAGACTTGCGCGATAGCGCGCGCGCTTGAGCTCCTGGGTCAGGTATACCGTGCTGCCGTCGGCTCTGACTTCGTAGAGCTTCGCGGTGAAGTCGGTGTCCGGCTGGTCAAGAGCGATGTACGCCGATAGCTTGAAGAAACCAGCGATGTCGGTATCGCGCTCCAGCACGGGCGTGTGGTAGACCAACTGCTTGCCCGACGACAACTGCGTCCCGCGCTGATCGAGGATGTAGGCGTAGCCCGGCGCGAACACGTCCGGCCGGTACTCGTACTGCAGCGGGCCTGTGTCCAGCGGATCATAGACGTATCGGTCCGGCGTGCTGGCGGCCGACGGCGCGCCGCGCAGTTGGCCGGCTTCGAATACATCGTTGGCACGGCCGCCTTGCGAATCCAGATACCAAGTCTGGGTGCTCGCGGTGGCGGCCTGCAGCGACGGCGCGTAACGCCAGGCCTCCTCGCCGACCATGTAGAACGCGACCTTGTCCTTCAGGAACTCGGGTTTCTTGCCCTGCTTCAAAACCCAGTCGTACCACGCGATATGCAGGGCGGGCATGTCGATCAAGGCGGCCGGCGCGAACTTGAGCCCGCCCATCTCCGCCTGCGGAATATTGGTGCCATCGTGATCCCACGGGCCGATGATCAGGTAGTGCGCGGCCTTGGCGCGGCTGCCGCCGTGGCGCATGTGCTCCTTGTAGTAGCTCAGCGCGCCCGGCTGATCGTCGTCGTAGTGGCCGGTAATGCTCAGGATCGGCATCGTCATCTTCGCGTACTGCTCGGGCGATGGCCGATAACTGTCCCAGTAGGCGTCCTGTTGCGGATGCTCGATCCAGCCTTGGAAGATCGGCGACGGATTGCCGATGTAGGTATCGAGTTCCTTGAACGGCGCGTGCGCCTCGTACCAACGCTTGTATTGCGCTCCCCAGAACGCGCCATCCGCGAAAATCCGATCCTGCGAGGCATGGCCGCTGACGAAGGTCAGCCATTGCATGTTGTAGGTATAGGGAATGTTGTTGAGGATCGGGAAATCGATGCCCGGCCCCACCGCCGCCACCGGAACGATCGTCACCAGATGCGGCGGCAACTCTTTGGCTACCGCCCATTGGCTGTAGCCGCCATACGATCCACCGCTCATCGCGACCTTGCCGTTGCATTCGGGCTGTCGCGCCAGCCATTCGCTCACGTCGTAGCCGTCCTTCGCCTCCTGCAGCATCGGCGTGAATACGCCTTCGGAATTGCCGCGGCCGCGCACGTCGACGGCGTAGTAGGTGTAACCCTGGCCGGCGAAGTACATCGCGCGCGGATGATTGCGCTGGGCCGTGTACGGAGTCAGCGCGAAAATGCACGGCGTGCCGACTTGCTGGGCCTGCGGGCGATAGCGGACCGCACTGAGGTTCACGCCATCGCGCAGCGGAATCCTCACGTTCCATTGAAACGCGATCTCGGGTGTCGTGGGCTTCGGCTCCTGGGCGACGGCCGATCCGGCCAGCCACAAGGCGCCCAGGATCCCGCCTGCGATGATGCGTGCGTGCATGAGGTTTCTCCGATTTCAGCGAATCGTCGCCACGATCGGACCGGCTGTCGAGTGTCCTGCACGCTTGCCGCCGCGATTCCGCTGCGGCGGGCACGCGCAATGGGCACATTCGCAGGCTGGTAGATGGCGGCTGCTGGCGTGTAAGGCATCTTCAAGCCACATAAATGCCACTTAATCCGAGGGCTTCACCGGCGCTGGGTAGCGCCGTCGCCTGGCCGCGCTCGTGGCGACGCGAACGGGTCTTGGCGGGGTCGCGGATGTACAGATCCCGCTTGCGACCGCTGCGTCATTGGGCCGATTCTCTGGATAATCCATCCACGATCGCCCGGCCAATGCGGGCGATGGCCTTGCCTAGAATCGGATCTCCCCCTCACCACGGAGACGTTCATGGCAGATCATTCTCTCAACGGCAAAGTCGCGCTGATCGCTGGCGGCGCCAAGAATCTAGGCGGCTTGATCGCACGCGATCTGGCCAAGCACGGCGTCAAGGCCGTGGCGATCCATTACAACAGCGCGGCGACTCGCGCCGATGCCGAGGCCACGGTGGCGGCGGTGAAAGCCGCGGGCGCGCATGCGGTCGCGCTGCAGGCCGACCTGACCAGCGCCGGTGCGATGGCCAAGCTTTTCGAAGACGCGGTCGCCGCGGTGGGGCGGCCCGACATCGCCATCAATACCGTCGGTAAAGTCCTGAAGAAGCCCTTCGTCGACATCAGCGAAGCCGAATACGACGAGATGACGGCGGTGAATTCGAAGTCGGCATTCTTCTTCCTGCAGCAGGCCGGCCGTCACCTCAACGACAACGGCAAGGTCTGCACCCTGGTGACCTCGCTGTTGGGTGCGTTCACGCCCTACTACGCCGCCTACGCGGGCACCAAGGCGCCGGTGGAGCACTACACCCGCGCCGCGTCCAAGGAGTTCGGCCAGCGCGGCATTTCGGTCACCGCGATCGGTCCGGGCCCGATGGATACGCCGTTCTTCTATCCGGCCGAAGGCGCCGACGCGGTCGAGTACCACAAGGGCGCCGCGGCGCTGTCGCCGTTCTCCAAGACCGGCCTGACCGACATTGAGGACGTGGTGCCCTTCGTCCGCTTCCTGGTGTCCGAGGGCTGGTGGATCACCGGCCAGACCCTGCTGATCAACGGCGGTTACACCACCAAGTGACCTCATCGCGCACGGCCGCGCCCGCGTCGCCGTGCGCTCGGTGGGGCGCGACGGGCGCGGCGGCGTCTATTCTGCAAGCACCCCAGCGCCCAAGGCCGGAACCGCCGTGGATCTCCTCGACCAATACCGCGTATTCGTGCGGATCGCCGAAATGGGCAGCTTCATCAAGGCCGCCCACGCCTTGGACCTGCCGCGCGCGTCCGCATCCGCGGCGATACAGCAACTCGAGCGCGACATCGGCGCGCGCCTGCTGCACCGCACGACGCGCGAGGTGCGGCTGACCGCCGATGGCGCGCAACTGCTGGAGCGCGTGCGTCCCTTGCTGGCCGATGCCGAAGACATCCAGCAACTGTTTCAGACCCGCCAGCGCCAAGTGGCCGGCCGCCTGAACGTCGACCTGCCCAGCCGCATCGCCCGGCGCCTGGTCGCGCCCGCGCTGCCCGGCCTGGTGCGGCGCTACCCGCGCCTGCAGCTGGCCCTGGGCTCCAGCGATCGCATGATCGATCTGGTCCATGAAGGGGTGGATTGCGCCATCCGCGTCGGCGACCTGCAAGACAGCCGGCTGGTCGCCTATCCGCTGGGCCGGATCGCGTTGGTGAACTGCGCCAGCCCCGCCTATCTGCGCGAGTTCGGCTTGCCGGAAACGCCGGACGCACTGACGCGCGGCCATTGGTCGGTGGGCTACGCCTCGCCCAGCACCGGACGCGAACTGCCTTGGGAGTACGAATGCGGCGGCAGCACGCATACGGCGCCGCTGCACAGTCGCGTGCTGGTCAACAACGCCGAGAGTTACATCGCCTGCTGCCGCGCCGGTCTGGGGCTGATCCAGGTGCCGCGCTTCGACGTGCAGCACTTGCTCGACCGCGGCGAATTGATCGAAGTGATGCCCGCCTATCGCGCCGGCGCGATGACGGTCTCGGCGCTGTATCCGCACCGTCGTCAGCGCTCGCGGCGTTTGAGCGCGTTCGTCGACTGGTTCCAGGCGCTGATCCGTCCGCATCTGGACGCGTAGCGTCTATAGCGCAACGCGCAGCGCGCAGCGGCTGCGATGCTTGTCGTTCGACGAGCCGAGCGCAACGAGAGCGCGCGGCCGCCGCGGAATCGGTGAGCAAGATCGCGATCGCGCGACGCATCATCCGCGCCATGCGCGACGAACTCCATCGCGTACGCGGATGCGGATGCGGGTTCTCATGCGTGCGCCTGCGTCCCCGCGCACGGAAGCAAAAGTAAGAAAGCGCATCGCATTCGTTCTGCCCCACGCAATCGCGCCGCCATCGGCCGCGCTAGTCGCGCGCAAGATGCCGAACGCCAAAAACACTTAGGGCCCGGTTTCCCGAGCCCTAAGTGTTTTTTACTTGGCGTCCCCACGGGGATTCGAACCCCGGTCGCTACCGTGAAAGGGTAATGTCCTAGGCCTCTAGACGATGGGGACAAAACTGATTGTTCTTGCAGCTAACTCATCGAAACCCTTTCACAGTGTTCGAAGAGTGGTGGAGCCAGCCGGGATCGAACCGGCGACCTCTACAATGCCATTGTAGCGCTCTCCCAGCTGAGCTATGGCCCCACGTGCTGGAAAGACGAAAATTCTAGCGGGCGTTCAGCGATGTCGTCAAGCATTCATCGCTAATTTTTTTGCCGCCCCGCCGGGACCCTCGTTGAGGGGTGTTCCGGGCGGGTGAATCTCGACCGGGCGCAATGTTGCCATGCCATGACCGCGTTCGGCTAGATACTCGAGCCACTTTCCTAGAAAAGTGTTCATGCGCATGCGGTGGCCGATCAGCTCCGCCGGCGGCGGATACATGCCGATCACGTCCTGCCAGCGGCGCCCGACATAGCAATTGGTGGCTTCCAGTTGGTGGGCGTCGTTGTACAGGCGCAGCCAGGCCGAGGGATCGGGCTCGCCGGTGAGCGGATCCAGCAACGCATAGGTCATGCGCAGCTCGGTGGTGTAGCGGTGCTGCTCGATCACGTCCAGCTGCAGATCCAGGCCGTCCCCGATCGAGGACCGGTAGGTGCCGACGGCCAGGTCGGCCGGCGCGAACAGGCGCGTGAGGCGGCGGTGGTTCTCGGCGTACAGGCCCATCAGCCAACCGAAACGGGTCAGTCGCGGGATGCGTGCGGAGCGGGCGGCAAGCGATGTCATGCGAGCGATGCTACACGCGCAAACCGCTTCGCGGCAGCGTTGACGGACCTGTCGCGGAGGCCTAAGTTAAGGGTTCCTACCGCATCATTGATGGCGCTGGCGAAAACGCCGCCGCCAGGCGCCGCCGGCGCTTAGAACATCTCGCGGTGGATCCCCAACGTCGTCAGCACCTTGCTCGAGATTTCCTCGATCGAGGTATGGGTCGTGCTCAGGGTCGGAATGCGCTCGGCGCGGAACATCATCTCGGCCGCGGCGACTTCGCGCTTGCAGGTGTCCAGCTGGGCGTAGCGCGAGTTGGGGCGGCGTTCCTGGCGGATCTGCTGCAGCCGAACCGGATCGATGGTCAGGCCGAACAGCTTGTTGCGGTAGGGGCGCAGGCGCGGCGGCAGGCGGTCGTGCTCGAGGTCTTCCTCGGTCAGCGGATAGTTGGCCGCGCGTACGCCGTAGTGCAACGCCAGGTAAACGCAGGTGGGCGTTTTGCCCGCGCGCGACACCGCCACCAGGATCAGATCGGCCTCGGCGTAGTCGATGCTCTGGCCGTCGTCGTGGGTCAGGGCGAAATTCATCGCGTTGATGCGGCGATGGTAGGTCTCGAAATCGGCGATGCCGTGGGCCTGGCCGATGCGGCGCTGACGCCCCTCGCCCAGTTCGCGCTCCAGCGGCTCGATGAAGGGCGCGAATACGTCCAGCATCAGCGCCCCGCTCTCGGCCAGGGCCGCGCCCACGTCGCCGTCCATGCAGGAATTGATCACGATCGGGCGCACGCCATGGACTTCCGCGGCCTCGCGGATCTTGGCCCCGACCTCTCGCGCGCGCTCGACGCTGTCCACGAACGGGATGCGGTCGGTGACGAAGCGGGTCTCGGTGAATTGGGTCAGCAGGCTATGGCCTATGGTCTCGGCGGTGATGCCGGTGCCGTCCGAAACGTAGAAAACCGGCCGTGTTCCCGCCATCGCCCACCCCTCCAAAACCGCGTTCCAATACGAAAAAGCCCGTCGGATCAAGCTTGTATGCGCCCGACGCAGCGGCGATCATATCCGCTTGGCCGCGCCCCCACGCGCGCCCCCCTCGGAGACAGTGTGCCTTGAACGAGAATATCCTCTGGCTGCACGCGCTGCGCCTCAACGATCTGGCCCGCGTAGGCGGCAAGAATTCCTCCCTCGGCGAGATGATCGGCAACCTCGCCAATCTGGGGGTCTCGGTCCCGGGCGGCTATGCCACCACGGCCGAGGCGTTCAAGGACTTCATCGCCCATAACGACCTGCACCAGCGCATTTTCGACCGCCTGGCCACGCTGGACGTGGAGGACGTGCCGGCCCTGACCGCGGCCGGCGGCGAGATCCGCGGCTGGGTCATCGACGCCCCGCTGCAGCCGGCCCTGGATCAGGACATCCGCACCGCCTATCGCCAGCTCTGCGCCGAGAACGGCGGCGGCGACGTGGCGGTGGCGGTGCGCTCCTCGGCCACCGCCGAGGACCTGCCCGACGCCTCCTTCGCCGGCCAGCAGGAGACTTTCCTGAACGTGACCGGCGAAGACGACGTGGTCCGCAAGGTCAAGGAGGTCTTCGCCAGCCTCTACAACGACCGCGCCATCGCCTACCGCGTCCACCACGGTTTCAAGCACGAGGACGTGTTCCTGTCCGCCGGCGTGCAGCTGATGGTGCGCTCCAACGTCGGTTCCTCCGGCGTGCTGTTCACCCTGGACACCGAATCGGGCTTCCGCGATGTGGTGTTCATCACCTCCAGCTACGGCCTGGGCGAGATGGTGGTCCAGGGCGCGGTCAATCCGGACGAGTTCTACGTCTACAAGCCCACCCTGAGCCAGGGCAAGCCGGCGATCCTGCGCCGCTCGATCGGCGCCAAGCAGCTGCGCATGGTCTATTCCGACCAGCCCGGCGAGCGCGTGCGCACCGAGGACACCCCGGCCGAGCTGCGCAACCGCTTCTCGATCGACGACGCCGACGTGCACGAGCTGGCCAAGCAGGCGCTGGTGATCGAAACGCACTACGGCCGTCCGATGGACATCGAGTGGGCCAAGGACGGCGTCAGCGGCAAGCTGTTCATCGTTCAGGCGCGCCCGGAAACGGTGAAATCGCGCGGCAAGGCCACCCAGATCGAGCGCTACCAGCTCGGCGCCCGCGGCCCGGTGATCGCCGAGGGCCGCGCCATCGGCCAGAAGATCGGCAGCGGCGTGGCGCGCGTGGTGCGCAGCCTGGACGACATGGCCCGCGTGCAGCCCGGCGACGTGCTGGTGGCGGACATGACCGATCCCGATTGGGAGCCGGTGATGAAGCGTTCGGCCGCGATCGTGACCAACCGCGGCGGCCGCACCTGCCACGCGGCGATCATCGCCCGCGAGCTGGGCGTGCCGGCCGTGGTCGGTACCGGCAACGCGCTGGAGACGATCAAGGACGGCGAGACCATCACGGTCAGCTGCGCCGAGGGCGACACCGGCTTCATCTACGACGGCGCCCTGCCCTTCGAGCGCCACGTCGCCGACCTGGACAAGATGCCGCCGGCGCCGCTCAAGGTGATGATGAACGTCGCCAACCCGGAGCGCGCGTTCGACTTCGCCATGCTGCCCAACGCCGGCGTCGGCCTGGCGCGCCTGGAGATGATCATCGCCAGCCACATCGGCATCCATCCCAAGGCGCTGCTGGAATACGCGCAGCAGGACGCGGCGACCAAGAAGAAGATCGACGAGAAGATCGCCGGCTACGGCGACGATCCGGTGCAGTTCTACGTCGATCGCCTGGCCGAGGGCATCGCCACCATCACCGCTTCGTTCGCGCCGCATCCGGTGATCGTGCGCCTGTCGGACTTCAAGTCCAACGAATACGCCAACCTGATCGGCGGCTCGCGCTACGAGCCGCACGAAGAGAACCCGATGATCGGCTTCCGCGGCGCCAGCCGTTACGTCGATCCGTCCTTCTCCGACGCGTTCGCGCTGGAATGCCAGGCGGTGCTGAAGGTGCGCGAGCAGATGGGGCTGACCAATTGCTGGGTCATGATCCCGTTCGTGCGCACCCTGGACGAAGGCCGGCGCGTGGTCGAGGTGCTGGAGAAGAACGGCCTCAAGCAGGGCGAGAACGGCCTGAAGATCATCATGATGTGCGAGGTGCCGTCCAACGCGCTGCTCGCCGACGAGTTCCTGGACATCTTCGACGGCTTCTCGATCGGCTCCAACGACCTGACCCAGCTGACCCTGGGCCTGGATCGCGACTCGGCGATCGTGGCCAAGCTGTTCGACGAGCGCGACCCGGCGGTGAAGAAGCTGCTGGCGATGGCGATCTCGGCCGCGCGCGCCAAGGGCAAGTACGTCGGCATCTGCGGCCAGGGCCCCAGCGATCACCCCGATCTGGCGGTGTGGCTGATGGAACAGGGCATCGAGTCGGTGTCGCTGAACCCCGATACCGTGGTCGACACCTGGCTGCGCCTGGCGAAGGCCAAGGCGGGCTGAGGCGGTGACGGCGAAAGTCCCGCCGGTGCAGGTCGAGGTCCCGGCGTCGCTGGCGGAGCTCAAGGGCTTCGATTGGCTGGGCATGGCGCAGGCCGCCGGGCTCAAGCTGATCGGCGCGCTGCTGGTCCTGCTGATCGGGATCTGGTTGGCCAAGCGCCTGTCCAACGCCCTGGACCGGGCCATGGCGCGCGGCCACATGGAAGCCACCCTGCGCGGCTTCCTGCGCAACATCGCCTACGCCGGCATGGTGGTCGTGGTCACCACCTCGGCGCTGTTCACCCTGGGCGTGTCGCCTGCCTCGGTACTGGCGGTGCTGGGCGCGGCCGGCCTGGCGATCGGCCTGGCGCTGAAGGATTCGCTGTCCAATATCGCCTCGGGCGTGATGCTGATCATGCAGCGCCCGTTCCGCGTGGGCGACTACGTGCAGGCCGCGGGCGTCGAGGGCACGGTGGACCAGATCCGGGTGTTCCAGACCCGCCTGCGCACCATCGACAACCGCACCGTGGTGCTGCCCAACAGCCTGATCACCACCGCGCCGATCGTGAACTTCACCGCCAATCCGCGCCGCCGCATCGACATCGCGGTGGGCGTGGGCTACGACGACGATCTGCAGCAGGCGCGCGAGACCCTGCTGGGCGCCGCGGCCGCGCATCCGAAGGTGTTGAAGGAGCCCGCGCCGGAGGTGTTGGTGGTGGCGCTGGGCGAGAGCAGCGTCAATCTGGAGCTGCGGGTCTGGGCCAAGACCGCGGACGTGCTGCGCACGCGCAGCGATCTCAACGAAGCGGTGCGCAACGACATCATCGGGCGCGGGCTGAGCATTCCGTATCCGCAGCGCGATCTGCACGTGTACCACCACGATGCCGACGGCCGGCCGTTGTCGGACGTGCTGGTGAAGGCGGTCGCCGATGATGGCGACGTGGCGCGGCCTGCGGGCAAGCCGAAGACCTGAGCGGGCGCCGTTGCGGGAGCGGCGTGAGCCGCGATTGAATCCCGGCAACGACGACGGCCCGCAATGGCATCGCGGCTTACGCCGTTCCTACAAGGTCGGGTCGTGTTCCGGCCTGTGAGCCTCTGTGCGCTGCTTTGGGGTAGGAGCGGCGTGAGCCGCGACCTGCGCAGGTGGCCGTAGGGGCGTGGTCGCGGCTTACGCCGCTCCTACCCCACAGCCAGAGGCTTAGCCCAGGCCGCCCAGCTTGCCCATCGAGGCGCGGTAATGGCGCAGTTCGGCGATGGAGTCGTGCACGTCGCTCAGGGCGGTGTGCTTGGCATCCTTGCCGACGCCGGCCAGCACCTCGGGGGCCCAGCGGCGCGCAAGTTCCTTGACCGTGCTGACGTCGAGGTTGCGGTAGTGGAAGTACTTCTCCAGGCGCGGCATCTGGCGGTGCAGAAAGCGGCGGTCCTGGCAGATCGAGTTGCCGCACATCGGCGAGGCGTTCTGCGCCACCCACTGCGCCAGGAAGGCCAGGGTGCGGTCCTCGGCCTCTTCCAGGCTCACGCCCTGGTCCAGCGAGCGTTGCCACAGGCCGGACTTGCTGTGCTGGTTGCGGTTCCACTCGTCCATGGCCATCAGCCGTTCCAGCGGCTGGCGGATCGCGAGTTCCGGCCCTTCGGCCAGCACCTGCAATTGGGCGTCGGTGACGACGGTCGCGATCTCCAGGATGGCGTCGTTGTCGGTGTCGAGCCCGGTCATCTCCAGGTCGATCCAGATCAGTCGGTGGTCGTTGCCGTTCTTCGCTGTCATGGGCCCCTGTCGTGTCCTCGCCGTGATGCGTCCGTTCGGGGCATCATAGCCCACCTCCCCTCCCCGCTCTCCCGGCCGATGTCGCAGACCGCCGCCTACGCCCATTACGCGATCCTGACCGCGATGCTGGCGCCCGCGTTTTTCCTGACCGCGACCGCCTCGCTGCTGCTGTCGGCCAACAACCGCCTGGCGCGCGTGATCGACCGCGCGCGCGTGCTGCTGAAGGAGCTGGCCGAGAGCGAGGACGAGGAAGAGCGCGAGATGCTGGAACGCCACATCACCCGCCAGAAGCGCCGCAGCAAGATCATCCTGCGCGGCAGCCAGCTGCTGTACACCGCGATCAGCTTCTTCGTCGGCACCAGCCTGACCGTCGCCGGCGACGCCTACCTGGGCTACCGCCTGGCCTCGCTGCCGACCATCCTGGCGGTGTTCGGCGTGCTGGCGATGTTCGCCGCCAGCGTGCTGTTGGCGCTGGAGTCCTCGCTGGCGGTGGAAGCGGTGAACGAGGAAATGGACCACGGCCACCGCCGCGCCAAGGTCCGGCGCCCGCGCGACGGCGACTGACGAACGACGCGTCTGGCGGCATCATAGGCGGGTCGTCCCAACGGGACCTTGCCGCCGGAACCCGCGCCCATGAGCGATGTGCTGAACCTGACCACCGGCCACTACGCCGTGGTCTCGGCGATGATCACGCCGGCGTTCTTCCTGACCGCGACCGCGTCGCTGCTGGTGTCGTCGAACAATCGCCTGGCGCGCGTGGTCGACCGCATGCGCCAGCAGCTCAAGCAACTCGAAGAGACCACCAACGACGATGCGCGCGCCTATCTGGAGGCGCGCATCATCCAGCACCGGCGCCGGGTCCGGCTGATCCTGACCTGCCTGCAGTTGCTGTACGCGGCAATGAGCGCGTTCGTGGCCACCAGCCTGTCGATCGGCATCGACCAGTTCAGCGACTACCGCCTGCGCGGCGTGCCGACCGGGTTGGCCATGTTGGGCGTGCTGCTGGTGCTGGCGGCCTCGATCAACCTGGGCCGCGAGGCGCGCATGAGCGTGACCATGCTGGACGCCGAGCTCAAGCGCGAGTTCGACCGCGACGGGCGCAAGCTGCCGACGGAGTGAGGCGGCGCCCCGCCTTGGGGTAGGAGCGGCGTGAGTCGCGACCGCGCCGATTGAATTACGGCGCAGGCCGGATACGCACGCGATCGCGCGGCGACGGAATCGCAGTAGCACCGTGGGCGGGGCATGGCGGTCGCGGCTCACGCCGCTCCTACCCCAAAGCGGGTGTGGCTCAGTCGGTCTTGCCGCGCTTGCGCCGGAAATACGCGGTCAGCCGGGCGCCGGCTTCCTCGCCCAGCACGCCGCCGCGGACTTCGACGCGGTGGTTGTGGCGCGGGTCGGCGAGCAGGTCGAACACGCTGCCGGCAGCGCCGGTCTTGGGGTCGCTGGCGCCGTAGACCACCCGGGCGACGCGCGCATGCACCATCGCCATCGCGCACATCGCGCAGGGCTCCAGAGTCACGTACAACGTGGTGCCGATCAGGCGGTGGTTGTCGAGACGGCGGCCGGCCTCGCGCATCGCCACGATCTCGGCGTGGGCGCTGGGATCGCGGTCGCCGATGTTGCGGTTGCCGCCCTCGCCCAGGACTTCGCCCGCGGCCGAGACCAGCACCGCGCCGACCGGGATCTCGTCGTGCTCGCGTTCGGCGCGTTCGGCCAGGGCCAGGGCATGGCGCATCCAGCGTTCGTCGATGTCGTCTTGCTCGCTCACCAAGGCATCCCGTACGCGCAAACCGCGATTATCCCCGAGCCACGCCGGGCGCGCACCGTTGCGGCCGCGGCTCGCGGGTTCCGAGGCGCGAGCCTGCGTGCCTCGGTGCATGGCAACGTTGCGGGTCTCAGGCTCTCGCGTTCGCCCGTTTTGCGGCGATCGACGGCTCGGGCATGTCCAGGATCAAGCGGCCGAACTCCAGCGCGGCCGGGGTCTTGCCGCCGGCGCCGCAGATCAGGGCGAAATCCGCCTTCGGCAACGACGGCAGACCGTACATGCCGTCGACGATCTTCATGCCCGGCTCCAGGTCGTCCACCGTCAGCGCGGTCACCGCCAGCCCGGCGAGCACGGCCGCGCGCAGGCCCTGATGGCTGGGCGAGGTGAAGATCACATGCCATTCGACGTCGGTGCGGCCGAGCGCGGCCAGGCTCTCGCGCCGATAGACGCAAGGCGGCGGATAGAACGCGAGCGGCAAGGAAGCGCCGGGCGCGGGGTCGAAGCCGTCCGCGGCGATCCAGACCAGGCGCGTGCGCCGCAGCACGGTACCGCGCTCGTGCTTGGGCACGGAAATCACCACCGCCAGATCGAGATCGTCGGCGTCGATCATGCTGTGCAGGTCGAAGTTCATGCCCACGCTCACGTCCATTCGCACCGCCGGATAGCCGCGCGCGAACTGGCACAGCAGGGTCGGCAGGCGTTCGCCCATGAAGTTCTCCGGCACGCCGAAGCGCACGATGCCCGACACCGGCGACGGCAGGAAACGCCGGCTCAACGCATCCAGCGACTCCAGGATCTGCTCGGCGTAGCGCAGGAAGTCTTCGCCGTCCTCGGTCAGGGTCAGGCTGCGCGTCGTGCGATGCAGCAGCGGCCGGCCGACGTGTTCTTCGAGGCGGCGTATCTGATGGCTGACCGCGGACTGGGTCAGGTGCAGGCGCTGCGCCGCGCGGGTGAATCCTCCGCAGTGTTTGACGGCGACGAAGGCGCGCAACAGGGTCGGGTCGAAGTCCACGGCCGGACATCCATGATGTGAATTAATCAATACTACAAAATTAAATCATTTCCATCATGAAATCGCTGGGCCGAGAATGGCCTGCGTCGACCGGCCTGCAGGCGCCTTCAGGCTGACGACGGCGGCGCTTCGGCGGGCCGCGCCGAACGCGGACCGATGTGCCGGACTCGTCAGCCGCGCGCCGTCTACGCCGCACGCTGCGGCGGTTTCTTCCTCCCCTACCCGATGGGTCCGGCCGCGATATCCGCGACGCGGCCGCGTGCCCGCCTCACTATCGAGAACCTACGCATGAGTTCATCCGCCACCGGCAAGAACGCGATCGCGCTGGCCGCCGTGTCCCTGTCGGCCTTGATGTTCGGTCTGGAAATTTCCAGCGTGCCGGTGATCCTGCCGACCCTGGAGACGCTGCTGCATGGCGACTTCAACGACATGCAGTGGATCATGAATGCCTACACCATCGCCTGTACCACGGTGCTGATGGCCGCCGGCACCCTCGCCGATCGTTACGGCCGTAAGCGCGTCCTGCTCATCAGCCTGCTGCTGTTCGGCCTGACCTCGTTGATCTGCGGACTGGCGTGGGACGCCCAGGTGTTGATCGTCGCGCGCTTCCTGCAGGGCATGAGCGCGGGCACGATGCTGATCTGCCAGACCGCCGTGCTCTCGCATCAGTTCCGGCCCGGCCCGGAGCGCAGCAAGGCCTTCGCCGTCTGGGGCATCGTGTTCGGCGTCGGCCTGGGTTTCGGCCCGATCATCGGCGGCGCGATCGTGGCACTGTCGAACTGGCAGTGGGTGTTCCTGGTGCATGCGCCGCTGAGCCTGCTGACCATGTCGCTGGCCGTGGCCGGCATCGTGGAGTCGCGCGACACCCAGGCGCAGCGGCTGGACGTGCTCGGCATTCTCACTTTGTCGCTGTCCGTGCTGGGCCTGACCTACTACATCACCCAGGGGCCGGAACTGGGCTACGCCAGTCCCGTCGGCATCGGCATCGTCGTGGCGACGCTCGCGGCCTTCGTCGCTTTTTGCGTCGTCGAACGCATCGCGCCGCACCCGATGTTCGACTTTTCGGTGTTCAAGTCGCGCGACTTTTCCGGCGCGCTGATCGGCTCGGTCGGCATGAACTTCAGCTTCTGGCCGTTCATGATCTACCTGCCGATCTACTTCCAGGGTGCGCTGGGTTACGACGCGGTCGCCACCGGCCTGGCCCTGCTGGCCTACACCCTGCCGACCCTGGTCGTGCCGCCGTTGGCCGAACGCCTGGCCTTGCGCTATCGCCCGGGGCTGGTCATTCCCAGCGGCTTGTTCGCGATCGGCCTGGGCTTCGTGGCGATGCGTTACGGCAGCGCCGTCGAACAGCCGAGCTGGTTGAGCATGCTGCCTGGCGCCCTGATCGCGGGCATCGGACTGGGACTGACCAACACGCCGGTCACCAACACCACCACCGGCGCGGTATCGAGCGACCGCGCCGGCATGGCCTCGGGCATCGACATGAGCGCGCGCCTGATCACGCTGGCGATCAACATCGCGCTGATGGGCTTCCTGCTGCTGGCGGGCATCTCGTCGCACCTCCGCCAGGAGCTGCCCGCTACGGTCGACGCCGCGCAGTTGCAAGCGATGGCGCAGCGGATCGCGGCCGGCCATGCGGCCGCGTTGCCGGCGGGAACCTCGGGCAAGCTGTCGCCCGCGGCGATCGAAGCCGTCGGGCACGCCGCGCTGGTGCACGGCTTCGGCTGGGTGCTGTGGTTCGGCGGCGTGGGGGTGTGCGTGCTCGCGGCGCTGAGCTTGCTGGTGTTCGGGCCGGCGAAACGCAGCGAACTGGCGACTGTATAGCCGGCTCCGTGCGGCTAGCGGGGAAGCGCTAGCGCCCAGCAGCCACGCGGCTGCCGTCCATGGCGCGACACTTCAGCTTCGGCGGGTCCGACCCGGCCGTTCATGGCCGGTCAGTAGTCGAGCTGCGAGCCAGTGGCTCGCGAAGACGCGGCTGCCGTCCATGGCGCGACACTTCAGCTTCGGCGGGTCCGGCCCGGCCGTTCATGGCTGGTCAGTAGTCGACCTGCGAGCCAGTGGCTCGCGAAGACGCGGCTGCCGTCCATGGCGCAACACTTCAGCTTCGGCTGGTCCGGCCCGGCCATCCATGGCCGGTCAGTAGTCGACCTGCGAGCCAGTGGCTCGCAAGCAGGTCGACTACTCCCACTCGATCGTCGCCGGCGGCTTACCGCTGATGTCGTAAACGACACGAGAAACACCGCGCAACTCATTGATAATACGGTTGGAAACCGTACCCAGGAAGTCATAAGGCAGGTGCGCCCAGTGCGCGGTCATAAAGTCGATGGTCTCGACCGCCCGCAGCGCGATCACCCATTCGTAGGCGCGCGCGTCGCCGACCACGCCCACCGACTTCACCGGCAGGAACACCGCGAAGGCCTGGCTGGTCTTGTCGTACAGGCCGGCCTTGCGCAGTTCGTCGATGTAGATGTGGTCGGCCTTGGCCAGCAGATCGGCGTACTCGCGCTTCACTTCGCCCAGGATGCGCACGCCCAGGCCGGGGCCCGGGAACGGATGGCGGTAGACCATCTCGCGCGGCAGGCCGAGTTCGACGCCCAGGCGCCGCACCTCGTCCTTGAACAGCTCGCGCAGCGGCTCGACCAGGCCCAGCTTCATGTTCTCGGGCAGGCCGCCGACGTTGTGGTGGCTCTTGATGACGTGGGCCTTGCCGGTCTTGCTGCCGGCCGACTCGATCACGTCGGGGTAGATCGTGCCTTGCGCCAGCCATTTGGCGTTGGCGAGCTTGTGCGATTCCTCGTCGAAGATCTCGACGAACAGGTTGCCGATGATCTTGCGCTTGGCTTCCGGGTCGCTGACGCCGGCCAGGCGCTCGAAATAGCGGTCGGCGGCGTTCACCCGCACCACCTTGACGCCCATGTGCTCGGCGAACATCGCCATCACCTGGTCGCCTTCGTTGTAGCGCAGCAGGCCGGTGTCGACGAACACGCAGGTGAGCTGGTCGCCGATGGCCTTGTGCAGCAGCGCCGCCACCACCGAGGAATCGACGCCGCCGGACAGGCCGAGGATGACCTCGTCGCTGCCGACCTGGGCGCGTACGCGCTCGATCTGGTCCTCGATGATGTGGGCCGCGTCCCACAGGGTCTGGCAGCCGCAGATGTCGACCACGAAGCGGCGCAGCAGGGTCTGGCCCTGCTTGGTGTGGGTGACTTCGGGGTGGAACTGCACGCCGTACCAGCGGCGCGCGTCGTCGGCGAAAGCGGCGACCGGGATGCGGTCGGTCTTGGCGGTGACGACGAAGCCGTCCGGGGCCTTGGAGACGTGGTCGCCGTGGCTCATCCACACATCCAGGCGCGGCGGCGAACCCGGATGGTCCTTGAGGCCGTCGAACAGGCGGTCGTGCGCGACCAGTTGCACTTCGGCGTGGCCGAACTCGCGCTGGTCGGCCGCTTCGGTGTCGCCGCCGAGCTGCTTGGCCATGGTCTGCATGCCGTAGCAGATGCCCAGGATCGGCAGGCCGGCGTCGAACACCTGCTGCGGCGCGCTGGGCGCGCCGGCTTCGGTGGTCGATTCGGGGCCACCGGACAGGATGATGCCCTTGGCGCCGAACGCGGCGATCTCGGCCGGGTCGTGGTCCCAGGCCCAGATCTCGCAATACACGCCGATCTCGCGGATGCGGCGGGCGATCAACTGCGTGTACTGCGCGCCGAAGTCGAGGATCAGGATCTTGTCGCTGTGGATGTCAGTCATGAGAGCCGGGATTCGGGAATGGGGATTCGGGATTCGTCAAAGCGGAACGCTGGGATGGGAACGGACCGGCTTCGCCGAATCCCGAATCCCCAATCCCCAATCCCGCGCGCCGGTTTAGCCGGCGCGATAGTTCGGCGGTTCCTTGGTGATCTGGACGTCGTGCACGTGGCTTTCGCGGGCGCCGGCGTTGGTGATGCGCACGAAGCTGGGATTCTTGCGCATCTCCTCGATCGTCGCGCAGCCCACGTAGCCCATGGTGGCGCGCAGGCCGCCGGCGAGCTGGTGGACCACGCCGCCGAGCGAGCCGCGGTACGGCACGCGGCCTTCGATGCCTTCGGGTACCAGCTTGTCGGCGTCGGAAGCATCCTGGAAATAACGGTCCTTGGAGCCCTGCTCCATCGCGCCCAGGCTGCCCATGCCGCGATAGCTCTTGTAGCTGCGGCCCTGGAACAGCTCGATCTCGCCCGGCGCTTCCTCGGTGCCGGCGAACAGGCCGCCGACCATCACCGTGGACGCGCCCGCGACCAGCGCCTTGCCGATGTCGCCGGAATAGCGGATGCCGCCGTCGGCGATCAGCGGGATGCGGTCCTGCAAGGCTTCGGCCACCATCGCCACCGCGGTGACCTGCGGGACGCCGACGCCGGCGACCACGCGCGTGGTGCAGATCGAGCCCGGGCCTACGCCGACCTTGACCGCGTCGGCGCCATGATCCATCAGCGCCAGCGCGGCATCGCCGGTGACGATGTTGCCGCCGATCACCTGCAACTGCGGGAAGTTCTTCTTGACCCAGCGCACCCGCTCCAGCACGCCCTGCGAATGGCCGTGCGCGGTATCGACCACGATCACGTCCACGCCGGCCATGGCCAGCGCTTCCACGCGCGCTTCGGTGTCGCCGCCGACGCCGACCGCGGCGCCGACCAGCAAGCGCTCTGCGCTGTCCTTGGCGGCGTTGGGGTTGTCGGATTTCTTCTGGATGTCCTTGACCGTGATCAGCCCGCGCAGCTCGAAACCGTCGTTGACCACCAGGATCTTTTCGATGCGGTGCTTGTGCAGCAGTTGCAGCACTTCCTCGTCGCTGGCGCCTTCGTGCACGGTGACCAGGCGATCGCGCTTGGTCATGATGTGACGGACCGGATCGTCCAGCTTGGTCTCGAAACGCATATCGCGGCTGGTGACGATGCCGACCAACTGGCCGCCGTCGACCACCGGCACGCCGGAGATGTTGCGCGCGCGGGTCAACTTGAGCACTTCGCCGATGGTGGTCGCCGGCCCCACGGTGAAGGGTTCGCGGATCACGCCGGCCTCGAACTTCTTGACCTTGGCGACCTGCGCGGCCTGGGCTTCCAGGCTCATGTTCTTGTGCAGGATGCTGATGCCGCCCAGCTGGGCCAGCGCGATCGCGAGACGGGCCTCGCTGACGGTGTCCATGGCCGCCGACAAAATCGGCAGGCGTATCGACAAGTCGCGGGTCAGGCGCGTGGAGAGGTTTACGTCCTTAGGCAGGACATTCGAATGCGCGGGGACGAGAGACACATCGTCGTAAGTAAGCGCTTCAGCCTGGATGCGCAGCATGGGCGGTCCCGGGAGGATGAAGCGAGCCATTGTAACCCGAATCGCAGCCGCGGCGCTGGGGCGACGGGTGGAATTCGGCGTTCCGCGGGCGGATGCGCCACTAGGGCTGGGTGCGCCCCGGGCCTGGGCCACCAGATGGGGGTTCGGTGCCGGCCTAGGGGTAGGAGCGGCGTGAGCCGCGACCCGCGCAGGTGGCCGTAGCTTCGTGGTCGCGGCTTACGCCGCTCCTACCCCGAAGCCGCGAAGCTTAGGTGTCGGAGGCCTCAGCCGCTTCCAGGGTGTTCTGCATCAGCGTGGCGACCGTCATCGGGCCGACGCCGCCGGGGACCGGGGTGATCCAACTGGCGCGCTGGGCGGCGGCCTCGAAGCCGATATCGCCGACCAGGCGGCCGTCGTCGAGGCGGTTGATGCCGACATCGATGACCACCGCGCCAGGCTTGACCCACTCGCCCGGAATCAGGCCCGGGCGGCCTGCGGCCACCACCAGGATGTCGGCGCCGCGCACCGAGGCTTCCAGCACCTCGGGCGGGGTGAATTTGTGGCAACTGGTGACGGTGCAGCCGGCGATCAGCAGCTCCAGCGCCATCGGCCGGCCGACGTGGTTGCTGACGCCGACGATGGTGGCGCTCTGCCCGCGCACCGGGCGGTCGGTATAGCCCAGCAGCGTGGTGATGCCGCGCGGGGTGCACGGGCGCAGGCCGAACTGGCGCAGCGCGAGGTGGCCGACGTTCTCGGGGTGGAAGCCGTCGACGTCCTTGCGCGGGTCGATGCGGTGGATCAGGGCGGTGCCGTCGCGGCGGTCCGGCAGCGGCAGCTGGACCAGGATGCCGTGAACCTCGGGATCGGCGTTGAGGCGGTCGACCAGGGCCAGCAGCTCGGCGTCGCTGGTGCTGGCCGGCAGGTCGTAGTCGATCGCGCGAATGCCGACCTTCTGCGCGGCGCGGCGCTTGTTCTTGACGTAGACGCTGGAGGCCGGGTCGTTGCCGACCAGGACCACGGCCAGGCCGGGGCGCGACAGGCCGGCCGCCACGCGCGCGTCGACCCGGGCCTTGAGATTGTCGAGCAAGTCCTCGGCGATGCGTTTGCCGTCGAGGATGCGGGCCGGGGTCGGAGCGGACGTCATGAGGCGGGATTGGCGTCGGGTTCTGGGCCGCGCATTATCCCCCATTCACGACGCACCAACCGAGCCGCCATGAACGAAATCGATCACGACACCCTTGCCATCGAGGCCGCCGCGTTCCGGCGCCTGCGCCAGCATCTGATGCAGGACCGCCCGGACGTGCAGAACATCGATCTGATGATCCTGGCCGGCTTCTGCCGCAACTGCCTGGCCGACTGGTACCGCGAGGCCGCCGAGTCGCGCGGCATCGGCATGACCCGCGACGAAGCGCGCGAGGCGGTCTATGGCCAGCCCTTCGCGCAATGGAAGGCGCAGCACCAGGCCGAGGCCACCCCGGAGCAGTTGGCCGCGTTCGAGGCCGCGCAGCGCGCGCATCCGCGATGAGCGGGGCCGCCTCCCGCATCAATCTGGCCAGCGACAACGTGGTCGGCGCCAGCGCCCAGGTGCTGGATGCGATCGTGCGCGCCAACGCCGACGCCGAACCCTCCTACGGCGCCGACCGCTACTGCGCCCAGGCCGAGGCCGCGCTGGCCGAACTGTTCGAGCGACCGCTGCAGGTCTGCCTGACCGCCACCGGCACCGCCGCCAACGCGCTGGCGCTGGCCGCGCTGTGTCCGCCCTGGGGCGCGGTGCTATGCCACGCCGAAAGCCACATCCTCGAAGACGAGTGCGGCGCGCCCGAGTTCTACAGCGGCGGCGCCAAGCTGATCGGCATACCCGGCGTGGCCGGCAAGATCACCCCCGCCGGCCTGACCGACGCCCTCGCCCGCCTCAGCCCCGGCGTCGCGCGCAGCGTGCAGCCGGCGGCGCTGTCGCTGTCGCAGGTCACCGAGGCCGGCACGCTGTACAGCCTGGACGAGCTGCAGGCGCTGACCGCGCTGGCGCGCCGGCACGGCCTGCGCTGCCACCTGGACGGCTCGCGCTACGCCAACGCGATGGTGGCGCTGGGCTGCAGCGCCGCGGCGATGAGCTGGCAGGCCGGCTTCGACGCGATCACGTTCGGCGCGACCAAGAACGGCGCGCTGGCCTGCGAGGCGGTGCTGATGTTCGATCCGGCGCTGGCCGCGTCGTTGCCGTTCCAACGCAAGCGCGCCGGCCACACCCTGTCCAAGAGCCGCCTGCTCGGCGCGCAGATGGCCGCCTATCTCGAAGACGGGCATTGGCGCGACAACGCCCTGCACGCCAACGCGATGGCGGCGCGCCTGGCCGCGGCGCTGGCCGCGCGGCCGGGTGTGCGCCTGCCCTGGCCGACCCAGGCCAACGAAGTGTTCGCGGTGGTGCCGGCAGCGCTGGAAGCGCGTTGGCGCGAAGCCGGCATCGTCTGCGCGGGCTGGTCCAGCCGCGGTTTGCCCGAGGGTTTCGCGATCGCCGCCGACCAGCGTTTTCTGCGCCTGGTGACCAGCTACGCGACCACGCCCGAGCAGATCGACGCGGTGATCGCCGCGGTCTAGACGCGGCCTTCGCTCGGACCCTCCAGACTGGCATCGGTCGAACGCCCGTTGCCAGACGCGTTCGTCGTTGGTCATAGTCGAGACCGTTCGCAAGCAACCGTATCGGCCAGGGGGTGACGATGGCGCTCAAAGTCTCGCGGCATGCCTGGATGGCGATGTTGGGGTTGCCGGCGGTGGTCTACGCCGGCATCTGCGGCCTGATGTACGCCAAGCAGCGCGACCTGATCTATTACGGCCAGTACACGCGCGTCGATCCGGCCAGCACCGATTTCGTGCTGGAACGCGAGGGCGTGCAGTTGCGCGGCTGGGCGGTGAACCCGGACGCGCCGCGCCCCCTGCTCTACTTCGGCGGCAACGCCGAGCGCATCGAGGCGCGCCGCGACCAGCTCGCGCGCCTATTTCCCGATCGCAGCGTCTATCTGCTCGCCTACCGCGGCTTCGGCGCCAGCGACGGCCAGCCCAGCGAGGCGGCGCTGTTCGGCGACGCGCTGAGCTTCTACGACCGCGTGCGCGCCGCGCATCCGGGCCAGCCCATCGACGTGATCGGTTGCAGCCTGGGCAGCGGCGTGGCCAGCCACGTCGCCTCGCAACGGCCGGTGGCGCGGCTGGCCCTGGTGACCCCGTTCGACAGCCTGGCCGCGGTCGCGCAGTCGCATTATCCGCTGCTGCCGGTGGGCTGGCTGGTGCGCGACCGTTTCGACTCGGCGCGCTGGCTGGCGGGCTATCGCGGACCGACCCTGGTGCTGCGCGCGGGCCTCGACCAAGTGATCCCCGCCGGCAACACCGACCGCCTGATCGCTGCGCTGGCGACACCGCCCAAAGTGGTCGCGCTGTCCTATGCCGACCACAGCAGCATCGGCGAGCAGCCGGCGTTCGAGCAGGCCTTGCGCGAGTTCTTCGCGGTGGCGGACGCGGCGCGCTAGTTCGCCGGCGCGGGCGCTTCCGGCAGCGGCGACGCAGCCGCTGCGGCCGGGCAGCGCTGCATGCCTTCGGGAATAGGCAGCGGGCAGACCTCGCAGCAATTGCGCATCGGCGTCAGGGTCGGCGCCGGCGTGGTCGGCACCATGGTCTTGAGCTTGAGCAGCGCGGCCCAGTCCTGGCGATTGAAACTGCAGCCCTGCTCGTGACCGGGGCGGCAGTCCGCGGGCGCGCCGTCGCGGCGCGGCAAGGCCCACAGCTGGCCGCCGGCATTGAGGTTGAGCTCGCGCAGGGTCACGCTCTGCAGCACGTTGCCGCCGATCAGATAGAGCTTGCCGCCGTCGATGCTAACGGCGATGTCGCAGTGCATGTTCAAGGCGCCCTGGTCGCGATCGAGGAAGGCCTTGAGGCCCGCGTAGCCGAACGGCGTGGACGAGGCGCGCACGAAGCACAGCAGATCGCCCGGCGCGGGCGCGGTGGTGTCGGGATCGGCGAAGGTGTACGGGCTGCTGTCGGGATGCAGGTAGGCGTCGCGCACGTAGTCGATGTGGCTGGCCGAGGCGCGGAAGTTGGGCACGCCGGCGCGGTTCATCACGTAGGACACGAACACCGCCGACCAGGGGTTGTCGATCAGGAAGGCGCGGCAGGAGGCGTTGGCGACGCGCATCTGGTCGGGATCGGCGGCCGGCGAATAGCCGCATTCGCTGGCGCCGGCGAAACTGCTCATCTGCCACAGCAGGCCGCTGCCCTTCCAGTAGTCGGCGACGCGGCGCCAGGCCGGGGTGCTGGCGTCGCGCAGGCGCGAGGTCTCGGCTTCGGCGACGGTGGTGCTGGCCAGGCGGCCGTCGCCGTCGATGAAGGCGCCGAACCACAGCGCGTTCTCCTGGCAGGCGATGGCGGCGATGCGGTTGGCGTAGCTGTCGGGCCCGGCGGCGGGGACGCAGACGCCGCTGGCGTGCGCGGGTATCAGGGCCATGGCCAGCCACAGCGCTATCGTCGCCCACCCTGCCCGCATGCTCCGCTCCATCGGCTATCCCCGATGGAGCGAACGTCGCACAGTCCGTGTGTCGGCCGTTTTCACATCGCCGCGCTCAATGCAAGGCGCAGAACGCGGCGTAGTCGATGTAGCCCGGGAAGGCCAGGCCCGGCGCGCACACCGCGCAGCCCGGATCGGGACGCAGGCGGGTTTCGCGAAAGCGCATGCCCAGCGCGTCGAAATGCAGCAGGCGTCCGCGCAGCGGCTCGCCCAGGCCCAGGATCAGCTTAATCGCCTCGGTCGCCTGCAACAGGCCGATCACCCCTGGCAGCACGCCGAGCACGCCGGCCTCGGCGCAGTTGGGCGCGGCTTCCGGCGGCGGCGGCTCCGGGAACAGGCAGCGGTAGCACGGCGCCTGGCCGCGTTGGCGGCCGGCGTCGAACACGCTGGTCTGGCCTTCGAAGCGATGCACGGCGCCGTAGATCAACGGCTTGCCCAGCTTCACGCAGGCGTCGTTGAGCAGATAGCGCACCGGGAAATTGTCGGCGCCGTCGATGACCACATCGGCGTCGGCGATCAGGCGCTCGACGTTGCCCGAATCGATGCGCTCGGGGAACGCGATCACCTCGATGTGCGGATTCAAGGCGGTCAGCGCGATCCACGCGGACTCGACCTTGGGCGTGCCGATGCGCGCTTCGGTGTGCAGGATCTGGCGCTGCAGGTTGCTGCGATCGACGCGGTCATCGTCGGCGAGCACCAGCGTGCCGATGCCCGCCGCGGCCAGGTAGTACGCGGCCGGCGAACCCAAGCCGCCCGCGCCGACCATGGCCACGCGCGCGGCCTGCAGCCGGCGCTGCCCGTCCTCGCCCACTTCCGGCAGACGCAGGTGGCGCGAATAGCGGTCGTAGAAATCGGCCTGCGCATCCGGCGGCGCCAGCGGCAGGCCCTCGGCTATCCAACGCGCGGTGCCGCCGTCGACCGAGGCGACGCGCGTGTAACCGGCCTCTAGCAGTGCCTGCGCGGCCAGCAGCGAACGCGCGCCGGACTGACAGATCAGCAGGACCTCGGCGTCGCGGTCGGCGACGCTGGCGGCGGGGTCGGTTTCCAGCTCGGTGCGGGCCACGCCCAGCGCGTGCTCGGCGCGGCCGGCGGCGCGTTCGTGGGCTTCGCGCACGTCGATCAATACCGCGCCCGCGCGTTGCCGGCGCCGGGCTTCGGCCGGGGTGATGCGTTCGATGCTCATGCCGCGATTATCCGCCTTCGCGGTGGCGCTGTGCGGCGCGGACGGCGACGCAGCGTTGCGCGCATCAGTACGGCAGCACCTCGACCACCGCGCCGGCGGCCAGGCGTTGCGGGCCTTCGCCGATCACGATCAGGGCATTGGAATCGGCGGCCGCGCGCAGGCGGTGCGAGCCGGTGGCGGGATTGGGATCGGCGTACAGGCTGCCGTCCTCGCCCGCGTACAGGCGCGCGCGGATGAACTCGCGGCGCGGGTGGGTCTTGTCGACCGCATCGGCGAGGCGCGCGCGCCAGCGCGGGCGCGGCTCGCTGCGGCCTTGCAGGCCGTCGATCAGGGCGCGTCCGAAGGTCAGATAGGTCGCCATCACCGAGACCGGATTGCCCGGCAGGCCGAGGAAGCGGGCCTGGTCCAGGCTGCCGAACAGCAGCGGCATGCCCGGCTTCATGCGCACCTTCCAGAAATGGGTACGCCCAAACTGCGCCAGCACGGCCGGCACATGGTCCTTTTCGCCGGCCGAGACCGCGCCGCAGGTCAGGATCAGGTCGAAGGCGCAGGCGGCGTCGCGCAGCGCGATCTCGACCTGGCGCGGATCGTCGGGCAGGCGCGGCCAGGCGGTGGGCTCCAGGCCGTCGGCGCGCAGCAAGCCCATCAGCAGGTCGCGATTGCTGTCGTGGATCTGACCCGGTCCCAGCGGCAGTCCGGGTTCGACCAGTTCGTCGCCGGTGGTGAACACCGCCACGGTCGGGCGCCGCGCCACGCGCAGCGAGGGCAGCCCCAGCGAGGCAGCCAGCGACACCCGCGCCGGCGTCAGCGCCTGGCCCGCGTGCAGCACACGGTCGCCCACACGCACGTCTTCGCCGGCGTAGCGCACGTTGGCGCCAGGGACTGTGTCGGCCGGGATGCGCACGCGCTCGCCGTCGAGCCGCACGTTTTCCTTGATCGCGACCGTGTCGGCGCCCGCCGGCAACGCTGCGCCGGTGGTGATGCGCAGGCACTGGTCCGCGTCGAGCGCCAGCGCGAGCGCGGCGCCCGCGAACTGCTCGCCGGCCAGACGCAGGCCGTCGCCCTGCCCGGCCAGATCGGCATGGCGGAAGGCGTAACCGTCCATCGCGCTGTTGTCGAACGGCGGCAACGCCAGCGGCGCGTCCACGTCCTGAGCCAGCACGCGGCCGTGGCAGCGCGGCAGGGCCAGGCTTTCGGTGTCGAGGCGGTGCGTGGCCGCGACCTCGGCGACGATGGCCAGCGCTTCGTCGTAGCTCAGACCGGTCGGGAACTCATGCATGGCTTCGATCAATCGCGTGCGGGCGCGACGATTCCGGCCGCGGCCAGATCGTCGTGCGTGTTGAGGTTGCCGAAGCGTAGGCCATCGCAGCGCACGCGCGCCATGCCCAGATCGGTCTGCAGCCGCTGCACCGCGAGGCGGCCCTGCGCGCGCGCCTCGCGCAGCGTCGGGCGCAGGCTGTCCACGTGCCAGAGCGCGAACAAGGGTTGCAGGCCGTCGTCGTCGATCGCGCAGGCGCCGTGCGGGCCGGCGGCCGCGAGGCGCGCGAGCAGATCGTCGGGCGGGTTCAAGGCATCGACCGGCAGTGTGAACAACCAGGGCGTGGTGGTGGCCGCGGCCAGCGCTTCCAGGCCGCCCAGCGGGCCCAGGTCGGGATGCGGGTCGGGGACGGCGCGCAGGCCGTGGGCGGTATAGCGGTCGAGGTCGCGGTTGGCGCTGATCAGGGTCGCGCTGGTTTGGGCTGCGTAGCGCTGGGTGAGATGCAGTACCTGCGCGACGCCGTCGCGTTCGAGCCAGGCTTTGTCGAGGCCGCCTAGGCGGGTGGCGCGGCCGCCGGCTAGGAGGCCTAGGGTCAGGTCGGAGGGGGCGATAACGTTGGCAGGCTGCGCTCGCATTGGCTTGGGATCGACTCCGAAGACGAACTAGCAGTGCAAGCCCGCAAGCACCGCGCGCTTTTGCTCGTCATTCCCGCGAAGGCGGGCTCCGCTTCACTTCGGCAGAGCCGAACATCCAGTGACTTTAGCGAGCGCTACGAGATGTCGAGTAGTGGCAAAGAACAGCCATGGAATTAGACGCTGCTAGGGAACTAACGACGATCATCGCTGCATGGCGCTAAAGCCACTGGATGTTCGGCTCCGCCGAAGTGAAGCGGAGCCCGCTTTCGCGGGAATGACGACGCTGAGGAGCGGGTATCTACGCTACTACGAGCTATCTCAGTCGAGCGCGCAACACCTGCGCGCCCGCCTCACTTCCCGCGCTTCACATGCCGGATCAAGCGCCGCTTCTTCGCCACCTGCTTCTCGGTCAGCACGTTCTTCTTGCCCTCGTAAGGGTTGGTGCCTTCCTTGAAGATGAAGCGCACCGGCGTGCCGACCAGCTTGAAGCGCTTGCGGAAGAAGTTTTCCAGGTAGCGCTTGTAGCTGTCGGCCAGGGTCCGCAGGCGCGTGCCGTGGACGACGAAGGTGGGCGGATTGCTGGCCGCCGGGTGGGCGTAGCGCAGCTTGGCGACGTGACCGCGCACCACCGGCGGCGGATTGGTCTCGTAGGCGATTTCCAGCGCCTTGGTGACCTCGGCGGTGGCGAACTCGCGGGTCGCCGAGTCGTGGGCGCGGTGCACGGCCTTGAATAGCTCGCGCAGGCCGGAGCCATGCTTGGCGCTGATGCGCACCGCCTCGGCCCAGTCTACGAAGGCGAGCTTGCGCACCAACAGGTTTTCGGTCTGCTGGCGCTGATAGTCGGTCTGGCCGTCCCACTTGTTGACGGCGACCACGAGCGCGCGGCCGGCGTCCAGCGCGTAACCGAGCACGCTGGCGTCCTGGTCGGTCACGCCCTCGCCCGCGTCCAGCATCACCACCGCGACCTGGCACTGCTCGATCGCCTGCAGGGTCTTGATGATGGAGAACTTCTCCACCGCTTCCTCGACGCGCGACTTGCGGCGCAGGCCGGCGGTGTCGATCAGCCGGTACAGGCGGCCGTCGCGTTCCATGTCGATGGCGACCGAATCGCGGGTGGTGCCCGGCACTTCGGAGGCGATCATGCGTTCTTCGCCGAGCAGGCGATTGACCAGGGTCGACTTGCCCACGTTGGGGCGGCCGATGAAGGCCACGCGGATGCGCGAGGGGTCGCTGTCGAGCTCGGCCTGGGTGCCCTCTTCCGGCAGCTTGGCCAGCACTTCCTCGAGCAGGCGGTCGATGCCCTGGCGATGCGCCGAGGACACCGCGACGCGGTCGCTGAAGCCGTAACGGGCGAAATCGTTGAGCGCGGCCTGGACGTCGATGCCGTCGGTCTTGTTGACCACCAGCAAGGTCGGACGCGCGGCCTTGCGCAACCACTTGAGGATGTCGTCGTCCAGGGCCGAGGCGCCTTCGCGGCCATCGACGATGAACAGCACCAGGTCGGCCTCCTCGGCGGCGGCGCGGGCCTGGCGCGCGGTCGCGCCGGCCAGTCCTTCGTCCTCGCCGGCGATGCCGCCGGTGTCGACCACCGCGAACGGGCGCAGGCCCTCGGGGCGGCAGACGCCGTAGTGACGGTCGCGCGTGACGCCGGGTTGGTCGTGGACCAGCGCATCGCGGCTGCGCGTGAGCGCGTTGAACAAGGTGGATTTTCCGACGTTGGGGCGGCCAACGAGGGCAACTAACGGAAGCATGATTTAGAGCCGGGATTTGGGAATCGGGATTCGGGATTCGGAAAAGCACAAGCGCGGAGCCCAGGGGCTCGCGGCCGGATTTCCGAAGGGCATAGCGGTACATAGTGCCAGAGCGGCCGCCCCGGCGTTTTGCCGCGCTGGTAAAGGGCGCGCTTAAAGGCCACAAACGAACGGCCCGGAGCGGCATACGCCGACCGGGCCCTACCTGACGGTGGGTCGAGCCGGACGACGCAAACCGCGCCGCTTCGGGATCCGCTCTTGCGAATCCCTACTCCCGAATCCCGAATCCCGGCTTTACTGCAGCTTGAACGCGGTCAGCTCGCCTTCGACGTTCTGCACCACCAGGACGCCGTCGGAGACCACCGGCGCGGCGCGCAGGGCCTTGCCGCCGACGCGCTGACGCGCGGCGAACTCGCCGTTGTCGAGCTTCAGCCAATGCACGTAGCCGTCGAAGTCGCCGACCACGGCGTAATCGCCCTGGATCGCGGCGCCGGTGACGTTGCGACGGGCCAGGCCGGCCTGCTGCCACATCGCGCTGCCGCCGGCCTTGTCCAGGCCGAACACGGTGCCGGTGGGATCGGTGACGACCAGACGGTCGGCGCTGACGCCGATCCGGCCGGCGCCGCCGTGCTCGCTGTTCCACATCGGGCGGCCGCTGGGGCCGTCGATCGCCAGGGTCTGCTTCTTGAAGCTGCTCGCGTACAGCGTGCTGCCTTCCAGCACCGGAGTGCCGTCGATGTCGGCCATGCGGTCCAGCTCGGTGCGGCCTTCCGGCTGCGACACGGCCTGCTCCCACATCGGGCGGCCGTCGGTGGCCGACAGCGCGACCACGGTGCCGTCGTCGTTGCCGACGAAGACGAAGCCCGGGCCCAGCACCGGCGCGTCGTTGCCGCGCAGCGACAGCATCGGCACGTCGCGGGTCCAGAACCAGCGGCGCTCGCCGCTGGCGGCGTCGAACGCGCTCAGGCGGCCGTCGTTGGAACGCACGAACACCAGGCCCATGCCGACGGCGGGCGCGGCGATGACTTCGTTGCCGACCTTGGCGCGCCACTTCTCGGCGCCGCTGGCGGCGTCCAGTGCGATCACGTCGCCTTCCAGGCTGCCGACCACGACCAGGCCTTCGCCCACGCCGGGGCCGCCGGAGAGGCGGATGTCCTTGTCCTTCTTCTTGGCGTCCTCGCCCTGACGCATCGGCAGGTAATCCCAGATCGACTTGCCGGTCTGCAGGTCGAAGGCGTGCACGCCGCCCTCGATCGCGGCGGCGTAGACGCGGCCGTCGGCGATGGCCGGGCCCTGGCGCACGCCCATGCGGTCCTCGCCCTTGCCGGCATGCGTCGACCACAGCTTGGCGACGTTGGCGGTCGGGGTGATGTCGGTCAGTTCGACCGGCTCGTTGGGCTTGCCGTCGTCCTTCTTGCTACCGCCGAACCAGCCCTTGACGGTGGAGCAGCCGGCCAGCGCGAAAGCGCACATCAGGACGGCGGAAACGCGGACTACGGTGCGGCTGGGGGGCATGGCTGCAACCTTCATCAAGACTTGGCCTCGGGCTTGACCGGGGAACCGCCGGCTTCGGTGAGCTTGAGTTCGAGCAGGCGGCGCTGCGGCGAGGCCACGTCCAGCTTGGTCATCGCCTGCGTATACGCTTCCTGCGCCTTGGCGCGCTGGCCCAGGGCCAGTTGCGCGTCGCCGCGCACCGCGATGGCGGTGGGCGTGGTCGCGTTGGCCAGCAGCTTGAGCGCGGCGTCGGCCTGCTTGGCGTCGATCAACAGACGCGCCAGGCGCAGATTGACGATCTCGGCGATGGCCGGCTCGTCGCTCTGGATCGAGCGCAGGGTCGCGATCGCGGCGTCGCGCTGGTTGGCGACCACCTGCGACTGCGCCAGGCGCAGCGCGGCGAGCGTGTGATAGGTGTTCTGGCCCAGCGCCTTGACCTTGGCTTCGGCGCCCTTGTCCTTGGCCTCGATCGCGTCGAGCGCGGCCTGATACTGGTTGGCGATTTGCGCCTGCTGCTGGACCTGATGGTTCTCCCACCACTTCCAGCCGCCGATCGCGGCCAGACCCAGGGCGATGCCGCCGATCAGTCCGGCGCCGTTGCGGCGCAGCCACTCCAGTACGCGTTCGCTTTGTTCGTGTTCGTCAGCCAGATCGTCGATCGCCATCGTTCATCTCGCTCCGCCGACCGGCTGGAGCCCAAAGGAATATGACCGGCCCGCAGTGCGGGCCAGTGAGGGACATGCCGGATTACCGGGGCATGCGCAGACCCGCGTCGCGGGTCAGTCGGAGACCGGCGCGAGGGAACCGTCAGAGGATAGCGTAAAGCGCGCGACGTTCGCGCGGCTGAACGGCGCCAGATCGACGGGTTGGCCCGCCTGCTGCACTTCGACCGCGGACGAGTTGCCCAGCACCACGCGCGCGACTTCGCCGGCGGCGTAGCTGCGGCGTTCGCCGGCACCGAGCAGGCCCTGTTCCAGGGTGCTGCCGTCGGTCGCGTAGACCTGCACCCAGCTGTCGCCGGTGAAGTTCAGCGACAAGGCGGTCTGCGCTTGCGCCGCCGGCGCGGCCGGCAGCGGCGCCATCGAGGCGATCAGCGGGGTGCGCTGGGCCGCGGCGGCGGGTTCGGTGGAGGGCGTGGCGCCGGCGCTCAGCGCGCTGGCCGGCACGTCCAGCGACTGCACGGCCAGGTTGCTGTCCAGGTGCGGACGCGTGGCCAGCCAGACCGGCACCGCGATCGCGGCGGTCAGCACGATGTAGATCGCGCGGCGGGTGGCCTGTTCGAACACGCGGCGGTAGCGCGGCGTGTGGGTGTGGCTGACCAGCTGCGACGGCGCCAGTTGGGCGACGGCGACACGGTCGAGTTCGGGTTCCAGATCGACCCCGAGCAGGCGCGCATAGCTGCGCAGTTGGCCGCGCACGAACACCGGCGCGCCGATGCGCGACAGGTCGTCCTCTTCCAGCGCCTGCACCACGCGGGTCGGCATCTTGAGGCGCGCGGACACGTCCGCGTGCGACAGACCGGCCCGTTCGCGGGCGAGTTTCAGGCGCGCGCCACAGCTACCCCCGCCGTCAGGCGCGACTTCGTTAGAAAGCATCATCGCTTACCGTCATCCCCTGTCCCGGAGCCCTGCGCGTCAGGGAACTCCGCCCGTAGACGCTGAACGTATCTTGCGGCGGCAGCCGTGTCGCCGAGTTTTTGTTCGATTTGTGACGCAAGCACCAGCGCGTCCGGATCCGCCGGGGCGGCAGCCAGCCTGCGTTCAGAAAAAGCCCGGGCCTCGAAGGCATTGCCCTGCTGCAGCTCGATCCGCGCCAGGCCGCCCAGGGCCAGCGCGTTGTTGGCGTCCAGCGCCAGCGCGGTGCGCAGGTCGCGCTCGGCGCGCTGGGTCTGGCCGGCGGTGGCGGCGCAGCTGCCGGCATTGGCCAGCGCCGCGGTCGGGGTGGCGTAGGCGCTGTCGGCCAGGGCGCGGTCGAACCAGCTCAGCGATTCGGCGGCGTGGCCGCTGGCGCACAGCCAGGCGCCGTAGTTGTTGAGGAAAGCGCCGCGCTCGGGCGCGAGATCGACCGCCTTCTTGTAGTGCTGCCCTGCCCCGGCCATGTCGCCACGGCGTTCGGCGACCGCGCCCAGGATGGTGATGGCGTCGACCGAGCGCGGGTCGGCCTTGAGCGCGGTGCGGGCGTCGCGCTCGGCGCCGTCGAGGTCGCCGTTGCGCAGCGCGGCCTGGGCCAGTTGCACCCGGGTGCGCGCCGAGGAAGCGTCCTTGGTGCGCTTGTCGTCGCGCACCGCGTAGTCGGGCCCGGTGTGCTCGTACTTGGCCTTATCGAAGTTCGGCCGCACGAAGGTCAGGCGCTTGCAGCCGGACAGCGAGATCGCGGCGAGCGCGATCAGCGCCGCCAACAGCGGCCACTTGACCCACAGCCGACGTCCTTCAAGCCGCATCGCCCAGCCCTTGAGATTCGAGTTTCTTGCGGAATTCGGCCTGGCGCCGGGTCCGGTCCATGACCTGGCCCTTGAGCTGGCCGCAGGCCGCGTCGATGTCGTCGCCGCGGGTGCGGCGCACCGGCGCGATCATGCCGGCGTCGTTGAGCAGCTTCTGGAAGCTGCGGATCGCGGCGTCGTCCGGGCGCTCGAAGCGCGTGCCCGGGAACGGATTGAACGGGATCAGGTTGACCTTGGCGGCGTCCTTCATCTGCACCGCGTTGTCGAACTGACGCAGCAGACGCAGCAGCTGACGCGCGTGCTGGGGCTGGTCGTTGACGCCCTTCATCAGGGTGTACTCGAAGGTCACCGAGGTGCCGCGCTTGCGCAGCGCGTAACGCACGCAGGCTTCCATCAACTGCGCGATCGGGTACTTCTTGTTGAGCGGGACCAGTTCGCTGCGCAACTCGTCGTTGGCCGCGTGCAGCGAGACCGCCAGCGAGACGTCGCTGACTTCGCCGAGCTTGTCGATCATCGGCACCATGCCGGCGGTGGACAGGGTCACGCGCTTGTTGGCCAGGCCGTAGCCCAGGTCGTCGCGCATGATGCTCATGGCGCGCACGACGTTGTCGAAATTCGCCAGCGGCTCGCCCATGCCCATCATCACCACGTTGGTGAGCTTGCGCTGCTGATGCGGGACGTTGCCCAGATGGCGCGCCGCCACCCAGACCTGGCCGATGATCTCGGCGGTCGACAGGTTGCGGTTGAAGCCCTGGGTGGCGGTGGAGCAGAACTGGCAGTTCAGGGCGCAGCCGACCTGCGAGGACACGCACAGGGTGCCGCGGCCTTTGTCGGGGATGAACACCGTTTCGATCGCGTTCTTGGGGTCCATGCCCAGCAGCCACTTGTGGGTGCCGTCGGTCGAGGCCTTGTCGAACACGACTTGCGGCACGCGCACCTGCGCATGCTGCTCGAGCTTGGCGCGCAGCGCCTTGCCCAGGTCGGTCATGTCGTTGAAATCGGTGACGTAGCGGTGATGGATCCACTTCATCACCTGGTGCGCGCGGAAGCGCTTCTCGCCCAGGGTCTGCTCGAAGAAGTCTTCCAGCGACACGCGGTCGAGATCGAACAGATTGGTCTTGCTCGGATCGACGGCGACGTAGCCGGGCGTGGCCGGCTGCGCCGCCGCGATCGCGACGTCGTTGGCGAGGGCTTGCGCGCTCACGGGCGTTGCCGCCGCCGGCGCGTCGCCGGCGTGCGGAAGATCGTTCGTGTTGGCGCGCAGCTCGGTCACGGCGATTTAGCGCGCGTAGACGTCGGTGGCCGGGAAGAAGTACGCGATCTCGATCGCGGCGTTCTCCAGGCTGTCCGAGCCGTGCACGGCATTGGCATCGATGCTGTCGGCGAAGTCGGCGCGGATCGTGCCCGGCGCGGCGTCCTTCGGATTGGTCGCGCCCATCAGGTCGCGGTGCTTGAGCACGGCGTTCTCGCCCTGCAGCGCCTGGATCACCACCGGGCCGCTGATCATGAATTCGACTAGGGCGGCGAAGAACGGACGCTCGCGGTGCACGGCGTAGAAACCTTCGGCTTCCTGCTTGGAGAGGTGCTTCATCTTGGAGGCGACGACCTTCAGGCCCGCCTTCTCGAAGCGCGTGTAGATCTCACCGATGACGTTCTTGGCGACGGCGTCGGGCTTGATGATGGACAGGGTGCGCTCCAGCGCCATGGAAATTCTCCGGGTAGGCGGGCCGCTGCTGCTTCCTTGCGAGGGCCCGAGAATAACAGAAAACCCGCGACAGGACGCGGGTTTAGCCAATATGGCTACGGTAATTCTACCGGATCGGTCAGGCGATTTGCACGGTTGTGCTGAAAATCCGTTGACGATCCGGCCGGGGCGGGACTAGGATCAAACAAGCGTTTGATTCAGCCCAGCCCCGGAGCCCCATGGCCGCCACCGCGCATTTCTCCACCAAGGACCGCATTCTCGGCGCCGCCGAGGAACTGTTCGCCCAGTTCGGCTTCACCGGCACTTCGTTGCGCCAGGTGACCAGCCGCGCGGACGTCAACATCGCGGCGGTCAACTACCACTTCGGCAGCAAGGAAAACCTGGTCAACGAGGTGTTCCGCCGACGCATGGACGACATGAGCCGGCAGCGCCTGAGCGCCCTGCAGGAGGCCGTGCAGCAGCATCCGGGCGAGCTGGATCCGATCCTGGCCGCGTTCGTGGAACCGGCCCTGGCCCTGGCCCAGGACCGCCACGGCGGCGCCGCCTTCGTGCGCGTGGTCGCCCGCGCCTATGCCGAGAAGAACGACAGCCTGCGCAAGTTCCTGTCCGACCATTACGGCCACGTGCTGCGCGAATTCGCCAAGGCGATCGCGGCCGCGGTGCCGGGCCTGAGCAAGGAAGAGCTGTACTGGCGCCTGGACTTCCTGGCCGGCGCCCTGACCTATGCCATGGCCGATTTCGGCCTGATCAAGCGTCCCGCCGGTGTCACCGAGGCGGCGCATCGTGAACGCGCGGGCCGCGAACTGATCCGCTTCGCCGCCGCCGGCTTCAAGAGCTGAGCGCCGCGCCCAGCCGCTTTTTTCCTGTCGCGTCCGGGCGACCCCATCGGGGCCCTCGCCTCCGTTTCCGCCCGGACGCTGCAACATAAATGCAATCAATCCAAGGAGTTGCAGACGATGTCTAATAAATTGCTTGTCCGCCGTGCCGCGGTCCTGGGCGCCGGCGTCATGGGCGCGCAGATCGCCGCGCACCTGACCAACGCGGGCGTCGACACGGTGCTGTTCGACCTGCCGGCCAAGGAGGGCGACCCCAACGGCATCGTCGCCAAGGCGATCGCGAACCTGGGCAAGCTCAGCCCCGCCCCGCTCGCCGCCAAGGGCCTGGCCGAGCGCATCAGCGCGGCCAACTACGAAACCGGCCTGGAACAGCTGCGCGACTGCGACCTGATCATCGAGGCCATCGCCGAGCGCATGGACTGGAAACAGGACCTGTACAAGAAGATCGCGCCGTTCGTGGCCGCGCACACCGTGCTGGCCTCCAATACCTCCGGCCTGGGCATCAACAAGCTGGCCGAAGTCCTGCCCGAGGAACTGCGCCACCGCTTTCTGGGCGTGCACTTCTTCAACCCGCCGCGCTACATGCACCTGGCCGAGCTGATCCCGGCCCGCGGCACCGACGCCAGCGTGCTCGAGGGCCTGGAAACCTTCCTCACCACCACCCTGGGCAAGGGCGTGGTGATCGCCAAGGACACCCCGAACTTCATCGGCAACCGCATCGGCGTGTTCTCGATGCTGGCCGCGATGCACCACACCGAGCAGTTCGGCCTGGGCTTCGACACCGTCGACGCCCTGACCGGTCCGGCGATCGGGCGCCCGAAGTCGGCGACCTACCGCACCGCCGACGTGGTCGGCCTGGACACCATGGCCCATGTCATCAAGACCATGGCCGACACCCTGCCCGATGACCCCTGGCACTCGTACTTCAAGGCGCCCAAGTGGCTGGCCGCGCTGATCGAAAAGGGCGCGCTGGGCCAGAAGACCGGCGCTGGCGTGTACACCAAGCGCGGCAAGGACATCCTGGTGCTCGACCTCAAGGCGCAGGACTACCGCGTCTCGGCCGGCGAGCTCGATGCCGACGTCGCCGCCCTGCTCAAGGAGCGCGACCCGGCCAAGAAGTTCGCCGCCCTGCGCGCCAGCGGCCATCCGCAGGCGCAGTTCCTGTGGGCGGTGTTCCGCGACAGCTTCCACTACAGCGCCTTCCATCTGGAATCGATCGCCGACACCGCGCGCGACGTCGACTTCGCGATGCGCTGGGGTTACGGCTGGTCGCTGGGCCCGTTCGAGACCTGGCAGGCCGCGGGCTGGAAGCAGGTCGCCGACTGGATCGCCGAGGACATCGTGGCCGGCAAGGCGATGGCGCCCGCGCCGCTGCCGAACTGGGTGTTCGATGGCCGCGACGGCGTGCACGCTGCCGACGGCAGCTACAGCCCGGGCCGCAACGCCAAGGTCGCGCGCTCGTCCAACCCGGTCTACGCGCGCCAGCGCTTCCCCGACGCCCTGCTCGGCGAGAAGTTCTCGCAGGGCCAGACCGTGTTCGAGAACGACGGCATCCGCCTGTGGGCCGACGACGGCGACGACATCGCGGTGATCAGCTTCAAGACCAAGATGCACACGGTCAACGACCACGTGCTCAACGGCATCCAGGAAGCGATCGGCATCGCCGAAAAGAAGTTCAAGGGCGTGGTGATCTGGCAGCCCAAGGAGCCGTTCTCGGCCGGCGCCGACCTGTCCGGCGCGCTCGGCCTGCTGCAGGCCGGCGACCTCAAGGGCTTCGAGGCCATGGTCGCCAACTTCCAGGCCACCAGTCAGCGCATCAAGTACGCGCTGGTGCCGGTGGTGGCGGCGGTGCGCGGCCTGGCCCTGGGCGGCGGCTGCGAGTTCCAGATGCACGCGGCCAAGAGCGTGTTCGCGCTGGAAAGCTACATCGGCCTGGTCGAGGCCGGCGTTGGCCTGCTGCCGGCCGGCGGCGGCCTGAAGGAGTTCGCGGTGCGCGCCTCCGACGCGGCCGGCCCGGGCGGCGATGTGTTCGCCCAGCTCAAGACCGCGTTCGAATCCGTGGCCATGGCCAAGGTCTCCACCTCGGCCTTCGAGGCGCGCGAGCTCAAGCTGGCGCGCGACGGCGACGCGGTGGTGTTCAACGCCTTCGAACTGCTGCACGTGGCCAAGGCCCAGGCCCGCGCCCTGGCCGAGAGCGGCTATCGCCCGCCCCTGCCCGGCCGCCGCGTCCAGGTCGCCGGCGACGTCGGCATCGCGACCTTCAAGATGCTGCTGGTCAACATGCTGGAAGGCCGCTTCATCTCGCCGCACGACTACGAGATCGCCACCCGCATCGCCACCGTGATCTGCGGCGGCGAAGTCGACCGCGGCGCGCTGGTCGACGAGGAATGGCTGCTCAAGCTCGAGCGCGAACACTTCGTCGCCCTGGCGCAGATGCCCAAGACGCAGGAGCGCATCGCGCACATGCTCAAGACCGGTAAGCCGCTGAGGAACTGAGATTGGTGATTCGAGATTCGGGATTCGCAAAAGCGGTTCCCGAATCGCCGTTCCTAACTAATCCCGAATCCCTAATCCCGAATCCCTCTTTCGGAGAAAGATCATGAAGCAAGTTCAAGACGCCTACATCGTCGCCGCCACCCGCACCCCGGTCGGCAAGGCCCCGCGCGGCGTATTCCGCAACACCCGTCCCGACGACATGCTCGCCCACGTGTTGAAGTCGGTGGTGGCGCAGGCCCCGGGCATCGACCTCAACCGCATCGACGACGCCATCATCGGCTGCGCCATGCCCGAGGGCGAGCAAGGCATGAACGTGGCGCGCATCGGCGTGCTGCTGGCCGGCCTGCCCAACACCATCGCCGCGCAGACCATCAACCGCTTCTGCTCCTCCGGCCTGCAGGCCGTGGCCCTGGCCGCCAACGAGATCCGCCTGGGCAACTCCGACCTGGTCCTGGCCGGAGGCACCGAGTCGATGTCGATGGTGCCGATGATGGGCAACAAGGTCGCGTTGAGCCCCAGCGTGTTCAAGGACGACCACGTCGCCATCGCCTACGGCATGGGCATCACCGCCGAGAAGGTCGCCGAGGAATGGAAGATCTCGCGCGAGGACCAGGACGCGTTCGCGCTGGCCTCGCACCGCAAGGCGATCGCCGCGCAGCAGGCCGGCGAGTTCGCCGCCGAGATCAGCCCCTACGAGGTGCTGTCGCACCAGCCCGATCTGAGCGGCAACACGATCAAGCTGCGCAAGAGCCTGATCGAGCTGGACGAGGGCCCGCGCGCCGACGCTTCGCTGGAAGCGCTGGCCAAGCTCAAGCCGGTGTTCCGCAACGGCCAGTTCGGCGGCACGGTCACCGCCGGCACCGCTTCGCAGATGAGCGACGGCGCGGCCGCGGTGCTGCTGGCTTCCGGCCAGGCAGTCAAGGACTACGGCCTGACCCCGCTCGCGCGTTTCGTCAGCTTCTCGGTCGCCGGCGTGCGCCCGGAAGTGATGGGCATCGGCCCGATCGCGGCGATTCCCAAGGCGCTCAAGCAGGCTGGCCTGACCCAGGACCAGATCGACTGGATCGAGCTCAACGAAGCCTTCGCCGCGCAGGCGCTGGCGGTGATCCGCGACAGCGGCCTGGATCCGTCCAAGGTCAACCCGCTGGGCGGCGCGATCGCGCTGGGCCATCCGCTGGGCGCGACCGGTGCGATCCGCACCGCGACCATCGTCCACGGCCTGCGCCGTCGTCAGCAGAAGTACGGCCTGGTGACCATGTGCATCGGCACCGGCATGGGCGCGGCGGGCGTGTTCGAGGCGCTCTGAGTTCGGCCATCGAGCGAAGGCCTCGGCCTTCGCATCGAATCATCGGGGCGGCTACGGTCGCCCCGATGCGTTTACGGCCCACAAAAAAAGCGAGGGCAGCCGGAACTGCCCTCGCCTCGCACCACGCTGGGCGCGCGACGCCCGGCCCACGGTAGCCGGCGTCGTGCGCGCACTACTTCGGGCAGGCGGTGAACTTGCCCTGGGCGTCGCGGCAACGCTTGCTGGCGGCCTGCTTGTCGCAGGACACGAACTTGCCCTGGGGATCGCGGCAGTGGTTCGCCGCGGTCGCTTTGGCCGGCGCCGGTTTGGCCGCGGCCGCCATCGGTTGGACGGCGGCACGCGCGGGCGCGGGCTTTGCGGCGGGCGCCGGATGCATGGCCGCTGCGGGTTGCGCGGCGCCGGCGGCCAGGCTCAGCGACAGCAAGGCGGCGGCGATCGGTAGCAGGGATTTACGGAACATGACGGCCTCTCCCGAAGACGCGACCGGTGCGATCGCGTTCGCAGGCTAGGCGGTTGCGGGCTACGGCAGTCTGGGCGCGGGATTAACGATGTTTAATGCGCGGTGAGTCCCGTGCAGGAGCGGCGCGAGCCACGACCGCGAAGCTTGCTTGCGTCGTCGCTTCGATGGCGCGGTCGCGGCTCGGGCCGCTCCTACCCCAATGCTAGCGAGAGGCTCAGGCCAGGCGCGTTCCGTTCGGCACCGGCCGTTCGATCGCGGTGACCACCACGCCTTCGTCGGTGGGGAAGCCGGTGAGCAGGAATTCGGAACGGAACGGGCCGACCTGCTTGGGCGGGAAATTGATCACGCCGACGATCTGGCGCCCGACCAGTTCCTCGGCCGTGTACAGCTGTTTCACCTGCGCGCTGGTCTTGCGCACGCCGTGCGGTCCGAAGTCCACCCACAGTTTCCAGGCCGGCTTGCGCGCTTCCGGGAACGCCTCGACCCGCAGCACCGTGCCCGCGCACAGCATCACCCGCTCGAACTCGCTCCAGCTCAGATCGCCGCCGGCGACCGTGGTTTCGTTTTCGCTCACGCGCGCCTGCCCTCGTTCCAATCCTTCCAATGATCCTTGAACTGGGCCCAGCTGTAACTCAGCTGCGCGCCCAGCAATCCCGCCGGCTTCAGCGCCGAGACCAGGCCGTAATGGGCGAACTCGCGCCAGCGCGGATCGCCGTGCGCGATCGCCGCGGCCAGCACTTCGCCCGCGTAGGTGGTCGGCGCCACGCCGTGGCCGCCGAAGGCTTGGGCCAGCCACAGGCCGTCCTCGACCTGGCCGATCTGCGGCATCTGGTGGCGCGCATAGCTCATCAGGCCGGACCAGGCCTGCTCGATGCGCACGCCCTCCAATTGCGGGAACACCTTGAGCAAGTCGCGCCGCAGCAGGCGCTCCACCGCCGCCGGCGAGCGGTCCAGCACCGAGATGCGCCCGCCCCAGAGCAGCCGCGTGTCCGGCAGCGGCCGGTAGTAGTCGAACGCGAAACGGGTGTCGTAGACCGCCGCGCGCGTGCGCAGAGCCTCGTCCAGGCGCGCGCCCAGGGGCTCGGTGACCATGACGTAGGTCGCGATCGGCATCACGCCCGCGTCCACGCGCGCGCTCAGGCCGGCCAGGTAGCCGCCGCAGGCCAGCACGACCTGGCGCGCGGCGATCTCGCCTTGCGGCGTGGTCACCCGCCAATGAGCGCCCTCGCGGCGCAGCGCGGTCGCCGGCGTGCGCTCGTGCACGGCGACGCCGGCGCGCTCGGCCAGTGCGGCCAACCCGTGCGCGTACTTGAGCGGGTGGAAATGGAAGGCCTGCGGTTCGAACAGGCCGTCGTGGTAGCGCGGGCTGCGTACCAGGTCGCGCAGTTCGTCCTGCGCCAGCCAGCGCCACTCGGCGCCGTAGCGCTCGGCCAGCAGACGTTGGCGCGAACGCAGGACCTCGGGATCGCGGAACCAGTTGGCCCAGATCACGCCGGCCTGGACCGCGTCGCAGTCCAGGCCGTGGCGATGGATGCGCGTGCGAATCAGCTCGACCGCCTCGGTGGTGCCCGCATAGAGGGCGCGCGCGCGTTCGGGGCCCAGTTCGCGCAGCAGCGCGTCCTCGCCGCGCGAATAACCGCCGAACACGAAACCGCCGTTGCGACCCGAGGCGCCGTGACCCAGGCCCTGGGCCTCGATCAGGGCGACGCCGGCGACGCCGCGCTCGGCCAGGCCCAGCGCGGTGTTGAGCCCGGCGAAGCCGCCGCCGATCACGCACACCGAGGCCTCGCGGCGGCCCTGCAGCGCCGGGCGTTCGGGCGTCGGCGGCAAGGTGGCGCGGTAGTAGCTGGGGACGGTCATGGGCGGTCTGGAATGCGGCGGTCGGGTTTGTTGAAATGCGCGGGAACGCTCGGATTCACAGGAACGCGATAGTGCGCGAAGCGGACATCCACCCGGCTGACCTAGCCTATCGCAGGCGCAGCCTGCTGATCATCGCCGCGATCGTGGTGTTGGCCTTGTTCGGCTTGTGGCAACTCGACGGCTGGCTGAGCGGGCTCGCGACCCAGCTGGCCCAGGACGACGACCCGCAGCGCACCCGGCGCTGGCTGCGCGGCCTGCTGGTCGCGCTGGCGCTGTTGCCGGTGGTCCCGCTGTCGCTGTTGGCGCGCAGCTTGCGGCGTCTGGCCGCGGCGGCCCAGGCCGAGCGGCGCTTCCCACCACGCGACTGGCGCACCCTGCGCGACGTGCGCGTGCTGCGCGGCGTGGTCGCGCAGCGCTGGATCGTGCGGGTGCGGCGCATGGCCGCGGCGGCGAGCGTGCTGGCCGTCCTGTGCGCGGCCCTGGCGATGGCGATGCTCTGGTATTACCGGTGAACGGTAAGCGCAGGAAACGGTTGCCCTGACTGGCCTTCGCATACATCGTGATGCGTGCCCGCAGCCCAAGCGCCATAGAGGTCGAAGACGTGCAGTGGATCGATGCATTGCGGCAACGCGCTCGCGAACTCAAGCGCGAGATCCATGCGCTCTATCTCGCGGCGCGGCACCCGCGCACGCCGTGGTACGCCAAGCTGCTGGTCGCGGCGATCGTGGCCTATGCGCTCAGCCCCATCGACCTGATTCCGGACTTCATCCCGGTCCTGGGCTATCTGGACGACCTGCTCCTGCTTCCGCTAGGGATCGCCTGGGCGATCCGCATGATTCCAGCGACCGTCATGATCGAGTGCCGCGCGCGTGCCGCGCAGGCCGGCGATCCCGAGGGCGGTTTGGCAGGCCGCGTCGCGGCCGCTGTGATCGTGACGCTCTGGATCGGGTTCGCCGCGCTATGCGCGTTGCTGGCCTATCGGGCGCATCGCGGCACGCCTTGATCGAGCCGCCACCGCCGTGCGCGCGTTGCGCGGGCCGATGGCGATGGCGACGTTCTGGCGCTGCGGGTGAGGGGCAGGAACGAGTAAGTAGTAGCGAGTAAGTAGTAACGAGTGAGACAGCTGCGCGCCTCTACTCGTTGCTCGTTACTTCACACTGGCTACTGCCTCACTCCAGATCCGCCACGCCCAGTTCCGCCAAGGCGTTCTGCATCAGCTGGCGCGCCGAGTCGCTGAGCACTTCGTGGTCCAGAGCGAAACGGATCGTGGCTTCGATCAGGCCCAGGTGGGTGCCGCAGTCGAAACGCGTGCCCTGGAAGCGGTAAGCGTTAACGGCCTCCTCGGTGAGCATCGCCGCGATCGCGTCGGTGAGCTGGATCTCGCCGCCGGCGCCAGGCGTGGTGTTCTCCAGCAGGGAGAAGATGCGCGGGTTGAGCACGTAGCGGCCGACCACGGCCAGGTTGCTGGGCGCGACGTCCGGCGAGGGCTTCTCGACGATGGCGCGGATACGGCCCTGGCGCGCGGCGAAACCGTCGGTGGCGACGATGCCGTAACTGCCGGTCTGCTCGCGCGGCACGTCCTGCACCGCGATCACGCTGGCGCCGGAGATTTCGGCCGCGTCGGCCATCTGCTTGAGCGCGCCCGGGCCGCGGTTCCAGATCAGGTCGTCCGGCAGCACCACCGCGAACGGCTCGTCGCCGACCACGGGCTTGGCGCACAGCACCGCATGGCCCAGGCCCAGCGCCTCGGCCTGCGTCACGAACACCGCCCGCACGCCCGGAGGCAGCACGTTGCGCACCAGTTCCAGTTGCTCGAGCTTGCCGCTGCGTTCGAGCTTCTGTTCCAGCTCGTAGGCCTTGTCGAAGTAGTCGGCGACCGCGTGCTTGTAGCGGTTGGTGACGAAGATCAGGGTGTCGCAGCCGGCTTCGATGGCTTCGTCGACGGCGTACTGGATCAGGGGCCGATCGACGATCGGCAGCATTTCCTTGGGGACGGTCTTGGTCGCGGGCAGGAACCGGGTCCCCAGCCCAGCGACCGGGAATACGGCTTTGCGGATGCGAGCGGCCATCAAACCTTCCTGGCGTTGCGTGTGGGGAACGCCACCACGGTGGCGGATTCGACATAGTCGGGATGCTCGCCGACCGGCGCGAATTCGGGCACCGCCATGCGCAGCAGCTGGTTGAGCAATTCGCGGTCGTAGCGCGCCGAGGCCTCGCGCAGCTGTGCGATGGCCGACTCGATCGCGTGGGCGGACACCTCGCGCGGCTCGGCCTGCAGGATCTTGGGGTGCTGGGTCGGGCGGTAGCGCTCGTCGGCGTGGAACAAGGTTTCGTGCAGCTTCTCGCCCGGACGCAGGCCGGTGTAGATGATCGCGACGTCGCGGCCCGGCTGCTTGCCGGCCAGACGGATCATCTGCTCGGCCAACAGGCGGATCGGCACCGGCTCGCCCATATCGAGGGTATAGATCGCCTCGTGCGTGCCGATCGCCGAGGCCTGCAGGATCAGCTGGCAGGCTTCCGGGATGGTCATGAAGAAGCGCGTGACCTCCGGATCGGTGACCGTGACCGGGCCGCCGCTGCGGATCTGTTCGCGGAACAACGGCACCACGCTGCCGGCCGAGTCGAGCACGTTGCCGAAGCGCACGGTCACGAAGCGGGTCGAGCGCTGGTCGGCCAGCGATTGGCAGGTCATCTCGGCCAGGCGCTTGGTCGCGCCGAGCACGTTGACCGGATCGACCGCCTTGTCGGTGGAGATCAGCACGAAGGTGCCGACGCCGGCCTCGCGGCAGGCCTTGGCCACGGTCGCGGTGGCGAGCACGTTGTTTCGCACCGCCTCGCGCAGTTGCGCTTCCAGCAGCGGCACCTGCTTGTAGGCGGCGGCGTGGAAGACCGCGTCGGGTTCGGACTGGCCCAGCGCGAACGCGATCACCGCCGGATCGCCGCAGTCGCCGAGGATGGGGATGTATTCCAGATCGGGGAAGTCGCGGCGCAGCGCGGCCTCGGTCTGGGTCAGGGCGAGTTCGTCGATCTCGATCAAGGCGATCCGGCGTGCGCCGTGGCGCGCGCACTGGCGGCACAGCTCCGAGCCGATCGAACCGCCGGCGCCGGTGACCAGCACCGAACGCGCGCCCAGCCAGCTGCGGATCGCCTTCCAATCCGGCAGTACCGGCTTGCGGCCGAGCAGGTCCTCGATCGCGACCTCTTTCAACTCGCCCGGCAGCGAACGCCCTTCCAGCACGTCCTGCAGGCGCGGCACCATCCGGAACGGCAGCCCGGTGCGCTCGCAGGCGATCACCACCCGTTGCAGCGCGTTGGCGTCGGCCGACGGCATCGCGATCACCAGCAGCTTGGCCGCGGTCTCGCGCGCGATCTCCGCCACTTCGGGCACGCGCCCCAGCACCGGCACGCCCTGGACCTTGCTGCCACGCAGGCGCGCGGCGTCGTCGAGGAAGCCGACGGGTTCGTAGGTGCCGAAGCGGCGCAGGTCGCGCACCAGCGCTTCGCCGGCACGGCCGGCGCCGAGGATCAGGATGCGCACCGAGGCGGTGTCGGCGCGTTCGACGCGGCTGTCCTTCCAGGCGCGGTACAGCAGGCGCGGCGCGCCCAGCATGCCCACCAGCACCACCGGATACAGCACCAGCACCGTGCGCGGCATCGTGGTGTCGAGGCGGTTATAGAGGAACAGCACCAGCACGATCGCGAACAGACCGAGCATGCAGGCCTTGAAGATGTTCCAAAGGTCGGGCACGCCGGCGAAGCGCCACAGGCCGCGGTACAGACCGACCTGCCAGAACACCAGGCCCTGGGCCACCATCACCAGCGCGATCTCGGACGACCACAGCGGCAGCGGAACCGGGGCGGGGATGATGCCGAAGCGCAAACGGTACAGGGCCTGCCAGACCAACCACACCATCGCGAGATCGTGCGCGACTACCGCCATGCGCGGCAGTGCACCTTTAAGACGATCGCGCCATGAGCTCATTCCATGCCCCTATACCTTGCCGGGAGAATTCAACGCCGGCTCGGAGCCGGCGCGTTGTAACCACCACCACAAAAAAGCGCCGGACATATACCACGCCGCAACCGTACACAACATGAAAGCCATTCTCGTTTGCAGCAGGACTGGGAGCGCCAGCACAGCGACGAGGGTGTGCATGGCGTAGGCGATGGTGACTTTGGTGTGCCCTACCCTCCTGGCCCAAACCTGATATGCATGCTGAGAATGCGCCGTCCACCACGCTTCCCGACGCAGCATGCGGCGCAACAGTGTCAAGCCCGCGTCGATAAGGAACGCCGACAGCGGCATCAGGACGACCGCTGATCGGCTGCCCAGCACGGTCGCGGCCAGGACCATGAGCCCGGCCAGGGCATAGCCGAGCGCTCCGCTGCCCACATCGCCCATGAAAATCCGGGCCTTGGGGAAGTTGAAGGGCAGGAAACCGAGGCAGGCCGCGGCCAGGGCCAGACCCAGCCACAGCCCCGGCGCTCCGGCCAGCCAACCCAGCGCCACGGCGATCAGGGCGGCCTGGCTGGCGGCCAGGCCGTTGATGCCGTCCATGAAGTTGCAAACGTTGGTCAGCGCCAGCGCGGCCACGAACGCGCCCAGGGCCAGCCAGGGCGCGTCCAGCACGTGCCAGACCGCGTAGGCCAGCACCGCCGCGGCCACGGCGTGCACCGCCAGCCGCAGCGAGGCCGACAGCGGGCGGTGGTCGTCGATCAGGCCGACCCCGGCCACCAGGGCCAGGCCCAGGCCGAACGCGGCCAGCAAGGGCGCCTGCGCGGGCAGGCGCACGGCCAGGGCCAGGGTCGCGACCAGCAGGGCGATCACCAGCGCGATGCCGCCGCCGCGCGGAGTCGCCACGGCGTGGCTGCGGCGCTCGCCGGGCTGGTCGATCAGTTCGTTGCGCAGCGCGTACCAACGCGCCAGCCAGGTGCCGACCGCTCCGATCAGCAGGTGGATGAGCAGCCAACTCGCCATGGGATCAGACCACCGCGTAGTTCAGCAGCGGCTTGACCGTTCCCCATTCCTTGCAGCTGGGGCATTGCCAATGGTGGCTGCGCGCGCCGAAGCCGCAGCGGTTGCAGCGATAGCTGGGGTTGCGCACCAGCAACTGGTCGGTGATGTGCTTGAGATCGTGCAGGGTCGCCAGCGGATCGGCGCCCTCGGCCAGGGTCAGGTCGATCAGGGCGGCCTCGCCGCGCACCGAGGGCCGGTCCTTGAGCTGGCGCGCCAGATAGCTGCGCGCGGCCGGCACGCCGTCCTCGGCCTCGACCATGCGGGTCAGGGCCAGCACCGGCGCGATGCCGCGGTAGTGCTCGCACATCTCGGCCAGGAACGCGCGCGCACCGGTCGGGTCGCCGTCGCGTTCGTAGCAGCTCAGCAGCGCGGGCAGCACTTCGGGCAGGTAGTCGGGATCGGCGCGGGCGACGCGCTCGAACGCGCGGATGGCGGCGGCGTCGTTGCCGGCCTCGACCTCGATCCGGCCCTCGAGCATGCCGGCGCGCACCGAGTTCGCGTCGGCATCGAAGGCGCGCTTGACCGAACCGCGCGCGGCCTCGACGTCGCCGGCGGCGCGATGGCGATCGGCCAGTTCGCACTCGAACTGCGCGATCAGCTTGCCCATGGGCTCGCCGGTGGCGGCCTCGTAGCGGCGCGCGTTCTCGATCGCCTTGTCCCAATCGCGTTCGGACTGGTAGATGCCGATCAGGTGGCGCAGCGCCAGCGGCGCCATGTCCAAGGCGACCAGGTCGCTGAATACGGTCTCGGCGCGGTCGAGCAGGCCCGAGCGCATGTAGTCCTCGCCCAAGGCCAGCAACGCCTGGACCTTCTGCTGATCGCTCAGGCCGGGGCGCTGCACCAGCGCCTGGTGCAGGCGGATCGCGCGATCGACTTCGCCGCGGCGGCGGAACAGATGGCCCAGCGCGACCTGGGTCTCGAAGGTGTCCTTATCGAGCTCGGCGATGTGCAGGAAGATCTCGATGGCCTTGTCGGGCTGCTCGTTGAGCAGGTAGTTCAGGCCGCGGAAGTAGGTGGTCGACAGGTGGCTGACCTGGTTGTCGCTGTGGCGTTCGCCGCCACGACGGCCGATCACCCAGCCGCTGACGGCCGCGATCGGCAGCAGCAGAAAGAACCAGAACCACTCGCTGATGAATTCCATGCGTCAGGCCTCGCGCGGGGCGGCGGCGGCGCGCTCGGCGCGGGCCAGGCGGCGACGCAGCGGCAGCACCAGGCTGGCCGTGATCGCCAGGCCGCCGGCGAGCACGCCGATCAGCAGCGACACGATCAGGGCCACGCCCAGAGTGGTCGGAAAGGTGCCGAAGCCCAAGTCGATGGGCACGATCTGCCGATTGAGCGCGCCGACGGTGGCGCCGGCCGCGAGGCAGACGAAGGCGATGAGGAAACGGATCAGGCGCATGGGGGATGGGTCCAACGTCCGCGATGTCGCTCTAGCTTAAGGCCAGAAACGAGTGCAGAGGAACGAGGAACTAGAGAAAAGCCGGTGCCGGCCATGCCAGCGGCCAGAATAGCGAAACGACAAAGCGCGGTGACGAGCTCACGGCAACGCCGCCCTACTCGCTCCTCACTGCTCTAAGCTCGTTCCTAGCCCTTAGGCTTCGTCATCCAGCGGCGCCACGCCGCTGACGCGTTCGCGCAGTTCCTTGCCGGGCTTGAAATGCGGGACGTGCTTGCCGGGCAATGCCACCGACTCGCCGGTCTTGGGGTTGCGACCCAGGCGCGGCGGACGGAAGTGCAAGGAGAAGCTGCCGAAGCCGCGGATCTCGATGCGTTCGCCCACCGACAGCGCGCCGCCCATCATTTCGAGCAAGGCCTTCACCGCCAGATCCACGTCGTCGCCCTTCAGGTGGGCCTGACGCTGCGAAAGGATCTCGATGAGTTCGGACTTGGTCATGGGCGCTGCGCAAGCTCTAGTACTGGGATGTCGGGACGGTGCCGATACGACGGCGCCGCGACGGTGCCACAAATCGAAGGCGACCCGGCTCGGCCGGGCCGCCTCCGCGGTAGTGCGGCCACGCCGATCCGGTTGCCCGGAACGGCGCGCCTTGACGCTGGTATTACTCGGACTTGTTGCCGCTCAGCTGCTCGCGCAGCAGCGCGCCCAGCTTGGTGGTGCCGCTAGAGGCATCCGACGCCGAACGGTTGTAGTCGGCCAGGGCCTCCTGCTGCTCGGCTTCGTCCTTGGCCTTGATCGACAGCTGCATGGAACGGCCCTTGCGGTCCGTGCCGACGATCTTGGCTTCGACTTCCTGACCGACCTTGAGGTACTGGCTGGCGTCCTCGACGCGCTCCTTGGCGATGTCGCGTGCGGCGACGTAGCCTTCGATGCCGTCGGCGAGTTCGATCGTGGCGCCCTTGGCGTCGACTTCCTTCACCACGCCCTTGACGATCGAGCCCTTGGCGTTGGAAGCGACGTACTGACCCATCGGGTCCTGCTCCAGCTGCTTGACGCCCAGGCTGATGCGCTCGCGCTCCGGATCCACGGCCAGGACGACGGCTTCGAGCGTGTCGCCCTTCTTGTAGTTGCGGACCACGTCTTCGCCGGTGGTGTTCCAGCTGATGTCGGACAGGTGGACCAGGCCGTCGATGCCGCCGTCCAGGCCGATGAAGATGCCGAAGTCGGTGATCGACTTGATCTGGCCTTCGACCTTGTCGCCCTTCTTGTGGATGGCCGCGAAGGTCTCCCACGGGTTCGAGGTGACCTGCTTCATGCCCAGCGAGATACGGCGACGCTCTTCATCGACGTCCAGCACCATGACCTGAACCTCGTCGCCGACCTGCACGATCTTGGACGGGTTGACGTTCTTGTTGGTCCAATCCATTTCGGAGACGTGGACCAGGCCTTCGACGCCCGGCTCGATCTCGACGAACGCGCCGTAATCGGTGACGTTGCTGACCTTGCCGAACACGCGGGTGTCGGCCGGGTAGCGGCGCGCGATGTTGTCCCACGGATCCTCGCCCAGCTGCTTGAGGCCGAGGCTGACGCGGTTGCGCTCGCGGTCGTACTTGAGCACGCGGACGTCCAGCTCCTGGCCGACTTCCACGACTTCCGACGGGTGACGCACGCGCTTCCACGCCATGTCGGTGATGTGCAGCAGGCCATCGATGCCGCCGAGGTCGACGAACGCACCGTAATCGGTGAGGTTCTTGACGACGCCCTTGAGGATCGCGCCTTCCTGCAGCTTCTCCATCAGCTGCTCGCGCTCGACGCTGTACTCGCTCTCGACCACCGCACGGCGGGAGACGACGATGTTATTGCGCTTGCGATCGAGCTTGATGAGCTTGAACTCGAGCTCCTTGCCTTCCAGGTAGGCGGAGTCGCGCACGGGGCGCACGTCCACCAGCGAACCCGGCAGGAAGCCGCGGACATCCTTGATGTCGACGGTGAAACCACCCTTGACCTTGCCGCTGATGCGGCCGGTGATGGTCTCGTTCTTTTCGAGCGCCTCTTCGAGCTCGTCCCACACCATCGCGCGCTTGGCCTTCTCGCGGGACAGCACGGTTTCGCCGAAGCCGTTCTCGATCGAGTCGAGGGCGACCTTGACTTCGTCGCCAACGGCAACGTCGATCTCGCCGGCGTCGTTACGGAACTGTTCGATCGGCACGATGCCTTCGGACTTCAGGCCGGCGTTGATCACGACGACGTCGCCGCGGACTTCCACGACTACGCCGACGACGATAGCGCCCGGCTTCAGCTTGGCCAGGTACTGCTGGCTGGATTCGAACAGCTCGGCAAATGATTCGGTCATTGGTTGATTTACTCGGTTGAACACACGGGCCGCACCGGCTGGCATCGTCGCTGTCGTAGCGACGCAAGCAGCACGTGGTCGACCCACCCGTTATGTGGCGCGATGGACTGCACCATGTGTCGTTGTGGATCCCGCCGCGGAATTACGGCGGGGCTGTTTTTTGTTGCGTACTGCCGCGCTCGATCCGCGTTTGCGGAAACGTCAGCGCGCCGGCAACAAGGCCAGCACGCGTTCGACCACCTGCGCGATGCCCAGGCCGGTGGTGTCGATGCGCACGGCGTCGTCGGCCGGGCGCAGCGGTGCCACCGCTCGCTGTGCATCGCGGGCGTCGCGGGCGAGAATCTCCCGCAGCAGACCGTCTAAAGTAACGGAAACCCCTTTGTCTTTCAACTGCTTATAGCGCCTTTCCGCCCTTTCGTCGGCGCTGGCGGTCAGGAACACCTTGTAGGGGGCGTCCGGGAAGATCACCGTGCCCATGTCGCGGCCGTCGGCGACCAGGCCCGGCGGCTGGCGGAAGGCGCGCTGGCGGTCCTTGAGGGCGGCCCGGACCTCGGGGATGGCGGCGATGGCCGAGGCGGCCGCGCCGGCGGTCTCGGTGCGCAGCTCGTCGGTGGCGTCCTGGTCGTTGACCAGCACCCGCAGCTCGCCGCGCTCGTCGTCGCGGAAGCCGATCCGGGTGTCGAAGGCGCAGCGGACCAGGGCGGCCGGGTCGGCCAGGTCCAGGTCGGCCCAGCCGGCGGCGACGCCGACCGCGCGGTAGAGGGCGCCGGAATCCAGGTAATGCCAGCCGAGGGACTGGGCGACCAGGCGGCTGATCGTGCCCTTGCCGGAGCCGGAGGGGCCGTCGATGGTGAGGACGGGGATGCTGCTGTCGTGAGGGGTAGTCATGCCGGCTATTATGCAAGGACGCCGGCCCTTCCCTGTTCATCGTGACGGCCGCAAGCGCCCCGATCCGGATGCGCGGCGGGGCCCGATTCGGCCCACCCGCAATTTATTTCGCGCAAACACTTGATCGCAGTGGGATTTACCCGCTATTATCGCGGGCTGTCTATTCCAATCCTGTTGCCGAGGTCTGTCATGAAGGTCCTGTCCTCCCTGAAGTCGGCGAAGGCCCGTCACCGCGACTGCAAAGTCGTTCGCCGCCGTGGCAAGGTCTTCGTGATCTGCAAGTCGAACCCGCGTTTCAAAGCGCGTCAGCGCTGAAACCAGGGCATGTTCAAGGCGCGTCAGCGCTAAGAAGCCCGTTCGCGGCGTTCGCGCCTCGAACCGCTCGACTGGAAGGCCGCCGCGAGGCGGCCTTTCTGCGTTGCGCGCCGGCGCCCTCGCCGGCCCGGCCGAATCGCGAAAACGTGACGGCCGCGTGCTGCCGTGGCATCGGGGCTTGTGCGTACAATCTCGCGTCCTCCAGCGAGGTTGCACCCATGACGTCCCGCACCGCTCCTGCCGTACTCGCGCTTGCCGCCCTGCTGCTCCTGTCCACCGCCGCCTCCGCCGACACCCTGCTGATCGAGCGCGTGTCCGAAGAGAACAAGGCGGCCATGCCCGTCCGCGGTCAGACCATGGCCCAGGTCGAGGCCCGCTACGGCGCCCCGGCCGAACGCCTGGACCCGCGCGGCGGCCAGAAGCGCCAGTGGCCCACCATCAACCGTTGGGTCTACCCGGCGTTCACCGTGTACTTCGAGAAGAACAAGGTGGTCGACGTGGTCGCCAACAAGGCCGACGCGCAAGAGATCGGGCCCAAGCCGCCCGTGCGCTGAGCCGCCGAACGAGACCGTAGTTTTGACCGAGCAAGCATTGCGCTTCCCCGCGGAGTGGGAACCCCAGTCCGCGGTCCTGATCGCCTGGCCGAACGCCGACACCGACTGGGCCGATCGCCTGGGCGAGGTCGAAGAGACCTACATCGCCCTGGTCGCGGCGATCACCCGTTTCCAGCCGGCGATCGTCTGCGTCGCCGACGACGACGTGCAGGCTTATGCGCGCGCGCGCCTGTCCTCGGCCCGCATCGACATGGACCGGGTGCGTTTCGTCGAAGCGCCTTACGACGACACCTGGCTGCGCGATTCCGGCCCGATCAGCCTGCGCGCCGGCGACGGCTTCCGCCTGCTCGATTTCCGCTTCACCGGCTGGGGCGGCAAGTTCGACGCCAGCCAGGACGATCTGCTGGTCGAGCGCCTGCACGACTTGGGAATATTCTCGAAGAGTGAGCGCCAAAGCATTGATTTTGCTTTAGAAGGCGGCGCCATCGAAACCGACGGCGCGGGCAGCCTGCTGAGCACCTGGCAGTGCCTGCACGAGCGTCATCCGGACGCCAGCCGCGAAGAGATCACCGCCAAGCTGGCCGACTGGCTGTGCCAGGACCGCGTGCTGTGGCTGGACCACGGCTACCTCGAGGGCGACGACACCGACGCCCATATCGACACCCTGGCCCGCTTCGCCGGCCCGGACGCGATCGTCTACCAGGGCTGCGACGACCCGACCGACTCGCACTACGCCGAACTGCAGGCCATGGCTGCCGAGCTGGCCGCGCTGCGCACCCGCGACGGTCAGCCCTATCGCCTGTTCGCGCTGCCGTGGGCGCAGCCGATCATCGACGAAAACCGAAGGCTAGCAGCCAGTTACGCCAACTTCCTCATCGTTAACGGAGCTGTATTGATGCCGGCCTACGGCGATGCCGCCGACGCCGACGCCCAGGCGGTGTTGGCCCAGGCCTTCCCCGATCGCGAGATCGTGGCGGTGCCCTGCCGCCCGCTGATCTGGCAGAACGGCAGCCTGCACTGCATCACCATGCAGCTGCCGGCCGGGCTGGTCTAAGCGATTCCGGCAGCCGGCGCCGCGTAATGCGTCACCTCGCGCCGGCCTTCCTGGAGTCGACCCTGAGACGCGGTGCGACGCTGGAACAGTTCATGGGCGGCAGCGTCGGCCCACTCGGCGAACGATCGGTGCGCTGGATCGAGTTGTGCCCGACAAAGGCCGGGATCGAAGTCCGCGAGTACCACGCCGCCGATGTCGGCGGATCGCTCAGCGAAACATCTCTGGACCTCTACGCGCTGTGCGATCTGCACGACCTTTACGAGGCACAGCCTGAGCCGACGATGGTCGCGGACGAGCCGGCGCAGGCCTTGGCCTATGCGCACTCCGTGCTGCGGGCCCAGCCTTTACGCTGGGTCAATCAGGGCGTGTCGCAAGACGAGTTGCTGGATTTCCTGCGTGCGGGGCGTCCGGCCCTCTGGCCGCCCGAGGCGGCCCAGCAATAGCGACCGCTACTCGGGCTGTCGCAGACCCGCAAGCCTTACAATGCCAGGCTACGCCGCCGCTCCGGCTTGCCGGGCCCGCCCATACGAATCCGCCCATGAAGAAGACCACTCTCCCCGTCGCCCTGATCCAGGACCGCGACCACGGCTCGCGCGAGGCCAACCTCGCCAATATCGAGGACCGCGTGGGCGAAGCCGCCAGGCGCGGCGCCAAGCTGGTACTGCTGCAGGAACTGCACAACGGCCCCTACTTCTGTCAGCACGAGTCGGTGGACGAATTCGACCTGGCCGAGACCATCCCCGGCCCCAGTACCGAGCGTCTTGGCGCGCTGGCCAAGCAGCACGGCGTGGTCCTGGTGAGCTCGCTGTTCGAGCGCCGCGCGGCCGGCCTGTACCACAACACCGCGGTGGTCTTCGACGCCGACGGCTCCACCGCCGGCAAGTACCGCAAGATGCACATCCCGGACGATCCGGGCTTCTACGAGAAGTTCTACTTCACTCCGGGCGACCTCGGTTTCGAGCCGATCCAGACCTCGGTCGGCCGCCTCGGCGTGCTGGTGTGCTGGGACCAGTGGTACCCGGAAGGCGCGCGCCTGATGGCCCTGGCCGGCGCCGAGCTGTTGCTGTATCCGACCGCGATCGGTTGGGATCCCAGCGACGAGCAGGCCGAGAAGGACCGCCAGCGCGACGCCTGGGTGCTCAGCCACCGCGGCCACGCGGTCGCCAACGGCCTGCCGGTGCTGAGCTGCAACCGGGTCGGCCACGAGCCGTCGCCGATGGGCGCGTCCGGCATCGACTTCTGGGGTACCAGCCACGTGCTCGGCCCGCAGGGCGAGTTCCTGGCCCAGTCCGCCCAGGCCGAGCCCGAGATCCTGATGGCCGAGGTCGACCTGCAGCGCAGCGAGCACGTGCGCCGGATCTGGCCGTTCCTGCGCGACCGCCGCATCGACGCCTACGGCGACCTGCTCAAGCGCTATCGCGATTGAGCGCGGTGGCCGCCGCGCCGCTGATCCGCGCCGCCGTCGCCGGCGATCTGCCGGCGATCGCCGCCCTGTATGCGCTGGAAGTGCGTGAGGGCGTGGCCACCTACGAATACGAAGTGCCGGACCTGGCCGAGATGACGCGGCGCTGGCAGGCCGTGCTGGCTCAGGGCTATCCCTATCTGGTCGCCGAACTCAATGGCGGCTTTGCCGGCTACGCCTACGCCAGCAGCTACCGCAGCCGTGAGGGTTACCGCTGGACGGTCGAGGACACGGTCTATGTGCAGCCCGGTTGCCAGGGCCGCGGCGTCGGCCGCGCCCTGCTGCAGGCGCTGATCGCCGACTGCGAGGCGCGCGGCTATCGGCAGATGGTGGCGGTGATCGGCGACGGCTCCAACGCCGCCTCGGTGGCCCTGCACGAGCGCCTGGGCTTTCGCACCGTGGGCGTGTTCCAAGGCTTGGGGCGCAAGCACGGGCGCTGGCTGGATACCGTGCAGATGCTGCGCCCGCTGGGTCCGGGCGATGGCGCGGCGCCGGAATCGCGCTGAGTCGCGCACGCTGAATTTGCCATTCTGCCGACGAGCGGTAGGCGCAAAACGAACGAACGTGCTATTTTCTCAGCCATGTCCAATCTGACCGCCACCGGCAAGGGCGCCGCCACCCGCGACGCCATCATCGACCGGGCCTACAGCATCGCCATCGGCGGCGGTCTGGAGAGCCTGTCGATCGGTCCGCTGGCGCAGGCGGTGGGCATGTCCAAGAGCGGCGTGTTCGCCCACTTCGGCTCGCGCGAGGACCTGCAGTTGGCGGTGCTCGACGCCGCCGGCCAGCGCTTCCTCGAGTACGTGCTGCTGCCGGCGCTGAAGGCCAAGCGCGGTCTGCCGCGCCTGCGCGCCATCATCGCCGCCTGGTTCGACTGGGCCCGCCACACCTCCGGCGGTTGCGTGCTGTTGTCGGCCGTCAACGAGTACGACGACCGCCCCGGCGTGCTGCGCGATCGCGTGCTGCAGCACGAAACCCGCTGGCGCAACGACATCGCGCGCGCAGTGCAGATGGCGGTCGATGCCGGCGAACTGCAGGCCGACACCGACGCCCACCAATTGGCGTTCGAGATCTACGGGCTGGCCCTGGTCGTGCACCACGACGCCGGCCTGTTCGGCTTCGAAGCCAGCGTCGAGCGCGGCCACCGCGCGTTCGAACGCCTGATCCGTTCCTACTCCTCCCCCACCGCCTGAGCTCGCGCAGAGAGGCTCCGCCATGTACCCGCTTATCTCCAAAATTAGCACGACCGTTCGTAGTTTTATTAAACTCTACGGCGTCCGCCTGGGCTTTCTGATCGGCAGCCGTTTCGCGCCCGAAGCGGCCGTGCAGCGCGCCGCGCGCTTGTTCAGCACCCCGTTCGCGTCCTCGCGCAGCCGAGCGCTGGCCGCGCCCAGCCATGGCGCCCAGGAGGGCGAACTGGAGGTCGACGGCCATCGCATCGTCACCTACGTCTGGGGCGATCCGCAGCGCCAGCCCTATGTGCTGTTCGCGCACGGCTGGTCCAGCCACGGCACCCGCATCGCGCCCTGGCTGGAACGCCTGCGCGGCGACGGCTACGCGGTGGTCGCGTTCGACCAGCCCGCGCACGGCAAGAGCCCCGGCCGTCAGAGCACCCTGCCCGACTTCACCCACCACCTGCTCGCGGTCGGCCGCCACTACGGCCCGGCGGCGGCGGTGATCGGCCACTCGCTGGGCGGCGCGGCGACCCTGCTGGCGATGGCGCGCGGCCTGCGCGCCGAGCGCGCGGTGCTGATCGCGCCCGCCGCCGACCCGGTCGCGGCCGCCCACCGTTTCGCCGATCTGGTCTGGATCGGCGAGCACCTGTGCCGGCGCATGTTCGCCTACTTCGAGGCGCGCATCGGCATCGGCTTTCAGGAACAACAGGCGCATCTCAACGCGCCGGCCATCGCCAGTCCGGCCCTGATCGTGCACGACCTGGGCGACCGTGAAGTGCCGTGGTCGGAGGGCGAACGCTACGCGCGCTACTGGCCCGACTCGCGCCTGCTCAGCACCACCGGGCTGGGCCACAAGCGCGTGCTCGAAGACCGCGGCGTGATCGACGCCGGCCTGCGCTTCCTGCACGGCGAGTGCGTCGGCGATCGCATGGTGTCCAGCCCCAACCTGCCCTACGGCTGGGCGTGAGCGCGCAGGCGGCGCGGCGCCCACCGATACCCGCGCCGCGTTGCCGCCGATGAGCCGCCGGTGAGCCGCCGCGCCAGCGCCGCGCCCTGAGCCGCGACGCCGCTCTTGTTCCGGCGCCGCGCTTGCTTCTACTCTGCGCGCTGGCGGCCCGCGGCCGCGGCGAAACCAGGGGAAGACGCGGTGAATTCGGCTACGCACACCCACGCCCGACGCGCGCGCTCGGACGCACGCAGGAGCGCGCGCCCGTGATCTCCCCGGTCCGCCTGTTGCTGATCCTCGGCGCCGGCCTGCTCGCGTTCGGTTACCTCAAGCGCGACACCGTGCCCGAGCACGGCCTGCTGCTGCCCGAGGTCCTGACCGAACCGCGCCAACGGGCGGTCGAGGAGGCGCCGTTCTCGGTGCGCGCCGGCGACGTCGACTACCGCATCGAGCCGGTCGCCGACTACGACATCACCGGCCTGGTGGTGAGCCGGCACGACTCGGACACGTTCTGGGATAGCTTCCACACCCGCGCCAACGACCACCTCAACGTCGCCGACCTGTGCCTGGTCTGGGGCGCCAACGCCAGCGACGGCGCCTACGAGCGCATGGCGTTCTGGAACGGCCAGTGGACCTGTAATTTCCGCTACGGCGGCGACGCCGCGATCGGGCCCGAACACACCCGTGCGCTGTCCAACAATCATCTGCTGACCGAGCGCAGCGACATCGCCGAACGCATCCGCGCGCTGCGCGTGGGCGACCAGGTGCGCCTGCGCGGCCAGTTGGCGGTATACAAGCACCAGGCCGGCATGAATTTCGTGCGCGGCACCTCGCTGTCGCGCGACGACACCGGCAACGGCGCCTGCGAGACCCTGTTCGTGAGCCAGCTCGACCTGCTCCAGCCCGCGCCGGCGTGGCCGCGCTGGCTGCGCTGGATAGGCGCGGTCTTGCTCGCGCTGGGCCTGGTGTTCTGGTATCGGGCCCCGTTCGACGCGCGCGAGCAGTGATCGCGGCGGCCCGGGCACTTCCGGGCCCGGCCGCGGTCGGACCTACGCGGTTTGCCGCTATCTCCCCCAGCCTCTATCCTGCCGGCCTTCCTGTGCCAGCCCCCGTACGGCGCCCAATCACCGAATGAATGCACCGATCAGCGACGGCCTGCACGGCCAACCCCATGCCATCGTCGAACGCGACGGCGTCCGCTATACCCTGCTCGGAACCGCGCACGTGTCGCAGGCCAGCGTGGACGCGGTGCGCGACGCGATCGGCAGCGGCGCCTACGACGCGGTCGCGGTGGAACTGGACCCGCAGCGCCTGCAGGCGCTCACCGACCCCGACGCGCTCGCGCGCCTGGACCTGATCCAGGTTCTGCGCACCGGCAAGACTGCGCTGTTCGCGGCCAACCTGGCCCTGGCCGCTTACCAGCGCCGGCTCGCCGAGCAGTTGGGCATCGAGCCCGGCGCCGAACTCAAGCGCGCGGTGCTGGAAGCGCGCCAGCGCGACCTGCCCGTGCACCTGATCGACCGCGAGGTCGGCCTGACCTTCAAGCGCGCCTCCAGCAAGCTGGGCTGGTGGGGCCGGGCCAAGCTCGGCGGCGGCCTGCTGGCGGCGCTGTTCGTCGACGAGGAAGTCGGCGAAGAGGAGATCGAGAAGCTCAAGCAAGGCGACATGCTCGAATCCAGCTTCGGCGAATTCGCCAGCGAAAGCCCGCAGCTGTACGAAAGCGTGATCGCCGAGCGCGACCGCTACATGGCCGCGCGCCTGCGCGAATCGCACGGCGACGCGCGCGAAGTGCTGGCCGTGGTCGGCGCCGGCCACCTGCAGGGCCTGGCCCAGCACCTGCGCGAGGAAACCCGCGCGCCGGCGACGGTGCGCGAGGAACTCGAATCGCTGCCGCAGAAGAGCAGCATTCCCTGGTTCACGATCATCCTGTCCGCGTTCGTGCTCGGCGGCTTCGCCTGGGGCTTCTGGCGCGGCGGCATCGACGTCGGCTCCGACTTGCTGCTGCAGTGGGTGCTGGCCACCGGCGTGCTCGGCGCGATCGGCTGCGCGGTCGCCGGCGGCCATCCGCTCAGCATCCTGGTCGCGTTCGTGGCCTCGCCGATCACGCCGCTGCACCCAGCCCTGGCCTCGGGCACGCTCAGCGCGCTCACCGAGGCCTGGGTACGCAAGCCCACCTACGCCGACTTCATGGCCCTGCGCGACGACGTCCAGACCTTGCGCGGCTGGTGGCGCAACCGGGTCGCACGCGTGCTGCTGAACTTCTTCCTGACCAGCCTGGGCACCGCGATCGGCGTGTGGACGGGTGGGTTGCGGATGTTGGGCAAGTTGATCGGGTGATCGATTGAGAGCGGGTGGAGCAAATCCCCCCTAGCCCCCCCTTTTTCAAAGGGGGGAACCGTCGACTTCGGAAAGTCTCGCATCGCACCTGTTTGTCTCCCCCCTTTGAAAAAGGGGGATTGAGGGGGATTTGCTTTTCCCCAGCAGCCGAGCGCGCTCAGCGCCCGCCCTGCTCCGCCGCGATCCACGCATCGATATCCGCCTGAGAGCGGGTGGAGCAAATCCCCCCTAGCCCCCCTTTTTCAAAGGGGGGAACCATCGACTTTGGAAAGTCTCGCATCGCACCTGTTTGTCTTCCCCCTTTGAAAAAGGGGGATTGAGGGGGATTTGCTTTTCCCCAGCAGCCAAGCGCGCTCAGCGCCTGCCTTGCTACGCCGCGATCCACGCATCGATATGCGCCTGAGAGCGGGTGGAGCAAATCCCCCCTAGCCCCCCTTTTTCAAAGGGGGGAACCGTCGACTTCGGAAAGTCTCGCATCGCACCTGTTTGTCTCCCCCCTTTGAAAAAGGGGGATTGAGGAGGATTTGCTTTTCCCCAGCAGCCGAGCGCGCTCAGCGCTTGCCCTGCTCCGCCGCGATCCACGCATCGATATGCGCCTCCAGCGCCTGCAGCGGCACCGAGCCGGTCGCCAGCACTTCGTCGTTGAACGCGCGCAGGTCGAAACGCTCGCCCAGCGCGGCCTTGGCCTTGGCGCGCAGCGCCGAGATCTTGAGCTGGCCGATCTTGTAGGCCAGCGCCTGCCCCGGCGTACCGATGTAGCGGTCGACCTCGTTGACGATGTCCTGGTCGGTCTTGGCCGCGTTGTCCTTGAAGTAGGCGATCGCGCGCTCGCGGCTCCAGCCCTTGGCGTGCATGCCGGTGTCCACCACCAGGCGCACCGCGCGCCACATCTCGTAGGTGAGCTGGCCGAAGCGATCGTAGGGATCGTCGTACAGGCCCATGTCGTAGCCGAGCTGTTCGGCATACAGGCCCCAGCCTTCGCCGTAGGCGACGAAGTAGGCGGTGCGGCGGAACATCGGCCGCTCCGGCAGCTCCAGCCCGCGCGCGAACTGGAAGTGATGCCCAGGCACGGCCTCGTGCAGCGACAGCGCCATCATTTCCCAGCTCGGGCGCACCTCCGGCTTGTACAGATTCACGTAGTAGAAACCGGCGCGGCTGCCGTCGACGGCGCCGGGCTGGTAATAGGCGGTGGTGGTGTCCGGGGCGATGTTGTCGGGGATCGGACGCACGCCATAAGGCTGCCGCGGGATGGTGTGGAATACCTTCACCAGCTCCGGATCGATGCGCTTGGAGAGCGCGCGATACGCGGTCAGCAGGTCCTGCGGCGTCTTGTAGAAGAACTTCGGATCGCTGCGCAGGTAGGCGAAGAACTCCGTCAGCGTGCCCTTGAAGCCGACCTCGGCCTTGACCTGCTCCATCTGCGCGCGGATGCGCGCGACTTCCTGCAGGCCGGTCTGATGGATCTGCTCGGCGCTCAGGTCGGTGGTGGTGTAGTAGCGCGCCAGAAAATCGTAATAGGCCTTGCCGTCGGGCTGCTCGGCCACGGCGATGCCGGTGCGGGTCTTGGGCAGGTATTCGTCGTTGAAGAAGGCGGCGAACTTGCGGTACGCGGGCACGATGCGCTCGGCGATCGCCTGCCTGGCCTGGGCCTGCAGCGCGGCGCGGTCGGACTCGGGCACCGCGGCCGGAAAGCGCAGGAACGGACGGTAGAACGCGCTCTTGGCCGGGTCGTCGACGATCTGCGAGGCGATCTGCGCCGGCACGCGCTGCATCAGCACGCGCGGCGGCGTGCTGCCCTGCTTCAGGCCTTCGCGCATCAGCACGGTGGTCTGTTCGATCGTGGCCGGCAGCGCGTTCAAGCGCGCCAGCCAGTCGCGGTAATCCTTGACGCTGGCGAAGGGCAGCACCTCGGCGATGCCGTCGGCGGTCTGCACGCCGCCCTGGTGGCCGACCGGCTGCAGGTACTCGCGGAACTTCTGGCGCTCGATGTTGCGCTCCAGGTTCCAGGCGTAGGTGTCGTAATCGAGCTGGCTGTCGGCCGACAGGGCGGCGCGGTCGATCGCCTTGAGCCGGCTCAGCGCATCGCGGTCGGCGCCTTCGCGCTGCGCGATCGCGGCCAGGCTGCGGTCGGTCCAGCGGTCGTTGAAGCGGTTGTCGCCGTTGTAGCTGGCGCCTTCCGGGCTCTCGACCAGGCCGCGCTCCCACTCGGCCTCGAAATAGGCCTTGAGGCGGGCGTCGGCATTCTGCGCATGCGCGGGCGCGACGAACACGGCCGCGGCGAGCGCGGCGAACACGAGCTTGCGGAACATGGCGATCCCCTGGAAGCGGATCCCGAGTCTAGCCCGCGACTTGCGCATCGGCGCTAGGCCGAAAGTCAATGTCGGCACTATCGGACCGATTCGGACAGGCTGGGTCTGCGCGCGTGCGGGCGAGGTTTCAGTCGTGGTCGAGACGAGGCAACCCGCCGCGCACGGCGCGGGATCGGAATCGTCAGGGGAGGTCGCGATCCGGCCGGGTCGCGGGCTCAGGCCGCGTCGGCGGCGGTGGTGAAGCTCTCGCCGCAGCCGCATTCGGCGCTCACGTTCGGGTTCTGGAACACGAACTGCTCGCCCAGGCCCTGCTTCATGAACTCGATGCGGGTGCCGTCGACCAGCGGCAGGCTGATCGGATCGACGTAGATGCGCACGCCGTCCTGCTCGAATACGGTGTCGCCCGGGCGCTGGTCGCGGGCCAGGTCGGCGATGTGCTGCCAGCCCGAGCAACCGGTGCGGGTCACGCCGAAACGCAGGCCCAAGGCATCGGGCGCCTCGGCCAGGAAATGGCGGACGCGTTCGAGGGCGGCGGGGGCGAGGCTGACGGACATCGGGGACTCTCGTTGCTAGGCGGTCATGGTAACAGGCGGGCCGCGGCGACGGCCTGGGCCCTACCGATATGGCCCCGGGACGCAGCGTTTCAAGTTCCAGGCGGGAGCAGCAGATAGGTGGCGAAACTGCCCAGCCAGTGCGCGCCGGCATAGTGCGCGTCGCTGACCGCGGCCAGGCCGCTGTCGCGATGGCGCGCGGCGGCCGCGTGCAGGGCGGCAATGCGGCGGTCGCCGGGCGGCAGGCCGCGCGCCATGCCTTCCAGCATCCAGGCCCGGCTCAGGTTCAGGCCGTCTAGGTGGGCGAGCTTGCCGTCGGTGGGGTCCAGGACCACGCCCGGGGTCAGCCAGCCGGCGTCGGCCTTGCGCGGAATCGCGGGCAGGAAGGCCTTCAGCCAACGCGCGTATTCGGCCGGCGGCAGCACGCGCCGCATCAGGTCGGCCTCGGCCAGACAAGGCGAGAGGAAGTCCTGGCCGGAAGGTTCGTAGGCGATCGGGCAGTCGCGATCGTTCAGATGGAACTGGCGTACGCGCGCCAGCAGCGCCTCGCGCAGGCGCGCATCGCCGCTGGCCTGGGTCCAGTCCAGGGCCAGGCCGAACGCGAATGCGGTCTGCGAATGCTCGCCGACCCGGATCGGCATGGTCAGCTTGGGCAGCCAACGCAGCAGGCGCCCGGCGGCCTCGCGCTCCAGCGGCTCCAGCGCCGCGGCCCACTGCCGCGCCTGCGGATCGTCCCAGCCGCGCAGCTGCGTGCCCAGCTGCAGCAGCCAGGCCAGGCCGTAGGGGCGTTCGAAGGATTCGTCGCTGCCGGCGCGCAGATAGGCCAGCTCGCCGGCGATGTTGGCCGCGGTCAGGTTGGCGGCCAGGGCGCGCCGCGCGGGCGCGGCGAACTCGGCCTGCGGATAACGCTGCAGCAGGCGCGCCAGCAGCCAATGCCCGTGCACCGAGGAGTGCCAGTCGTAGCAGCCGTAGAAGGCCGGATAGAGCTTGCGCGGGGGTAGCGCGTCGGCGTCGCTGCGCAGTTGGTGCGACAGCTTGTTCGGGTACTCGCGTTGCACGCAATCCAGCGCCAGCTTGGCGAAGCGCGCGGCGCGGGCTTCGTCCAGCGCCGCCGGCGCCTGCGCCCACGCGCTCGCGGCGCACAGCCACAGCAGCGCCACCATCCAGCCTCGTCGCATGTCCCACTCCCCTGCCCGATCCTGGCCCGAGTGTAGCGGCGCCGTCGGCGCTTCGGGCCGCGCCGATCCGTTATCATCCCCGGTTCTTATCGAACAGCGTTCCGAGGCAGGAATCCCATGACGGTGGTCAGCGTCGAACAGGCACTCGCAGGCAAGGTCCCGGCGGGCGGTGAAGTCACGGTGCGCGGCTGGGTGCGTACCCGTCGCGACTCCAAGGCCGGGCTCAGCTTCGTCAATGTCAGCGACGGTTCCTGCTTCGCGCCGATCCAGGTGGTGGCGCCGGCGGCGCTGGCCAATTACGACAGCGAGATCAAGCACCTGACCACAGGCTGTTCGGTGATCGCCACCGGCACCCTGGTGGCCTCGCAGGGCCAGGGCCAGAGCTACGAGATCAAGGCCAGCGCGCTGGAGGTGGTGGGCTGGGTCGAACAGCCGCTGACCTACCCCATGCAGCCCAAGCAGCACACGCTGGAGTACCTGCGCGAGTTCGCCCACCTGCGCCCGCGCACCAATCTGTTCGGCGCGGTCACCCGCATCCGCCACAGCCTGGCCCAGGCCGCGCACCGTTTCTTCCACGAGAACGGCTTCAACTGGATCAGCACCCCGATCGTGACCACGTCCGACGCCGAGGGCGCGGGCCAGATGTTCCGCGTCTCGACCCTGGACCTGGCCAACCTGCCGCGCGGCAAGGACGGCGAGGTCGATTTCTCGCGCGACTTCTTCGGCAAGGAAACCTTCCTGACCGTGTCCGGCCAGCTCAACGCCGAGGCCTACGCACTGGCGCTGAGCAAGGTCTATACCTTCGGGCCGACCTTCCGTGCCGAGAACAGCAACACCACCCGCCACCTGGCCGAGTTCTGGATGATCGAGCCGGAGGTCGCCTTCAACGACCTGGCCGCCAACGCGCGCCTGGCCGAGGATTTCCTCAAGTACATGTTCCGCGCGGTGCTCGACGAGCGCGGCGACGACCTGGCCTTCATCGCCGAGCGCGTCCAGCCCGATGCGATCACCCGCCTGGAAGCCTTCGTCAACGCGCCGTTCGAACGCATCGACTACACCGATGCGATCGGCCTGCTGCAGAAGTCGGGGCAGAAGTTCGACTTCCCGGTCGAATGGGGCCTGGACCTGCAGACCGAGCACGAGCGCTGGCTGACCGAGCAGCACGTCGGCCGTCCGGTGGTGGTCACCAACTATCCCGAGCACATCAAATCCTTCTATATGCGCCTCAACGACGACGGCAAGACCGTCGCCGCGATGGACGTGCTGGCGCCGGGCATCGGCGAGATCATCGGCGGCAGCCAGCGCGAGGAGCGCCTGGATGTGCTCGATGCGCGCATCGCCCAGTTCGGCCTGGACACGACCCACTACGGCTGGTATCGCGACCTGCGCCGCTACGGCACGGTACCGCACGCCGGCTTCGGCCTCGGCTTCGAGCGCCTGGTGGTCTACGTCTGCGGCCTGAGCAATATCCGCGACGCGATCCCCTACCCGCGCGCGCCTGGTAGTGCCGAGTTCTGAGCCCCCGCACGCCATGACCACGGTAACCCTGTATCGCCCGACCGGCCCGAAGGAACTGGCCCTGGTCGAGGCCAGCGGCTTCCGGCGCTGGCCGCCGCGCCTGCCCGAGCAGCCGATCTTCTATCCGGTGACCAACGAGCAGTACGCGATCGACATCGCCACCCAGTGGAACATCAAGGACAGCGGCGTCGGCTATGTGACCCGGTTCGAAGTCGATGCGGATTTCATGGCGCGCTACGAAATCCAGAAGGTCGGCGGCGCGCACCACACCGAATGGTGGATACCGGCCGAGGAGTTGGAGCAGCTCAACGACCACATCGTCGGGCCGATCGAAGTCATCGGCGAATACCGCGCACCGCAATCCTGAGTAGCCCGTGATCCTGTTTCTAGCCCTGCTGTTCGTCGCCGTCGCCATTGCCGGCTTCTGCGCTTTCGTGATTTTCTGGCCGCTGTCGCTGGTGCACATCCGCGACCGCCATCCGGACCTGCAGCGCGAGCTCGGCGCGGGCGCGTTCGCCAATCCCTCGGCCTGGCGTTGGCTGTTGGGTCGCGGCTACCGCAGCGCCAACGACCGCAACCTCGACGGCCTGGCCAATCCGGCCCGGCTGTCGCTGCTGACCATCATCGCCGGCCTGGTTTGCGCCGGCCTGCTGTGGGCGTTGTCCACGGTGCTGCCATGAGCGATGCCTCCATGAACGATGAAGCTGTGAACGACACCCTGCGCGAGGAATGGTGGCTGGCCACTTTGGGCCGCACCGTGATCTGGGCGCGCCTGCGCGTGCGCGAGGCCGGCACCGCGGAAGTGTTCGACAGCGACGGCAACACCCTGGCCTACGACAGCGAGGACACGGCCCGCGCGGCCCTAATGGACGCCGAGTTCGTGTCGCTGGACGGCCTGGACGACGAAGATGCGGCCGAACGCGGTTTCGCGGTGGACGAGCTGACCCCGCCGCGCGCCGACGACGACGAGGTGCTGCGCGAGCTGATGGTGCGCAAGCTGCCGCAGCGGCACTGAGCGACGCATGTACCTGCCGCGCGCCTTCGCCGAGACCGATCTGGCCGCATTGGACGCACTGTTCGCGCGCGACAACTTCATCAGCTTGATCAGTGTGCGCGACGGCGAGCCCACGGTGTCGCATTTGCCGGTGCTGTACAGCCGCGACGGCGACCGCATCCTGTTGCGCGGGCATTGGGCCAGGCCCAATCCGCAAGCCACGCATGCCGGCTCCGCGCTGGCCGTGGTGCACGGTCCGCATGCCTACGTCTCGCCGGGCTGGTACACCGACAAAGAGGAAGCCGCGCGCGTGCCGACCTGGAACTACGCGGTCGCGCATCTGCACGGGCGTTTGGAGACCTACGACGACGAAGCCGAGCTCGCGCGCCTGGTCGACGATCTCAGCGTGCGACACGAGGCCGAAGTCGACAGCGACTGGCGCTTCGAGGTTGAGCGCGACGACCTGCGCCGGCAGTTGCGCGGTATCGTCGGTTTTCGTTTCGAAGTCGAACGCGCCACGCTCAAGTTCAAGCTCAGCCAGAACCACCCGCTCGCCAACCGGGTCGCGGTGGCCGAGCGCCTGGACGCGCTGGGCGGCGAGAACGCGACCGAGGTCGCCGCGCTGATGCGCGCCGCCCTGCCCGACGCCTGATCTCTCTCACGCCGTATCGCAACCGGAGCACCGCCATGGACCTCGATCTGACCGGCAAACACGCCCTGGTATGCGGCGGCTCCGACGGCATCGGCCGCGCCGCCGCGCACGAACTGGCCCTGCTCGGCGCCGACGTCACCGTACTCGCGCGCCGGCCCGACGCGCTGCAAGCGGTGGTCGCGGCCCTGCCCACGCGCGCGGCGCAGCAGCACGGCTGGATCGCCGCCGACGTCTCCGACACCGCCGGCCTGCGCGCGCAGGTCGAAGCCCTCGCCGCCGGTCGGCCGGTGCACATCCTGATCAACAACAGCGGCGGCCCGCCCGGCGGACCCGCCCACAGCGCCCAACTCGACGCTTACCTGGACGCCTTCAATCGTCACCTGCTCGCCAACCAGACTCTGGTCGCGGCGGTGCTTGCGGGCATGCAGTCCGCGCGTTGGGGCCGCATCGTCAACGTGATCTCTACTTCGGTGAAGGAACCCATCGTCGGCCTGGGCGTGTCCAACACGATCCGCGGCGCGGTCGCGAGCTGGGCCAAGACCCTGTCGCGCGAACTGGCGCCGTTCGGCATCACCGTCAACAATGTGTTGCCCGGCTACACCGAGACCGGTCGCATCACCCAGATCATCGGCGACCGAGCTCGCAGCTCGGGGCAATCCGAAGAAGCGATCATCGAAACCATGCGCAAGACCGTGCCGGCCGGCCGCTTCGCCCAGCCCGCGGAGATCGCCGCCAGCATCGCCTTCTTAGCCTCGCCTGCCGCCGCCTACGTCAACGGCGTGAGCCTGGCGGTGGACGGTGGTCGCATGCAGTCGATCTGAGCCGGCGAGCGCCGGCATCGCACGGGATGCGCCTCAGACCGCCGCGGGCGGGCGTCCCAGGCGCGAGCGTTCGAACCACCACAACGCCGCACTGAACAACAACCAGGCCAGGAACCAGGGCCAGGATGCGCTGCGATGCGTGTTCGCAGCGACGTCCGCAACGTCTGTGCGCGAAGACGGCTGCGCGGCGAGCGCCAGCGTATCGGCCTGCAAGGCGCTCGCGCGCAGACCAGGCGCTTCGTCGGCGGCGCGCACCGCGAACGGCCAGGCGCGGTCGCCCTGGCGCAACGTGTGCCAACCCGGCAGGCGCGGCCAATAAGCGGCGCAGCGTGCCGCGCCGCTGGCCGGATCGATCGGCAACACCAGCTCGCTGCCGTCCGGTGCGGACACGCGCGCGCCCGCGCTCAGGCCGCACAGGCGCATGCGCCGGTGTGGTCGCGCTTCGGTGTCGATGTCCGGCGCGCCGCCGCTCTGCGCACGCGCCACCTTGGCCAGCAAGTCGTTCCACAAACGCGCGTGCAGATCGCCGCGGCCGGCCAGGGCCAGGCGGAAGCTGTCGGTCAGCGTCCACAGCGCGACGCGTCCGCGCCCTTGCTCGCGCCACACCGCCAAGGCGACGCCGCCGGCATCGCGCAGCAGGGTCTGGGTCCGCGGCGATTCCAGGCGCAGCACGCGTCGGCTCAGCACCGGCGTCTCCGGCACGGCCTCGTCGCGCGCGCGCGGCGCGTCGGCGCTGCCGGGGCCGAGGCGTGCGCGGATCGCGTCTTCGTCGGCGCCGCCGTCCAGCGCGAGCTTGGCGGTGGCGGCTTCGCGGCCGGCGTCGACGTTGAAGCCCAGCGCACGCCATTGCGCGCGCGTGCTCTCGGACAAGGGCCCGGTCGCGCGCAGGGCCACGCCCAGGCCGTTGCGCATGGCCTCGATCAGGGCCGCGCGCTGGGCCGCGCCCAGGCCCTCCCAACTGCGATCGTCCAGCACGGCCAGATCGAAGTTGGCGAGGCTGGCGGCGTTGAGCGCGATCGGCGCATCGCCCAACTGCAGGCCGCCGCCGACGCTGATCTGGGTGTGCAGATCGGCGCCGCTGTCCAGCGCCCAACGCCGCAGGTACTTGAGTTCGGGACTGGGCGCACCGGCCAGGATCAGGATGCGCGGCGCGGTCTGGGTGGCGACGCTCAGCGGCAGCTCGACGTCCTGCACGACTTTGCGTTGGGCATCGAGCAGGCGCAGACGGAACGGGGCGAGACCGGCGCCGCGCGCACTGCCGCTCAGGGCCAGGGCGCCGTTCGCGTCCACAGCCACGCGATCGACGCGTTGTCCGGCCGGATCCAGCAGTTCGGCGCTACCGCCGGCTAGGCCATGGGCGCGCGCATGCACGACGAAATCGTCGCCGGCGGCGATCCGGCGCGGCAGCCACAGTCCGGTGAGGCCGCGCGGCAAGGGCAACGGCCGGAATTCGATCGCCAGGCCGCTTGCGGCATCCAGATCGCGGGCCTCCAGGCCGGCGCCGATCACGCGCAAGCGCCGCGTGCCGGGATGCCGGCGCAAGGCGGTGGCCAGGTCGGGCACGCGCTCGCCTTCCAGCGTGGCGGGCGCTTCCGGCAGAACCACGCGCACGTCGCCGGCGACGCCCTCGGCGAAATCGGCGACGCCTTGGGTCGCGACCACCATCGTGCCGGCTTCGCCCGGCAAGCGCGGCGGCAGCAGCGCCAGGTAGAGCAGGATCGCGCCCAGCGGTTGCGCGATCAGCAGCAAGCCCAGACGCCAACCCCGCGCGCCCCCGCCCGCGGGCGCACGCGCCTGGCGCAGAATCAGTCCGGTCCAGGCCGCCAACACCGCCAGCGCGAGCAGCGCGGCCAAGGCGAATTCCGGCGTGAAGTAGGCGGGGTTCACGGCGCCGACTCCTTGCGCAGGGCATCGAGATAGCGCCGCCCTTCTTCGCCGCCGTCCTCGCGCCGCGGCAGCGCCGCCGGCGGACGAGGCAGCAGCGGCCACAGCAAACCGCGCAGACGCGCGCGGCACGGCAGGCAGTCGGGACGCTCGCGCAAGGCATCGATCGCGGCCACGAACGCGAGCGGATCGGCGACGCGCGCCTCGTGCTCGCCCAGCCAGCGCTCCAGCGCGGCGGTGTCGACGGTCGCGTTCGCCGCGCCAGGTGCGGTCTCCAGGCTGCGCCACAGACTTTCGAGGCTGGCATCGGGCGCGCTGGCCGCGCTCAGCGCATCGCCGCGCCGCGCCAGACCTTCGCGCTCGCCGCTCATGCGCCGGCTCTCGTCGATCGGCGGCAGCTCCGGGCCGACCCGCGCCAGGTAGATGCGGCTGGCCTGCTGCACTTGCTTGATGTAGCGCAAGGCGCGATAGGCATAGGGCAAGGCGGTCTCCGGATGGGCCTGGCGCAGGTGCAGCTCCGATTGCCACATCTCGTCCAGCGCGGCCTTGAGCAACTTGCGCGTCTCTGGATCCAGCAAGGTCGCGGCCTCGGCGTGATCGTGGGTGTGGCCGTATTCCTCCAGCACCGAGCCCGCATCGCCGAAACGCGAGGGCGTCTGCGCCGGCGCGTGATCGTGATCGTCGTGGGCCTCGGGCTTCGCTTGCGCGTCGTGCCCGCCGTCCGCATGCGCCTGGTCTTCGGCATCGTTGGTCGGCGGCGGCTTGGGCTCGCCTTCCGCTTCCTCGCCCAGGAACTGGCCATAGCGCAGGCGCAGGATGCGCTGATCCACGCCGATCGCGTCCGAGCGCTGTTCGTATTGCGCGGCCGCCAGCTTGCGCCGCTGCGCGTACAAGGCCTCGGCGTCGATGATGATCTGGCGCTGGCTGCGGAAGTACGCCGGCAAGGTGGTCTTGACCAGGCCTTCGATGCCGGTCGCCTCCTGGCCCAGGTCCGCCGGCCAGCGCAGGATCAGGCTGGGGCTGCGCGCGCTCTGCGGCTGCGGCGCGCGGTTGTCGTCGACGCTGAGCTGCACGATCAGGTCGTCGCCGACCGCGAAACCCAGCGCGGCCAGATCCAGACGATGCGCATAACGCTTGGCGGTGGCGCCGCCGCTGCCGCGCAGACCGATGCGCTGCTCGCGGAAAGTGATGCTCTCGCCGGAGCCCTGGGCCAGGGTGATGCGCAGGCTCGCGTTCGCAGCCAGGCCGTAGTCGTCGCTGGCGTCGAACACCAGCGGCCACACGCGCTGCCCCGGCGTGAGCAGGCTCAAGCCGCGGTCGGGTTCGATCACGCGCAGTTGCGGCGCACGGTCGGGGGTGAGATCGAGACGATAAAGGCGCCGCTGCTGCAAGGGCAGCGCGTGCGCATCCAGCACGATGCGATACAGCGTCGACTTCTCCAGCACCGCGCTCGCCGACCAGTCCTCGCCCTGGCGCTGCAAGGCCAGGCGGCGGCCGTCGTGGAACACCAGCTCGGCCGAGCCCGGCTGCGGCTGGAAGCGCAGGCGCCAGCGCAAACGCGCGCCTTGCACGGTCTTGGCCTCCAGTTGCGCTTCCTCGCGCGCCGGCAGACGCGTGTAGGCGGGCGGCGCGATCGCCAGCGAGGCCTCGCTCAGCCGCGTATGCGTGGGCGACGACGCCAGGCCGACCGCATCGGCCAGCCGTTCGCTCAAGGGCGCATCGTTCGGGCGCGGCCACAGCGACAGTCCGAGCAAGGCGAGTCCGGCCAGCACCGCCGACAGCCACGCGCGACGCGACGACACGACCGGTCCCAGTGCGGGCGTCGCCACGCTTTCGAGACGCCCTTGCAGGCGCGTGCGCTGCAGCCGCTGCAGGGCACCCAGCGTCGCCGTGTCGGCGAACAGCAGATCGGCGCTGTCGTCCATATCGCGGCGGCGCGCATTGAGCTGGCGCGTGAGCCAGGCCGTGTCCAGGCGCAGCGCCAGGCGCCAGGCCAGGAGCGCTACGGCGACGATACCCAGCAGCGCGACCGAGGCCGCGACCGGGCCCCCGCTCCATCGCCAGGCGGCGACCGCCGCGACGATCGCCCAGGGCGCGGCCACCAGGCCGGCATCGAGCCCGCGCCGCCAGCGCGCCGCGCGCAACAAGCGCTGCAGTTCGCCAGTTGCGTTCATGGCGTCGTCCCGCGGCCGGGCCGGCAGGCCAGCCAGCGTTCCAGCGCGAACAGCAGGCCGATCAGCAAGGCCAGCCAGGCTTGCAGATCGCGGGCGGGCGCGGCGTAGGCCGGGCCGCCGCTGCGCGGCGCGTAGTCGCTGGCTAGCGCGAGCGTGGGCTCGGGTGCCGGCGCGCTCAGCAGCTCGCGCAGACGGCGCGGAAACTCGGGCTCCAACAGCACCGGCATCGCCTGCGGCGTAAGCGCGCGGGTGAAGCGCAGCACGCGCCCGTCCCGGTAGCGACCGCCTTCGACCAGCACCGCGCCGTCGGCGTCGCGCCACAGCGGCGCGGGCGAGGTTCCCTCCGGCAGCGGCGCGCCCGCATCGAGCAGAACGCTACCGCCCGCCCCTACCCATTCCAGCAGCGGCGCAGGCAAGGCACCCGGCGCCAGCCATAGCAGGCTGCGCGTGCCCGGATCGCCGGGCGCAGCCGACGTCGCGGCCGCGACGTCGAGCGCGGCGGCTTGCGGCGACCACGACGACACCGCCGCACGCAGGTAGGGCAGCGAGGGCGCGCGCTCGGGCGCATAGCGGATCGCGAGCTTCGGCACCGCGAGCGGCCGCGTGACTGGCGCGGCCGGCGCCGCAGCGGCCACCACCTGCCATTCGATCTTGCGCGACAGCAGCGGGCGTTCGCCATCGGCGCCGGTCAGTTGCGCCGGCACCAGCACACGCAGCGGCACATCCGCCGGCAGGGTCGCATCCAGCTCGCGCAGCAGGCTGGCCAGCGCGACCGGCTGGGTCGGCGATGGCGTGTCGATCTTCGGGAAGCCTGGCGCCAGCCAGTGCGCGCGCGCATCGGGCGGGAGCTGCAGCGTGCGCGGATCCAGCCCAGGCGCGACCGCGACCCAGGGCCGCGCGGTCGCCGCGCCGTGCATCACCGGACGCGCCAACCACAGCGCCAGCAAGGCCAGCAACAACAGACGCAGCAGCAACAGCCAGCGTTCGTCGAAGCGAATGCGGTGGCGCGGCCGCGGCTTGTGGCGCAGCCAGCGCAGCGCCGCGAAATCGGTGGGACGCTGCTCGCTGCGTCGCGCCAGATGGATCAGCAGCGGCAGCAGCAGGGCCGCAAGCGCGGCCAGGGCGGCAGGCAGCAGCAGCGCGAAATTCACGCGTACTCCGCGGCGTCGCGGGCGCCGAACAAGCGGCGCAGCGGCAGATCGAGCTCCTGGTCGAGCACGTACTCGGCATGGCGAATACCGCAGGCATCCAGGCGCGCATCGACCTCGGCGCGGGCGGCGGCGAAACGCGCCAGGAACTCGTTGCGCAGCGCGACGCCGTCGCCCAGCAGCTCCTCGCCGGTCTCGGGGTCGCGGAAGCGGTGCCCGCCCTGATACGGGAAATCGCGCTCTTCGGCGGTCAGGATGCGCACGCTCAAGACCTCGCGCCGCGCCGATGCGAGGCGCTCGGCCACCGCGATGCCGCTTTCGTCGAAGCCGTCGCCGAGCATCAGCACCAGGTCGTCGGCGCCGATGCGTTCCCACAGCGGGCGCAACTGCTCGCTGCTGGGCCATGCGCCTTGCGCGGACAGCGCCTGCAGTTCCAGCAGCAGGCGATCGCGCTGGCGCGGGCCGCTGGCGGGCGCGAGCAGACGCAAGCCGTCGCCGCGCAGGCCGATCAATCCGAAGCGGTCGCCCTGGCGCAAGGCCAGTTCGGCCACGCAGGCGGCCAGGCCCTTGGCCGCATCCAGTCGGCTCCAGTTCGGACGCGCGGCGTCGGTCTGATTCATCGAGGCGCTGGCGTCGACCAGCAGCCACACCGCCAGCGGGCTTTCGCGCTCGGCTTCGCGCACGAAGAAGCGGTCCGAGCGCGCATACAGTTTCCAGTCGATCTGGCGCAGTTCGTCGCCGGGTTCGTAGGCGCGGTACTGGGCGAACTCCAGGCCGGCGCCGCGGCTGCGGCTGCGGTGCAGACCCAGCCCGTGCGCGCCGACCGCGCGCCGCGAGGTCAGGCGCAGGGTGCGCAAGCGCGCCCGCACCGCCGCCGGAATCAGATCGCCGCTCATCGCGCTATCCGCCCTGCCCCGACGCTCAGGCGCCGGCGAACGGCACGCCGCGCAGCAGCGCCGCGATCACGTCGTCGGCGCTCTTCTGTTCGGCCTCGGCCGCGAACGACAGCAGCAGGCGGTGGCGCATCACCGGCGCGGCCAGCGCCAGCACATCGTCGCGGGTAGCCGCCAGGCGCCCGTGCAGCAGCGCGCGCGCCTTGGCCGCCAGCACCAGCGACTGGCCCGCGCGCGGACCGGCGCCCCACTTCACCCATTGCCGCACTTCGGCCAGGGCGCTGTCGCGCGGCCGGCTCGCGCGCACCAGGCGGGTGATCCACAGCAGCAGATCGTCGCCCAGATGGACCTCGCGCACGCGCGCCTGCAGGGCCAGTACCTGCTCGCCGTGCATCACCCGCGGCACCTGCGCGCTGTGCGCGCCGGTGGTCTGCTGCAGGATGTCGTGCTCCTCGCGCTCGCTGGGGTAGTCGACGCGGATATGCAGCAAGAAACGATCCAGCTGCGCTTCCGGCAAGGGATAGGTGCCGGCCTGTTCCAGCGGGTTCTGGGTGGCCAGCACGAAGAACGGCGACGGCAGCGTGTGGGTGACGCCGGCGTAGCTGACCGTGCGTTCCTGCATCGCTTCCAGCAGCGCGGCCTGGGTCTTGGGCGGGGTGCGGTTGAGTTCGTCGGCCAGCAGCAGATTGGTGAAGATCGGGCCGGGCTGGAAACGGAAATGGCGATGGCCGGTGCCGTGGTCCTCCTCCAGCAGCTCGGTGCCGAGGATGTCGCTGGGCATCAGGTCGGGGGTGAACTGCACGCGCCGGAACTGCAGTTCCAGCGCCTGCCCCAACGAGCGCACCAGCAGGGTCTTGCCCAAGCCCGGCACGCCCTCGAGCAGGCAGTGGCCGCCGGCCAGCAGGCCGATCAGCAACTGTTCGACCACGTCGTCCTGGCCGACGATGGCCTGCGCGATCGCGCTGCGCAGCGTGCTCAGCTGGGCCAGTTCGGCTTGGATGTCGGATTCGCTGGGGATCTGGCTCATGGGTGTGCCCTTGCTGGTTCGTTCACGCGGTCAGCGCGTACATGACGATGTTGACCGCAAACTTGGTGTTGTCCTCGGCCAGGAAGCGCTTGTTGCGCCAGTCGTAGTCCCACTCGCAGCCGTAGTCCTTGTTGCTGTAGAGCACGCCCAGACGGCCGTCGATCTCGATGCCCTGCAGGTACTCGTGGACCAGGTCGTCGCCCCAGCCGTTGAGTTCGAAGCCGGTCGCGGGCGGGCCGTCGAAGACGAAGAAGCTGCGGTAGATCGGATGGTTCTTGGGCAGCTTCTTCATCGCCTTGCGGCCGAAGATCGCCGCCATCTGCGATTCGAACGAGCGCGCGAACAGGCCGTCGATGTCGTGATTGCAGTCGTCGACGAAGACGAAGCCGCCGTTGCGCACATAGCGCTCGAAGTTGCGGCGCTCGTCGGGATTGAACTCGACCAGCTTGTGCCCGGCCAGGTAGCAGAACGGCGCGGTCAGCATCTTGGGATCGGCCAGCGCCAGCACGTGCTCCTTGGGATCCACGCGCAGGTTGGTGTAGTCGATCAGCGAGGTGATCAGGTTGGCCGGCATGCGCTGGTCCACGTCCCAGTCGCCGGAGTCGTACTTCAAACGGGTGAACCAGAAGTCGTACTCGGCCGCGGCCAGGGCCGACTGCCAGGGCCGGGCCAGGGCCGCGCCGGCCAGGCCGCCCAGCATCAGGCGCAGGAACTGCGCGCGGTTCATGCGTACGCGCCCGCGCTCGAAGGCGCCTGAGGGCTGCGGGCGACGACACTGGGCATCGGCGGCTACAGCGAACGCGCGGTGTTGATGATGTTGACGCCGTTGAAGCGCGTCGTGCTCGATCCGTGCGACACCGCCGAGACCTGGCTGGGCTGGCCCTTGCCGTCGAAGAAGGAGCCGCCCATGCGGAAATCGCGCTGGTCGCAGACCGCCACACAGGCGTTCCAGAACTCCGGCGTGCGGATCTGGTAGGCCGCGTCCTCGACCAGGCCCACGACCTGGCCGTTCTTGATCTCGAAGAACAGCTGGCCGCTGAACTGGGCGTTGTAGCGCTGCTGGTCGATCGAATAGGAACCGCGCCCGTGCACGTACAGCCCACGCTCCACGCCCTTGACCATCTCCGCCACGCTCAGGGGCTTCTTGCCGGGCTTCAGCGAGACGTTGGCCATGCGCTGGAACTGCACGCTGGACCAGCTGTCGGCGTAGCTGCAGCCGTGCGATTCCTTGTGGCCGAGGATATGTGCCTCATCGCGGGTGGCCTGGTAGTCGACCAGGATGCCGTCGCGGACCAGATCCCACTCGCGCGTCTTCACGCCCTCGTCGTCGTAGCCGACCGCGCCCAGGCTGCCGGGGCGGGTCTTGTCGGCGACGAAGTTGACCAGCTCGCTGCCGTAGCGATAGCCCTGCTCGCGCTTGTCGAGGGTGGCGAAGCTGGTGCCGGCGTAGTTGGCCTCGTAACCGAGCACGCGGTCCAGTTCCAGCGGGTGGCCGACGTTTTCGTGGATGGTCAGGAACATATTGGACGGGTCCAGCACCAGGTCGTACTTGCCGGGCTTGACCGAAGGCGCCTTGAGCTTGGCGCGCGCGTGCTTGGCGGCCGCGACCGCGTCCTCCATCACGTCGTAGGAGCTGCCGTAGCCGGTCATGCCTCCGGGCAAGGCGTGCTTGCCGGCCGGATCGGCGTCCAGGTATTCGTAGCCCAGGCCCATCGGCGCCGACAGGCCGTCGCGTGTGCGGAACTTGCCGCTGGCCTTGTCCACCGCAGTCGCGGTGAGCGGCAGCCAGATGCGGTGCACGTCCTGATCGATGTAGCTGCCGTCGGTGGAGGCGAAGTACTTCTGCTCGTTGATCACGAACAGGGTCGAATTGACGAAATCGGCGCCGGCCTTCATCGCCGCGGCGTTGACGCCCAGCAACAGCTCGACCTTGTCCTTGATCGGCACCGCCATCGCGTTCTTGCGCACCGGCGTGGCCCAGCGCACCTCGCCCACGCCGCGCACCGGCGCCAGTTCGACCTTGCGGGTCTGGGCCTTGGCGTTGGCGCGCGCGATCGCCAGGGCCTGACGCGCCGCGGCGGCCACCGCCTCGGGCGTGGAGCGGCCGGTGGCCGCGAAGCCCCAGGCGCCGTCGCAGAGCACGCGGATGCCGACGCCGGCGGATTCGCCGTTGACGACGTTGCGGACCTGGGCCTCGCGGGTGATCACCGACTGGCGCAGGTAGCGGCCGATGCGCACGTCGCAGTACGACGCCCCGCCCTCGCGCGCGGCGCTCAAGGCGGTGTCGGCCAGGGTGCGCCGACGCACGGCGTCGACCGGCTCCAGCAAGGCCTCCGCCGCGATGCTGCGGCCGTAGGGAAGCATGAGACCGGCCAGACCGAGGCCGGTGAAACTCAGAAAGTCGCGTCGTTGCACGGGTCACAGGCTCGGCTGTAGCGGGGGAACGCGCGGCTGGCGCGTCGGCGACGGGCGGCGCGCCGGACACCGGCGGCGCCGCCCGCGCGCTGTGGCGTCAGACCGCGTCCGACAACGAAGTGAAGGTGAAATCGCGCAGCTTCATCGGCGGAATCATCATCACGAACGAGGACTCGTCGCCAGCCACGCGCACCGGTTTGCCGAGTTCTTCGATGTTGTTGAGCATGATCACCGGCGACTCGTTGAAGCGGAAATTCTTCACCGGGTGCTTGATCACGCCGTTCTCGATGTAGAAGGTGCCGTCGCGGGTCAGACCGGTCAGCAGCACGGTCTGCGGATCGACCAGGCGGATGTACCAGGTGCGGGTGACCAGGATGCCCTTCTGGGTGCCCTTGATCAGGTCCGCGGTGGACTTGTCGCCGCCGGCCATCAGCAGGTTGCCGGGCGTGCCGACCGCGCGCTTGCCCTGCTTCTTGGCCCAGTAGCGCGAGTAGCGCAGCGCCGCGATCTTGCCGTTCTCGACCACCGCCATCTTCTCGCGCGGCAGGCCCTCGCCGTCCCAGGGCATGACCGCGGCGCGCTCGTCCCAGGGATCGGCGACGATGTTCACGCGCGGGTCGTAGACCTGCTCGCCCAGCTTGTTGCCGCCGCCCTTCTTGGACAGGAAGCTGCGGCCCTCGTCGGCCTGACGAGCGTCGAAGAAATTCATCATGAACGAGATCAGGCCGGCGGCCGCGGCCGGCTCCAGGATCACCGTGTACTTGCCCGGCTCCAGCGCCTTGGCCTCGGCCGATTCGGTGGCCTTGCGCATCGCCGTACGCACGTCGCTGTCGACCTTGAAGTCGCCCGCGCTCTTGAGGTTGCGGCCGACCCAGCCCGAACCGCGGCCGTCGTCGGTGCGCACGGTGCAGGTGTAGTCGAAGTTGGTGGCGCGCTGATAGCCGAAATTGCCCTTGCTGTTGGCGAAGGCGACGAAGCTCTGGCCGTCCTCGAGGAAACCGGCGGCGGTCAGTTTGTCGGCGCGGCAGGGCGCGATCGAATCGGCGGCGACCTTGGCGCGGTACTCGGGCGTGATCGCGGCGGTGGCTTCGCTGAAGGTATTGCTGGGCTTGTAGGTTTGCTTCTCGATCGCCGGCATGAATTCGGGGTTCTCCGGCGCCAGGCGCGCCAGATCCTCGGCGCGGCGCACCACGCGCTCAAGCGCGGCGTCGTCGAACTCGTTGATCGTGGCCACGCCGACGCGGTTGCCGAATGCAACCTGGACCGCCAGATCGGCGTCGTCGACGATGCCGCTGGTGGAGACGTTATTGAGGGCGAAACGGATGTTGCCGTTGATCGAGCCGCTCAGCGTGGCCGTGCATTCGTCGGCCTTGGACAGCTTGACGACCTTCTCCAGCAGGGTCCGGGCTTCGGCTTCGGTAAAGATACTCATCGTGGATTCTCCTGGCGTCGCTTAGCCGAGCTTGCGGGCGGTGTTGATGACGTTGATGCCGTTGAAGCGCGCCGTGCTCGATCCGTGCGAGACCGCCGACACCTGGCCCGGCTGGCCCTTGCCGTCGAAGAACGAGCCGCCGAGGCGGTAGTCGCTGTCGTCGCAGACGGCGGTGCAGGCGTTCCAGAACTCCGGCGTGCGGATCTGGTAGGCCACGTCCTCGAGCATGCCGGTGATCTTGCCGTTCTTGATTTCGTAGAACAGCTGGCCGCCGAACTGGGCGTTGTAGCGCTGCTGGTCGATCGAGAACGAGCCGTCGCCGATGATGTAGATGCCGTTCTCGACGTCCTTGATCATGTCGGCGACGCTGAGCTTGTTCTTGCCCGGCGCCAGCGAGACGTTGGCCATGCGCTGGAACTGCACGCTGGACCAGCTGTCGGCGTAGCAGCAGCCGTCGGATTCGGTCTTGCCCACGATGTGGGCCTGGTCGCGGATGGTCTGGTAGTCGACCAAGGTGCCGTCCTTGACCAGGTTCCAGCGCTTGGTCTTGACGCCCTCGTCGTCATAGCCGACCGCGCCGAGGCTGCCGACCTGGGTCTTGTCGGCGAACAGGGTGACGTTGTCGCTGCCGTAGCGGAACTTGTCCTTGAGCTTGTCCAGGGTGGCGAAGCTGGTGCCGGCGTAGTTGGCCTCGTAGCCGAGCACGCGGTCCAGCTCCAGCGGATGGCCGACCGACTCGTGGATGGTCAGCCAGGTGTGCGAAGGGTCCAGCACCAGGTCGTACTTGCCCGGCTTGACCGAGGGCGCGGTCAGTTTCTCGCGCGCCTGCTTGGCCGAGGCCACCGCGTCCTCGAGCATGTCGTAGGAATCGCTGTAGTTGACCACGCCGTTGGGCGAGACCACCTTGCCCGAGGCGGCGCCGTCGAGGTACTCGAAGCCCATGCCCATCGGCGAGGACAGGCCGTCGCGGGTGCGGAACTTGCCGCTGGCCTTGTCGATCGCGGTCACCGTCATCGGCGCCCAGATCCGGTGCACGTCCTGATCGATGTAGGAGCCGTCGGTGGACGCGAAGTACTTCTGCTCGTTGACCAGGAACAGCATCGAGTTGACGAAGTCGGCGCCGGCCTTGACCGCGGCGGCATTCACGCCCAGCAGCAGATCGACCTTCTCCTTGAGCGGAACTTCCATCGAGTTCTTCTTGATCGGCGTCTTCCACGACACCTCGCCCACGCCCGGCGCCTTGGCCAGCTGCACCGGCGCGGTCTGGCTCTTGGCGTTGGCGCGCGCGATCGCGGCAGCCTGCTGCGCGGCCTTGACCACGCCGTCGTTGGTGAGGCGGTTGGTGGCGGCGAAGCCCCAGGCGCCGTTGACCAGCACGCGCACGCCGATGCCGGTGGACTCGGTGTTGACCACGTTCTGGACCTTGTCCTCGCGCGTGATCACGAACTGGCGCAGGTAGCGCCCGATGCGCACATCGCAGTAGGAGGCGCCGGCCTGGGTGGCCGCGCCCAGCGCGGCGTCGGCCAGCACCTTCTTCTTGGCCACATCCAACGGCGAAAGCAGCGCCTCGGCGGCGATGAGGTTGCCGTAGGGAACCATCAGCCCGGCCAATCCCAGGCCCGACATCGTCAGGAAATCTCGTCTGTCCACGTTGATTCTTCCGCCGTTGAGGCCCGCATGTCGACGTCGCCGTCCGCCATCGGGCGTGGATGAGAAGGGTCCGTCCGAATGTGCAGAGCCGCTAACCGGCGCGTCAAGTGCCGAGAGGCCCGGGTCATGCCCGCGCGGCGCGAAGCTGGGACCTGGATGCGCATGCGCTTTGCATAACTTGGCCGCAGCGCGTTCGAGGACGAGCGTGCCGGACGGACGCGCCTGCGCACGCCGCCGATGGGCGCGCGACGGCCAGCGCGCTAAGCTAGACGGATGCGATATTTCCGGCACTGCATCGACGGACAGTCCCGCGACCCTGCCAGCGGCCGCTGGCTAGATGTCTACGACCCCGCCAATGCGCAGGCGTATGCAAAAGTCGCCGCCGGCGACGCCGCCGATGTCGAGGCCGCGATCGCGGCCGCCGGCCAGGCCTTCCCGGCCTGGGCCGGCCTGCCCCATAGCGAGCGCGCACGCTGGCTGGAGAAGTTGGCCGACGCACTGGAAGCGCGCCTGGATGCGTTCGCGCAGGCCGAGTCCGAGGACGCCGGCAAGCCGATCCGACTCGCGCGCGAGGTCGAGATTCCGCGCGCGGTCGCCAACCTGCGCTTCTTCGCTCACGCCGCGACCCAGTTCGCCAGCGAATCCCACCACGGCCAGGCCGGGCTCAACTACACCCTGCGCTCGCCGCTGGGCGTGGTCGCGACGATCTCGCCCTGGAACCTGCCGCTGTACCTGTTCACCTGGAAGATCGCCCCGGCCCTGGCCGCCGGCAACGCGGTGGTCGCCAAGCCCTCGGAGGTGACGCCGGCCACGGCGACGATGCTGGGCGAACTCGCGATCGAGATCGGCTTCCCGGCCGGCGTGCTCAACATCGTCCACGGCCTGGGGCCCCAGGTCGGCGAGCCGCTGGTGAATCACGACGCGGTGCGCGCGGTGTCGTTCACCGGCAGCACCGCGGTCGGCCAGCGCATCGCCGCGCTGGCCGCGCCGCGCCTGAAGAAGGTCTCGCTGGAACTGGGCGGCAAGAATCCGACCCTGGTGTTCGCCGACAGCGACTGGCGCGCCCAGCTCGACACCCTGGCGCGCTCGGCGTTCCAGAACTCGGGCCAGATCTGTCTGTGCGGCTCGCGCCTGCTGGTGGAACGTTCGATCTACGCCGAGGTGCGCGAGGCCATGATCGAGCGCGCGCAAGCGCTGCGCGCGGGCGCGCCCGCGGACGAGGCGACCACGCTAGGCCCGCTGGTATCGCAGGCGCATTACGACAAGGTTCTGCTGGCGCTAGCCCGCGCCCGCGAGGAAGGCGGCCAGGTCCTGTGCGGCGGCCATGCGCTTGAGCGCGCGGGCTGGTACGTGGCCCCCACCGTGATCGAAGGCCTGGGGCCGGACAGCGTCAGCAATCGCGAGGAGATCTTCGGGCCTGTGGTCACCCTGCAGCCCTTCGACGACGACAGCCACGCCCTGGCCCTGGCCAACGCCGGCGACTACGGCCTGTCGGCCTCGATCTGGACCCGCGATCTCAACCGCGCGCACCGCCTGGCCGCGCAACTGCGCGTGGGCATGGTCTGGATCAACACCTGGCTGCAACGCGACCTGCGCACGCCGTTCGGCGGCGTCGGCGCGTCCGGTCTCGGCCGCGAAGGCGGTGCCGAGGCCATGCGCTTCTTCACCGATGCCAAGAATGTAGGTCTGCACCTGGGATGAGCCCGTCCATGCCGCCGTCCGCCGCCGAATCGCGCCCGCGCTCGATCCGCGGGGCCCTGACCTCGGTACTCGCCCTGCTGCTGTCCGGCGTCGCCCTGCTCGCCCAGGCGCAGCAGGCGCCGCTGGACCCGGTCGACGAGTTCTACCGCCAATTCAACGCCCAGCCCGACGAGTACAGCCGCTTCCTGCTCGCGTACGGCTACGACAGCGGCCAGGACGAGGCCCTGGCTAACGAAATCGGGCAGATGCTGGCGACCCAGTACGGCTTCTTCGGCCGACCCAACGACGCCGACCGCACGATGCCGTTCTGGGAGGAGGCGCCCGCAGGCTTCAGCTTGCCGGACCGGCGCCGTTATACCGCCCTGCCCGCGCTGGAATGGATCGCCGCGCGCGCCGCGCGGCGTCAGGTGTTGATGATCAACGAGGCCCATCACCGCAACGACACCCGCCGCCTGACCCTGGCCCTGTTGCCGCGCCTGCGCGCGCTCGGCTACACGCATGTGGCGTTGGAAACCCTGGAAGCCGACGACACCGGGCTGCGCCAACGCGGCTATCCGCTCTACTCTCGCACCGGCTACTACAGCGGCGACCCGATCTACGCCGAAATCATTCGCACGGCGCTGCGTCTGGGCTTCGTGCTGGTGCCCTACGATTCGATCCGGGTGCCCGGCCAGACTCAACAGCAGCGCGAAACCCGCCAGGCCGAGCAACTGATCGAACGCGTGTTCCGCGACAACCCGCGCGCCAAGCTGCTGGTGCATGCCGGCTACGCGCATATCGACAAGTCGCCCGGAGGCTTCGGGCCGCGCACCCGGCCGATGGCGATGGAGTTCCAACGCTTGAGCGGGATCGAGCCGCTCAGCGTCGAGCAGGCGCTGCTGACACCGGCACCGCCGGGAACCGCCGCCTCGATCGCCGACCGCATCGCCGCGGAATTCCGTCTGACCCGACCCAGCGTCTTGCTCGACCGCCGCGTCGGCCGCGAATGGACGTTGTGGCCCGGACGCAACGATCTCACCGTGGTGTTCCCGGACACGGCCGATTCGGTGTTGCGCCCGGATTGGATGCGCCTGGGCGGCCTACGCAATCCGATCGATCTGTCCGACGAATTGCGGCCCTGTCTGGCACGCCTGCCGTGCGCGCTGGAAGCGCGGTATCTCGGCGAAAGCGTCGATGCGGTACCGGCCGACCAGACCGTGATCCTCAGCGCGGCGGAGCATCGCCTGCCGCTGTACCTGAAACCGGGACGCTACGACCTCAAGGTCCGCGACCGCAGCGGCCAAATTGTAGGCCGACACCTTTTGCGGGTCTGCGCTCCGGCGCAGGCCGCGTACGTGCGCGCTTGCGCCCGTCCGTCCCGCGCCGCCCACTGAAACGGACTCTGCGAACCCGCCATGAGCTCACTCGAAAACCTGCTTGGCCGAAACCGCGAATGGTCCGAACGGCTGCGTGCCGAGGACCCCGACTTCTTCGCGCGCCTGTCTAGCCAGCAGGCACCCGAATACCTGTGGATCGGCTGCTCCGATTCGCGCGTGCCCGCCAACCAGATCGTCGATCTCGCCCCCGGCGAGGTCTTCGTCCACCGCAATATCGCCAACGTGGTCGTGCACACCGACCTGAACTGCCTGTCGGTGATCCAGTTCGCGGTCGACGTACTCAAGGTCAAGCACATCCTGGTGGTCGGCCATTACGGCTGCGGCGGCGTGCACGCGGCCCTGCACGGCCATCGCTACGGCCTGGTCGACAACTGGCTGCGCCATGTCACCGACGTCGCCGACAAGCACGTGTCCTGCATCAGCCATGCCCATCATGACGAGCGCCACGACCGCCTGTGCGAGCTCAACGTGATCGAACAAGTGCAGAACGTCTGCCTGACCACGATCGTGCGCGACGCCTGGGCGCGCGGCCAGCCGCTGACCGTGCACGGCTGGGTCTACAGCCTGCGCAACGGCCGGGTCAACGACCTGGGCATGGACATCGAAGCGCACGAGGAACTGCAATCGGCCTACGACTCGGCGATCGCGCGCGTGCATTCCACCCACGGCGGTTCGCCGCGATGAGCGCCGTCGGCGACAGCATCCGCACCGACGCCGCGCCGCGGCCGGTCGGCCTGTATCCGCATGCGCGCCGGGTCGGCGAGCTGCTGTTCCTGTCCGGCATCGGCCCGCGCGATCCGGCCGGCAACGGCATACCCGGCAACGTCCACGACGCCGACGGCCGCCTGATCGCCTACGACATCGGCCTGCAATGCCGCGCGGTGTTCTCCAACGTGCGCGCGGTGCTGGAAGCCAGCGGCGCCGGCTGGGACGACCTGGTCGACGTCACCGTCTACCTGACCGACATGGCCCGCGATTTCGCCGCCTACAACGCGGCCTGGGCCGACGCCTTTCCCGACATCGACCGCGCGCCCTGCCGCACCACCCTGGGCATCACCGCGCTGCCGACTCCGATCGCGATCGAACTCAAATGCATCGCGCGCCTGGCGCGCCCCGCGGAGTAAATCATGCTGCCCGGACCGATCAACCTGCAGGCCTGGATCGAGGAACACCGCCACCTGCTCAAGCCGCCGGTCGGCAACAAGACGATCTACGTCGACGACTTCATCGTCATGATCGTCGGCGGCCCCAACCAGCGCACCGACTACCACTGGGACGAGGGCGCGGAGTGGTTCTACCAGCTCGAGGGCGAGATGGTGCTGCGCATTCAAGAGGACGGCGCCGTTCGCGACATCCCGATCCGCGCCGGCGAGACCTTCCTGCTGCCGCCGCGCGTGCCGCATTCGCCGCAGCGCATGCCCGACTCCATCGGCCTGGTGATCGAGCGCCGCCGCCGTCCCGACGAGGACGACGGCCTGATGTGGTTCTGCGAACGCTGCAACCACAAGCTCTACGAAGAGTACTTCCATCTGCGCAACATCGAGACCGACTTCCCACCGGTGTTCGAGCGCTTCTACGCCTCGCGCGAGCACCGCAGCTGCAAGCAATGCGGGCACCTGAACCCGGCCCCGTCCAAGTACGTGATGCCGGATACCTGAGGCCGCCACGGGGCCGTTGGGTCCGATGCGCGACCCTGCGGACGGCAGCGGCGCTCGGGGCCCCAATCGGGCCCAGCCGGACAGGCGGCCCGATCGGCCCACCGAACGCATCCCGGTCGGTGGCGAAGGCCGTATCCTTGAGTTCCCGCGGTCGCTCATCGACGCAGCCGGGCGAGCTCGCCGCCACGCCCGGCCTGATACGCTCAATCCACCAGGCGATTAAGGTTTCCGGCATTCCGTGCTCAAGATCGACACCCACGCCCACTACCTGCCGCGCGACTGGCCCGACCTGGCGCGCAAGTTCGGCGACGACCGTTTCCCGGTGATTCACCACACCGACGACGGCCGCCACCGCATCTACAAGGACGGCAAGTTCTTCCGCGAAATCTGGTCCAAGACCTGGGACCCGCAGGAACGCATCGACGACTACGCGCGTTTCGGCGTGCAGGTGCAGGTGATCAGCACCGTGCCGGTGATGTTCAGTTACTGGGCCAAGCCGCACCACGCGCTGGAGCTGCACCAGGCCCTCAATGACCACATGGCCGAGACCTGCCGCAGCCATCCGCGCCACTACGCCGGCATCGGCACGGTGCCGCTGCAATCGCCGCGTCTGGCGGTGCAGGAGCTGGAGCGCTGCATGGACCAGTTGGGCCTGCAGGGCGTGCAGATCGGCAGCCACGTCAACGACTGGAACCTGGACGCGCCAGAGCTGTTCGAGTTCTTCCAGGCCGCCAGCGACCTGGGCGCGGCGGTGCTGGTGCACCCCTGGGACATGATGGGCGCGGCCAGCATGCCCAAGTACTGGCTGCCCTGGCTGGTCGGCATGCCGGCCGAGCAGTCGCGCGCGGCCTGCTGCCTGGTGTTCGGCGGCGTACTCGAACGCCTGCCCAAGCTGAAGATCTGCATGGCCCACGGCGGCGGCAGTTTCCCCTACACCATCGGCCGCATCGAGCACGGCTTCAACATGCGCCCCGACCTGGTCGCCACCGACAACCCGCGCAACCCGCGCGAGTATCTGGGACGAATGTACTTCGATTCCTGGGTCGCCGATCCCCGCGCCCTGCAGTACCTGCTCGATACCTGCGGCGTGTCGCGGGTGATGCTGGGCACCGACTATCCGTTCCCGCTGGGCGAACAGGAGCCCGGCGCGGGCATCGCCTCGCTGGCGCTGCCGGAGGCGGACCAGGCGCGGCTGTACCACGGCACCGCCCTGGAGTGGCTGGGGCTGCCCTTGGCGCGCTTCGCCTGAGTTCCAGCGATGCCGCATCTGAGCCTGCAGTACACCGCCAATCTCGAAGGCTACGACGCCGACGCGGCCCTGGCCGAGCTCAATCGCGCGCTCGCGGACAGCGGCCATTTCGACGAATTCGCGATCAAGAGCCGCGCCTTTTTGCTGAACCACTACCGCGTCGACACCGCCGACGGCGGCCGCGCCTTCGTCCACGCGCAGCTCAAGATCCTGCCCGGCCGCAGCGAGGCGGTACGCGGCGCCTTGTCCGCGATCGCGCTCGACGCCCTGCGCCGCGGCCTGCCCTCGCACCATCCGTCCGTGCAGCTGTGCGTCGAAGTCGACGAGCTGTATGCGCCCGCCTACGCCAAAACCGTCCTAGACGCGAACCTGCCCTGAGTCCATGACCGACCTGTATTCCGAATCGCACGCACTGGCGCTGGATGCCGCCGACCCGCTGCCGACCCTGCGCGAGCAGTTCCTGTTGCCGCGCCACGGCGAATCCGAGCAAGCCTACTTCTGCGGCAACTCCCTGGGCCTGCAGCCGCGCGGCGCGCGCGCGCACGTCGAGGAAGTGCTGGACAAGTGGGCGCACGAAGCGGTCGAAGGCCACTTCACCGGTCAGGCCCAGTGGATGTCCTACCATGAGCTGGTGCGCGAGCCATTGGCGCGCCTCGTCGGCGCGCAGCCCTCGGAAGTGGTGGCGATGAATTCGCTGACCGCCAACCTGCATCTGATGATGGCCAGCTTCTATCGGCCCACGCGCGAGCGCCCGGCGATCCTGATCGAGGCCGGCGCGTTTCCGTCCGATCGCCATGCGGTGGCCTCGCAGATCGACTTCCACGGTTACGACTCGGCGGCCGATCTGATCGAGCTGGAACCCGATCAGCCGGGCGGCACCTATTCGATGGCCGCGATCGAACGCGCGATCGTCGAGCACGGTCACCGTCTGGCCCTGGTGCTGTGGCCCGGCATCCAGTACCGCAGCGGTCAGGCCTTCGATCTGGCCGCGATCGCGCGGGTGGCGCGCGCGCAAGGCGCGGTCTGCGGTTTCGACCTCGCCCACGCGGTCGGCAATCTCGAACTCGCCCTGCACGACAGCGGCGTCGATTTCGCGGTGTGGTGCCACTACAAGTATTTGAACGCGGGCCCCGGTGCGGTCGCCGGCTGTTTCGTGCACGAGCGCCATGCGCGCACGCAGCGTCCGCGCTTCGCCGGCTGGTGGGGCCATGAAGCGGCCACGCGCTTCCGCATGGGGCCGCAGTTCGTGCCCACGCCCGGCGCCGACGGCTGGCAGCTCAGCAACCCGCCGATCCTGGGCCTGGCGCCGCTGCGCGCCTCGCTGGACCTGTTCGACCGCGTCGGCATGCCGGCCCTGCGCGCGAAATCGCTGCGCCTGACCGGTTACCTGGAGGCGCTGATCCGCGAGCGTTTGTCCGAGACCCTGCAGATCGCCACGCCGGCCGATCCGGGCCAGCGCGGCTGCCAGCTGTCCCTGCGCGTGATCGGCGGCCGCGGTCTCAGCGGCCGAGACGCCGGCCGCGCACTGTTCGACTACCTGGCCGCGAACGGCGTGCTCGGCGACTGGCGCGAACCGGACGTGATCCGGATCTCCCCGGCGCCGTTGTACAACACGCATGCGGATGTGCTGCGATTCGTGCGGGCGGTGGATGCTTGGAGGAACTCTGGCTCTTAAAGCTGTCATTCCCGCCGAGGAGCTCTGGCTCTTAAAGCTGTCATTCCCGCCGAGGAGCTCTGGCTCTTAAAGCTGTCATTCCCGCGAAGGCGGGAATCCAGTGACCCCACGTCATGAGCAAATCGCCGGCAGTCTATGTCCTGGCAAGCTCCCGCAAGGGAACGCTATACGTCGGCGTTACCAGTGATCTAGTGAGTCGCATTTGGCAGCACCGCGAACACATCACCGACGGTTTCAGCAAGCGATACGATGTCACGCGTCTGGTCTGGTACGAACTGACCGAATCGATGGAAAGCGCGATACAACGCGAGAAGCAGATCAAGAAGTGGAATCGGGAATGGAAAATACGCCTGATTGAAGAGCGGAATCCGACCTGGAGGGATCTATGGCCGGAGATTGCAGGTAACGCTGAAGTCCCTGGATTCCCGCCTTCGCGGGAATGACGGCAAGAACAACAGCTTAGAGCGAAACGCCTTGAACACACCCGCACCCCACAAACACCTCACCATCATTGGCGCAGGCCTCGCCGGCGCGCTGCTGGCCACCCTGCTGGCGCGGCGCGGCTGGGACGTGGATGTGTACGAGAAGCGCGGCGATCCGCGTTTGAAGGGGTATCAGGGCGGGCGTTCGATCAACCTGGCCCTGGCCGAGCGCGGTCTGCACGCGCTGCGCCTGGCCGGCGCCGACGCGGCGGTGATGGCGCAGGCGGTGATGATGCGCGGGCGCATGGTGCATTTCCTCGACGGTCGCACCGACCTGCAGCGCTACGGGCGCGACGACAGCGAAGTGATCTGGTCGGTGCACCGCGGCGAGCTCAACCTGATCCTGCTGCAGATCGCCCAGGACGCCGGCGCGCGCCTGCATTTCCATCGCGGCCTGCAGTCGGTGGACTTCGATGCGCGGATCGCGCGCTTCCTCGACGAACGCGACGGCAGCCTGCACGAGACCAGCTTCGGCAGCCTGGTCGGCGCCGACGGCGCCGGCTCCGCGCTGCGCGCGGCGATGAACCGCGCCACCGATCTGGGCGAGCGCACCGAATTCCTCGGCCACTCCTACAAGGAACTGGAGATCCCGCCCGCGCCCGACGGCGGCTTCAGCGTCGAACCCAATGCGCTGCATATCTGGCCGCGCGGGCGCTACATGTGCATCGCCCTGCCCAACGACGAGCGCACCTTCACCGTCACCCTGTTCCTGCCCAACGAGGGCGAGCCCAGTTTCGCCAGCATCCGCGACGGCGCCCAGGCGCGCGCCTTGTTCGAGCGCGACTTCGCCGACGCCCTGCCGCTGATCCCGAACCTGGAGCAGGACTTCGAACGCAATCCCGCCGGCCTGCTCGCCACGCTCTACCTGGAACGTTGGCACCTGGACGAACGCGCGGTGCTGCTGGGCGACGCCGCGCATGCGATGGTGCCCTTCCACGGCCAAGGCATGAACTGCGCCTTCGAAGACTGCGTCGCCCTGGCCCAGCAGTTGGAGGACGGCGCCGACCGCGCCGCCGCGTTCGCCGCGTTCCAGGCCCAGCGCCTGCCGAACGCGCGCGCGATCCAGGCCATGGCGCTGGAGAACTACCTGGAGATGCGCGACCGCGTCGACGACGACGACTACCTGCTGCAGCGCGCCCTGGAGCGGCGCCTGGCCGAACGCCACCCCGACCGCTTCATGCCGCGCTACGCCATGGTCACCTTCCACCGCATGCCCTATGCGGTCGCGTTCGAGCGCGGCAACCTGCAGCGCGAATTGCTGGTCGAACTGACCCGCGGCCACGACAGCCTGGACACCCTGGACTGGGACCGCGTCGACGCAGCGGTGCGTGCGCGCCTTTCGCCGTTACCCGTGGACGACTGAACGCATGCCCGCCAGCTTCCTGTTCTACGACCTGGAGACCTACGGCGCCGACCCGCGCACGACCCGCATCGCCCAGTTCGCGGCGATGCGCACCGACGCGGATCTGAACGAGATCGAGGACCCGATCAGCGTCTTCGTCAAACCCGCCGACGACCTACTGCCCTCGCCCACCGCGACCCTGATCACCGGCATCGCGCCGCAGGACGCTCTGCGCGAGGGCATGAGCGAGGCCGAGGCCTTCGCCCTGATCTACGACGAAATGGCGCGTCCGGAGACCTGCAGCCTGGGCTACAACTCGTTGCGCTTCGACGACGAGTTCGTGCGCTACGGCCTGTTCCGCAATTTCTACGATCCCTACGAGCGCGAGTGGCGCGGCGGCAATTCGCGCTGGGACCTGCTCGACGTGCTGCGCCTGGCCCACGCCTTGCGCCCCGACGGGCTGATCTGGCCGCGGCGTGAGGACGGCCTGACCTCGTTCAAGCTCGAACACCTGGCCCTGGCCAACGAGGTACGCATCGGCGACGCCCACGAGGCGCTGTCGGACGTGCGCGCCCTGATCGGCCTGGCGCGCAAGTTCAAGGCCGCGCAGCCGCGCCTGTGGGATTACGCCCTGCGCCTGCGCGACAAGCGCTACGCCGCCAGCCTGCTCGACGTGGTCGGCATGAAACCAGTGCTGCACGTTTCGCAGCGCTTCCCGGCCAGCCGACTGTGCGCGGCCGCGGTGCTGCCGATCGCGCGCCATCCGCGCATCGACAGCCGGGTGATCGTGTTCGACCTGGATCAGGAACCCGACGCCCTGCTCAGCCTGGACGCCGACGCGATCGCCGATCGTTTGTACACGCCCCTGGCCGATCTGCCCGAGGGCGAGACCCGGGTCGCGCTGAAAGAAGTGCAGACCAACCGCTGTCCGGCGCTGATCGCCTGGGACCACCTGCGCGAACCCGACTTCGAGCGCTTGAAGATCGACCCGGCCGTGATCGAACGCCGCGCGGCGGTGCTGCGCGCGGTCGGCCCGGCCCTGGCCGACAAGGTGCGTCGCGTCTACGGCGCCGAACGCGAACGTGCGGCCGCCGACGCCGACGCCTCGCTCTACGACGGCTTCATCGGCGACGGCGACAAGCGCTTGTTCACGCAGGTGCGCACCACCGCGCCGGTCGAATTGGGCGCCGCCAGCTTCGGTTTCCGCGACGCGCGCCTGCCCGAACTGCTGTTCCGCTACCGTGCGCGCAACTGGCCCGACACCCTGACGCCGGCCGAGCACGAGCGCTGGAACGACTACCGGCGTCGGCGCCTGTACCAGGACGCGGGCCTGGCCGAATACAACTTCGAGCGCTTCCACGCCGAACTGGCCGCGCTGCGCCAGACCCACGCCGAGGACGGCGCGCGCCTGGCCCTGCTCGATCGACTCGAGGCCTGGGGCCGCGATATCGACGCCGGCTTGGCGTGAAAGCCAGGAGTGAGCGGGGAGAAGTGAGGAGTGAGCGAAAGCGGTCGACAGCTCGTTGCTCGCGGCTCATTTCCTGTCTTGAAGCGCATAGGGGTGAGCGGCGAGCCAAAGCGGGGTAATCTCGGGCTCACTCCTCACTTCTCCCCGCTCACTCCTCGCTTATGAGCCGCTATTTCTCCGACGCCAGCTTCAAGTTCCTGCGCGGTCTGGCGCGCCACAACGAGCGCGAATGGTTCCAAGTCCACAAGGCCGAATACGACGAGCAGGTGCGCGCGCCGTTCCAGCGCCTGCTCACCGACCTGCAACCGGTGCTGGCCGGGGTCAGCGAGCACTACCGCTCCGAGCCCAAGACCGTCGGCGGTTCGCTGTTCCGGATCCAGCGCGACACCCGCTTCGCCAACGACAAGACCCCGTACAAGACCTGGCAGGGCGCGCGCCTGTTCCACGAACGCGGCCGTCAGGTCGAGGCGCCGTCGTTCTATCTGCATCTACAGCCGGGCAATTGCTTCATCGCCGCCGGCCTGTGGCACCCGGAGCCGGATTCGCTGCGCCGCATCCGTCATTTCATCCTGGACAATCCGGGCAGTTGGAAGGCCGCGGCGCACGATCCCAAGTTCCGCCGCCGTTTCGACCTCGACGAGGACGAGATGCTGGTGCGCATGCCGCGCGGCTTTCCCGACGACTTCGAGTTCGCCCACGACCTGCGCCGCAAGAACTTCGTGGCCCTGCGCGCGATCGACGACGAGGTGATGACCGGCCCGCGCCTGCTCAAGACGCTGCAAACCGACTTGAGCGGGCTGGCGCCGTTCACCGACTACCTGTGCGCGGCGCTGGATCTGGAATTCTGAGAACGAATCCGAGGCGCGGCCCGCAGGCGACAGCGGCGGGCCTGGCCGCCACCGCTGACGCCGGCCTTGCCGCGTTTACGAGAAAGGACAGACCAAGTAGCTGATCTGCACGTCTTCGGTGGCGATGCCGCCGCTGGTCAAACGTCCCTTGCAGTCGCGTTGCGCCCAGCCCACGTGCTGGCCGTCCTGGTAGTACTCGTGCACCTCGCCCACGTACACGGGCGGAATCGCCCACGCCGCGGTCGCCACCGCCAGCAACGCCAATCCCAGCGCCCACATCGGTTTCTTGTTACGCATCGTTCGCTCCTTGCCGTGCGCCGGCCTCATTGCCGGCGACCACGACCTTAGCCGCTCGCGCCGCGTTCGCGCGCACGCCCTGGCGCAGCGCGCACCCGCTTCGACGCAAGCGCGTACACGACGGGCGCCGGGCCCGCGTCGCGCCCGCAAAGGCCGACATTCATCACGCGCGGACGCCACGGCGCTAAGCTGGGCCCTTCCCGTGCCCGGTAGGCCCGTATGAAGAAGTGGATCGCCCTCGTCGTCCTGGTGCTGCTGTTGCTGGTCGGCTACGTCGCCGCCGGCCCGTATCTGACCGTCAACGCGATCCGCAAGGCGGTGCAGGAGCAGGACACCGCCGCCTTGTCCAAGCACATCGATTTCCCGGCTCTGCGCCTGAGCCTGAAGGCCCAGCTCGAGGACTACCTGGTGCGCGAGGCCGGCGAGGATGTGCAGGCCAATCCCTTCGGCGCGATCGCGGTGCGCATCGCCAGCGGCGTCGCCGGCGGCGCGGTCGATGCGCTGGCCACGCCGGTCGGTATCGGCGCGGTGCTGGAAGGCCGCAACCTGTTCAACCGCCTGGGCGGCGGCGGGCGCGGCCAGGACAGCTACGCGCCCAACATTCCCGCCGATCCGCTCAAGGACGCCAAGTACGGCTTCGAGTCGCCGTCGCGCTTCACCGCCACGGTCAACAACGCCGACGGCGAACCGGTGGTGTTCGTGCTGACCCGCTCCGGCTTGAGCTGGAAACTTAGCGACATCCGCCTGCCCTTCGGCGACGCCGCGCCCACGCCTCGCTGAGCGCCGATCTCAGCGGTTGGCGACGCCGTGCGGTACGTGGCCGGCGGCGACATGGTCGCGCGCCGAAACGATGTTGTGTTCGGAATCGTCGAAGAAGATATCGGCGCCGAAGGCTTCCAGAAACGGCCCCTTGGCGCGGCCGCCTAGAAACAGCGCCTCGTCCAGGCGGATGCCCCATTCGCGCAGGGTGCGGATCACGCGCTCGTGCGCCGGCACCGAACGCGCGGTGACCAGGGCGGTGCGGATCGGCGCGTCCGGGCCGATCGGGAACGCCGCCTGCAGGCGATGCAGGGCATCCAGAAAACCGCGGAACGGCCCGCCCGACAGCGGCTCGCCGGCATGTTCGCGCTCGTGCTTGGCGAACGCAGCCAGACCGCCCTCGCGCGACACGCGCTCGCCTTCGTCGTCGAAGATCACCGCGTCGCCGTCGAAGGCGATGCGCAGCTGGTCGTGGCGCTGCTGCGGCGCCTTGGCCGGCAGCAAGGTAGCGGCGGCGACCCCGGCGCTGAGCGCGTTGCGCACGTCCTCGGCGTTGGCCGACAGGAACAGGTCGGCGCCGAAGGGCTTGATGTAGGGGAACGGCGGCGCGCCGTTGCTGAAGGCCGCGCGCTTGATCGACAGGCCGTGGTGGGCGATCGAATTGAAGATGCGCAGGCCGCTGTCGGCGGAATTGCGCGAGATCAGGATCACCTCCACCCGCGGCGCCTCCGCCGGCGCGCCGTCGTTGAGCGCGAGCAGCTTGCGCACCAGCGGAAACGCGATGCCTGGCGCGAGCAGATCGTCCTCGTGCTGGCGCTGGAAGCTGGCGTAGGCGTCCAGGCCCTCGCGCTCGAACAGCAAGTGGCTCTCCTCCATGTCGAACAGGGTTCGCGAGGAGATCGCTACGATCAAAGGGTCGGCGTCGCGGTCGGGCATGCGGCTATTGTGCCTCCTGCGGCGTCTCAGCGCTTGCGACGGCGGCGCCTGCACGACGGGGCAGCGGCTTGAGGCGCGATCCGAGTCGGCCCTCCGCGTGCCGACGCGGCCACCTCCCTGAGTGGGAGCAGCGTGAGCCGCGATCGCGCAGCTGCATGGAGAGACGGTCGCGGCTCACGCCGCTCCCACAGGAAGCCAGCGGCGCCCGCCTCAACCGCTGGTGAACTGCTCGATCAGCATGCGCTCTTCGAGGTTGTGCTCGGGATCGAACAGCAAGGTCACGGTACGGTCCAGCGACTCGCGGATCATCACCTCGACCACGTCGCGTACCTCGTGCGAATCGGCGGTGGCGCTGACCGGACGCTTGTAGGGGTCGAGCACGCGGAAGCGCACCTCGGTGTCGGCCTTGAGCAGCGCGCCGCGCCAGCGGCGCGGACGGAACGCGGCGATCGGGGTCAGCGCGATCACGCTGGAGCCCAGCGGCAGGATCGGGCCGTGGGCGGAGAAGTTGTAGGCGGTGCTGCCGGCCGGCGTCGCCACCAGCACGCCGTCGCAGATCAACTCGTCCAGCCGGGTCTGGCCGTTGAGATCGATGCGCAGATGCGCGGCCTGGCGGGTCTGGCGCAGCAACGAGACCTCGTTGTAGGCCAGCGAGCCGACGGTGGCCCCGGATTCGGTCTGCGCGACCATCTCCAGCGGCCGCAATACCGCGGGTTCGGCCGCGGCCAGGCGTTCGAGCAAGCCCTCGCCGTGTTGGTTCATTAGGAAGCCGACCGTGCCCAGCTTCATGCCGTACACCGGCTTGCCGAGGCTGCCGTAGCGATGCAGGGTCTGCAGCATGAAACCGTCGCCGCCCAGCGCGACCAGGACATCGGCATCGGCCGGCTCATGCTGTCCGTGCGATGCGATCAGCTCGGCGAGCGCGCGTTGCGCTTCGTCGATGGGACTGGCGAGGAAGGCGATGCGAGGCGTCGCGGTCATCGGCGGCTCCGAACGGATGGCGACCGCAGCATAACCCGCGCCAGGGGAAATGCCGATGACGGCGGATTCCGCGGGGATGCGCAGGCAGACAAAGCCGTGGCGGGAAAACCGCGCCCCTCCCCCATCGGGAGAGGGGCGCGTGGATCAGCCGCGCGAAGCCAGCTGCGACAGGCGCTGCACCGCGACCGAGGCGGTCGGGTAGTCCAGGGCCTTCTGCGCGGCGAGTTCGTTGAGCATCGCCAGGGTGAAACGCAGGGAGACGTCGTCACGCTCCAGCCACTGCTTGACCTTGGCTTCGGCGCTGGCGCCCGGCATCGCCAGGACCTGGCCGACCAGGATGCGCTGCTGGGTGCCCAGCTCCTCGCGCAGCACGCCGCGTGCGACCGCGTGCCAGCGGCCGTCGACGGTCAGCGCGTCGATCTGCTCCAGCAGCCACGGCAGGCGCAGCGCCTCGCCGAGGCGGAAGTGGACCTTGGCCACATCGACCGGCTTGAGCTTGCGCTCGCGCGCGACCTCGATCACGTCGCAGCTGGGCTCCAGGTAGGGCAGCGCCGCGAGCTGGTCGGCCAATGCGACCGGCACGCCCTTGGCCTTCCAGTCGGCGAAGCTGGCCTCGTAGACCGGTCGCTGACCGTCGCCGAGGATGCCCTTGCCGGCGCGGATGTCCTTGAAGCCGTCGTGATAGCGCGCGACCGCGGTGGCGATGTCCGGAATCGCGCCCGGACGCGACAGCAGCCAGCGCGTGAACGAACGCTGCAGGTTCCAGATCACCTGCAAGGCGTCGATCTGGGTGGACTCGGCGACCTTGCCGTCGAGCGCGTCGATCTGCGCCCACAGCTCGCGCGCGTCCAGCGTCTCGCGGGTGATGGTGAAGGCCTTGGCGACCTCGCCCGGGGTGCGGCCGCTGTCTTCCTGCATGCGCAGCAGGAAGGTCGCGCCCATGCGGTTGATGGTGGAGTTGGTGACCGCGGTGGCGATGATCTCGCGCTTCAGGCGGTGGTTCTCCATCGCCTTGGCGTACTTCTTCTGCAGCGGCTCGGGGAAGTAGCGGACCAGTTCCTTGGACAGGTACGGGTCTTCCGGCACGTCCGAATCCAGCAACTGCTGGAACGCCACCAGCTTGGAGTAGGACAGCAGCACCGACAGTTCCGGACGGGTCAAACCCTGGCCGCGCGCCTTGCGCTCGGCGATCTCGGCGTCGGACGGCAGGAACTCGATCTGGCGGTCGAGCAGGCCCTGCGATTCCAGGGTGCGGATGAAGTGCTGCTTGGAGCCCAGGCGCGACAGACTCATCCGCTCCATCAGGCTGATCGCCTGGTTCTGGCGGTAGTTGTCGTTGAGCACCAGCCCGGCGACCTCGTCGGTCATCGAGGCCAGCAGCTTGTTGCGCTCGGGCAGGGTCAGCTTCTTGGTCTGGACCTGGCCGTTGAGCAGGATCTTGATGTTGACCTCGTGGTCCGAGGTGTCCACGCCGGCCGAGTTGTCGATGAAGTCGGTGTTGAGCAGCACGCCGTGCAGCGCGGCCTCGATACGGCCGAGCTGGGTCAGGCCCAGGTTGCCGCCCTCGCCCACCATCTTGCAGCGCAGCTCGTTGCCGTTGACGCGCAGGCCGTTGTTGGCGCGGTCGCCGACGTCCAGGTTGGACTCGCTGCTGGCCTTGACGTAGGTGCCGATGCCGCCGTTCCACAGCAGGTCCACCGGCGCCTTCAGGATCGCGCTCATCAGCTCGGTCGGGCTGAGCGCGGCCACGCCGGCGTCGATGCCCAACGCGGCCTTGATCTCCGGCGACAGCGGGATCGACTTGGCCGAGCGCGGGTACACGCCGCCGCCCTTGCTGATCAGCTTCTTGTCGTAGTCGTCCCAGCTCGAGCGCGGCAGCTTGAACATGCGCTCGCGTTCCTTGAACGTCCTGGCCGCATCCGGGTTCGGGTCGAGGAAGATGTGGCGGTGGTCGAACGCGGCCAGCAGGCGGATGTGCTGGCTCAGCAGCATGCCGTTGCCGAACACGTCGCCGGACATGTCGCCGATGCCGACCGTGGTGAAGTCCTGGGTCTGGCTGTCGCGGCCGAGGCTGCGGAAGTGGCGCTTGACCGACTCCCAGGCGCCCTTTGCGGTGATGCCCATGCCCTTGTGGTCGTAGCCGACCGAACCGCCCGAGGCGAACGCGTCGTCGAGCCAGAAGCCGTGCTCGGCGGCGATGCCGTTGGCGATGTCGGAGAAGGTCGCGGTGCCCTTGTCGGCGGCGACGACCAGGTAGGGATCGTCGTTGTCGTGACGGACCACGTCGCGCGGCGGCACGATCTTGCCGTCGACGATGTTGTCGGTGACGTCGAGCAGGCCGTTGATGAACATCTTGTAGCAGGCGATGCCTTCGGCCAGCACGGCGTCGCGATCGCCGCCGACCGGCGGACGCTTGGCGAAGAAACCGCCCTTGGAGCCGACCGGCACGATCACGGTGTTCTTGACCATCTGCGCCTTGACCAGGCCCAGCACTTCGGTACGGAAGTCCTCGCGACGGTCCGACCAGCGCAGACCGCCGCGCGCGACCGGGCCGAAGCGCAGGTGCACGCCTTCCACGCGCGGGCCGTAGACGAAGATCTCGCGGTACGGACGCGGCTTGGGCAGGTCCGGTACCTGCGCCGAATCGAACTTGTAGCTGACGTAACCGCGCTCGCCGCCGTTGGCCGGGCGCTGGTAGTAGCTGGTGCGCAGGGTGGCGTCGATCACGCCGATGAAGCTGCGCAGGATGCGGTCCTCGTCGAGGCTGGCGACGCGGTCGAGCAGACCCTTCAGGGTCGAGCGGGTCACGTCGACCTGCTGCTCGCGCTTGCCGTTACGGGCCTCGATCACCGGCTGCAGCGCCGCCAGCACGGCCGCGTCGCCGCCGGCCAGCGCTTGCAACTGCTGGCTCAGGCGTTCGATGCCGGCCTTGATATCGGCCTTGCTTTCCTTGCCGGTGCAGGGATCGAAGCGGGCTTCGAACAGCTCGACCAGCAGGCGCGCCAGCAACGGATAGCGGAAGAAGGTTTCCTCGACGTAGCTCTGCGAGAACGGCACGCCGACCTGCAGCAGGTACTTGCAGTAGGCGCGCAGCATCGCGACCTGACGCCAGGACAGGTTGGCGGCCAGGATCAGGCGGTTGAAGCCGTCGTTCTCGGCGTTGCCGCGCCAGATCTGGCCGAACGCGTCCTCGAAGGTCTCGTCCAGGCGCGACACGTCGACGTCGGCGCCGACGGTCTCGACCTCGAAGTCCTGGATGTACAGCGGGGTGTCGCCGGCGATCAGGCGGTAGGGGTGCTCGGAGATCACCCGCAGGCCCATGTTCTCCATCATCGGCAGCGCGTCCGACAGCGGAATGTCGTCGTGCTGGCGGTAGAACTTGAAGCGCAGACCGCCCTCGCCGCTGCCGATGCGGCGCAGGTTGAGGCGCAGGTCGTCCGGGCCGCTGAGCGCGGCCAGGTGCTCGATGTCGTTGGCGGCGACCGCGGCCGAGACTTCGTCGACGTAGCCGGTCGGCAGCGCGCGGCCGTACTGGTTGATCAGGGCCAGGCCGCGCTCCTCGCCGTGGCGGGCGACCAGGGCCTCGCGCAGCTCGTCGCGACGGTCGCGCACGATCTGGGCCAGTTCGGCCTCGATCGCGGCGTTGTCGATCTGGATCGCCTCGCCCGACTTCGGCCGCACGATCAGGTGCAGCTGGGCCAGCGGCGATTCGCCGATCAGCACCGTGGTGTCGACCTGCTCGCCGTGCAGCATGCGCTTGAGCATGGCCTCGATGCGCAGACGCACGTCGGTGTTGAAGCGGTCGCGCGGGATGTAGACCAGGCCGGAGAAGAAACGGCCGTAGCGGTCGCGGCGCAGGAACAGCTTGCTGCGTACGCGCTCCTGCAGGCCGAGGATGCCGGTGGAGGTGCGCAGCAGTTCCTCTTCGCCGGACTGGAACAGCTCGTCGCGCGGCAGGGTTTCGAGGATGTGGCGCAGGGCCTTGCCGCTGTGGCTGTCGGAGGACAGGCCGGACTTGTCCATCACGTAGGCGTGGCGCTGGCGCACCAGCGGGATGTCCCAGGGGCGGCGGTTGTAGGCGCTGGAGGTATACAGGCCGATGAAACGCTCCTCGCGCACCGGCTTGCCGTCGGCGTCGAAGCTGAGCACGCCGATGTAGTCCATGTAGCCCGGACGGTGCACCGACGAGCGCGCGTTGGTCTTGGTCAGGATCAGGGCGTCGACCGAACCCGACTGCGGCATGTAGTGCGCCGCCAGCGAGGTCAGCGGACGCGGCTTGCCGGCGTCCTGGCCGCGCAGCAGGCCCAGGCCGCTGTCGGGCACCGCGCACAGCACTTCCTGGCCGCCCTTCTTGGTGACTTCGTATTCGCGATAGCCCAGGAAGGTGAAATGGTTGTCGGCGGCCCAGCGCAGGAACTCCTGCGCCTCGCGGCGGCCGTCGTCGCTGACCGGCAGCTTGCGACCGCCCAGGGCGTCGGCGACCTCGCCCATCTTGTCGCGCATCCGCGCCCAGTCGCGCACGCTCGCGCGCACGTCCTCGAGCACGGCTTCCAGCGCCTTCTGCACGCGCGGCATGGCCTCGACCGACTGGCGGTCGATCTCCAGGTGCATCAGCGATTCGGCCACGCCCTCGCCGACGGCGACGATCTTGCCGCTCTTGTCGCGGCGGAAGGTCACCACCGGGTGGCCCAGCACGTGCACGCCGATGCCCTGCTCGGCCAGCGCCATGGTGACCGAGTCGACCAGGAACGGCATGTCGTCGTTGGCGATCTGCAGCACGGTGTGCGCCGATTCCCAACCGTGGGTCTTGATGGTCGGGTTGAACAGGCGCACCAGCGCCTTGCCGGTCTTGCGCGCGCGCGCGAACTCGAGGAAGTCGCTGGCCAGCGCGGCCCAGCCGTCGGCGCTGTGCTGCGGCAGCTCGTCGCCGCTCATGCGGCGGTAGAAGGCCTGGGCGAAGGCCTCGGCCTCGGCGTGGCGCGCCTTGGGCAGGCGCTTGCGCATCGCGGCGATGATCGGCTCGAGGGACACCGCGTCGCTCTTGGGCGCGGCGGGCTGGCTGACGTTGCGCTTGGCGACCGGCTTGCTGGCTGCCGCCTTGGTGGCCTTGGTGGCTGCGGCCTTGGCGGGTGCCGATTTCGAGGCGGCCTGGGCGGTCGGTTTCGCGGCTTTGGGTTTGCTGCTCATGGGAACTTGGAGGTCCGATGGAATGAGGCCCACGCTCGCGCATGGGCCGTGAAGAGATTCAGTTCGCTGGCGTGACGGCTTGATGCAGAACGACGCCTCCGCGGGCCGGGCGGCCCGCGTCGCGTTTGACGGTCTTTGATACCCGCAGACCGCGAGCGCGATCCCCGGGTGAGGCGGTGACTCGATACGAGCCGATGCGCTTCATATCGATGCGTTTCATGCCGTGGCGATCAGCGCAGACCGGTTTCGTTGCGGGCGATCACCAGGCGCTGGATCTCGCTGGTGCCCTCGTAGATCTCGGTGATCTTGGCGTCGCGGAAGTAGCGCTCCAGCGGCATTTCCTTGGAATAGCCCATGCCGCCGTGGATCTGCACGGCCTGGTGGGCGATCCACATCGCCGCCTCGGAGGCGGTCAGCTTGGCGATCGCGGCTTCGTTGCTGAAACGACCGCCGTTCTTCTCGGTCTGGCCCTTCTGCCAGGCCGCGCGCAAGGTCAGCAGCAAGGCCGCGTCCAGCTTGCACTTCATGTCGGCGATCTTGGCCTGGGTCATCTGGAAGGCGCCGATCGGCTGGCCGAAGGCCTTGCGCTCGCGCACGTAGGCCAGGGTGGCCTCGTAGGCGGCGCGGGCGATGCCGATGGCCTGGCTGGCGATGCCGATGCGGCCGGCGTCGAGCACGCCCATGGCGATCTTGAAGCCGTGGCCTTCGTCGCCGAGCACGTCCTCGGCACGGGCGACGTAGTCCTCGAACTCGATCTCGCAGGTGGCCGAGGCGCGGATGCCCAGCTTGGGCTCGGTCTTGCCGCGGTGGAAGCCCGCACGCGAGGTGTCGACCATGAAGGCGGTGATGCCGCGCGCGCCCTTGTCCGGGTCGGTCATGGCGAACAGGACGATGTACTTGGCGACCGGGCCGGAGGTGATCCAGCTCTTCTTGCCGTTGATCACGAAGCTGCCGTCGGCCTGCTTGACCGCCTTGCAGCGCATCGCGGTGGCGTCGGAGCCGGACTGCGGTTCGGTCAGGGCGAAGGCGCCGATCTCGCGGCCCTCGGCGATCGCGCGCACGTAGAGCTGCTTCTGCACCTCGGTGCCGAACTTGAGGATGCCGTTGCAGAACAGCGAGTTGTTCACCGACACGATGGTCGAGTGTGCGGCGTCGCCGGCCGCGATCTCGACCATGGCCAGCACGTAGCTGATCGGATCCATGCCCGCGCCGCCGTACTCGGCCGGCACTTCGATGCCCATCAGGCCGTTCTCGCCCAGGGTGCGGATGTTCTCGAGCGGGAATTCGCCGGTCCGGTCGTGGTGCTCGGCGCTGGGAGCAATCTTTTCCTGGGCGATACGGCGCGCCACGTCCTGGATCATCAACTGCTCTTCGGTAAAGCCAAAATCCACGTCGGCACCTCTGCTGGTTCTGGAGTGGCGGCGGCCTGAAACCGCCCCCGGGACAGGGATCCGCGCCGCGCAAACCGGCGCGCGGATCGAGCCGCGGCCATCGTTCCGCGGCCGCTATGCGAATTGTAGCCGCGCGCGCCGAATAACCCCACCTCCCACCCCAACGCCAGCTGCATCGCGCGCGGCGCAAGACTTGACCCTTTCGGGCGCGCGGAGGACACTTATCTCTGTATCGCGATAGGTTGATGGAAGCCAGGGCCGGCGATCGCGGATCCAGCCCGTGCCCGCTGCGGCACCGGCGCCGCCCTGTCCTCTCCGTCGCGACTCCCGAATCCCGCATATCTAAGGCTCAACCCATGGATCTCGAAGGCTGGTCGTCCCGACTCAAGGTGTTCGCAGACGCCACCCGCGTGCGCCTGCTGACCCTGCTGGAAGGCGAGGAGCTGACCGTGGCCGAGCTGTCGGCGATCACCCGCCTGGCCCAGCCGCGCGTGTCGACCCACCTGTCCAAGCTCAAGGAGGCCGGCCTGGTGCGCGACCGGCGCGCTGGCGTGTCGGCCTACTACCGCTTCGACGAAGCCGCCCTGGACCAGGCCCAACGCGCGCTCTGGCAGACCCTGAGCACCGGCAGCGACGATCCCCTGCTGCGCCAGGACGCCGAGCGCGTGGCCGGGGTGCTGTCGATGCGCGCGGCCGATCAGAACTGGGCCGACTCGGTCGCCGGCGACATGGAACGCCACTATTCCCCGGGCCGCACCTGGGAGGCGCTGGCGCGCTCGGCGGTGCCTCTGCTGCAGCCCGGCGACGTGCTCGACATCGCCTCCGGCGACGGCGTACTGGCCGAACTGCTGGCACCGCACGCCAACCGCTATCTGTGCCTGGACGCCAGCACCAAGGTGGTCGCCGCCGCGTCCGAGCGCCTGCGTCGGCTCGACAACGTCGAAGTGCGCGAAGGCGACATGCACGCGCTGCCCTTCCCCGACGCCAGCTTCGACCTGGTGGTGTTGATGCACGCGCTCACCTATGCCGAGCACCCGGCGCAGGCGGTGGCCGAGGCCGAGCGCGTGCTGCGCCCGGGCGGGCGCCTGCTGCTGACCAGCCTGGCCCGGCACGAGCACCGCGGCGTGGTCGCGGCCTACGGCCACGTCAACCTGGGCTTCTCGGAGAAGGACCTGCAGAAGTTCTCGACCAAGGCCGGCTTCGAGATCGTCAGCTGCGAAACCGTGACCCGCGAGCGCCGGCCGCCGCATTTCGAAGTCATCGCCCTGATCGCGCGCAAGCCCCCCGTCGAAACTCCGGCGCGCAAGCCGTCCAAGAAGGCCTGAACATGAAGACCCTGCCCTGGCTCAACCCGACCCGCGCGCACGCCCTGCAAGACGCGCTCGCCGCACGCATCCTGCTGATGGACGGCGCCATGGGCACCATGATCCAGCGCCACGAGCTGGACGAGGCCGCCTACCGCGGTGAACGCTTCGCCCAGGGCTACGACGGCCTGCGCGCGCCCGAGGCCGAGGCCGGCCATGCGCACGGCGAAGGCTGCGGCTGCGCGCGCGACCAGCGCGGCAACAACGACCTGCTCAGCCTGACCCGGCCCGAGGTGATCTCCGGCATCCACGCCGAGTACCTGGCCGCCGGCGCCGACCTGATCGAGACCAACACCTTCAACTCGACCACGATCTCGCTGGCCGACTACGGCCTGGAGCACCTGGCGTACGAGCTCAACGCCACCGGCGCGCGCCTGGCACGCGCGGCCTGCGACGCCGCCGAAGCGCTGGACCCGTCGCGCCCGCGCTTCGTGATCGGCGTGCTCGGCCCGACCAGCCGCACCGCCTCGCTGAGCCCGGACGTGAACCGCCCCGGCTACCGCGCGGTGACCTTCGACGAGCTGCGCATCGCCTACCGCGAGGCCACCGATGGCCTGATCGACGGCGGCGCCGACGTGATCATGGTCGAGACCATCTTCGACACCCTCAACGCCAAGGCGGCGGTGTTCGCGGTCGAGGAAGCCTTCGACGCGCGCGGCGCGCGCCTGCCGCTGATGATCTCCGGCACCATCACCGACGCCTCCGGCCGCACCCTCTCGGGCCAGACCGCGGAAGCGTTCTGGTACTCGTTGCGCCACGTCCAGCCGATGGCGATCGGTCTGAACTGCGCGCTCGGCGCCAAGGACCTGCGCGCCCACGTCGACGTGCTGGCCCAGGTCGCCGACGCCTATGTCAGCGCCCACCCCAACGCCGGCCTGCCCAACGCCTTCGGCGGCTACGACGAAACCCCCGAGGACATGGCGGCGGTGCTGTCCGAGTTCGCCGAAGCCGGCCTGCTGAACCTGGTCGGCGGCTGCTGCGGCAGTACCCCGGCGCATATCGCGGCGATCGCCGAAGCGGTGAAGGGCACGCCGCCGCGACGCCTGCCGGAACTGGTCAGCGCGGCGGCGTGAATCGGTAACGAGTAATAAGTCAGTAACGAGTAAAGAGAGAAACCAGCAACGAGCCGACGCACCCCAACTCGTTACTAGATTCTCGTTGCTACTCCTCAGCTTCCAGCCTCAAGAGCATTTTCGAATCCCACACCCGATGACCACCGCACTCCCCCGCCAGACCCGCCTCAGCGGCCTCGAGCCGCTGCAGATCACGCCCGAAAGCAACTTCATCAACGTCGGCGAACGCACCAACGTGACCGGCAGCGCGCAGTTCAAGAAGCTGATCATGGAAGGCCGCCTGGACGAAGCGGTCGTGGTCGCGCGCCAGCAGGTCGAGAACGGCGCCCAGGTCATCGACGTCAACATGGACGAGGGCCTGCTCGATTCCGAGAAGGCGATGGTCGAATACCTCAACCTGATCGCGGCCGAGCCGGACATCGCGCGCGTGCCGGTGATGGTGGACAGCTCCAAGTGGAGCGTGATCGAGGCCGGCCTGAAGTGCCTGCAGGGCAAGGGCATCGTCAACTCGATCTCGATGAAGGAAGGCGAAGCCGAGTTCCTGCGCCAGGCGCGCCTGGTGCGCCGCTACGGCGCGGCGGTGGTGGTGATGGCCTTCGACGAGGTCGGCCAGGCCGACACCATCGATCGCAAGGTCGACATCTGTTCGCGCGCCTACAAGCTGCTGACCGAGGAAATCGGGTTCCCGCCCGAGGACATCATCTTCGATCCCAACGTGTTCGCGATCGCCACCGGCATCGAGGAGCACAACAACTACGCGGTCGACTTCATCGAGGCCACCCGCGAGCTCAAGCGCCGCTTCCCCTACAGCCACATCTCCGGCGGCGTCTCCAACGTCTCGTTCTCGTTCCGCGGCAACGAGGTGGTGCGCCAGGCCATCCACGTGGTGTTCCTGTACCACGCGATCCGCGCCGGCATGGACATGGGCATCGTCAACGCCGGCGCCCTGCCGCTGTACGACGATCTCGATACCGACCTGCGCGAGCGGGTCGAGGACGTGGTGCTGAACCGGCGCGCCGACGGCACCGAGCGCCTGCTCGAGATCGCCGATCGCTACAAGGGCAAGAAGGGCGAGAAGCGGGTCGAGGACCTGGCCTGGCGCGAACGCCCGGTGCGCGACCGCCTCAGCCATTCGCTGGTGCACGGCATCGACCAGTGGATCGAAGAGGACACCGAAGCCGCGCGCGCCGAATCCACGCGCCCGCTGGACGTGATCGAAGGCCCGCTGATGGCCGGCATGAACGTGGTCGGCGACCTGTTCGGCGCCGGCAAGATGTTCCTGCCGCAGGTGGTGAAGTCGGCGCGGGTGATGAAGAAAGCGGTGGCCTACCTGCTGCCCTACATCGAGGCCGAGAAGCTGCGCACCGGCGAAGTCGGCAAGTCCAACGGCAAGATCGTGATGGCCACGGTCAAGGGCGACGTGCACGACATCGGCAAGAACATCGTCGGCGTGGTCCTGGCCTGCAACAACTTCGACGTGGTCGACCTGGGCGTGATGGTGCCGGCGCAGACCATCCTGGACCGGGCCAAGGCCGAGAACGCCGACCTGATCGGCCTGTCCGGCCTGATCACGCCCTCGCTGGAGGAAATGAGCCACGTCGCACGCGAGATGCAGCGCCAGGGCTTCACCATGCCGCTGCTGATCGGCGGCGCCACCACTTCGCGCGCGCACACCGCGCTCAAGATCGATCCGCACTACAAGTCGCCGACGATCTGGGTCAAGGACGCCTCGCGCGCGGTCGGCGTGGCCCAGTCGCTGATCTCGATCGAGCTGCGCGAACCGTTCGTGGCCGCCAACGCCTCCGACTACGCCGAGATCCGCCAGCGTCACAAGAACCGCGGCGACGGCAAGCGCCTGGTGCCGCTGGAGAAGGCGCGCGGCCAGCGCTACGACGGCGGCTGGGCCGATTACGCGCCGCCGGCGCCGCGCCAGCCCGGCCTGCACGTGTTCGACGACTATCCGCTGGCCGAGCTGGTCGACTACATCGACTGGACGCCGTTCTTCAACACCTGGGAACTGGCCGGCCGTTACCCCGCCATCCTCACCGACGAGGTCGTCGGCGCCCAGGCCAGCGAGCTCTACCGCGACGCGCGCGCGATGCTCAAGCGCATCGTCGAAGAGAAGTGGATCGGCGCAAAGGCCGTGTTCGGGCTGTGGCCGGCCAACAGCGTCGGCGACGACGTGGTGCTGGGCGACGAGGCCGGCACGGTGCTGCACTTCCTGCGTCAGCAGGCCGACAAGCCGGTCGACCGCCCCGACTTCTGCCTGGCCGATTTCATCGCGCCCAAGGACTCCGGCCGCCAGGACTGGATCGGCGGCTTCGCCGTGACCGCCGGCCTGGGCATCGAGCCGCACGTGGCGCGCTTCGAGGCCGACCACGACGACTACAACGCGATCATGCTCAAGGCCCTGGCCGACCGCTTCGCCGAGGCCCTGGCCGAGCGCCTGCACGAGCGCGTGCGCAAGGAGTTCTGGGGCTACGCCGACGACGAAACCCTGAGCAACGACGCCCTGATCGACGAAGGCTATCGCGGCATCCGCCCGGCCCCGGGCTACCCCGCCTGCCCCGAGCACAGCGAGAAGGCCACCCTGTTCCGCCTGCTCGACGCCGAGAACAAGGCCGGCCTGCAGCTGACCGAGAGCTACGCCATGTACCCGGCCGCGGCGGTCTCGGGCTACTACTTCAGCCATCCGGGCAGCCAGTACTTCGTGGTCGGCCGGGTCAACAAGGAACAGGTCGAGGACTACGCGCGCCGCAAGGGCGTGAGCGTGATCCAGGCCGAGCGCTGGCTGGCCTCGAATCTGGATTACGATCCGGAGTGACACCGCGCGGGGCGCTCGTCGACCGCCCCGCCCGCCGCCCTTGCCGAGCACGACCGATGAGCGAAACGCTGCCGCCCCACCACGATGCCGACGCCGACGACGACAACCTCGGCAACGCGGCCTTCATCGAGAAATACGCCGGCCCCGGCCGGATCGGCCTGTGCGGCGGCCGCGACTTCATCAACAAGCTGATCCGCAAGGCGCAGGCGCCGCTGACCCACGACGGTCACCGCAGCCTGTGGTCGCACGCCTTCGTCTTCAGCGAGCGCCGCGTCGACGGCCAGTGGTGGGTGATCGAGTCCGACCTGGACCTGCGCTACCGCCAGATCCGTCTGGGCGTGCAGGAGAACCGGGTCGAGCGCTATTACGACGCCGAGGCCTTCCCGAACATCGCCATCCTCGACTTCGGCCTGGACGAGACGCAGATCCGCCAGATCCAGATCGCCGGCCTGGACCTGCTGTCGGGCCTGTCCAGTTATTCGATCAGCGAGCTGGTCGGCACCCTGATGGCCATGCACAGCCGGCGCCTGCGCCGGCGCAGCAACCTGCTGGCCAAGGAAGGCGCGCTGTACTGCTCGGCGCTGGTCCAGCACTGCTACGCCGCGGCCGGCATCGAATTTCTGCCCGGCGTGCCCGGCAAGAACATCGCCCCGCACGACATCGACGAATCGCCGCTGCCGCACCGCACCCACCGCATCCTGCGCGACCTGGGCGTGTCTACGGTGCGCGAGCTTAGCCATGAGGCCTTGTCGCGCTTCAGCTGAGCGACGTCGCCCGAACACCGCGGTCTGGTAGCGGCCCTGCCGCCGCCCCGACCGCCACAGGCGAGCTGCCGTGATTCCCGCGAAGGCGGGGATCCAGGGGCCTCGCCAGGCTTGACTTTGCAGTCACTGGACCCCCGCCTTCGCGGCAAGCACGGCCTACCCGTGCAAGCCGGCCGCGGATCGCCGTTACGCGCGCGATCCGCGGCCCGCGCCTACCTCAGTGCGGCTCGATCCAGGGCTGCACCACGTTAAAGCGCGACACCCCGCAGATCTCGAAACCGCCGCCCATGGCGTTGACCACGATGTTCTCCACGCAGGTGTGGTCGTTGGTGTCGCTGCTGACCGCCGAACGCCCGCGCACGGTTTGCAGGGCGATGGTGTTGTGCACCAGGCGGGTGCGCGGCGATTCCTGCATCGAGATCACACCGTCGGCCTCGGCCAGGAAATCCAGCATCTGGTTGCCGGTGAGCTGCGACTCGGGCGAACGCATCATCAGGATGCCGCGGTTACCGCGGTAGCCCACGACCACGTTGTTGATCAGCTGCGACTTGGGCAGATCCCACACTTCGATCGCGGGCGTCCAGGCCGGAACCTCGTGGCCTTGGCGCTCGTAGCCCACGACCCGGTTGCCGGTCAGGCGCGAGCCCTGCGGATCGCGGCTGCCAGAGACGAAAATCGGCTGCCCGGCGTTGCTCACGGTGTTGTTGATGAGCTGGCCGTTGCGCTCGATCAGCATTTCGATGCCCACCGGATAGCCGTCGACGCGGCAATTGCGCACGGTCACGTTGTCGTGGCGCCGTACTTCGATGCCGATGTGCCCATTTTGCTGATCGCCGCGCGAAATCGTGCGGGTCTTGCAGTCGAGCTCCACATCGGAGGCGTCGATGGTCAGCGGGTGATCGCGATTGGCGTTGAGGCAGTACTTGCCCGGCGCGTCGATGACGTAAACATCGGCGGCCAGCACGGTGTCGCAGGCCAGCACGGAGGTGGAACACAACAGGCCGGATAAAGCCAGGCCCAGAGTCGGTACGACGCGCATGAAATCCCTCTCGATCGATGTCGCGCCGGTCGGCGCGGGGCCGCTCATCGGCCCTGGATCATCCTAGGCGGCCGCTGTCGCATAGCCCGCGACTTGCGGTCACGGCTGCGCCCAGGCGTGCGCGTCTTGCGACAGTCCGTTCGCGGCGTCGCGCCACGGCGCGACGCTCGATCGTCGCCGTTGCCGCGAATGCGGTTCGTGGTTGAAGGTCGGCAAAACTTCCGTCCCTCCAGCGCCGCGTCCTCAGCGGATGCCCCGAGACCGTACTCAATGGTATGGTTGATCCTCCGCCGTCTCGCCCCGCCCCGCCATGTCCGATCTGCTGCTGTTCTCGCACGCCAACGGCTTTCCGGCGCCGGTCTACGGACTGATGCTGGACGCGCTGGCGGCCGACTACCGGATCGAGCGGCCGGAACGCATCGGCCACGACCCACGCTATCCGGTCACGCCGGACTGGCCGCACCTGGTCGAGGAACTGGTCGCGCGCGTGCACGCCGCCGCCGGCGACGCGCGCCGCATCTGGCTGGTCGGCCACTCGCTGGGCGGCTACCTCAGCCTGCTCGCCGCGCACCGCCTGGCCGACGCGCCGCTGGGCGCGCGCGTGGCCGGCGTGGTGATGCTGGATTCGCCGTTGATCGCGGGCTGGCGCGCGCACTTGGTCGCGATCGGCCGCCGCACCGGCCTGGACAATCTGCTGATGCCGATGCGCGCGACCCTGCAGCGACGCAAGCATTGGCCCGACCGTGAGGCGGTGCTCGCGCATTTCCAGGCCAAGCCCGCGTTCGCACGCTGGCACCCGCGCGTGCTGCGGGACTATGTCGAACACGGCACCCGCGTCGCCGACGACGGCGGCCGCGAACTGGCGTTCGTGCGCGAGACCGAATACGCGATCTACCGCAGCCTGCCGACCACCGCGCTGAGCGACCTGGCCACGCGGCTGCGCGTGCCGGTGGCCTTCCTGGCCGGCACGCGTTCGCGCGAACTGCGCCATGCCGGCAGCGCGGCCACGCGCCGTCTGGTCGACGGGCGTTGGGCCTGGATCGAAGGCAGCCATCTGTTTCCGATGGAGCGGCCGCTGGACACCGCACAGGCGATCGCGGCGATGATCGCGCGCATGCGCCCTGCCGCCGCCGCCAACGGCGCGACGCAGGCGATGCAAGCCGCCTGAACCGGCGCGCCCTGAACCTTACTGCGCGGGCGCGACCACAACCGGAGCCGACGCGCCCGTCTTCAACCCCTCCAGGTGCGCGGCGAAGCCCGGCAACAGCACGCGATTGCCGTAGCCGCTGAGGTGGTCGCCGTCGAAGTACAGCGGGCGGCCATCGCGCAGCGCCGCGCAGGTCGGGCCGGGGCATAGCAGCGGGAATGGGTCCCAGACGCTGGCGCCCGGCACCTGCGCGGCGATCTGCTGCAAGGCCGTCACCGCCGGCGCCCGGTAACGCTGCAGGAAATCGCGCTCCACGGTCAGTCCGCGCGCGCAGATCGGATTGTCGCGATTGAACCAATCCGAACAGCGGTAGGGCGGCGCGCGCAGCAAGGGCTTGGGCGCCTCGAACACGATGCGCACGCCGCGCTGCGCCAGCGGGCGCAGGCGCTCGATCGCACCGGCCACGCCCTGGCGCCGCGAAGCGTCGGCATCGGCGCTGAACATCGCGCTCACCGCCGCCTGTTCGTCGAACAGCATCCATTGCTCGGACAGCCGCGGCAGGCGCAGCGCCGGCAGGAACAGCACGTCGCCGCTGCGCGCCTGGCGCGTCACGTCGGCAAGCACCGCATCGACATAGCCACGGCATTGCGGGTTGTCGAACTCGCGGCGATCGACCAGACCGGCCACGCCGCAACCGCCGGCGAAGTACAGCCGCACCGTGCGGCCGCTGGCCAGCACCGAGCGTTGCAGCAGTTCCGAATAGGCGCCGGCATGCGAATCGCCGGCCACGAACACGCGCCGCGCGTCCACCGGCGCCGACGCGCAGCCGCTGCGCTCGTAGACCCAGGCCGCGCCGCCCTCGATCTGTTCGGTGCGCGATACCAGCTTGCAGCCCGGATACGCCGGATCGGTTTCCGGCCCGTACGGATACCAGTCGCCGGCGTTGCGGCTGACCACGCTCAGCGAGTAATCCTGCGCATGCCGCGCGATATGCCGGTAGATCGCGCTGGAGGCGAACACCACCAGCACCGCCGCGGTCACGAAGCCCCAGTTGCGCATACGCACCAGCGGCGCGGCATGCCGCAGCGGGCGTTCGACCCACAGATAGGACGCCGTCGCGAGCGCGAACGTGAGGCCCAGCGCGAGCGCGCGCGTGCCGGTCGACTCCAGTCCCAGGGTCCAGCGGAACAGCACGAACACCGGCCAATGCCACAGGTACAGCGAATACGAGATGCGTCCGATGCCGACCGCCGGCGCGGTCGACAGCACGCGTCCGACCCAGCCGCCCGCGCCGCCGGCGTACAGCAGCCCCAGCAGCAACAGCGTGCCCAGCACCGGCCACACGCCGTCGGGCCAAGGCGAATGGCCGGGCCGCGCGTACACGAAACCGGCCGCGATCAGCAGCACCGCCAGCGCCAGTCCGGCCGAACGCAGCCAGGCCCCGACGCGCGCACCGCCCTCGCCCGTGCGCGCCGACACGCCCGCCAGGCTCAGCGCCTGGTACAGCAGCACGCCCGCGCCCAGCTGCCAGAAGCGGCTGGTGCTGAGATAGAAGGCCTCGACCGCGCGGTCGCCGGCCCCTGCCAGCAAACGCGCGTACCACAGCGACACCAGCGCGCCTACCGCAAACAGCCCCAGCGAGATCCAGCGCTTGCGCGCACCGTAGCTCCAAGCCAGGAACAGCAGCGGGAACACCACATAGAACTGTTCCTCCACGCCCAGCGACCAGGTGTGGGTGTAGGGATTGAACTCGACCTTGGGCGAGAAATAGTCGTTGCCGGTCGCGGCCAGGACGAAGTTGCTGAGCCCGAAGAAGGCCATGCGCCCGGTATTGCGGCTAGTCTCGCTGAGCCAGGCCTCGGGAATGAACAAGGCGCTGGCGACCACGGTCGCGAGCAGGCAGACGATCAGCGCCGGCGCGATCCGGCGCAGGCGGCGCGCGTAGAAGCGCAGCAGCGATTCGAAGAAGCCGGCGCGCGGAAAACGCGCGACCGAAGCGCTGACCACGAAGCCGGAAATGACGAAGAAGATATCGACGCCGGTGAAACCGCCCGGCAGCCACGCCGCATTGAGATGGTAGGCGACCACCGCGAGCACGGCGACGGCGCGCAGGCCGTCGATATACGGAAGATAGTCTGACTGACGCTCGTCTACGCGCATCGGTATCCATTCGCGGACGCGCCGCGTGCGCCGCGGCGCGGGTGATCGGAACGGCGCGACCTTACCAGACCAGGTCGTCGGGCACCTGGTATTGCGGATCGGCGTAGGGGTCGTCCTGGGCGGGCGCGTTCGGATCGACCTTGAGCGCGACCGCCGGCGCGAACACCGCCTCGGCCTGGGCCAGCATCTGCGCGCTCACCAGCACGTAGCGGCCGTCCATCTGCAGCACGCCCAACTCGCCGGCGTTGAGCGCCTTGAGCTGATCGGGGGTGACGTAGATGCGCTTGATCTTGCCGCCGTACGGGAAGTGGCGCGCGATCTCGGCGTCGGGCACGTTGAGCGCCTGATCCTTGACCAGTTCGGCCAGGCGCGCGCGCGCCTCGCGGCGCTGGCGCGCCTCTTCCTGCTTGGCCTGTTCGGCGGCGATGCGCTCGTCCTTCTCGCGCTGGGCGCGGATCGCGTAGGCCTTGGCCAGGTCGATGTCCTCGCGCGAGCGCGGCTTGCCCTGCCCCGGCTGGCCCGGCTTTCCGGCCGGCCTTCCAGCCGGCTTGCCGCCCGGGCCGCGACGCTGTTCGTTGCGGTGCTGACCCGGCTGTGCGGGCTTGGCGCCCGGACCGCGCGCATCGGCGCGCGCGCCCGACGCGGGCTTGCCGTCGCGACGACCGTTGCCGCGCTTGGGATCGTTGCCGCGTTCGGGCCGCTCGGGCTTGGGCGCGGGCTTGAAGCCCAGGCCTAACAATTGGTCGCGCAGTGTGTCGCTCATCGGCTTGGATCTTCGGCTGGGGGACGTGCGTGGATAAGGGATCTAACGAGTTCGGGCGCTGTCGGTGAACGCGCCGCGGCGATCAGTAATGCGGCGGCGGCGGCTCGCTGGCGGCGTCGTTGCCGAGCGGACCGCCGCTGGACATGGCCATGCGCAGCTGGCGCAGTTCCTCCAGGGCGCGGTGCAGCAGCAGCGTGGTGCGCGTTTCCTCGTCGCGCGAGGTGGCGAGCGCGTCGCTGAGTTCGAGCAGGGCATGCTCCTGGAACGCGAGCCGCGTCTCCAGGTCGATCAGGCGCCGCTCGACCTCGGCGCTGGCGGTGTCGGCGCTCACGGCGTGTCCAGCCGGATCGAGCGGCCGCGGCCGATGCCGTAATAGGCCAGGCCCGCCGACTCGACCTCATCGGGATGGTAGAGGTTGCGCCCGTCGAAGATCACCGCGTCGGCCAGCGCGTTGCGCACGCGCGCGAAATCGGGGCTGCGGAACTGCTTCCACTCGGTGACCACGACCAAGGCGTCGGCGTCGGCCAGGGCCGCGCGCGAGGAATCGCACAGGACCAGATCGTCGCGCTCGCCGAAGACGCGCTGGGCTTCCTCGGTCGCCTCGGGATCGTAGGCGCGCACCTTGGCGCCGGCCTCCCACAACTGCGCCAACAGGCGCCGGCTCGAGGCCTCGCGCATGTCGTCGGTGTTGGGCTTGAAGGCCAGGCCCCAGACCGCGAAGGTCTTGCCTTTGATGGCGCCGCCGTAATGGCGCTGGATCAGCTCGAACAGGTGGCCCTTCTGGCTGTCGTTGACCGCCTCCACCGCATCCAGCAGACGCGCGCTGTAACCGCTGTGCTGGGCGGTACGCGCCAGCGCCTGCACGTCCTTGGGGAAGCAGGAGCCGCCGTAGCCGGCGCCCGGGTAAATGAAATGCCAGCCGATGCGCGGATCCGAGCCGATGCCCTGGCGCACCATCTCGATATCGGCGCCGACTTTCTCGGCGATGTTGGCGATCTCGTTCATGAAGCTGATCTTGGTCGCCAGCATCGCGTTGGCGGCGTACTTGGTCAGCTCGGCCGAACGCACGTCCATCACCACGATGCGCTCGTGATTGCGGTTGAACGGCGCGTACAGGCGCTTGAGTTTCTCCACCGCGGCCGGATTGGACGAACCCACCACGATGCGGTCCGGACGCATGCAGTCGTTGACCGCATCGCCCTCTTTCAGGAATTCGGGATTGGAGGCGACGTCGAATCCGACCTCGACCCCGCGCTGGGCGAGCTCGGCGGCGATCGCGGCCTGGACCTTGTCGGCAGTGCCGACCGGCACGGTCGATTTGTTGACCACCACCACCGCGCGTTCGATATGCCGGCCGATGGTGCGGGCCACCGCCAGCACGTACTGCAGGTCGGCGCTGCCGTCCTCGTCGGGCGGCGTGCCGACCGCGATGAAGATCATGTCGCCGTGCGCGATCGCGGCGGCGGCATCGGTGGTGAAGTGCAGACGGCCGGCGGCGTGATTGGCCTTGACCATCGGCTCCAGGCCGGGCTCGTAGATCGGAATCACGCCCTGGTTCAGGCCTTCGACCTTGGCCGCGTCGATGTCGACGCAGACCACGTCATGGCCGACGTCGGCCAGACAGGTACCGGTGACCAAGCCCACGTAACCGGTGCCGAAAATCGTAACGCGCATATCGGGCTCTCTTGTTGCGTTGCGTTCGTGCCCGGCGAACTCCGCCGCCGGGCACGCGTGCGCGCGAGGCGCGGCGGCTTACTTGCCGGGCTTGGGACCGCCGGCGCCGAGCACGTCGAGCAGCTCGACCTCGAACACCAGCACCGAGTTCGGCGGAATCGGACCGCCCGGGGTGCCCTTCTCGCCGTAGCCGAGCTTGCTCGGGATCCACAGCTTGTACTTGCTGCCGACCGGCATCAGCGCGATGCCTTCCTGCCAGCCCGGCACCACCTGCTGCAGCGGGAACTCGACCGGCTGGTTGCGCTCGTAGGAGCTGTCGAACTCCTTGCCGTCCAGCAAGGTGCCCTTGTAGTGCACGCGCACCATGTCGGTGGGCTTGGGCTTGGCGCCCTTGCCTTCGGTCAGCACCTGGTACTGCAGGCCCGAGGCGGTGGTCACCACGCCCGGCTTCTTGCCGTTGGTGGCCAGGAAGGCCTCGCCGTCGGTGAGGTTCTTCTTGGCCTCGGCCATCATCTTGGCGATCTGCTTGGCCTGGATCTTCTGGGCGAAGCTGTCGCGCACTTCGGCGGCCTGCTTTTCGTCCATCAGCGGCTTTTCGCCGGCCAGGGCGGTCTTCATGGCCTTGTTGATGGTGTCCAGGTCGATCTCGTCCTTGGCCATCTCCAGCGACTTGGCGATGTCCAGGCCGATCATGTAGCTGACCTGCTCCTTCTCGGTGGCCAGGCCGGGGATGGCCTTGACCTCGCCCTTGCCGTCGGCCTTTGCGGTTTCGGTTTTGGCCGCGTCGGCTGCTTTTTCGCCGGGCTTCTTGTCGCAGCCGGCGGCGAACAGAACCAACGAACCCACGGCGAGCGCGAGGGCGGTGTGGCGCAGGAAGGGCTTCATCAAACGGAACTCCTGGTGGGTGGGCATGCCTGCTCGGTCATGCCGTCTTGCAATCGGGGGAGCCGCCAAGTTGCCAGCGGCCGGCTGAACGTATCGCTTATCGCATGCCGCGCGTGTCCGACGCCGTGACGCCGGACACCTAGTCCTTACAGGATCTCGACCAGCTCGACGTCGAAGGTCAAGGTCGCGTTCGGCCCGATGCTCGGCGGCGCGCCCTTGGGACCGTAGGCCAGTTCAGCCGGGATCCAGAAGCGGAACTTCGCGCCCACGTTCATCATCGCCACGCCTTCGGACCAGCCCTGGATCACTTGGTTCAAACCGAAGTCGGCCGGCTGGCCGCGGTCGTAGGAGCTGTCGAACACGGTGCCGTCCAGCAGCGAGCCCTTGTAGTTGACGCGCACGCGATCGCTGGGCTTGGGACGCGCGCCGGAACCGGCGCGCAGCACCATGTACTGCAGGCCCGACGGGGTGGTGAACACGCCCTTGACCGCCTTGTTCTTGGCCAGGAAGTCGGCGCCGGCGACGCGGTTCTTCTCGCCCGCGGCGGCAGCATCGGCTTCCATCTTCTTGCGCATGCGCTCGCTGAAAGCGGTCAGCACGGCCTTTTCCTGGGTCTCGTCGAGCAGCGGCTTGGCGTCGCCCAGCACGGTGCGCACCGCCTGCATCAGCAGCGGCACTTCGATTTCGGCTTTGATCGGCGCCAGCGAGGGGCCGACCATGTAGCCGCCGACCAGCTGGCTGACCTTTTCCTTGGCCACGGCCGGCGGAGCCGGCGGCGGCGTGCCCGGGGCGCTGCCCGGCGCGGGCTTGCCGTCGCGTGCGGCCACGCGCGCGCGCAGGGCCTGATCGGTGGCGCGCGCCTCGTCCTCGCTGATCAACGGCTTGCCGCCGTCGAAGCTGTTGCGCACCGCCTTCTCGAACGCGGCCATATCCAGGTCGGGACCCACCGGCTTGATCGACTTGCCTACGTCCAGGCCGATCGCATAGCTGATCTTTTCGCGTTCGGTGGTCAGCACGGTCTTGTCCTGGGCAATGGCCGCCGCGCTGCTCAGCGCGACCGCAGTGGTGATCAGCGCGGCGGCGCCGCGCACAAAAGCCTTCATCGGGTCCCTACTCCTTTGTATTGGGAATGATTGACGCTGCGGATGCGGGCGCAAGCCTGCCATTGTCGCGGGCTGCGCGCCTATCGGCAATCGCACCGAAATTCACAGTATTTGCGCCGGCGCCTTGCTCGCACCGGCTGGGCCGCTGCGCGCGCTCAACCGGCCTTCTTGGGGCGCGGTGCCTTCAGCGCGGCCTCGATCGCGGCCACCACGGTCGGATCGTCGGGCTTGATCTTGCTGCCGTAGCTGGCGATCAGCTTGCCGTCGCGGCCGATCAGGTACTTGTGGAAGTTCCATTTCGGCGCTTCTCCGGCGCTGCGGGCCAGGTCCTGATACAGCGGCGTGGCCTGTTCGCCGACCACGTGCACCTTCTCGAACATCGGGAACTTGACCCCGTAGGTGAGCGTGCAGAACTCCTGGATCTGCTTCTCGTCCTCGAATTCCTGGGCCTTGAAATCGCCCGAGGGGAAGCCGAGCACGGCGAAACCCTGGCCCTTGTACTTGGCGTGCAGGCCTTCCAGCGCCTCGAATTGCGGGGTGAAACCGCACTTGCTGGCGGTATTGACCACCAGCAGCACCTGACCGCCGTACTGGCCGCGCAGGTTGACCGCCTGCTTGCCCGCCAGCGGGCGGAAGCTGCGGTCCAGCAGGCCGCCCGCGGCCGAAGCCAGGCCGGCGACCAGGAGCAGGGAAACGGCGGCGACGGCGGCCGTACGGCGGATGCGGGGGGCGATAGCGTTCATGGCGGGCTTCGGAGCGGGGCCGGACGGCCGGTGGGCCAAGTATGACTTCAGTTGGGTAGGCCGGACTTGACCGGGCGTGTTTTGGTGTTATAGTTGCATACAACACCGGTCTACCAACGAGCAGGACGTTCGCCATGAACAGCAAGCTCCATAACTCGATTTCAGCCCTCCTGGTCAGCGGCGCCACGCTGGTGCTGGCCCTGGTGGCGGCGAACCCGGCCCTGCCGGAAGCCCCCGCCGCCCAGGTCGCGGCTGCGGCCGCGCCCCTGCCCTTGGATGCCGCCGCCATCGTGCGTCGCGCCGAGGCCCAGGCCCTGCGCATCGAGGCCCGCGCCCAGCAGGTCGAAAACCTGGCCGACGTCGCCGCCCTGACCGCCGAGGTCGCCACCGCGGTGGCCCTGGCGAACGCACTGGATAAAGCCTCTGCCGCGGAGCCGGCCGTTGACGCAGTACCGCACCGCAAGGCCCGGAAGGCCACGCGGCGCAATCGCCAGGCCTTAGTCATGCCTTATTTCTCATTCGCACCGCGGGGCTGAACCATGACCGCTATCCAATGGAGCGACGGCGCTCCCATCTATCGCCAGCTGAAGGAACGCGTCGTCGCCATGATGCTCGACGGCGTGCTCAAGCCCGGCGACGCCCTGCCCTCCGTGCGGCAGGTGGCGGCCGAGTACCAGCTCAACCCCATCACCGTCTCGCGCGCCTACCAAGAGCTGGCGGACGAGGCACTAGTCGAAAAACGCCGAGGACTGGGCATGTACGTCACCGAAGAGGCTGCCAAGAAACTGCTGCTGAACGAGCGCGAGCGGTTCCTGCGCGAGGAATGGCCGTTGGTGCTGGAGCGCATCCTGCGGTTGGGCCTGAGCACGGAAGAGCTGCTGACGGCGGGCAACAAGGCAGGTGCGCAATGAACGCCGACTCCCTCGCCAGCTCCGCCAATGTCGTCAGCGCGCGCGGTTTGCGCAAGGCCTATAAGAACAAGCTCGCGCTGGACAACACCGCGTTCGAAATTCCGGCCGGACGCATCGTCGGCCTGATCGGCCCCAACGGCGCCGGCAAGACCACCGCGCTCAAGGCCATCCTCGGCCTGATCCCGTTCGAGGGCGACCTCAAGGTGCTGGGCCGCGACCCGCGCACCCAGCGCGACGAACTGATGCGCGACGTGTGCTTCATCGCCGACGTGGCGGTGCTGCCGCGCTGGATCCGGGTCAAGGAGGCGATCGAGTTCGTCGCCGGCGTGCACCCGCGCTTCGACCGCGCCAAGTGCGAACGCTTCCTCGCCGGCACCCAGCTCAAGCCCGAGCTGCGCGTGCGCGAACTGTCCAAGGGCATGATCGTGCAGCTGCATCTGGCCCTGGTGATGGCGATCGACGCCCGCCTGCTGGTGCTGGACGAGCCCACCCTGGGTCTGGACATCCTTTACCGCAAGCAGTTCTACCAGCGCCTGCTGGAGGATTACTTCGACGAGGACAAGACCATCATCGTCACCACCCACCAGGTCGAGGAGATCGAACACATCCTCACCGACGTGATGTTCATCCGCGACGGCAAGGTCGTGCTCAACAGCGATATGGAAGTGCTAGGCGAGCGTTTCGTCGAAGTGCTGGTCAACGCCGACAAGCTCGAACAGGCGCGCAGCCTGAAGCCGCTGGACGAACGCGCACTGCCGTTCGGCAAGACCGTGATGCTGTTCGACGGCGCGCCGCACGAACGCCTGGCGGAGCTCGGCGAAACCCGCACGCCGGGCCTGGCCGATCTGTTCGTCGCCACCATGAAGGGGACCTACGCATGAACGCGCTCGATATCAACGCCGACCGTCCGGCCCCGCGCGCCGTAGCCGCGGTCCATCCCACCCACACCTTCCGGCTGTTGCTGCGGCGCGAGTTCTGGGAGAACCGCGGCGGCTTCCTCAAGGCGCCGTTGATCGCCGGCGCGATCTCCCTGTTCCTGCTGGTGCTGGTGATCGTGTTCTTCGAGGCGGTCGCGCTGCCCAAGATCCAGGACCAGAACATCGAAATGAACGGCGGGCGTTTCGCCGTCAACGGCCTGGATCTGAATGCCCTGATCAGCAAGATGGATCCGGAGGACCTGCGCCACATCGGCCCGGCGATCGATCTGTCGCTGTACGGCGCCTCGCTGTGGCCCTTCATCGTGCTGGCTTTCGTGGTGTTCTTCTATTGCCTCGGCAGCCTCTACGACGAGCGCAAGGACCGCAGCGTGCTGTTCTGGAAGTCGCTACCGGTATCGGACGGTCAAACCGTACTGTCCAAGCTGGTGAGCGCGGCCCTGGTCGCCCCGGCACTGGCCACGGCGGCGGCTATCGCGACCATGTTCGGTTATCTCCTGATCATGAGCGGATTCGTCATGCTGCACGGCGCCAATCCGATCGATCTGCTGTGGGGACCGGGCAATCCGCTGTCGGTGGCCGCCACGCTGATCGCCGCGATCCCGATCTACGCGCTGTGGGCCCTGCCGACCATCGGCTGGCTGATGTTCTGCTCCGCCTGGGCCCGTAGCCTGCCCTTCCTGTGGGCCATCCTGATCCCGGTCGTGGCCACCCTGCTGCTGGGCTGGATCACCTTGATGGGCGTGGTCGATGCGGACTCCTTCATGTGGATCCTGCAGCACGTGAGTTCCCGCTCCCTGACGAGCGCGATCCCCGGCACCTGGATGAGCGCCATCCCCGCTTCCGTCCTCAACAACATCGAAGGGCCGGACTCGGTCAGCCACCTGGTCGGTATCCGCACCATGTACTCGACCCTGCTGAGTCCGCATATGTGGGGCGGTGCGGTGGCCGGTGCGGCGATGATCTTCGCCTCGGTCCGTCTGCGCCGCTGGCGCGACGAGGGTTGACCCCGCGGCGCCGGGCGGACCGCACAGCGGCACCGCCCGGCGCACGCTCCCAAGCGACACCTCGGCACCACCCGATTGCAACCTTGATCGCTCCCGCTGCATCCGAGTACGCGACGCCCGCCGCTGCGGCGGGTCAGACCCGACAGGAGTACGTGATGCGCAAGTCCATGCTCGCCGTCCTAGCCCTGCTGCCGCTGGCAGCCATGGCGCAGGACCGCAACTGCCAGCATTCCCAGGCCCGCGATCTGAAGCTGGACCTGGCCGGCGCCAAGGCGGTGGTCTTCGATATCGGCCAGCACGATCTGAACGTGGTGACCGGCAGCGAATACGCCGTCCACGGCCGCGCCTGCGCCTCCGACGCCAAGTACCTGCCCGAGCTCACCCTCACCCAGCACCGCGTCGGCGACAAGCTGGTGGTGGTGGCCCGGCGCAGCGAACGCAATTGGTTCAACCTCGGCGACCACTACGCCTACCTGCGCCTGGAAGCGACGGTACCGGCCGATCTGATGGTCCAGCTCAACGTCGGCTCCGGCGACGCGCGCGCCAACGGCGTGGCCGCGCTCAGCGCCGATGTCGGTTCCGGCGACGTGCGCGCCGAGAACGTGCGCGGTCAGGTCACCGCCGATGTCGGCTCCGGCGACATCGAGCTGGACAACATCGGTTCGCTGCACGTGGTCTCGGTCGGTTCCGGCGACCTCAAGGCGCGACGCATCGCCCAGAACGTCAAGGTCGGCGATATCGGTTCGGGCGACGTCGAGCTGCGCGAGGTCGGCGGCAACGTCGACGTCGACGAGATCGGCTCGGGCGACATCGATGTCGTCGGCGTGCGCGGCAACCTGCGCGTGCACGCGGTCGGCAGCGGCTCGGTCGACCACCGCGACGTCGCCGGCACGGTCGCCGTGCCGCGCGACAACGAATGATCGCGTTCCCCACCCACTTACGTCCTCGGGACTTCGCCATGAAACTCGCCACCGCCGCTTTCGCCTGCACCCTGCTCGCCCTCGCCCTGGTCGGCTGCGGCAGCCAAGACCGAGCAACGATCGGCAACAGCGTCCTCAAGGGCATCGAACTCGGCGACGACCGCATCAGCCTGCACGGCGGGCGCGACGTCGCGGTCATCACCAAGCAAGGCGATCTGAGCATCGGCGGCAAAGCGGTGGCCTTGAATCCGGCCCAGCGCAGCCAGGCCCAGCGCCTGTACGCCAACGCGGTGGGCGTGCGCGACGACGGCATCGCGATCGGCAAGGCCGGGGCCGCGATCGCCGGCAAGGCCGTCAGCGAAACCATCGAGGGCATGGTCAAGGGCGACCCCGGCGCCGTCGGCGACAAGATGGACGCCGAAGCCAACAACATCGCCCAGCAGGCCCAGCGCCTGTGCAAGCGCGTGGTCGAAATGCGCGCAGCCCAGGACGCGCTGGTCGAAACCCTGCCCGCGTTCAAGCCCTTCGCCACCCTGGACCGGGGCAGCGTGACCGACTGCAACGCTTAACCGAGTGCGGTGCCCGTCGCTTCTCCGGTGCTGCGACGGGCACCCGCTCGACCTGTAACGCATCTCCCTACGCCCGCCACGCGGGTCGCCGTCCGAACGCCATCGGAGGTCTCGTCATGCCCGCTCGTCGCTCGTTCACCCGGTTTCTGCCCGCCTGTTTCGCGATCCTGCTGCTGGCCGGCTGCGCCGGCCAGGCCGTACGCGAGCCCGCGCCCCTGCGCGGCCCGGCGCTGGACCGCGAAGTCGAACGCCTGATGCAGGCCGCGCGCGTGCCCGGCCTGGCGCTGGCGGTCATCGACGACGGCCGCGTCGTGCACCTGAAGGCTTACGGTTCGCGCGATCTCGAACAGCGGTTGCCGCTGACCACCGACACCATCATGTACGGCGCTTCGATCACCAAGGGCGAGTTCTCCTATGCGGCGATGTCGCTGGTCGAGTCCGGGCAATTGGATCTGGACCGCTCGATCGCGCAGTACCTGCCCAAGCCGCTGCCCGCGTACGAGAAGTACGCCGACCTGGCCGGCGACGAGCGTTGGCGCAAGCTGACCCCGCGCATGCTGCTGTCGCACACCTCGGGCTTCCCGAACTTCCGCTTCTTCCTGCCGGACGGGACCTTCGACCAGAACGGCAAGCTCAAGTTCTATTTCGAACCGGGCGCGCGCTACGCCTACTCCGGCGAAGGCATCAACCTGATGCAGTTCGTGATCGAGGTCGGTCTGGGCATCGACGTCGCCGACCTGATGCAGCGCCAGGTCTACGATCGCTTCGGCATGACGCGCACCAGCCTGGTGTGGCGCGAGGATTTCGCCGACAACCTGGCGATCGGCTACGACCCGCAGAACAAACCGCTGGGCCATAAGAAACGCGGCGCGGTGCGCGCAGCCGGATCGATGGACACCAGCATCGCCGACCAGGCCGCCTTCCTGGCCGGGCTGGCCCGTGGCGAGGGGCTGAGCGCGGCCGGCAAGGCCGAACTGCTACGTCCGCAGATCGCGATCGATTCGGTACAGCAGTTCCCCACCCTGTTGACGGACACGACTCAGGACAACCGCGGCATCGCGCTGTCCTATGCCCTGGGCTGGCTGACCTATCGCGAGCCGCAAGGCCAGGCCTGGGCCAAGGGCGGCCACGACGACGGCACCAACAACCTCGCCCTGTGCGTGGCCGACGGCCGCCGCTGCATGGTGATCCTCAGCAACAGCTCCAACGGCGAAGGCCTGTTCAAGTACCTCGCCGACGCCACCCTGGGGCCGACCTGCCTGCCCTGGTTCTGGAACGGCTACATCCCCTACGACCACCCGGAGTGGCGCGAACCGGCCGCGCGTGCGCAGCCGCATCCGGCCTGCGCGCCGTTGCCGCGGCCGTAATCGCGCCCGGACTCAGCCGCCGCCACCAGCGCCGGCATGGATGCCGCCGCGGGTCAGCGCGGTCGGGTCCAGCAGCCGGCGCAGTTCCTTTTCGGACAGGCCGGTCTCGGCGATCGCGACCTCCAGCACCGGCCGGCCTTCCTTGTAGGCGCGCTTGGCGATCGCAGCCGCCTTTTCGTAACCGATGATGGGATTGAGCGCGGTGACCAGGATCGGGTTGCGATCCAGCGCCTCGCGCACGCGGTCCTCGCGCACCTTGAGCCCCGCGATCGCGCTGTCGGCAAGCACACGCATGACATTGGCGAGCAAGCGGATCGAATCCAGCAGGTCGTAGGCGATCAGCGGCAGCATCACGTTGAGCTGGAAGTTGCCGCTCTGGCCGGCCACGGTGATCGCGCCGTGGTGGCCGATGACCTGGGCGCAAACCATGGCCACGGCTTCCGGGATCACCGGATTGACCTTGCCCGGCATGATCGAGCTGCCCGGCTGCAGCGCCGGCAGCTCGATTTCGCCCAGGCCGGCGAGCGGGCCGGAATTCATCCAGCGCAGGTCGTTGGCGATCTTGCTTAGCGCCACCGCCAGGGTCAGCAGCTGGCCGGACAGCTCGACCGCGTCGTCCTGCGCGGCCAGGCCTTCGAACTTGTCGGTGGCCGACTCGAACTTGCTGCCGCCCAGCGCCGACAGCGCGCGCGCCATGGCCTTGCCGAAACGCGGATCGGCGTTGATGCCGGTGCCGATCGCGGTGCCGCCGATCGGCAAACGGCGCACGCGCTTGAGGCTGTCCTCGATGCGCGCCTGCGCCGAGCCCAGCTGCGAGGCCCAGGCCCCGAACTCCTGGCCGAAGGTCAGCGGCATCGCGTCCATCAGATGGGTGCGGCCGGTCTTGGTGACCTTGGACAGGGACTTGGCGCGGCGTTCGATGGTCTTGCGCAGGTGCTTGAGCGCGGGCAGCAGCGATTCGGTGGCGGCCAGCTTGGCCGAGACCCGGATCGCGGTCGGGATCACGTCGTTGGAGCTCTGGCCCAGATTGACGTGGTCGTTGGGATGGATGGCGAGCTTGCTGGCGCGCGTGGCCAGGGTCGCAATGACCTCGTTGGCGTTCATGTTGCTGGAGGTGCCCGAACCGGTCTGGAACACGTCGATCGGGAACTGGGCGTCGTGGCGGCCGTCGGCCACTTCCAGGGCGGCGTCGCGGATCGCCAGCCAGTGGCCCTCGTCCAGCAGTTCGAGATCGCCGTTGACCTCGGCCGCGGCGGCCTTGACGTAGGCCAGGGCGCGGATGAACTCGCGCGGCATGGGCTGGCCGGAAATCGGGAAGTTCTGCACCGCGCGTTGGGTCTGCGCGCCCCACAGCGCGGCCGTGGGCACCCGCAGCTCGCCCATGCTGTCGTGTTCGAGGCGGAACGCCGCGGCCGGGGTCCGGCCCTGGCCGGGCACGTATTTCGCAGGCTTGCTGTTCGCGGCCTGGGCCGGGGTCTTGCGTCGGGTCGCCATTGCCAACTCCATTGCGTCGTGGGATTCGGGAGCGTGGCGGCGCGCGGGCCTGGCGGGCGCGCGGGCGGCCACGTCGATCAGATCGGGTGCGCCGTGCTCGCTTGCAAGAGCGGCGCGGCCGGCTGGCATCGGACAGCGCTGGCGGCCGTCATGATGGCCGCCGCGGCCCGGGGCGTCGAGTGCGGGCGGCCGTGGCAGGCGCCATATGGCGTGGTCCGAACGGAGAAAACCGGCGGGCTGTTAGAATGTTCGACTGTTTCCCGCCGCCTCTGCCCATGTCCGCCGACCCCAACGCCCAGCTGCTCGCCCTTTCCCCGCTCGACGGCCGCTACGCCGCCAAGGTCGACGCACTGCGCCCGATCTTCTCCGAATTCGGCCTGATCAAGGCCCGGGTCAAGGTCGAGGTGGAATGGCTGCTGGCGCTGGCCGAGGAACCGGGGATCGCCGAACTGGCGCCGTTCTCGGCCGCCGCCGCCGCGCGCCTGCGCGCGCTTGCCGACGATCTTTCGGTGGCCGATGCGGCCCGGGTCAAGGAAATCGAGCGCACCACCAACCACGACGTCAAGGCGGTCGAGTACCTGATCAAGGAGCGCCTGAAGGACGACGCCGAGCTGGGCCCCGCGCTGGAGTTCGTGCACTTCGCCTGCACCAGCGAGGACATCAACAACCTCAGCTACGCCCTGATGCTCAACCAAGCGCGCCAGCACGTGCTGCTGCCGCGCCTGGACCAGCTGATCCAGGTCCTGCGCGCGATGGCGCACGAGCACGCCGCCCTGCCGATGCTGTCGCGCACCCACGGCCAGACCGCCTCGCCGACCACCGTCGGCAAGGAAATCGCCAACGTGGTCGCGCGCCTGCTGCGCCAAGGCGAGACCCTGGCCGCGGCGCCGATGCCGGGCAAGATCAACGGCGCGGTCGGCAATTACAACGCCCACGTCGCCGCCTACCCGGACATCGACTGGCCGGCGTTCTCGCAGCGCTTCGTGAGCTCGCTGGGCCTGGACTGGCAGCCCTACACCACCCAGATCGAACCGCACGACGGCATCGCCGAGATCTGCGACGCCCAGCGCCGCATCGACACCATCTGCGTGGACCTGTGCCGCGACATCTGGGGCTACATCTCGCTGGGCTACTTCAAGCAGGCGGTCAAGGCCGGCGAAGTCGGCAGCTCGACCATGCCGCACAAGGTCAACCCGATCGACTTCGAGAACGCCGAGGGCAACTTCGGCATCGCCAACGCGCTGTTCGAGCATTTCGCCGCCAAGCTGCCGATCAGCCGCTGGCAGCGCGACCTCACCGACTCGACCGTGCTGCGCGCGTTGGGCACCGCCTTCGGCCACGCCCTGATCGGCTACGACGCGCTGCTGCGCGGCCTGGGCAAGCTCAGCGTGAATCCCGAGCGTCTGGCCGCCGATCTGGACGCGGCCTGGGAAGTGCTGGCCGAAGCCGTGCAGACGGTGATGCGCCGCCACGGCCTGCCCAACCCCTACGAGCAGCTCAAGGCGCTGACCCGCGGCCACGGCATCAACGAAGCCTCGATGCGCGAGTTCATCGCCGGCCTGGAGCTGCCGGCGGAAGACAAACAGCGCCTGCTGGCGATGACGCCGGGCAGCTACAGCGGCCTGGCCGAACGCCTGGCGCGCGAGATCTAAGGCCGCCAGGAGCGCACGCGCCATGGAAGACACCCGCGGCTGGACCCTGGCCGAACACCGCGCCGACGACGGCCTGTCGCTGATGCGGCTCAAGCGCTTCGAGCGCGGTTTCGATTTCCGCGCCTACCCCGAACGCCTGAACCTGATCTGGGCCTACCAGGACGACCGCAGCGTCGACACCGCCTCGCCGGAGGAACTGGAGGCCATGCAGCGCTTCGAGGACCGCGTCTGCGAACGCATCGAAGCCGCCGGTCACAGCCTGCTGGCGATCGTGTTCACCGAACCGGACCATCGCGAGTACGTGTTTTACAGCCGCAACGTCGAGGCTTTCATCGGCGTGCTCAACGCGATGCCGCAGGAAGCCACGCCCTACCCGATCGAGATCGATCGCGAGAGCGATCCGGGCGGCGAGTTCTACCGCTCCTTCGCCGAAGCCATCGGCCTGCGTTGAAGCAGGCCCGCGCCGAGACCGAGCCATGACGACGACGATGCGCCTGCTGCTCAATCTCGACGTCCCCGACCTGGCCACGGCCGAAGCCTTCTACGTCGCCGCCTTCGGCCTGCGTCCGGCGCGCCGGCTCGGCGATAGCGTGCTCGAACTCGACGGCGCGCAGGTGCCGGTCTACCTGCTGCGTAAGCCAGCCGGCAGCGTCGGCGCCAGCGGCTCGGTGCGCGATTACGCGCGCCATTGGATGCCGGCGCACGTGGACGTGGTGGTCGACGACCTGGACACGGCGTTGACGCGCGCGCTCGCCGCCGGCGCGATTCAGGAAGGCGCGGTGCGCGAAGCCGACTGGGGCCGCATCGTGCAACTGGCCGACCCGTTCGGGCATGGTTGGTGCCTGTTGCAATTCCTCGGCCGCGGTTACGACGAGATCGCAAGCTGACGCCTCGTCGGCGGGTTCTCCATCGCGCCCTCTCCATCGCCTCCTTTGCAACGGGGGGACGCCAACCATCGCTCCCTTTGCAAAAGGGGCGGGCGCCCAATGTGAATCGATGTCGATTCTTTACTCGCGGCGCCGGGGGATTTGCTGTTGCTCGCGCAGAGCCAAAAGCAAATCCCCCTACCCCCCCTTTTTCAAAGGGGGGAACGCCAACCATCGCCCCCTTTGCAAAAGGGGGCGGGCGCCCGATGTGAATCGATGTCGATTCTTTACTCGCGGCGCCGGGGGATTTGCTGTTGCTCGCGCAGAGCCAAAAGCAAATCCCCCCTAGCCCCCCTTTTTCAAAGGGGGGAACGTCAACCGTCGCCCCCTTTGCAAAAGGGGGCGGGCGCCTCGCGTGAATCGATGTCGATTCTTTATTCGCGGCGCCGGGGGATTTGCTGTTGCTCGCGCAGAGCCAAAAGCAAATCCCCCCTAGCCCCCCTTTTTCAAAGGGGGAACGCCAACCATCGCCCCCTTTGCAAAAGGGGGCGTGCGCCCGATGTGAATCGATGTCGATGCTCTACTCGCGGCGCCGGGGGATTTGCTGTTGCTCGCGCAGAGCCAAAAGCAAATCCCCCCTAGCCCCCCTTTTTCAAAGGGGGGACTCTCCCCCTCTCTTCATCGCCGCATGAGCGACAATGAGGCGATCCGCGCGGATCGCCGCGCCACCGCATCGAGCCAGCCCGCCCCATGGCCAAGAAATCCCCCGCCGCGTCCACCGGCCAGTCCAAGACCGCCGCCGCGCCCATCGCGATCGACGCCAGCCGCGCGCCGCCGCTGGGCATGCCCGCCGCGCAATTCCTGCGCGATTACTGGCAAAAGCGCCCGCTGCTGATCCGCAACGCCTTTCCCGGCCTGGTCTCGCCGATCCAGCCCGAGGATCTGGCCGGCCTGGCTTGCGAAGAGGCCGCGCTGTCGCGGCTGATCCAGCACGACCGCGCCAGCGACCGCTATTCGCTGCGCCACGGCCCCTTCGAGGAGGCCGAGTTCCCGGCGCTGCCGCATCAGGACTGGACCCTGCTGGTGCAGGACGTGGACAAATGGGACGCCGACGTGGCCGCGCTGCTGCCCGCATTCGACTTCCTGCCGCGCTGGCGCGTCGACGACATCATGGTGTCCTTCGCCGCGCCCGGCGGCTCGGTCGGCGCGCATGTCGACCAGTACGACGTGTTCCTGCTCCAGGCCCAGGGCCATCGGCGCTGGCAGATCGATGCCGGCCCCAACCCGCCACAGGAATTCCGCGCCGACGCCGAGCTCAAGCTGCTGCGCGAGTTCGCGCCCAGCCACGAGTGGGTGCTGGGCCCCGGCGACATGCTCTATCTGCCGCCCGGCGTGCCCCATCACGGCGTCGCCGAGGACGCCTGCCTGACCTTCTCGGTGGGCATGCGCGCGCCCTCCTCGGCCGAGCTGATGGGCGACTACATCGACACCCTGGCCGCCGAGGCCGACGAGTCGCTGCGCTACCGCGACCCCGACCTGAGCCCGCCGACCGACCCGGCCGAGATCGACGCCGCCGCGATGACGCGCGTGGTCGAGGCCCTGAACACCCTGCGCATGAACGACCCCGACCGCCTGGGCGACTGGTTCGGCCGCTTCATCACCGTCTACCGCGCCGCCGGCGTGGTCTCGGCGGGCGCCGAACCGGCGCGCTCGCGCATCGAGATCGAATGGGACCTCGAACAGGGCGCGAGCCTGTGGCGCCACCCCTGGTCGCGCCTAGCCTGGCGCCGCGCCCACGCCAAGGGCCAAGCCGCGCGCCTGTACGTGAGCGGCCAGGAGTACGCCCTGGCGGCCAAGGACGCGCAGGCCCTGGCCAATGCGGTCGAGATCGACCAGGCCGTGTACGCCGCGCTGTCCGAAGCCGGCCGCGCCTGCGTGCACGAGCTGATCGCCGGCGGCCACTACCGCCTGGGCCTGGACGACGACGAAGGCGAGGACGAAGGAGAAGACGCGTGAGCGCGGCCGGCCACGGCTTCAGCGTGGTCGCCGTGGCCGACTACGCGGCCGCGAAGCCGGCGCTGCGGGCGGTACGCGAGGCGGTGTTCGTGCGCGAACAGCAGGTGCCCGAGGCGCTGGAACTGGACGCCGAACGCGACCCGTTGTGCGAACACGTGCTGGCCCTGGACGCGTCCGGCGCCCCGATCGGCACCGGCCGGCTCACCCCGGACCGGCGCATCGGCCGCATGGCCGTGCTCGCGCCCTGGCGCGGCCGCGGCGTCGGCGACGCCCTGCTCGCCGCGCTGCTGCAGCGCGCCGCCGAGCTGGGCTGGCGCGAGGTGTCGCTGCACAGCCAGGCCGCGGCGGTCGGTTTCTACGCCCGCCACGGCTTTCTGCCGCTGGGCGAGCGCTTCCTGGAAGCCGGGATCGAGCACCTGGGCATGCGCCGCCTGCTCGGCGCGGCCAACCCGGTCGAGAGCCGCGAGGCCGCCCTGGCGGCCTTGCTGGGCGTGATCGCGGGCGCGCGGCGCGGCCTGTCGATCTACAGCCGCGAACTCGACCCCGGCCTGCTCGACCGCGCCGACGCGATCGCCGCGCTGCGCCGCCACGCCACCGCCGGCGGCGGCGTGCGCGTGCTGCTGCAGGACCCGGCCGCGCCGCAACGCGCGCTGGCGCCGCTGATCGGCCTGGCCCAACGCCTGCCGACCGCGTTCGAGTTCCGCGCGATCGAGGAACCGGTCGATCAGAACTACCCTTCCGCCTACGTCGTCAACGACCGCGACGGCTGGTACTTCCGCACCCTCGGGCACCGTTTCGACGGCGAGACCCGCATCGACGACGGCGCCCGCGCGCGCCAGCTGCGCGCGCATTTCGATCCGGTCTGGGAGCGCGCCCGCCCTTGCAGCGAGTACCGCGCGCTCGGGATCTGAGCCGGGCCCGGCCCGGCTTCGACGCCGGGGCCTGAGTGCCGGTTAAACCTCCGCCCCGCCGTGGCCGCCTTCCGGCGCGGCTTGAAAGCGCGCGCGCCAGCCCAAGATTTTCCGGGCTTGCCGCAACGGCCGCTTCGACGGTCCCGCCCGGTCGGCTGCCGGAAATCGAAGAAAATCTGTCGCTTAGACCTAAGTAGTTATGCCGCTGGGCTTAACACTACCGCTATAATTCCGATCCTATGTCCGCGCACAGCGCCGTCGGCGCGCGCGCGACTCCACATCCGCCCCCTAGAGTTTCCCGATAATCATCGTGGACAGCCTCCTGAAGCAGTTCTCCCAGTCCTCGCAACTCGGCGCCAACGCCGCCTTCATCGAAGACCTGTACGAGCAGTACCTGGTCGATCCCGACAGCGTCGGGGCCAAATGGAAGGCCTACTTCGACGGTTTCAAGGGCCGCGAAGCCGGCGACGTGCCGCATTCGGCCGCCATCGACGCCATCGCCCAGGCCAGCCGGGCCGCCGCCCGCGGCGCGCTCAACGGCGCCGCGCCGGGCACCGGCCCCAGCGACGAACGCGAGCGTGGGGTCGGCAAACTGATCACCGCCTACCGTTCGCGCGGCCACCTGGCAGCCAACATCGACCCGCTGGGCCTGCTCGAGAAGCCGGAAGCGCCGGACCTGGCGCTGGGCTTCCACCGCCTGTCCGAAAGCGACCTGTCCGGCGAGTTCAGCACCGGCGGCGTGGGCGGCAAGGAACGCATGAAGCTGGGCGACCTGGTCGCCCTGCTCAAGGCCACCTACACCGGCCCGATCGGCGCCGAGTTCATGCACATCGCCGACGCCGAACAGCGCCGCTGGATGTACGAGCGTCTGGAAACCGCGGCCGGCAAGTACGGTCGCAGCGCCGAAGACAAGAAGCGCATCCTCGAGCGCCTGACCGCGGCCGATGGCCTGGAACGCTACCTGGGCACCAAGTACGTCGGCCAGAAGCGCTTCTCGCTGGAAGGCGGCGACGCCCTGATCCCGCTGATGGACACCACCATCCGCCGCGCCGGCGAGCACGGCGCCCAGGACGTGGTGATCGGCATGGCCCACCGCGGCCGCCTCAACGTGCTGGTCAACACGCTCGGCAAGCCGCCGCGCAAGCTGTTCGACGAGTTCGAAGGCAAGTTCGAGCACATCGAAGGCGATCTCGCCCACACCGGCGACGTCAAGTACCACATGGGCTTCAGCGCCGACGTCGCCACCCCGGGCGGCCCGGTCCACCTGGCGCTGGCGTTCAATCCCTCGCACCTGGAAATCGTCAACCCGGTGGTGGCCGGCAGCGTGCGTTCGCGCCAGACCCGCCGCGGCGACCAGGGCCGCGCCCAGGTGCTGCCGATCCTGCTGCACGGCGACGCCGCGTTCGCCGGCCAGGGCGTGGGCATGGAACTGTTCCAGATGTCGCAGGCGCGCGGTTTCGCGGTCGGCGGCACGCTCCATATCGTGATCAACAACCAGGTCGGTTTCACCACCAGCGCCCGCGAAGACGCGCGCTCGACCCTGTACTGCACCGACGTGGCCAAGATGGTCGGCGCGCCGATCCTGCACGTGAACGGCGACGATCCGGAAGCGGTGGTGTTCTGCGCCGAACTGGCGCTGGACTTCCGCAACCGCTTCGGCCGCGACGTGGTCATCGACCTGGTCTGCTACCGCCGCCACGGCCATAACGAGGCCGACGAGCCGGCGGCGACCCAGCCGCTGATGTACCAGGTGATCCGCAAGCACAAAACCCCGCGCGAGCTGTACGCCGAGCGCCTGGTCGCCGAGGGCACGCTGCAAGCCGCCGACGCGCAGGCCCTGGTCGACGGTTACCGCGACAAGCTCGACGCCGGCGCGGTCACCACCGAACTGGTCGAGGTCAAGCCGGACGAGTTCACCATCGACTGGTCCAAGTACCTGTCGGGCAAGGTCACCGACCCGGTCGACACCACCTTCGACCGCGCCAAGCTCGACGGCCTGGCGGTGCAGATCAACACCGTCGCCGACAGCGTCAAGCTGCACCCGCGCGTGGCCAAGATCTACGAGGACCGCCGCAAGATGGCCGCCGGCGAACTCGCCGGCGACTGGGGCTTCGCCGAGAACCTGGCCTACGCCACCCTGCTGACCGAGGGCTACAAGCTGCGCCTGGTCGGCCAGGACTGCGGCCGCGGCACCTTCTTCCACCGCCACGCGATCCTGCACGAGCAGACCAGCGACGATTACGTGCTGCCGCTGCGCGAGTTGGTCAAGACGCCGTCGGACGTGACCATCATCGACTCGCTGCTTAGCGAGGAAGCGGTGATGGCGTTCGAGTACGGCTACTCGACCGCCGATCCCATGACCCTGGACATCTGGGAAGCCCAGTTCGGCGACTTCGCCAACGGCGCCCAGGTCGTGATCGACCAGTTCCTGTCCTCGGGCGAAGCCAAGTGGGGCCGTCTGTGCGGTCTGGCGCTGTTCCTGCCGCACGGCTACGAAGGCCAGGGTCCGGAGCACAGCTCCGCGCGTCTGGAGCGTTTCCTGCAGCTGTGCGCGCTGGAGAATATGCTGGTGTGCGCGCCGACCACCCCGGCCCAGGCCTACCACATGATCCGCCGCCAGATGCGCATGAGCACGCGCAAGCCGCTGGTGGTGATGACGCCCAAGTCGCTGCTGCGCCACAAGCTGGCGGTGTCGAGCCTGGACGAACTGGCTCAGGGCGAGTTCCAGCACCTGATTCCGGACGCCGCCGCCAATCCGAAGAAGGTCAAGCGGGTCGTGCTGTGCTCGGGCAAGGTCTACTACGACCTGCTGGAAGAGTCGCAGAAGCAGGGCCTGGAAGACGTCGCCCTGCTGCGCGTCGAGCAGCTCTACCCGTTCCCGCGCCAGGCCCTGAGCGAACAGCTCAAGCGCTACGCCGCGGCCAAGGACGTGGTGTGGTGCCAGGAAGAGCCGCAGAACCAGGGCGCGTGGTACCAGATCCGCCATCACCTCGCCGCCTGCCTGGCGCCGAAGCAGGCCCTGCATTACGCCGGCCGCGCGCGTTCGCCTTCGCCGGCGGCGGGCCATCTGGCCGACCACGTCGCCGAGCAGACCAAGCTGGTCGCCGACGCCCTGGTCAATTCGCTGCATGGCGAGGACAGCGCCGAGTAATCGGCGCCGTCCCGCGCATACCCCCTACCTACGCCCCATATCAATCAAGCAAGCCAGGATGCCCACCCCATGAGCACCGAGATCAAAGTCCCCGTCCTGCCCGAGTCCGTCTCCGACGCCACCATCGCCACGTGGCACAAGAAGCCGGGCGACGCGGTCAAGCGCGACGAGAACCTGGTCGACCTCGAAACCGACAAGGTCGTGCTCGAAGTCCCCTCGCCGGTCGACGGCGTGCTCAAGGAAATCAAGTTCGAGGAAGGCGCCACCGTGACCAGCTCGCAGCTGATCGCGATCGTGGAAGCCGGCGCCGCCGCCGAGGCCAAGCCGGCCGCGGAAGCCGCTCCGGCCGCCGCCAAGGCCGCCGAACTGCCGGCCGCCGGCGCTCAGCCGATCACCCCGAAGCCTGAGGCCGCCAAGGCGCCGGCCGGTAACGACCAGCTGCCCCCGGGCGCGCGCTTCACCGCGAACAAGGAGGGCATCGACGCCTCCCAGGTCGAAGGCACCGGCCGCAAGGGCGCCGTGACCAAGGAAGACATCCTCAACTACGCCAAGTCCGGCGGCGTCGGCAACGCCTCGGGCGCACGCGCCGAAGAGCGCGTGCCGATGACCCGCATCCGCGCGCGCATCGCCGAGCGCCTGATGCAGTCGAAGAACTCGATCGCGATGCTGACCTCGTTCAACGAAGTCAACCTCGGCAAGGTCATGGCCATGCGCAAGGAGCTGGGCGAGTCCTTCGAGAAGGCCAACGGCGTCAAGCTGGGCTTCATGAGCTTCTTCGCCAAGGCCGCCGCCAACGCGCTGCAGCGCCACCCGGTGGTCAACGCCTCGGTCGACGGCAACGACATCGTCTATCACGGCTACGCCGACATCTCGATCGCCGTGTCCACCGACAAGGGCCTGGTCACGCCGGTGCTGCGCAATGTCGAGCGCATGGGCTTCGCCGACGTCGAAAAGGCCATCGGCGATTACGCCAAGAAGGCCCGCGACGGCAAGCTGGCGCTGGAAGACCTGCAGGGCGGCACCTTCACCATCACCAACGGCGGCACCTTCGGCTCGCTGATGTCGACCCCGATCGTGAACCCGCCGCAGTCGGCGATCCTGGGCATGCACGCCATCAAGGAGCGCGCGATCGTCGAGAACGGCGCCGTGATCGCCGCGCCGATGATGTACATCGCGCTGTCCTACGATCACCGCATCATCGACGGCAAGGACGCGGTGCTGTTCCTGGTCGACATCAAGAACCAGCTCGAGAACCCGCATCGCATGCTGCTGGGCATGTAATGCCCAGCCGGGATTCGGGATTGGGGATTCGGGATTCGCAAAGGCAAAAGGCCGATGCGGGTTCCTCCCCTCCCCCGGAACCTTGGCCTTACGCAAGCATTTTTCGCGGGCTTCGGAATTCGCAGCGCTGACGCGCTTTGAACGAATCCCGAATCCCCAATCCCGAATCCCGTGAGCGAATGATAATGAGCGAACAATTCGACGTAGTCGTCATCGGCGCCGGCCCGGCCGGCTACCACGCCGCCATCCGCGCCGCCCAACTCGGTCTCAAGACCGCCTGCATCGACGCCGCGCTGGGCAAGGACGGCAAGCCCGCGCTCGGCGGCACCTGCCTGCGCGTGGGCTGCATCCCGTCCAAGGCCCTGCTCGACAGCTCGCGCCAGTTCTGGAACCTGCAGCACCTGTTCGGCGAACACGGCATCACCACCGACAACGCCAAGATCGACGTCGCCACCATGATCGGCCGCAAGGACAAGATCGTGAAGCAGTTCACCGGCGGCATCGCGATGCTGTTCAAGGCCAACAAGATCGCCCCGTACTACGGCTTCGGCACCCTGCATCCGGGCAACGTGGTCAAGGTCAAGCAGCACGACGGTTCGGAAGTCGAGCTCAAGGGCACCAACGTCATCATCGCCGCCGGTTCGGATTCGATCGAGCTGCCGTTCGCCAAGTTCGACGGCGACAAGATCGTCGACAACGTCGGCGCGCTGGACTTCACCGAAGTGCCCAAGCGCCTGGGCGTGATCGGCGCCGGCGTGATCGGCCTGGAGCTGGGCAGCGTGTGGAAGCGTCTGGGCGCCGAGGTCACCATCCTCGAAGCGCTGCCCGACTTCCTCGCCGCCGCCGATGCCGAGGTCGCCAAGACCGCGGCCAAGGAATTCAAGAAGCAGGGCCTGGACATCAAGCTGGGCGCCAAGGTCAGCAAGGCCGAGATCAAGAAGGACGGCGTGCACCTGACCTACAACGACGGCAAGGCCGATCAGGAACTGGTCGTCGACAAGCTGCTGGTGGCCGTCGGCCGTCGCGCCGCGTCCAAGGGCCTGCTGGCCGAAGGCACCGGCGTCAAGCTCAACGAGCGCGGCCAGATCGAAGTCGACGAGCACTGCCACACCGGCGTCGACGGCGTGTGGGCGGTCGGCGACTGCGTGCGCGGCCCGATGCTGGCGCACAAGGGCTTCGAGGAAGGCATCGCGGTCGCCGAGCTGATCGCCGGCCTGCCGGGCCACGTCAATCTCGACACCGTGCCGTGGGTCATCTACACCGAGCCGGAAATCGCCTGGGTCGGCAAGACCGAGCAGCAGCTCAAGGCCGAGAACATCCCCTACAAGACCGGCAGCTTCCCGTTCGCGGCGATCGGCCGCGCCGTGGCCATGGGCGAGCCGGCCGGCTTCGTCAAGGTCATCGCGCACGCCGAGACCGATCGCGTGCTCGGCCTGCACCTGGTCGGCGTTGGCGTGTCGGAACTCGTGCACGAGGGCGTGCTGACCATGGAGTTCAACGGCTCCGCCGACGACCTCGCCCGCATCTGCCACGCCCACCCGACCCTGTCGGAAGCGATCCACGACGCGGCGATGGCGGTGGACAAGCGCGCGATCCATAAGGCCAATTGAAGCCGGGATTCGGGATTGGGGATTCGGGATTCGCAACAGCGGCCCGTCCCCTATCCGGATCCCATGCAGACGCCAGGCCACGCCTGGCGTTTTGCTTTTACCAATCCCGAATCCCCAATCACGAATCCCGTGCTATGAAATCGCTCTGCGTCTACTGCGGCTCCAATTCCGGCTCGCAACCGATCTACACCGAACGCGCGATGGCGCTGGGCCAGCGCATGGCCCGCGACGGCATCGCCCTGGTCTACGGCGGCGGCAACGTCGGCCTGATGGGCGTGGTCGCCGACGCGGTGCTGGAAGCCGGCGGCGAGGCCATCGGCGTGATCCCCGAGCAACTGGTCAACTGGGAAGTCGCGCATCGCGGGCTGAGCAAACTCGAAGTGGTCGGCTCCATGCACGAGCGCAAGGCGCGCATGTTCGATCTCGCCGACGCCTTCGTCGCCCTGCCCGGCGGCTTCGGCACTCTCGACGAAATGTTCGAGATGCTGACCTGGCGCCAGCTCGGCATCGGCGACAAGCCCTGCGCCTTCCTCGACGTCGAAGGCTTCTACTCGCCGCTGATGGCGATGCTGGACCGCATGGTCGCCGAACGCTTCCTGCATGCCGACCAGCGCCGCGACCTGTGGCACGGCGACGATCTGGACGCGATGTTGACCTGGATGCGGGCCTACCGCCCGGCCGAAGCCAGCAAGTGGATGGACGAGAAGCGCCGCAACGCGCTGCGCTAAGCTGCATCGATCCAGAAGGAGATCGGACGATGCGCGCGATCGCGGTGCCCTTGCTGCTCGGCTTATGCGCTTGCCAGCCCGCCGAATCGGTCGAGCCCGAGTTCCGCGACGACACCCATGTCGTGCTCAAGCGCAGCGGCTGCCCCAGTGCGTGCACGCCCTACGAGGTGCATATCGGCCCCGGCGGCAATGCCGTGTTCGTCGGACGCGATCGAAACGGCAAGCACCCCGAGCGCAATCAGGACGGCGATCTGGTCAGGGCTTATGCGCTGGCCTACCCGCATCGCCGCGCGATGTTCGATCTGATCTTCTCCCCACGCTACGCCGAACTCGAACCGGTCTACAGCGCCGGCGCCGGCGACGGCCAGACCACGACGATCACCATCACCGATCGCCAAGGCACCCGCTCGGTCTCGCGCAACGGCGCCGCCTGCCTGCGCGACAGCAAGCAGCCGGGCGCGCTTAAGGCGATCGCGGCGGCCGGCAAGCCGGCGCGCTGGGTGCCGGACGTGTTCTGCGAAACCGTAGAGCTGATCGACAGCGCCAGCTGCGCCACCTATTGGAGCGCCGAACTCGAAGCGCCCGACGACCCGGCCGATCCGCGCCTGTCGCCGCCGTGGCAGTGCCGCCCGGCGGATCATCCCCACTGACGACAACGCGCGCGACCCCGGCCCGGATCCGCCCCGGGCTGCGTTAGGATCGCGTCGGGGAATACAGAATCCGGAACATCCGATGCGCACTCCGTTCGCGACCGCCGCGCTCGCGGCCTTGCTGGTCTGGCCACTCGCCGCCGGCGCCAAAGACAAAGCGGCCAAATCGGCCTACGACTGCGCCGAGGTCGCCGAGCTGCCCGCCGATGCCAGCGACACCGACCGCCGCCTGACCTGCACCATCCCCGACAAATACCGCCGCGACGTCGCCATCGCCGAGTACATCGGCAACGCGATCCGCCGCCACGACCTGGCGGCGTGGCTGACCACCGACCAGTTGGTCAAGATCAAGGCCCTGCCGGACGCGCCCGGCCAGCCCTCGGGTTGGCTCACCCTCGAGCGCGACGACGACATCGACGTGCGCTACTTCAGCAAGGTCGACGGCCAGTTGGTCGCGTTCGCATCGGCGACCCTGGGCTTGGCGCCGCTCGGTGTGCGCGACGCCACCCGCCTGCAACCGCGGCAGCCCGCGCAGCCGCGCGAACAACGGCTGATGGCGGCGCTGCATCTGGCCCGCCAGCAGGACCAGGTCTATTGCAGCCAACGTCCGCCCAATACGGTCGCCTTCGAGTACGAAGAGGACGGCCAGGACCAGATCCTGGTGTTCGTGATGACCCCATGGCTGGACGAGTCCGCGCCGCTGGGCGGTTACGCGATGTACCGCATCGACGCCCAGGGCGAACGCCTGATCGACCGCTACGAACAGACCCGCGGCTGCGTGAGCACGACCCTGGATCAGGCGCGCAAGCCCGATGCGCTGTTCGTCTCGCATCTGACCTCGGCCGCGCCGACCATGTTCCATGTGTTCATGAGCCTGCAGTACCGCACGCCGATCGTGGTGTTCACCACCCAGAACGAGCAGTTGTGGAAGGTCGAACAGGGCCGTATCCGGCTGTTGGGCCCGGACGAGCCCGACTACCGCAAGCTCAAGCAGTGGAGCGACGGCATCGAACGCAAGCACGAGGCCGCGCCGACTTCGAGCCCGATCGGCTAAGCGCGACGCGTCCGCGCCTGGCCGCGCCATGACGGGGCGCGCAATCGCGCTCGGTTATCATCGCGTTCTGTCCGCAGAGACCGCGCCATGACCGTGCCCAGCGACTTCAACGCCTTCCGCATCCACAGCGACGACGCCGGCTACCGCAGCGGCATCGAACGCGTGTCCATCGACGCGCTCTCGCCGGGCGAGATCGTGATCAAGACCGCCTATTCCTCGATCAACTTCAAGGATGCGCTGGCCGGCACCGGCGAAGGCAAGATCCTGCGCCGATTCCCGCTGGTGGGCGGCATCGACGTGGCCGGCCATGTGGTCGCCTCCAGCGACGACAAGTTCCGCGAGGGCGACGCGGTGCTGGTGACCGGCTGCGGCCTCAGCGAAACCCGCGACGGCGGCTACGCCGAGTACGCGCGCCTGGAAGCGCAATGGGCGATTCCCCTGCCCGGCGGCCTCAGCCTGCGCGAGAGCATGATCCTGGGCACCGCCGGCTTCACCGCCGCGCTCGCCCTGCACCGCATGCAGGACAACCGCCAGACGCCCGAACTGGGCCCGCTGGCGGTGACCGGCGCCAGCGGCGGCGTGGGCTCGCTGGCGATCGACATCTTCAGCCGCGCCGGCTACGAAGTGCACGCGATCAGCGGCAAGGCCGAGCAGGCCGACTATCTGAAGTCCATCGGCGCCAGCCAGGTGCTGGGGCGCGACGCTCTGGCCACCGCCCGGCCGATGGAATCGGCGCGCTTCGGCGGCGGCCTGGACAACGTCGGCGGGCCGATGCTGACCAGCCTGCTGGCCCAGACCGCGCCCTACGGCAACGTCGCCAGCGCAGGCCTGGCCGCCAGCCCTGCGCTGGACGCCACGGTGATGCCGTTCATCATCCGCGGCGTGTCCCTGCTGGGGGTGGCCTCGGCCGGCACCGCGCGCCAGATCCGCGACGAAGTCTGGCGCCACCTGGGCAGCGACTGGAAACCCGCGCACCTGGACCGCATATGCACCCGTGAAGTGGGGCTGGCCGAACTGCCCCAGGTGTTCCCGGGCATGCTGGCCGGGGGTTCCCTGGGCCGGACGCTGGTCGTGATCTAGTTGGCATTGCGGCGTCAGCGCGCATCGCTACAATCGAGACAATTCCGGGGGAAACACATGGCGCGTATTCTGATCGTCGACGACTCACCGTCTCAGCTGATGGGCATCCGCCGCATCGTCGAGAAGCTGGGGCATGAGGCCTTGACCGCCGAAGACGGCGCGGCGGGCGTGGAAGCCGCCAAGCGCGAAATCCCCGACCTGATCCTGATGGACGTGGTGATGCCGAACCTCAACGGCTTCCAGGCCACGCGCTCGATCTGCCGCGAGGCCACCACCAAGCACATCCCGATCGTGCTGGTGACCACCAAGGACCTGGACACCGACCGGGTCTGGGGCATGCGCCAGGGCGCCAAGGCCTACATCACCAAGCCCTTCAGCGAAAGCGACCTGTCCGAGATCATCGCCCAGCTGTTGCCGGGCTGATCGACGCCAGCGGGCCGTGGCAGGCCCGCCGCTTTACCGTAAAGCCCTACCGCTTTCCGTGGGAGCGACGCGAGTCGCGATCGTGGAGCGTCGGCGTCGGCGCAGTTCGGCCTCGCGTAGACCTGATGCGTAGGATGTGGTGAGCCGCAGGCGAACCGCATCGCCCGTCGCCAGTGGGATATCGCGCCGGTGCGGTTCGCTGCGCTCACCGCAGCCTAAGGCATCCGCTCAGCCGCGCCGCCAATCGTCGCCGAAGGCGTCGCGCATGCGCGCGTAGGCCTCGTGCTGTTCCTCGGTGTGGGCGCGCGGCGCCAGCACCTCCAGTTCGACGATCTGGTCGCCCGGCGGCGTGCCCGGCAGGCCGCGGCCGCGCAGGCGCAGCTTGCGCCCGGCTTCCGAGTTCGGCGGAATCTTCAGCTCGACTGCGCCGCCCAGGGTGGGCACGCTGATGGTCGCGCCCAGCGCCGCTTCCCAGGGCGCCAGCGGCAGCACGTGGATCACGTTGCGGCCGTCGACCTCGAAATGCGGATGCGCGGCGTATTCGATCTCCAGCAGCAGATCGCCGTGCGTCCCCTGCCCGCCCAGGCGTATCAACTGCCCCGGCTGGATGCCCTTGGGAATGCGCACTTCCAAGGTGCGCCCGTTGACCGAGATGCGCACCATGCCGCCTTCGTAGATCGTCTCCAGCGCCACCGCCAACTTGGCGCGGCTATCGCCGCGCGGCGGCGGACGCCCGGCCTGACCGCCGAAGCCGGCCGGGCCGCGACCGCGTCCGAACAGGCTCTCGAAGAAGTCGCTGAAACCGCCGCCCGCGCCGCCGCCGGCGAAGATCTCGTCGAAATCGGCGCCGCCGTAACCGCCGCCGAAGCCGCCCGGCGGCGGCTGGACCTCGTCGCCGGGCCGGTAGCCGCGCGCGCGCAGTTGGTCGTAGGCGCCGCGCTTCTGCGGATCGCGCAGCGCTTCGTAAGCCTCGTTGACGGCCTTGAACTTGTCCTCGGCGCCGGCCTCCTTGCTGACGTCCGGATGGTACTTGCGCGCCAGCCGCCGGTACGCGGTCTTGATCTCGGCCTCGCCGGCGCTGGGCTCCACACCCAGGGTTTCGTAGTAATCCTTGAACTGCATCGCGGCTCCCTCAAGCTCGCTGGTGAGCGGCCGACACCGCCCCACAGAGTAGGCGGCGCGCGATCGCACGGGAAGACCGGGTCGAAATGGCCGCTGCGCCTGCGTTTTTCAATGCTTGCGCGCACAATGCGCGCTGTACCCGGGTCTTGACGCGCCGTTACGCGCGCGCCGACCAGACTGCCATCCCCACCGGAGAATATCCCCATGAGCATCCAGGTCGGCGACCGCCTGCCCGAAGTCAATCTGCAACGCATCCGCGAAGGCGTCGAGACCGTCGACACCAACGCCCTGTTCGACGGCCGCAAGATCGTGCTGTTCGCCGTGCCCGGCGCCTTCACCCCGACCTGCTCGGAAAAGCACCTGCCCGGCTTCGTCTCGCACTTCCACGATTTCCGCGCCAAGGGCATCGAAGTCGCCTGCATGGCGGTCAACGACCCCTTCGTGATGCAGGCCTGGGGCCAGAGCCAGCACGTGCCCGACGGCCTGATGATGCTGGCCGACGGCAACGGCGACTTCACCCGCGCGCTCGGCCTGGAGCTGGACGCCAGCGCCTACGGCATGGGCACGCGCGCCAAGCGTTTCGCGCTGTACGCCGAGAACGGCGTGGTCACCCAGTTGGAAGTCGAAGCCCCGGGCGAGTACCGCGTGTCCTCGGCCGAGCACATGCTGTCGCTGGTCTGACCGCAGCGAACTGAACGCGGGAGGCGGCGCCTACATCGCCGTCACCGGCCGCCGGGCATCGTTGGGGGCACCTCGCCCCCAGCGACCCGCCAGGAGGTCGATATGAGTGCCAAACCCACACGCAAGTCAGCGCACGCGGTCGCCGCCACGGCCAGCCGCAAGCCCGAAGCGGCGATGATCACCGACGTCAAGGCGATCCGCGCCCGCGCCCGTCAGCATATTCAGGACGGCGCGATCACCAGCAGCTACAACGCCGACCGCGGCACCGTGATCAAGCTGCTCAACGAAGCGCTGGCGACCGAAATCGTCTGCGTATTGCGCTACAAGCGCCACTACTTCATGGCCAGCGGTCTGATGGCCGACGCGGTCAAGGCCGAGTTCCTCGAGCATGCCAACGAGGAGCAGGCGCACGCCGACCGCATCGCCGAACGCATCGTCCAGCTCGGCGGCGAGCCCGACCTGAACCCCGATGTCTTGTCCAAGCGTTCGCATGCCGAGTACGTGGAAGGCAGCGATCTGCGCGACATGGTCAAGGAGGATCTGGTCGCCGAACGCATCGCCATCGACAGCTATCGCGCGATCATCGACTACCTCGGCGACCGCGACACCACCACCAAGCGCATGCTGGAAGCCATCCTCGCCCAGGAAGAGGAACACGCCGACGAGCTGGCCGACCTGCTCGACGGCTGGACCGGCAAGTAAGCGCCTAGGCGGCGCGCCCGGATCGGGCGACGGCGGCGGCCGCCAGGGCCGCTGCTAGACTCGCCGCATGAGCCGCCTGGTCCATATCGCCCGCATGCGCGCCCGTCTGGAGCGCGCGCATTGGCCGCGCCTGCAGATGGCGACGGTGGTCGCCATTACCGGCGGCGTCGGCTTCGTGGCCTCTTACGTTCTGCTGCGCGGCGGCATGGACGCGATGTGGCAGCGTTACCCGCTCGCGGTCGCCATCGCCTACGCCGTATTTCTGTTGTTGTTGTGGCTGTGGGCGCGGTTCTTCGAGCGCAAGGCCTACGACTGGCTCGACCTGGTGCCCGATGGCGGCGGCCACAGCGGCGGTGGCGGCGGCAGCGGATCTCCCGGCGGCGGCGGGCACAGCGGCGGCGGGGGCGCTTCGGCGTCGTTCGAGGTCGACGGCAACGTGCCCATGCCCTCGATCGCGGCGCCCGACATCGACATGAGCCTGCCTGAGCTGGAACTGCCCGACGCATTGGGCGGCGTCGAGGAAGGCGGCTGCGCGCTGGCGCTCCTGCTGCTGGTGGCGACGGTGGCGCTGGGCGCCCTGCTGTTGACCGTCGGCTGGGTGGTCTGGATCGCGCCCACCCTGATGGCCGAGCTGATCCTGGACGTCGCCCTGGCCGGTAGCCTGTACCGGAGACTGCGCCGTATCCAGACCCAGCACTGGCTGCGCACCGCGCTGCGACGCACGATCTGGCCGGTGCTGGGCGTCACCCTGACCCTGGCCGTGCTCGGCTATGCCGGAACACGCTACGCGCCGGGCGCGGACTCCATCGGCGACGTGGTCGCCGCGATGCGGGCGCGCGAGTGAAACCTCAACGCATGCGCCCTTCGCCGCGCGAATTCGTCCCGTTCCGCCTGCTCGGCGCGCCGGTGGTGTTCCACTGGAGCGTGCTGGTGGTCGTGGCGCTGCTCCTCAGCTTGTCGTTCAGAAGCAATCCGCTCACCGCTGCCGTGGGCGTGCTCGCGTATCTGCTGTTGATCGTCGCTCATGAAGCCGGCCACGCCTGGGTCGCGCGCCGCCATGGTCTCTACGTGGAGAGCCTGCGGATCTATCCGATGCATGGCTGCTGCGTGCACGAATCGGCGCGTACGCCCGCGCAGGACATCGCGATCGCCTGGGGCGGCGTCGGCGCGCAGGCCCTGCTGTTCGGGTTGGCGATGCTGATCGGCGCGCTGCCCTCCACGCCCGGGATGCTCGCCCCGCTGCAGACCGCGGTGGTGATCGCCTGGGGGCCGGTCAACCTGATGATCCTGGTGCTCAACCTGCTGCCGGTGCCGCCGTTGGACGGCGCTCGCGCCTGGCGCGTACTGCCCTGGTTGCGGCAGCGTTGGCGCATGCGCGCGCAGGCCAAGCCGGTCAAGCCGAAGCCGCGCGCGCCGGGCGAACGCGGCCAGGTCGTATCGCTGGACGAGCATCGCAAGCGCAAACCGCGCAGCGACGACTGAGACGTCGCGCTTAAAGCGCGGCGACCAGATGACCGCCCGGCGGCGTTTTAGGATGCGGTGAGCGCGGCGAACCGCATCACTGGCGCGAGTCCTGCATGGCGACGGCGCGGTTCGCCTGAGGCTCACCGCACCGTACGGCGGATCGGCGCGGGGTGGTTGCGATCCAACCGCCATGCATGCCCGCTTACAACGTCTTTTCCAGATACGCCTTGGTCTTGTCGGAAATGTTCGGCGTGTCCACATCGAAGGCGAAGGTCAGCGTGCCGTCCGCGGCCAGGCTGAAACTGCCGTTGCGGTCGCCGGGTTTGTGGCTGCAACGCAAGGCCTTGACCCTGGCCGCGATGGCCGCCTTGGACGTGGGGTCGTCGCACATATGCGCCATGCCGTCGGCGACGGCCTGGCAATAGTTCGAGGCGACCTGCTTTTGCGCCACGAACGGCGCGACCAGATTCGGATCGAGCTTGGCGCCGAGGGCATAGCCGCATTTTTCCTGGAACAGCGAGACCTTCGCATCCAGCCAGCCCTGCCATTGCAGCAACTGCTTCTGCTCGCCCAAGGATTGCGCGAACGCGGGCAAAGCGGCGATCGACAGCACAGCAAGCACGGTGATTTTGTTCATGAGCACATCCTGTAGTGACGGAGGCGCGAGGCGCGCAACGGCAGCCGGCTTTCCACCATCGCCTCATCGCCACGATCATGCCAGCCGCTGCAATGGAACAGCCGTGCGGTTAGCGTCGAGTGACGAATCGGACGGCATGCACAGACATCTCACCGCGCATGCGCCAAATAGACACGCGCAGTGTCCATTTGATGCATTTGCAGCGTGCCATTCTCCGTCGTTACGAGCTTGCGATTCAGGCCCGGACGAACACCGCGCTATTCGAGCCAGCTCAGCGCAGCACCCGGAACCGCACTCGCGACCAGGCGCCGCTGTCGGCCAAGGCGGTGAGCTGATGATCGCCGGGCTCGCCGAAGTCGTGCGCGAAGGCGGTGTCGCCCTCGGTCTCGCCGATCAGGCGCCCATCCAGCAACCAACGGATCCGCGCCGCGCTGCCGATCGCACGCAGGGACAGCCGCAGCGCATGCACGCTGCCGGGCGCGCGCGCGATCGTGGCCTGATCGGCCAGGCCCTCGATGCGCAGTTCCTCGCTGGCGTCGCGCCCATCGGCGGCGCAGTCCGGCGCCAGCGCCGGCAGGCGCGAGGCGCGGCGGGTTTCCGCGGCCAGCCAGGGCGAGGCCAGGGCCGGCCAGCGCGCGATGCTGGCCTCGCGGCGCGCATGCGAGGCGCTGCAATCGGCGGACAGGCGCAGGCCGCTGCGCGCATCGACCTGGAAACGCTCGACGCCCGCGTTCCACAGGCGCGCATCGCGCTCGGCGAAGGTCGGCGGCACCGAGCCGTCCAGGGTCCAGGCCTGCAGCTTCTTCTGGCACAGCTGCGGCGCCTGCGGATCCGGCGGCAAGCCCAGCGGCCAGCACACCTCGATCTGCTCGACGTTCGCCGGCGGCGGCTTCAGCGCGCCGTCGCCGCGTTGGCGCGGCAGGCTGTCGACCACCTCGAACAGCAGCGGCAAGGCGGTGACCGCGCCGTACTGGCCAGGCAAGGGCGTGCCGTCCGGCCGCCCGACCCAGACCCCGACCGTGTAGCGGCGCGTGCTGCCCAGCGCCCAAGCGTCGCGGAAGCCGTAACTGGTGCCAGTCTTCCAGGCCACCCGCGGTCGGCCCGAGGTATCGAAGGTATCGGCGACGGCGCCCGGCCGCGGATTGGCCTCGAGGATTTCGCGCACGATCCAGCCCGCGCCCGGCGACAACAAGCGCCGTTCCAGCAGCGGCGCGTCCGGCGTGTAGCGCACGCGTCCGGCCAGGCCTTCGCGGTTCAGCGCCGCGTAGGCGCCGACCAGATCCTCCAGGCGCGCGCCGGTGCCGCCCAGGATCATCGACAGGTTCGGGGTCGCGCCGCGCGGCCAATGCAGTTCGATGCCCGCATGCGCGAGCCGCGCCGAGAAGCGGCTGGGCCCGACCCGATCCAGCAGATCCACCGCCGGCACATTGAGCGACAGGCGCAGCGCCTCGGCCGCGCCCACCGGCCCGTTGAAGGTCGCGTCGAAATTGCCCGGCCGGTAGTCGCCGAACGACTGCGGCGCGTCGACCAGCAGGCTTTCGGAATGGATTAGGCCGTCGTCCAGGGCCAGGCCGTACAGGAAGGGCTTGAGCGTCGAACCGGGCGAGCGCCAGGCCTTGACCATGTCGACGTGGCCCAGGCGCGCGGTATCGGCGAAGGTCGCCGAACCGACGTAGGCGCGCGCTTCCAGGCTGGCGTTGTCGATCACCAGCAAGGCCGCCGAGGTGCGCTCGGGCAGATTGGAGAAGTAGGCCGCGACGCGATCCTCGAGAGTGCGCTGCAGTTCGATGTCGATGGTCGAGGTCAGCCGCGTCGCCTTGGGCTGCTCGAAGCGCAGGCGCTGCGCCAGCAGGGGCGCGTGCTGCGGCGGTTGCAGCGAACGCGCCACCACCGGTTCGATGCGCGCATCGGCGACCAGCGCGCGCGACCACACGCCCAGCGCGGCCATGCGCGCCAGCACCTTGTCGCGCGCCACGCGCGCGCGCTCAGGTTCGCGGTCCGGACGCAGCCGGCTCGGCGACTGCGGCAGCACCGCCAACAGCGCGGCCTCGGCATGCGACAGGCGCGACGAAGGCTTGCCCAGATAGGCCCAACTCGCCGCCTCCACGCCTTCGACGGTGCCGCCGAACGGGGCGCGATTGAGATAGAGAGTCAGGATCTCGCGCTTGGACAGATGCGTTTCCAACTGCAGCGCGCGCAGCAATTGCTTGAGCTTGCCCCAGGGCGTGCGCGTATGCGGATCCAGGATGCGCGCGACCTGCATGGTCAGGGTCGAACCGCCGGAGACCACCCGGCCGCTGCCCAGCCACTGCCCGCCCGCGCGCAGCAAGGCGTAGGGATTCACGCCGGGATGCTTCCAGAACCAGCGGTCCTCGTAGTTCAGCAGTGCCTGCAGGTACAGCGGCGAGACCTGCTCGATGCGCACCGGGTACCGCCAGATGCCGCCGCGATCGGCGAACGCGCGCAGCGGCGTGCCGTCGGCGGCGACCACCACCGCGCCGGCCTGGCCCTCGCGCGGCAGCGGCAGCGGGAAGGCCAGATCGAGCAGCATCGCCGAGGTGACGAACAGCAGCGCGGTTAGCAGCAGCTTCATTCCGAAGCGGCGCGGCGTCGGCAGCGCGGTCGTTGCCGTTGCGGGGTCGGACTTCGCTGCGCGCAGGCGATGCCACCAGCGCTTGCACGCGCCTATGCCCCCTCTCCCGCCTGCGGGAGAGGGTTGGGGTGAGGGCCGCTCCGGCGCCGGAGGTTCCGTACTGCTCACTGGATTCACCGGCTTTCGTTTACTGGAAGTACTTGGGAATGGAAGCACTCACGCCTGCGGCGCTCGCTTCCCTCATCCGCCCTACGGGCACCTTCTCCCGCCAGCGGGAGAAGGGACAGCATTGGTTACGCCTCATGCGCTGCACCGAACGCCCGACCGCCATGCAGTCGGGCCGGGGCGCGGCTTGGGGTGAGGGCCGCCGCGAGCCCGCCCGCGGCGCTACCTCACTTGCCCGGCTGCGTCACCGTCAGCATCGCCGGTACCGCCTTGCCGACGCCGCGCAGATCCGGACGGTACATGTCCTCGACCAACGACGGCGGCACGGTGTAGGTGCCCGGCGTGACCGCGCGCACCAAGTAGAACACCCGCGCGGTGTCGCCGACGTCGAGCTTGAGCGCGGCCACGTAACGGTCGTCGCGGAACTCCTCGTGGCGCACTTCGGCGGCGTCGTCGCGGTCGGAGATCTCGATGCCGTCCACCACCACGCCGGCCCACTGCTTGGCGTCGCCGAGGTTGAAGTTCTCGATCTCCAGGCCCGCCGGCAGCAGGTCGGTGAGCAGGGCATCGGGCATGCTGCGGCTGGCCTTGATGCTGACCTGCACGATCAGGGCCTCGCCCTCCTCCAGGCTGCCGCCTTCCCACTCCTCGCCCTTGGTCGTGTAGTACTTGCGCTTGACCTCGATCACCGAGCTGTCCGGGTCCGGCCCACGGCGCGGCACGCCGGCCACTTCCATGCTCGCGTACAGCGGCGGCTGACCGACCGGCGCGAAGCTCACGCCCGCGGCCAGCGCGTCGTAGTCGAACAGGCGGCCGACGATCTTGGCCGCACCGGCATCGCTGGCGACATCGCCGACCTTCCATTGGCCGGACACGCTCTTGGCCTGGTCGGCCATCAGCGCCTTGCCCAGGCGCGCCAGCGCGACCTGCTCCTGCGTGCTCAGCCACAGCCAACCGCGGTTGCGGCGCGCGTCCAGCTCCAGGCCCAGCGGCACCGCGCGGCCGTCGTAGGCCGGCGTGGCGTAGCCGCGCTCGTGCACCAGCGCGATCATCAAGGCGTCGTCGCGCACGCGGCTGCCGTAGTCGCCCAGGTACTCCGGACGGTCCTTGGAGTCCTTGGCGAAACCTTCGGCGATCGCCTTCTTGCCGCGCGCCTTGTCGCCCTGCATCGACAGCGCCAGGCCCAGGTGCACCAGCGGCAGGCCGGTCACGCTGTTCTTGCGCTCGTTGTCGTAAAGCGCGCGCAAGGTACCCAGCGGCGCGCGGTTGACGCGCGCCAGCACATAGCCGGCGTGGGCCTGGTAGGCGAACTTGAGGTGTTCGCGGCGGTCGTAGCCGAAGAACTGGGCGCCGCCCGACAGCAGGTCCTCGTTGAGCACCTTCAGCGACTTCTGCAGCATCGTCTCGGGCACCGCGAAGCCGGCGTCGCGCGCGTCCAGCAGGAACTCGACCACGTAGGGCGTGATCGCCTGATTGACGTAGTCGCCGTCGCCCCACATCGAATAGTGGCCGGAGCCGATCTGCATCGCCGCCAGGCGACCGAACGCGCCTTCCATGCGCGCGCGCCGCTGCTTGGCGTCCAGACCCTTGACCCCGAGCATCTTGGCGGTCGCCTCGTCCAGCTCCAGCGCGGCATAGCCCTTGCTGGTGGTCTGCTCGGCGCAGCCGTACGGATACTCCAGCGCGCCCTGCAGCGCGCTGGCGAACGGAATCGGCGGCAAGGCGCTGACCGTCATGCGCGCGTTCACCGAACCCGGCATCAGGCCTTCGGCGAAGTCCGCGCCCAGGCGCACCGAGGCGTTGTCCTCCAGCACCTGGGTGCGCGCACGCAAGACCTGCGGCCAGGCCGGCCGCACCGGCACCTCGTAGCGCCGGTCGACCTTGTAGCCGTTGCCCTCCACGCGCACGCGCACCTGCGCGACCGTGTAGCCCTCGCGGGCGACGATCGGGAAGGTGTAGGTGGTCTTGGCCTCCACGCCCAGGTTGGCCTTGCGGTTGCCGTCGCTCAGCGACAGCGGGCCGATGCCCTCGACCTTGACCTCGAACTCGCCGGGCTTGCCGGTGAAGTTCTGCACGTCCAGGGTGACGTTGCTGCGGTCGCCCGGTGCGAGCACGCGCGGCGTGCTGGCCTCGGCCAGCACCGGCGCGCGCACGATGGTCTCGCGGTCGCGCTTGCCGTACTTGCCGCCGGAGTACACCAGCGCCGACACCCGCAAGGTGCCGTTGAAATCGGGCACCGCCAGCTTGACCAGGGCATTGCCCTTGGCGTCCAGGCGTACGGGGCCCGCGAACAGATCCACCGTCTGCACCTTGGCGGTCGGGCGCCGTGCCTGTGGCAAAGCCTCCAGCGCTGCGTCGCCGCCGAAGCGGAGCTTGGCGGTGCCGCCCTCGAAGCTCTCGATCACGCGCCCGTAGACGTCGTAGGCGTCCACGCCCAGACGACGCTGGGCGAAGAAATGCGCGGCCGCGTCCGGCACCGGGAAGCGGGTGATGTTGAGGATGCCCACATCGACCGCGGACACGGTCACATAGGCTTCCTGCCCGGCCAGCTGCGGCGCGCTGACGGTGACCGGCAGGTCCTGCTCCGGCCGCATCAGCTTGGGCACGTTGAGCCCGACCGCGACCGTGCGCTCGCGCCGGTCCATCGGCACGTGGGCGATGCCGACCGCGCGCGCGGGCGTGATCTTGCTGGGCGCGCTGCCGCCGCGGAACACCAGCGCGGTCACGTAGACGTCGTGGCGGTCCCAGTCGTTGGTGACCGGAATCTCGAAGCTGCTGCCGGCCTTCACGTCGATCGCCTGCACGTACAGCATGCGATCGCTTTCGACCATCAGCAGGCCCTTGCCTGCGTGCGGCGGGGTCAGGGTGACCTTGAGGGTGTCGCCGGCCTTGTAGGCGGTCTTATCGAGCGCGATCTTGACCTTGTCGGGGCGCGCGTCGAGGCCACGGTTCTGGTCGTCCCAGCTCCAGCCGGCCTTGAACGGATAGCGCGAGGTCAGCTGGGTCGCCGGGTCGTAGACGTCGATGCGGTACTCGCCCCACTCGACCGGGAAATCCAGGCGCAGCGGCGAGGCGCCGAGGTCGACGTTGCGGGTCTGCACGTCTTCGTAGCGGCGGTTGAAGTCGTAGTCCCAGCCGCCGTCGGCGTCGTAGTTCCAGTGGTAGTCGCGGTGTTCGCGGATCAGGGTCACGCGCAGGCCGCGCGCCGGGCGCGGCTTGCCGTCGGCGCCGACGCGGGTCAGCTCGAAACCGGCGTTGCCGTTGGAATCGGTGCCTTCCTTGTCGTCGAACAGCGGACGCACGCCGACCAGGGCATCGGCCGGCCACAGCACGCGCTTGAGGCTGCGATTGACGCTGCGGCCGCCGCTTTCGTAGACGCTGCCGGTGAGGATGGCGGCGATCGGGCTGACCGGCTTGGCCTCGCTGGGCAGCGCCACGCTCTGCTGCAACTTGCCCTGGGCGTCGAGCGCGGTATCGACCACGTCCTTGGCTTCCTTGGGCAGGCTCAGGGTCGGGTCGCCGAAGAAGTAGCCGGGCAGTTGTTCCAACGGATGCTGCTCCACCATCACCGCCAGCTTGGCGGTGAAGCGGTTGCCGGCCGCGGGCGCGCCATAGAGATAGGCGCCGTCGACGGCGAGCTTGATCGGCTCGCCCGGCTTCAGCGTGGCCTGGGCGTTGAGGTCCAGCTTGAGGCGCTCGGGCAGGAACTCCTCGATGCGCAGGGTCATGCCCTGCACCGCTTCCTTGCTGGCCGGATCGGTGCGGAACTCGACCCGCCAACGGCCGGTCGCGGCGTCGGCCGGAATCACCTGGGCGTGGCGCACATAGCCCTGGCTGTCGGGCTGCAGGCGCGTTTCCAGGAAGGTCTTGCCGTCGGGCTGCACGTAGCGCAGGAACACCGGCTGCAAGGCCTTGCCCTTCAGCGCGACCGGCTTGCCGTCCTGATCGCGCAGCAGCGCCGACAGGCGCACGGTCTCGCCCGGGCGATAGAGATCGCGACCCGACCAGGCGAACACGTCGAACCAGGCCTGCTCGCGGCCGGAGACCGCGAACTCGGACAGGTCCAGCGCCGGCTGGTTGAACGGCAGCATCGACACGTCGCTGCCGCGCTGCGCCACCAGCACCTGGGTGGCGTCGAGCTTGTAGGCCAGCATCACGTTGCCGTTGCGATCGGTCTCGCCCTTCAGCACCGGCTCGCCATTGGCGTCCAGCACCTTGAGCTCGACGCCGCCGACCGCATCGCCGTTCTCCAGCGAGGCGGTGTGCACGAACAGCTTGTCCTTGTAGGCGCGCGCGTGCAGGCCGAGATCGCTGACGGTGAAGAACGCGGTCTCGAACTCGTCCTTGAACTGGCCGCTGCGCTTCATCACCGCGAAGTACAGACCGGGCTTCTGCAGCTCCTCGATGTCCTGCAGCGGCAGATAGGTCAACACGCGCTCGTTGGGCTTGCCGCCGAGCACGAAACGATTGACGTAGACCGGCTCGGCCAGCTTGGACAGCGGCGTCTTGTCGTCCCAGTCGCGCTCCAGCTCCCAGCTGCCGCGACGGCCGCCGCGCTGGTACTCGGCGAAGAACTTGGGCAGTTCCTTGTCCTTGATGCGCATGAACTCGACGTCGACTTCGGCGACGTTGATCGACACCACCGGCAGGCCGCGGCTCTCGCGCGCCGGCAGCACGCTGCCTTGCGAGGCGAAGCCGACCACCGGATCCAGCGGACCGGTGTAGACGTTGCGGGTGACGGCCTTGCCGATGCGGTCGCCGTCGGCGGCGGTGAGGCCGCCCTTGATGGTGACCACGTAATCCTTGCTGGCTTCGACGTGGGGGAAACGCAGGACCTTGCCGCCGTCGTCCAGCACCCAGCTGCCCTTGACCACGGCGCCGTTCTTGTCGGCGACCGCGATCAGGTCGTCGAAGGCCTGGCTGCCGACCAGCGGCTGGCTGAATTCCAGGGCGATCGCGAGCTGCTCGTCGGCTTTCTGATCGGGATAAGCCGCGACCAGCCCGAAGCCCTCGACGGTCTCGCGCTTGGCCTTGATCGCCTCGCCGCTGACCTCGGGCAGTTGGCCGGTGGTGTCGCGCTTGCAGGCGACGGGCCCGCCGATCACCAGCAGCGCCAAGGCCAAGCCAGCGGCCGCGCGCACGACGCGCCGGAACGAAAATGCAGCACCACCCACCACGCTATCCATGTCGTCTCCCCTAGGGTTGCGACGAGTATAGAGCGCGCCCAGCATCGCCATAAGGACAATTTGCGGGCCATGCGCAGGCATCGTTTTGCTGGCGTTGCCGAACGCCGACGACGGCCGCATCGAGCGCCCGGCGCAATCGCCCCTCACACCCTGGAACAATGTTTCAAACCGAAGTCGGGCCGATCCAGCGCCAGCGACGCATGTGCCAATGCATGACTCGAATCACACTGTGAGTACAGGCGCGACTAGTTTCCCCTGCCCCGCCCTGGCGCCTCGTTGGCTAGCTTGGAAAACGGCCGGATCGACGATCCGTCCGCCATCGCCCTGCGCATCGGCTAGCACGGACGCCGCGCCAGGGATCGCCATCGACGCGGCCGCGCCCCGGCCGACCAGGGAGAGAGAACCCGATGACCACCCGTAAGCATGCAGCGCGCCTGGCCCAGGCCGCCCTGCTCCTGTCCATCGCCAGCGCCCCAGCGTTCGCGGCCAAGCCGCTGTTCGTCGGACAGGCGCCGGCTCCGCAACGCGCCGCGCTCGCCACCGCCCAGCAGCTGTCGCACGCCGCCCCCACCCGCAGCCTGCGCATCGAACGCGCCGACGCCTCGGTGGTCAGCGCGCAGAACCGCGAGATCGAACTGCGCCTGGGCTCGCGCCTGGTCACCGCCACGCTGGACGACGCGCACCAGACCGAGCGCGGCAACACCGTCTGGCTCGGCCGTCTGCGCGATTCGCGCGGCGCCGCGGCCTTGCGCGGCTCCCGCGAAGTGCGTGTCGACGAACGCAACTCGGTGGCCCTGGTCCGCCACGGCGACCGCATCACCGGCAACGTGCGCGTCGACGGCACCTTGTACCGCATCCAGTCCCTGCCCGACGGCAGCAACGCGGTGATCGAAGTCGACGAAAGCCGCCTGCCGCCGGATCACGCGGCCGACTACAACGAAGCCGGCATGCCGCAGATCGACATGCGCGCCGCCGCGGCGCGCGCTGTGAGCGGCGGCGGCCTGGTCGGCGCGGCCGCGATCGACCCCGGTGCCACCGCCACCATCCGCGTCCAGGTGGTCGCCACCAACCAGGCGGTCGCCGCGTACGGCGGCGACATGGAAGCGCTGATCGAACTGGCCGTGGCCGAGAGCAACCAGGGCTACGTCAACTCCAACGTCGGCATCAACATGGTCCTGGCCAACTACCGCACGGTGCAATACACCTCGGTCGGCGACGGCCACGCCACCGACGTGCAGCGTTTCGCGGGCACCAGCGACGGTTACATGGACGACGTGCATGCCAGCCGCGACGCCAACGCCGCCGACGTCAATGTGCTGGTCATCGACGACGACAGCAACTGCGGCCGCGCCAGTTCGATCGGCTCCAACGCCGCCAGCGCGTTCGCGACGGTGTATTGGGATTGCGCGACCGGCTACTACAGCTTCGCCCACGAGATCGGCCACCTGTTGTCGGCGCGCCACGATCCGACCAACGACCCCAGCAGCACGCCCTACGCTTACGGCCACGGCTACCAGTACGCACCGGCCACGGGCACGCGCTGGCGCACCATCATGGCCTACCAGTGCAGCGGCGCCGCCTGCACGCGCCTGAACTACTGGTCCAACCCCGACGTCAGCTATAACGGCGTGCCGATGGGCAACACCAACCTCAGCCACAACCAGCGCGTGCTGGTGCAGACCAAGGCGGCGATGGCGGCGTTCCGCGCCGACCCGGGCGCCAACGTCGCGCCGACGGCCAACTTCAGTTCCTCGGCCAGCGGCCTGACGGTAAGCTTCACCGACGCCTCCACTGACAGCGACGGCACGATCGCTTCGCGCAGTTGGAACTTCGGCGACGGCACCACCTCCACCGCCACCAGCCCCAGCAAGACCTACGCGACGGCCGGCACCTACACCGTCACCCTGACCGTCACCGACGACGACGGCGCCAGCAACACCAAGACGGCCACCGTCACGGTTTCCACCGGCGGCGCGCAGACCTACACCAACGGCACCGACGTCAACATTCCTGACAACAATGCCACCGGCGTGAGCAGCTCGATCGTGGTCTCCGGCCGCACCGGCAACGCCCCGTCCAACGCTTCGATTTCGGTCAACATCGTCCATCCGTATAAGGGCGACCTGATCGTGGACCTGCTGGCGCCGGACGGCTCGGTCTACAACATCCACAACCGCAGCGGCGGCAGCGCCGACAACGTCAGCGGCACCTTCGTCAAGAACCTGTCCACCGAAGCGCTCAACGGCACCTGGCGCCTGCGCGCGGCCGACCGGGCCGGCCAGGACGTGGGCTACATCGACAACTGGAGCATCACCTTCTGATGCGCCGCGACCGGGCCCGCGCGCCCGGCTCCGGATCCCACCGAAACCCCGGCCACGGCCGGGGTTTCTCTTGCGCCAGCGGGAAGCGCCACGGCGGCATCGCCCGACGAGCCCGCCCTCACCTCGGCAAGTACTTGTCCCACATCCGATTGCGGAAACGTCCTCGCGGATCGATCTGACGCTTGAGCGCCGCGAACGTCGGCGCTGCCGGATAGCCGCGTAGAAACTGCTCGCGCGTGGCATGCAGGCGGTATGGCAGATAGTGGCGGCCGCCGTGATCCAGGGCCAGATCGATCAGGCGCCGCGTCCATTGCCCGGCGACCGCGTCGGCGCGCGCGCCGCTGCGCTGCTTGTGATAGAGCACGAACGAAAACACCTCGGTCGGCGACCAGCTCAGCAGCGATTGCCGATCCGCGGGCGCATGCCGGATCGAAACGTTCAATGCGTGCACCTCGAAGTCGCGCAGGAGCCGCGCCAGCGCGCGCGCGAACTCGGCGAAGGCCGGGACCGGCACGAAGTACTCCTGCAGCAGATAGGTCGAATAGCGCCGCGTGCTCGGCTCCAGCGAAGCGATGTCCAGGCTGGCTTCGCGATTGCGCCAGACCACCTCGCGCTCGCGTAGCAGCCTCTCGACCGAGTATCGCTCGCGCATCCAGGGGCCGCCCGGCAATTCGGACGCGCTCCAGATCAGTTTGCGGTCGCGGCGGTAGTCGCCATTGCGCGCGATCAGGCGTTCATCGACGGTCAGCGGCTCTGCGCAGCGGCTCCAGGTCACCGCGACCGGCGCGTCGAAGCGTGGCGGCAGCAAGTCGGCGTTGTGCAGCACGCTGGCTGGATCGGCGAGCACGCGTTCGGCGAACCAGGCCGGATACTCGTCCAAGGCCACCCGCTCGGCGCGCCGCACGATGCGATGGTTGAGGCTGAGATCGAACTCGGCCTCGGTGATCGCGCCCAGTCCGCCATAGCCGCCCACCGCCGCATGGAACAGCCGCGGGTCGCGCTCGCGGCTGAGCTCGTGCACCTGCCCGTCGCCGTCGATCAGCTGAAGCGCGCGCAGGCTGTGGATCAGGCTGCCCTTGCCGACGTAGCGGCCGTGGCAATTGACCGAGAGGGAGCCGCCTATGCTGAAGTTGCTGTAGCTTTGCATGATCGAAACCGCCAGACCGTGCGGGTCGATCAGCTCCTGCAACTCGCGCCAGGACATGCCGGTCTGCACGCGCACGCGCTGCTGCGCGGGGTCCAGCCACACCATGCGATTCAAGCCGCGCATGTCCAGATGCAACGATCCGTCCGCGGCGATCTGGCCGCCCATGCTGCAACGCGCGCCGCCGATCGACACCGCGCCTGGACCGCTTCGCAATGCCGCCACGACCGCGGCCACCGAGTTCGGTCTGAGCACGCGCCCCACTTCGATTTCGTCGATGCCGCCGATATCGCGCAGACGGCGTTCGTCGCGGTCCGGCGACTCGCGCGCGCAGCCGGACACGCCCAGCGCGGCGCAGGTGGCAAGCACCCGCAGCGCCTGGCGCCGTCCGGGATCGGCGCAAACCTCGTTCGCGACGTCGGCGTCGGCGTCGCCGCAGGCGGTATCGCTGTCGTCGCGGCCCATCAACGTGGGTCGCTTCCGGCCCGATCGGCGCGGCGCCCTCCACCCAGCCGCCGCGCGCCGGCCGGTCCGAATGCCGGGATCTCGATCGAAGCGTGGGGCGCGCGGGGCATGCGGTCAGGTTAGCGACCGTGCACCAGGCGCACCAGATCGGTGGTCGAGGTCTGGCCGTGCCTGGCTGGAGGACGGAGGCCGGACTTCCGCGGCGTCGCGGTCGCGGCCGACACCCGCTGAATCCGCATCGCCGGGCCCGTCAGCGTCTGCGAAGACCGGCTCCTGCCGTAACTGGAATAGCCCCCACGCTTATGCGCGGAATTAGGTCACATTCGACGATTGATTATCTAGCTGAAAATAATCAAGACCGCTTACTCGTTCATGTTAGTGAGCGTGAAAGCCTTTGATTTCGCTGGATAAGATCATCAACGCATTCAGGCGACAAAACCCCCACCCGCACCGCGCATAATCCTTGTGCATTGCAACAATATATTTAAAACATTATTACAATCCGATGGCGGTCTCGTGAAATCCGGATTCACGCGCCAAATACGGCAAAAAAACGGTTTCAGATGCAAGCGCCATGCACTGCATCAGTACGCATTCATTCCTTAACGAATGTGACTTAGTTCCACAGCTTTGACCCCAATTTGCACCCCGGCCTAGCGTCGCTCCGCCGTCGCGAAGGACATCGCGGCGGCATCCGATAGACCCACGACCTACCGCACGCACAAGGACGATCGAGTGCGCAGGGCCAGGGCGTGTTGGTGACAGGGGGCGGATGCACCACCTGCAGTGAGCCGGCCGCGACCGCGGCCCGACCAACAACACTAGCTTCGGGGGTAACACCAGTGAATCGTCATTCCGTACCGAAACTGCACGCACTCGCGGCCGCGGCCGCCCTGGTCCTGGCCGCTGGCGCGGCCGATGCGGCGCAACGCGTCGATCTGCACCAGAGCAACGTCAACCAGCTCAATCAGCAGTATCGCGCGGCCGCGGCCAGCGTCGGCGCCAGCGCCGATGCCGGTGCGCGTCACGCCGAGCTGCTGGCGCTGGACACGCAGTCCACGCTCAAGGCGGTCGCGATCAAGGCCGACCGCGACGGCACCCGCCACTACCGCTATCAGCAGAGCCATCGCGGCGTGCGGATCTTCGGCGAGCAGATGGTCGTCAGCGAAGACGCCAACGGCAACGTGCGCACGCTGTTCGGTCAGATGATCAACGGCATCGACGCCGACGTGCCCAGCGTCACGCCCAAGCTGGCCAAGTCGCAGGCGCTGAGCGTCGGCAAGCGCGCCGGCCTGGGCAACCGTCAGGGCCTGCTCGGCACCCGCGACGAGAAGACCGAGCAGGTCATCTATGTCGACGACGGCGGCCGCGCCCACCTGGCCTATGTCGTGTCGTACTTCGCCGACGCCGCCAAGGGCGGTTCGCCGACGCGTCCGTTCGTGATCGTCGACGCCAACGACGGCCGCGTGCTCAAGCAGTGGGACGCGCTGGCACACGCCAACGGCACCGGCCCCGGCGGCAACCAGAAGACCGGCCAGTACGAGTACGGCACCAACTTCGGTTTCCTCGACGTGGCGCAGAGCGGCAGCACCTGCACCATGAACAACGCCAACGTGAAGACGGTCAACCTCAATCACGGCACCACCGGCAGCACGGCGTTCTCCTACACCTGCCCGCGCAACACCGTGAAGACCATCAACGGCGCCTATTCGCCGCTCAACGACGCGCACTACTTCGGCAAGGTCGTCTACGACATGTACGGCGCCTACGTGGGCGTGCCCCCGCTGAGCTTCCAGCTGACCATGCGCGTGCATTACAGCAACAGCTACCAGAACGCGTTCTGGGACGGCTCGGCGATGACCTTCGGCGACGGCGGCTCGACCTTCTACCCGCTGGTCAGCCTGGACGTGTCGGCGCACGAGGTCTCGCACGGTTTCACCGAGCAGAACTCGAACCTGACCTACTCCGGCCAGTCCGGCGGCATCAACGAAGCGTTCTCCGACATGGCCGGCGAAGCCGCCGAGTACTACATGAACGGCACGAACGACTTCCTGGTCGGCGCGCAGATCTTCAAGGCCACCGGCGCCCTGCGCTACATGGCCAACCCGCCGCAGGACGGCAGCTCGATCGGCCACGCCTCGAACTACACCAACGGCATGGACGTGCACTACTCGTCCGGCGTGTACAACAAGGCGTTCTGGAAGCTGGCGACCACCTCGGGCTGGGATACGCAGAAGGCGTTCAAGGCCTTCGCCCGCGCCAACCAGCTGTACTGGACGGCGAGCACCAACTTCATCCAGGGCTCCTGCGGCGTCGAGACCGCGGCCACCGATCTGGGCTACAACGTCGCCGACGTGAGTGCGGCCTTCGCGCTGGTCGGCGTCGACTGCCCAGGCGGCGGTAACGCTCCCCCGGTGGCGAACTTCACCTCGTCGGTCAGCGGCCTGACCGTGGCCTTCACCGATACCTCCACCGACAGCGACGGCTCCATCGCCTCGCGTAGCTGGAACTTCGGCGACAGCACCACCTCCACCGCCACCAACCCCAGCAAGACCTACACGACGGCGGGTACCTACACGGTGACCCTGACGGTGACCGACAACAACGGCGCCACCAACACCAAGACCTCCACGGTCACGGTCGGCGGCACCGGCGGCACCCAGACCTACAGCAACGGCACGGACTTCCCGATCGCCGACAACAGCACGGTCGAAAGCCCGATCTCGGTCTCCGGTCGTACCGGCAACGGTCCGAGCAACGCTTCGATCACCGTCAACATCCTGCACACCTACAAGGGTGATCTGAAGGTCGATCTGGTCGCGCCGGACGGCACGCTGTACAACATCCACAACCGCACCGGCGGCAGCGCCGACAACGTGACCGGCACCTTCACCAAGAACCTGACCAGCGAAGCACTGAACGGCACTTGGAAGCTGCGCGTCAACGACAACGCTTCGCTCGACACCGGCAAGATCGACAGCTGGAGCATCACGTTCTGATTGCCCGATCCGGGCCAAGGAACGGCTCGGCGACGGCTATGCGATAAAAAAACCCCGGCTTCGGCCGGGGTTTTTCTTTTGAGCGTCGCGCTGCATGCGCGAACCACACGAACGCTCACGCTACGATCCCGATCGGCGACGCGTCGTCCGGACGCCGCAAACGAGAACGCCACCCGCAGGTGGCGTTCTCGTGGCAAGCGCGGGCCGCGGATCAGCTTTCCGGGCTGGGCGCGTCGCCTGCCTTGTCGCCCGCATCCGCGATCGGCGGCAGGCCATCGCCGCTCTCGTCCGCGTCGTCTTCCAACGAAGCATCGACGCGCTCGATGGTCTGCAAGGTCTCGTCTTCGGCCAGACGCATCAGGGTCACGCCCTGGGTGTTGCGGCCGACCTGGGAGATTTCCGCCGCGCGCGTACGCACCAGGGTGCCGCCGTCGGAGATCATCAGCACTTCGTGGTGATCGCTGAGCTGGATCGCGCCGACCAGGGCGCCGTTGCGCTCGGTGGTCTTCAGCGCGATCACGCCCTGAGTGCCGCGACCCTTGCACGGATACTCCTCGACCGGAGTGCGCTTGCCGTAGCCGCGCTGGCTGGCGGTGAGGATGTCGCCGTCGCCGTCGATCACGATCATGCTGACCACCATCTCGCCCGAAGCCAGCTTGATGCCGCGCACGCCGCGGCTGTTGCGGCCGGTGGAGCGAACGCCGCCCTTGCCGCGCTTGGACTTGTCGGCGCCTTCGCCCTCACCCGCCGCCTCGGCCTCGACGCCGTCCTCGGCGCCCTCGATCTCGGCCGACTCGTCGGCGCTGTCCGCCTCGTCCTCGCGACCGCTTTCGGCGAAGCGCACGGCCTTGCCGTTGCTGGCGAACAGCATCACTTCGCGCTGGCCGTCGGTCAGGGCCACATCGACCAGGGCATCGCCCTCGTCGAGGTTGATCGCGATCTTGCCGCGCGCCAGTCGATAGGCGAACTCGGTCAGCGGCGTCTTCTTGACCATGCCCTTGCGGGTGGCGAAGAACACGAAGTGCTGGTCGTCGTACTCGCGCACCGGCAGCACGGCCTGGACCTGCTCGCCGGCTTCCAGCGCCAGCCAGTTGATGATCGGACGGCCGCGCGCGTTAGGCCCGGCCTCCGGCAACTGGTGCACCGGCAGCCAGAACACGCGGCCGGAGCTGGTGAAGGTCAACAAGGTGTCGTGGGTGTTGACCAACCACAGCTTGTCGATGAAATCCTCGTCCTTGGTCGCCGCCGCGTTGCGGCCCTTGCCGCCGCGCTTCTGGGCGCGATAGGCGCTGACCGGCTGACGCTTGGCGTAGCCCGAATGCGACAGCGTGACCACCACGTCCTCCGGCGCGATCAGGTCGAGGATGTCGAGATCCTCTTCGCTGGCGCGGATTTCGCTGCGGCGCGCGTCGCCGAACTCTTCCTTCAGGTTCAGCAGCTCGGTGCGGATCACTTCCAGCAGCACGTCGGGATTTTCGAGGATCTCGATCAGGCCGCGGATGGTCTCCAGCAGCAGCTTGTACTCGTCGGTGAGCTTTTCCTGCTCCAGACCGGTCAGGCGGTGCAGGCGCATTTCCAGGATCTGGCTGGCCTGGGCCTCGGTGAGCTGGTAGCGGCCGTCGGCGAAACCGACGCCGGCCGGCAGATCGTCCGGACGCGAGGCCTCGGCGCCGGCGGCGGCCAGCAGCGCGCCGACCAGGCCGGGTTCCCAGGTCTTGGCCAGCATGCGCTCGCGCGCTTCGTTGGGATTCGCCGAGGTCTTGATCAGCTCGATCATCTCGTCGATGTTGGCCAGCGCTACCGTCAGGCCTTCCAGGATGTGCGCGCGCTGACGCGCCTTGCGCAGATCGAAGATGGTGCGGCGGGTCACCACTTCGCGGCGGTGACGGATGAAGGCCTCGATGATCTGCTTGAGGTTCAGCAACTGCGGGCGGCCGTCGACCAGCGCCACCATGTTGATGCCGAACACCGACTCCATCTGGGTCTGCTGATACAGATTGTTCAGCACCACCTCGGCCGATTCGCCGCGCTTGACCTCGATGAAGATGCGCATGCCGTCCTTGTCGGACTCGTCGCGCAGCTCGCTGATGCCCTCGAGCTTCTTTTCCTTGACCAGCTCGGCGATCTTCTCGATCAGCCGCGCCTTGTTGACCTGATACGGGATCTCGGTGACCGCGATCGCCTCGCGACCGGTGTCCTCGTTGACCTCGATGTCGGCGCGCGCGCGCATGCGCACGCGGCCGCGGCCGGTGCGGTAGGCGGCGATGATGCCGGCGGTGCCGTTGATGATGCCCGCGGTCGGGAAATCCGGGCCGGGGATGTATTCCATCAGGCCGTCGACGTCCAGCTCCGGATCGTTGATCAGGGCGATGGTCGCGTTGATCACTTCCGACAGGTTGTGCGGCGGGATGTTGGTCGCCATGCCCACGGCGATACCGGCCGAGCCGTTCACGAGCAGGTTCGGCACCCGGGTCGGCATGACCGTGGGTTCGAGTTCCTTTTCGTCGTAGTTGGGCTGGAAGTCGACGGTTTCCTTGTCGATGTCCGCCATCAGCTCGTGGGTGAGCTTGGCCATGCGCGATTCGGTGTAACGCATCGCGGCGGCGGAGTCGCCGTCGACCGAACCGAAGTTGCCCTGGCCGTCGACCAGCAGGTAACGCAGCGAGAACGGCTGGGCCATGCGCACCAGCGTGTCGTAGACCGACTGATCGCCGTGCGGGTGGTACTTACCGATCACGTCGCCGACGATACGCGCCGACTTGAAATGGGGCTTGTTGCTGTGCGCGCCGAGCTCGCTCATCGCGTACAGGACGCGGCGGTGCACCGGCTTGAGACCATCGCGGACGTCGGGGAGCGCGCGGCCCACGATCACGCTCATGGCGTAATCGAGATAGCTGCGACGCATCTCGTCTTCGAGATTGATCTGGATGATTTCCTTGGCGAGTTCGGCCATCAGGGTTCCGTGCTGAGCGGTTTTGCTAGGCGCCCCGGACGGCGGCGAAACCTGCCCGTGCGGGCCTGTTCTGCAGCTCGCTCAAGGCGGCATCAAAAGGACAGGAAATGATAGCACGAAACGGGGTCGGACAGCGGCCCGATTCCCACGCAGAAACAAGCACTTGCGGGTGCTTTTCCAGGCTTTGGCGCAGCCGCGCGACAGGCGCGGCGATCAGGCCGCGAACGCGGCCCGCATGGCCTGCGCGTCGGGACGCTCGATTACGCCGCGCTCGGTGACGATGGCGTCGATCAGTTCGTGCGGGGTGACGTCGAACACCGGGTTCCAGGCGCCGACCTGCTCGGCCGCCGTGCGCACCCCGCCGACCGCGAACAGCTCGCCGGGATCGCGCTCCTCGATCTCGATCGCCTCGCCCGAGGCGGTGGCCATGTCGACCGTCGAGGACGGCGCGGCGACCATGAATTTGACCCCGTGGTGGCGCGCGGCGATCGCGAGCTGGTAGGTGCCGATCTTGTTGGCGGTGTCGCCGTTGGCGCAGATGCGATCGGCGCCGACCACCACCCACTGCACGCGCCCGCTCTTCATCAGATGCGCGGCGGCGGAGTCGGCGATCAGGATCGGCGCGATGCCGTCCTGCTGCAGCTCCCACACGGTCAGGCGCGCGCCCTGCAGCCAGGGCCGGGTCTCGCCGGCGTAGACCTGGTCGATGCGGCCCTGGGCGACACCGGCGCGGATCACGCCCAGCGCGGTGCCAAACCCGGCGGTGGCCAGCGAGCCGGTGTTGCAATGGGTGAGCACGCCGCTGCCGGGCGCGATCAGGGCCGCGCCCAGCGCGCCCATGCGGCGGTTGGCGGCCAGGTCCTCGTCGGCGATCGCCTGGGCCTCGCGCGCGAGCGTGGCGCGCCAATCGGCGCCAGCCCCGCTCAGGCTGCGGCGCATGCGCGCCAGCGCCCAGGCCAGGTTGACCGCGGTCGGACGCGCGGCGTTGAGCCGCTGCAGCGCAGGTTCCAGCGCGGCCAGTGCGCCGGCGCCGTCGTCGGCCTGGATATCGCGCGCGGCCAGCACCACGCCCCAGGCGGCGGCGATGCCGATCGCCGGGGCGCCGCGCACGGTCAGGGCGTGGATCGCGGCCGCGACCGCGTCGCTGTCCTGGCAACGCACGTATTCGACGTGGAACGGCAGGCGGCGCTGATCCAGCAGTTCCAGGGCGTCGCCGGTCCAGCGGATCGGGCGAATGCGGTCGTAGCGGTCGAAGTCGATGTCGTTCATGCGCGCAGTTTATCGCAGCCGCGCCAGGCCCTGGTTGCGGCCGCGCGAAGGCGCCAACGAAAACGGGCCCCGCGTCGCCGCGGGGCCCGTCGTACTCAAGCGCTGGCGCGGGCGATCAGCGCACGCTGAACTCGCCGCGGCAGCCCATCTGCACCCAGATGCCGTTCTGATCCCAGCCCCAGGTCTGGCCTTCGATGCAGGCGCCCTTGGACTTCTGGCGGATCAGGCGCGCGCCGTCGCGGATGCTGGTATTGCAGCGACGCATGCGGCCCTCGCGACCGTCGTTGGATTCGCACACCACGGTGCGCCACTGGTTGTTGCCGCCGTTCCAGCCGCCACCGTTCCAGCCACCGCCGCCGCGGCCGCTGCTGAACTCGCCGCGGCAGCCGTTGCTGACCCACACGCTGCCGCGTTGCGAGCCCCAGCTCTGGCCTTCCACGCAGGGCGACTTCGAAAGCTGGCGCACCAGGCGCGCGCGGTTGCCGCCGATGGCGCAGGTGCGGTAACGGCCGTCGTCGGATTCGCAGCGCACGGTGTCGCCGTTGTTGCCGCCGTTATTGCCGCCGCCGTTCCAACCGCCACCGCCGTTCCAGCCACCGTCGCCGCCGCGGCCCAGTTCGAACTCGGCGCGGCAACCGCCGCTGACCCAGATGGTGTCGCGGTTGTAGCCCCAGGTGCTGCCCTGGATGCACTGCGACTTGGAGAACTGGCGGACCAGGCGCACGCCGCCGCGGGTGTCGGCATAGCACTGACGGTTGCGGCCGTCGTCGGACTCGCAGCGGATGGTCTGCTGACCGCCGCCGTAGTAACCGGAATCGTATTGCGGCGCCGCCTGTGCGGTCGCGCTGAAACCCAGCGCCAGGGCGAAACAGGAAACGATGCGTACGAACATGTCCGTCACTCCTTTGTCAGTTGGCTGCAACTTTATCCACGCCCGCTTAACGCAGGCTCAAGATTTCGGCACCGCGCCGGACCCGATTCGGATGCGTTTATCTGCCGCTTAACGAGTCCCGGGGCCGCGGCCGGACAGCGGCGCGCATGGGCGCAAGTATGCCGCGCGCAGGGGGCGGCAGTCGCCCGGACTTATGGCAGGTGGCGACGGCGCCGCGGTGGGGCCTCAGCCGCCGCGCGGCGTATCGACTTCGAACTCGGCGCGGCAGCCGTCTTCGACCCAGATGCCGTTGCCATCGAAGCCCCAGCTGCGTCCTTCCACGCATTGCGAGCGCGAGAGCTGCTTGTGCAGGCGCACGCCAGCGCCGGTCTCGACCGCACAGCGCTGGGCCTGGCTCTTGATCGATTCGCACAGCACCACCTTGCCGCGCGGCGCGACGGCCACCGGTTCGGTGGCGCCGTCGGACAGCATTTGGAACTCGCCGCGGCAACCGCCGGACACCCACAGGCCCTGGGCGTCCACACCCCAGTTCTGGTCGCGGATGCAGGGGCGCTTGGACAACTGGCGCACCAGCTGCACGCCATTGGCGCTGTTGCCACGGCAGTGATTCCAGCGCCCGCCCTTGGATTCGCACCGCATGACACGATCGCCGCTGCGGCTGTCGCGGCCGCTGCCGCCCTGGCCGAGCACGAAGTCGGCGCTGCAGCCGCGCGCGACCCAGACGCCGCTGCGATTCACGCCCCAGCCCTTGCCCTCGACGCAGTCGCTGTCGGACAGGCGCCGCGCCAGACGCACGCCGCCGGTGGTGTCGGCCGGACATTGGCGCGGGGTTTCGCCATCGGATTCGCAACGCAGCACGCGGTCGCCGTACAGCCGTTCGCCGCCGGCCTGGGCCATGGCGTCGCCCGCGCCGGCCATCAAGACCAGCGCCAACGACAGTGCCGCGGCAGTACCTGTGCGCATTGCGAGCTCCCCCTTGCGATACGCGATCACTCTACCCCGCGCACCTGAATGGTCAATCAAAACATCTTGCAACTGCGCCGACTTGCGCTCTGCGTTCAGGCTTGTCATGCGCGCGCGAAATCGAAGGCCAAGGTATCGGCGATGCGCGGAACGTTCAGCATCGCCATCAGCAAACGGTCCACGCCCAGCGCAACGCCCGCGCAGTCCGGCAGACCGGCGGCGAGGCCGGCCAGCAGCGCCTCGTCGCGCGGCGGCGCGGGCGCGCCGCGTTGCGCGCGCAGCGCGAGGTCGCGTGCGAAGCGCACGCCCTGTTCGTGCGCGTCGGCGAGTTCGTGATAGCCGTTGGCCAGTTCCAGCGGCCCCAGGTAAAGCTCGAAGCGCTCGGCCAGCGGCGGCTCGCCGGCGCGCACGCGCGCGAGCGCGCACTGCGAGGCCGGGTAGTCGTAGACGGCGAGCAGGCGATCGGACGCGAAGCCGGGCTGCAGGCGGTGGGTCATCAGCAGATCCAGCCAATCGTCGCGCCCCAGGTCTTCGGGATCGATCACCAGCTCGCCCAAGGCGGCGCGCAATTCGGCTTCGTCGGCGCTCAGCGGATCCAGACCCAGGCGCTGTTGATAAAGCTCGCGATAGGCCACGCGTTCCAGCGCCGCCTCGCGCCCGACCAGGGCCAACGCGGCCTGGATCAGTTCGGCGGTCTCGGCGATCAAATCCTGATGGTCGTAGCCCAGCCGGTACCACTCGAGCATGCTGAATTCGGGGTTGTGGCGGCCGCCGGCCTCGCCGTCGCGAAACACCCGGCCGAGTTCGTAACAGTCGCCGAAGCCGGCCGCGAGCAGGCGCTTGAGCGGGTATTCGGGCGAAGTGCGCAGCCAGCGCGTGCGCGGCGCGCCGTCGGTGCGGCCGCTGAACTGCAGCGAGAACGAGGCGATGTTGGGGTCGGTGTTGCCGGCCATCGACAACACCGGGGTCTCGACCTCGGTCACGCCGCGCTGGGCGAAGAATTCGCGGATGCGCGCATTGAGCGCCGCGCGCAGGCGCAGCGCCTCGAAGCTCGCCGATGGCCGCCAGTCGCGTGCGCCGGTCTCGCTCACGGGACCGAGCGGCCGTGTTCGGCCAGGAACGCGAGCAACCGCGCCTCGTCCCAGATCGGCACGCCCAGCTCCTGGGCCTTGTCGAGCTTGGAACCGGCGGCCTCGCCGGCGACCACGAAGCTGGTCTTCTTGGACACGCTGCCGGCGACCTTGGCGCCCAGCGCTTCCAAGTGATCCTTGGCCTGATCGCGCGACAAGGCGCTGAGGCTGCCGGTGAGCACGGCGGTCTGGCCGTCCAGCGGGCCGGCGGCCGCGGCCGCCGCGGCCGCATCGGGCAGGCGCGCCTGCAGTTGCGCCAACGCCGCGCCCACGCGTTGCAGCAGGGCCGCGTTGTCGGCGTCGTCGCGCCACAAGGCGAAGGCCTGCGCGCTGTCGGCGGGCAGGCCGGCGGTGACGTAGGCGTGCTCGGGCGCGGCAGCCAGCTTGGCCGCATCCGCGAACGCGGCGGCCAGCTGTTCGGCGCGGATGCGGGTGACCTTGGGAATTTCCATATCCACCAACAGGGTCGCCAGATTCAGATCCGGAGCGAGCTTGGGCGTAGGCTCATGGGTGTCGGTAATGGTCACGCCGCGCGCGAGCAGGTCGTCGATCACCTGCTGGTTGCCGGGCTGGTCCAGGAAATGGCCCAGCGAACGCGCGACTTCGCCGCCGATGTCCGGCACGCGCTTGAACATGGGCCAGGGCAGATGGCGGATCAGGGCCAGATCGCCGAACCAGACCGCGAGCGCCTTGGCGGTGCTCTCGCCGACGTGCTGGATGCCGAGCGCGAACAGGAAGCGTTCGAGCGTGGTCGCGCGGCTGTGGTCGATCGCCTCGATCAGATTGTCGGCCCACTTGGTCGCGACCTTACCGGCCTTGACCGTTTCCGGCGTGGTGCCGTCGCGCTCGTCCGCACGGCGCTTCATCTCCAGCAGGTCGTCCAGGCCCAGCTTGTACAGATCGGCCACCGACTGCACATAACCCAGGTCCGACAGCACCTCGACATAACGCTCGCCCAGGCCTTCGATGTCCATGGCGCGGCGCGAAGCGAAATGAATGATGGCTTCCTTGCGCTGAGCCGGGCAGATCAGCTCGCCCGAGCAGCGCCAGACCACCTCGCCTTCCTCGCGCACCAGCTCCGAGCCGCACTGCGGACAGGTCTCGGGCATGGCCCAGGCCCGGGTGCCGGGCGGGCGCTGTTCGATCACCACCCGCACCACCTCGGGGATCACGTCGCCGGCGCGGCGCACGATCACGGTGTCGCCGTTGCGCACGTCCAGGCGCGCGACCTGATCGGCGTTGTGCAAGGTGGCGCGGGTCACGACCACGCCGCCCACCTGCACCGGCGCCATCAGCGCCCACGGCGTCACCGCGCCGGTGCGGCCGACGTTGATCTCGATCGATTCGACCGTGGTCGCCTGTTCCTGCGCCGGGAATTTGTGCGCGATCGCCCAACGCGGCGCGCGCGAGACGAAGCCCATCTCGCGCTGGCCGGTGTAGTCGTCGAGCTTGTAGACCACGCCGTCGATGTCGAACGGCAGCTTGTCGCGCTTTTCGCCGATGCGGCGGTAATAGCCGAGCAGGCCCTGGGTGCCGGCGACCACATCGCTTTCGGCGCTGACCGGGAAGCCCCACTCGCGCAACTGCGCCAGCGTGGCCGAATGCGTGGCCGGCAGCTCGTAGCCTTCGACGATGCCGACCGCATAGGCGTAGAACGCCAGCGGACGCTGCGCGGTGATGCGCGGATCGAGCTGGCGCAGCGAGCCGGCCGCGCCGTTGCGCGGATTGGCCAGGACCTTGCCGCCGTCCTTGAGCGCGCGCTCGTTGTAGGCCTTGAACGCGGCCAGCGGCATGTAGACCTCGCCGCGCACTTCCAATACCTCCGGCCAGCCTTTGCCGCGCAGCTGCAACGGGATCGCCTTGACGGTGCGCAGATTCGCGGTCACGTCCTCGCCGGTGGCGCCGTCGCCGCGGGTCGCGCCCTGGACGAAGCGGCCGTGTTCGTAGCGCAGGCTGATCGCCAGGCCGTCGAGCTTGGGCTCGACCGAGAAGCTCGGCGAGCTGCGCTCCAGGCGCTCTTCGATACGGCGTTCGAAGTCGGCGACTTCCTCGTCGCTGAAGGCGTTGCCCAGCGACAGCATCGGAATCGCGTGACGGACCTCGGCGAAGGCCGAGGACGGCGCGTTGCCGACGCGCTGGGTCGGCGAATCGGGCGTGAGCAGCTCGGGATGCGCGGCCTCGAGCTGGTCGAGCTCGCGCAGCAGGCGGTCGTACTCGGCGTCCGGAATGCTGGGATCGTCGAGCACGTGGTAGCGGTAGTTGGCGTCTTCGAGCTGCTGGCGCAATACGGCGGCGCGTTGCGCGGCTTTGGCGGAGTCGGTCATCGCGGGCGTCCATGGCGCTGCGGTTGCGGCGCTATCGGCGCATTTTGACCGGTTTGGGCGAATCTGGGGATGCTGGGTTTGTGAGTTTGCGTGGGGTGGAGCAAATCCCCCCTGCCCCCCTTTTCCAAAGGGGGGAACAGCAACGGCAACGGCGAGAGCAACGGCGACATAGGCGCGTCGGGGGCATCGGCGGCATCGGCGGCATCGGCGGCAATGGCAGCAGCGGCAGCAGCGGCGGCAACGGCGGCAACGGCAGCAACGGCAGCAACGGCGGCAACGGCAGCAACGGCAGCGTCGGCGGCAATGGCGGCAATAGCGGCATCGGCGGCATCGGCAGCAACGGCGGCAACGGCGGCAACGCCAACCGTAACGCTCATCGTCGCAGCCGATACTCCCGGCCTTGCACGGTCGATTGTCTTCCCCCTTTGAAAAAGGGGGATCGAGGGGGATTTGCTTTTCGAGCCGCGACGTCGCCGCGGCGCAGCCGGGCTAGCGCGCGGGATCGCTTACCAGCGCGTAGGCCGCGTCAGCGGCGGCGCTTCGCGCTGGCGGTCGTAGGCGCGCAGTTCGTCGCGCAGGTGGGCGATGCGCTGGCGGCCGAGGGCGTTGCGCTGTTCGTCCAGGACCACGCCGTCCAGCAGTTCGGCCATGCGCTGCGCGGTCGGCAGCATGGTCTCCCAGGCGTCCAGCGCGGGCACCGGCGCCGGCAGGGTCAGGAAGAACGCGATCGCCGGCGTTTCCAGGGCCTGGATCTGGGCCATGTCGAAACTGCCGGGTTTCATGATGTTGGCCACGCTGAACACCGGGCCGCGCTCGGGATGGCCTTCGACCAGGCGGTGGAACACGCCCATGTGGCCGTAGACCAGGCCGGCCTTTTCGGCCGCGACCACGATGTCGGGGCCGTGCAGCTTGGCGCCGGCGCGCGCGGCCAGGTAGAGGGTGACGATCTTGTCGAATTCCTCGGTGGCGCGGCGGCCGAGTTCGCTGTTGGCGGCGCCGCCCTCGAGGGTGCGATCGAACAGTTCCAGCTCGGCCTGACGCGTGCTTTCGCCGGCCGCGGCCGCTTCGCCCTCGCCTTCGATCAGCTCGCCCAGGGTGGGCTCGCGACGGCCGCCCTCGCCCTTGCGCGCATCCGCGCCGCTCTCGCGCGGCACGCGCTTGCCCTGCCCGGGCTTGCGCGGACGGCCGAAGAACACGATCGCGCCGATCAGGATCAAGCCGGCGATCAGGATGCCGATCCGCAGCAGGGTCACTTCGGACATCGATTGCTCCTTTGAAAGCGGAGATTCGGGATTCGAGATTCGGGATTCGTCGAAGCACTTGCGCCGACTTTCGATTCCCTACCCGCTCCCGGCTCCTAAGTTAACTGCAAAAAAGCAGTTGCGATGCGACATCACGGGCCGGGCAGCGGCTCTTGCCAATCCCGAATCCCAAATCACTAATCCCGGCGTGGCCGCTTAGGCCGCGCCTGCCAGACGCGTCGCCTCGGCCAGGTCCACCGAGACCAGACGGCTGACGCCCGGCTCGCGCATGGTCACGCCCGACAACTGCTGCGCGGCTTCCATCGTCGCCTTGTTGTGGCTCACGAACAGGAACTGTACCTGTTCGCTCATCTCGCTGACCATCGCCGTGAAACGGCCGACGTTGGCTTCGTCCAGCGGCGCGTCGACCTCGTCGAGCAGACAGAACGGCGCCGGGTTGAGGCGGAAGATCGCGAACACCAGCGCCACCGCGGTCATCGCCTTCTCGCCGCCGGACAGCAGCGAGATGTTGGACACGCGCTTGCCGGGCGGGCGCGCCATGATCGCCACGCCGGTATCGAGCAGGTCCTCGCCGGTGAGTTCCAGGTAGGCATGACCGCCGCCGAACAGGCGCGGATACAGTTCCTGCACGCCGGAGTTGACGCGGTCGAAGGTGTCCTTGAAGCGGCCGCGGGTCTCGCGGTCGATCTTGCGGATCGCGTCTTCCAGGGTCTCCAGCGCGGTGGTGAGGTCGGTGTACTGCGCGTCCAGGTAGTCCTTGCGGGTCGCGGCCTCGGCATGCTCGGCGATCGCGGCCAGATTGACCGGCTCCAGCCGGCGCAGCTTGCCGTCGAGTTCGGCGACGGTGCGCTCCCAGACCTGCGGCTGCATGTCCTCGGTGAGGGTGTTGACCACGTCCTCGAGCACGAAGCCGGCCTCGGCGATCGCCGCCGACAGGGTCTCGGCCTTGAGCACCAGGGCCTGCTGTTCGAGGCGGCGCTGGCCGATGGCCTCGCGCTGCTGCAGGGCCTGCTCGTCGCGCTGATGACGGGTCTGCTCGTAGCGGCGCAGGTCGTTGTCGATGCCGTCGAGGTGGCTGCGCGCGCTGGTCAGGCTCTGCTCGGCGAGCACGCGTTGTTCCAGCGCGACCTGGCGCTGGGTCTCGAGCGATTGCACCGGCTGGTCGCCTTCGGCCAGCTGCGCGGCGAGTTCGCCCAGGCGGTTGTCGAGCTGGCCGCGCTGGCCGCCCATGCGGTCCAGGGCCTGCGACAGGCCGACGATCTGGGTGCGCTGCGCTTCCAGGGTCAGGGCCAGGGCATGCGCCACGTCGCGCGATTCGCGCGCGGCGTTGCGCGCGGCTTCGCGCGCGTCGCCCAGGCTGCGGCGCTCGGATTCCAGCGCCAGGCGGGTGTCTTCGAGTTCGCCCATGCGCTCGACCGCGGCTTCCTGGCGCGCACGCGCGTCGCGGGCCTGGTCGCGGCTGCCGTCGAGGGTGAGGATCAGTTGTTCCAGCTCGGCTTCGATCTTCTCGATGCGGCCGCGCGCGGTGTCCAGGCGGCCCTGCTGGCTCTGCAGTTGGCCGGCCAGTTCGGATACGCCGCGGTGGGCCATGTACAGGCCGCGCTGGGCGTCTTCGCGCTGCTGTTCGGCGGCCAGGGTGCGGTCGCGCAGCTGCACCAGCAGCGATTCGAGTTCGCGTTCGCGATTGAGCAGGGTCTCGATCTCGCCGCGCAGGGTCTGGATCTCGCGCTCGCGCAGCAGCGCGCCCTGCTGGGCGGCGCCGGAGCGCAGCACCCGCACCCAGCCCGCGCCGAGGCGCTCGCCGCCGCGGGTGATGACCGAGTCGCCTTCGTCCAGTGAGGACTGCAGCGCACGCGCCGCGGCCAGATCCTCCGCCGTGTGCAGGCGCGCGAGCAGGCGCCGGATCGCGCGCGGGCCGCGCACCTTGGCGGCCAGCGAGGTCGGCGGATACACGCTGTCGTCGGCCTCGGGCGACACCAGGCTGAGGCGGCCGTCGGCGAGTTCGCCGATCGCGTCGACCAGGGACTCCGGGGCGTCGACCAGCACGCCCTCGATGAGTTGGCCGAGCGCGCTTTCGACCGCGTTCTCCCAGCCGGCGTCGACGTCCAGACGCTCGCCCACGCGCGCGGCGCTGTCCAGGCCGCGGCTCTTGAGCCAGTTCACCGCCGCGCCCTGCTCCTGGCCCAGCGCGGCGTGCTGCAAGGTTTCCAGCGAGGACAAGCGGCCGCGCGCGGCCTGCGCCTGCTTGCGCGCTTCGGCCAGTTCGGACTGGGTGCCGCGCTGCTGTTCCTGCAGCTCGGTGACGCTGGCCTTGCGGGTTTCGAGTTCGTGGGTCAGGCCTTCCAGCGATTCCTTCTGGACGTCGTGCTGGCTCTGGATCTGTTCGAAGGCGGCCGCCAGCGCGCTCAGGTCCAGGCCGGTGCGCTCGTTGGACAGGGCTTCGCGCCGGCGTTCGGCGTCCAGGCTCTGGCGGTCCAGGCCCTCGATGCGGGTGCGCTCGACGTCGGCCGCGCGCGCGGCCTCGGACTGGGCGCGGCTGTGCGCGTCCCAGCGCTGCTGCCAGTCGTTGAGCTTGGTCTCGGCGTCGCGCAGGGCTTCCTGGCGCGCTTCGTCGTTGTCGCGCAACGCTTCCAGGCGCGGCTCGGCGTCCTCGACCGCGGCGCGCAGCGCGTCCAGGCGTTCCTGGTCGCTGCCCATGTGGCTGCCGAGTTCGGCCAGCTGCGCGGCGGCTTCGTCGCGCGCGCGCTGCAGGCGGGTGGTCATCTCGCGCTGGTGCTGGATCTGCTGTTCGATCCGGGCCAAGGCGCCGCCGACTTCGTAACTGGCGGCCTGGGCCTTGTTGAGCGCTTCGGCGGCTTCCTCGCGGCGCACGCGTCCGGTCTCAAGCTCGCGCTCGGCCTCGCGCTGCTCGGCGATCAGCTGCTGCAGGCGGGTTTCCTGCTGCGACAGCTTCTCGCGCTGCGCCTGCAGTTTCTGGTCCAGGGCGCGGTGTTCCAGCGCCTTCCACTCGGCGTCCTTGACCCGGCGCTCGGCCTGGATCGCCTGGTACTGCTCGGCCTGGCGAGCCTGGCGGCGCAAGTGTTCGAGCTGCTTGCCGACTTCCTCGCGCAGGTCGTTGAGGCGGTCGAGGTTTTCGCGGGTGTGGCGGATGCGGGTCTCGGTTTCCTTGCGGCGCTCCTTGTACTTGGAGATGCCGGCGGCCTCTTCCAGGTAGACGCGCAGTTCCTCGGGCTTGGCCTCGATGATCTGGCTGATCATGCCCTGCTCGATGATCGAGTAGCTGCGCGGGCCCAGGCCGGTGCCGAGGAACAGATCGGTGATGTCGCGACGACGGCACTTGCCGCCGTTGAGGTAGTACTGGCTGGTGCCGTCGCGGCTGACGGTGCGCTTGACCGAGATCTCGTTGAAGGCCGCGAATTCGCCGGTGATGGTGTGGTCGGAGTTGTCGAAGATCAGCTCGACCATCGCCTGCGACACCGGCTTGCGCGCCGAGGAGCCGGCGAAGATCACGTCGGTCAGCGAGTCGCCGCGCAGTCGGCTGGCCGAGCTCTCGCCCATCACCCAGCGCACCGCGTCGATGATGTTGGACTTGCCGCAGCCGTTGGGACCGACCACGCCGGTCATGTTGGTGGGCAGGTGCAACGTGGTCGGATCGACGAAGGACTTGAAACCGGAGAGCTTGATCGTGGACAGACGCATGCGGCGGGGTTGCCTCTGGCGCGCCTGCGAGGCGCTGCCGTAGATACCAAGGAAGATGAAGTTGTTCGTCTAAATTACTGATTACTATAGACGATATGCAGCGAAAACGCCGCACAGCCTCGTGAGTATAACGGGCTGGAGCCGGCCTCGCCGGGCCCGTCGCCGGTGCAGCCGCGACCCGGATCGGCACAGGCTTCCGCCGCCCCGGGGGACTGCGAACCGCAACGGCCGTCATGCTATTGATGACGCACGGACCCGGACGCGGTCCGCGCCCGTCCGCAACGCAAGGTAGCCAGGCCGATGAGCCGACCCCGCGCCCAACGCCGCAAGAAAGAACCCGGCGACAGCCCGACCATGGCCGATCTGGCCAAGCTGGCCGGGGTCTCGGCGATCACGGTTTCGCGCGCCCTGCGCGACAGCCCCTTGGTCAATCCCGAGACCCGCGCCCAGATCAAGGCGCTGGCCGAGACCCAGGGCTACATGTTCAACATCTCGGCGCGCAATCTGCGTCTGCGCCGCAGCATGACCGTGGCGGTGGTGGTCGAGATGACCCCGACCATCGAACGCCAGATGTCCGGGCCCTACCCCTTGGACCTGCTCGGCGGCATCAGCCAGGAACTGACCTCGTCCGGCTACGCGGTGCTGCTGACCTCGCTGCAGGGCGGCGCGCTGCCCAGCGTGCAGGCCGCCGACGGCGTGATCCTGCTGGGCCAGGGCGCGCACGAGGACGCCATGCACCAGGTCGAGCGCTGGGGCCGGCCGATGGTGGTCTGGGGCGCGGTCAGCCGCCACGAATCGCAGGTGGTGGTAGGCAGCGACAACCAGCGCGGCGGCGCGCTCGCGGCCGAGCGTTTCATCGCCCTGGGGCGGCGTCGGCCGGTGTTCCTGGGCGATCCCGCGCACGGCGAATTCGCCGAGCGCCTGGACGGCTACAGCCGCGCCCTCGCCCGTCACGACCTGATTCCGCTCACGCCCTCGGTGCCGGCCCTGACCGTAAGCGCCGGCGCGGCCGCGGTGCATCGCCTGCTCGACGAGCATCCGCAGTTCGACGCCCTGTTCGCGGCCAGCGACTTGCTCGCGATCGGCGCGATCCGGGCCCTGATCGAACGCGGCCGGCGGGTGCCCGAGGACGTATCGGTAATCGGCTACGACGACACCCCGCTAGGCGCGACCTATCTGCCGCCGCTGACCTCGGTGCACCAGAACTTCACCGACGCTGGCGTGCTGCTGGCGCGCAAGATCCTGGCCCTGATCGAGGGCCAGCCAGCGCAGTCGGAGATCCTGGCGACCAACCTGGTGGTGCGGGTGACCTGAGCCCGGCCTGGGCGCGGCGCAGACGCATGCTGCGCCGCAACGCGATTGACCGCAGCGCAATAGCGGATGCCGGGCGCCAGCGATTCGGCCCACCCGCGTCGCGGCAACCAAAAACCGTCATGAATTCAGACGCCTAGACCTGGGCCAACGCGGGATCGAATGCTCCTGCGGCCCTGATCGGCAGCTCGGCACGCCCATGACGTCGGTTTTTGTTATCGATAACTTGACATCGATAACAATGCGCTTTTAGGGTCCGCCTCCAAGCCGCCGACCGGCGGTCCAGCGTGCAGGCCGAACCCGCGTGACCGATACGAATCCCCCGCCCCGCCCCGACCAAGACCCGCAAGCGCAGCGCGCCTGGCGCCTGCGCCAGGACCGTTACGAGCCGGCGCGCCGACAGCGCGACGCCAGCCTGTACGCGCTGGCCAACGGCTCGCTGGGCGTGCGCGGCGGTTTCGAGGAAGGTCGCGGCGACGGCGACGGCTGCTACCTGGCCGCGGTCTACGAGCACAACCCGATCCACTACCACGAGCGCTTCCGTGGTTTCGCCTTGAGCACCGACACCCGCGTGCCGGTCGCCGACGGCAAACGCATCGAGGTCTGGCTGGGCGAACGGCGCCTGGATCCGGAAAGCGCCGAGGTGCTGGCGTTCGAACGCGAACTCGACCTGCATGCCGGCGCGCTACGGCGGCGCATGCGTCTGCGCGATGCGCACGGCGCGACGATCGAAATCCTGGCCGAACGCGTGGTGCCGCTGAACGTGCATCCAGGCGCTTGCGACCTGCTGGCGATCCGCTACCGGGTGACCTCGATCGACTACAGCGGCCCGATCGCGCTGGTGTCGGCGATAGAAAGCGGCCGTCAGGCCGCGGCCCAGGGCGACGATCCGCGCATCGGCGTGTCCGGCAGCGAAGGCCTGCTCGCCAACGGCGCGCGCGCCGACGCCGTGCAGGCCCGCTACGGCCAGCGCACCCGCCACGGTACCGGCGCGGTGCTGTGCGGCCAACGCCATCGTCTGCCCTCGGGCGAGGCGAGCTTGCGCTATGCCGACGCCATGGCCGACGAGGCGCGCGCCGCGCAGCGCTATGAAGCGCAGTTGCTGCCGGGCACCAGCGTGGTGTTGGAGAAGTTCGTCGCCTACGCCAGCGCCGCCGACGCCGGCGGCTTGGACGCGCGCGTCGACAGCGCATTGTCGGCGACAGTGGAGGCTGGCTATGAGGCCCTGGCCGCATTGCAGTCCAGCGCCATGGCCGAGTTCTGGCGCGACGCCGAACTGTCCATCGACGGCGATCCCGACAGCGAACTGGCGCTGCGCTTCAACCTGTTCCACCTGTGGCAGTCCGCCGGCCGCGACGGCGTGTCGGGCACCGCCGCCAAGGGCCTGACCGGCGAAGGCTACGAAGGCCATTGCTTCTGGGACACCGAGGCCTTCGTGCTGCCGGTGATGGCCTACACCGCGCCGGAGGTGGCGCGCGCGATGCTGCAGGCGCGTCACGGCATGCTCGAGGCCGCGCGGTCGCATGCGCGCGAGATGAACCACGCCGCCGGCGCGCTGTACCCCTGGCGCACCATCGGCGGCGGCGAGTGCTCGGCGCACTACCCTTCGGGCTCGGCCGCGTACCACATCAACGCCGCCATCGCCTACGCGATCGGCCTGTACCTGGACGCCAGCGACGACGTCGGCTTCCTGTTCGACGGCGGCGCCGAGATGCTGTTCGAGACCGCGCGCATCTGGCCGCAGATCGGCCACTACAACCCGCGCCGCGGCGGCGCCTTCTGCATCCACGAAGTCACCGGGCCGGACGAGTACACGGCCATGGTCGACAACAACTACTACACCAACCGCCTGGCCCAGCAGCATCTGCGGCGCGCGGTCGCGGTGTGGCGGCGCCTGCACGAGGAGCGACCGCAAGCGGCCATCGCCCTGGCCGCGCGCCTGGGCTTGGACGCCGACGAAGTCGCGAACTGGGAGCGCGCTGCCGAGGCGATGTACCTGCCTTACGACGAAGCCCTGGGCGTATACGCGCAGGACGACGGCTTCCTCGACAAACCGCGCTGGCCGTTCCCGCCGCGACAGGGCGAACACCGCCCGCTGCTGCTGGATTACCACCCGCTCACGCTCTACCGCTACCAGGTCTGCAAGCAGGCCGACGTGGTGATGGCGCTGGTGCTGGCCGGCGCCGACATCGACCTGGCGCGCAAGCGCCGCAGTTACGACTACTACGAAGCGGTGACCACCCACGACTCGACCCTGTCGGCGTCGATGTTCGGCATCCTCGCCAGCGAGGTCGGTTACCCCGATCGCGCCCTGCATTACTTCGACGCCAGCCTGCGCGTGGACCTGGACGACCTGCACGGCAACACCGATCACGGCGTGCACATGGCGGCGATGGCCGGCAGCTGGCTGGCCCTGACCCAGGGCTTCGCCGGCCTGCGCGCGATCGAGGGCGAACTGCATTTCGCCCCCACCCTGCCCGCGCGCTGGAACGGCTACGGCTTCGGCCTGCGCTGGCGCGGCCGCGAACTGCATGTGGGCGTCGAACGCGCGCAGGTGGTGTATCGGCTGATCGAAGGCGAGCCGTTGGAGATCGTGCACGCCGGACAACGCTTGCGCCTGAGTGTGGACGCCGCACAGACGCTGGCGCGCGCGCCCGCCGATGCCGCCGCATCCGCCCCGTTCCCGCGCCCGACCCAGGCCCTGATCTTCGACCTGGACGGCGTGCTCACCGACACCGCGCACACCCATTACCTGGCCTGGAAGCGCCTGGCCGACGAGATCGGCGTGCCCTTCGACGAGACCGTGAACCTGCGCCTGAAGGGCGTGGACCGCGAGGCCTCGCTGGCGATCATCCTGGAGCGCGCGGACCGGCCCTACGACGAGGCCGAACGACGCGAACTGGCCGCGCGCAAGAATGGCTACTACCGCGCCGCGATCGAAAGCGTGGGCCCGCAGGACCTGTATCCCGGCGTGACCGAACTGCTGGACGCGGCGCGTGCGCGCGGCCTCAAGCTCGGCCTGGCCTCGGCCAGCAAGAACGCGCCCGCGCTGCTGGCGCGGCTGGGCATCGCCGACCGCTTCGACTACATCGCCGACGCCGCGACGATCGCACGCGCCAAACCGGCGCCGGACATTTTCCTGAGCGTGGCGCAGGCGCTGGGCGTGCCACCCGACCGCTGCATCGGCATCGAGGACGCGGCCGCCGGCATCGTCGCGATCCGCGCCGCCGGTATGCCCGCGGTCGGCATCGGCTCGGCCGATGCCCTGCCCGGCGCCGATGCGCACCTGCCCGAGATCGCCGCTTTCGACCTGGACGCTTTCGTGACGCCCTGACGCCGCGCCGGCACTCGGCGCGATCTACGCAACCTGACATTCTTGAGGAGTGGGGAGAACACCATGCAGCAGCAGTCTCTGATCCGTTACGCCCTGTCGATGGCCATCGCCGCCGCGTTGAGCCCGGGCCTGGTGCGCGCGCAGGACGCCGCGCCGGCGCCGGCCGCGGATGCGCCGCCCGCCGACGAAAGTCAGGCTACCACCCTGGATGCGGTGGTGGTCTCCGGTACCGCGCGCTTCAAGGGCGTGCGCAAGCGCGACGCCAGCTTCTCGATCACCACCGCCTCGCTGGAGCAGTTGCAGGAAGCGGTGCCGCTGAGCACGGCCGACGCCCTCAAGGTGGTGCCCGGCATCTGGGCCGAATCAGCCGGCGGCAGCACCGGCGCCAACATCTTCGTGCGCGGCATGCCGTCGGAAGGCGACGCCCCGTTCGTGACCGTGCAGATGGACGGCGCGCCGCTGTTCCCGCCGCCGACCCTGTCGTTCCTGGAGAACTCCACCCTGTTCCGCATGGACGACACCATCGACCGCATGGAAGTGCTGCGCGGCGGCCCCAGCCCGATCTTCTCCAACGGCCAGCCCGGCGCCACCGTCAACTTCATCCAAAAGAAGGGCGGCGAAGAGACCGAAGGCAGCCTGCGCGTGACCGCCGGCAGCGACAACCTGCGCCGCGTCGACGTGTTCAACAGCGGCAAGCTCGGCGAAGGCTGGTACTACAGCATCGGCGGCTTCTACCGCGTCACCGACGGCGTGCGCGACACCCAGTTCCCGGCCGACAAGGGCGGCCAGTTCAGCGCCACCCTGACCCGCAGTTGGGACAGTGGCGAGATCACCCTGTACGCGCGCCACACCGACGACAAGAACGCCTTCTTCACTCCGATCCCGCTGCTGTCGCGCAACAACGGCAAGGACCTGTCCAGCTTCCCGGGCTTGAACGCGCAATCGGGCACCCTGCTGGGCAACGACTTCCGCCGCGTGACCATTCCGACCGGTCCCAACGGCCAGACCATCAGCCGCGACCTCGCCGACGGCCGCGGCATCAACCTCGACGTGTTCGGCGCCTCGATGGACTTCTACGTCGGCGACTGGACCATCAGCGACCGCGTCAACTACGTCAACGGCAGCGCGCCCACCAACGGCCTGTTCACCGGCGCCAGCCCGCAGACCATCAGCAGCTACATCGCCTCCTTCGGCAGCCCCGGCACCGCCACCTACACCAACGGCGGCGGCGCGGTGGATCCGAACCAGCAGGTACTGACCGCCGGCTTCTGGGTGGTCGACAAGCAGATCGAGTCCTTCACCAACGACCTGCGCTTCAGCCGCGACCTGTTCGAGGGCAACACCCTCACCGCCGGCGTCTACTACGCGCGCTATTCCTCCAAGGACACCTGGTACCTGGGCAACAACATGCTGCTGACCGCGCAGAACAACGCGCGCCGCATCGACGTGACCCTGGCCGACGGCCGCCAGGTCACCCGCGACGGCTTCGTCGGCACCTCGTTCTTCTCGCTACGCGGCGACTACGACGGCCAGAACACCGCCGTGTTCCTGGCCGACGAATGGCAGATCAACGACCGCCTGCGCCTGGACGGCGGCATCCGCTACGAGTGGCAACAGGTCGACGGCACCGTGCACAACACCGCCACGGTCGATCTGGATGGCAACCCCAACACGCTCTACGACAGCAACACCTCGATCTCGCTGCCGAGCACGCGCCGCATCGACCAGGACGACAAGCATTTCTCCTGGACCCTGGGCCTGAACTTCAAGCTCAACGAGACCTCCAGCCTGTTCGCGCGCGCCAACTCAGGCTACAAGCTGCCGGCCTTCGACAACCTGCGCGACGGCAACACCAAGGTCCAGGAAGTCGACCAGTACGAGCTGGGCTTCAAGTCCGGAAACTCGGTCTACGACCTGTACCTGACCGCGTTCTACAACAGCTTCACCAACTCGCCGTTCCAGGCTTTCCTCGACGACGGCAGCAACTTCACCACGGTCGGCGATTCGCGCGCCTACGGCGTCGAGCTGGAAGGCGCGATCCGTCCCTTCGGCGGCTTCGAGCTGCGCGCGACCGGGGTTTGGCTGGACGCCCAGTACGAGAACTATCGCGAGTTCACCGGCAACCAGGTGATGCGCCAGCCCAAGACCCAGTTCCGGATCACCCCGAGCTATTACTGGACCCTGCCGGTCGGCGATCTGAAACTGTTCGCGACCTACTCGCACATCGGCGACCGCTACGCCGACCTGGCCAACACCCAGCAGTTGCCCTCGTACCACACGCTGGACGTGGGCGCGAACCTGCACGTGGGCGAGCATTGGGAGTTCACCGCCAGCGGCAGCAACGTCAGCGACGAGCTGGGCCTGACCGAGGGCAACGTGCGCGTGCCCGGCGCCGCCACCGGCGGCGTGTTCCTGGGCCGGCCGATCGCGGGCCGTTCCTACCAACTCTCGGCGGCCTACCGCTGGTGAGCGCGGCGGCGGCGGAGCGGCATGCGATGCTCGCTCCGTCGCGTTCGACCGCCGCGCGCCGCCCGGCGCGCGGTTTTCGAAGCCCGTTCGCGACGCGCTCCCGGAATCGCCGCCTGCGCAAGCCCTCCCCCCAAGGCGCAGGCGGCCTCCGCGACCGTCGCGAACGGTCTTTTTCTTCACAGCGCCCGGCCGCGACGGCCGTGCGCAGGAGCAGCGCATGAGCCCTACCGGCAGCCACCGCGGCCGCATGATCCTGGCGATGGTGTTGACCTACATGGTGTTCGCGGTGCTGCTCAACAGCGTCGGCACGGTGATCCTGCAGGCGATCCAGGGCTTCGGCGTGAACAAGGCCGAGGCCAGCTTCCTGGAAGCGTTCAAGGACCTGCCGATCGCGATCGTGTCTTTCCTGACCGCGTCCCTGCTGCCGCGCCTGGGCTATCGGCGCGCGATGATCCTGGGCCTGAGCCTGGTCGCCGCGGCCTGCGCGCTGATGCCGCTGTTCCACGCGTTCTGGGCGACCAAGCTGCTGTTCGCGACCGTCGGCGCCTCGTTCGCGCTGGCCAAGGTCGCGGTGTATTCCTCGATCGGCCTGCTCACCGACGGCAAGCAGCAGCACGCCAGTCTGACCAGCACCATCGAAGGCTGGTTCATGGTCGGCGTGCTCGCCGGCTATTGGCTGTTCGCGAGCTTCATCAATCCCGAATCGCCCGCCGATCCGCGCTGGCTGCGGGTGTACTACGTGATCGCCGCGGTCGCCGCCGCGACCGCGCTGCTGCTGGCGGGCAGCCGCCTGGACGAATCCGCCGCGCGCGACGACCATGCGCCGGGCCAGGCCTTCTTCGACATGTTCCGCCTGATCGCGCAGCCGCTGATCGGCGTGTTCCTGGTCTCGGCCTTCCTGTACGTGCTGATCGAACAGAGCATCGGCACCTGGCTGCCGACCTTCAACCGCGAAATCCTGCACCTGCCCACGACCATGAGCGTGCAGGCCGCGAGCATCTTCGCCGTGTCGCTGGCGCTGGGCCGGCTCGGCGCCGGCCTGCTGCTGCGGCGCGTGCCCTGGCATTGGCTGCTGATCGCCTGCGTGCTGGCGATGGGCGCGCTGGTGCTGCTGGCGTTGCCGCTGGCCGCGGGCCTGCGCCCGGATCCGAACGCCAGCTGGACCCACGCCCCGGTCGCGGCTTATGTGTTCCCGTTGATCGGCTTGTTCATGGCGCCGATCTATCCGGCGATCAATTCGGTGGTGCTGAGCGCGCTGCCGAAGTCGCGGCACGCCGCGATGACCGGCCTGATCGTGGTGTTCTCGGCGTTGGGCGGCACCACCGGCTCCTTCATCACCGGCCAGCTGTTCGCGCGCACCGGCGGCGAGACCGCGTTCTATCTGTCGCTGGCGCCGATGGCCCTGTTGCTGCTCGCGATCGTCGGCCTCAAGCGCCAATCCTTGCGCGCCGACGCGGCCCTGGCCGCGCAAGGTGCCGCCTGAGGCACAGGACTATCGGCAACGACGGAGCGTCGCGCCGTCGCGCAGGTCAGGCGCCGCAGCGATCGTCCCGCATCGCTCAGGAACAGGGCGCGTCGCGCTCGCCCAGCGTGCGCCCGCCGAACGCCAGCAGCAGTTGCTCCAGCGACTGCGCCGACACCGTCAGCTCGTTCTCATCCATGCAGCCCATGCCGACCTCGTACACCGTGGACTGGTCGCCGCGCATCAGCAGCGCCCTACCGCCGCTGTCGTCGCCGATCATCACATAGCCGGGCAGATAGACCTGCACTTCGTAATCGGCATTGCGCGGGCCGATCGCAGCCAGTTCCAGCAGCGCCAGCCGGCCTTGCGTATGCAGGCCATCGCTGAGGCGCAGCAGCACCGCGTAGTCGGCCGGTAGGCGAAAGGCCAGCTCCGCTTCGGCCGCGGCGATCGCCTGGGCGTCGCATCCGGGATTCAGGGCATACAGCGCCGCCAGGCGCGGGCGAGCGATCGTGAGCAAACCGGCTTCCTCTCCGTTTCCGTCGCGGGATCGTCGCTCAGCGCAGCAGTTCGTAGCCTGTGCCCGCATCGTTGAAGCGATACTCGCAGCCCAGCAGCCGCGCCGTGATCAGGTAGGAGTGTTCGTCGTCGGTCGGGTATTCCTTGTACGGCAGGCTCTTGAGATCGATGCTCGCATCGGTCACCGGCTGGCCGTCGCGCATGTCCAATACCTTGCTGCCGACCTGGAACAGCGCCGGCCCGAGCGGCACGATCGCGCGCACCTGCCGGTCCAGCAGGCGCCAAGGCCGCGGGTTGTAGGTCGCGGCCAGGAACTCGCCGCCGCTGCCGAGCAGGTTGCGCACCGCCAGGCCGGCGTCCTCGATGCCGTCCGGCGGGGTGTCATCCGCGCCGATGCGGTCGTACACGTCGTACAGATAGCCCCAGCCTCCGCGCGCCAGAGCGACGTAGCCATAAGCGTAGCCCGCGCCCTCGACCAGCGGCACGCAGAACATCGCGCCTTCCGGGATGGCCGTCGCCTGATCGATCCGCATGCGCCGCTCCTTGGGTGGGACTGTCCGCGCTCAGCCGGCCGCCGGCGCCGCGCGCAGGCTGCGCTCGGTGTCGGGGTCGAAGTAATGCATGCGCTCGGGCGCATAGCCCAGGTGCACGGTATCGCCCGGCGTGGGCAGGTCGTAGGGCGGCAGGCGCAGCACCAGGTCGCAGCCGCCGCAGCCCAGGTTGAGGAAGGCCTCGTTGCCGACCGGCTCCACCACTTCCACGCGCGCGGCCAGGCGCTCGGGCGCGGCTTCGGCCAGATGCATGTCCTCCGGCCGCAGGCCGACGGTGAGCTGGCGGCCGAGGTAGCCGCGCACGCTCTCGCGCAGCGATTCGTCGGGCTGCAGCGGCAGCTCCACGCCTTCGGCGATGCGCAGGCGCAGGCCGTCGCGTTCGATCACCTCGCCCCACAGCAGGTTCATTTTCGGACTGCCCAGGAAAGTCGCCACGAACAGATTGGCCGGATGCCGGTACAGCGCCATCGGCGTGTCGATCTGCTGGATCTTGCCGTCCTTGAGCACGACGATGCGCTGGCCCAGGGTCATGGCTTCGATCTGGTCGTGGGTGACGTAGACCATGGTGGTGCCGAGCTGACGGTGCAGGCGCGCGATCTCCACGCGCATGCCCATGCGCAGCTTGGCGTCCAGATTCGACAGCGGCTCGTCGAGCAGGAACACCTGCGGCTGGCGCACCAGCGCCCGGCCCAGGGCCACGCGCTGACGCTGGCCGCCGGACAGCGCCGCCGGCTTGCGCTGCAGCATCGATTCCAGCTCCAGCGTGGCCGCGGCCTCGTTCACGCGCGCCTCGATCTCGGCCTTGGACGCGCCGCGCAGCTTGAGGCCGAAGCCGAGGTTCTCGGCCACGGTCATGTGCGGGTACAGGGCGTAGCTCTGGAACACCATGGCGATGTCGCGGTCCTTGGGCGGGACCTCGTTGACCCGGCGCTCGCCGATGCGCAGCTCGCCGCTGCTGATCGTCTCCAGCCCCGCGATCATGCGCAGCAGGGTCGACTTGCCGCAGCCCGAAGGCCCCACCAGCACCAGCAGCTCGCCGTCGCGGATCTCGAAACTGGCCTCGTCGACGCCGACGAACCCGTTCGGATAGACCTTGCGCAGACGTTCAAGCGTGACCTTCGCCATGAATTCTCCCAATCGTGACCCCGGCCACGATGCAATTGTCGTCGCCCTGGGCTATTCTGCCATGTAACCGTTTACATGCACGCCGGCGCTCGAAACGGGCGCCCGCTCCGGAGACCAAACCGCGATGAGTCAAGTTCGTGTCTTTCCCGAGGGGTTCCTGTGGGGGGCGGCCACCGCCGCCCACCAGATCGAGGGTTCCCCGCTCGCCGACGGCGCCGGTCCCAGCATCTGGACCCGCTTCGCCCACACGCCGGGGATGACCCTCAACGGCGACACCGGCGACGTCGCCTGCGACCACTACCGGCGCTGGAAGGACGACGTCGCGCTGATGAAGCGCCTGGGCCTGCAGGCCTACCGTTTCAGCGTGTCCTGGTCGCGGATCCTGCCCGAGGGCACCGGCCGGGTGAACCAGGCCGGCGTCGACTTCTATTCGCGCCTGGTCGACGAGCTGCTGGCCAACGGCATCGAACCCCTGCTCACCCTCTACCACTGGGACATGCCGGCGGCGCTGGACGACCGTGGCGGCTGGCTCAACCGCGACTGCGCCGACTGGTTCGCCGAATACGGCAGCGTGCTCTATCGCGCGCTCGACGGCCGGGTCAAGAAGTGGGTCACCCTCAACGAACCCTGGGTGATCACCGACGGCGGCTACCTGCACGGCGCGCTCGCGCCCGGCCACCGCAGCCGCTTCGAAGCCCCGATCGCTTCGCACAACCTGATGCGCGCGCACGGCGCCGCGGTCCAGGCCTACCGTGCGATCGGCCAGCACGAGATCGGGCTGGTGGTGAATATCGAACCCAAGTACGCCGCCACCGACAGCGCCGCCGACGCCGCCGCGGTCAAGCGCGCGCACGCCTACATGAACGAGCAGTACCTCGACCCCGCCCTGCTCGGCTCCTATCCGCCGGAGCTGCGCGAGATCTTCGGCGAGGCCTGGCCGGAGTGGCCGGCCGAGGACTACGCGCTGATCCAGCAGAAGCTCGATTTCGTCGGCATCAACTACTACACCCGCAGCGTCACCCAGGACGCGGTCAGCTACCCGCTCAACACCGGCGTGGTGCGCCAGCCCTCGGGCACCTACACCGAAACCGGCTGGGAAGTGTTCCCGCAGGGCCTCACCGACACCCTGACCTGGTTCAAGCAGCGCTACGGCGACATCCCGATGTACGTCACCGAGAACGGCGCGGCCTTCTTCGATCCGCCGGTGGCCGAGCCCGACGCCAGCGGCGAGCGCCGGGTGCGCGACCCGCTGCGCATGGACTATCTGCAAAAGCACCTCAGCGCGATCCACGACGCGATTCAGGCCGGCTGCGACATCCGCGGCTACATGGTGTGGTCGCTGCTGGACAACCTGGAATGGTCGCTGGGCTACTCCAAGCGCTTCGGCGTGGTCCACGTGAACTACGCGACCCAGGAGCGCACGCCCAAGGACAGCGCGAAGTGGTACTCGAACGTGATCGCGACGCATGGCCGCTCGCTGTCCGAGCCGTTACCTTAAGCGCTTCGATCCCGACCAGGCGGCGCCGCCATGCACGACACCCTGTTGCTGTTCGGCGCCACGGGTGATCTCGCCCAGCGCTATCTGTTCCCTTCGCTGATCCACCTCTGGCGCGACCGCCTGCTGCCGCCCGACTTCCGCCTGATCGCGGTCGGGCGGCAGGAACTGAGCGACGAGGACTTCCGCGCCTGGCTGCGCGAACGCATGGCGGCCGAAGCCGCCGACGACGCTGCGTCCGTGGACGGCCTGCTGCGCTGCATCGTCTATGTCGCGGTCGACCTGCGCGACACCGCCGCGATCGCGGCCGCGCTGTCGCGTTACGCCGACCGCCCCAGCGTGAGCTACCTGGCCACGCCGCCGGATTTGTTCGTGTCGGTGGCGCAAGGCCTGAGCGCGGCCGGCGTGCTCGCCGATCCCTCGCGTCTGGTCCTGGAAAAACCGATCGGCCGCGACCTGGCCTCGGCGCGCGAAATCAACGCCGCGCTGCGCGCCTGCCTGGACGAGTCGCGGATCTTCCGCATCGACCACTACCTGGGCAAGGCCGCGGTGCAGAACCTGCTGGCGCTGCGCCTGGGCAACACCTTGCTGGAAGCGGTGTGGCAGCACCGCTGGATCGAATCGGTCGACATCCTGGTCGCCGAGACCGCCGGCGTCGATGGCCGCGAGGAGTACTACGCCGGCTACGGCGCGCTGCGCGACATGGTCCAGAACCACATGTTGCAGTTGCTGGCGCTGATCGCGATGGAGCCGCCCTCGAATCTGGACGCCGACAGCATCCGCGAGGAGAAGCGCAAGGTGCTGCGCGCGCTGCGCCCGATGAACGCCGCCGACGCCGCGCGCGATACCGTGCGCGGCCGCTACGGCGCCGGCGTGGTCGAGGGCCGCGCGGTCAAGGGCTTCGTCCACGACGCGCCGGTGGAGACCTTCGTCGCCCTGCGCACCTATATCGACAATTGGCGCTGGGCCGGCGTGCCGTTCCGGCTGGTGACCGGCAAGCGCCTGGCCGCGCGCGCGACCGAAGTGGTGGTCTCGTTCAAGCCGGTCTCGCACTGGCTGTTCGAGCGCCCCGCGCGTGGGCGCGAACGGCCCAATCGCCTGCGCATGCGCCTGCAGCCCGACGAAACCGTCGAGCTGGGCCTGATGGGCAGCCTGGCCGCGCCCGAATGGGGCGCGCTGGAACTGCGGCCGATGTCGCTGGACCTGTCGATGTCGAACTCGCCGCAACGCCGCATCGCCTACGAACGCCTGCTGGTGGACGCGCTGCGCGGCAACCAGACCCTGTTCGTGCGCGACGACGAGGTCGAATCGGCCTGGCAGTGGATCGACAGCGTCGAACGCGCCTGGAGCGGCACCGCCCAGCCCGTGATCGAGTACCCGGCCGGCTCCTGGGGCCCGACCGAGGCCGCCGACTTCCTGCCGGCGACGCTGCGCCAGGGCCGCGGAGGCGAACCGTGAGCGCGTCCACGCCGGATACCTTGCTGGCCGATATCGGCGGTACCAATGCGCGTTTCGCCCTGGCCGCGCCGCAGCTCGAGCAGCCGCTGCGCGAGGACAGCGTGCAGGTGTTCTCGGTCGCCGACTTCCCGTCCCTGGCCGACGCCGCGCGCCACTATCTCGACCGCATCGGCGCCACGCCGAGCGAGGCCGTATTCGCGGTCGCCGGCCGCGTCGACGGCGACGAAGCGCGCATCACCAATCATCCCTGGGTGATCTCGGCCGCGCGCACGCGCCAGGCCCTGGGCCTGGAACGCCTGCAACTGGTCAACGATTTCGCTGCGCAGGCGATGGCGGTGTCCTTGCTGCGCGCGCAGGACGTGGTCGCGATCGGTGGCAACGCCTGGCGCGGCGCCGACGAGGAAGGCGACCGTACCTATGCGGTGATCGGCGCCGGCACCGGGCTAGGAGTGGGCGGACTGATCCGCCGCGACGGCCGCTACTACCCGCTGCAGACCGAGGGCGGGCACGTGAGTTTCGCGCCCGGCACGCCCGAGGAAATCGAAATCCTGCAACGCCTGTCGGGCGAGTTCGGCCGCGTCTCCAACGAGCGCCTGGTCAGCGGCAGCGGCCTGGTCAATCTGCATCGCGCGCTCAGCCAGATCGCGGGCGAGGACCCGGGCCCGCTGCAGCCGGCCGACATCACCGCGATGGCGCGCGAAGGCGACGCGCGCTGCCTGCGCGCGATCGACGTGTTCTGCGCGGTGTACGGCGCCGCCGCCGGCGACCTGGTGCTGACCCTGGGCGCCTGGGACGGCGTATTCCTGCCCGGCGGGCTGGTGCCGCGCCTGATGCCCTGGCTGCAGCATTCCGGCTTCCGCCAGCGCTTCGAGCACAAGGGCCGCTTCTCGCCGGCCATGGCGCGTATCCCCACCCTCGCCGTCACCCATCCCCAGCCCGGCTTGCTGGGTGCGGCGGCTCTGGCCAGGCACACGCCACGTTGAGGTTGTTCGTGCGAAGATCGGGAGATGCTCGACGATACGTCGCCCGCCTCAGCCGCTCCTCCGGAGCCGGAAACGACACGCTATGTGATGCACGCACATCGGGGCCGCGATGTGTGGACCTGGGCGTGCGCGGTCGCGATCGCGGCCGAATTGCGCCGCGACCTGTCGCTGCGCCCGCGCGCGCGCCTGCTGTTGTCGGGCGGCAGCACGCCCGGCCCGGTCTATCGCGCGCTGGCCAAGGCCCCGCTGGAATGGAGCCGGGTCGACATCGGCCTGGTCGATGAGCGCTGGCTGCTGCCGGACGATCCCGACAGCAACGCGCGCATGGTCCGCACCCATCTGTTGCACGACCACGCCGCCGTCGCGCGCTTCGAGCCGCTGACCCTGGCCGGCCGCCGCATCGAGGACGCGGTCGCCGCCGCCAACGCCCACGCCCAGCTCGGCGCCAGCGCCGCGGTGCTGGGCATGGGCGAGGACGGCCACACCGCCTCGTTGTTCCCCAACAGCCGCGACCTCGCGCGCGCGCTCGAGAGCCGGCAGGCCTATGTCGCCGTCGACGCCCGGGACGCCCCCGGCGCGCAACAGTGGCCGCGCCGTATCAGCCTGACCCCAGTCGGCCTGGCGCGCGTGCAGACCCGGCTGCTGCTGATCCAGGGCGAACGCAAACGCGAAGTCTTCGAAGCCGCGCTACGCAGCGGCGATGTGACGCGCTATCCGGTGCTGGCGGCGCTGGAAGCGGGGCATGGCGCGCCGTTGCATGTGCATTGGTGCGAGTGAAGCGTCGGAACGCAAAACGTTGGTGGCTGCATAGCTGGCTGGGTGAGGATTCGACCTCAGCGTTCTCTTCGTGTCAGCGAGGCACGGTATCGGGCTACTTGAGCTCGCCTGGCCGGTACGGCCACCTTGGCGCCTATAGCCGGCAGCTTGTTGGGCAAGAGTTTCGTTGTGACAGGTGAGGCGGGAGGCGGCGGCAACACGGTCACTTCGGCTCGTCATTCTCGCGGACGCGGGCTCCGCTTCGCTTTGGCGCAGTCGAACATCCAGCGACGTAGGATGCGGTGATAAGCGCATAGCTTTTTTGCTCGTCATTCCCGCGAAGGCGGGAATCCAGTGACTTCAGCGCAATGCGCCGGTGTATCGCGGACTGACACCGAGCGAACGCAATCGGAGACAGGTAGCGCGACGCGCCTCCGTTCGACTACGTCGTGGCTATAGATGAGTCCAAGTCACTGGATTCCCGCCTGCGCGGGAATGAAGAATCGGAATATTCGCGATGCGGCGTAGTACGCGTGCGGTGCGCCTTCGGCTTACCGCACCCTACAACGGCACGGTAGCGAGCGCTCGCTAGAGCGCTGCACCGTTACTTCGGCCGCCGCATCAATCGATGCGCTCAGCCCCACCCATATACGAGCGCAGCGCCTCGGGCACGGTGATCGAGCCGTCGGCGTTCTGGTAGTTCTCCATCACCGCGATCAGGGCGCGGCCGATGGCGACGCCGGAGCCGTTGAGGGTGTGCACGGGCTCGGGCTTGTCGGTGGCCGGGTTGCGCCAGCGCGCCTGCATGCGGCGGGCCTGGAAGGCCTCGCAGTTCGAGCACGAGGAGATTTCGCGGTAGTTGTCCTGGCTGGGCAGCCAGACTTCCAGATCGTAGGTCTTGGTCGCGGAGAACCCCATGTCGCCGGTGCACAGCAGCATGCGGCGGTACGGCAGGCCGAGCTGCTCCAGCACCACCTCGGCGCAGCGGGTCATGCGCTCGTGCTCGTCGTAGCTTTCGTGCGGGCGCGCGATCGTGACCAGCTCGACTTTCTCGAACTGGTGCTGGCGGATCATGCCGCGGGTGTCGCGGCCGTGGCTGCCGGCCTCGGCGCGGAAGCACATCGAGTGCGCGGTCATGCGCAGCGGCAGCGCCGCGTCCTCGACGATCGCGTCGCGCACGATATTGGTCAGCGGCACTTCGGACGTCGGGATCAGATAGCGCTTGCTGGCCGCCTCGCCCTCGCCCACCGTGGTCGCGAACAGGTCGTCCTCGAACTTCGGCAACTGGCCGGTGCCGCGCATCGAATCGGCGTTGACCAGCAGCGGCACGTTGGTTTCTTCGTAGCCGTGCTCGTTGGAATGCAGGTCCAGCATGAACTGCGCGAGCGCGCGGTGCAGGCGCGCGAGCTGGCCGCGCAGCACGGTGAAGCGCGCACCCGACAGCTTGGCGGCGGTGTCGCCGTCCAGCCAGCCCTTGCGCGCGCCCAGTTCGACATGGTCCTTGACCGCGAAATCGAAGGCGCGCGGCGCGCCCCAGCGATGCTGTTCGACGTTGCCGGTTTCGTCGCGGCCGACCGGGACCGACTCGTGCGGCAGATTCGGGATGCCCAACGCGATCGCCTCGATCTGACCGCGGATTTCGTCCAGGCGCAGTTCGCTGGCCTTGAGCTCGTCGCCGAAGCCGGCGACTTCGGCCATCAGCGCGGCCACGTCCTCGCCCTTGGCCTTGGCCTGGCCGATCGCCTTGGAGCGGGTGTTGCGCAGGTTCTGCAGTTCCTGGGTACGGATCTGGATCTGCTTGCGCTCGCTTTCCAGCGACTCCAGCGCGCTCGCGTCGAGTACGTAGCCGCGGCTATCGCGCAGGCGCGCGGCGAGTTCGGCGGGTTGCTGGCGCAGCAAAATAGGATCGAGCATGGCGGAACCGGTGGGGAAGCGGAGCGCGATTATCGCGTGCTTAACGCGTTCAGGGCCAATCGCGGCCGCAAACCGCGACCGGTTGCCGACGGATTAACCCCGTTAGAGGCAGAATGCGCTCAGCCACGTTCCCTATCCCCGCCGGATCCCGCATGTCGACACCGTCCCCCGCACCGTCCCGTCCCAGCCTCGATCTGGCTGCCTGGCGCCCCTCGCGCAAGGCCCTGTGGTGGGTACTGGGCGCGTTCGCGCTCGGTCTGATCCTGTTCGCCCTGGTCTGGTCGCGCAGCGGCGAGTACGACTTCTATCGCGCCGACGGGGTCGCCCCGCCGACCGCGGCCGGCCCCAACTACGCGCCCTTGCCGGCGCCGATGTCGGGCAACGAGGGCAGCGGCGTCGGTCCCGCGCCGCAGTCCGCGCCGCCCCGCGGCAGCGATCAACCGCGCCTGGTCGAGACCGCGCCTCCGCCGCCGGCCGATGCCGCGATCCCCGCGAGCCCGCAGACCCCGGCGCCGGCCGCGGTGGCCAGTTCCGACCCCAAGCCGATCCCGGGCCAGAATCCCGCGCCGCGCTACCCGCCCCAGGCCCTGCGCCGCGGCGAAAGCGGCACCGTCACGGTACGCGTGCAGATCGGCGCCGACGGTGTGCCGACCGACGTCAGCGTGGGCACCACTAGCGGCTCGCGCATGCTCGATCGCGCAGCCCAGGATGCGGTCCGGCGCTGGCGTTTCCGCCCCGCCCTGGCCAACGGCCAGCCGGTCAGCGGCACCGTGATGGTCCCGATCACATTCGATGCCAGTCGCTGAACGCGTAACGCCCTGACCCCCTCCGCCTCACTCGCCGCTAACACCGGCGTGGGGAAAGTCGGATCGCCACCCGGAACACCGGGGACGACCCGAGGAGGGACACATGACGGACAACACGCTGGAACATCGCGACACTCAACCGCAAGCCACCGCGGACGCCGCCGAGCCTGCGCGCAACCGTACCGGCCTCTGGCTGCTGGTGCTGCTGGCTGCGATCCTGCTGATCTGGTATCTGTTGAGCCAACGTGCGCCGCTACCGGTGCCGATGCCGCCGGATGCCTCGATCGCGCCGGTTCCGACCGACACCACGCCCGCGACCACGCCCGAAGGCGACGCGCGCAAGCCGGTCGCGAGCGCGGCCAAGCCCAAGCCGACCAAGCCGGCGATCGCCGCCCCGCGTGAGACCGCGCCGGAACGCATCGCCAGCCGCAGTCCCGAACCCGAGTACCCCGCCACCGCGCTGCGTCGCGGCGAGGGCGGCGACGTACTGCTGCGGGTGAACGTGGGCGCCGACGGCGTGCCGGGCGAGATCGACTTCGTCCGCCGCAGCAGCTCGCGCGAGCTCGACCGCGCCGCCCAGGACGCGGTGCGCCGCTGGCGCTTCGAGCCGGCCACGCGCAACGGCAAGGCCGTGCCGGCGGTCGTGGAAGTGCCGATCGAGTTCAAGCCGCAGGCCTGAGCGCGATCCAGACCCAACGGTCCTGAGCCGTAGGACCGCGCAATCGGGGGAGAGCGGGCTCCGGCCGCCACGACGGCGGCCGGAGCGATGCAAGAAGTGCGAATGCGGACGCACCCGCCGTCAACGAACCCGCTACCGACGCTCAGCCGCGAGCGCCCTGCCCGGCTTCGCTGCGCCGGCGGATCAAGCCCCAGGCCAGACAGGCGCCGAACAGGAACTCCAGCGGCGCACGGCCGTATTCGAAACGCCACAGCAGCGAATCGAAATTGTTCGCTACCAGGACGATGCCGACGCTGCCGGTCAGCGCCCAGAACCCCGCCAACGGCATCAGGCCGCGCCGCCAGGCCAGCAAGGCCTCGCGCAGCAACAGCGCGAACGCGACCGCCAGCAGCAGCGTGCCCAGCGCGCCCAAGCCCACCAGCGCGTCCAGATAGGTGTTATGCAGATGCATGTGGTGCTGACCGGCCATGTCGCGCCGGCTCTCGGCGATCAGCGACGGCGTGCTGCGCAGGCCCCAGCCCAGCAACGGCCGCTCCAGCCACTTCTCCATGCCCAGCTTGTACAGGGCCATGCGCACGCTCACGGCCTTGTTGTTGACCTGGGTCTGCTGGGCCGCGATCGCAGCCGGGATCGGTGCGGCGACAGGCGCCGTGGGCGTGGCGGCAGGCGGCGTCGCGACGGGCGCGGCAGGAGCCGCCGGCGCCGGCGTGGGCGCGATCGCGACGGTGCCCGCGGCCGCGGCCTGCTGGGCCTCGCTGACCACAGTCTCGGAGCCGGCGAAGCGCAGGCTGATCAGATCGCGGGCCGCGAACAGCAACAGGGCCGACACCAGCGCCGCCGCGATCGCCGGCACCAGCGCGCCGTAGCCGCCGCGGCCGCGGCGCAGGGCCCAGGCGTAGCCCAGCACCACCGGCGGCAGCACCGCCGCGAAGGCTAGCCAGGCGCCGCGCGACTGCGAGAACAGCAGCAGGCAGAAGCAGCCCACATAGGCGAGGAAGCCGATCGCCAGGGCCAGGCCGCGCCCGCGTTCGCGCCGCCGTGCCCACAGCGCCATCGACAAGCACAACGCCAGCCAGCCGCCGACCGCGGCGAGTTGGCCGCTCAGGTTTTCCGGAATCCCCAGGTCCGGGCGCAAACGCCCGTTCCACAAGGCATCGGCCTGGGTCCACGGCAGGTAGATCAGCGCCGACAACAGTAGGCCCAGGCCCATCAGCACGACCAGGCGCGGGATCGCGCGCGGCATCAGCGACAGCCACCAGCCGGTCACGCAGGTGAACACGGCCAGTCGCACCAACTTGCCCGCGGTCGACAACTGCGCCGACAGCGGTATGTCCGGCATCACGCTCACCGCCGCGTAGACCGCCTGCGCCACCACGAACACGATCAGCAGCAGCAGCGCGCGCACCGCCGGCTGCGCCGCCAGTTCGCGCCAGGGGCGGCGGCCGGCGCAAACCATCAGCAGCAGGAGCACGCCCGCGCCCAGCTCCGGCCGCAGATACAGGCCAATGTCGGTCAGCGAGAAGAAGGCCTGGTAGGCCAGCGCGAACAGCGCGACCCGGCGCAGCCATGGCGGCAGATCGGCGGCGGCCTCGGAGTACAGAGCCATGCCCGCGCCTTCCGCACGGGCGCGCGATGCACGGTTCATGGCGAGCGCATCCTCAGCCATGCGCGATCGCCGCCGGCATCGCAAAATCGCTCGACGTCCGCACGCGCACGCGCGTGGCTGGCGTCGTCGAGCCGCATCGGGGTTGCTGCATCGCTTGCGTCCTCTCGTAAATCGCGCCGGGCCTGGCGCGAACCACGTGATGACCGTCGCGCCGCGGGGGCGGTGGACGACGGCCGTTACCTCCTTGTTCGCACATCCGGGTGCGTACGTCGGCCGATCGAGCGCCGCCGGCGGCGCGATTCGATCGGTCGACGAAGTCTAGCGAAACCCGACTTCGCTGCCTGTCTACAAACCAAACGCCGTACGCAGTTCGAAGCCGCAGCCGCGCGCCAGGCCGTCGAAGTTCGGAAACGACGTCGCCACATTCTCGACATCGCCGATCCGGACGTCGCCGCGCGCGCGCTGCGCCGCCACCGCGAAGCTCATCGCGATGCGATGGTCGCCGTGGCTGTCGACCGCGCCGCCCTGCAAGGCGCCGCCGTCGATGATCGCGCCGTCCGGCGTCTCTTCGATTTGTGCACCAAGAATGCGTAACCCTTGTGCCATGGTCGCGATACGGTCCGACTCCTTGACTCGCAGTTCGGCCGCGCCGGAGATCCGGCTGCGCCCTTGCGCGCAAGCCGCCGCCACGAACAGAGCCGGGAACTCGTCGATCATGTCCGGCACCAGCGCCTCGGGCACCTCGACGCCGTGCAGCGGCGCGTAGCGCACGCGCAGATCGGCGACCGCTTCGCCGCCCTCCGCGCGCGCATGCTCCTCGACGATGTCGGCACCCATCAGGCGCAGGGCCGCGAGCAGGCCGGTGCGGCGCGGGTTCATGCCCACCGCTTCCAGCAACAGCTCCGAGCCCGGCACCACGCTGGCCGCGACCAGGAAGAACGCGGCCGAGGAGAAATCCGCGGGCACCGCGACCTGGGTCGCGCGCAGCGCGTGGCCGCCGCTGAGGCGCGCATAGCCGGGCGAGAACTCGATCGGCCAGCCGAACGCGGCCAGCATGCGCTCGGTGTAGTCGCGGGTCGGGTGCGGTTCGCGCACCACGGTCTCGCCTTGCGCGTACAGGCCGGCCAGCAGCAAGGCCGACTTCACCTGCGCGCTCGCCACCGGCAGGGTGTAGTCGATGCCCTGCAGGCCGCGTCCGCCGTGGATGCGCAGGGGCGGCAAGCCGCCGGCCTCGCTGTCGATGCGCGCGCCCATCGCCGCCAGCGGCTCGGTCACGCGCCGCATCGGCCGCTTGGACAGCGATTCGTCGCCGATCAAAACCGAATCGAAACCCTGCCCCGCCAGCACGCCCGCGAGCAAACGCATGCCGGTGCCGGCGTTGCCGCAGTCCAGCGCCTGCGCGCTCGCGCGCAGACCGTGCAGGCCGACGCCATGGACGATGCGCTCGCTGGCGCTGGGCGTTTCGATGCGCACGCCCAGTCGCTCGAACACGCGCGCGGTGGCGCGGGTGTCCTCGCCTTCCAGGAAGCCGGTGACGCGGGTGACGCCCTCGGCCAGCGCGCCCAGCATGACCGCGCGATGCGACACCGATTTGTCGCCGGGGACGCGCAGCGTGCCGCGCAGCGGCGCGCCGGGCGCCGCGATCCAGGTCTGGCCCGCGCTCATGCGCGCACCGCGTCCAGCGCGGCCAGCAAGCGGCGGTTTTCGTCGGCGTCGCCGACGGTGATACGCAGACAGTCGCCCAGGCCGTAGCCGCCCATCGGGCGCAGCACCACGCCGCGCGCGATCAGTTCGGATTCGATGCGCGCGGTATCGGCGCCGAATTCGACCAGGACGAAATTGGTCTGCGAGGGGAACACGCGCAAGCCGCGTTCGCGCAATGCGGCGCTCAGCGCGGCGCGCTGCTCGGCGTTGCGCGCGCAGGCCGATTCCAGATAGGCCTCGTCGGCCAGCGCGGCCTCGCAGGCGGCCAGCGCGGGCCCGTTGACGTTGAAGCTCTCGCGCAAGCGCTCCATCACCGCGACCAGGCCTGGCGCAGCCAGCAGATAGCCCACGCGCAGTCCGGCCAGGCCGTAGGCCTTGCTGAAGGTGCGGGTCACGATCAGGTTCGGATGCGCGCCCAGCAACGCGACCGCGCTGGCGAAATCGGCGGCCTCGCCGCGGTCGACCATCTCGGCGTAGGCCTCGTCCATCACCACCAGGGTCTCGGCCGGCACCCGCGCCAGGAACGCCTGCAGCGCCGCGCGATCGAACCAGGTGCCGGTGGGATTGTTGGGGTTGGCCAGGTAGACCAGGCGCGTCCGCGGCCCGATCGCGTCGGCGATCGCGTCCAGATCGTGGCCGGCCGGCATCGCCGCGTCGCGCGGCAGCGCCTCGACGATGCGCATGTCCGCGCCGGCGGCCTGGGTGGCCAGCGCGAACACCGCGAAGCCGTAGCGCGAGAACGCCACTTCGCTGCCCGGCGCGGCGAACACCTGCGCCAGTTGCATCAGCAGTTCGTGGGAGCCGTTGCCGAGCAGGATCTGCGCGCCGCTCACGCCGTGCTTGGCGGCCAGCGCGCGCTTGAGATCGGCGCCCAGCGGATCGGGATAGCGGTGCAGCTGATCCAACTGCGCCAATGCCGCCGCGCGCGCGCGCGGCGACGGGCCGTAGGGGTTTTCGTTGGAGCCCAGCTCGACCAGCTGCGCGGCGCCGAACTTGCGTCGCAGCGCGACCAGATCGTGGCCCGGGTCGTAGGCGCGCAGGCGCTGCACGCCCGCTTGCGCGCGCGCGGCGAACCAGGCCTCGTCATAGGCCGGCGTCGCCGCTGGCAAGGACGGCGCCGCGCTCACGCGATCGCGACCGGGTAGGAGCCCAGCACCTTGACTTCGTGCGCCAGCTCTTCGAGCTCCTCCAGCGCCTCGCGCATCGCCGGTTCCTGGACGTGGCCGCCGATGTCGACGAAGAACGCGTACTGCCAGCGGCCGGTATGGCCCGGACGCGACTCGATGCGGTTCATGCTCAGGCCGCGCTTGGCGAACGGCGACAGCACGTTGTAGAGCGCGCCGGGCTGGTCCTTGATGAAGATCAGCAGCGAGGTGCGGTCGTTGCCCGACGGCGTGAACAGCTCGCGCCCGATCACCAGGAAGCGGGTGGTGTTGTCGGGGCGGTCCTCGATCGGGCCGGCCACGTTCTTCAGGCCGTAGACGTTGCCGGCGCTGGCGCCCGCGATCGCGGCCGCGTCGTCGGCGTTGCGCGCGCGGCGCGCGGCCTCGGCGTTGCTGGCCACCGCGATCTTCTCGGCCTTGGGCAGGTACTGGCGCAGCCAGGCCTTGCATTGGGCGAAGGACTGCGGATGCGAGTAGACGCGCTCGATGTCCTCGATGCGGCCGCTGCGCGAGAGCAAGTGCTGGTGCACGCGCAACTCGACTTCGCCGGAGATCTTGAGCTTCGAGGTCAGGAACATGTCCAGGGTCGACTGGATCGTGCCCTGGGTGGAGTTTTCCACCGGCACCACGCCGAAATCGGCGTTGCCGGCTTCGACCTCCTGGAACACCTCCTCGATGCTGGACAGCGGCAGGCCGTGGATCGAGTGGCCGAAATGCTTGAACACCGCCTGCTGCGAATGCGTGCCCTCCGGGCCGAGGAAGCCGATCTTGAGCGGCTCCTGCTGGGCCAGGCAGGCCGACATGATTTCGCGGAACAGCCGCACCAGCACTTCGTCGTTGAGCGGGCCGTCGTTGCGGTCGACCACGCGGCGCAGCACCTGGGCCTCGCGCTCAGGGCGGTAATAGTCCACCGCCGCCGCCAGCTTGCCCTTGGCCTTGCCGACCTGGTTGGCGAACTGGGCGCGCTCGGCGATCAGCTGCTGGATGTGCTGGTCGATGCCGTCGATGCGGGTGCGCAGGGTCGGGAGGTCGAGTGCGGGCGGCTCGGGCGCGGGCTCGGGGACGGCGGGCTTGAGCTTCGCGGCTTTGGCCGGTTTGGCGGCGGCCTTGTTCGGCTTCGGCTTCGGCGGCGCGGGCTTGGTGGGGTTCTTTGCCATGGTTGTCTCGTGGGTCCGGGGGGCTCGGCCGGAGGTGGTGCTGAGGTACGAGGATCTTTGGGGCTCACGAAAATCTACGACGCGAGCTGGAGTTCTACGCTGCCGTCCATGGCGAGACTAGCTCGCTTGAGGACCGTCCGGCCCGGCCATCCATGGCCGTGCGTTCGCTACCGTAGTCGATGCCGATAGGGCATCGACTGAGCACGGTTGCTCACCCATGGCCGGGCGGTCGCTCACCCATTCCGCTGCTGGAAGTCCTGCATGAAGGTCGCCAGCGCCTGCACGCCTTCTTCCGGCATCGCGTTGTAGATCGAGGCGCGCATGCCGCCCAGGGCGCGGTGGCCCTTGAGCGAGATCAGGCCGGCGGCCTCGGCTTCCTTCAGGAAGGGCTTGTCCAGCGCTTCGTCCTTGAGGAAGAACGGCACGTTCATGCGCGAGCGCGCGGCGGCCGCGACCTCGTTGCGATAGAAGCCGCCGGAGTTGTCGATGGTCTGGTACAGCAGCGCCGACTTGCGCGCGTTGCGCTGGGCGAACTCGGTCACGCCGCCCTGCGCGATCATCCACTTGAACACCAGGCCGGCCAGGTACCAGTTCCAGGTCGGCGGGGTGTTGAGCATGGACTCGCCCTTGACGTGGGCGCGGTAGTCGAGGATCTCAGCGCGCGGCTGGCCGGCGCGCTCGAGCAGGTCGCGGCGCACGATCACCACGCTCACGCCGACCGGGCCCAGGTTCTTCTGCGCGCCGGCGTAGATCACGCCGAACTTGGACACGTCCAGCGGCTCGGACACGATGCTGGAGCTGAAGTCGCCGATCAGCGGCACGTCGCCGGTCTGCGGAATGTCGCGGAACTCGACGCCGTGGATGGTTTCGTTGGCGGTGTAATGGACGTAGGCGGCGTCCTTGGACAGCTGCCACTCGCCGTAGGCCGGGATGTCGCGATAGCCGCCGGCTTCGCCGTCGGCGACCACCTTGGCGTTGACGTAGGGCTTGACCTGCTTGAGCGCGGTCTTGCCCCAGTGCCCGGTCACCGCGTAGTCCACGGTCTGCCCCGGGGCGGCGAAATTCAGCGCGATCAAGGCCTGCTGGGTGGTCGCGCCGCCCTGCAGGAACAGCACCGCATAGTCCGCGGGGATCGACATCAGCGTGCGCAGGTCGGCTTCGGCCTCCTGCGCGACCTGCAGGAACTCCGGCCCGCGGTGGCTCAGCTCGACGATCGAGGCGCCGACGCCATGCCAGTCCAGCATTTCGGCCTGGGCCTGCTGGAGGACGGCTTCGGGCAAGGTCGCGGGGCCGGCACTGAAATTGAACGCGCGGGACATCGGGTGCTCCGTGGAGTGGGGGTTGGAACCCAAGTATGCCGCAGTGCAACACTTGCGCGCGCCTTGGTTACCCGCGCAACTTTTACCCCTCCGGCTGCCTCTATATGGCTAACCCGGCCGTATCTCCCGTACGGCCCCGCGACGGTTCCCGTCGCACCCGCTTCCTGCAGGAGTCAGCTCCAATGGCATTGCGCGACGCCTTTACCCTCCCCGCCCGCGAAATCACCGACGAAACCGTCTACCGCGAGCGCCGGCGCCTGCTGGCCGCATTCGCCGCCGCGCCCGCGCTGGGCCTGGCCGGCTGCGCCGATGCCGAGCCCCCGCCCGCGCCCAAGACCGCGATCACGCCCGCGCAGGCGGCCTCGGGCTTCCGCACCGACGAAACCCTGACCCGCTACGAGGACGTCACCAGCTACAACAACTACTACGAGTTCGGCACCGGCAAGGCCGATCCCGGCAAGGCGCCCAAGACCCTGCGCACCCGGCCCTGGACGGTCGCCGTCGGCGGCGCCTGCGCCAAGCCCGGCGCCCTGGCCCTGGACGATCTGCTCAAGGGCCTGACGCCGCAGGAGCGCATCTACCGCCTGCGCTGCGTGGAAGGCTGGTCGATGGTGATCCCCTGGCTGGGGGTGCCGCTGGGCGAGGTGCTCAAGCGCTTCCAGCCGACCTCAAAGGCCAAGTACGTGGCCTTCACCACCCTGGCCGACCGCAAGCAGATGCCGGGCCTGGCCTACCCCGCCCTGGACTGGCCGTACCGCGAAGGCCTGCGCATCGACGAAGCCATGCATCCGCTGACCCTGCTGGCGACCGGCCTGTACGGCAAGCCGCTGCCGCAGCAGAACGGCGCGCCGCTGCGGCTGGTGGTGCCGTGGAAGTACGGCTTCAAGAGCATCAAGTCGATCGTCGCGATCACCTTCGTCGAGAAGATGCCGTTCACCAGTTGGAACGACGCCCAGTCCAGCGAGTACGGTTTCTTCTCCAACGTGAACCCCAACGTCGATCACCCGCGCTGGACCCAGAAGAGCGAACGCCGCATCGCCGGCACCGCCAGCAAACTGTTCGCCGAGCGCATCCCGACCCGGCCGTTCAACGGCTACGGCGACCAGGTCGCGTCCATGTACGCTGGCATGAACCTCAAGCAGTGGTTCTGAGCGCATGAACGACCGCACCCCGGCCGCCACCGCGCGGCCGGCGCCGCGCCGCGCGGCATCCAAGGCCATGATCGCGGCCAAAACCCTGGTCCACCTGCTCGCGCTGACCCCGGCGGCGATCCTGGCCTGGCAGATCCGCGAAGAGTTCCTGACCGGCAGCGGCGGCCTCGGCGCCGACCCGGTCGCCGAGATCGAGCACCGCCTGGGCCTGTGGGCGCTGCGCCTGCTGTTGCTGACCCTGGCGATCACGCCGCTGCGCCAGCTCAGCGGGCAAGCGGTGCTGATCCGGTTCCGGCGCCTGCTCGGCCTGTACGCGTTCTTCTATGCCTGCCTGCATTTCGCCGCCTACCTGGTCCTGGACCTGCGCGGCTACTGGACCCAGATCTTCGAGGAGATCCTCAAGCGGCCCTACATCACCGTCGGTTTCCTGGCCTGGCTGCTGCTGGTGCCGCTGGCGCTGACCTCGACCCAGGCCGCGATGCGCAAGCTGGGCCGGCTCTGGGGCCGGCTGCATCAGCTCATCTACGCGATCGCCGTGCTGGCGGTGCTGCACTTCTGGTGGCTGGTGAAGTCCGACATCCGCGAGCCGCTGCTGTACGCGGCGATCCTGGCCGTGCTGCTGGGCTGGCGGGTGTGGAAGAAGCTGCGCGCGCTCAGCTCGCGCCGTACAGCAGCAGCAGGCTGAGCGCGGCGGCCAGCAACGCGGCCGCCAACAACAGCCACGGCATGCGCCGCACCGACGACGGCAAGGCCGCGGCCGGACGCGCGCGTTCCTCGGCCTCGAATTCGACCGGATGCGGGGTATGCGGCGGCTCGCCGCCGCCGCCGCGGCTGGGCGCTTCGATCACGAAGCGGTGCTGCGATTCCAGCACCAGTTGATCGCCGGGCCGCAGCAGCGCATTGCGTACCGAGCGGCCGTTGACCAGGCTGCCTTCGACCGAACCCATATCGCGCAGGACCACGCCGTCGGCGTGCGCTTCCAGGCGCGCGTGGCGCTCGGCGAAGGAAGCGTCGTCGATGCGGATATCGCACTCGCTGGCGCGGCCGATGGTGCGCGGCTTGTCCAAGGGATAGCAGCGGCCGTGATGCGGACCGGCGATGCCGCGGATCACCAGACGGCTCTCCGGCGCCTCGCCGAAACCATAGTCGGCCGGGGCCGGCAAGGGCTCGCCGGCGAGCAACAGGAGTTCGACGCCGTCCAGGAAGATCGTGTCGCCCGCGCGCAGCATCGCCATGCGCCGCACCGGGCGGCCGTTGACGTGCAGGCCGCGCACGCCTTCGCGCACCTGCAGCCATACGCCGCGACGGTCCACGCACACCTGTGCGACCGCGTCCGCGCCGTCGCGGACCAGGGCAGTGCGACCGTCGGCGTCGCGGCCGATCGCATGCACGCCCGGGCTCAGGGCCAGGTCGGCATGTTCGCGGTTGGGGTATCGCAGTCTTAGGCTTTCCACGCAGCGGAAATCTAGCATGCTGCGCGGCAATCACGCACACCGCATCGACGGCCGCTGTCGGCGCACTCTTGGATGCGGCGCGTCACGCCCGCACAATAGGCGGACCCTGGGAGGGAACCGTTTATGTCGAGCATCGATATCCGCCACGATCATTCGCTGACGCCGTCCAAGGCCCGCAAAGCCGTCGAAGAGGTGGCGGAAAAGCTGGCCGAACGCTTCGGCATCGAGTACGACTGGGCCGGCGACACCCTCAACTTCGCCCGCAGCGGCGTCGACGGCAAGATCGCGCTGGGCCCCAAGCAGCTGCGCGTGACCGCGAGCCTGGGCTTCCTGCTGGGCGCGCTCAAAGGCCCGATCGAAAGCGAAATCCGGCGGGTGCTGGACGAGCGCTTCAAATAAGACGAGTGCGGCGGCGCTAGCGCCGCTGCGCGGCTTCGACTCGGGGGATCGTCCTCGAGTTGCGTTGCGTGATTCGGGCGGCGCAGGTCTGGCGCTCTTGGTCTGACCTAGTCGTCAAGCACGACGTCGTCATCTCGCGCAGTCATACGAGTCGCACGCAGTCACGCGCAGTCCCGCGCGGCCACAGCCACCCGCGCGCGCCCCGAAGTGACCTCGCGGTCGTCCTGAGCGGGCTCGCCCCCAACCGACAGATCCAGCAAGCCCGCCCTACTCCAACCCCGGAAACGGGTCCGGATCGCCCTCGAACAGGCGCTGCGCGACCTCGCGTTCGTCCTCTTCGATCTCGGCGATGAACTCGCGCACGTCGCCCAACTGGCCGAAGGCCGCGAAGCCGCGTTCGAGAAAGCCCTGCAACTCCGCCACGCCGGCCGCCTTGGCCGGTCCGCGCGAGAGTTTCAGCAAGGTCGCCACGCCCGGCATGCGCACCGCCCGTCCCAGGCCCAGGCCGACGCGTCCGATCAGGTCGATCTGGTGCCCGCGCAGGCGCGGCAGGCCGCAGTCGCGGTAGGCCAGCGCATACAGGGCTGCATCCAGGCGCCGGCGCCGCGGCGCCAGGGTCTGCAGGCGCTGGGCCATGCGCAGGTCGAAAGCGTGGGTGAGCAGACCCAGCTCGATCGCGTCGGCGACCGTGCTCAACAGCGCCGAGGGCAACAGCCGCTGCATCATCGGCAGCACCCGCGCGATGTCGGCGTCGCGGCGGCTGAAGTCGTGGTCGTTGTAGACGTCGCTGAGGAAGAACTGCGCCGCCGGGCGCCGTCGCGGGTCGCGCAGGAAGCGGTCGAAGCTGGCCTCCAGGCGCCAGGCCTGCCACGCACGTACCTCGGGCAACCAGCGCAAGCCGTTGCGCGACTCCTGTCGTGGGTCGTGCAGGGCCTGATGGCGCGCCAGCAGGTCGCTCAGGCGGGCGGAAAGGTCGGTCGTCCTGGACATCGAGCGCATGATCGCGGCCGCGGCCGGCTGCCGCAACCGCCCTTGGCTACGACCAAAGTCGCGGCGTCTGGCATGCCCGCCGCGGTCGGCTACACTCGCGGGATACTCCTCCGCACGGTCGCCGCTCACCTCATGCTGTCACTCCATTCCGCCCAGCAACGGGCGCGTAGCACCGGCGCGCCGGCCAAGATCGGCCTGGCCATCGCCGGCGGCGGTCCGATCGGCGGCATGTACGAACTGGGGGCGCTGCGCGCGTTGGACGAAGCCCTGGAGGGCCTCGACCTGACCCGTCTGGATTGCTACGTCGGCGTCAGCAGCGGCGCCTTCCTGGCCGCGGGCCTGGCCAACCGCATGGACACCGCCGAGATGTGTCGGATCTTCATCACCGGCGACAGCGACGACGTCCAGTTCCGGCCCGAGACCTTCATGCGGCCGGCCTTCTTCGAATACATGAAGCGCGCCGCGAGCTTCCCGCGCCTGGCCACGCAGTGGTGGCGCGAGCTGCTGTTCTCGCCGCGCGAGGCGCGCTGGTCGGACCTGATCACCCGCTTTGGCGGCCTGATCCCGAACGGCCTGTTCGACAACGGCGAGGTCGAGCGCTTCCTGCGCGAGGTTTTCACCCGGCGCGGCCGCAGCAACGATTTCCGCGAACTCGACGCGCGCCTGTACGTGGTCGCGGTCGACATCGACAGCGGCGACGCGGTGCGCTTCGGCGGCGACGACTGGAACGACGTCCCGATCTCCAAGGCGGTCCAGGCCAGCGCCGCCCTGCCCGGCCTGTACCCGCCGGTGAATATCCGCGGACGCCATTTCGTCGACGGCGCGCTGCGCCGGACCATGCATGCCTCGCTGGTGCTGGAACAGGGCATCGACCTGCTGATCGGCATCAATCCGCTGGTACCGTTCAACCACAACCACGGCGGCGCGCCGGTGACCGAGGACAACAGCCTGGCCGCGGGCGGCCTGCCGGCGGTGCTGTCGCAGACCTTCCGCACCCTGCTGCAGTCGCGCATGCAGGTCGGCCTGGCGCGCTACGCCCAGCAGTACCCCAACATCGACCAGTTGGTGTTCGAGCCCAATGCCGAGGACGGCGAGCTGTTCTTCACCAACGCCTTCAGCTTCTCGGCGCGGCGGCGGATCTGCGAGATCGCCTACCGCAACACCCTGGCCGACCTGCGCCAGCGCGCCGATGCCCTGCGGCCGGTGCTGGCCGCGCACGGCATCCGCCTGCGCGAGGAGGTCCTGGCCGATCCACAGCGCTCGGTCCTGGACGGCATCGCGCCGCCCTCGCGCGACACCGAAACCACCGCGCGCCTGCGCCGGGCGCTGGACGATGTCGACCATTTGGTGACGAGCCGTCGCAAGCGAGCCAGGGCCAAGTAGCCGTAGGGTGCGGTGATAACCGCACCGGCACGGAGGTTCGGTTCGGCGCGATGATGCGGTTCGCCTTCGGCTCACCACATCCTACGGGCCGATCTTGGTTCGCAGGCCGTAGGGGCGGCGATAACCGCACCGGCACTGAGGTTCGGCACGGCGCAATGATGCGGTTCGCCTTGGGCTCACCGCCTCCTACGGGCTGGCAGCGCCGGGCTTCGCTGATTTTCGTCGGCCTTGGCCGCGCGTCCCGTCCAATGGTGTGAAAACTCTAGACAGCGCGCCCATCGTGCAGTGACATCGAATTCACGCCCGCTTGGAGGGCACATGGCCAAGTTCAAGAAGAACGCTAAGAAAACGACGGCCGGCAAGGCCAGCAGCAGCGCCCAGGAGCAGGCCGAGCGCCTGTCCAAGACCCTGAGCGAATCCGCGCAGCAGATCTGGCTGGCCGGCGTCGGCGCGTTCGGTCGCGCCCAGGCCGAGGGCACCAAGCTGTTCGAAGGCCTGGTCAAGGAAGGCCTGAACCTGGAGCAGACCGCACGCAAGTTCACCGGCGGTCAGGCCGATGCCCTGCGCGACGTCGTCGAGTCCAAGGTCGGTCACGCGCGCGAGCGCGCCGCCGACACCTGGGACCGCCTGGAGAAGGTGTTCGAGGAGCGCGTGCAGCGCGCCCTGGTCAAGCTGGGCGTACCGGGCCGCGACGACCTCGCCGGCCTCAGCCAGCGCGTCGACACCCTGACCGCCGAACTGCGCCGCCAGGGCGGCAAGCCCGCCGCCAAGCGCGCCGCCGCCAAGCCGGCCCCGGCCAAGAAAGCCAGCGCTGCCAAGAAGGCGCCGGCCAAGAAGCCGGCCGCCAAGAAGGCCGCGAGCAAGGCGCCGCGCAAGTCGATCGCCAAGCCCAAGCCGCCGGTCGCTCCCTGATCCACCCAGCCGGGCGGTCCGCCGCCCGGCCGCAGCGCTTCAACGCTCCAGCTCGCGCGCCTGAACGCCGGCCGCGCGACCCGCTAAGCCCGCCAGTCCGTCGCTCCGTATGCTCCCCTCCCCTTACGGTTTCGGACTGGCGGGCTTTCTTTGTCCGCCGCCCGCGGGCGCCCGCGTTTCTGTGGAAACCGGCGCCGATCTGTGTTCGCGGTGTGGCCACTCGCGCATAGCGTGAGCCACGGCCGCAGCTGAAGGTGCCGAGTGGCGTATATTTTGCGCCCCACATCCGGCCTGAGGCCTGCATGTCCAATGCTGTTTCGCTGCTGACCGCGCTCCTGACCGCCGTGCTGGCTGGCGGCGCGATCACGGCCTATCTGTGGTTGTACCGCCGTCGCCGCGCCGAGACCAAGGCCGGCATCGACGCCCTGGCGACCATGCGCTGGCGCGAATTCTCGCGCCTGGTGGTCGAGGCCCTGCAGCCGCGCGGCTTCGAACCCGAATCGGTCGAGCAGACCCTGGAACGCGGCACCCAGTCCGAGGAGCTGCGCCTGCAGCGCGACGGCCGCCCCTGGCTGCTGGCCTGCAAGCAGGGCCATGCCGACTACCAGGTCAGCGCCGCGGTGGTGGCCGAGTTCGCCAACGCGGTGCGCTTCGCCGGCGCCAGCGGCGGCGTGCTGGCCACGCCCGGCCGGATCGCCGACGTCGAAGTGCGCGGGACCGAACTGGAACGCTACGACGGCCCCGCGCTGTGGGCGCTGGTGCGCCCGCTGCTGCCGGAGTCGCTGCGCAACGACCTGACCGCGAGCACGCGCAAGCGGGTGATGCGCGAGACCCTGTTCGGCTGGGCCGCGGCGATCGTGCTGGGCGCGCTGGCGAGCCTGCTGCTGCCGGATCCGCCGCGCAACCTCGACGCCGCGCCGGTGGCGCCCATCGCCGCCGCTCCGGCCGCCGCCGCGCCGCCGGCCGCCACCGCCGAACCGGTGCTGACCGCGCCCGCGCCGGCCGACCCGAATCGCGAGCAATACGAACGCGCCGAAGTGATGCGCATGGTCTCGTCGCTGCCGAACGTGGAGCGCGCGTTGTGGTCGACCTCGTCGACGCTGCTGGTGTACCAGCTGCGCGAGGACGACCAGACCGACGCCAAGGAGATCTGCACCATCCTGGAGCGCTACGCCTTCCTGCGCTCCTCGCGCCTGCAACTGCAGCCGCCGCCGGGCAGCGACAAGCGGGTGCGTTTCCTGCAGTGCAAGACTTACTGAGCGCGTTCGTCTGTAGGAAGTTGTCGCCTCCGACGATCCTCCCCGTCTGAGGCTCTTCCCCCGCTGATGCTCTTCCCCCCTTTGAAAAAGGGGGGCCAGGGGGGATTTGCTTCTCGCTCGAAAAACACAAGGCACCAGCAACAGCAAATCCCCCCTAGCCCCCCTTTTTCAAAGGGGGGAATCGCATGCGTAGGATGTGGTGAGCCGAAGGCGAACCGCATCGCCACCGCCCAGCGCTCTGCCCCTACCCCGGACAAAGAATCGGCCGCGCAAGGCGGCCGATTCCATACCCGCTATTCGCGCTACGCCTACCAGTGCACGCCGCGCATCAAGGCCGCAAACGCGATCTGCTCGTTGCTCGCGTGCTCGTCCTTCAGGCCCTTGCGATCGCCCTTGGCCGCGGCCGAGTCCGGGAACAGTTCGAAGGCGGTGCTCATCACCACCTCGTAGGCCTTGGGCGCCAGCGCGTTGACCACCGAGGCGAAGATGCCCAGACGGGTCGCGATGCGGCTGGGCTTCTCGATGATGCCCTTCACCACCAGATCGGCGGCCTCGTCCGGGCTCAGGGTCGGGATGCTGTCGTACATCTTGGTCGGCGCGATCATCGGCGTCTTCACCAGCGGCATGTTGATGGTGGTGAAGCTGATGCCCTTGCCCGACAGTTCGCCCTGGGCGCAGCGGCTGAACGCGTCCAGCGCCGCCTTGCTGGCCACGTACGCCGAGAAACGCGGCGAATTGGCCAGCACGCCGATCGAGGAGATATTGATGATGTGGCCCTTGCGGCGCTCGGTCATCTTCGGCATGAAGCCCATGATCAGGCGCAGGCTGCCGAAGTAGTTGAGCTGCATGGTGCGCTCGAAATCGTGGAAGCGGTCGTAGCTGAGCTCGATCGAACGCCGGATCGAACGGCCGGCGTTGTTGACCAGGATGTCGACGTGGCCGTGCTCGGCCAGGATCTGCTTGACCAGGCGGTCGCAGTCGGCCATGTCGGCCAGGTCCGCGGTGTAGGCGAAGACCTTGCCGCCGGCCGCCTTCATCGCGTCGCGGGCCTTGAACAGCTCCTCCTCGCCGCGCGCCACGATCACCGTGATCGCGCCGGCCGCGGCCACCTTCTCCGCGGTCGCCAGGCCGATGCCCGAGGAACCGCCGGTGATCACCACCACCTTGTTGCGGACCTTGCCCTTGAGGGTGCGGTCGATGAACAGATCCGGGTCCAGGTGGCGTTCCCAGTAGTCCCACAGGCGCCAGGCGTAGCCGTCCAGGTGCGGCACCTTGATCCCGCTGCCGCGCAGCGCGCGCTCGGTTTCGCGGTTGTCAAAGCGGGTCGGATAGGTGATGAACTTCATCACCTCCTTGGGAATCTTGAAGTCGCGCAGCAGCATGCCGATGAAGCGCTTGACCGGCGGCAGGTTGCCGACCGCGCCGCGGATGCCCGAGGGCACGAAAGCGAACATGCGCGCGTCGATGCGCATGGTCATCTCCGGCGCGTGGCCGGCGCGGGCGAAGGTGTTGAGCACCTCGCCGACGCGCTGCGGCTCCGGATCGGTCAGGTGGAAGCAATGCCCGTCCAGCTTGGGCTTGTGCGCGATGTGGTCCATCGCGTCGACCACGTAATCGACCGGGATGATGTTGATGCGTCCGCCCTCGATGCCCAGGGTCGGCATCCACGGCGGCAGCATCTCGCGCAGCTTCTTGAGGAAGGTGAAGAAGTAGTAGGGGCCGTCGATCTTGTCCATCTCGCCGGTCTGCGAGTGGCCGACCACCATGCCGGGCCGGTAGATGCGCCACTTGACGCGCTTCTCGGCGCGCACCAGGCCCTCGGAATCGTGCTTGGTGCGCAGGTAGGGATCGTCCAGGCCCTCGGCCTCGTCGAACATGTCCTCGCGGAACACGCCCTGGTACATGCCGGCGGCGGCGATCGAACTGGTGTGGTGGAAGCAGCCGGCGCCGATCGCCGCGGCCAGGTCCAGCGCGTGCTGGGTGCCGTCGATGTTGGCCGCGCGCTGCGCCTCGGCGCTGGCGGTGAGGTCGTAGATGGCCGCCAAATGGAAGAAATGCTTGATCTTGCCGTTGAGCGCGCGCAGTTGCGCCGCGCTGAGCCCGCACTTGGCCGCGGTCATGTCGCCGTAGACGGGGATCACCCGCTTCAGGTCCCAGCCCATCTTCTTGGCCGTGGCGTCGAACTTCTTTTGCGAATCCTTGCGCACCAGCACATGGATCGTGCCCTTGCGCTTGAGCAGGTTGCTGACCAGGAACCGGCCGATGAACCCGGTCGCGCCGGTAACGAAATAACTCATGCCCCTCTCCTTGACCCCAAGTCGGCCGCGCGGCGGCGGTACACGCCTAACTTGCCAGAGCCCGGGCGCGCGGACAATTCCCTTCCGTATTGACCACCCCGCCGGTGCGTGCGGTAATGCCCCATCACCTTGGTCGCCGGGAGGGGCACACCATGTCCGATCTGAAGTCCAGTTTCGAGCAAGCCGCAAAGGATGTGCAGTCGCTGTCCGAGCGCCCCGACAACGACACCCTGCTGCGCCTGTACGCGCTGTATAAGCAGGGCGCCGAAGGCGACGTCAGCGGCGCCAAGCCGGGATTCTTCGATTTCGTCGGCACCGCCAAGTACGAGGCCTGGGCCAAGCTCAAGGGCACCGGCCAGGACGAGGCGATGAAGAAGTACGTCGACCTCGTGAAGAAGCTGCGCGACTGATGCCGCGCGGGGCGCGCCGACCGATGGCGTCACGATCCAGGGCGGGTTGACCCCGTGGCCAAACAGACCCGCCAGCGCATCCTCGACGCCGCGTTGACCATGTTCAACGCCCAGGGCGAGCCCAACGTCACCACCAACCATATCGCCGACGAGCTGGAGATCAGCCCCGGCAACCTGTACTACCACTTCCGCAACAAGGACGACATCATCGAGCAGCTGTTCGCGCGCTACGAGGAGCGCATGGACGGCGCGCTCGCCGCGCCGCAGGGGCGCCTGCCCGGGCTGGAGGACATCTGGCTGCAACTGCACCTGGTGTTCGAGTGCATCTGGGACTACCGCTTCCTGTACCGCGACCTGGTCGAGATCCTCAGCCGCAACCGCCGCCTGCGCCTGCGCTTCGCGCGCATCCTCAAGCGCGCCGACGAACAGGCGCATACCGTCATGCGCGGCCTGTCCCAGGCCGGGGTGATGCGCGCCTCCAGCGACGAACTGGCCGCCACCGCCACCAACGTGCTGGTGATCGCCACCTTCTGGCTCAATTACGCCTCCGCGCGCGGCGACAAGGACGAACATGCCGCGATCCGCGACGGCATCGTCCAAGTGATGATGCTGATGGCGCCGTTCCTGCGCGACGCCGAGCGCGTCCACCTCAACTCGCTGACCCGCGCCTACCTGGACTGACCGCGAATCCGTCGTTACGGAACCAGGCGCCTGCTGTGGGAGCGGCGTAGGCCGCGATCGGCATTCCATCCGCGGCAGCGGCCGTGACCGCCGACGCCAGCCACAAAAAAGGGCGCCGATCGGCGCCCTTTCTCGTCGTTAACGCCTCGGCCTCAGGCCTTGCGCGCGGCCCGCTTGGCCGGCTTGCGCACCGCGCGCCGCGCCGGCGCCGGCTTCTTCTTGGCCTTGGCCGGCTTGCGCGCCTTGCGCTGGGTCTTGGGCTTGAGGCCCAGCTTGTCCAGCACCGGCGCCAGACGGGTCTCGACCTCGGCGCTGAACTTGACCACCCGCGGCTCGACCTGGCCACGTACGTTGTCCAGCTGCCCGCGCAGGTTCTGGCGCGTTTCGCGCACCAACTTCTGCGCCCGGCGCTGCAGTGCATCGGCGCGCTCGACCGCGCGGCCGGCGGCGTCGAAGCCGCCACGGCGGGCGATCGCGACCAGGCCGAGGCCGGCCAGCCACAGGTGGCGCAGCGTGGTTTCCTTGGGCGCGCGGGTCTTGCGTTTGACGGTTGCCATCTGAGTGCTCCGCTGACCGGCCGGAGGGCCGGTTTCTCGACCGCCACTGTGGCCAAGCGCCATGGAGCAATCACACTAGGCGCCGGCCCTTGCCAGAACACCGCCGGTGGCGGGATGCTGCGCTACCGACTTACGACAAGGACTGCAGATGGCCGCGAAATCCGCCTGGGCCGCTTTTCCGCACGATGCCAAGGGCTACGCCTACGCCGGCGACGCCCTCAAGAAAGCCTGGCCCAAGCTGCACGCCGGCGACACCGAAGCCTATCCGGACGCCAAGCGCGCGGCCGCGCTGATCGCCGCCGCCGGCAAGGCCGCGCCCAAGGGCCTGGATGCCGACGCGCTCGCGAGCGCGCTGCAGGACGCCTGGCGCGCCTTCCACCGCGGCGATTTCAAGGCCGCCTTCGACGCCGGCGAAGCGCTGGGCCCGGTCGGCGCCTCGGTGGCGGTGAAGGCGCTGGGCATCCACGCGACCTATCTGGTCGACGACGAGGCCGAGAAGCTCAAGCGCTACGAGCACGCGGCCAAGCTCGCCGAGGCCGCGGTCAAGGCCCTGCCCGACGAGGCCAACAGCCACTACCGCCACGCGTTCGCGCTGGGCCGCTACAGCCAGGGCCTGAGCATCGCCAAGGCGCTCAAGGCCGGCATCGCCGGCAAGGTCCGCGCCGCGCTCGACGCCACCCTGGAACTGGCGCCCAAGCACGCCGAGGCGCATACCGCGATGGCGCTGTACCACGCCGAGATCATCGGCAAGGTCGGCGCGATGATCGGCGGCCTCACCTACGGCGCCAAGGCGGCCGAGGCCGACAAGCACATCAAGACCGCGCTCAAGCTGACTCCGGACTCGCCGATCGCCTACATCGAGCAGGGCAACGTGCTGATGCTGCTGCACGGCGACAAGCAGGAGGATGCGGCCGCCGCGGCCTACGAAAAAGCCGCCAAACTCAAGCCCATCGACGCCATGGAGGCGCTGGACGGGGCCTACGCGCGCGCGCAGCTGGAATGAGGCCACGGGGGGCGGCAACGAGGAAGGCTTGCCTAGTCCGCGCCCGCCCCCTACAATCTGCGGCCCAAGTATTTGGGCGGTTAGCTCAGCGGTAGAGCACTGCTTTCACACGGCAGGGGTCACAAGTTCGAAACTTGTACCGCCCACCAGATACTGACGAAGGCCGGCCCAAGCCGGCCTTCGTCTTTTCCGCGGCTCGATTCTCCGGAGCCGGTACCGTGGGCCGGCGCCGTGCGATCGCGGCCGGCACTGCCGCCGTCAGGAGCGCGCGATGCAGCCTTCGTCCCCTACCCGCCTCTATCACAACCCCGGCTGCTCGAAGTCGCGCGGCGCGCTGGAGCTGCTGCGCGAGCGCGGCATCGAGCCGCAGATCGTGGCCTATCTGGAACGCGCGCCCGACGCCGAGGAACTGCGCGGCCTGCTCGACCTGCTGGGCCTGCCCGCGCGCGCCCTGCTGCGCAACGGCGAGGACGCCTATACCGCGCTCGGCCTGGACAACCCCAACCTCGACGACGCGGCGCTGATCGCCGCGATGGCCGCGCACCCGCAGTTGATCGAACGCCCGGTGTTCGTGCATAGCGGCCGCGCGGTGATCGGGCGACCGCCGGAACGGGTGTTGGAGCTGCTCTGAGTCTTGCCGCTTGGCCGCTTTGGACTTCTGTGGGAGCGGCGTGAGCCGCGATTGAACTCCAACGGCTGTCGGGCTCGCACTGCGGTGTGCGGGCTCAATCGCGGCTCACGCCGCTCCCACAGAAAGCGGGCCCCGCGGCAAACCGCGGACTCACATGGACTTGCTGGCCCGCAGCGACGCCACCTTGTCGGGCGCGGCGAATGAATCGCTGCGCGCGCCGGCCCAGTAGCTCTGGAACACCGCGTGCTGCGGAATGCGCCCGATCAGATCGCCGGGCGCGAGGAAGTTGTACAGCGCGCCCAGCGAACGCACCTCGGTCGCCGACACCCGGCGCACGATGTGCTCGGGCCCCAGTTGCTCCGGATGCGACAGCCCCGCCGCGCACAGCAGATCGCGCAAGGCCTTGAGCGTGTTGTCGTGGAAATGGAACACGCGCGTGGCCTTGTCCGGCACGTCCAGGCGCCGCCAGCGGCTGGGATCCTGGGTGGCGACACCGGTCGGGCAACGATCGGTGTGGCAGCTCTGGGCCTGGATGCAGCCCAGCGCGAACATGTAGCCGCGCGCCGCGTTGCACCAGTCCGCGCCCATCGCCAGGGTGCGTGCGATATCGAAGGCGCTGGTGATGCGGCCGGCCGCGCCGATGCGGATGCGATCGCGCAGCTCCAGTCCGACCAGGGTGTTGTGGACCAGCATCAGCGCCTCATGCATGGGCACGCCGACGTGATCGATGAACTCCGCCGGCGCCGCTCCGGTGCCGCCCTCGGCGCCGTCGACGACGATGAAGTCCGGCAGCAACCCGGTTTCGTGCATGGCCTTGGCGATGCCGAACCATTCCCAGGGGTGGCCGATCGCGAGCTTGAAGCCGGTCGGCTTGCCGCCCGAGGCTTCGCGCAGGCGCGCGACGAACTCGAGCAGCCCGCGCGGCGAATCGAAGGCGCTGTGCTTGGCCGGCGAAACGCAGTCCTGACCCATCGGCACGCCGCGCGTGGCCGAGATCTCGGCGCTGACCTTGGCCGCCGGCAGCACCCCGCCGTGGCCGGGCTTGGCGCCTTGCGACAGCTTGATCTCGATCATCTTGACCTGCGGATCGGCCGCGGCCGCGGTGAAGCGCGCCAGGTCGAAACGGCCCTGCTCGTCGCGGCAGCCGAAATAGCCCGAGCCGATTTCCCAGACCAGGTCGCCGCCGTTCTCGCGGTGATACGGCGAGATCGAGCCCTCGCCGGTGTCGTGGTAGAAGCCGCCCAGCTTGGCGCCGCGATTGAGCGCGCGGATCGCGTTGGCCGACAGCGAGCCGAAGCTCATCGCCGAGATGTTGAACACGCTGGCCGAGTACGGCTGCGCGCTGGCATCGCCGATGACGATGCGGAAATCGTGTTCGACATGAGGCGTGGGCGACATCGAATGGTTGATCCATTCGTAGTCGTGGCCGTACACATCCTGCTGGGTGCCGAACGGGCGCACGTCGTTGACCGACTTGGCGCGCTGATAGACCAGGGCGCGCTGCTGGCGCGAGTACGGCACCTCGGCGGTATCGGCTTCGATGAAGTACTGGCGCATCTCCGGGCCGATCGATTCCAGGCCGTAGCGGAAATGCGCGAGCACCGGATAGTTGCGGCGCAGGGTGCTGCGCGTCTGCAGCAGGTCCCAGGTGCCCAGCGCGGCGATGGCGCCGAACGCGAGCGCGCCCCACCACCAATCCGGTTCCCACAGGGTCGCGATCAGCACCGATGCGAGCAGCAGGATCAGGCTGGCGATGTAGACGGCATAGCGCATGGAGGGCGGTTCGATCGCGGGCTGCGGCGAGCATAACGCGGCCGCGCGTCGCGCGGGTCGCATCGAACGATCAAAGCCGGGCGTCGATCTGGTCGCGCGGGTAGACGCTCTTGATGTCGTACAGCAAGGCGCCCGGGCGCCCGTAGGCGCGCGCGCCGGCCGCACCCAGCGCGCGGAACTGCTCGTGCGCGACCGCCAGCACGACCGCGTCGTAAGCGCCCGCCTGCGGCTGCGTCACCACCTCGACCCCGTATTCGCGCAAGGCATGGTCGGCATCGACCCAGGGGTCGTGGATATCGACCTGGGCCCGGTACTCGCCGAACTGGCGCGCCAGTTCGATCACCCGGGTATTGCGCAGGTCGGCGCAGTTTTCCTTGAACGCCAGGCCCAGGATCAGGATGCGCGACCCGGCGACGGCGACGCCGCGCTGGATCATGCGCTTGATCACGTCGGCGGCGACGTGCTCGCCCATGGCGTCGTTGATGCGGCGGCAGGCGTGCAGGATCTCCGGGTGGTAGCCGGCGGCCTGCGCCTTCTGGATCAGGTAATACGGGTCCACGCCGATGCAATGGCCGCCGACCAGGCCCGGACGGAACGGCAGGAAATTCCACTTGGTGCCCGCGGCTTCCAGCACCTCGGTGGTGTCGATGCCCAGGCGCTGGAAGATCAGCGCGAATTCGTTGACCAGGGCGATGTTGGCGTCGCGCTGGGTGTTCTCGATCACCTTGGCGGCCTCGGCCACGCGCAGGCTGGAGGCCTTGTGGGTGCCGGCCAGGATGATGCTGCGGTACAGCGCATCGACCAGCTCGGCCGCCTCCGGGGTCGACCCCGAGGTCACCTTCGGAATATCGATCAGGCGCCGCTGCTTGTCGCCGGGATTGATCCGCTCCGGGCTGTAGCCGACGTGGAAGTCCTGGTTGTAGCGCAGGCCCGAGGCGCGCTCGAGCTCGGGCACGCAGATTTCCTCGGTCGCGCCCGGGTACACGGTGGATTCGTAGATCACCAGCGCGCCCGGCCGCATCAGGCCGCCGATGCTGCGGCTGGCCCGCACCAGTGGGCAGAAGTCGGGGCGCTTGTGCTCGTCCACCGGCGTGGGCACGGTGACCACGAACACGTCGCGGTCGCGCAGGTCCTCGGGGTTGGCGCTCAAGCGCAGGCGCGCGGCGGCCGCGATCTCGTCGGCGCCGGCCTCGCCGTTGCCGTCCTCGCCCGCGGCCAGCGCGGCCACGCGCGCGGCGTCGATGTCGTAGCCCAGGGTGTCGTAGCGCTTGCCCAGCTCGATCGCGAGCGGCAGCCCGACGTAGCCCAGCCCGATGACCGCGATGCGTGCGCTTGCCAGATCCTGCATGCCCTGCCCTGACGTAGTGAGGAACCGCCACCGTCCCGGGAAGGCCCAGGCCAGGCGCCGGCCGATTATAGGGGTCGGCCCACGCCGCCAGCGCCCGGCAACGCACGACTGTCATCGGCGCGCGCCACTATCCGACCGCGAGGCGGCCGTGCGCACGCGTGAACGGGCCGATTCGGATTTTTCCTACATGCGTATCAGGCCTGCGCCGACTGACTCGCCACCGACGCGGGCGCAGACTGGCCCGGTCTGGCAGCCAGCGCGGATCCGGACCAGGACCTCGCTCGCCCCTGGATGCCCCCGACCACCGGCCCGTCCAAGCCGGCCCCCGCCCACGCCACCGGGACCTGTGCCATGCCGTACCGAGTCGAACTTCGTGAACAGCACAACCGCGGCAGCCTGATCTGCAGTCCGGCCACGATCGAGCCGCACCGCGACCTGCAGGCCGCGGGCGCCGCCGCGCACCAGGACGCGGTCGAGCACGCCAAGGCCTACCGGGTGGACGTGCGCGTGCAGATCTACGCCCCGTCCGGCCAGCTCGCCATGGGCACCCAGGTACGTCATTCCGAAGTCGCCGCACCGGGCCGGCCGCGGCCGCATCTGACCCTGGTCGCAAGCGCACCCTGAGCGCGGGTGCACGATGCCGGCGAGCGTAGCGCTCGCGATTTCGCATCCACATTCGTCGGCCCAGGCCGCGCTGCCGCGGCTACGCGGCTACATCCGTCCAATCTGGCGCCTACGCGATCGGCGCGATCGCGGCATCCGCGGCGCGGCGTCGAGCGCGCCCCGCGGCCTCAGTCGCGCGCCATCGCCTGCGCGCCGGCCAGGATCATCCGCACCATCTGGGTCAGCTGCTGGATCAGCTCGGCGTCCTTGTGCGGCGGCAGGTCCATCGCGGTGGCGCCGACCGCGAACACCAGGCGGGTGATCGCCTTGGCAACCAGCGCCGGTTCCAGCAGGGTCACGCCGTCGGCCGCCGACAGGCGTACCAGGTCGATGCGCAGCTCTTCCTCGAAGAAGGTCAGCTCGCGATCCACCGCCTGCTTGAACGCGTCCGAACCCACCGTGCCCTCGCGCAGCAGCACGTGCAGCAACTTGTCGTCGGCGCGCACCTGTTCCATGAAGGCGGTGACCGAGTCGCGCACGATGCTGTGACTGGTCGCCGCGCGCCGGCGCGCCGCACCGACGATCTTGCGCAGCGACTGCCCGGCCAGATCGATCAGGGCCACCGCCAACTCGTCGATGTCGCGGAACTGGCGATAGAAGCTGTTGGGCGCGATCCCGGCCTCGCGCGCGACCTCGCGCAGGCTCAGGCTGGACACGCTGCGATGCGGCCCGATCAGGCGCAGCGCGGCGGCCAGCAGGTCGTCGCGAGAAATCGCGGCCTTGCGCGCGGAGGTCGAATCGTCGTCGGCAGCTACGGGGTGTTGGGTCACGGAGACGAGCATGGACGGGATCGGGCCTGCATCATAACGACGGCGGTCAATATACATGTGTCTATACACTTGTGCTCTCACGTGTATAGTGTCGCCCATGAGCGCCCGCCCCCGCCCCACCCCCGCCCGCAACTCCAGCCGCCCGGAAAGCCCTTTCAGGCGCCTGGCCCGGCCCTGGCTGTCGCCGGGCGTGTTCGATTTCTGGGCCTCGCGCCTGCACCCGACCTGGTCCTGGGAGCGCCCGCTGGCGCGCATCCTTGAGCGCCGCGCCGAGTCCGCCGACGCGGTGACCCTGGTCCTGCGCCCGAACCGCCACTGGGCCGGCTGCCTGCCCGGCCAGCACCTCAACGTCAGCGCCGAGATCGACGGCTGCCGGGTGACCCGCAGCTACAGCCCCACCGGCCTGCCCGGCCGCGACCGCCGCATCGCGATCACGGTCAAGGCGGTCGAGGGCGGCAAGCTCAGCCGTTATCTGTGCGAACAGGCCCAGGTCGGCGATGTGCTCGACCTGGGCCCGGCCTTCGGCGAGCTGCGCCTGGACAAGGGCGCTCACGTGGCACGCCTGTTGCTGGCCGCGGGTAGCGGCATCACCCCGATGATCGCGCTCACCCGCGCCCTGGCCGCGCAGGGCATGCCCGCCCCGCTGAGCCTGTTGTACTGGGCGCGCAAGCGCGAGCAGCTGTGCTTCGTCGACGAACTGCGCGGCTACGCGGCCGCGCATCCGCAGTTCCAGGTGCGCTTCCTGCTCACCGGCGAGGCCGCGCTCGCGCGCGATGAGGGCGAAGGCCGCATCGACGCCGCGCAGCTGGCCAGCCTGGCCGATCTCGCGCAGCGCGAGGTCTACGCCTGCGGCCCCGGCGGTTTCGTCGACCAGGCGCGCGCCTTGCTCGCCACGCAGGCACGCTCGTTCCAAGCCGAGGCCTTCAGCCCGCCGCCGCGCACGCTGGAAACCGAGGGCACGGTCGAGATCACCCTGGCCGCGAGCGCACGCAGCTTCACCGTGGCGCGCGGGCAGTCCCTGCTCAGCGCGCTGGAAGCGCAAGGCCTCAAGCCCGCCTCCGGCTGCCGCATGGGCATCTGCAACACCTGCGCCTGCGGCAAGCGTTCGGGCAGCACCCGCCACCTGCACACCGGCGATGTCCAACACGAGCCGGTGTCCGCGCTGCGCCTGTGCGTGAACAGCGCCACCAGCGATCTCGTCCTCGATCTGTGACCCCCATGACCATCACACCCCGCAATCGCGCGCTGAGCCCCGACGAACTCGAACGTTTCGGCGTGGAACTCGACGCGGTGCGCGCGCGCACCGCCGCCCAGCTCGGCCAGCGCGACGCCGACTACATCCGCACCATCGTCGCCGCGGTGCGCTGGACCGGCCTGGGCGGACGCCTGGCGCTGATGATCGGCGCGATCGGCGGCGCCTTCCTGCCGGCCCTGCTGCTGCCGGCCTGGATCCTGGGCGTGCTGCTGCTGGCGCTGTCCAAGATCCTGGAGAACATGGAGCTGGGCCACAACGTCATGCACGGGCAGTACGACTGGATGCGCGACCCGCATCTGGACGGCAAGACCTACGAATGGGACATCGCCGGCACCAGCGACAACTGGCGCAAGACCCACAACTACCAGCACCACACCTGGACCAACGTGCGCGGCATGGACGACGACATCGGCTACGGCCTGCTGCGTCTGTTCCCGGAGCAACGCTGGAAGCCCTACTACCTGGTCCAGCCGCTGGTCGCGGTGATCTTCGCCCTGCTGTTCGAATGGGGCGTGGCGATCCAGGACCTGCGCCTGGGCCGCTGGTGGATCGGCAAGACCAGCACCGCGCAGTTGCGCCGGCACTTCCGTCCGGTCGGCCGCAAGATGGCGCGTCAGGTCCTGAAGGACTACGTGTTCTTCCCACTGCTGGCCGGCCCGTTCTTCCTGCCGGTGCTGCTGGGCAACGTGGTCGCCAATGTGCTGCGCAACCTGTGGACCTACACCGTGATCTTCTGCGGTCACTTCACCGCCGACGCCGAAACCTTCTCCAAGGAGTCGGTGGCCGGCGAATCGCGCGGCCATTGGTACCTGCGCCAGCTGCGCGGCTCGTCCAACCTCACCGGCGGCAAGCTGATGGACCTGATGACGGGCAACCTCAGCCATCAGATCGAGCACCACTTCTATCCCGACATCCCCGCCCACCGCTACGCCGCGATGGCGGTGGACGTGCGCGACATCTGCGCGCGCTACGGCCAGCACTACAACACCGGCTCGCTGCCGCGCCAGTTCGGTCAGGTGGTGTGGCGGATCCTGCGCCACGCCCTGCCCAGCCGCCCGCCGGCGAAGCAGGCGCGACTGGCGCGTTCGCCGGCCTGAGCCGGCGCCGTCAGTAGCCCAGCCGCACCGCCTTGATCTCGGTGTAGGCCGACAGGCCGACATGGCCGTTCTCGCGGCCGTAACCGGACTGCTTGACCCCGCCGAACGGCAGCGTGGCCTCGCCGCCGCCGCCGTTGACGATGACCTGCCCGCTCTGGAGTCGTCCGATCAGCTCGTGCACCGTACCCAGGTCGCGCGCCCACAGCTTGGCCGACAAGCCGTAGTGCGAATCGTTGGCCAGCGCCGCGACCTGCGCCGGCGTCGCGTCGTCGTCGAAAGCCATCACCGTCAGCACCGGCGCGAAGATCTCCTCGCGCGCGATCCGCATTTTCGGCGTGGCTTGGGTCAGCAGGGTCGGCTCGTAGAAATAGCCGGGCCCCGGCCGCGCGCGCCCGCCGCGCAAGGCCTGCGCGCCCTCGCCCAGGCTGTGATCGACGATGGCCTGCGCGCGTTCGCGCTGGCGCTGCGAGATCATCGGCCCCATGTCGCTGCCCTGCGCGTAACCGGCGCCGATGCGAATCCCGTCCATCGCCGCTTGCATGCGTTCCAGCAGGGCGTCCTGGATCGAACGCTGCACGAACAAACGCGAGCCGGCCGCGCAGTACTGCCCGCTCTTGAACGCGATCTCGCCGACGATCGCGCGCGCCGCCTTGTCCAGGTCGGCGTCGGCGAACACCAGCACCGGCGATTTTCCGCCCAGTTCCAGCACCATGCGTTTGAGATTGCTGCGCGCCGCCGCGGCCATGATCGACTGTCCGACCTGGGTCGAGCCGGTGAAGCTGATCAGGTCGACGTCGGCGTGCTCGGCCAGCGCCTGCCCGGCCGTGGGGCCGGTACCAGTCACGATGTTGACCACGCCGTCGGGAATGCCGACATGCCGGCACAGCTCGCCGATGCGCAGCGCCGACAGCGGCGCCAGTTCGGCCGGCTTGATCACCACCGTGCAACCGGCCGCCAGTGCGGCCGCCAGCTTCTGCAGCACCATCAGAAAGGGCGCGTTCCAGGGCGTGACGATGGCCACCACCCCGATCGGCTCACGCAGGAAGTAATCCATGCCGGCCTGCTCGCTGGCGCGCATCGGCACCTCGCCGGCGATCTTGGTCGCCCAGCCCGCGTAATCGCGCAGCGAGCGCAAACCCAGCGGCAGGTCGCCGCGCCGTATCGACGCCAGGCTGTGGCCGGCGTCCAGCGCTTCCAGCAGCGCGAACTCGTCCTGTTCGCGCTCGATCGCATCGGCCAGGGCGAACAAGGCCGCGGCGCGCCGCGACGGCGGCAGGCGCGGCCAGGGGCCGTCGCGGAACGCGCGCCGTGCTGCCGCCACCGCGCGATCGACGTCGTCGGCGTCGCCTGCGGCGATGCGCGCGATGCGCTCGCCGGTGGCGGGATCGTCGACCTCGAGCGTCGCGCCCGAGGCGCAGGCCTGCCAGCGGCCGTCGATCAATAGCGCCGGCGCTTGCGTGGCCAGCTGCGCGCGCAAACGCGCGAAGGCTTCGCCGTTGTCGGGCATGGCCGCGATGTCGCGGTTGTCGTCATTCATGGCTTCGTCGGTCCTGTGTCCGACCGCGCCCGGTCACGGACGCGGGCATAGAGTTGATAATGTCAACCTTGCCGAAGCGAGTTGATAAAGTCAACCGAGAGAAGCTCAGTCCGGCTCGGACGGCGGCGCCTGGGCGATGCGCTTGAGCAGCTTTTCCAACTGCGCGCGTTCGGCCGCGGCGAGGTCCGCCAGCAGGTCCCGCGCGACCGTGGCGCGCAGCGCTTCGGCGGTCTCGTGGGTAGCGGCGCCGCTTGCCGTCATGCGCAGACGCTGGCGCTTCTCGCCGGCCTGGTCCGGCATCCGGCGCACGTAATCGCGCTCCAACAGGGTCTTGATCACGCGCGCGATCTGGGCCTTGTCGCGCCCGCTCTCGCGCACGATGTCGCTCTGGGTGCAGCCCGGATGGCGGGCGATGAAACGCAGGGTGCGCGCTTCCATCGCGGCCAGGCCGACTTCGGCCTCGCGCAGCGAGCGCTGCATGCGCGCGGTGGCCTGATGCACGATCGCGTTGATCAGGTTGAGTATCTCGATGTCGCGGCTGGCCGGCATGAGGGTTCCGCAAAGGAAGGCCGGCGGATTGTTGGATCGGCGCCGCGCAAACGTCAAATGCGCGAGCGCGAACGCGGCACTGACGCGGTTTTCACAAACCCATACGAATTCCGCGCGTCGCGGCCACCAGAGCCAGTACGTTCATGTAGGCACAGGCAAGGTGCCGCGGTCGCCACGACTGCATGAGGCAAGCATGGATCTGGGCTATCTGGAAGTCGTTACGGAAAAGGGCGTGCTCATCGAGGTGCGCTACGGCGGCGTGCACGTCGGCTGGATCCGCCGCAGCGCCGACCAGGCGCGCTACGAGTACTACCACGGCGTCCTCAACGACTTCGCCTATGCCTACAGCAACAGTAGCCTGGACGAACTCAAACGCGTGCTCGGCGCTCGCATGGGGCGCTCGCCGCTGTCCAGCACGGGCCTGATGGTCTAGGCCCGTGCACGCGGCGCACGGCCCGGCTCACTCCCGGGCCATCGCACCGGCTTCGCGCTCGCGCGGAAACGGGCGCAGTTGCAGGCGCTGGCGGCGGCACACATCGATATCGCGATAGAGCTGGCTACGGCCGTCGCGGAAGGCAACCCGGAAATCGCGCCGGCAGGCCTCGCCGTCCAGCTCGATCGTGGCCGAGCCGCCGCCGCCGCGTAGCGACTCGCCCAGCGCCGCGTCGCGGAACGCGCTCTGGCCGACGTCGGCGATCGCCACGGCGACCACGCTGTCGTGGGCTCGGTTGACCAATTCCAGGTAACGGCCGCGGGCATGGGCGTTCGCGGCGGTCGTGGCGGCGACGCACAGGGTGAGGGCGACGGCGGAACGGATGGGGCGCATGGCGGGACTCCGGCGGGATGGAGGGGCGCCGCGGCGCGCATGCGCGTCGCCATCGGCGCGACCATCAGGGCAGCCCGCCGCCGCGCGCGAAAGCGATTCGGGACGAATCGTCGCAGCGCGGCGACCAATCGTAGCGAGCGCGTGCGGCGCTTCCAGCCGGCCAGCGCTGCGCCTAGGATGCGGACATCCCTCACGACCGCGCCCGATGAAGATCCGCTTCGGCAGCACCGAGATCGCCCTGTCGCGCTACCTCGTCCTGTGGTCGGCGGTGGTGGTGGTGTTCGCCCTGCAGGGCTACATGCACGACGCCCTGGGCGGCAGCACCTGGTCGTCCTTCGACTATCTGCGCTGGTCGGCGATCCAGTGGTACACCTGGGCCGCGTTGGCGCCGCTGGTGTTCCGCCTGGCCGAGCGTTACCCGATCCAGCCGCCGTTCCGCCTGGACTCGTTCGGCACCCAACTGCTCGCCAGCGCCGGCGTGAGCCTGCTGGCGCTGGTGATCGGCGCCTTGATCTCGAGCGTGACCGAGTCCAGCACCTTCGCCGATCAGTTCCGCCAGTTCGTCGGCAAGCACACCGCCACCTGCCTGCTCACCTACTGGACCCTGCTGGCGATCCAGCAGGCCCTGCACTTCCGCGCCGAGCAGGCGCGGCGCGAACTGGAGGCCAGCCGGCTCGCGACCGAGTTGGCGCAGTCGCGCCTGCAGGTGCTCAAGACCCAGCTGCAGCCGCACTTCCTGTTCAACACCCTGCACGCCATCGTGACCCTGCTGGACGAGGATCAGCGCTCGGCCGAGGACATGCTGCTGCGCCTGAGCGATCTGCTGCGCGCGTTCCTGGAGGACTACGACGGCCAGGAGATCACCCTGCGCCGCGAACTGGCCCTGCTCGATCTCTATCTCGGCATCCAGCGCATGCGCTTCAAGGACCGCCTGAGCACGCGCATCTACATCGCCCCCGACACCCTCGACTGCGCCGTGCCCAGCCTGGTCCTGCAACCCATCGTCGAGAACGCGATCCGCCATGGCATCGGCCGCCGCGTGGGCGACGACTGCATCGAGATCGAGACCCGGCGCGAGGACGCCCAGCTCTGCATCGATGTGCGCAACCGCAACAGCACGCTGGAGGAAGGCGCCGATCCGCTGGGGCACGGCATCGGCCTGTCCAACACCCGCCTGCGCCTGAAGGAACTCTACGGCGAGACCGCGGATATCCGTCTCGACATGATCTGGCCCAGCGGCGTCGCCTGCCGCATCCGCCTGCCCTACCGCGAGATCGAGGAAGCCGACGAGGCGCCGGAGCACGTGCCCGCATGAACCTGACCGCGCTGGTGATCGACGACGAGCCGATCGCGCGCCACGCGATCGTGCGTCTGCTGCGCGACGATGCCCAGATCGAGCTGCTGGGCGAATGCGGGGACGGCGCCTCGGCGGTGGTCGCGATCCGTTCGCAACGGCCCGATCTGGTGTTCCTGGACATCCAGATGCCGGCGATGACCGGCATGGAGGTGGTCGCCGCGATCGGCGCCGAACGCATGCCGGCGACGATCTTCGTCACCGCCTACGAGCAATACGCGGTGCGCGCCTTCGAAGCCAACGCGGTCGACTACCTGGTCAAACCCTTCAGCCGCGAGCGCTTCGCCGCCACCCTCCAGCGCGCGAAGGCGCGCCTGAACGCGGCCGCCGACGGTGGCGCCCTGCCCTCCGCGCAGATCCTGCAGGCGCTGGAAGCGCTGCGCCGCCGCGACGACTACCTGGAGCGCATCCCGGTGCGCGTGGACGAACGCCTGGTCTTCATCCCGGTCGAGGACATCGTCTGGATCAAGGCCAGCCGCAACCTCGTGGAGATCCACCTGGCCGATCGTGTGCACGAGTTGCGCGAGACCATGGCCGCGCTGGCCGCGCGCCTGGACCCGCGCCACTTCGCCCGCGTCCACCGCTCGGCGATCGTCAACGTGCGCCGCGTCCAGGCCATCCATCCCTGGTTCAACGGCCACCACGTGGTCACCATGGACACCGGCCAGCAGCTGCGCATGAGCCGCTACCAGCACGAAGCCTTCCTGCGCCTGGCGACGACGCGCCAGGAGTGAGCGAGCCGTCCTAGGCCCGCTCGCGCTTGTTGGGTCCGCGATCCGGCGAGCGCATCCCCGACTTGTCGCAGAAATGGATCTCATCGTGGGCGAACCGGACCATCTGCCCGCGCGGGAAACCCGCCACGCGCTCGGACAGTTCCTCGAAGCCTTCGACCGCGCCCAGATAGTCCTGTCCGGGCGCGGCGGTGCGCACCCGCACGATCAACTGATGATCGAGCTCGTCGCCCGCGTCGACGCGCAATATGACCTGATCGCCGACTTCGACCATCGGCGCGAGCTTGTCCTCGCGCGAGGACCCGTAGCCCGCGAAGGCGAATTGAAACTCGCCGTCGTTCTTCTGAAACATGGCTAGCCCCTCTTGGCCGAGATTGCGTAGGAATGGGTGTTGGATCGCCGCATCGCCACACTCCGGTTTACAGGGGTTCGCCCGCGCATTCCAGTCCAAGCAGCATCCGCCCAATCCGGATCTCGACCCTGGCGCGGATGTCGGCCAGCGCCAGGGCATAGGTTCCGGCGCCGGCGCCGACGATACCGATCGCGCTGCCCTCCACCCAGGCCTGGGGATCGAAGCGGCCGCCGCGGTGCCCGGCGATGCCGATCTCATAGGCCACCCCGCGATAGCGCTCGAACAGGCGGCCATTGCTGGTCCTGCCGCTCGCAGCGGTTTCGATGGCGCGCCCTACCATCCGTTCGTCGCCACGCTGACCAGGAACGCCACGCCGGCCACGGCCGTGATCCAGTAGGCCGCCAGCATCGCCGCGCGATTGCGTTCGCAATAGCGGATGCCGCTGGAATCCCGACTGGAAACGAAGGCGTGGTCCTTCAGATAGAGCATGGTCTCGCGCGCGCTGAACAGCGTACGGTCCTGCCACAACGGCGGCTGCGCCGCGTGCGCCCATTGCTTGGGATGTTTGCGCCTCAGGCGCAGCAGAAAGCGCAGCGACACCGCGCTTTCCAGCAGCATGGCCGACACGAAGAAAACCAGGGCGCATAGGGTCGGGCCGCTGCTCATGGGCTGGGCGCGATTTCCTTGCGCGACCAACGCCCACCCGGCCGCGGGCCCGGCACCGCATGCAGGATCTGAACCAGCTGCGCACCCAACCATCGTGGGGGCCAGCCCTCGTTCTCCGCCGATTCGATGGCGGGACGGGAATACGGGTCGGACTCGCCCGCAGCCGCAGCTGAGTGACGGACGACGCGGTGACGCTTGACCGGATTCATGAGATCGTCTCGCTGGAGCGGACAAGATCCCGTAGCACATGCTGTGCCGCAGCCCTTGAAGGCAGCTTCAAACTAGCACCAACCGGCCTGCGGCGTTGAAGTTTCGGACCGGCGGTCGGCGATGCGAGAGCGCCGGATGAGGCCCGCATCGCGCGCGAAACGACGCCTGACGGCACCCCGCCTGCGATCACGAATCAGTAACGCCGACGCGCGCATGCTCCGGCGGCACTACGACGCAAGGTCGTAACGGCCACTCAGCCGCGCAGCACGCTTCCCTCCCCATCCGCACTGAGCCTTTCGACCTCCTGCCGACGCGGGAGTCGCGGCCACGGCCGTTCCCGATTCCGCCCTCGTGCGGATCGCACTCAAAGGCACTCATCGCATGAATCCCGACAACCGCGCGCCCAACAGCCAGAACCTGGTCGATACCGCCGCCGCCCACGGCTCGTTCAAGACCTTCGGTCAGGCGATCGATCGCGCCGGCATGAGCGACATCCTGCGCAGCGTAGGTCCGTACACCCTCTTCGCGCCCACCGACGCAGCCTTCGAGAAGCTGCCAGCCAGCGATCTGGAGCGCCTGTTCAAGCCCGAGAACAAGCAAGAGCTGACCTCGCTGCTGAACTACCACGTCGTCAGCGGACGCAGGCTGGTGGCCGATATCGGCCAGTGGGAAAACGCCAGAACCGTGAACGGCCAATCGGCGCCGATCGCCGTGCTCGACGACACGATCAGCATCGACGGCGCACGCATCACCGCGGCCGACATAGGCTCCAGCAACGGCGTCCTCCACGGCATCGACAAGGTCAACATTCCGACCCAGCAGTAGGACGCCGGCAACGGCGCGGCGGCGGGGCTCGCGTCCCGTCGCCGCGCTGCGCGTCGAGATCGACGGGGATATCGGCCGTTCAGGGTTTCGACTGGATCGACCTTGCTGACGCGCTGTGCACGCGCCGGTGCGCACCATCCGATCGCGATACGTCTCGGGAGCAGACTTATGCAAGTCACGTTCCGCAAAGGATCGAGCGCGGATGCCATCGACGTGTACTGCGACGGCAAGAGGGTCGGCTGCATCCGCCGCAGCCAGGACAGCCGGCGCTACGAGTACTACCACGGGCGCCACAACCTTACGGCCTACGCCTACGAAAACGTGAGCCTGGATCCGCTCAAGGCGCTGCTGTCGAGCCGTATGGGCCGACGGCCCCTGCTCTCCCTGATAAGCGAGAGCTAGAGGCCCGGATCGCGCCATGGCCACTCGTCCGCCGCCCAGCGTATCGCCCAGCGCCTGCGAGCGGACGCCGCAATGAGTCTGAGCGAGTACCAGCGCAAACGGCGCTTCGACAAGACCCGGGAGCCGGTTGCGAAGACGGGACCGCGGCACGGCGATCGACCGCAGTTCGTCGTGCAACTGCACCACGCCGGCCGTCGCCACTACGACTTCCGCCTGCAAGTGGGCGACGTGCTGAAAAGCTGGGCCGTGCCCAAAGGGCCGTCCTACGACCCCAAGATCAAGCGCATGGCCGTGGAGGTCGAGGACCATCCACTGCGCTATGCCGCGTTCGAAGGCGCCATTCCCGAAGGCGAGTACGGCGCCGGCCACGTCGCCCAATTCGACCACGGCGCATGGACCACCGACGACGACGTGGAGACGCAACTGGCCAAGGGCCACCTGCGCTTCGCCTTGCACGGCCGCAAGCTCAAGGGCGCCTGGCACTTGGTCCGATCCGGCAAGCCGGCGCGGCAACCGCAATGGCTGCTGTTCAAGGAAGCCGACGAATACGCCAGCGCCCTGGAGGCCGACGACCTGCTGGGCGACGTCACCCCCGCGCCCGCCGCGGACCGCAGGCGCGCCGGCACCGGCAAGGCGAGCAAACGCCGCCTGAGCGAAGTCGCCGCGCCGTCGCGCCGCCGTCGCATCGACTGGGGCGCGCGGGCGCTGGCGATCGCCGGCGCCACGAAAGCCCGCATCCGCGACCAAGCCTTCGAAGCCCAGCTCGCGCGTCTGCACGAGCGACCGCCCGCGGGCGACGGCTGGGTGCACGAGCTCAAATGGGACGGCTACCGCCTGCTGACGACGGTGGTCGACGGCAGGGTCCGGCTGTGGTCGCGTAGCGGCTTGGAATGGACGCAGCGCCTGCCGGACATCGTCTCGGCGCTGGCGTCCTTGCGGCTGAAGCAGGCCCAGCTCGACGGCGAGCTGATCGCCGGCGCCGGCACCAAGGCGGATTTCAATCTCCTGCAAGGCATTTTGTCCGGCGAGAGGACCGGTGCGCTCACCCTGATGCTGTTCGACCTGCCGCATCTGGAAGGCGTCGACCTGCGCAAGGCCACCCTGCTCGACCGCAAGCGCCTGCTTGCGCGCTTGCTCGAGCCGCCGCCCGCACGGCTGGGCCTGAGTTCGCACATCGCAGGCGACGGCGAAACCGCCTATGAGTTGGCCGCCGACCGACACTACGAAGGCATCATCTCCAAGCGTGCCGACGGCCACTATCACGCCGGCCGCAGCGACGACTGGCGCAAGACCAAACGCTTGAGCAGCGACGAGTTCGCGGTGGTCGGCTACACCGCGCCCAAGGGCCGGCGTCAGGGCTTCGGCGCGCTGCTGTTGGCGCGCCCGGACGCGCGCCACGGCTGGGTATATGCGGGTCGCGTCGGCACCGGATTCTCTGAAGGCTTGATCCGACAACTCGCGCCGCTGCTCGCACGCGACGCGCAGGACAGCCCCAGCGTGCACGTGCCGCCGCACAGCACCGATCTGCGCGGCGCGCGCTGGTTCGAGCCGCGCGCGGTGGTCGAGGTCTACTACCGCGGTTACGGCGGCTACGGCCTGCTGCGCCAGCCTTCGCTCAAGGGCCTGCGTTCGGATAAGGCGCCGGCGGACCTCGTCGACTCCGATCGTCCGCGCGCGAGGCCGGCGGCGCCGACTTCGCCACGCAAGCGCGCCGCCGCCCAGGACAAAACCGCGCTACCGGAGACACAGATGCAGCTCACCAGTCCCAATCGCGTCGTCTATCCCGATCGCGGCACCACCAAACAGGACGTGGCCGACTACTACCAGGCCGTGATGGATTGGCTGTTGCCGGAACTGATCGATCGTCCGGTCTCGGTGATCCGCTGCACCCAGGGCACGGCGCGGCCGTGCTTTTTCCAGAAGCACCGCATCGCCGGCCTGGAACGCGTCGACGCGGTGGCGCTGAAAGAGGAGTCCGGCGCGCGCGCCGACTATCTGGTGATCCGCGACGCGCCCGGCCTGATGGAGCTGGTGCAGTTCAATGCGCTGGAGTTCCATCCCTGGGGCGCGCTCGCCGACGCGCCGGACCGCGCCGACCGCATGGTCTTCGATCTGGACCCGGGACCGGGCGTAACCTGGTCCGATACCGTCGCCGCGGCGCGCAAGATCCGCACGCTGCTGGAGGCATTGGAACTGCGCAGCTACGTGCGCACCTCCGGCGGCAAGGGTCTGCACGTGGTGGTGCCCTTGGCCCCGGCCTGCGACTGGTCGCAGGTGAAACCCTTCGCCCACGGTTTCGCCGAATCCATGGCGGCGGCGGAACCGCTCAAGTACGTGGCGTCGGCGGCCAAGAAATTCCGCCGCAACAAGATCTTCATCGACTATCTGCGCAACGGCCGCGGTGCCACCAGCGTGGCCTCGTTCTCGCTACGCGCGCGCGCAGGCGCGCCGGTGGCGATGCCGCTGCGCTGGGAGGAACTGGGGCGCGTCAAGGCCGGCGATGCCTTCGACATCGATTCCGCGCTGCGACGCCTCAAGCGCCTCAAGGCCCATCCCTGGGACGGCATCGAGCGCGTGTCGCAGGACCTGAATAGGGTCGATGCCCTGCTCGCGCGGCACAGGCGGGCCTGAGCCGAGGCGCGTTCGGCGCGCCTTCAGCCCGATGAAACGGCGTTAACGCGGGCGCTCGTATCGTCCGGCCTAACGCCTTCGTCTCGTCTACGCAAGGAAAACGCCATGGCACGCCCCATCTGGACCGGCACCCTCTCGTTCGGTTTGCTCAATGTCCCGGTATCGCTGATGTCCGGCGAGCGCCGCACCGACCTGAGCTTCCGCATGCTCGACTCGCGCGACAAGAAACCGATCCGCTTCGAGCGCGTGAACGCGGACACCGGCGAGGAAGTGCCCTGGAAGGACATCGTCAAGGCCTTCGAATACGACAAGGGCAGTTATGTCGTGATCGAGAAGGAGGACATCGCCGCGGCCGCGCCCGAGACCCACGAATCCATCGACGTGGAAGCGTTCGTGGGCCGCGCGGAAATCGGCACGCGCTACTTCGAGAAGCCCTACGTGCTGGTGCCCGGCAAGAAGGCCGAAAAAGGCTACGTGCTGCTGCGCGAAACCCTGAAGGAGACCGACAAGGTCGGAGTGGCGCGGGTGGTGATCCGCACGCGCGAGTATCTGTGCGCGCTGATTCCGGAGGGCGACGCGTTGATCCTGATGTTGTTGCGCTATCCGCAGGAGCTGGTCGACCCAGAGGAATACAAGCTGCCGCACGCCGCCACCGGTCGCTACCGCATCGCGCCCAAGGAGCTGACCATGGCCAAGCAGCTAATCGAATCCATGACCTCGCAATGGAAGCCGGACGGCTACCACGACGAGTTCCGCAAGCGCCTGTCGGCGATCATCCAAAAGCGCATCAAATCGAAGGGCAAGACCACCAAGATCGTCGACGAGCCGGCCGAGCACGAGCACGCGGCGACCAACGTGGTCGACTTCATGGCCTTGCTGGAGCAAAGCCTGAAATCCAAGAAGCGCACGCCCGCGGCGAAGAAGGCCGCCCCCGCCAAGAAGGCGGCGAAGGCGAGCAAGCGTCGGGCCAGCAAGCGAGCCTCTTGAACGAGGTGCATATCGCCGACGGCGAACGGTTCACGTCGGTGACGACGGGGTCAATGCGCGCGGCTGCACATGACGCAAGCTTGACTCGCGCAGGCGTATTGGACAGTCACACACGCCGAGTCCACCTTCCGATGTCCATCGACGCCGCCCTGCGGCTGGCCAGCCGCGAATACTATCCACCGGTCCCCGAGCTGCTCCTGCTCGCGGGCCTGGAGGCTCGCCAGGCCCGCCCCGCACGCGGCCCGCCGCAGGCGCGGGCCCTGGACGCGCTCGCGTCCCTGCAGGTCGACATCGTTGCCGAGGTCGGCGCCTGCTTCCGTCAGGCGGTAAGGCAACGCAATGCGCCGCCTTACCGTCGCCAGGCCCTGCTGTCCACGGCGATCCAGCTCGATCGCCGCGGCGCGACCGCCTTGGTGGAGCGTTGCTTGCATGCCTTCCTCGCCCTGCATCACTACGGGCCGATCGCGCAGGTGCCCCTGCACACCTGGGCCGATTACCTCACCTGCGCGGCTGCCGCCCGCACCGTGTTGCTGATCGGTGCGGCGCAGTACCGCGCCGATGCCGCCACGTCGCCAACCACGGCCGTGGCGCATCGCCGGCTGCACACCGTGACCGGCTGCTTCTGGGACATGGGCGAGGACGAACCGGTCGCCGGCATCGCCGGCTGGGTCAGCCCGCATGCCGACGATCCGCACCTGCTGATGTCGGCGCTGGTCGTCGGCGAACCACCGGCCTTGAACGAGTTGCGCATCGACGCGGTGCGCGCGTACGGCGCGCTGGCGGCCGCCTCGCTGGCGCAGCCGCATCGCATCAGCCGCCCCTACCGGATCGAAGCGGCCACATGAAACGCGAGGAGCGCGAATGAGCATGGATTGGATGGACCAGCTGTGGGTGATCGTCGACACCGGTTACGCCATGGCGCTGGGCGGCTTGATCGGCCTGGAGCGCGAGTTGAAGGATCGCCCCGCCGGCTTTCGCACCCACATGCTGGTCGCGAGCGCATCCGCCTTGCTGATCGGTATCGGTCAGCTCAGCCTGGCCGACGCCAACCTGGCGCCGCCGGGCCGGATCAGCACCGACCCTCTGCGTCTGGTCGAAGCGGTCGTCGCGGGTGTGGCCTTCATCGGCGCCGGCACGATCTTCTCGCACCGCCGCGGCCAGGCGGTCGCCGGCATCACCACCGCCGCTTCGCTGCTGATGGTGGCCGTGATCGGCGTCGCCTGCGGTTTCGGCTACCACGCCCTTGCCTTCGCCGCGACCCTATTGACCTTGCTGGTACTGACCGTGCTCAACGTCCTGGAACGCCGCGCCAAGACGCACGACGAGCGGCACGACCGCTAGATCCGGCGTGCCGCGCATTCTTGCGGCCGCCTCAGCATTTGCCCGCGGCCTTCAGCAGCGCGTTGCAAGTGCCGGAGCGCTGAGACTTAGGAGCCGACTGCCCCGCGCCCTTGCCGGTTTCGGTACATACCGCTTCGGACACCGATTTCCCCAGCACCGACACCGAACCCCCGACGAAGCAGTTGTATGTGCGCCCGCCGCTCGCCTTGACCTGGTAGCGCGTGGTGGTGCCCTCGTCCATGCGATTGGAAATGATGAACTCGCCCGGCTCCATGCCCAAGGCGAAGCCCGTGCGCTGGACCAGCGCGTCGTCGCTGACCGCGAAGGACGCGCAGGCCGACAGCAGCGCCGACGCCGCGATCGCCGCGATGCCGAACTGGGCCGACGGTTTGTTGCCTATGCTCATGTCTCGCTCCGTAGCGAATGGAAGAGACTCGATCAGAACGCATACGGCCTTCGCTGCGCGCGCGTCGGGGACGAACGCCATTACCGCGTCGACGAACCGCACTCTCGCCGCGACAGGGAGCGGCGCTGCGCCACCCTCGGCATCGTCAACCGATCAGATCGTGCACCTGATCGCGGTAGTGGCGGCCCGAATGCAGATGCTGGCCACCCCACAAGCTGATACGGAAGCGCCCGGAACCGATCGGGCGGATCTCGCGGACCGCGGCGATGCGCACCACCGCCGAGCGATGCACGCGCACGAAGCGCTGCGCTTCCAGACCGCCGTGGAACTCGGTCAGGGTGCCGCGAACCGTGTATACGGCGCCGGCGGCATGCACATCCAGGTAATTGCCCTGGGCCAGCACCAGATCGATCTGATCAACCGGCACCAGGTGGGTGCGCTGACCGACCTGCAGCGACAAGCGTTTTCCCTCGCCCGGGACCTGCGCCGATGCGGCCAGCGCCGGCATGCTTTCGCGCACGCGCTTGAGGGTGTCGCGTAACCGCTCGGCCGAAACCGGCTTCATCAGGTAGTCGGTGGCGCGCGCATCGAAAGCACGCACGCCGTGTTGCGGATACGCGGTGACGAATACCACCTGCGGCCGCGGCCCCTGCCAGCGCGCCAGCGCGCCGAACCCGCCCACCCCGGGCATCTCGATATCCAGGAACAGCACGTCCAGCCTGGCGCTGTCGGCGATCGCGATCAGCTCCTCGGCGTCGACGCATTCGGCCACCACTTCCAGCGAACCGTTGCCCACTTTCCCCAGCAGACGGCGCAGGCGCGCGCGCGCCAGCGGCTCGTCGTCGACGATGGCCACGCGTAGAGCGGTCACGAGAACGCCTCGCGCAGGCTCGGCTTCGCGACCCGATCCATCCGCACAGCCGGGATGTTCAGACGCATCAGATAACGCCCGGAATCGGTAACGGCCTGGCTCAGACCCGCCTCCGCCCCGTACAGCAACTGCAGGCGGCTGCGGGTACTCTGCAAGCCGATACCCGTGCCCGGAACCACGTCCGTCTGCGGCGCGGCGCTGTTCTCGACCTCCAGCAGCAGTTGTCGGCCGACGATTCTCGCGCTCAAGCGCAGGGTGCCGGCCGTGCGCCGACGCGCGATGCCGTGAATGATGGCGTTCTCCACCAGCGGTTGCAGAATCAGCGCCGGCACCGGCACCTCCAGGCAATCGGCGGCGACCTGCCACTCGACGCGCAAGCGATCGCCGAGCCGTATCGCCTCTATCATCAGGTAGTGGCGCACCAATGCGAGCTCCTCGCGCAAGGGCCGCTGCTGCCCTCGATCCAAGGCCAGGCTGTCGCGCAACAGCGACGACAGCGATACCAACATGCGATCGGCCTGCTCGGCATCGCGATGGACCATCTCCGCCACCGAGTTCAAGGCGTTGAACAGGAAGTGCGGATTGAGCTGGGCCCGCAACACATCCAACCGCGTCGTCGCCAGGCTGGTTTCCAGCTCCGCCACCTTTTTCTCGCGTTCGCGTATGCGTTCGTAGAAGACCAGGGCGTGCACCATGCCGACCACGATCCAGGACATCAAGAAGTTGCTGTCCACGCTGGCCAACAACACGCCACCGAAATCGGGCAGCGGTTTGTCGCCGTACCAGTCGAAGATCGAATCGGTGGAGTAGACGTAGACGGCGCGCAGAAACACGATCACCGCCACGGCCGCCGCCATCACCAGCCCCGAGCGCAGGACCCGACCGCGCTCGATGGGGTAGCGCCGAATCAGCCAGTACAGGCCCAGCGTCAGGGGCACCCAGGTCATCCAGCCCGCGTAGGTGCTGACCAGGGACTCGGCCCAACTGACGGGCGTGCCCAGCGCCTGGTTCATCCGCACGGTCTGGCCGCTCAGGACCAGCGAGCAAGCGGCCCACCAGAAAAAGACGATCCAGAAGACCGATAGATTGCGCTTAGACATATGGACGGATACCGATAGGGGGTCGCCGATACTTCAATACGAAGAACCACACCGCACACGGGGAAACAACCGGCATCCGTGCCCCTGGGTCGCGATATCCGCCTATGCGGACACGAACCAGCCAGCACTGCGGCTGGCTGGTTCGAGACACCACTATAAAGACCGGGGGCTCCGGTATCGAACCCTCATTCCTGCATGGCTTTCCAGACGCTCTCCGCTATTCCCGTCAGCTTCTTCTCCAGCTTCAGCAGATCCACCCCGTTCCTCTCCATCCAGGGCTTGGCGTAATGGGCATCGATCTCCGCATCCGTCGGCACTTCGATATTGCCGACGGTCGCCATTCCCGCTGCCCCGCTTATGGCTACGTCTCGTGCGGCTTTGTAGGCCTTCGTCACCGACTTGACGCAGCCCCGGACGGCGCAGTCCGCGCCAGCCTGGGCAGGCAATGTCGTGAACAGGAAGTCCGCCGACACCCTCCTCCTCATGTACCACTCGGCCTGCTTGTCGGACATCTGACCCATGGGCGGATTCCGAACGGTCCCACGCGCAGGCACCGGCTTCGGAGCGAAAACATGAATGGTCTCGAGAATGGGAACCTCATCCGCAGCCGGCGGCGGCGGCGGAGTCGGCACCACGGGCGCGTTCCTGGCCTGACGCCCGTCCGGATCCACGAACCGGTAGGGATTGCCGTCGGCATACCGGTAACGATTGAAGCCCTCGCCCGAGGTCGCGTTCGCGGCGATCGGATCCACGCTCAGGAAGCTACCCAACTGCGCGTCGTAGTAGCGCTGCTGCATGTAGGTGAGGCCGGTGGCGCCATCCATGTGATGGCCGGTGTAGCCCAAGCCGTTGGGACTGGGCTGACCGACGATCGCGCCGTAAGGTTCGTACTCCTGACGCTCGATCACCGCTCCGGCCTGGTTGGTCGTCGCCACCGGACTGCCCAGTGCGTCGGTATGCCGGTACTTGGCCTGACTCGCGCTGTCCAGCGTGGCCACCAGTTGGTCGCCGAGATAGATATACGAGTTATCCAGCTTGCCGGTCTCGTGCTGGAACAGCAGCTTCCCCTTCAGGCCGTACTGCGACATCAGCAGATCGGCGCCGTCCGGAGCCGCGGGACGCCAGCTCGTCACCCGGCGCCCCAGGCCGTCGTAACGGTAGTACTCCTTTCCGGTCACGGCGCGCAGGCGGTTGCCGCTGTCGAACTCGTAGCCCTGCCCATTCTTGTTCTGAAGGTTGCCGTGGAGGTCGTAGCCCAGACCGATCACCGAGGCGCCCGCGCTGTTGCGGACATTGGTCAGGCGATTGCGACCGTCGTACAGATACTCGGCATGGTCCTTGACGCCCGCCAGCTTCCACGACTTCATGTTGTCCAGCGCGTCGTAACCGAAGCGATGCCAGCAGTCGCCACCGAAGGAACACGAGCCGGCGTCGGTCAGACGGTCCAGACCGTCGTAACTCATCCAACGTCCGTAATGGTCGCCTCGCAGGCCATCGACCATCTGGGTGACATTGCCGTTCTGGTCGAAGTGGTAGCCCAGGTCCAGCACGCCTGCGCTGCTGGCGATGCGTTGCGGCAGCTGCCTCGCGTTCTGGGTCATCGTGTAGACGAGACCGTTGCCGTAGGTGAACTGCTTGAGGGCGCCGTTCGGGTGGTAGCTGGCGCCGCGGGCGAACGGGCCGGCCTTGGTCGCCTGACCCAGCGCGTTCGGGGCGTAGTCGATCGCCACTCCGCCCGGATAGGTCTGCCAATCCATATGGCCGCGGGCGTCGTAGTGATAGCCGATGCCCCAGGTGTACCAGCCGGGCTGGGTCAACGATTCGCCTTCCAATAGGCGCCGGTTGTTGTAGGTGTAGCCGGTCACGACCGGGGCCGCGTCGTTGGGCTCGTTGTAGGCCGTGATGCTGGCCGGCAGCCCGTCCTGGGTGTAGGTCCACACCTGGTTGCCGCGACCGTCGCCCAGGAAGCTCAAACGCGACAGCCGATTGCGCGCATCGTAACTACGCAGCGCCAGACGCCCCGCGTTCCATGCAGCGACGTGCTGGCAGTCGTAGGACGGGCCGAAGGCGGTCGCGTCCAGGCCCGATGCGGACCAGGCCAGATTGCCGCTGGCGTCGTAGCCCATCACCGTCGCGCCGGTTTCGGGCTCGACCGTCTTGCACAACCGCGCATTGCCGTCGTAGGCGTAGTAGCGGCTGGCCTGCAGCGTGTTGTCGGCGCTGCGCTGCTTGAGCTGCAGCGGCCAGCCGAATTGCGCGTGGCGCGAGATTTCCACGACCTTGCCTTCCGGCTGCAGGCTCTGCACCGGAAGGTCGTAGCGCGGCTGCTCCCAGGCCATGTAGCGGTTGCTGATTTGCGCGCCGCGGGGGTTGGTGACCCGCGTCTGCAAGCCGGACAAGTACTCCGTCACCGTGGTCAGCGGGCCGTGCTCGCTGTGCTGTTCCACCTTGGTGACGCGACTCAGGGCGTCGTAGTAGGTACGCGTGCCCTCGGTCACGTCGGCGAAACCAACTACGCCTCGGGTCGGATAGGACTCGAACGTCTTGCGCCCGTCGGCGTCGTAACGCTTGACCACCTGCTTGAGAGTGCCGGCGATGTCGTTGGCGTCCATGGACGCTTCCAGCAGCGGCTGCGCGAGTCCGTCGTAGTAGGTATTGATGTGCGCATTCGCGCCGATGCGCCTGGCCAGGCGCCAGTGGCCCGCCGCGATTCCGTGCTCCTCCGAATCGACGTACTGAAGCGCGAGCGTGACCGGCTGCCAACGCGAGGCGTCGCAGACGCCGAGCGCGGTCTCGGACGGATACGTGATGCTGGCCAGCCGCCCCATCGCGTCGTAGCCATAGCAGGTCTTCGCGCCGACCTCGTCGGTCAACGAGGCTATCCGTCCGTTGTCGTCGACGGAGACCGATTTAACGGCGCCCGACGGCGCCTCGGGCGTCGCGGGGTAACGGGTCAGGCGCGGAATGCCGCGGTAATAGTTCTCGAAAGAGGTGGTGTTGCCGCGCCCGTCCGAGCTGGCGGCCAGGCTGCCGTCGGCCGCGTAGGTCATGGAGCTTTGCAGCGCTCCGAACGAATAGACCTCGGCGGGCAAGGCACGGTCGTTGTAGCGGATATCCAATTCGAGCATGCCGGTGCCCAGGTCGGCCCGCCGACGCATCTGGCCCAGTACCCACAGCGCCGGATTGTCGTGGTAAGCGATCTCCTCGCGCTTGCTGTAACCCAGGCTGCTGTGCTTCTTGACCACCGTGGGCCGCGCGTAGCCGTCGAAGCAGTAAGCCGCGCCGGCACAGGCCTCCACTTCCCACGCGAACGTAGCCCCGTCCTGCGTGATCGAGGTGGCGCGCAGGGGATGCAGGCGCTCGGTCGCGAAGCGGTTGTTGGTGAGGTTCGGGTCCCAGCCCACGCGGTCCGGATACGCCTGCCCGTTGGCGTCGGCCATGTAGGTGTGGGCGACGCTGCGCAGGACCGTGCCGTTGCTGACGACATCCACGCGCAGCAATTGCCCCGCGCTGCGGTAGTAGTCGTTTCCGAAGGTCGAACGCGTGACTGTTCCATCCGGGCCCACGACCTGGGTGGACGAGGTCGCGTTGCAGCTAGCGCCGGCCCAAGTGCAGTCGTCGGAATAACCGGTCGGGTTCCAGCTCCAACTGGGCTGGTACTGATAGCTCCACGTCATCGGGGCCAGACCCGGGCCGCTGACCTGCTTGGATATCAACGAGGCGACCTTGTAGGCCATCAGGTTCGGACTGAGATCGACCTGCAGCGGACGGTTCGGATTGGGAACCGAGCACGACCCCGGGGTGCGGTCGGTGCCGTGCAGCAAGGTCTTGAAGGTGAAGACGCCCTTGGCGCCGGCGGGATGCCCGATCGTCACCGACTGGGTCGCGTCGGCCAGGATGACGGGGTCGCAATCGATCCACACGACCCGTTGATTCTCCGGATTGAGCATGCGCTCGAGGTCGCCGTACTGATACGTCCAGCGGCCTCCGTCGGGTTGCACCACCGCGGCCAGCGCGCGACCGCCGGCATCGGCGTACTGGTACTGCCAACTGCGATCGCCGGTCGTGGCCGACACGATCTTGCCGTTGGCGCCGTACTGGAACGACACCGACACGCCGTCGTTGGACGTAATCGAGGTCAAGCGCCGCGGCCGCGCCGGGTCGTACTGGTACGCGACCCAGTTGCCGAAGCGGTCCTCGACCTTGGTCGCGTGCAGGAAGTACTCGCGTCGGTTGACGACGACCTGCTTGCTCAGGGCGCAGCCTCCCAGCGAACCGCCCCCGCCCTCGAACGCGTGCGCGTAATGGGTATTGAAGCCGCTCTCCCAGGTCAGCGGCGGACGCCCGAACTGAGTGGTCACCGGCGCCGACGGGCGCTGCGCGAACAGACTTTCGTACAACGCGGTCGACACGCAGTTGCTGCTCTTGAGCGGCGCCGACTTGCGCGAGGAGATCCAATCGAAGGTGTACCGGGTTCCGTCGGGCAGGACGATCAGGAAGCCCTCGCCGGTGCCGTTCTTCAGCGTCGGGACGCAGGCCACGCGCCAATCGCCGCGCGTGGTCCAGTAGTAGGCGCGGCCATCGCTGGGACGCGAGCGCTCGGGCGGCAGATACAGCAAGGGATAGCGGCCGACATCCGGAATATTGACGTTGTTGCCGCTCCAGTACTCCTCCGGCAGGTAGTAGGTATTCCAGGACGTATAGGCGCTCTTGACCGCCGGCGGGCCGGCCGCTCCCCATCCGGAGATGCTGCATCGCTGCTGCCCGTTGGGCATGCTGGACACCCAGCCGGTGCGCTCGTCGAATATGCCGGAAATGTAGGGCACGTCGAGTTGCCAGTTGCCGAACAACTCGCCGTCGCTGGCCGGATCGGCGTACTGGCCGGCGTCCCGGGTGTTGATGCGCAGCGAACGCTTCACCGCTAGCGGCAGGCCGCTGTTGGTGCGCAGTTCGATATCGGTCGCGTCGAACGCGGTGGCGCCGTCCTTGAGATCGACGGATTCGCCGAACTGATCGGGGCCGGAGCGACTCAGGCTCTGAGCGCCCTTGATGGCATTGTCGTAATCCTCCACTTCGGTCCTCGCCGTCTGCGCGCTCAGGCCCGGCGCGAAGCACAAGCCCGCCAGCGCCATCAGGCAGAGCAAGGATGCGAGCGTGCGGTTCGGCGTTCGAACCGCGCCCGATCCGGCGATCAATCTCAACAACGACAGCCTAGTTGCAACAGCACGCATATGCGGCCTCCTGACCCCGCCCCGACGCTCGGGGCTGTGCGATGTGGGCTCGATCTCCAGCGGCGCCCGCCCGGGCGCGACGCCAGTCAGGCGCGCGACACGGGTTCGACCACGGGAGTCCCCACACTCAGTCAATGCCAAGGCCAACGCCGCGACAACGACGCAGGGGCGAAGCGCACGAATGGGTACGCGAACGTACGCGACCGTGCGGAATCGCCGCGGGCCACGGGCCACGGGCCACAGCGACTCTCGCTAAGGGCAAACGCGTGCGGAGCGCGCGGGCCGCCTCTTGCGGCGCAGCCAGGGGCGCGCCGAAGGCGGCTATGGGCGGATCGCCCGAATCAGGGAATGGTGCCCGGGGCCGGACTCGAACCGGCATGGCCTTGCGGCCGGCGGATTTTAAGTCCGATGCGTCTACCGATTTCGCCACCCGGGCCTGGGTTGCGACTGCGGCGATAGCTTACGACACGGCGCCGCTGGTCTGGAAAGTGGCTGCGGTGGCTGCGGGTCGGCATCAAGCGAGGATGCGCAACAGTGCCCCCTCGATCGGTCCGGCCGGCGCGCGCAGACCATTGGCGTTCGGTCGCGCGCGAACCTGCGGTTCGTAAACGCGCCATCACCCGCTTCAAAGGGGCCGCGCGGGTCGTCGCGCGGCGACGCGCCAAAAAGAAAGCCCCGCTTGCGCGGGGCTTCGGAGTTCCGATAAAGCCGGACCCTGCAAGCAGGGTCCGAAATTGGAGGCCTCGAGCGGAATCGAACCGCTGTAAACGGATTTGCAATCCGGTGCATCACCACTCTGCCACGAGGCCGGTGACTGGTCGCAAGCATACCGCTTGCGGTGGCGATTGCACACGTCGCGCGTGGGCTATCGCCGAAAAAACAAAACCCCGCATGCGGGGCTTTGTTCCTGAGGATGACTCCTCGAATTTGGAGCGGGAAACGAGACTCGAACTCGCGACATCTACCTTGGCAAGGTAGTGCTCTACCAACTGAGCTATTCCCGCAGAGGAACCAACATTTTAGGCATGGAAACAAAACTGTCAACACCCAATTTCGTTTTCCTTACAGCCCCGGACCCGGGCTTCAGCCCCGGTGCATCCGGCCCCCAGTGCCCCGGAGACGGATACCGCGATCAGCCCGAGGGGCCCTTCGCGTCCTCGCGCATTATAGGCCATGCCGCGCGCAAATACGCTAGCCCCGACCACAAAGTCAGCAGCGCGGCGCCGGCCAGCAGCCATTCGCCGATGCGGAAGATCGGCAAACCGAATACAGGTTCTTGATACAAAAGGCATACCAGCGCGACCATCTGCACGATGGTCTTGATCTTGCCGATCGAGGCCACTTTCACCGCCGCGCGCTGGCCCAGTTCGGCCATCCATTCGCGCAGCGCGGACACCGCGATTTCGCGACCCACGATCACCGCCGCCCACAGCGTCATCCACACCGTCGGGTGCTTCTGCACGATCAGCAGCAGCGCCACGGCGACCATGAGCTTGTCGGCGACCGGATCGAGAAAAGCGCCGAAGGCCGAATACTGGTTGTAGCGGCGCGCGATCCAGCCGTCGAGCCAGTCGGTGACGGACGCGAACGCGAAGATGAAGGCCGCGGCGAAGTTGGTCCACTGGAACGGCAGATAGAACACCACCACCAGTACCGGGATCAGCACGATCCGCGCCAGGGTGAGCATGGTGGGTATCGTCAACTTCATCCTTCGCTCCGCGTGCCGCCGTTGGCCGCTTTCGGGTTGGCCTTGACCGGGGCGCCGGCATCCGGCGCCTCCAGCCCGTGCAGGGTCGCATAGATGCGCTCGGCCAGGGCGGCATTGACGCCCTCGACCCGCGAAATTTCCTCGATTCCGGCCGCTTTCAGCCCGCCCAGGCCGCCGAAGTGGCGCAGCAGGCTGGCGCGGCGGCGCGGGCCGATGCCCGGGATGTCCTCCAGCCGGCTGGTATTGCGCGCCTTCTGGCGGCGGCCGCGGTGGCCGGTGATGGCGAAACGGTGGGCCTCGTCGCGGACCTGCTGGACCAGTTGCAGGGCCGGCGACTCCGCGCCCGGGTGCAGCACCCGGCCGTCCGGCAGCAGCAGTTCCTCGTCGCCGGGGCGGCGCGCCGGGCCCTTGGCCACGCCGACCAGGATCACGCCCTCGACCCCGAGTTCGTCCAGGGCCGCGCGCGCCTGCGCGACCTGCCCCGCACCGCCGTCGATCAGCAGCAGGTCCGGCATCACGCCGTTCTCTTCCACCGCGCGCCGGAAGCGCCGCTCGATCGCCTGGTTCATCGCCGCGTAGTCGTCGCCCTCGACGATGCCGGCGATGTTGTAGCGGCGGTACTGGCCGCGTACCGGGCCTTCGGCGTCGAACACCACGCACGAGGCCACCGTGGCCTCGCCCATGGTGTGGCTGATGTCGAAGCATTCGATCCGGGTCGGGATCGCCGCCATGCCCAGCATCTCGCGCAGGGCCTCGGCGCGCGCGTGCTGGGCGGCGTGGCTGGTGCGCTCGGCGGCCAGCGACAGCTCGGCATTGCGGCGCGCCAGATCGAGGTAGCCAGCGCGCTCGCCGCGTACGTTGCTGCGGATCTGGACCTTGCGCTCGCCGGCGGCCGACAGGGCCTGCTCCAACAGCTCGCGATCCGGGATGTCGCGATCGAGCACGATCTCGCGCGGCGGGGTCTGCTCGGCGTAGTACTGCGACACGAACGCGGCCAGCACTTCTTCGGCGTTGTCGCTGCCGTTGGTCTTGGGATAGAAGGCGCGGGTGCCGAGATTGCGGCCGTCGCGGAAGGCCAGCAGCAGCACGCAGGCGGCCACGCCCTGCATCGCCACCGCCAGCACGTCCAGGTCGGCGGCGCGGCCGTCGACGTACTGACGCGCCTGCAGGGTGCGGATCGAGGTGACCAGGTCGCGCATGCGCGCGGCCTCCTCGAAATCCAGGCGCGCGCTGGCGGCCTCCATGGCGCTGCCGAGTTCGTCGGTGAGCTCGTCGCTGCGGCCGTCCAGCAGCAGCCCGGCGCGGCGCACGCTCTCGGCGTAGTCGCGCGCGGCGACCAGGCCCACGCAGGGCGCGCTGCAACGGCCGATCTGGTGCTGCAGGCAGGGCCGCGAGCGATTGCGGAACACGCTGTCCTCGCAACTGCGCAGGCGGAACAGCTTGTGCATCAGGTTCAGGCTGTCGCGCACCGCGCCGACGCTGGCGTAGGGGCCGAAATACCGCCCCGGGATCGCGCGCGGGCCGCGGTGCATGGCGATGCGCGGCCAGGCCTCCTGGGTCATCAGCACATAGGGATAGCTCTTGTCGTCGCGCAGCAGCACGTTATAGCGCGGCTTCAGCGATTTGATCAGCTGGTTTTCCAGGATCAGCGCTTCGGCCTCGGTGCGGGTGACCGTGACCTCCATGCGCGCGGTCTGCGCCAGCATGGACATGATCCGGGCCGACTTCGGCGTGGCGTTGAAATAGCTGGAGACGCGGTTCTTGAGCGCGCCGGCCTTGCCCACGTAGAGCACGCCGTCGTCGGCGCCGATCATCCGGTAGACGCCGGGCGCCGTACTCAAGGCCTTGACGAAGGACTTGCCGTCGAACGGCGGCGGCGACGCGCTCATGCGGCCCGCTCCGTCGCGCTTGGGCGGCATGCGCGCGCGGCCGCGCCCGAGCCGCCGAAGCGCGCGGCGAGCGGAACGATAGGCGGGGTGCGGGCGGTCACGGTCGCGAACATCGGCTACTGGATTGGGCCGATTATGCGTGAAGGCAAGACGGCGGCGCTGGAATGGGGGTTGCGGACTGGTGAAGCAAATCCCCCTAGCCCCCCCTTTTGCAAAGGGGGGGGAACAAGCGCTGGTGTTCTCCCTTTTCGCGGTAGGGGGCGGCGGCTTGCCTTCTTCCATTTTCCGACGTGGGGCGAGAGCTTGTTTTCTACCTGCACCGAACAGGGCGGCAGCTTGCCCCCTTTTCCGAAAGGGGAACCGCACCCTGCCCTCCCCCTTCCAACGGGGGAGCGAGGAGGATTTGCGCTAGCGCCCGCGCAACCCCAATTCCTCGCGCAGGCGCGCGATCGCGCCGTCGGCGGCGCGGTCCAGCAGGCCGAACACGTGTTCGAACTGGGCGGGACCGCCGGTGTAGGGATCGGGCACCTCGCCCTGGCTTTCAACGCCGGTCCAATCCAGCAGCAAGGCCGCCTGCGCACGCGCGCCGCGCGGCGCGCGCGCCTGCACGTCGCGCAGGTTGGCGCGGTCGGCGCACAGCAACCAGTCGAAGTCGCGGTAGTCGGCGGCCTGCAGTTGGCGCGCGCGCAGGCCGGCGATGTCGATGCCGTGCTCGGCCGCGTTGGCGATCGCGCGCCGGTCCGGCGGCTGGCCCACGTGCCAGTCGCCGGTGCCGGCCGAATCCAGTTCGACCTGGCCGGCCAACGTCGAGGCGGCGATACGCGCGCGCAGCACGCCTTCGGCCACCGGCGAGCGGCAGATGTTGCCCAGGCAGACCACCAGCAAGCGCACCGCTCAGGCGCCCTGGGCCAGGCGCGACTCGGCGCGCGCGAGGTCTTCCGGGGTGTCCACGCCGGGCGGAAACGGTTCGGGCGTAAGCGCGACCGCGATGCGGTGCCCGGCCTCGAGCACGCGCAGCTGCTCCAGCGATTCGATCCGCTCCAGCCGCCCCGGCGGCATCGCCGCGAAGCGCTGCAGGAATCCGGCGCGGTAGCCGTAAATGCCGATGTGGCGTAGCCACTGCCCGTGCTCGGGCATGCGCTCGCGCTCGCGCGCGAACTCGTCGCGCGGCCACGGGATCGGCGCGCGACTGAAGTACAGCGCGTCGCCGTTGGCCGCGCGCACCAGCTTGACCGCATTGGGATCGAGCAGGGTTTCGACTTCGGTCACCGGCGCGGCCAGGGTCGACATCTCCGCGCCGCTCGCGCGCAGCGCCTCGGCGCAGGCGCGCACGCCCGCGGCCGGCGCGAACGGCTCGTCGCCTTGCAGGTTGACCACCACGGTGTCGTCCGACCAGCCGGCGATGCGCGCGCATTCGGCCAGGCGATCGGTGCCGGAGGCGTGTTCGGTCGAAGTCATCGCCACCTGTACGCCGCTGTCGCGCAGGGCCTGCGCGATGCGCGCGTCGTCGGCCGCTACCCACACCTCGCGCGCACCGGCCGCGAGCGCGCGACGCGCGACGTGCAGCACCAGCGGCTCGCCGGCGAGCAGGCGCAGCGGCTTGCCGGGCAGACGCGTGGCGGCGTAACGGGCGGGAATGGCGACGACGAAGTCCTGGGACATGGGATTTCCGTTTCGCGGACGGGCCGCGGGGGTGTGGGCTGACGGCGCAGGGCGAAACCGCAGCCTGTCTCATCTTACGGCGGAGCTCGCGGATGCGCGTTGCGGCCCGCTCCGGCATGCCTGCCCCGGCCCGCCGAATACCGACCGATCAGCGTAAGGGCTGGTGCTTCACGCCTGCGGCAGGATTTGTGTTCGATGCGGCCCCGCATCGCGGCCGCTAGCACCCTTTCAATGCCGCCAGCTTGGCCAGCAACGACACCCAGAAGGCCTCGGGCAGTTCGGTGCGCACCGGCACGCTGAAGAACTGCTCGGTGACGAAGGAGCCCTCGCCCACGCCGGCCAGCTTGACCGCGTCCTTCTCGGTCATCAGCACCGGCAGTTGGCTGCCGAACTCGAAATCGGCGGCGCTGTAGCGATGGTGGTCGGGAAACGCGTGCGGGACCAAGGCGATGCCGAAGCCGCGCAGCATGGCGAAGTAGCGCTCGGGATCGCCGATGCCGGCAACGGCATGCACGCGCTGGCCGGAATAGGCGCTGAGCTTGCGCCCGCGCCCGCCCAGCACCGGCTGGGCCTGGTCGGCGACCAGGCGCATCGGCCATTCGCCGAAGCCGGTCTCGCCGCCGTTGACCACGCGGAAGTCGCAACGCGCGGCGCGCTCGGGCAGCTCGCGCAGCGGGCCGGCGGGCAGCAGTTGCGCGTTGCCGTAGCGGCGACGGCCGTCGACCACCTCGATCTCGATGTCGCGCGCCAGTCGGTAATGCTGCAGTCCGTCGTCGCAGACCACCACGTCGCAGCCGGCCTCGACCAGCGCGCGCGCGGCCGCGACGCGGTCGCGGTCGACGCGCACTTTGACGCCGGTGCGCATGGCGATCAGGACCGGTTCGTCGCCGCCCAAGGCGGGATCGGTGGCGGCCTCGACCCACATCGGCTGCGCCGCACGCTCGCGGCCGTAGCCGCGGCTGGCGACGCCCGGGTTCCAGCCCTCGGCGCGCAGGCGCTCGACCAGGGCGATCGTCATCGGGGTCTTGCCGGCGCCACCGGCGGTGATGTTGCCGACCACGATCACCGGCACGCCGGGATGGCGGCGACGCAGCCAGCCCTTCAGGTACAGGCCGCGGCGCAAGCCGCTGACGCTGCCGTATAGCGCCGACAGCAGGCGTGCGCCGAGCGGAATCGGCGCGTCGCCGTACCAGTACGCCGGCAGGCGCGCGCGGCGCTCGTGGGAACCGCCGGCCATGCCCTACTCCGCCTCGCGGAACTGCATGCGGTGCAGATGCGCGTACAGGCCGCCCTGCTCCAGCAACTGTGCGTGGCTGCCGCGCTCGACGATGCGGCCCTGGTCCAGCACCAGCACCTGGTCGGCGTGCTCGATGGTCGAGAGCCGGTGCGCGATCACCAGGGTGGTGCGGTCGGGCATCAGCCGGTCGAGGGCGTCCTGCACCAGGCGCTCGGACTCGGTGTCCAGCGCCGCGGTGGCCTCGTCGAGGATCAAGATCGGCGCATCCTTGAGCATCGCGCGCGCGATCGCCAGGCGCTGGCGCTGGCCGCCGGAGAGCTTGCCGCCCTTGGCGCCGATGTGGGTCTGCACGCCCTCAGACAGGCGCTCGACGAATTCCATCGCATTGGCGCCGCGCACCGCGCGCTCCAGGCCTTCGGGCGCGGCTTCCTGCAATTCGCCGTAGGCGACGTTGGCGGCCACGGTGCCATCGAACAGCATCACCTGCTGGCCGACCAGGGCGATCTGACGGCGCAGGTCGGCCAAGCGGTAGTCCTGCAGCGGATGGCCGTCGAGCAGGATCTGGCCGGATTCAGGCTCGTAGAAACGCGGAATCAGCTTGATCAGGGTCGATTTGCCGCTGCCGGAGCGGCCGACGATGGCGGTGACCGTGCCGGGCCGGGCGCTGAAACTGATGTCGGCCAGCGCCGGGTCCTTCTGGCCCGGATAGCGCGCGACCACATCGCGGAACTCGAGCTCGCCGCGCGCGCGGGTGAGCGGACGGCTGCCGTTGTCGGGTTCGTCGTCGGCGTCCAGTACCGAGAACAGGCGCTCGGCCGAGGCCACGCCCCGTTGCAGCATGTTCTGCACGTTGGTGAGCTGACGCAGGGCCGGGATGATCGCGATCATCGAGGTCATCAGGGTCACGAACTTGCCCGCATCCAGGCGCCCGGCCAGGGCTTCGCGCCCGGCCACGAACAGCAACAGCGCCAGGCCGACCGCGCCCATCAGCTGCACCATCGCCGAGGCGATGGAGCGCGTGGACTCGACCTTCATGCTCAGTTTGAGGTGGTTGTCGGCGATCGCGCCGTAGCGCGCCAGCTCGACGTCCTGGGCGCCGTAGACCTTGACCTCCTGGTGGTTGCCCAGGGCCTGGTCGGCCGACTGCAGCAACGCGCCCGCGCTCTCCTGGATGCGATGGCTGATGCGGCGGTAGCGGCGGCCGATCTTGTCCATCACGAAGGCCAGCGGCGGCGCCATCAACAGCACCGCCAGGGTCACCTGCCAGCTCGCGAACAGCATCGCGCCCAGCAGCGCGATGGCCTGAAAGCTCTGCTGCAGCATCACCTTCATCGCGTCGACCGCGGCCTGCGCGACCTGATCGCTGTCCGAGCCCAGGCGCACCAGCATCGACGGCACCGGCTCGGTGTCGAAGCGCAGGCCCGGCAGGCGCAGGTACTTGCCCAGCACGTTCACGCGCAGGTCGCGCGCGATGCTGCGGCCGGCCTTGGCCATGTGGTAGTCGGTGACGTAGCCGGCCACGCCGCGCAGCAGGAACAGGCCGACGATCGCCAGCGGCAACAGGGTGCTGAGGTTCTTTTCCTTCTCGATGAAGGTCAGATTGATGATCGGCGTCATCAAGGTGGTGAAGATGCCGGCCGCGGCGGCCTCGACCAGCATGCCGATCAGGGCCAGCCACAACAGCCCGCCGTAGGGACGGGCGAAGCCGAGCAGGCGGCGGTAGGTCTGCCAGGGCGATACCTGGGCGGTCACCGCTTGCCCTCGCTGGGCGCGGCGCCCGTGCCGGCCGGCGGCGCGGTCGCGCTCATGATGCGGCGAAAGCCGAGCTGGCCCAGGGCGTCGTATACGGTCACCACCGCCTGGTAGGGCGTGCGCGCGTCGGCGCGCAGCATAACCGGGCGCTCGCGGTCGCTGCCGGCGACCTCGGCGATGGTGGTCTTCAGCGATTCCAGATCGTCGCGCAGCACTTCACGATCGTCGACGAAATAGCGGCCATCGGCGTTGACCAACACGATCAGCGCCTTGGACGCGTCGCTGACCGGCTCGCCGCTGGCGCGCGGCAGCTCCAGCTTGAGCACCGAACGCGCGTCGAAGGTGGCGGTGACCACGAAGAAGATGATCAGCACCAGGATCACGTCGATCAACGGGACCAGGTTGATCTCCGGCTCGTCGTCGGCGCGGTGGTCGCGTATGCGCATGCCGGCCCTGCCTCAGCCCGCGGCCTGCTGCTGCGCCGACGCCGGCGCCGCCGGCGTGGCCGCGACCGGGCGCGCGGGCGTGCGCGGGTCCAGGGTGTCCAGCAACTGGATCGCCTCGTGCTCCATCGCCACGATGTACTCGGCGATGCGGCCGCGGAACCAGCGGTGCGCAATCAGCGCCGGGATCGCCACGATCATGCCGGCCGCGGTGCAGACCAGGGCCTTGCCGATGCCGCCGGCGAGCTGGTTCACATCGCCGATACCGTGGTCGAGGATGCCCAGGAACATCTGGATCATGCCGACCACGGTGCCGAACAGGCCCAGCAGCGGACCGGCGGCCGAGATCGTGCCCAGGGTGTTGAGGTAACGCTCCATGCGGTGGACCAGGTGGCGGCCCACGTCCTCGATGCGCTCGCGGATCTCGTCGCGCGGGCGACCGCGCACGTCCAGGGCCGCGGCCAGCAGCGCGCCCAGCGGCGAGGTCGCACGCAGGGATTCGATGTGGGCCGGGTCCAGCTTGCCGCGACCGGCCCAGGCACGGACTTCCTTGCCCAGTTCGGGCGGCAGCACGGCCTTGCGCCGCAACGTCCACAACCGCTCGATGATGATCGCCAGCGCGACGGCCGACAGCAGCAACAGCGGGATCATCGGCCAACCGCCGGCCTTGATCAGTTCCAGCACTCGCGAACCTCCGGCCCATTCGGCCGCGTCAATCTGGCCGATAGGATAGCCCAGGCGGCGCGGCCTCCACCCGCCTGGCCGCGTCCCACAGCCTCGGATGTGCCTGGCGTCGCGTTTCCAGCTCGAGCCCCTCCGCCGCGAGCCGCAGCCGCAGGGCCCCGCCGCGGCTGGTGTCCCAGACGCTGGCGCCGGCCGCGCGCCAGCGCGTCAGCACCTGCGGCTTGGGGTGCCCGTAGCGGTTGCCGTAGCCGCTGGAGATCAGGGCGTGGCGGGCGCCGGTGGCGGCCACGAAGGCCGGATCCGACGAGCCCCGGCTGCCGTGATGGGGAACCAGGACCACATCGGCGCGCAGGTCGCGACGGCCGCTCTCGCGATCGCGACGGACCAGATCGCGCTCGACCACCTCACCGATGTCGCCGGTCAGCAGCACCGCGCCATGGGCTGTGTCGATGCGCAGCACGCAACTGGACTCGTTGCGCAGATAAGGGAAATACGGCGGCGGGTGCAGGAAGCGGAAGCGCACCCCGTCCCAGGTCCAGGCCTCGCCGGCCACGCAGGCCCGGGCCAGCGCGATTCCGGCCCCTTCGGGTGCGCGCCGGTCGTCGCCAGGGTAGGCCCGCGCCACCGCCTCCAGCCCGCCCGCGTGATCGTTGTCGGCATGGCTGACCACCAGCCGGTCCAGCGAGCGCACACCCAGCGCGCGCAGGGTCGGCAGCACCGCGCGTTCGCCGGCGTCGTAGCCGTCGACCACGGCCGGCCCGAAGTCGTACAGCAGCTCGTGGCGCGCGGTACGCACGTGCACCGACAGCCCTTGGCCGACGTCGATCACGGTCAACTCGGCCTCGCCGGGCTGCGGCAGGTTCCGGTCCGGCCACAGCAACGGCAGCCACAGCAGCAGGGCCAAGGGCTTGCCGGGCACCCCGCGCGGCAGCAACAGCCAGAACGCTCCGAGCAGGGCCAGCGGCAGGGCGAACCATGGCGCCTGCGGCAACCACCACAACGCCAGGCCGCCCGTGGCCAGGCGCTCGAAGCAGGGCCAACTCAGGTCGAAGCAGAGCGCCGCCAGGCGCCAGGCACCCTCGCCCGCTCCCGTCCACAGCAGATCCAGCCCGGTGCCGATCAAGGCCAGCGGCACCACCACCAGGCCCCACCAAGGCACGGCGAGCAGGTTCGCGAGCGGGCCCGCCAAGGAGGCCTGGCCGAACAGCGCCACGCAGGCCGGCAGCAGACCCAGGGTGGCCACGCCCTGCGCCGACAGGAACTCGCGCAGCAGCGAAGGCCGCGGCCCGCTGCGTGGCAGGCACCACAGCAGCCAGGCCACCCCGAGAAAGCTCAGCCAGAAGCCCGCACCCAGCACCGCCAGCGGATCCACCAGCAGGACCGCGATCGCGGCCAGGGCCAGCGCCGCGGCGCCCTCGAACGGCCGCCGCGACAGACGCACGCCGGCGACCACCGCGATCATCAGCAGGGTACGCACCGTGGGCAACGCGAACCCCGCCAGCGCGGCGTACAGCAAGGCACCGGTGGCGGCCGCCGAGGCCGCGGCGATCGGCCGCGGCCAACGCCGCGCCAACCCCGGCCGCAGGCGCCACACGCCGCGCACGATCAAGGCGAAGAAGCCCGCGACCAGGCCGACGTGGAAACCGGAGATCGCGATCAGGTGGGTGAGTCCGTTCGCGCGCAACACCTCCCAGTCGCGCTCGTCCAAGGCGCGGGTGTCGCCCAACGCGAGCGCGCGCACGTAGCGCGACGAGGGCGCCGCGACCGCGTCGCGGATGCGGTCCGACAGGCGTTCGCGCAAGGCCTCCAGCCCGCTCGCCGGCGCCAACAGTTGCGCTTGCTCGGCGGCGACCAGATAGCCGTTCGCGCTCAGACCCTGCATTAGCGCGTACTTCTCGGCGTCGGCGCCGCCCGGATTGCGCAGGCCGCGCGGTGCGCGCAGCCGCAGCTTCCAGCGCCAGCGCTGGCCCGCGCGCAACCGCTCGCGCTCGACGCGATCCTCGCTGTACCACGACAGGCGCAGCAACCGCCCGCGCAAGGGCGCCGGCTGATCGTCGCCGCCATCGACGCGGAACGCGAAGCGCGTGCGCCTGACTTCATGCGCCGGCATTTCGACGATGCGACCGGACACCGTCGCCTGCCGCCGTTCCCATTCCGGCGGCAGCTGCCGGGACAAGGCGTAGCCCGCGTGCAGCCCGGTCCAGGCGAACCCGACCAGGGCGACCCCGAGCAGGCGCCACGCGCGACCGCAGCGGCGCCAGACCCACACGCCGACCACGAGCAGGGGCAACAGCAACAGAACCGGCGACAGAACGGGCGCCGCGAGGCTGACCGCGGTACCGCCCAGCAAGCCGATCGCGGCCGCCGGACCGAAAGCCGCCACCGTCGTTGCCCTGATCTCGACGCCCTTCGCCATCGCCCCGCCCGCACCGAATCGTGTGCGTCCAGCTTAGGAATCCGTCTGGCGCGCCACTATCGGCGCTACACCCGATGCGGACTAGGATTAATCCGAATGCCGGCGACATCGGAGCGGCCGTATGATCGCCATGGGCGCGAGCAGGCCGCCAAGGAGATCAGACGCCATGCAACAGACCTATCGCGGTTCCTGCCATTGCCGCCGCGTGAGCTTCGAGCTCGACGGCGAAGTGAAGTACGCGATCGAGTGCAACTGTTCGATCTGCCGCCGCAAGGGCGCGCGCTGGCACGGCACCGCGGACGCGTCTCATCCAATTTGAACATTCGAGCCGGCCGGGCCGCTACCAAACAGGCTGACTCGCTTTCCAAGGACTTCGTCGTGCATCTCAGAACCATACTGGCGCTTTCGATACTCGCAGCTTGCTTGCACAGCCAAGCCCACGCCGGCTCCGCCCCCGCCAGCCTGACCTGCACGCCGCTGACCAAGGGCTCGAGCATGCAGCTCGACGGCACGATTCCGGCGAGCGAGGGAACCCTGTCCCTGGTGGTTTCCAGCCGCGAGCATCGTTACACGCTCAGCGACGCGGGCTCCGAAACCACGGTGATCGAGTCCCTGGCGGAGGGCGTGTTCGCGCTGAACATCAGGTCGCGCGGGTTCGAGACCACGCTGTATGCCATTCCCGCCACGGTGAAAGCCACGCCTCTGCCCTACGGCACCGACGCCCGCTTCGTCGCGAAACTGACCGCGCTGCGACCCTCGCGCCATGCGGACGCCGGCGCCAGCTACCTCTACGACGACTACGTGCGCGATATCAAGATGTCCTGCCACTATCGCTACGAGATATGAGCGCGCAGGCCACCCGTCGGCGACGGCAAACCGAAGATTCGAACACCGCTCCGCGGCGACAGGCTCGCGCCGACCTCGTCGACGATTCCGCTTGATACGCGCGCAGCATCGAGGAGGCCTTTTGTCCGACGTCAACATGGAAGCGATTCTCTCCGCGCTGGCCCTGCTGGGCGGCGCGATCGCCTGGCTGCATCAGCTGCGCACCAAGTCGCGTCGCGACAAGATCAAGCTCGACCTGGAGATACTGGAGAAATCGAGGCACACGTTCGGCGAGACGGACGAGCGCACGAACCGGGTGCGGGCCGCGGTGGGGCGGCGGATGGATCGGGTTTACGGCGAGCAGTCCGGGCAAGGCCGCAAGCCCCTGCCCTAGGCCGACCTGGTGCTGCTGCTGTTCTGCATCGGCGGCGCGATCTTCTTCGTCAGGAACGGCATCGCCGGTAGCGAAGCCTGGGAACTGGTGCTGGCGGGCCTGCTGGCCTTCGTGGGCGCCGGCGCGGCGATGAACGCCCTGGAGCACCGGCGGGACACGGACAGCTAGAATCCAACATACGCGCAGAGCTCAGGTCACCCGCATGGCCGCAAACGAGTTAGCGCTGCGCTGCCCTTGCTGCGGCTGCAAAACCTTGGATGAGCGTCGCGCTTACGAGATCTGCGCGGTGTGCTGCTGGGAGGACGACGGCCAGGACGACACCGACGCCGATGAGGTCCGCGGCGGGCCGAATGGCGAGCTCAGCTTGAGCCTGGCCAGACTCAACTACGGCCAGTTCGGTGCGTGTCACAGGCGCTTCTTGCCGCGCGTGCGCGCGCCGCGCCCCGAAGAAATCTGAGCGAAGCTCAGGTCCGGCGGACCGGACCTATGCGCGATCAGACCTCGCTGGCCGCCAGCTGACGCAGCTTGCCTTCGTGCAGCTCCAGCACGCGATCCAGGCGGCGCGCGAGGCGGCGGTCGTGGGTGACCAGGACCAGGCTGGTGCCCTGCTCGCGGTTCAAGGCCAGCATCAGCTCGAACACGGTCGCGGCGGTCTTCTCGTCCAGGTTGCCGGTGGGCTCGTCGCCGAGCACGCAGGCGGGCTTGTTGACCAGGGCGCGCGCGACCGCGGCGCGCTGGCGCTCGCCGCCGGACAGCTCGCCGGGCTTGTGTTCGAGACGATGGCCCAGGCCGACCGATTCCAGCAGCGCCTTGGCGCGCTGGCTGGCGTCGGGCACAGCCGCGCCCGCCAACAGCACCGGCAGCATCACGTTCTCCAGCGCGGTGAACTCGGGCAGCAGGTGGTGGAACTGATAGACGAAGCCCAGCGCCTGGTTGCGCAGCGCGCCGCGGGCGGCGTCGGACAAGGCGTTCATGCGCCGCCCGGCGACGAAGACCTCGCCCGCGGTCGGGGTGTCGAGACCGCCGAGCAAATGCAGCAGGGTGCTCTTGCCGGCGCCGGACGCGCCGAGGATGGCGACGGTCTCGCCGCGCTCCACCGCCAGGTCCAGGCCGTCGAACACCGGCGTGCGCATCTTGCCCTCGGCGTAGGTCATGGCCAGGCCGGAGCAGCGGATCACCGCGTCGTCGGCCATTTCGGCTTGCGGATTACTCATAGCGCAGCGCCTCCGCCGGAGCCGTGCGCGCGGCGCGCCAGGCGGGATAGATGGTGGCGACGAAGGCCATCGCCAGCGCGACCGCGGCGATCGCGACCACGTCGCCGGATTGCAGGTCGGTGGGCAGGCCGGTGATGTAGTAGACGTCCTCGGGCAACAACTGCACGCCCAGCACCTTCTCGATGGCCTTGAGGATGTGTTCGAGGTTGAGGGTGAGGACGATGCCGCCGATCACGCCCAGCACGGTGCCGATCACGCCGATCAGGGTGCCCTGTACCACGAACACCTGCATCACCCCGCGCGGGGTCAGGCCCAAGGTGCGCAGGATCGCGATGTCGGCCTGCTTGTCGGTGACCAGCATCACCTGCGAGGACACCAGGTTGAACGCGCCCATCGCGATGATCAGCGACAGCAGGATCGCCATGATGGTTTTTTCCATCTTCAGCGCGCGAAACATATTGGCGTTGTCGCTGGTCCAGTCGCTGACGTTGTAGGGCCCGCCCAGACCGATCGCGAGATCGCGCGCCACGTCCCAGGCCAGGTCCATGTCGTGCAGCCTCAGGCGCACCCCGGTGACGCCGTCGCCCATGCGCAGCACGCGCTGGATGTCGCGCAGGTTGACCACCGCCAGGCCCTTGTCGAACTCGTTGTAGCCGGCCTCGAAGATGCCGCTGACGGTGAAGCGTTTGAGCTGCGGCAGCGCGCCCATCGGGGTGCTGCGGAAGTCGGAGGTCATCATCACCACGCTGTCGCCGACCCCGACGCCCAGCCACGCCGCCAGTTCCTTGCCGAGCACGATGTTGTAGCTGCCGGGGGTAAGCGAATCGAGCTTGCCCTGGACCATCTTCTCGGCCAGCACCGAGACCTTGCCCTCCTCGGCCGGCAGCACGCCGCGCACCATCGCGGGCTGGTTGCGCGCGCCGGACAGCAGGGTCTCCTTCTCGATGTAGGGCGCCGCGCCGGCCACGCGCTTGTCGGCGATGGCGGCGTCGACGGCGCGCTGCCAGTCGGTGAGCGGCTCGCCGTAGGCACTGACGGTGGCGTGCGCGGCCATCTGCAGCATGCGGTCGCGGATCTCGCGCTGGAAGCCGCTCATCACCGCCAGGGTGGTGATCAGGGCGGTCACGCCCAGGGCGATGCCCGCGATCGAGGCCAGCGAGATGAAGGAGATGAAGCCGTTGCGGCGCTTGGCGCGCAGGTAGCGCAGGCCGATGGCGACAGGAATAGGTTTGAACATATCCGGCTATGGTGCCATCGAAAGCGAATCGGGCGTAGGCGTTTGGACCGGCCAAGCCAGCCGCAGTTCACGACGGCCGGTGGAATCCAGGGTGTCGGGCCACCAGATCCGGTACCGGAGCCGGCCGGAGCCGTCGCGATAGCGCAGAAACGCCAGCGGACCGCGCCATTGCAGGGCCGGCTGGTCCAGGGGCGCGCCGTCCAGGGAGACCGCGTCGGCCGATACGACCAGTTGCTGCGGCGCGCTGCGCAGCTCCCGCCGCGCCAGCCAGGCGCCGTAGAGCGCGGCGCCCGCGGCCAAGGGCAACGACCCCGGCGCCGGCAATTCGCTGCTCAGGACCGCACCGGCGGCGAGCAGCCCGATCGCGACCAGCACGCAGGCGAGCCCGCGCGAGGGCCGCCATTCAAGCCGGCATGGCGCGGATGCGTTGGATGAGCGCGTCGAGTTCGGCATCGGGACAAGCGTCGTAGCCCATGAACCAGCGCCAGAGCTTATCGTCCTCGCAATCCAGCAAGCGTAGGAAAACGCCGCGCTGGGCTTCGGAATCCTGCGCCCAGGCGCGGTCGAGGTAGCGGCCGAACAGCTGATCCAGCTCGCGCATGCCGCGGCGGCTGCGCCAGCGCAGGCGCCGCAGTTCGACGTCGTCAGTCATGACCGGTCTCCTGGCTCGGTGCCGCCTTCGCTTCGGTCCCTTTGCCCGGCCCCACGCATAAACCGATGTCTGGGTTACGGCTGCAGTAATCGACCATGAAGCGGGCGACCTCCGCGTCGCGCGCCTTCAGCACTTGTAGTGCGTCCCATAGCGCGGTTTCCATCGGCTCCACCGCCAGGACGCGAACTTCACCCGGCGCGCCGAGATTCGCCTTGACGATCTTTGGGAAGAACTTGTTGTCGACGTCGTCCTTGAAGCAGTTGGGCGGCTGCCCAGCCTCCAGGCGCCAGCGCGCGTAACATTCGGACTCGAAGCGCCCCGCGTCCGAGCGGACGTAGTCCAAGGCCTCGCGCAACTGGGCCACGCTCGCCGTTTTGGCCAAGCCCTGGGCCAGGGTTTCGTTCATGACCTCGCGCGGCGCATCGCGCAGGATGCGCGTGAGCATACGGTCGTCGGGGTCGGCCGGCGGGTCGGCCGAGACCATGCGATCGAACAGCGCCAGCACCCGGCCCGTGGCCACGTAGTCGCGCGCCAGGCTTAGGCGCTCGTCGGTGGCGGCGGGCTCGGCCGCACAGACGCTACCGGCCCAGCCCGTCAAAACGCCCGCGAGGACGAATCGCATCGTGACGTTGCGCAGCGTGCGCGAGGACCGTGGCCGGGAGCCTCGAACCATCGCGGACGCGGCCCAGGTGTCGGCAGCCGAGACGGCGCGCGCGCCGTGCGCCCGCACCGCGGCCATGGCGTCGCCCTCAAGGCCGCTCATCGTCGTCTCCCGCCGCGCCATCCGCGCTTGTAGCCTGCTCGGCGGTGGCGTCCGCGCTGTATCCGCACATGCCCTCGCTCGGCTTGCGCTTGCAGTAGTCGGCCAGCTGCGCGGCGATTTCGGAGTCGCGCGAAGCCAGGTCGCGGGTGGAGGCATTCAAAGCAGTGACGATGGCGTCGCCCTTGAGCAACTTGTTGACCAGGGGCCAGCCGGATTCGGTTTCGCCGTGCTCGGCCATGCGCAGGATTTGGGCCTTGCTGGCGCCGGCCTCGAGACAGGCTTGGTAGCCCTCGGCCGGCTGCGGCCAGCGCGACATGCAACCGAACTCGAGCCGGCCGATATCGCTCCTGGCGTGGGCCAGACCGGCCTTCAACACGTCGAGCGACGCATTGGCCGCAAGCGAGCGCGCCAACGAATCGGCGATGACATCGCGCGACAGGTCGCGCACGATGCGGCGCTTCATGGCCAGATCGTCCGCGCTTTCCGGAGCGGCGGGATTGGCCGCCATGTAGTTGATCATGCCGTCCAGCAGGTCGACGAAGCGCGCGCTCACGACGTAGTCGCGCGCCACGCCCAACCGGTCGGCCGTCGCCTCCGCAGGCGCGGCCGACAGCGACCACGGCAGCGCCAGCGCCAGCAGACTCGACAGCGCGATCCTGGCGCGACGCGTGCGCGGGCGGCGTGGCTGGGTACGGTCAGTCATGGATGCGGCTCTCGGCGGTGGGCGTCGCCCCGCTGGGCGGGCGCAAGGATGGACATGGACCGGCTTGCGGTTGGCGAGCGCAGTAATCGTCGAAAAAACGGCGGGTATCGTCGTCGCTGGCCATCAGGGCGCGCAGCGCATCGGCGATGGCGCCCTGCATGCCCTGCGCCGCCAATTGGTACACCTGCCCGGGCACGCCCGACTGGGCTGCCACCACCTGCGCGAACAAGGGCTGCTGGTCTTCGTCGCTGCCGAAGCAGCCCTCGCCGCGCGCTCCGGCGAAAGGCATGCGCGCGAAGCAGTCGGCCGCGAAACGGCCGGCGTCGGATCGGGCGTAGGCCGCGGCCTCGCGCAGTTGTTCGAGGCTGGCGCGTTCGGCCAGGGCCACCGCCAGGGATTGCGCCAGGACCTCGCGCGGCATGGCGCGCACCGCGCGCGCGAGCCGCAGCCGATCGGCGTCGGCGTCCGGATCGGGCGGCGGCAGATGATCGAGGAAGCCGTGCGGCTTGGCGTTGGCGACATACTCGCGCGCCAGCGCCAGCCTATCGGTTTGGGCGTTGTCGGCGGCCGGAGCAGCCAGGCTCCAGAGGGCTGCGCCCAGGGCAAGCGCCAGCCACCCTCCGCGCCAGCCAGGGCCAGGTCGCGACGACATCGCGCCCGCATCCGAACTGCGGATCGAAGTCTTCATGCGCGCAACAGCCCCCAGGCCAGATAAGCCCACAGTGACCACAACGCCACGGCGCCGGCGACATAGACCGCGAATCGGTGCATGACCCGGTTGTAGCCGCAATGGATGGCGCTGTGGACGACGCGCAGCGCCACGAAGCTCCAGGCCAGGCTCAATACGACCCGATCGCCCAGCGAGGTCATGGCCGCCACGGTCAGCGCCAGGTACAGCAGCACCGGCAGTTCGAACAGGTTGCGGAAATTGTCGGCGGCCGCGCTCTGAGTGAGCCGGGCGCTGGCCTGGGCCGAGGTCGCCACCGCCTGTGGGTGGATGCGCTCGCGCCGCATCTGGCCGATACGGACCACGTAAAGACGGATCCAGACCAGGCAGGTCAGCGCCGCCATCGCGGCGGCGGGCAGGAACAACTGCTTGGGGTCCATCGCTCGCCTGTCGGTGTCGGGCTAGATGGGGATGGTAGCCGGGCTAGCGGAGCTGCGCTGCCCCCGCCCCGCAGGCGGGAGAGAGGGCACGTCGCCGCGAACAGGCCGCTAGCGTCGCGTTTAGACGCGACGCGCCAGCATCAGCTTCTTGATCTCGCCGATCGCCTGCGCGGGGTTCAGACCCTTCGGGCAGGTGCGCGCGCAGTTCATGATGGTGTGGCAGCGGTAGAGCTTGAACGGATCTTCCAGGTCGTCCAGGCGCGCACCGGTGTCCTCGTCGCGCGAGTCGACGATCCAGCGGTAGGCCTGCAGCAGGATCGCCGGGCCTAGGTAACGGTCGCCGTTCCACCAGTAGCTGGGGCAGCTGGTCGAGCAGCAGGCGCACAGGATGCACTCGTACAGGCCGTCGAGCTTCTTGCGGTCTTCCGGCGACTGCAGGCGCTCGCGATCGGACGGGGTTGCGCTCTGGGTGCGCAGCCAGGGCTTGATCGAGGCGTACTGGGCGTAGAAGTGGGTCAGGTCCGGCACCAGATCCTTGACCACGTCCATGTGCGGCAGCGGATAGATCGGCACCTCGGCCTTGCCGCAGTCCGCGATCGCGCGCGTGCAGGCCAGGGTGTTGGTGCCGTCGATGTTCATCGCGCAGGAACCGCAGATGCCCTCGCGGCAGGAGCGGCGGAACGTCAGGGTCGGATCGATCTCGTTCTTGATCTTGATCAAGGCATCGAGAACCATCGGGCCGCAGGTCGCCAGGTCCACCTCGTAGGTGTCCACGCGCGGGTTCATGCCGTCGTCGGGGTTCCAGCGGTAGACCTTGAAGGTGCGCGGCTGCTTGGCGCCCGGCGTCGCCCAATGGCGGCCCTTCTGGATCTGCGAGTTCTTCGGTAGGGCGAATTCGGCCATGCTGGCAATCTCTCGGCTAGCGTCGGTACTGGGGTCGGGTGCGGTGCGGGCGCGCATTGCGGCGCGCGCCGTGTGGGCCGATCAGTACTTACGCTCCTTGGGCGGGACGTAGGCGACGTCGTCGGTGAGCGTGTAGTTGTGCACCGGGCGATAGTCGATGCTGGTCTTGCCGCTCTCATCGACGTAGCACAGGGTGTGCTTCTGCCACTGCTCGTCGTTGCGCGTCGGGAAGTCCTCGCGGGCGTGGGCGCCGCGCGACTCGGTGCGGTTCTCGGCCGAGACGATGGTAGCCAGGGCCTGACCGAGCAGGTTGGACAGCTCGTAGGTCTCGATCAGGTCCGAGTTCCAGATCAGCGAACGGTCGCTGACCTTGACGTCGGCGAACGAAGCGTGGATCTCGCGGATCTTGCGCACGCCGTCGCTGAGCGTCTCGCCGGTGCGGAACACCGCGGCGTCGGCCTGCATGGTGCGCTGCATCTTGTCGCGGATGACCGCGGTGGGCGTGCCGCCGTTGGCGTTGCGCAGTTTGTCCAGGCGCGCCAGGGCGACGTCGCAGGCGTCCGCGGCCAGACGCGGCTGCGGCGCGTCGGGCTTGACGGTCTCGGCGCAGCGGTTGGCGACCGCGCGGCCGAACACCACCAGGTCCAGCAGCGAGTTGGAACCCAGGCGGTTGGCGCCGTGCACCGACACGCAGGCCGCTTCGCCGATCGCGTACAGGCCCGGCACCACCGCATCGGGGTTGCCGTTCTTCAGCTGCACGACTTCGCCGTGGTAGTTGGTCGGGATGCCGCCCATGTTGTAGTGGACGGTCGGGATAACCGGGATCGGCTCCTTCTCGACGTCGACGTTGGCGAAGATGCGCGCCGACTCGGCGATGCCCGGCAGCTTTTCGTGGATCACTTCCGGGCCCAGGTGGGTCAGGTCGAGCAGGATGTGGTCCTTGTGCTCGCCGACGCCGCGGCCTTCGCGGATCTCGATGGTCATCGAACGGCTGACCATGTCGCGCGGCGCCAGGTCCTTCACGCTGGGTGCGTAGCGCTCCATGAAGCGCTCGCCGTTGCTGTTGCGCAGGATGCCGCCCTCGCCTCGCACGCCTTCGGTGATCAGGCAGCCGGCGCCGTAGATGCCGGTCGGGTGGAACTGCACGAACTCCATGTCCTGCAGGCCCAGGCCGGCGCGCAGCGCCATGCCGCCGCCGTCGCCGGTGCAGGTATGCGCCGAGGTCGCGGAGAAATAGGCGCGGCCGTAGCCGCCGGTCGCCAGCACCGTGCCCTGGGCGCGGAACAGGTGCAGCGTGCCCTCGGCCATGTCCAGGGCGAGCACGCCGCGGCAGGCGCCGTCGGCGTCCATGATCAGGTCGAGCGCGAAGTATTCGATGAAGAACTGCGCGTCGTGCGCCAGCGACTGCTGGTACAGGGTGTGCAGGATGGCGTGGCCGGTGCGGTCGGCGGCGGCGCAGGTGCGTTGCGCCGGCGGGCCTTCGCCGTACTTGGTGGTCATGCCGCCGAACGGGCGCTGGTAGATCTTGCCCTCTTCGGTGCGCGAGAACGGCACGCCCTGGTGTTCGAGTTCGATGATGGCCGGGATGGCCTCTTTGCACATGTACTCGATCGCGTCCTGGTCGCCCAGCCAGTCCGAACCCTTGACGGTATCGAAGAAGTGGTAGCGCCAGTCGTCCTCGCCCATGTTGGCCAGCGCGGCCGAGATACCGCCCTGGGCGGCGACGGTGTGCGAGCGGGTCGGGAATACCTTGGTGATGCAGGCGGTCTTCAGGCCCTTCTGGGCCAGTCCGAAGGTGGCGCGCAGGCCGGCGCCGCCGGCGCCGACCACGATCATGTCGAACTTGTGTTCTTGAATCTTGTAAGCAGCGGCCACGGTCAGGCTCCCAGCGCGATGCGGATAACGGCGAGCACGCTAGCGAGCGCAGCGAGGACGCAAATGAAAACGACGGCCAGCTGCGAGGCGAGCGCCAGCCCGTGGTGGCTCACGTAATCCTCGATGATCACCTGCAGGCCGAGCTTGGCGTGCCAGAACATCGCGACCAGGAACGCCACCAGCAGCACGGCGTTGCAGGGGTGGGCGACCGAGGCGCGCACCGCGGCGTAGTCGCCGCCGATCCAGGAGATCACCAGGCCCAGCACGTACAGGCTCAGGAAGATCAGCGCGATCGCGGTGACGCGCTGGACCACGAAGTGATGGGTGCCGTCCTTCGCCGAGCCCAGACCGCGCGCGGTCTTGAGCGGATTGCGCAATTTGCCGCGGCCGCTCATGCGCCACCCCGCTGCATCATCGCGACCAACCAGATAATGGCGGTCAGCACCAGGCTGCCGATCACGCTGATCCAGCCGTTGCGCACGAAGCTCGCCACGCGGTAGGCGTAGCCGGCGTCCTGGACCAGGTGACGGATGCCGTTGATCAGGTGGTAGGCGAAGGCCCAGGTCCAGCCGAACAGGATCAGGAAGCCCAGCGGCGAGCGCGCGCAGGCGGTGAACTGAGCCCAGGCTTCGGGACCGGCCGCCAGCGCGACCAGCGCCCAGGCGATCAGGAGACCGCCGATGGCAAGGATGACACCGGTGGCCCGGTGCACGATCGAGGTCACCATTTGGATCTGCCAGGCGTAGACCTGCAGATGCGGTGACAAGGGGCGTTCGCGGTTCGCCATGAGCGATGGCTGTCTCGGCTGGGCGGCGGCGCCGCGTGGCAGGAAGGATCGGTGAGGTGTCGTGAAGGCGGGGCGTAGCTAGAAGTCGATGCAGCGGCCGTTTTTTTCCCAGTCGCCGTAACGGGTCGGTTCCGGACCCTCGCGACCGCCGTACTCCTTGCCCGGTGGCGCATCGCTGCCGGTGGCCGGAACGGAAGTCGTCGGAGCCTGGACCTGGGGGTCGGGCGCTGCTTCCGGGGTGGTTTCGCCTATCATCACAGCGTTAAATCTTAAGTCCCGCCCCCATGCATGACAACCCGCAGCCTTCGTCCGGACAGGCATTCGCCCTGCCCGGCCACCGCGTGATCGAGCTTTCCGGCCGCGACGCGGCGACGTTCGCGCAGGCGCAGTTCATGAACGATGTCAACGCCTTGGCCCCCGGCCAGTGGCAGTGGAGCGGCTGGTTGACGCCCAAAGGACGGGTCATCGCGCTGATGGCTTTACTGCGTCTGGCCGATGAGCGGATCTGGCTGCTGTTGCCCGATGCCGACCCGGAATCGGTCGTAACTGCGCTGAAACGCTTCTTGTTCAGAAGCAAGACGACCATCGTCGTACGCGACGATCTGCGCGCGTTCGGGCATTACGCTGCGCCGCAGGCGGCCGTGGGTGCGACCCTGGCCGGCGAGGAGACGACGGGCGTGGAACTGGACTATCGCGGCGACGGCGACGCGCGCGCGCTGCGCATCGCACCCGCACAGGCGGCGGGCGCCGAAGACCCTGTCCAGGCCGCGCGCTGGGCCCTGGACGACCTGCGCCACGGCCTGCCCCGGCTGGGCCCGTCCCAGATCGAACAATGGACCCCGCAGCAGCTCTCGCTGGAGCGCCTACGCGCCTTCAGCGTCAAGAAGGGCTGTTACCCGGGCCAGGAAATCGTGGCGCGCACGCATTTCCTGGGCAAGGCCAAACGTGGGCTGGCGCTGATCGAATCGCCGCACTCGGTGGCGGTCGGCGCCGAGCTGCGCTCGCACGATGCGGTGCTGGGCACGATCGCGGCCAGCGCCAGCGCAGGCGACCGCCACTTGGCCCTCGCGGTCGCGCCGTTGGAGCGTGCGGAAGGCGGACTCAGCCTGGACGGCCATGCGGTGGCCGAGATCGCATTGCTGGACGGCTTGGCGCGCTAGCCGCCCAATGCCGCGCGGCAACCTCCGGTAGAGGCGGCGCAAGCCGCGACCGCGCCGCCGCGTGTGGCGGCGATGCTATGCCTCAAGGTCGCGGCTTGTGAGCGTAGGAAATCCCTGCGGGACGCCGCTCTTGCACCCAAGCGCTGACGCTAGCGGACGGAGCGAGTCGCTCCGCCCACCGATGCCTCAGCCCGCGGCCAGCGTGTCCGCCGCGGCGACGATGTCGTCTTCGCCCGGAATCACCAGGAAGGCAGCGCCCGCGAGCGGGGTGTAGGTGTCCACGCCGACCACGCGCTGGAACGGGCGCGCGCCGTAGCCGCCCTCGGCGATCGCGGTGATCACGCCCTCGCCCACGCCGGCGCTGCGCCGCCCTTCATCGACCACGATGATGCGCTTGGCGGTGCGCGCCTGCTCGGCGATGTAGGCGTCGTTGAGCGGCACCAGCCATCGCAGATCGACCACGCGGGTCTTCCAGCCGTGCTTGGCCTCGATCGCGCGCGCCGCGCGCAGGCTCATCGGCACGCCGTTGCCGTAGCTGAAGATCACCAGATCCTCGCCCTCCCCGTACACCCGGCCCTCGCCCAGCGTCATCGCCTGGTCGGGTTGCGGGTACGCGGTCAGCCAGGCGCCGTCGCCCGGCTCGTACAGATCCTTGGTCATGTACAGCGCGATCGGCTCCAGGAACACCGCCACGCGCCCGTCGACCTTGGCCAGCGCGGTCAGAGTGCGCAGCATGGTCGCGGCGTCGTCGCCGCGCGAGGGGCAGCCGACCACCAGGCCCGGAATGTCGCGCAGCGCGGTGATCGAGTTGTCGTTGTGGAAGTGGCCGCCGAAACCGCGCTGGTAGCCCAGGCCGGCGATGCGCACCACCATCGGATTGCGGTACTGGTTGTTGCTGAAGAACTGCAGCGAGGCCGCTTCGCCGCGGATCTGGTCGCAGGCGTTGTGGAAATACGCCAGGTACTGGATCTCGGGGATCGGCAGCAGTCCGACGTTGGCGAAGCCCTGGGCCATGCCCAGGATCATGGTTTCGTCGAGCAGCGTGTTGAACACGCGGCGCGGGCCGAAGGCCTTCTGCAGGCCCTTGGTGACGGTGTAGACGCCGCCCTTCTGGGCCACGTCCTCGCCGAACAGCAGGGTCTCGGGGTACTTGGCGAAGAGGTCGTGCAGGGCGTTGTTGATCTGGATCGCCAGATGCCGCGGCGGCTGGTGCTCGGGCAGCTTGGCTTCGCCGCCGAACACCTCCAGGCGGCGCGGCGCGTAGTCGGCGCGTTGGGCTTCCTGCGCGACCGCGGCCGGCGTGTACGGCGCCAGCGGCGCGATCACTTCGGCGAGTTGGTCGAGCTTGGGCCGGCGGTCGGCTTCCTCGGCCGCGGCGAAGCAGCGCTTGCGCGTGGCCTCGTACAGTTCGAGCACTTCGTCGCGCGACATCAGGCCCGACTCCAGCGCGATCGCCGCCGACCGCAGCAGCGGGTCGCTGGCTTCGACCGCGCACAGTTCCTCGATCGAACGCCATTCGATCTCGAAGTCGGTGCCGGCGTGGCCCATGATGCGGGTGGTGCGCAGGTGCAGGAAGGTCGGGCGGCGGTTGCGGCGGCAATGCTCGACCGCGCGCTGCACGTCGGCGTAGCCGCTGGCCAGGTCGAGGCCGTCGGCGGCGAAATAGTCCAGGCCGTCCATGTTGCGGAAGCGATTGCCGATCCAGCCGCCCGGGGTCTTCACCGAGATGCCGATGCCGTTGTCTTCGCACACGAACAACACCGGCGCCGGCAGCTTCTGGTAGGCGGTCCAGGCCGCGGCGTTGAACGCGGTCTGGGCGGTGGCGTGATTGGCCGAGGCATCGCCGAAAGAGCAGATCGCGATGCTGTCGTCGGGGATCGGCAGCGCATGGCCGAGGCGGCGGCCGGTCTCGATCGCGACCGCCGTGCCCAGCGCCTTGGGCAGGTGCGAGGCGATGGTCGAGGTCTGCGGCAGCACCCACAAGGGCTTGCTGCCCCAGACCTTGTGACGGCCGCCGGAAGCCGGATCGTCCTTGCTGGCCGCGAACGACAGCGCCGAGTCCATCACCGGGTCCATGCCCGGCAGCTTGCGGAAGCGCTCGGCCATGAAGCCGCCGCTGCGGTAATGCAGGAAGGCCGGATCGGTATGGCGGGTCAGGCGGGCGACCATCGCGTTGCCTTCGTGACCGCTGGAACCGATGGTGTAGAAGACCTTGTTCTGCACGCGCAGCACGCGCGCCATCAGATCCAGATGGCGGCTGATCAGCTGCGATTCGAACAGCTCGCGAAAGCCTTGCGCGTCCAGCGCGCTGCCGTCCAGCACCGCCTCGTGGGCGGCCGGGCGCGCGTCGGCGCGGCCGCTCCAGGCTTTGACGAACTCGACGAAGTTGAGGTCGCAGATCTCGGCCCGGTTGAGGCCCTTCATGCGTGCCGGGATCGGGCTGGGCACAGCGTTGAAGTGGGGGACGCTGCTGAAGATCGAAGACTGCGCTTGCGCTGACATCGTGAGGCTCCGCCGCCCCGGGGGCCGGCTAGTCGTAGGGGGAATCGGGTCGTTTAGTCGCGGATCGTGTTCATGGGGTCTGCGCGATGAGCTCGGCGGCGACCGCGTCGGGCTCGGGCAAGGCGACGAAGCCCGGCGTCGCGCGCACGCGCGCCAGCCAGGACCGCAGCGCCGGGTACGGCGTCAGATCGACGCCGCCGTGGCCGGCGACATCGGTGTAGGCGAACAAGGCGATATCGGCGATGCCATAGCGCCCGGCGCTGAACCAGTCGTGCTCTCGCAGGTGGGTTTCCATCACCTGCAGGGCCGCGTGCGAACGTTCGCGCAGGCGCGGCAGTTCGGCGCGCCGCGGCGAGTCCAGCGGCGTCCAGCCGGCGATGAAACGCGCGACCGCGACATAGGGCTCGTGGCTGTATTGCTCGAAGTTCATCCAGCTCAGGGTCTGCGCGCGCTCCCACCTGTCGTCGGACAGGAACGGCGTGCCGTCGGCCAGGTAGTACAGGATCGCGTTCGACTCGCTGAGCGTGCGCCCGTCCTCGAGTTCGATCACCGGTACCTTGCCGTTCGGATTCAAGGCCAGGAACTGCGGCGTGCGGGTCTGGCCGCGGCTGCTGTCGACCTCGACCCAGCGATAGGGCTGGCCCAGTTGCTCCAGCAGCAGCTTGAGCTTGTGGCAGTTGCCCGAGGGCGAGAAACCGTGGATCGCGATCATGTCGGCGCCCCCGCGCGACGCGCGCGCCATTGCTCGCGGCTCTGGCCCCAGATCTCGATGTCCTTGTCGTCGAACGGCGCCGGCAGACGGTCCTGGCGCAGGTAGCGCGAGCCCAGCTTGGCGGCCACGCCCTTGGAGCCGAGGTTGCCGGTGTCGATGCTGTGGATCACTTCGCTCCAGCCCAGGTGCTCGAAGGCCCAGTCGATGGCCGCGGTCGCGCCTTCGGTCGCATAGCCCTTGCCGCCTTCGCTTTCGATGATGCCCCAACCCACTTCGGGACCGGGCCAGCCCTCGGGCTGCCACGGGCCGAGCCGGCCGATCCAGCGCCCGGAGGATTTCTCGAACACCGAGAAGAAGCCGTAGCCCATCGCCGCCCAGGAGCCGATCACCGACATCAGCGAGCGCCAGGCCGGCGAGCGCGCCTGCGGCCCGCCGAGGTAGCGCAGATAGTCGCCGCCGCCGGCCATGAAGGCCGCCCAATCCTCGAAATCGTCCAAGCGCGGCGGGCGCAGGAGCAACCGCGGCGTTTCCAGTTCGATGTCGGGGATGGTCATCACGGATCGGCTCTCCTGCTGAGCGTGACATCGCTAGCGGTATGCAAGCCCCTCTCTTATCGGGAGAGGGGTTGGGGTGAGGCCGCTCCTAAGCTTGCGACTTGCGCCGTCGTTGCCTTGGCGCGGGCCCTCATCCGGCCCTGCGGGCCACCTGCTCCCGCGATGCGGGAGCAGGGAAACTCGTTAGAACGCGTTGATGCCCGTCAGCTCGCGACCGACCACCAACTGGTGAATCGTCTCGGTGCCTTCGTAGGTGATCACCGACTCCAGGTTCAGCGCGTGCCGGATCGCGGCGTGCTCGGTGGTGATGCCGGCGCCGCCGAGCAGGTCGCGGCATTCGCGCGCGATGTCGATGGCCATGCGGCAGTTGTTCCACTTGGCCAGCGAGACCTGGGTGGGCTGCATCTGGCCGGCGTCCTTGAGGCGGCCGAGCTGGACCACCAGCAACTGCGCCAGGGTGATGCGGCGCGCCATCTCGGCCATCTTGATCTGCGCCGACTGGGTCGCCGCGACCGGACGGTCGAACAGGATGCGTTCCTTGCTGTAGTTCAAGGCCTCGTCCAGGCAGGCGATGGCCGCGCCGATCGGGCCCCAGGTGATGCCGTAGCGGGCCTGGGTCAGGCAGCCCAGCGGGCCCTTGAGGCCCTTCACGTTGGGCAGGCGGTTGGCCTCGGGCACGCGCACGTTGTCGAAGAACAGCGACGAGGTCACCGACGCGCGCAGGCTCATCTTGTGCTTGATTTCCTGGGCGGCGAAACCGGCCATGCCCTTCTCGACCACGAAGCCCTGGATGCCGTCCTCGGTCTGCGCCCAGACGATCGCGATGTCGGCCAGGTTGCCGTTGGTGATCCACATCTTGGAGCCGTTGAGCACCCAGTCGCCGCCGTCCTTCTTGGCGTGGGTCTTCATGTTGGCCGGATCGGAACCGCCGTGCGGCTCGGTCAGGCCGAAGCAGCCGATGATCTCGCCGCGGGCCATGCCCGGCAGCCAGCGCTGGCGCTGCTCTTCGCTGCCGTAGGCGTAGATCGGGTACATGCACAGCGAGGACTGCACGCTGACGAAGCTGCGGATGCCGCTGTCGCCACGCTCGAGTTCCTGACAGATCAGGCCGTAACTGACCGCGTTGAGGCCGGCGCAGCCGTATTGCTCGGGCAGCGAGGAGCCCAGCAGGCCGAGGTCGGCGATCTCCGACACCAGTTCCTTGGGGAAACGGCCCTGGTCGAAGGCGTCGCCGATGATCGGGATCACGCGCTCGTCGGTGAAGCGGGCCACGGTGTCCTGGACGGCGCGCTCCTCTTCGGTGAGCAGGGAACGGACGTCGTACAGATCGTAGGGATGCAGGGCCATGGCGCGCTCAGGAGACCGTAGGAACGGAAAGACCGCCATTGTACTGGCCGCGCCCGGTCCGGGGTAAACCCGCGCTGCGCGCGCTCAAGCCCGCATGTAAGCGTTATCAGGCCGGTCGGCGCTGGCGCTGCGCCGATACAGCGCACCCAAAAAGAAACGGGGCCGGATAGCCGGCCCCGTTCGGTTGCGCTGGATGGCCGCGGGCCATGCCCGCGCGCGCACTCAGCCGCGTTCGTTGCCCGCGCCGGCCGAGGCGGTCTGGGTCACGACCTTGCCGTCGATCACCGGCAACTGCTGGCCCGGACGCTCGTCCATGCGCACGGTCTGCTCCTGGCCCTGATACCGGTAGGTCACGTCGTAGCCGACCACCTTGTTCTCGTCGCCCAGGGCGATGCGGTTGCCCGGCTTGCTGCCGGTGCGCATGGTGCCGGTGGTGCCGTCGGGATTGCGGTAGGTCACGTTGTAGGCGACCACGCGGGTGGACTGCGAGGTCTCCGACACGGTGTGGCACTGGCGCTCGGTGCGGTTCACGACCTTGCCGCCGACGTGGTTGCGGTCGACGCGGTTGCCGATGTAGCCGCCGGCGGCGGCGCCGGCCACGGTCGCCGCCTTCTTGCCGTTGCCGCCGCCGATCTGGTTGCCGACCAGGCCGCCGATCAGGGCGCCGGCGACCGTGCCGCCGACGTTGCCGTCGCGCTCGGGCAGGCGCTCCTGCACGACCACGTCCTCGCAGACTTCGCGCGGGGTCGAGGCGGTGCTGGTCTCGCGCACCGGGTCGGTGCCGATCACAGTGGCGTACAGCTTTTCCTTCTGGTTGATCGGCTTGACGTTGACGACGTCGGCGTAATCGACTTCCGGCTTGGCGGTGGTGGCGATCGCGCCGTTCGCGGCGATGTCGCCCTCGGCGGCAGCCGCGGCGTCGGCGCTGGTCAGCGCCGTGGTCGGGGCGGCCGAGCCGTTGCCACGGAAGCTCTGGAACGCGGCGACGGCGACGCCGCCTACGAGCAGCGAAGCGAGCGCTACAGCCAACATGTTCTTGTTCATCGTGAGCCTCCTGCAGTGAAGCGAATTGGTGCGGGACGAGCCGCGGGTGTGGACGGCGCCATTGCACCACTCGAAACCTGAACGAGCACCTATTGAAATCCGCAAAACTGTCCCCTGCATGAACCCATCGCGACGACGTGCTAGCGTGTTTGCAACGCGTGTCACACCCCTGGTGAGTCCATGGCCAATCCCCTGCTCGCTCCTTTGATGGGCTTCCTCGGACGCCTGAGTTATCCGCGGCTGTTCATGCTGACCGCGGTCCTGTTCGGCCTGGATCTGGTGATCCCGGACCTGGTGCCGTTCGCGGACGAATTGCTGCTGGGCCTGGGCACCTTGCTGCTGGCCAACTGGAAGAAGCGCAAAGCGCCGCTGGAGCCGCCCGCCCCGCCCGCGCGCTGAACCGTGGTGGCGCTGGTCGACAGCCACAGTCATCTGGACGCGGCCGAGTTCGACCCAGACCGCGATCGAGTCGTGGCGCGCGCACGCGCCGCCGGGGTGACCCGACAGGTGGTGCCGGCGGTCGATGCCGCCGGCTGGCCCAAGCTGCGCGAGGTCTGCGCGCGCGCTCCGGGGCTGTATCCGGCCTACGGGCTGCATCCGATGTATCTGGCGTCGCACCGGCCCGAGCACCTGCGCGAACTCGGCGACTGGATCGAGCGCGAGCGCCCGCTGGCGGTCGGCGAATGCGGGCTGGACTACTTCGTCGAAGACCTGGACCCGCAAGCGCAGTCGCTGTACTTCGACGGTCAGCTGCGGCTGGCGCGCGACTTCGATCTGCCGGTGATCGTGCATGCGCGGCGCGCGGTGGACGCGGTGATCGCGGCGATCCGCCGCTGCGGCCCGCTGCGCGGCGTGGTGCACAGCTATTCGGGCAGCGAGGAACAGGCGCGGCAGTTGTGGAAGGCCGGCTTCCTGCTGGGTCTGGGCGGGCCGGTCACCTACGAACGCGCGAATCGTTTGCGCGGGCTGGCGGCGAGCATGCCGATCGAACACCTGCTGCTGGAAACCGACGCGCCCGACCAGCCCGACGCCGGCATCCGTGGCCAGCGCAACGAACCGGCGCGATTGGCGACGGTGCGCGACACCATCGCGGCCTTGCGCGGAATCGATGCCGACGAACTAGCGCGCGTGACCAGCGCGAACGCGGAGCGGTTGTTTCGCTTGCCAGCCGCAAGCGTCGGATAAGGCGATCGCGGTCGCTTCGGGGTAGGAGCGGCGTAAGCCGCGACCACGCAGCGCGTAAGCCGACGCCATCGCGGTCACTCGAAATCGTTGTGGCTAGCGCGGCAAGGGTTGTGTCGCGGTCGCGGCTTGTGCCGCTCCTACCCCGAGCTGGCGGCGCTAAGACGCCGGCTTGGGCTTCAGCAATATCTCCAGCGCCCGCCCCACCGCCGCGAACGCGAAGGCGCCGGTGATATGGGTGGCCGCGCCCAAGCCGGCGCCGCAGTCGAGCTTGAGCGCGGCGTCCGCGTCCAGCTTGGGGCGCAGGCCGCAGACGGTGCCGTCGGCCTGCGGATACTTGACGTTCTCCAGCGAGTAGATCGCCGAGACGCCGAAGTAGCGGTCCGGATTCTTGGGGAAGTTGAACTCGCCGCGCAGCTTCTTGCGGATCAGCGCCAGCATCGCGTCGTGCTCGGTGCGCGACAGGTCGCGCACGCGCACCAGGGTCGCGTCGGTGCGCCCGCCGGCGGAACCCACCGCGATCACCGGCCGCTTGCGGCGGCGACACCAGGCGATCAACTCGACCTTGCTGCGGAAACTGTCGCAGGCGTCCAGCACCAGGTCGTAGTCGCGGTCCAGCAATTCGTCCAGGTTGGACGGGGTCAGAAAGCTCTGCACCACGTCCAGGCCGATTTCCGGATTGATCGCGCGGCAGCGCTCGGCCATGACCTCGACCTTGGCGCGACCGTAGTGGCCGTCCATGGCCGGCAACTGCCGGTTAGTGTTGGAAAGGCACAAATCGTCTGCATCGATCAGGGTCAGATGGCCGACGCCGCTGCGCGCCAGGGCCTCCACCGCCCACGAGCCCACGCCGCCCATCCCGACCACCGCGACGCGGCAGCGGGACAGCCGGGCGACGGTGCCGGTGCCGTAAAGCCGGTCGATGCCGGCGAAGCGCTCCCGCCATGCGGGCGCCAGGGTGTTTTCGCTCATGCGCGCATTGTACGGGCGCGCCGCGCGGGGCCCGATGGCGGAACGCGCAACGCTGCGTGTTAAGGTTCGGCCATCTTGGATGGAGGCCAGGCAATGAACGATACCCAGCCCAACACCGTCGCCGCCCCGCGTAAGGGCAACGGCAGGAAGTACCTGTTCCTGTTCCTGATCGGCCTGGTGATGGGCGCGATCGGCACGGTGATGCTGATGCGCGCCTGGCAGGCGCGCCAGGACCCCTTCCCCGACAGCGTGATGCACGTGCAGGCCTGGCACCTGAAGCAGTTGGAAAGCCGGGTGCAGGAGAACCGCTGCGCGGCCACCGACACCCTGCCCCACGTCAAGGCGCTGCGCACCACCGGCGACGACCTGGAATGGGCCTTCCCCGACCTCAAGGACGACGCCCGTTTCACTGGCCACGCGAGCAAATTCCGCGCGACCCTGGACAGCGCGCTGGCGAGCCCGCCGCTCAATTGCGCTGGCGTGGGCACGATGAACAAGCAGATCCAGGATGCCTGCGGCGCTTGTCACCAGGACTTCAAGGGCTGAGCGAGGCCGCCAGCCCCGCCGCAAGCTGAACATTGCGTCGCGGCACAGGAACGGTTGATCGGCTGTTCACGCGGAGCCGCCTAGTTTGGAGGGCGCGTGGCGAGGTATGCCACTCGCCCCTCCATCCGCAGGAGATCCGAATGAATACCCAGAATCTACGCCTGCTCGGCATCGCCGCGGCCGCCACCCTGGCCTTGGCCGGTTGCGCCACGGGACCGGGCTACTCCTCCGGTTACGGCAACCCGCAGCCCAGCTACGGCAATGCCCCGGCCAACTGCTACGACTGCGGCACCGTGACCCGGATCGAGCAGCTGGCCGGCGGCTCCGCGCCCAGCAAGACCGGCGCCGTGCTCGGCGGCATCGTCGGCGCGGTCGCCGGCCATGAGATCTCGTCCCACACCGGCGGCAGCAAGGGCAACCAGAACGTCGCCGCGGTGGCCGGCGCGGTCGGCGGCGCGATCGCCGGCAACGCGATCCAGAACCGCACCGACGGCGGCCGTTTCAACGTCTACGTACGCATGGACGACGGCCGCACCACGGTGGTCACCCAGAACGATCTGGGCGGCATTCGCGAAGGCAGCTACGTACGCGTCTACAACGGCCGCGCCTCGGTGCGCTGAGCCTCGGCGTCGCGAACACGAAGGCGGCCCGCTACGGCGGGCCGCCTTTTTTGCGTCTGAAGCGCTAGCACGACGCCCGCGCCGATGCTGCACAGCAGCATCGGCAGCCGATCGCCACACTGCAACGGCAGTCACGATTGCGTCGCGACGCGGTCGTGGCCGAGCGCGCCCAACGCCTGCGTAGAGGATTAGTGTCGGCAGGTCCGCCCCCGCGGGCCTCGCCTACCCAAGACATGGAGACCAGTCGAATGAAGCTATTGCACCTCGTGTCCGGCACCGCCGTTCTGGCCGGCGCCATCGCCGCGGCCACCGCCGCCGGCCCCGCCGCCCCGACCAATCCGCTGCGCGTGAGCATCAACGCCTTCGACGGCGGCGCCCAGGCGCTCAGCGCCGACGCCGGCGCGCTGCAGGGCGCGGTCGAAATCGCGGTCACCAACACCAGCCGCCGCACCGTGCGCCTGCCCAAGTGGCAGCTGCCGACCGAAGTGCTGGATGCCAATCTGTTCGAAGTCAGCGTCGACGGCGTCAAGCTCGACTACCAGGGCCCGATGATCAAGCGCGGCGCGCCGCAGGCGGCCGACTTCACGATCCTGCGTCCGGGCGAAACCTACCGCGTGGTGGTCGACCTGGCCTCGGCCTACGACCTCTCGCAGGCCGGCGACTACACCGTCACCTACAACGCCCCGCTGCAGTTCGCCTCCACCGACGACCGCAAGCTGCTCAACCAGGCCAACGGCCTGCCGATGAGCGCGCGCAGCGCGCCCTTGCGCCTGTGGCTGGACGGCGGCGCCAAGCTCGACGCCGCGCAGCGCGTGAGCGCGGCGGCCAAGCCGGTCGGCCCCTTGCAGGTGGTCAACGGCGTCAACTACGTCGGCTGCACCAGCGCACGCATCACCACCGCCGGGCAGGCCGTGACCGCGGCGCGCAACTACTCCGAGAACGCCAAGGGCTATCTCAACGGCGGCACCGTCGGCGCGCGCTACACCACCTGGTTCGGCGCCTACACCTCGTCGCGCTACAGCACCGCGCGCCAGCACTTCGTCTCGATCGACGCGGCGATGGACCAGAACAGCGGCCAGATCACCATCAACTGCGGCTGCACCAGCAGCGCCTACGCCTACGTGTATCCGAACCAGCCTTACCAGATCTACGTGTGCAAGGCGTTCTGGAACGCACCGCTGACCGGCACCGACTCCAAGGCCGGCACCCTGATCCACGAGATGAGCCACTTCAACGCGGTCGCCGGCACCGACGATCACGTCTACGGCCAGACCGGCGCCAAGAATCTGGCGATCAGCAATCCGACCAACGCGTTGGATAATGCCGATAACCACGAGTACTTCGCCGAGAACACCCCGTTCCAGAACTAAGCGTCGACTATCCAACGACGCGGCGATACCGGAAAGCGGTCCGTTTCGACGGGCCGCTTTCTTTATGTTTCGAAATCGCAAGTTTTAGAAACTTTATCGGGCGAGTGGGCGTCGGCGGCAGATACACGCCGAGAATAAATCCCGGAAAAAGAAAAACCCGGCTCGCGCCGGGTTTTTCAGGTCCTGAGCGCCCCCTTGCGGCGACGCTTCGATCAGGGGTGTTGCCTTATAGCGGTTCGACGGCGTCGGCCTGCAGACCCTTCTGGCCCTGCACGACGGTGAAGGAGACCTTCTGGCCTTCCTTCAGGCTCTTGAAGCCCTGGGACTGGATCGCACGGAAGTGCACGAACACGTCCTCGCCGTTCTCGCGGCTGATGAAGCCGAAGCCCTTGGCATCGTTGAACCACTTGACGGTACCGAATTCACGGTTCGACATTTTTACTTGCTCCTTGAAACGTTGGTTGTTTAACCGCAGCTCGCGCTGCGTGCTGGTTGCAAGGAGGAAGCGAGGTGCAACGATGTAGCGGATCGAGGATCAACCGCATCGGGCCACGATTCACGGTGACCCTTGGCAAACACAGCGCCCGCAACTTACCCCGCTATGGGGCAAAATGCAAACAGCCCGGACAGCCTGTCCGGACGGGGGTTCTGGATGGATTTCACGACTGTTTATTACGTGCTGGCCGGGCTGCTGATCCTGGTCGGAATCGCCGGTACGGTACTGCCGGCACTGCCGGGTTTGCCGCTGGTTTTCGCCGGCATGCTGCTGGCCGCCTGGGCCGGCAAGTTCGAACAGGTCGGCTGGATCATGCTGACCGTGCTGGGGCTGTTGACCCTGGTATCGCTGGCCGTGGATTTCCTGGCCACGGCGATGGGCGCCAAGCGCGTCGGCGCCAGCAAGCTGGCCCTGATCGGCGCCGTGGTAGGCACCTTCGGCGGCCTGTTCGTGGGCGGCCCGATCGGCCTGTTTGCCGGCCCCTTCGTCGGCGCTCTGGTCGGCGAGCTGATCCACAGCCGCCAGCTCGGTCAGGCGACCAAGGTCGGGGTCGGCACCTGGGTCGGCATTCTGATCGGCACGGTGCTGAAACTCGGCCTCGCATTCGCGATGCTCGCGCTATTCGCCGCGGCCTGGATTTTCTAGGCCGATAGTTACTAGCGAGTTTCGCGGGAGGCCGGCTTGGATACTAAAAGCGTGGCTGAAGCTCGAACTCATGAAAACTGGAAACCGCAGGCAGTGGAAGACACACTGTCTGCGTAATCGCTTCGATCATGGAACCCGCACATGCGTTCAGCCGCGAACCGTCCCGCCCGCTCCCGCCCCAACGCCCACGCCGCGGTCCGCCCGCTGCTGTGGGCGCTGGCGGCCGCGGCGCCCTTGGCCGCGTCGGCGCAACCGGTGCCGGCCCCGGCCACGCCCGAGGCCTGCACCGCGATCGCCGGCGACGCCGATCGCCTGGCCTGCTACGACAAGGCGCTCAACCGGCAAGCCCCGGACACCCGCGCCGCCGACGTGGCGGCCAAGGAAGCCAAGGCGATCCAGCGCAATCTGGAACTGGCCGACCAGATCGAAGGCAAGGCGCCGCCGGTCGAAGCCGAAAGCCAGCGCCGCCGCAACGACCTGTATTCCAGCGAGGCGCCGTTGGACAGCGCAATCGCCAACGCCGGCAAGGGCGGCCTGCTCGACAGCCGCTGGGAACTGGCCAAGGACTCCAAGCTGGGCGTGTTCAACTTCCGCGCCTACAAGCCGGTGTATCTGTTGCCGGCGTTCTGGACCAGCGACATCAACGAACAGCCCTACTCGCCCAACCCACGCAACCAGGTCCCGACCCCGCAAGCGCTGGACAGCGTCGAGGCCAAGTTCCAGCTCAGCTTCAAGACCAAGGCGGTGGAGAACCTGTTCGGCGACAACGGCGACATCTGGATGGGCTACACCCAGAGCTCGCGCTGGCAGGTCTACAACGCCGACAACTCGCGGCCGTTCCGCGAGACCAACTACGAGCCGGAAGTGCTGCTGGTATTCCGCAACAACTACCGCATCGGCGGCTGGAACGGGCGCATGGCCGCGATCGGCCTCAACCACCAGTCCAATGGCCGCGCCGATCCGCTCTCGCGCAGCTGGAACCGGGTGATCGCCAACATCGGCCTGGACCGCGAGGACTGGGCGCTGACCCTGCGTCCGTGGTGGCGCATCTCCGACGGCAACGACGACGACAATCCGGATATCGAGGATTACATCGGTCGCGGCGACATGACCCTGGTCCACCGCCGCGGCGGCCACGAGTTCAGCCTGATGGCGCGGCATTCGCTGCGCGGCGGCGACCGCTCGCACGGCGCGGTCCAGTTCGACTGGGCGTTTCCGATCCACAATTCGCTGCGCGGCCGCCTGCAGATCTTCGACGGTTACGGCGAGAGCCTGATCGACTACAACCATCGTGCGACCTACATCGGCCTGGGCGTATCGCTGCTGGAATGGTACTGAGCGCACGAAACGCGCAAGACGGGCCCCGCCCGTTCGCAAACCGCGCGACTACGCTGGGGTAGGCTCGACCTACCCCACGCACGCGCGAGACTCCCCATGAAAATGCGCCGCATTCTGTCGCTGGACGGCGGCGGCATCCGCGGACTGGTCAGCTGCCTGTGGCTGGGCGGCGTCGAACAGGCGCTGGCCCAGGCCGGCAAGCCCGGATTGCCGCAGGCCTTCGACCTGCTCGCGGGCAGTTCCACCGGCGCCATCGTCGCCTCGGGCCTGGCGATCGGCCTGGCCCCGATCAAGATGGCCGACCTCTACCGCGATCACCGCCACGCCATCTTCCCGGGCATCGCGCAGCGCTTGTGGACGCGCGCCGGCAGCGTGCTCTCGGCCGGCGTGTCGGCGCCCAAGTACGACGCCAAGGGTTTGGAGCAGGTGCTGAAACAGGTATTCGGCGACGCCACCCTGGGCGATGCCCAGGTGCCGTTGCTGATCACCGCGTACGACACGATTTCGCGCACGCCGGTGATGTTCAAGAGCTTCAACGCCAAACACCGCGACCTGCCGCTGTGGGAGGTCTGCCGCGCCTCGTCGGCGGCGCCGACCTATTTCCCCGCGCATGCGATGAAGATAGAGGGCCGCGACTGCGCCCTGATCGACGGCGGCGTGGTCGCCAACAACCCCACCGCCTGCGCGATCGCCGAGGCCCTGCGCAAGGACGCCCAGGTCGACAACAGCCGCGACCTGGTGGTGCTGTCGGTCGGCACCGGCGAGCGCACGCGCAGCATCTCGCTGGCCTCGGCGCGCGAGTGGGGCGCGCTGGAATGGGCGGTGCCGATCATCGACGTGCTGTTCGACGGCAGCACCGACTCGGTCGACTACATCGCCCGGCAACTGGTCGGCGACGGCTACTTCCGCATGCAGGAGCACCTGCACATCGGCCTGGACGATCTGGACGACACCAGCTCGACCAACCTGATCGCGCTGGAGTTCATGGCCAAGGAGTATCTGGCCAAGGCGGACACCCAGCAGATGCTGGCGGAGCTGGCGCGGCAGCTGTAGGCCCGCACCTACGGCCGGTCGTATCGGCTTGGCGGGCAAGGCCGTGCGGACCGGCGCGCGCAGGCGTTAGGCTAGGCGTGCCGCCGCCTTGCGGCGTACCCCGCTCGCAGACATGACGTCGACCGCCACCCGCCCCCGCCGTTCGTTCTTCGCCTACGCCTCGGCCCTGCTGGGCCTGCTCAGCCTGATGGCGGTGTTGTGCTTCCACTTTCCCGAGTTGTTGACCAGCAAGGAATTCCGCGCGGTCTACAACGAGACCTTCGCCCGCCACCTGCTGCTGGTGGGCTTGGTGGCGGCGTTCGTGCTGGGCACCGTGGCGATCCTGCGCGACCGCAATAGGCGCGTGGCCATGCTCGGCGTCGGCGGCGCGACCCTGGCGGTGCTGCTGGGCGGCAGCAACGTGCAATTCGACGCGATCGGCCAGACGCCGTATTCGCTGGGGCTGGACTGGTTCGTGATCTCGCTGTTCTTCTCGGCGCTGGTGTTCGTGCCGTTGGAACACTACCTGGGGCGCCGCCGGGTCTCGCCGCTGCGGCGCGGCTGGCGCACCGACGTGGCCTACTTTTTCATGAGCCATGTACTGGTGCAGTTCATCCTGATCCTGGTCACGGCGTCGACCTCGACCATCGCCGGGCTGGCGGTCTTTCCCGGCCTGAAAGCCGCGATCCAGTCCTTGCCGGTATGGGCGCAGTTCCTGATCGCGGTGTTCATCGCCGACCTGGCGCAGGCGCTGCTGCACCGCGCGTATCACAACATCCCCTGGCTCTGGCGCTTCCATGCCGTGCACCATTCCAGCCGCGAGATGGACTGGCTGGCGGGCTCGCGCATCCATTTCGTCGAGATCGTGCTGACCCGCAGCGCGGTGCTGCTGCCGCTGCTGATCCTGGGCTTCTCCACCCCCGCGGTGAACGCCTACGTGATCCTGGTGGGTCTGCAAGCGGTGCTGGCGCACGCCAATCTCGGCATCCGCTTCGGCTGGCTGGAGTACCTGCTGGTGCTGCCGCGCTACCACCACTGGCACCACGCCCGGCAGTACGAGTACATCGACGTGAATTACGCCATCCACCTGCCGCTGGTAGACATGCTGATGGGCACCTTCAAGCTGCCGCGCGAGCGCGACGCCTGGCCGCAGGAGTACGGGGTGATGAAGCTGGCCACCGTGCCGCGCGGCATCGTCGAGCAGCACCTGATGCCGTTCCGCAAGGGCAAGCATTACGACGACCACGTGGCGTGACGGCGCATGCGCCGGCAGCGGCCGGGTTCGTCGATGCCTGAGTTGCGCGGTCGCGGCCGACGCCGCTCCTCCCCCAAGGCGAAGCTGCGCTCATAAAGCGCAACGCCCGGCGCGGGCCGGGCGTTGCGAGGACGACGGGTCCGGCGCTCAGGCCGGTTCGACCACGACCGGGATCTTGCCGATCCGCGCCTGCCATTCTTTCGGGCCGGTCTTGTGCACCGACTCGCCGGCGCTGTCGACCGCCACCGTGACCGGCATGTCCTGCACGGTGAATTCGTAGATCGCCTCCATGCCCAGGTCGGCGAACCCGACCACGCGCGAGGCCTTGATCGCCTTCGACACCAGGTAGGCCGCGCCGCCGACCGCCATCAGATACACCGAGCGGTGCTTCTTGATCGCCTCGATCGCGACCGGGCCGCGTTCGGCCTTGCCGACCATGCCCAGCAGGCCGGTCTGCGCCAGCACCTGCTCGGTGAACTTGTCCATGCGCGTGGCCGTGGTCGGACCGGCCGGGCCGACGACCTCGTCGCGCACCGGATCGACCGGCCCGACGTAATAAATGAAGCGGCCCTTGAAATCGACCGGCAAGGGCTCGCCCTTGTTGAGCATGTCGACCATGCGCTTGTGCGCGGCGTCGCGCCCGGTCAGCAGCTTGCCGTTGAGCAGCAGCACTTCGCCCGGCTTCCAGCTCGCCACGTCTTCCGGCGTGACCGTGTCCAGATCGACGCGACGGCCCTTGGAGGCGTCGTAGGTCAGCTTCGGCCAGTCTTCCAGCGAGGGCGGATCCAGCATCACCGGGCCGCTGCCGTCGAGGGTGAAATGGGCGTGGCGGGTGGCGGCGCAGTTCGGAATCATCGCCACCGGCAGATTGGCCGCGTGGGTCGGGTAATCCTTGACCTTGATGTCCAGCACCGTGGTCAGGCCGCCCAGGCCCTGCGCGCCGATGCCCAGCGCGTTGACCTTCTCGTACAGCTCCAGGCGCAGCTCTTCGGCGCGGTTGCTGGCGCCGCGCGCCTGCAGCTCGGTGATGTCGATCGGCTCCATCAGCGATTCCTTGGCCAGCAGCATCGCCTTCTCGGCGGTGCCGCCGATGCCGATGCCGAGCATGCCCGGCGGGCACCAGCCCGCGCCCATGGTCGGCACGGTCTTGAGTACCCAATCGACGATGGAATCGGAGGGGTTGAGCATCGCGAACTTGGACTTGGCTTCCGAACCGCCGCCCTTGGCCGCGACGATCACGTCGACCGTATTGCCCGGCACGACCTTCACGTTGACGACGGCCGGGGTGTTGTCCTTGGTGTTGCTGCGTTTGCCGGCCGGATCGGCCAGCACGCTCGCGCGCAGCTTGTTGTCGGGGTGGTTGTAGGCGCGACGCACGCCCTCGTTGACCATATCCTCCACGCCCATGGTGGCGCCGTCCCAGCGCACGTCCATGCCGATTTCCAGGAACACGGTGACGATGCCGGTGTCCTGGCAGATCGGCCGGTGGCCCTCCGCGCACATGCGCGAATTGATCAGGATCTGGGCGATCGCGTCCTTGGCGGCGACGCTCTCCTCGCGCTCGTAAGCGGCGGCGAGATTCTTGATGTAGTCGACCGGGTGGTAGTAGCTGATGTACTGCAGGCCATCGGCGATGGACTGGATCAGGTCGTCCTGGCGGATGACGACTGGGCCGCTGGAGGCGGCGGGGGACGGGCTGGCGGTCACGGCGGGCTTAAGCTGGCGGTGGGGACGGCTATTCTACTCGCCCGGCCTGTCGCGCCGCCTGCGGCCGCCGAGCATCCCGGGCCGGGACCGCGCCGCCGCCGCTCCGTGCGGGAAGGCCCCGTGACCTTGGCCACGGGGCGCGTTTGCGCCGCTCGCGCACACTGCCACCCTTCCGATTCGCTGGTGCAGCTTTGGCAAGAACCTCGACGATCGCCCGCAAACGCGCGTCCGCCGCCTGGCGTGCCTGCCTGCTCGCGCTGCTGATCCTGCCCGCCCACCTGTTCGCCGCCGCCCCCGGGGTGGCCGCGCCGGAGCCGGACGTCGCCACTACCTTGCGGCAACAGGGCCTGACCGGCGCGACCTGGGCGCTGGTCGAACCGCAGCGCGTGCGGATCGGCGCGGCCGGTCTCAAGGACGCCCGCACCGGTACGCCGCTGCGCGCCGAGGATCGGGTGCTGGTCGGCTCGATCGCCAAGACCATGCTCGCCACCGGCGTGTTGCGGCTGGTCAGCCAGGGCCGGCTGCGCCTGGACCAGCCGGTGACCGAACTGCTGCCCGGCATCGCCTTCGACAACCCTTGGGCCGCGACCGATCCGGTGCGCCTGCGCCATCTGCTCGACCAAAGCGCCGGCCTCGACGACGCGCGCTTCAGTCAGGTGTTCAGCCGCAAGCCCACGCCCGACACGCCGCTCGCGCTGGCGTTCGCGCGCGAAGACGGCCGCCTGCGCGTGCGCTCGCGGCCCGGCACGCGCATGTCCTACTCCAATAGCGGCTACACCCTGCTGGGCATGGTGGTGGAGGCCACGGTCGGTCAGCGCTACGAAGCGTATCTGGACCGCGAACTGCTGCAGGCGCTGGGCATGCGCGACAGCAGCTTCGCCTACACGGACCAGCACCGCGATCCGCGCCTGGCGATGGGCCATTTCGACGATGGCAGCACGCATCCGATCGTGCCGATCTATCTGCGGCCTGCCGGGCAGTTCAGCACCACCGCCGCCGACATGGCGCGGTTCGCGCGCTTCCTGATGAGCGACGGCCGCGTCGGCGGCGCGCCCTTCATCGACCCGACGCTGCTGCGCGGCATGGGCCGCCCCACGGGCACCGAAGGGGCGAATGCCGGACTCGGCGTCGGCTATGCCCTGGGCCTGTTCGCACGCGACCGCCACGGCGTTTTCGGGCACTGCCACGGCGGCAGCACGATCGGCTACCGGGCGATGCTGTGCGTGTTTCCGCAGCAGCAGCGCGCGTTCTTTCACACCACCAACACCGACAGCGAAACCGCCGACGCCGGTGCGCTGGACCGGACCCTGATCCAGGCCCTCGGCCTGCCTGCGCCGACGCTCGCCGCGAAGCGGCGCAGCGCGCTGTCGCTGCCGGCGTGGGAAGGCTATTACGTGCCCGCGCCCAATCGCTTCGCCAGCTTCGCCTGGCTGGACACCACGCTGGGGTTCGTCCGGCTGCGCCGCGAAGGCGACGGCCTGCGCCTGCTGCCGTTCCAGGGCCAACCGACCGCGCTGACGCCGCTGGGCGGTGCCCTGTTCCGCGCCGAAGGTCGAACCCAGGCTTCGCACGCGCTGCTCGCCGCCGCCGACGGCGCTCAGGTGCTCACCACCGGCACCCAGAGCTACCAGCGCATCGCGCTGTGGAAACTGCTGGCGCTGTGGGCCAGCCTGGCCGCGGGAGGCCTGGGCCTGCTGTGGTTGATGCTGGGCGGCAGCATGCGCGCGGCGCTGCGCCGCTTGCGCCGACGCGACCCCGTCTTCGCGCCGTGGCTGGCGACGTTGGCCTTGCTGCTGCCGCTGCCGTTCCTCTATCGCCAGTCGTTCCTGCAACTGGGCGACCTCACCTTCGGCAGCGGTCTGCTCACCGCGGTCGCCTGCGCCCTGCCCGTCGCGCTGCTGTTCGGCCTGTGGCGCCATCTGCGCCTGCGACCGGCGGGCATCGTGGCGGCCCTGGATGCGGTGGCGATGCTCGCACTGCTGCAATGGACGCTGGTGCTGGCGGCCTGGGGGCTATGGCCGCTGCGGTTGTGGGCCTGAGCGAAGCCAGGCCCGGCACCGGATTACTTCACCAGCGCTTCCGAATTCGGAACGATCAGCACACCGGAGAAGCCCAGGCCCGCGGCCTGCACCGTCGACGGCGCCAGCGCACGGATCAGGGTGTGGGTCTCGTCGCGACGCACGAACTCGTACTTCACCGCGGCATGGAAGCGCGGCGCCAGCGCTTCCACCTCGACCTTCATCTTGGCGAATTCGCCGGCCCGTCCTTCCAGATCGAGCTGCAGCACCTTCAAGGTCTCGATGTAGGAGTCGCGCAGCTGGGTTTCCAGCACCGCGCGTTCCGCTTCCGGCAGGCCGGCCACGACCGCCGCCGAGGCGACACGCGCCGGCAGCACGCGCGAATAGCGTCCGCGCCAACCGTCCAGGTCGACATCGACGATGGTCCAGAAGATCAGGCGCTCCTGCTTGTCGCGGGTGAGGTAGAGGCTGGGCCGCAGCTTGGCCTCGCGGCTGGCCGACGCGCTCGCCGGCATCGCCGTCAATGCGGCCAGCAGCAGCGCATCCGGCGCGAAGCCGAGCTTGCCGCGCAGGGCCTCGGCCTCGCGCGCGGTGTTCTTCTGGATCGCGAGGGCGTTGGCGCCCGCGCCGAACGGGCCGAGCAGCAGGCCGCCGGCCACGCCCATGCCGCCGAAGTCCTGGCGGTAGACGACGCTGCGCGCCTCGTCGAGATAGGCGACGCCGGAAACCTCCGGCGGCAGCGCACCGCGCTCGCCTTCGACCAGTCGCACCTCGCCCGCTGCCGAGGCCGCGGGCGGCAGCGCGTACTGGAGCTTGCGCGCGCCCGCAGGCGCGCTGGCGAAGCCGATCGCGAGGATCAGCGCAGACGCAAGAATTCTCATGGTTCCCCTGATAGTGACGTAGTCGCGACGCCGGCGCGCGGTACGGGATTGCGCCGATTCGCCGCGGGATTGTTCGGTGCGCGCTCCTGCGCCGTCAAGAAAAACCCGGCGCCGTGCGCCGTGGCGGTGGCGCTGCTGACAAAAGCTGGCAGCCGCGCGCCTTAGCCTGAGGCCATTCCCGCCATCGCCGAGGCACCGCCGCATGTCCACCCCCACCACCGTCCTGCTGCATGGCGCCGGCGTCGGCGCCTGGGTCTGGGATCGCGTGATCGAACGCATGGCGGTCCCCGCGATCGCGCTGGATATCGCGGGTCGGCATGCCGACGCGACGCCGGAGCGCTGCGCACGGGCGCTGATCGCCGAACTGGACCGTCGCGGCCTCGACGAGGTGACGATCGTCGCGCACTCGCTGGCCGGCGTGCTGATGCCGGACCTGGCCGCGGGCCTGGGCGCGCGTCTGCGCCATGCCCTCTATCTGGCCGCGGTGGTGCCACCGCCGGGCGGCGCCTTCGTCGATGCGCTGGGCACGGTCGAACGCACCCTGCTGCGCCTGCTGTTCCGCTTCAACCGCGACGGGCTCGCGCCCGGACCGGCGATGATCCGCAAGGAACTGTGCAACGACCTCGACGAGGCCAGCGCGGCCCTGGTGGTCTCGCGCTACCAAGCCGAGTTCCCCGGCCTCTACCTCACGCCCACATGCGCGCAGCCGGTGCGCGCGGCCGCGACCTATCTGCGCTTGTTGCGCGACCGCAGCCTGCTGCCGGCGCGCCAGGACGCGATGATCGCGCGCCTGCCGCAGGCGTGGGTGCACGACCTCGACGCCGGCCATCTGGCCATGCTGTCGGCGCCGGCGCAGCTGGCCGAACGCCTGACCGCGATCGCGCTGGCCTGCCCCGCGGAGCGGGCCGCGGCTTGAGGGCGAACCGCTCGCGGCGGCGCCGGCGGGCTTCGTCGCGGCTATGCTGCATGCAGGCCTCCACCTCGATGCCGCCGCGATGACGCACAGCCTGGACTCCGCGTTGCCCACACCGATCCCGACGCCGTCGCTGGCTGCGCGCTACCTGCGCGTGGATCACGCCGGCGAGTTCGGCGCGATCCAGATCTATCGCGCCCAGATCCTGGTCGGGCGCTGGCTGGGCCGCCCCTCGGTTGGCCTGTTGGAAGACTTCCTCAGTCACGAGCGCCGCCATCTAGCCACCTTCGACGAAATCCTCGCCGCGCGCGGCATCCGCCGTTGCCGCAGCTTCCTGTGGTGCGGCGTGGGCGGATATGCCTTGGGCCTGATCACCGCCCTGCTGGGCGAGCGCGCGGTCATGGCCTGCACGCGCTCGGTCGAGACCGTGGTCAACCGCCACCTAGAGGCACAGCTCGCCCACATGGCGCATAGCGATCCGGATGCGCACGCCGCAGTGGCCTCGATCGTGCACGACGAACTCGAGCACCGCGACGTCGCCGCCGAGCGCGTCGGCCGCGACGATGCGCTCACCCGCGGCATCGATACGGTGGTCGCGGCCTCCACCGAAGCGGTGATCCGGCTGGGCATGCGCCTGTGAGCCGCGTCGCTTTCACGGCCCTCTAGCGCAGCCCAGGCACAATCCGGCCATGCCCTCGCCCGCCGACGCCGCCCCGCCCGCCTCCAACCCGAGCGCACCTGACCAGAACGCTCCTGGACAGAGCACGCCCGGCCGCAACGCCGGCCGATCGAGCGGCAAGCCCAGCCTGCGCGAGCGTTTCGACGCGCTGCGCAATCTGCCGCCGTTCCTGCGCCAGATATGGCAGACCAGCCGTAGCCTGACTCTGATTACGCTGGGCCTGCGTTTGGTGCGCGCATTCCTGCCGGTCGCGACCCTGTACGTCGGCAAGCTCATCATCGACGAGGCGGTGCGCCTGGTCGCGGCCGGCGTCCAGTTCGAATCGGTGCGCGCCGCGCTCGACGGCGGCCAGCTCACCACCCTGCTCGGCCTGCTGGCGCTGGAGTTCGGGCTGGCGATCGGCTCCGACCTGCTCGGCCGCCTGATCAGCTACGGCGATTCGCTGCTGTCGGAATTGTTCACCAACGCCACCAGCGTGCGCCTGATGGAGCACGCCGCGACCTTGGACCTGGAGGACTTCGAGGACCCCGACCTGCAGGACAAGCTGGACCGCGCGCGTCGCCAGACCATGGGGCGCATGAACCTGATGAGCCAGTTGTTCGGCCAGGTCCAGGACACGATCACGGTGATCAGCTTCGCGATCGGCCTGCTGGTGTACGCGCCCTGGCTGATCCTGCTGCTGGCGGTGGCGCTGATCCCAGCCTTCGTCGGCGAGGCGCATTTCAACGCCTTGGGTTATTCGCTCAACTTCGCCTGGACGCCCGAGCGCCGCCAACTCGAGTACGTGCGCCAGATGGGCGCCAGCGTCGAGACCGCCAAGGAAGTGAAGATCTTCAATCTTCACCGTTATCTGATCGCCAAGTACCGCGAGCTGGCGGACAAGTTCTTCAAGGCCAACCGTTCGCTGGCGCGGCGGCGCGCGTTCTGGGGCACGCTGCTGGCGGCGCTGGGCACGCTGGGCTACTACGTCGCCTACGCCTACATCGCCTGGCGCACGGTCAAGGGCGATTTCAGCATCGGCGACCTGACCTTCCTGGCCGGCAGCTTCCGGCGCCTGCGCCAGCTGCTGGAAGGTCTGTTGGTGGGGTTCTCGCAGGTGGCCGGCCAGGCCCTGTACCTGGACGACCTGTTCTCGTTCTTCGAGATCGAACCGGAGATCGTCTCGCCCGCCGATCCGCTGCCGGTGCCGCGCCCGATCGTGCGCGGCTTCGCGTTCGAGAACGTCGGCTTCCGCTATCCCGATGCCGAGCGCTGGGCGCTGCGCGGGCTGAGTTTCGAACTGCGCGCGGGTGAAGTGCTGGCCCTGGTCGGCGAGAACGGCGCCGGCAAGACCACCCTGGTCAAATTGCTGGCACGCCTGTACGACCCCGACGAAGGCCGCATCCTGCTCGACGGCCGCGACTTGCGCGAATACGACCTGGACGAGCTACGCGCCAACATCGGTGTGATCTTCCAGGATTTCGTGCGCTACCACCTCACCGCCGGCGAGAACATCGGCGTCGGCCAGATCGACGCCATGCACGACGAGGAACGCATCCGCAACGCGGCCCGGCGCGCCATGGCCGACCAGGTCATCGAATCGCTGCCGCAGGGCTACGACCAGCAGATCGGGCGCCGCTTCAAGACCGGCGTCGACCTCTCCGGCGGGCAGTGGCAGAAGATCGCGATCGCGCGCGCCTACATGCGCGATGCCCAGGTCATGATCCTGGACGAACCGACCGCGGCCCTGGACGCGCGTTCGGAGTTCGAGGTATTCCAGCGCTTCAAGGAATTGTCGGACGACCGCACCGCGGTGCTGATCTCCCACCGCTTCAGCAGCGTGCGCATGGCCGATCGTATCCTGGTGCTCGCCGAAGGCCGACTCGAGGCCAGCGGCACCCATACCGAGCTGCTCGCGCAAGGCGGGCGCTACGCCGAACTGTTCGAATTGCAAGCCGCCGGTTATCGCTAAGGAGATTCCCCGCATGGTTGTCCGTCACCGCAGCATCGCGCTCGCCCTTGCCCTCGCTTGCGCCCTGGTCGCCTGCGACAAGACCCCGGCCCAGGACAGCGCCGCGGCGCGGCCCGCGCCGGCGCAGCAGAAAGCCCAGCCACTGGCCAGCGAACGCGGGCCGATCCAGGTCACCGAGATCGCCCACGGCCTGGAGCAGCCCTGGAGCGTGGCGCTGCTGCCCGACGGCGGCTTCCTGGTCACCGAACGGCCGGGGCGTTTGCGCCGGATCGGCGCGGACGGCGCGATCTCGGCGCCGCTGGCCAACGTGCCGCAAGTCTGGGCCGAGGGCCAGGGCGGCCTGCTCGACGTGGTGCTGGCACCGGACTTCGCCAGCAGCAAGCGTATCTACCTCAGTTTCGCCGAGCCGGGCCCCAACGGCAGCGCCGGCACCGCGGTCGCCACGGCGACGCTGGGCGATGCCGGCCTGAGCGAGGTCGAAGTGATCTACCGCCAGCAGCCCAAGCTGGTCGGACCTAACCACTTCGGTTCGCGCGTCGCCTTCGACGGCCACGGGCATGTCTTCATCACCCAAGGCGAGCGCCAGGAGCGCATGGCCTCGCAGGATCTGAAGATGCTGCAGGGCAAGCTGGTGCGCCTGAACCTGGACGGCAGCGTGCCGACCGACAATCCCTATGTCGGCCGCAGCGATGCGCGCGCCGAGATCTGGAGCTACGGCCATCGCAACATGCAGTCGCTGGCGCTGGATCCGCGCAGCGGCAAGCTGTGGGAAGCCGAGCACGGCCCGCGCGGCGGCGACGAGATCAATCTGCCCGAGCCGACCAAGAATTACGGCTGGCCCATTATCACCAATGGCATCGACTACAGCGGCCTGCCGATCTCGGAAGCCGAGGGCAAGAGCAAGCCCGGCATGGAATCGCCGTACCACGTGTGGGCGAAATCGCCGGGGTTGTCGGGCATGGCCTTCTATACCGGCCGCCCCGACTCGCCCTGGAACGACAGCCTGTTCCTGGGCGCGCTCGCCGACGGCAACCTGATCCGCCTCACGCTGGATGGCGACAAGATCGTCAAGGAAGAGCGCCTGCTCAAGGAGCTCGGCTTGCGCATCCGCGACGTGCGTGTTGGCGCGGACGGCAAGGTCTATGTGCTGACCGACGAGAAGGACGGCAAGTTGTTGCGCCTGGATCCGCCGGGGAAGGCTGGCGGCTGAGTAGAGCTGCGTTGCGAGGCAACGCAGCGATGGCCGTGTTGCCGTGGCGATGTGCGATGACGCGACGATGCGGTTCGCCTATGGCTCACCGCATCCTACGGTCGAGGCGATTGGCGTCGGCGCCGCTGCGCCCCAAAGTCACTGGCCCCCCGCGTTCGTGGGGATGACAGCAAAAAATAGATGCCAATGCCAATGCCGTCGCCGTCGCCGTCGCCGTCGCCGTCGCCGCGGCATTGAAGTCCAAAAGCAACGCACTCACACAGACAGCCGCAGACCCGTAGGGCGGCGCGCAGGACGCGCGCCGTTTTTCGAATGGACAGGGATGTCCATTCGTCACGCTAGCCCTTCTCTTTGGTTACTTTCTCTTGGGCTAGCAAGAGAAAGTGACCCGCATGCGCAGCAGGCGGAAGCCGTTGACCTTCGGTCAGAAGTTGACCTTCGGTCAGAAGAGGCGACAGCAAAGCAAAAGCAAATCCTCCCCAACCCTCCTTTTTCAAAGGAGGGAGCTAGGAGCAAGAGCCTACTGATGTTCAGCAGCTCACGAACCTGCGGTTCGTGAGCCGCACGGCTTCACCCTTTTCCAAAGGAGGACGCCTGAAGCAGTCGCGGAATCAATTCTTCTGCTTAGCCCGCGCGAACGCATCAGCCAACGCCCCGCCCATCGGCGCATTGCCCTTACCCGCCGGCGCGAACGAACCGCCGCGGGCAGGCGGCTCGCGACGTCCGCCACGGCCGCCATCGCCGCCGCGCGGACCACCGCGATCCGCCCCGGCACGATCGCCGCTGCCCGGCGGACGCGGCGCCGGCACCGCGTCATCGAGGCGTCGGGTGAGTGCGATGCGCTTGCGCGCGATGTCGACTTCCAACACCCGCACCTTGACCACGTCGCCGGCCTTGACCGCCTCGCGCGGGTCCTTGATGTACTTGTCCGACAGCGCCGAGATGTGGATCAGACCGTCCTGGTGCACACCGATGTCGACGAAGGCGCCGAATGCGGCGACGTTGCTGATCACGCCTTCCAGGATCATGCCGACCTTGAGGTCCTTGAGATCCTCGACGCCGTCGGCGAAACGCGCGGCCTTGAACTCGGGGCGCGGATCGCGGCCGGGCTTTTCCATTTCCTTGAGGATGTCGCGCACCGTCGGCAGGCCGAAGGTGTCGTCGGTGTACTGCTCGGCCTTGAGCCCGCGCACGAACTGCGGGTCGCCCAGCAGTTGCTTCACCTCGCGGCCGCACTGCTGGACGATGCGCTCGACCACGGGATAAGCCTCGGGGTGCACCGCCGAGGCGTCCAGCGGCTGATCGCCGTCGACGATGCGCAGGAAGCCCGCGCACTGCTCGAACGTCTTGTCGCCCAGGCGCGGCACTTTCAACAAGGCCTTGCGCGAGGCGAAGGGACCGTTCTCGTCGCGGTGACGCACGATGTTCTCGGCGACCGTGCTGGACAGGCCCGACACGCGCGCGAGCAGCGCGGCCGACGCGGTGTTCACGTACACGCCGACCGCGTTCACGCAGTCCTCGACGCGCGCGTCCAGCGCGCGCGCGAGGCGGTACTGGTCGACGTCGTGCTGGTACTGGCCAACGCCGATCGCCTTGGGCTCGATCTTGACCAGCTCGGCCAGCGGATCCTGCAGCCGCCGCGCGATCGAGACCGCGCCGCGGATGCTCACGTCCAGGTCCGGAAATTCCTTGGATGCGAACTCGGAAGCCGAGTACACCGACGCGCCGGCCTCGCTGACCACGATCTTGGTCAGCTTCAGCTCGGGCGCCAGCTTGATCAGATCGCCGGCCAGTTTGTCGGTTTCGCGCGAGGCGGTGCCGTTGCCGATCGAGATCAGTTCGACCGCATGCTTGGCGCACAGCGCGCGCAGGGTGTGCAGCGACTGGTCCCACTGCTTGCGCGGTTCGTGCGGGTAGATGGTGTCGTGGGCGACCAGTTTGCCGGTGGCGTCGACCACCGCGACCTTGACGCCGGTGCGCAGGCCCGGGTCCAGTCCGAGCACCGCGCGCGGGCCGGCCGGTGCGGCCAACAACAGATCCTTGAGGTTGTCGCCGAACACGTCGATGGCTTCGGCCTCGGCCTTCTCGCGCGCCTGCCCGAACAGGTCCAGCAGCAGGTGCAGGTGCAGCTTGGCGCGCCAGGTCATGCGGCAGGCGTCGAGCAGCCAGCGGTCGCCGGCGCGGCCGCGGTCGGCGACACCGGCATGCAGGGCGACGCGGCCTTCGCCGTAAGCGTGGCCGGCAGCGGGATCGGTGGTGGGTTCCAGGTCCAGGTACAGCACTTCCTCGCGGCGCGCGCGGAACAGCGCCAGCAGGCGGTGCGAGGGAATCTTGGCCAGCGCTTCGGCGTGGTCGAAGTAGTCGCGGTACTTGGCGCCCTCGTTCTCCTTGCCCTCGACCACGCGCGCACGGATCACGCCGGTCTGGTGCAGCCAGGTGCGCAGCTCGCCGACCAGCGCGGCGTCCTCGCCCCAGCGCTCCATCAGGATCGCGCGCGCGCCGTCCAGCGCGGCCTTGACGTCGGCGACCTGTTTTTCCTCGCTGACGAATTCGGCGGCGTAGACCTCGGGCTGCAGGGTCGGGTCGGCGAGCAGTCCGTCGGCGAGCGGCTCCAGGCCGGCCTCGCGCGCGATCTGGGCCTTGGTGCGGCGCTTGGGCTTGTACGGCAGGTACAGATCTTCCAGGCGCGCCTTGCTGTCGGCGGCCTCGATGTCGGCGCGCAACGCGTCGGTGAGCTTGCCTTGTTCGGCGATGCTCTCCAGCACCGCGGCGCGGCGGTCCTCGAGCTCGCGCAGATAACGCAGGCGGCCCTCGAGATCGCGCAACTGGGTGTCGTCCAGCCCGCCGGTGACTTCCTTGCGGTAGCGCGCGATGAACGGCACCGTCGCGCCCTCGTCGAGCAGGGCGATGGCGGAGCGGGCCTGGGCCGGTTGCGCGCCGATCTCGGCGGCGATGGTGCGTGCGATCTGTTCGGCGATCTGCGGTGCGGACTTCGAGGTCGTGTCTTGCATTGCTTCCAATCGGTCTGGCACCCGCTAGCTGCGGGCTGGACCGATTGTCGCAACGCCGGGCGGCAGGGGAAACCCGTTGACAGCGGGCACGGAAGCGGGGTCGTTTCCGCGCTGTCGCCGCTGCCGCGGGATTCGTGCTATATGGCGCGAAAGGACGACATCGGCAGGCAGGGAGCACGACGATGGCTGCGAACCCCTCACCCGCGCTGGGCTTGATCGACGCGATCGCGCCGGCGTTTCCGGCGATCGCCGAGGACATCCGCGCCAACCTGCGTCTGCATGACTACAGCCCCGAATCCGCGCAGGCGACGGTATTCGTCGCCCAGGCGATCGAATCGGTGCTGGTGCTGCCGATCCGCATGCAGTGGGACATCGCCGACCGTCTGGCCGAAGCGGTGGGCCTGCATTGGAAGCAGATGTTGATCGCCCATACCGAAGCGCCTGCGCAGCGACTGGTCCACGAGCGCGTGATCGAGCAGCGCGCGAAGCTGGAACCGCTGATCGAGCAGTTGGCGCTGCAATTGCGCCGCATCCTTGCCGCGTTCACACCGGACGATCCCGAATCCGGTGCCAGCAACGCCCAGCGCGAACCCGACCAGGGCGGAAGCCCGGGCGGTGCGCCGAGGGCCGCCAGCTTCGAATCGACGGTCGTGGGCTACGGCGCCGATGCCGACACCTGGATCCAGCCGCTCGAACAGCAAGCCTTGCTGGTGGAAATCGCGCCCGACTATGCCCGCCAGGGGGACATCGAACCCGATGTCGATCTGGATGAAGACGCTCATCGCTACGGCCGAGGCATGAAGCCATGAGCAAAGTCGCCTTCGATATCGACCAGGCCATCGCGGAGGTCGGCCGGATCGCCGGCGCGCTCGGCGCCCACGTGGAGGACCGCCATCTGCGCCACAGCGACAAGAACCAAGAGAAGGGCAAGTGCTACGAAGCCTGGGTGATGCTGGCATTGTCGGCCGCGCTAGTGGAGGAACTGAAAACCCGTTCGGCGGGGTCGTACCACGCTCATTGGCATCTCGGCTCCGGCGCTTCGGCCACCAGCGCCGATCGTGCGGTAATTCGCGGCGGCCCCGGGCTGCTGGGCTCGCGCCCCAACAGCCCCGGTTACATCACCCTCTACCGCAACGCACAACCGATCGCGCAGTTGCATAACTCCCTCCGATTCTCCGGCCGCAGCGGCGTCGCGCACGAATTCGATATCGCCCTGCTGCGCCCGGGCGCCGTCGATGAGGAACGCCGGCGCATCGCCGCCGGCGGCAGTACCGAAGGCGGCCATAGGATGCCGGCGCTGGTGGCGCTGGAGCTCAAATGCCTCGCCACCGATATCGCCATCGGTATCGCGCGCGAGGCCGTCGCCATTCGCTTCGACGTATCGCTCAATGCGTGGCCTGCGCCGCAACAGCCCTACCTGCCCGTCACCCCGCCCGGCAGCCGTCACGCGATGGTCTGCTACGAAGGCTTCAGCGACGGGGCCATCAGCTTCGGGCGCGCCTATCAGGTCGACGCCTACCCCCGGATCGGCCGAGAGCTCGATCCGGCCTGGACTGGCCCGGAAACCATTGCTGCGCTGGCAGCCGACATGGTGGCGGCGGTCTGAACCGCTGCCACGGCCGCCGTGCGACAGATGAGAGTCAATCTCATCAATCGGCTACAATGCGCTCCCAGCTCCACACCCCTGCCCCGCATGTCCTCCGCTTTTGGCACCGAGACGGTGCTGGACGTCCGTCACTGGACCGACGACTACTTCAGCTTCACCACCACCCGCGACGACGGATTCCGCTTCGACAACGGCCAGTTCGTGATGATCGGACTGCAGGTGCCGCAGGCGGACGGTTCGTCCAAGCCGTTGCTGCGCGCGTATTCGATCGCCAGCGCTAACTGGGAAGAACAGCTGGAGTTCTTCAGCATCAAGGTGCCCAACGGGCCGCTGACCTCGCGCCTGAAGGAAATCCGTCCCGGCGATGAGGTGCTGATCGGCCGCAAGCCCACCGGCACCCTGCTGATCCACGACCTGCACCCGGGCCGCAATCTGTATCTGTTGGGCACCGGCACCGGCTTCGCGCCGTGGCTGTCGATCATCAAGGACCCGGAGACCTACGAACGCTTCGAGCGCGTGATCCTGTGCCACGGCGTGCGCAGCGCGCGGGACCTGGCCTACCGCGATTACATCGTTAACGAGCTGCCCAAGCACGAATTCCTGGGCGAGCAGATCGCGGCCAAACTGCTGTACTACCCGGCGGTGAGCCGCGAGGGCTTCGATTTCGCCGGCCGCGACCAGCGCGGGCGCCTGACCGAGATGATGGCCACGGGGCGCATGATGGAGCAGCTCGGGATCGAGCCGCTGGCAGCCGAACACGACCGCGCCATGATTTGCGGCAGCCCGCAGATGCTGGCCGATTTCCGCGAACTGCTGGACGGCCGCGGCTTCGGCGCGGCGCCGCGTATCGGCGTCCCCGGCCAGTACGTGTACGAGCGCGCGTTCGTCGAGAAATGAGCGCGCGCCCGCCCTCGCCGCTGACCCATACGCTGCGGGGCTGGCTGTTCGCAACGATGCTGGCGCTGCTGTGCGGCGCGGCGCTGCTGCCGGCGCAGGCCGCGACGGGCGACGCCACACCGGCGAGCGCGACCGCGCAGGGCCCGCAGGTCGGCGACCTGCCGCCCGACTGGCTGGGGCTGGACCGCGACGGTAAGTCGATCCAGGTCAGCCACTACCGCGGCAAGGTGGTGCTGGTGGTGTTCTGGGCCGGCTGGTGCGAGCAATGCCGGCGCGAGCTGCCGCAGCTGTCGGCGCTGCAGACCGGATTCGGCCGCGAGCGCCTGCAGATCGTCGCGATCAACTACGCCGAACCGCAGCGCGACTACGAGGCCTTCCTGCGCCAGAACCCCGGCCTGGACCTGTTGACGCTGCGCGACCCGGGCACGGTCGCGCGCTACTACCGGGTGCGCGCGGTCCCCAACGCCTTCCTGATCGACACTCGCGGCCGGATCGCGCACGTGCAGCGCGGCTACACCCCGCAGAAGGTCGAGCGCCTGGTGCGCGAGCTGCACGCCCTGCTGCCGCCGCCGGCCGCGCAGGCCGGCCGCGACTGAGACGACTCAGGCCGCGCGCCGGTCCTGGCGCAGCACACCGCGGTAGCGCCGGCTGCACGGGATGCGGGTGCCGTCGCGCATGGTGATGCGCGCGTCGCCGCTTTCCAGCGGCTCGATCTCGCCCACGCAGTCCAGATTGACCATATAAGAACGGTGCACGCGCACGAAGCGCGCGGGGTCCAGTTGGGCCTCGATCGTGGCCATGGTGGTGCGCAGCGGATAGTCGCGGCCGCGCAAGTGCAGGTTCACGTAGTTGGACGAGGCCTGCAGCCATTCGACCTCGCCGGCCGCGATCAGGAATTCCTTGCCCAGTTTGCGCACCAGGAAGCGCTCCGGGCGCTCGGGCGTGGCCGGCTCGGGCAGGTCGTCGGGCGGCGCCAGCAGACTGGCCTCGCCCTGCCAACGCCGCATCAGCAGGCGGTAGCCCTCGATCCACAACACCATGTAGACGTAGGAGCGCACGTCTTTCAGATACTCGTAGACCAACCCCATGCCCCAGGAACCGAAATCGTAGGACTCGCCCAGCCCGGCATAGATCAGCTTGCGCAGGCCGACCATCAGGCTCACGTGCAGCAACGACCAGATCACGCTGCCCAGCAGGTGCAGCGCCAGCGCCCGTCGCCAGCTGTCGATATGGAACGGGATCCGGCGGGTGTACCAGACCAGGGCCGGCACCAGGCACAGCGCGACCAGGCAGCTGGTCGCCTCCCAGATCGCGGGCGCCCAGTCGGGGATGTCCAAGCCGACCCGATGGATGTCGATGATGGTGGTCAGGGTGCCGCCGATCGCGTTGGCCGCGAACAGCAGCACCCAGCTCGCGACCTCGGCGGTGCGCCGCCAGGGCTGGTAGCGGTCCCAGGCGCTGAGCGGGGCGACCGGCTGGGCCGGCGGAATGGCGGTGTCGGCGTCGGCCGTCCTGGCCGCGGTCGGTTCGTAATTCATGGGCGCATTCTCGCCTGTGCGGGCAGGCGCGCGGCAACCGGCCGTCCCCAGGGCCCGCGATTCGTCCCTGCCGGCCCGCCACCGGTCACCTGAGCGCTGCGCGCGGCGCCGCTCGCGGCAAGGCTGGGCGCACCTTCACTGCCGCGGACCGACCATGCAACGCCGCCACGACATCGACGCCCTGCGCGCGATCGCCTTCGCCCTGCTGATCCTCTACCACTGCGCCATGCTCTACGTCGCCGAGTGGGACTGGCATCTGAAAAGCACCCATCTGTCGGAACCGCTGCAGATCCCGATGCTGTTCATGAACCGCTGGCGCATGGATCTGATCTTCCTGATCTCGGGCCTGTCGGTGCACTTCCTGCTGCGCGGCACCTCGCTGGGCCGCTTCGTGATCCAGCGCAGCTGGCGCCTGCTGTTGCCGCTGACCTTCGGCTGCCTGGTGGTGGTGCCGATCCAGCCCTACGCCCAGGGCGTGGCCAACGGCCTGGTCGAGCCGGGTTTCGTCGACTTCCTGTTGCGCTACTACCAGTTCCAGCCCTGGCCCAAGGACGCCTTCGACGGCTGGGAGTACGGCTTCACCTGGAACCACCTGTGGTACCTGGCCTATCTGTGGGTCTACACCCTCGCCCTGGCCGCCCTGCTGCCGCTGTTCCGCAACGGTCTGGGCCGGCGCCTGCACGCTTTGGCGACGGGCTTGCGTGGCTGGAAGCTGGTGATCCTGCCGGCCCTGCCGCTGGCCCTGGCGACCATGCTGCTGCAGCCGCACTTCGAGGAAACCGGCGACCTGATCCACGACTGGTACCGCCACGCGATCTATTTCAGCGTGTTCCTGTACGGCTATTGGCTGGGTAACGACAGCGGTTTGTGGAACGAGCTGGTGCGGCTGCGCAAGTGGACCCTGAGCCTGGCCCTGGGCCTGTTCGGCTTCTACCTGACCCTGGTGCTGGTGCTGCCCGACCAGATTCCGGACCTGCTGCAGAACAGCGTGTGGCTGCTGCGCAATCTGTACATCTGGTTCGCTATTTCCGCGATCCTGGGCTGGGGCCATGCCCTGCTCAATCGCCCGTTCCGCTGGCTGCCCTGGGCCAACGAGGCGGTCTATCCCTGGTACGTGCTGCACCAGAGCCTGATCGTGCTGATCGCGTACTGGATCCTGCCGCTGCACCTGGGCCCGGTGAGCGAGCCGGTCATCGTGGTGGTGGGCACGGTGCTGGGCTGCTGGGGGCTGCACGCGATCATTCGCCGGGTGCCGCTGCTGCGGCCGTGCTTCGGGCTCAAGGCGCGGGTCCAGCCGCGCCGACCGGCAATCGCCGCAACCGGCCTGCAAGCGGCGAACGACGCGGCTTGAGGATTCCCGCGCCATCGCGCTGCGCTTAAGGACCTAAAGCGACGCCGCTTCCTGTGGGAGCGGCGTCAGCCGCGATCGCGCAAACGCCGATGCGGCGCAAGCAACGACTGGCGGTTTGTCGCCCTCCGTGGAGCAACGCAGGACCTCGCGGTGTCGCTATCGCGGCTGACGCCGCTCCCACACAGAACGAGGGCGTCGCGCCTCGGTATCGACTCGAGCGAAGCGGCGCGGGCATTGGCGATTGCGCGGTCGCGGCTCACGCCGCTCCTACCCCAAAGCCAGAGCGCCAACGGCTCAGGCCAGCGCCTTCTCGATATCCGACGCGATCGACTCGGGCTTGTCGGTCGGGGCGTAGCGCTTGATGACCTTGCCGTCGCGGCCGACCAGGAACTTGCTGAAGTTCCATTTGATCGCGTCGATGCCGAGGAAACCGCCCTTCTCGTCCTTCAGCCACTTCCACAGCGGATGCGCCTGGGCGCCGTTGACGTCGACCTTGGCGTACAGGGGGAAGCTCACGTCGTAGGTCAGCGAGCAGAATTCCTTGATCTCGGCTTCGTTGCCCGGCTCCTGGTGGCCGAACTGGTCGCAGGGGAAGCCCAGCACTTCGAAGCCCCGATCCTTGAACTTGCGCTCCAACTGTTCCAGGCCGGTGTACTGCGGTGTGAAGCCGCATTGCGAGGCGACGTTGACGATCAGCAGCACCTTGCCGCGATACTCGTCCAGCGAGCGCGGCTGGCCGTCGATGTCGGTGGCGGTGAAGTCGTAGGCGGTGGTCATGGTCGCTCCGGCGGGGCGGCGGGGATTGGGAGACGATAGCGCGTTCCGAGGGTACGGAAATAGAAGTGAGCGGGGAGGAGTGAGAAGTGAGCCGGAGCAAGCCCCGCCTTTACTCACTTCTCACTACTCACTCCTCTCTTTCGCATAAAAAAACGGCCCGCGCGAGGCGGGCCGTCCGGTATTGCGATGGCAGGCGGCGGGCCGCCCAGCCCGGCCTTAGAAGCCGGCCTTGAACTCCACGCCCACGATGCGCGGCTCGTTGACGAAGCCGGTCAGGTTGTTGAAGTCGATCGCGCCGACCGCCTGCACCTTGTCGAGGATGTTGCGGCCGTACAGCGCCACTTCGTACTTGCCGTTTTCCCAACCGTAACCCACGCGCAGGCCACCTTCGACCAGGGCCTTGCCGCGGAACTCCTTGGCCTCGTAGAGGAAGAAGTTCACTTCGCTGCGGTAGGCCCAGTCGGTGTAGACGAAGAACTCGCCGCCGTCGCCGACCGGCAGCGAGTAGCGCGCGGTCAGGTTGTAGACCCACTTCGGGGCCTGCGGCAGCGGGTTGCCGTCGATGCGGGCCAGGCCGCCGATCACCGGATCGGTCACCGTGCACATGCCGCTGCCGCAGGGAGCGACGGCGAGGTTGGCGTCCTTGATCTCGGTGTCGTTGTAGCTGGCGCCGAGGGTGATCATCAGGTTATCGGTGACGTAGGCGTCGAAATCCAGCTCGAAGCCCTGACCCACGGTCTTGTCGGCGTTGAGCAGGATGGTCTGGTTGGCGGCGCCGCCAACGGCGTTGAGCTGCTGGTTGTCGACGTTGTAATGGAACACCGCGAAGCCCAGGCGTGCGCGCTTGTCCCACAGATCTGCCTTGACGCCGGCTTCGTAGGAAATGACCTTTTCGGCGTCGGCGACCGACGGCTGCGGCGGCACCTGGAACAGCAAACGGCCCTGGATCGACGGCGCGCGGAAGCCCTTGGCCACGCGCGCATACAGGTTCACGTCCGGGGTGACCTGATAGACCGCGCTGGCGTCCCAACTGACGTCGTCGACGTCGGTGTGGACCGGGAACGGGCCCGACACCGGCGCACCGAACGGCGCGCTCTGCAGCACGCTGGCGGTGAAGTCCTTCTTGTCCTGGGTGTAGCGCAGACCGCCGCGCAGGGTCAGCTTGTCGGTCACCGCGTAGTCCAGCGAGCCGTAGGCCGCCCAGGCCTTGTTGCGCTGCTTCTGCTGCGCCCAGCCGGCCTGCACGCCGCCGCCCAGAGTGTCGTAGTTGAAGCTGTCGACGGTGATGTCTTCGTCGAAATAGAACAGGCCGGCCTGCCAGTTCAACGGGCCGCTGTAGTTGGACTCCAGGCGGAATTCCTGGGTCCACTGGCGGTGATCGGGCAGGCCGTCGGCGGACTCGGCGGTGAACGGAATCACGCCCGGGTAGCTGCCGGTCGGCAGGAAGGCCGCACCCACGCCACCGTCGATGTCGCCGCGGCTGAGCGAGTCGGCCGACTCGTAACCGGTGATCGAGTACAGGGTGAGGTCGTTGCCGAAGTCCCAGCTCAGGCGGGCGCTGGCGCCGAAGGTGTCGAGCTGCTGCGAGTTGCGCCCGTCGATGGCGACCTTGCTGTCGTCGAAACCGGCGACCAGGTCGTTGGTGCCCGGCTTGAAGATGTTGGCGCGGAACAGGCGCGCGGTGCCGTTGAGATGGCGCGCGTGCACGTTGAACAGGGCGTGGAAGGTCTCGCTGCCGTCGTACTGCAGCTGCAGGCGCGCGGCCGACTCGTCGTAGCCTTCCAGCTTGGGATTGGTACGGGCGTTCGGGTTGGTGTTGGTCACCCACTCGTCGCGGCGCTGGTACAGCACCGAGGCGCGCGCCGACCAGTTCGGGCCCAGCGGGCCGCTGATCGCGCCTTCGATATTGGTGGTGCCGTGGCTGCCGTAGGCGACCTGGCCGTAGCCTTCCAGTTCGCGGGTCGGCTTGGCCGATTCGAACTTGACCACGCCGGCGGGGGTGTTACGGCCGAACAGCGTGCCCTGCGGGCCGCGCAGCAGTTCGACGTTCTCCATGTCGAACACCGGGAAGCCCTTCAGCAGCGGGTTCTCCAACACGATGTCGTCGTACACCAGCGAGACCGGCTGCGAGGCGTTGAGGTCGAAGTCGGTGTTGCCCAGGCCGCGGATGTAGAAGCGCGGGAAGGCACGGCCGAACGAGGACTCGATGTTCAGGCTGGGCAGACGGCCGGACAGGAAGCGGATGTCGCCGCCGCCGGAACCGAGCACGTGCAGCTTCTCGGCGTCGACGGTGGTGAGCGCCATCGGCACGTCCTTGGCGCGTTCGACGCGGCGCTGCGCGGTGACCATCAGCGCGTCCAGGGTCTTGGCGTCGGATTCGGCGGCGGGCGCCGTCTCGGTGGCGGCGGCGGGCGCGTCCTGCGCGAAAGCGGCGGCGGAGGTCAGGCTGATCGCGACGGCGATGGCCAGGGCATGGCTGCGGGGAGCACGGACGTGCTGACGCATGGCGGGGGGTCTCGATGAAAGCGGCGGCCCGGATCGGGGCGGCCTGGGTTCGTAAGAAGCCGGGCGATGCATGCGCCTGGCATGCGGCTCGGCGACGGGACGACTGCTACGTCGGTCCGACCGTCCCCTGACGGCCGTAGCGCGGACCTGCCCGCGCCGGTGGCGGCTCTTTGACAGGCGAATGTTACCAAAGCATTAAAGAGCCCGTACTCGGCGGTATGCGTTTAGGCATGGATTTGGCACATGTTTCGGCCAAGTCGCGCTTGCAAGACTACGCGATAAAAATCGCGCAACTAAATGAAATAACTGAATTTATACGTAGAAATCCTGGCCCTGCTCGGCTAGAAGCGGCGCGAGCCGCAACCGCGAACCACCGGGCCGACGCCGGTCGAATCGCGCGTGCCACCGAACGGGCCGACGAAGCGGCGCGTGCAAGCACGGGCCGTGGCGGGCTCGGCGGACCTTAAAAAGCCGCGGTCACCGACTCCCGAATCGCTAAACGAAGCTGACGCCGCAACGGAAACGGCGCGGTCGCGGCCTGCGCCGCTCCTACCTTTAGGCCCGGAGCCGGGCACGGACGCGACCGCTGTCTGTGGGAGCGACGTGAGTCGCGATTGCGCGGGCAGTCGCGGTGGCGCGGTCGCGGCTTAGGCCGCTGCTACCCCAAAGCGGGGCCGGTGGAATGGACCGCCGCCGTGTCGGCGACGGTCCATTCGCTTGCGCTTACTGCGCGCCGCCGACCTTCACCGGCGCCGCGAACGGCTTGATGCCCAGCGCTTCGTCGATCTCGCTGGGGTAGTAGGCGACCTCGCCCTTGAGCACCAGCGCGACCTTGCGGATGTCGGCGATGTTGGCGGTCGGATCGCCGTCGATCAGGATCAGGTCGGCGTGCTTGCCCGGCGCGATCGAACCGCGGTCTTCCAGGGTGCGCGAGTACTTGGCGCCGTTCCAGGTCGCGATCTGCAGCGCCTGCGACGGGGTCATGCCGGCCTGCACGTACAGCTCGAGTTCGCGCTGCAGGGTGAAGCCCGGGATCGCGTCGGTGCCGGCCACGATCGGCACGCCGGCCTTGTACAGGCGGCCGACGAACTCGACCAGCTTCCCGTAGGACTTGTTGTAGCGCGCGGCGGTGGCGTCGTCGGGGATGTTCATCTCGGCCACGCGCAGGCCGCGCTGCAGGTCCGGCGGCAGATGCGCGGCGACCGCGGCGTAAGCCTGCGACAACTCGCCCGGACGCTGACGCAGGAAATCGAAGGTGGTCAGGGTGGGATCGATCACGGTCTGCTTCTTGGCCAGCAGCGCGATGAAGTCCTGGACCGGCTTGGAATCGAAATCCAGGTCGGCGGTCTTGTCGGCGACCAGGTAGAACCGGGTCAGGGTGCGGGTGTCGGTCTTGTCGTCGACGAAGAAGTTCAGCAGCACCTGATTGATGTGCTGGATCTCGTCGTAGCCCTGCTCCACCACGTCCTGGGCGCGCATGAAGGCGGGCACGTGGCCGCTTACGCGCAGGCCCTTGCTGTGGGCGTAGGCGGCGGTGTCGCGCAGCAGGTCCTTGGGGAAGGAGTTGTAGATCTTGACCTGCGGATAGCCGTGCTCGGCGTACCAGTCCACCGCTTTCTTGGCGCCGTCCAGGTCTTTGATCACGAAGCCGTTGCGCGCCGAGAAGTTGCTCTCGCCCTCGATGAAGCCGGCCGGCACCACGTCCGGCGACATCAGCTTGCCCTCGCGGATTTCGCCCAGGATCTGCTGCAAGGTGGCGTTGTCGTTGCCCATGTCGCGCACGGTGGTGACGCCGGCGGCGAGGTTGAGCCCGCCGTCCCAGCGGCCGACGTGGCCGTGCATGTCGAACAGGCCGGGCAACAGCACCTTGCCGCCGGCGTCGATCGTGCGGTCGGCCTTGACCTTGGTGGCGCCGCCGGCCTCGACCGAGACGATGCGGCCGTCGCGCAGCAGCACGTCGGAGGCCGGGCCGAGCTTGGCGTGCTCGCTGTCGAACACGCGCGCGTTGCGGATCAGGGTGCTGCCGGCGATGGGATGGCCCAGGCGCTTGCGCAGATCGACCAGGGCCTCGCCCTCGGCGACTTTCTGCTGGGTTTCCAAGGCGTCGGCGTTGCCCTGCCAGCCCTCCTCGATCAATTGCAGGAAGCCCGGGAAGATGTAGGCGAACAAGCGCGGATTCTCGCCCTGGGTGGCCCAGGCGAAGGTCGGGGTGAGTCCGACGCCGGTCATCGCGACCAGCTGCACCTTCTGCTTCTTGCCGTCGCGCACGACCTCGGCTTCGCCGACCTTGCGCACGGTCAGATTGCCGCTGGGGATCAACGGCAGCTTGCCGTCGCTGCGCTTGCTCAGCGCGGCCAGGGCGACGCTGAAACCGGCCGGGGTGCCGCCCAGCGGCGAGTACAGCGCGCCCGGCGCGGCGGCCTGCTCGCCCTGGTCGGACGTGGATTTCCACTTGGCCTTGCCGTCGGCGATGGAAAAGCTTTCGTCCACCGGCGCGCCGAAGGTCGAGGTGCCCTTGACCGCGTAGGTCTGGTAGGTGCCGTCGGCGGCGAGGGTGTAGGTCTCTTTGAGTTCGGGGCCGCGGCCGTTGTCCTTGAAGATGAAGTCGACGGCGATGCTGCCGTCGTCGGCGCGGGTCACGGTCTGGTGGCCGGCCTGCTTGCCGCCGTCGACCAGGGCCAGGTAACGCGTGGTCTCGGCCGCCAGCACGCTGCTGACGAAGCAGGCGCTCAGGCACAGCCCCAAGGCCAGGCGGGCCAAGGCGCGGCGCGGACGGATCGGATGGGGGATCGCGGACGTCGTAAGCACAAAGGTCATCGTCGTTTCGCTCGTCTCAGGGAGGTGGGTAAAAGACGCGGGCGCGGCCGCGGATGTGACCACGCGCGTTTTAGGTGTGGGGATCATGACGGCGTCTCCGCCGGCATCTGCGACGCCGCGGCGGCCTGGATCGCAATGCCGGCTTTCGATGCGCAAGCCCGGGTAGGCATGGAATGCGGACGCGCACGGCGGTCGGCGAGGTGCGCCGAGCAGGTGCAGACGCGTACCGGCGGCGGATTCATACCCGGCCCGGCGATGGGAATGCCGCGATCCACGCCCCTCGTTGCGCTGTCCCATGCGCCCTGCCCCGGCCTGTGCGTGCCCGGCAGTGTAAGCCAGGGCCCCCGGCGCGTATGTGCCTGAAGTCGCCGGTTCAGGCAGCTTCCGACCAGGCGTTCGGCCTTGCCGCAGCGGCCGGCCCGCGGCAACCATGCCTTTAGTCATACGTCGGCACAGACCCCATCCGGTAGGCTTCAGGGTTCCTTTCGACAAGGTCCGTCCGATGAAGCACCCCCTCGCCCTGGCGCTGGCCGTGGCATTGAGCGTCACCGCCCCCACGTATGCCGCGTCCCCCGCTAAAAAGGCCGACACCGCCGTGAGCGCGCAAACCGCCAACCCGTTCTACGCTCAGAGCCCGCTGCCGCTGCAGTATCCGCAGTTCGACAAGATCAAGGACAGCGATTTCGCGCCGGCCTTCGATCGCGGCATGGCCGACCAGATCAAGGAAGTCGAGGCGATCGCCAATAACCCCGACGCGCCGACCTTCGACAACACCATCATCGCGCTGGAGCAGTCCGGCCGCATTCTCGGCCGCTCGACTTCGGTGTTCTACAACCTGGTCGGCACCGACACCAACCCGACCCGCGAGAAGCTGCAGGCCGAATACGCGCCGAAGCTGTCGGCGCACCGCGACGCGATTTCGCTGAACCCGAAGCTGTTTGCACGCATCAAGAAGCTTCACGAAACCCGCGACTCGCTCGGCCTCGACGCTCAGGGCGTGCGCCTGATCGAGCGCTACTACACCGACTTCGTACGCAGCGGCGCCAACCTGTCCGAGGCCGACAAGGCCAAGCTCAAGGAGATGAACGCCGAACTCGCCGGGCTGGGTGCCAAGTTCAGCCAGAACGTGCTGGGCGAGGTCAACGCCTCGGCGATCACCGTCGACACCAAGGAAGAGCTGGCAGGCCTGTCCGACGAGCGCATCGCCGCCGCGGCCGAAGCGGCCAAGACGCGCAAGCTCGACGGCAAGTACGTGCTGACCCTGCTCAACACCACCGGCCAGCCGCCGGAAACCGACCTGGACAACCGCGCCCTGCGCGAGAGGCTGTATCGCGCCTCGGTCGCACGCGGCAGCCGCGGCAACGAGTTCGACAACACCGCCATCGTCGCCCAGGTCGTCAAGCTGCGCGCCGAGCGCGCCAAGATGATGGGCTACCCGAACTACGCCGCGTTCGTGCTCGAGGACGAGACCGCCAAGACCCCGAAGGCGGTCAACGACATGCTGGGCCAGCTCGCCCCGGCCGCGGTCGCCAACGCCAAGCTCGAAGCCGCCGATCTGCAGACCATGATCGACAAGGAGCAGGCCGCCAAGGGCCAGCCCTCGTTCAAGCTCGAGCCCTGGGATTGGGCCTACTACGCCGAGAAGGTGCGCCAGGAGAAGTACGCCTTCGACGAAGCGCAGCTCAAGCCGTACTTCGAGATGAACAACGTGCTGGAGAACGGCGTGTTCTACGCCGCCGGCCAGCTCTACGGCCTGAAGTTCAAGCGCCGCACCGACCTGCCGCTGTACCACCCCGACACCGCCGTGTACGACGTGTTCGACGCCAACGGCAAGCAGCTGGCGATCTTCATCGCCGACATGTACGCCCGCGACAGCAAGCGCGGCGGCGCCTGGATGAACTCCTACGTCGACCAGTCGCAGCTGTACGGCACGCTGCCGGTGGTGGCCAACCACCTCAACATCCCGAAGCCGCCGGCCGGCAAGCCGACCCTGATGACTTGGGACGAGGTCACCACCATGTTCCATGAGTTCGGCCATGCCCTGCACGGCATGTTCTCGAACGTGAAGTATCCCTACTTCTCCGGCACCAATGTGCCGCGCGACTTCGTCGAGTTCCCGTCGCAGGTCAACGAGATGTGGGCCGACTGGCCGTCGATCCTGGCCAACTACGCCAAGCACTACCAGACCGGCGAGCCGATGCCGCAGGCGCTGTTGGACAAGGTGTTGGCCTCGTCCAAGTTCAACCAGGGCTTCACCACCACCGAGTACCTCGGCGCGGCGATGCTGGACCAGAACTGGCACCAGATCGGCAGCCCGGACCAGGTCCCGGCGGCCAAGGACGTGATGGCCTTCGAAGCGGCGGCGCTGCAGAAGGACGGCGTCAGCTACGCGCCGGTCCCGCCGCGCTACAAGACCCCGTACTTCAGCCACATCATGGGCGGCTACGCGGCCGGCTACTACGCCTACATCTGGTCGGAAGTGCTGGACGCGAACACGGTCAAGTGGATCAAGGAGCACGGCGGCCTGACCCGCGAGAACGGCGACCGCTTCCGCGCCACCTTGCTCTCGCAGGGCGGCAGCAAGGACGCGCTGCAGCTGTTCCGCGACTTCTCCGGCCACGAGCCGCAGATCCAGCCGCTGCTGGAGCGCCGCGGCCTGACCGCGCCGGCCGGCGGCAGCCCGGTCAAGACCGGCTCCAAGGAGTAATCCTCCGGTTTACGCACCGCAACCGCCCGGAGCGATCCGGGCGGTTTTTTTTGGGCGGTCGTCAGGCAGGTGAAGAGCAAATCCCCCTCAATCCCCCTTTTACAAAGGGGGAGGCTGAAAGCAAATGCGGAGGCGTTGCGTCGCAACGGTTCCTTTCCGACACGGTCCCCCTCTTTGAAAAAGAGGGGTTAGGGGAGATTTGCTTTCCGCGGCAGCGAAGCGGTCCGAGCCGGCGTTCCAGTGCGTGGTGGCTGCGGACTCGGGGGAGCAAATCCCCCTCAATCCCCCTTTTTCAAAGGGGGAGGCTGAAAGCAAATGCGGAGGCGTTGCGTCGGGGCGGTTCCTTTCCGGCACGGTTCCCCTCTTTGAAAAAGAGGGGTCAGGAGAGATTTGCTTTCCGCGGCAGCGAAGCGATCCGACCCAGCGCTCTAGAATGGACGCCATGACCACCCTACCCGACTCCGACCGCCACGACCCGCACGCGGCCGCACAGGCGCTGCGCGATTGGCTGGACGGGCATCGTCGCGTGTTCGTGCTTACCGGCGCCGGCGTCAGCACCGGCTCGGGGATACCGCATTACCGCGGCGAAGACGGCCAATGGCAACGCAAGCCGCCGGTCACCTATCAGGCTTTCGTCGGCGAGGCGGCGACGCGGGCGCGCTATTGGGCGCGCAGTTTTGTCGGCTGGCCCTGGTTCGCGCGCGCGCAGCCGAATGCGGGCCACGCCGCGCTCGCGCGCTGGCAGGCGCGCGGCGGGCTGTCGCGGCTGCTGACCCAGAATGTCGACGGCCTGCACCAGCGCGCGGGCAGTACCGACGTGATCGATCTGCACGGCCGTCTGGACGAGGCGGTCTGCCTGGATTGCGGCGCGCGACGTTCGCGCGCGGCGGTGCAGGAGGAATTGGCGGCGAACAATCCCGAATGGACCGCGTTGAGCGCGCGCAGCGCGCCCGACGGCGACGCCGATCTGGAAGACGTACGCTTCGAGGATTTCGTGCCGCCGCGCTGCGAAGTCTGCGCGGGCCTGCTCAAGCCCGACGTGGTGTTCTTCGGCGAGAACGTGCCGCGCGCGCGCGTCGCCGCCGCCCACGAAGCCCTGCAAGCCTCGGATGCGATGCTGGTGGTGGGCTCGTCGCTGATGGTGTATTCCGGCTTCCGCTTCGCGCGCGCGGCGCGCGAGGCCGGGCTGCCGCTGGCCCTGCTCAACCGCGGCGTGACCCGCGCCGACGACATCGCGACCTTGAAGCTGGAAGCCGATTGCGCGGCGACCTTGGATCTCGCGCTGGCGGCGTAACGCTGTACTCGCGCCTCGCGCCAATAGCCCGCCTTTTTGCCTCCTGTGGGAGCGGCGTAAGCCGCGATCGCGTCATGCGTACACCTGCGCTGGTGGCCGTAGTTGCTCTATCGCGGCTTACGCCGCTCCCACAGAAAGCCTGCAAGAACGCGCAGCCGCGCCTACCTAGGGGTAGGAGCGGCGCTTGCCGCGACCAGGTCGGGTCCGGTGCGGCGCAAGCACCGAGGAGCGAGCCGCCGCCTCGACTGAAGTCGCGCGGTGGTTCGCGCCGCCCTCACCGCTCGCGCAGCGGACGATGCAGGTCGAGGAAGATGTCGCGCGCGGCCACGCCGATGTCGGGCTGGTCGATGAAGAAGCCCTGCACGCCCAGGCCGTATAGCTGCACGGCTTCGGCCAGCGCGGTCTGGGCGATGCCGTTCGGGCCCTGGCTCAGGAACGCTTCCTCGGCGCGCACCGTATACGGATGCACGACCAAACCGACCTTCAGCGCCCAGGCCAGCATGGGATGGACCACGCCGGTATTGCGCGTGCCCAGTTCGGCCTTGCCGTCGCCGTCGGCGTCGACTTTCGGGTCCAGTGCCAGGCGCGGCAGCAGGCTGCTCTTGGACGGGCCGACGCCGCTGGCGTAGTGCCCCTTCATCCAGCGCAGCGCCGGCTCGGTGGCGAAGTCGGCATAGCGCGTGTTCGCGCCGAGCCCGCCTTCGATCTGCTGGTTCAAGTCGCCATAGATCGCGCCCAGATCGTCGCCGCGCGCGACGTGATACGCCAGATCGTACGGGCGCCGGCTCTGGAAGTCCTCGTACAGCTGCACCAGCGGCAGGTCGACGCCGGCGCGCGGCATGACCCGGGTCTTGAGCTCGATCAGGTTCTCGATCTCGAAGCTTTGGATATAGACGCGGCGCGGATCGGTGAAGCCTTCCGTCACCAGGGTTTCGATCAGCTTGGCGCCCAGCGAGGTCGCGATCGGGGTGCCGTCGATGCGGCGGCCTTCGTGGGCGAAATAGGTCGGGTGCTTGGTTTCCGGATAAATGCCGATGCGGCGGCCGCCGCGGCTCTCGCGCTGGGCCAGGCGCACCACCTCGGCGAAGGTCGGGATTTGGTACATGCCGTCGAAGCGCGTGTTGGCCGGACGGATCGCCGGGATGCGCTCCTTGGCGCGCAGGGTCTTGAGCTCGGCGAGGGTGAAATCCTCGGTGAACCAGCCGGTGACGGCGACGCCGTCGATGGTCTTGGTGACGCGACGCGAGGCGAACTCGGGATGCGCGACGACGTCGGTGGTGCCGGAGATCTCGTTCTCGTGGCGCGCGACCAGCACGCCGTCGCGGGTCGCGACCAGGTCGGGCTCGATGAAGTCGGCGCCCATGCGGATCGCGAGGCGGTAGGACTCCAGGGTGTGTTCGGGGCGGTAGCCGCTGGCGCCGCGGTGGCCGATCACGATCAGGCCGTGGCGGTCGGGCGCGTGCCGGTCGGCGGCGCGGTCGGGCGAGCGGTCGGTCACGGTGGGCATCTCGGCGCAGGCGGCGGCGCTGACGGCGGTCAACAGCACGGCGCCGAACAGTCGGGCCAGCTTAGTGCAATGCGGGGTCATGGCGGACAACCTCGGGCGTGGGGGAAGACCGGCGCCCCTGCGTGCCGGCACCGCCATGCTCGCGGCCGAACATTGCGCGCACTTGACCGTCCATGCCCGCGATCGCCGGACTGCGACCGCCGGCGCATTCCGCGCCGGCCGCGCGCGCCGGCGGCGACAACGCCTGCGCACGCGGACGGCCCTGCCCCTGCGGCCCGGCCTCGCGCCGGGCCGCGCGTGCCTCAGTGTTCGCTGATCCAGGCGTTGACCGCGGTCACCGTGCCGTCGGCCACGGTGATCGCCAGACGGTCCTCGCTGCGCTTGCCGCCGGGATAGATCTCGATGCCGTTGAGGCTGCTCTTCCATTTCTGGGCGACGATCCCGTTCTGCTTCAGCACCAGCAGCCACTGGTTGACCTGATCGCCTTCGGTGGGCTCGGTCTCGGTGCACAGGGTGTCGATGGCCTGCAGCCGGGCCTCGGCGGTGACCGGATCGCCGAGCTTGGAGATCTTCTTGGCGCTGATTTCGTTGACGTAGGTGTAAGTCATGCGGATGGCTCCGGGCGCGCGGCGCCCTTGCGCGGATGTGGGCGGAGTAAGCCGCGGCCGCCGGGGCGACCGCGGCGGCGATCACTCTTCGAGCACCGAGAAGTGGGTGGCGCCGGGCCACACGCCCGACATCTCGACATGGCGCTGGCCGGTCAACCACTGACCCAGCGGGCGCGCCCAATGGCGGCGGTAACGATCGGAATTGATCATGCCGACGAAGGTCACGTCGAGGTTGAGGTCGGTGGCGTCGAGCGGGATGTTGCCGATCGTGCGCGACAGCCCGCCGCTGATCTCGAACTGCTCGCGGCGCGGGCCGCTGGGCGTGTTGTAGGTCAGCAGGATGCGGGTGATGTAGGTGCTGCCCGGACGGTTGTTGAAGAAGATCTGGAAGCCGCCGAGCTTGCCGATCCAGTTGGGCATCAGCAGGCGGCCGTCGAAGGACGCGAACGAGTACGCGATCGGCACCGGCTCGACCGGACGGGTGTTGGCCTGATCCGGCCACAGGTGGCGGTCGACGTCGCGGGCCTTGCGGATCGAGCTGAACGAGCCCTTGCCGCTGGCGCCGCCCAGCATCTCCTGGACCGCGCTGGCGCGGCCGGCGATCGAGAACGAAGCGTCGCTGGACTGCGAGCCCACATTGAGGCCGCTGTTGGCGAAGATCACATTGGTGACCACGCCGAAGCCCTGGGCGATCTGGCCGTTGCCGCCGAAGCCGACCGACTGCGCCTGCTCGGCCAGCCAATCGACGCTGCGCTCGACCACCGTGAGATCGCGCAGGAAGGACTCCTGGCGCAGCGAGAACTCCGAGGCGATCGAGTTGCTGTTGGCCATCGACCAGCTCACCTCCAGCCCGGCCTCGCCCTTGATGCCCGAATCCGGATCGGTGGCCTCGGCGCTCACGTCGACGCTGGCCTCGGTGCGCGAGACGCGCTCGGACATCAGCTGCCAGGAGCTCGAAGTCGCCGTGTGCAGCAGCTCGACATTGGGCAGCTGCTCCCGGACCAGGCGGAAGTCGCCGGTTTCGGCATCGACGATGCCCACCGCGCCGGGCCGGATCTGCGCATTGAGCGCCCAGTTGCCCCAATACGCCGGACGACTGCGCCGGATCAGGTCGGAAAAGGTGCGGTTCCAGCGGATACTCATTCGAATCTCTCCTGTGGTGCGCCTGTTGGCGTGGTGACAGGAAAAACGCGGCGGCGACGCGGCTGTGACGCGCGGGCTCTGGCCGTATCGAACCGCCCATGCGCCACCGTCCGGGGCGACAGCGGCTATGATGCGGCGATCACTGGGGAGGACAGCGGATGAGCCTGTTGGCGCGTATCTTGCGGCACAAGTCGGTGGAGCAACTTCAGGCCGATATCGGCAAGCGATCGGATTTCCGGCGCGTGCTGGGCCTGTGGCAGCTCACCGCGATCGGCATCGGCGGCATCATCGGCGTCGGCGTGTTCGTGCTAGCCGGCCATCAGGCCGCCGAGAATGCCGGCCCCGCGGTCGCGCTGTCGTTCCTGATCGCGGGCATCGCCAGTGCCGCCGCGGCGCTGTGCTACGCCGAGTTCGCCGGCATGATTCCGGTCACCGGCAGCGCCTACACCTACAGCTACGCGACCCTGGGCGAATTGCCGGCCTGGCTGATCGGCTGGGACCTGTTGCTGGAGTACGCGCTGATCGTGGCGGTGGTGGCGATAGGCTGGTCCGGCTACGTGCAGGTGCTGCTGGAAGGCATGGGCATCCATTTGCCGGTGTGGGCGCAGGGCGCGATCGGCACCGGCGAAGGCCGCGTGTTCAACGTGATCGCGGCCGCCGTCACCTTGGCCGTCTCGGCCCTGCTGGTGTTCCGCACCGAATGGGGCGCGCGCTTCAACACCCTGATCGTGGCGATCAAGGTGCTGGCGGTGCTGCTGGTGATCGGCGTGGGCGTCTTCTACATCGACACCGCCAACTGGACGCCGTTCATTCCCGAGCGCGTGATCGGCGCCGACGGCGTCGGCCACTTCGGTTTCGCCGGCGTCGGTACCGCCGCGGCGGTGGTGTTCTTCGCGGTGTTCGGCTACGACACCCTGACCACGGCGGCCGAGGAATCCAAGAACCCGCAGCGCGATCTGCCGCGCGCGGTGCTGCTGTCGCTGGGCGTGTCGATGATTCTGTACCTGGCGGTGTCGCTGGTGCTGACCGGCATCGCCCACTACTCGACCCTGGGCGGCGACGCGCCGGTGTCGGACGCGTTCGCGGCGCTGGGCCTGCCCTGGATCGCCAAGACCATCGCCTTCTCGGCCGTGGTCGGTATCGCCAGCGTGCTGTTCGCCTTCATGCTGGGCGCGGCGCGGATCTGGTTCTCGCTGTCGCGCGACGGCCTGCTGCCTGCCTGGTTCGCCAAGATCCACCCGCGCTACGGCACCCCGCATCGCCCGACCGTGGTGCTGGGCGTGTTCACCGCCCTGGTCGCCGGCCTGCTGCCGATCGGCGAGGTCGCCAAGCTGGTCAATATCGGCGTGCTCTCGGCTTTCATCGTGATCTGCGCCTCGGTGTGGCTGCTGCGCGTGCGCAAGCCGAACCTGGAGCGCTCCTTCCGCACTCCGCTAGTCCCGCTGATCCCGATCATCGGCATCGCCTTCTCGATCTGGCTGCTGTCCGAGTTGCAGGCGATCACCTGGCTGATCTTCCTGATCTGGCTGTCGCTGGGCCTGCTGGTGTATTTCGGCTACGGCATCCGCCACAGCAAGCTGGCGTTGGAGCAGAAGTGAGAAGTGAGAAGTGAGAAGTGAGAAGTGAGCAAAAGCATTACGCTCACTTCTCACTCCTCTACGCTCACTCCTCGCCTTCAGCGAGGCGCCACATACCCGCCCGGTACGCCCTCCGGCGACAGCACCAGCTGCCACAGCTGGGCGTGGCGGCTGCGGAAGCTGGCCATGGCGCCGGCCAGGTAGAAGCGCCACATGCGCCGGAAGCGTTCGTCGTAGCGCGCGTCCAGCTCCGGCCAGGCGCGCTCGACGTTGGCGCGCCAGGCCTGCAGGGTCAGGTCGTAGTCGGTGCTGAAGTTATGCCAGTCCTCGATCACGAAGCGCTGCTCGACCGCTTCGGCGATCTGGCGCGCCGAGGGCAGCATGGAATTCGGGAAGATGTACTTGCCGATCCAGGGATCGGTATGGGTGACCGAATGGTTGCCGCCGATGGTGTGCAGCAGGAACAGGCCGTCGGGTTTGAGCGCGCGCCGCGCGGCGTCGAAATAGATCGCGTAGTTGCGCACGCCGACGTGCTCGAACATGCCCAGCGAGAACACCCGGTCGAAACGGCCGTCGGCGCGGCCGCCGCCCAGCGCATCGCCCTGCAGATCGCGGTAGTCCTGCAGCGCGATCTCCACCGGCAGCCCGGCGCACAGCTCGCGCGCGTACTCGGCCTGTTCGCGCGAGATGGTCACGCCCACGCCGCTCACGCCGTAGCGTTCGGCGGCGAACTTCAGGCCCTCGCCCCAGCCGCAACCGATGTCGAGCACGCGCATGCCCGGCGCCAGACCGAGCTTGCGGCAGACCAGGTCCAGCTTGGCCTCCTGGGCCAGGTCCAGGTCCTGCAGCGGCGCGCCCCCGCGATCGCGCCAGTAGCCGCAGCTGTAGACCATGCGCCGCCCCAGCATGGCGCGGTAGAGGTCGTTGCCCAGGTCGTAATGACGCTCGCCCACCGCGAACGCGCGCTTGCGGCTTTGCAGATTGATCAGGTGCGCGCGCAGGCCGTCGAACAACGCGCTCCAGCCGTGCACGCGTTCGTCCACATGCGCGCGCAGCAGCCGGTACAGCATCCCGTCCAGCGATGCGCAGCGCCACCAGCCGTCCATGTAGGACTCGCCCAGGCCGAGCGAACCCTGCGCGATCACGCGCGAATAGAAATGCTCGTCGTCGACCTGGATGTCCCAGGGACGGTCGCCATCGACCTGGACGTCGGCTAGCGCCAATAGAGCGACGACCCGATTGCGCAAGGTGGCGGGCATGGTGGCTCCGATCCAGCTGAAAGCTAGCAACGAGTGGAGAGTAAACAGGAACGAGTAAAGGCCGTGCCTGTGTGCTTACTCCCACCTATCGCCACTAGTTGCTAGTTACTCGCTACTCGTTCCTAGCTTCCCGCGAACAGCGCCTTGTACGTCGGTGCCACGTAGGGCAGCAGCACGCTGGCCGGCACTTCCACGGTCTGGGTGCCGTCGGAGTACGGACCGACCTCGTAGGGCGCGAACACGAAGCGCAATGCGCTCAGCTTGCCGTCCGGCGCGACCACCGGCTCGAACAGGGCGAAGTTGGCTGGGTCGGCGTCGGTGCCGTCGTCGATCATGCGGCCGGCGCTTTCGACCACCTCGGCGCGTTCGGCCGGGGCCAGGTCGTCGGCGTCGACGCGCTGCGACAACGCCGAATGCAGTTGCTCGCGCACGTAGCGCGAAATCGCATCCCAGCCCTTCTTGTCGGGCACCAGGTCGGTGGCCTTGAGCATCTGGTTCTGCTGCGGCAGCCATACGAAGCGCGCGATCAGCGGCGAGCCGTGGGCGCCGCCGGTGTAGCTGCTGCCCTCGGCGGCCACCGCCACCAGGGTCGGCGAATCCAGCACCTCGGTGAAGTTCAGCGACAGGTCGTAGGGCGCGCTGCCCTCGCCCTTCTTGCGCGCCTGCGCGGCTTCGATCAGGTCGGTGCGCGCGGCGTCGGCATAGCGCTTGAGCTCGGCCGCCAGGCCCGGGTACTTGGCCGCCGGGGTCTGGTAGCTGATGCCGATGATGTAATCGGGCGTGGTCTCGACCACGTCCTTGAGTTCGACCGCGGGCACGGCCGCGGGCGTGGCGGCCGCGGGCGTCGTGCCCGGCGCGGCGGCCGTGGTCGGGGCGGCGGCCTCGCGCTTGCACGCGGCCATGGCCAGACAAAGCACAGTGACGGCGACGGCGCGCCGGGCGATAACGGACTTCATGGGGCAATCCTTTGGTGTTCCCGCGGACATTATCGTCGAAACCGTGATGCCCGCATGCACAAGCTCGCCGAATTCGCGCTAGGTACGACGGCCGATCACCACTGGCTGCGGTGCGGCAGCAGCCCCTGCAGTTCGGCGTCGGTCAGATTGCGCCACTGGCCGGGCTTGAGGTATGCCAATTTGACGTTACCGATGCGCACCCGCATCAGCTGCTTGACCCGGAAACCGAAGTGCTCGGCCATCAAGCGTATCTGCCGGTTCAAGCCCTGCACCAGCACGATCCGGAAACCGAAACGGTTGAGCTTGCCGGTCTTGCACGGCAGCGTGGTCTGGCCGTGGATCGGCACGCCGCGGCTCATGCCGCGCAGGAACTCGGGGGTGACCTCGTGGTTCACCGCCACCAGGTATTCCTTCTCCAGCTTGTTCTCGGCGCGCAGGATCTCGTTGACGATGTCGCCGTTGCTGGTCAGCAGGATCAGGCCCTCGGACTCCTTGTCCAGGCGCCCGATCGGGAAGATCCGGCGCTCGTGGCCGACGAAGTCGACGATGTTGCCCTTGACCGTGGACTCGGTGGTGCAGGTCACCCCGGTCGGCTTGTTGAGGGCGATGTAGACGTGCTGGCGCTGGCCCTTGATGGCCACGCGGGTGCGCAGCTTCTGGCCGTCGACCAGGACCTCGTCGTCCTCGCCGACCTCGGCGCCGATCCGGGCGCGCACGCCGTTCACGGCCACCCGGCCCTCGGCGATGAGGCGGTCGGCCTCGCGGCGCGAGCAGTGGCCGGTGTCGCTGATGTGTTTGTTCAGGCGCATGCGGAATCGGACGCGGGGCGCGCCGGTCTGGGACGGGCGCGCATGCTGTCACACCTTGGGCCGCGGTGCAGCGTCGGGCTCAGCCCAGCAGGTCGGAAAATTCAGGATGGCGCTCGATCCAGGCCGCCGCGTAGGAGCAGGCCGGCCGGACCTTGAGGCCGGTGGCACGGGCATGTTCGAACGCCGCCCGGACCAGACCGCCGGCGATGCCGCGCCCGCCGATCACTTCCGGCACCCAGGTGTGGGTAATCACCAGATGGTGGCCGTCCAGGCGGGTGTCCAGGTAGGCGAGCTCGCCGTCGACCGTGGTCGAGAAGCGGCCGCTGGGAGCGTCGTGGCGGATATCGGGCATGGCGGTTCCTGGTGGGGGCGCCGAGACCCGCGCACGGCGGGCCCCGGCGCGGTGCTCGGGTCAGCGATTATCGCGCTTGCCCTGGTTGCGTCGATCCTGGGTGCCGATGCTGCCCTGGATCGCCTGCATGCGGCTCTCGGCGGCGTGCAGTTCCTCGGCCTTGGCGGCGGCGCCCGGCGACTCGCTGCCCTGCTGCGGGGCCTGGCCGTGCTGCGGATCCAGGTGCTGCCAGGGCGGCGGCTGGCGGTCGTGTTCCTGCTTGGCCTCCAACAATTGGCGGGTATTGGCCAGGGCCTGCTCGGGGGTGATCGGGCGGCTGCGTTCGGCCTCCGCTGCGGCCTCCGCTGCGGCCTCCTTGGCCTGCGCGGCGGCGCTGCGCGGCGCGGCCGCCGGCACCGGCGCGGAGGTCGCCATCGGTTGCTCCACCGGCGCGCGCGTGGCCGGCTTGGCTGCGCCCAGCGCCGGCACGGCAACGGCCGAGGTCGCGGCGGGTGCGGTGACCGCTGGCTCGGCGCGCGGCTTCGCGGCGGCCTTGGCCGCCGGCGCGGCGCGCGTGGGCTTGGATTGGGCCGGCGCAGCCACCGGGCTGCGTTGCGGCGTGGGCCGGACGACGGCGGGCCGGGGCACGGCCACCGGCTGCTTAGCGACGGCCGGCTTCGCGGACGCGGACTTGGCGGCGGTCTTCTTGACCACGACCGGCTTGACGACTTTCTTGGCCGGCGCCGGCTTGGCCGCCGGCCGCGCCGTGGCGACCTTGCCCGCGCTGCGCTTGACGACCTTCTTCGCCGCCTGCTTGGCCGCGACCTTCTTGGCCGCCGGCTTCGCGGTCTTCTTCGCGGCCTTCTTCACCGCCTTCTTCGCGGCCTGCTTGACCGCTTTCTTGACGACCTGCTGGGTCGTCTTCTTGGCCGCCTTCTTCGCGGTCTTACGGGCCGGCACCTTGCGCGCGGCGGTCTTGCGTACCGTTTTCTTGGCCACCGCCTTGCGGGCGGGCGCCTTCTTGACGGTCTTGGCGGCTTTCTTGGTCGCCATGCCTTGCCTCCTGTGGCGTCTCCGAGGGGGCGGCGGCGCGGTGCCACCGCTGTATCGGTGGTAGCACGGCGGGCATTCAAGCCGGGTGAGCGACGCCCCGCCCGGCCGCCCCAGCGCGTCAGCCCCGGCCGGCCCTGAACGGCCAGCGTTGACACCGTACGTCACATTTTCCGGGTGATAGCCGCCACAAACGCTGGCATGGTTTCTGCGTTCTTTCCGTTACCAGAAAGGGAAAGTGAGAGGAGAAGGCGCATGTCCATGAACCTACCCATGAATACCGTCAGCGACGACGCTTTGGTCACCCGCATGTACGACCTGGTGCGCACCGGCGAAGGCGATCCCCAGGAGCTGATGCAGCTCGACGCCGCCATCTACGGCCGCCTGGCCGAAGCCTACGGCGAGACCATTCCGGAACTGGACGCCCTGCCCCGCATCGAGAGCCGCTGGGCCGCCTGACCCCCGTCTTAGGGGAAGGGCGCGATCAGCGGAACTGAGGGTTGCTCAGCTGCTGCAGGAAGGACGGGCCCACGCGCGGATCCATCAGCAGCATGAACAACACGCCGTAGATCGCGCCCGACAGATGGGCGCTGTGGTTGATGCCGTCGCCGCCGCGCTTGTCCATCCAGAACGAATAGGCCACGTATGCGACCGCGTACACGATCGCCGGCATCGGGATCGGAATGAAGACCAGCGTCCAGGGCTGCAGCAGGATTCCGGCGAACAGCACCGCCGACACGCCACCCGAAGCGCCCAGGCTGCTGTAGCCGGCATCGCGCCGATGGCGCAGGTAGCTGGGCAGGATCGCGACCACGATCGCCGACAGATAGAAGAGCACGAACACGACGGGACCCACCGACTGGGTCATGGCATCCTCGACCCTGAGACCGAAGAAATACAAGGTCAGCATGTTGAACAGCAGGTGCTGCCAATCGGCGTGGACGAAGCCATGGGTGAGCAGCCGGTCGTACTGACGATGCCGCTCCACCGCGGGCGGCCACAACAGCAGGCGCTGCTTCGCCTTGGGGTTATCGAACGCCAGCCACGACACCAGCACGGTCGCGGCGATCAGTACATAGGTCAGCATCGGGTCGGGTCTCGCGGCGTTGCGTCAGGCGGCTCGGTAATGGTCCTGCATCGGATAGCGCCGCGCGTATAGCCCGAACGCGGCCGCCGCAACGAAGGCGAATCCGGCGAAGAAGAACATCAGGAAGGCATTTTCGCTCAGGCCCGTGCCGGCGATGTGAGCGGTCACCGAGGCGTTGCGCACCGCCGCGTTGGTCAGCATCACCCACAGGTTGCCGAAGGTGCTGGTGAGATACCACAGCGCCATGATCACGCCCTTCATCGACTGCGGCGCCTGGCTGTAGGCGAACTCCAGCGCGGTCGCCGACACCAGCACCTCGCCCAGGGTCAGCAGGACGTAGGGCAGGATCTGCCAGGACAGCGACATCGGGTGCCCGGCGTCCAGGTACAGCTGCAGCACCGCCGCGACGATCCAGGACAGGCCGGAGATCGCGATGCCGAAGCCCATGCGCCGCAGCGGCGTCGGGTTGAGGCCGACCCGGCGCAGCGCCGGGTACAGCACCAGGTTGTTGAACGGGATCAGCAGCATCACCAGCAGCGGATTGATCGCCTGCATCTGCGAGGCCGCGGCGCGCGCGCCGCCTTCGCCGGAGATCAGCCAGGTCGGCCACCACCACAGGTCGGTGGGCACCACCATCTTCTGGCCCTGCAGCACCCAGGTCGAGGCCTTCTGGTCGAACAGCGACCAGAACGGGGTGACCAGGGCGAACACGATCACGATGCGCAGCACCGCGCGCACGCCGTCCACCGCCACCGCCGAATGCTTGCCGCGCGCGCGGTCCAGCTGCAGCGAGATGCCGTAACCGCCGAAGCCGATCAGCAGGCCCAGCGCCAGGCACACGCTTTTGACGAAGCCCATCGCCGGCACGAAGCTCAGCGAGGCCGCGGCCAGCGCCAGGGCCACGCCCAGGCAGGCGACGATCGCGCCGGGGTTGCCCTGCCCCGGCGCCGACGTGGTCAGAGCGGTGCGGGCGACGTTGAAGAACGAATCCGGATCGGGCGTGTCGCGGGTCGGCGGCACGCGCACGTAGCGGTGGCGGCCCAGCCAGAAGATCAGGGTGGCCAGGAACATCAGCGCGCCGGGGATGCCGAAGGCGACGCTGGGGCCGTACTCGCGCAGGAAAATCGGCATCAGCAAGGACGCGAACAGCGAGCCGAAGTTGATCGTCCAGTAGAACGCGTCGAACACCAGCTTGGCCTTGGCCTTGTTGCTCTGGTCGAACTGGTCGCCGACGAAGGACACCACCAGCGGTTTTATGCCGCCGGCGCCGAACGCGATCAGGAACAAACCGGTGTAGAAGCCGGTCTGGCTGTGCTCGAACAGGGCCAGGCAGGCGTGGCCGGCGCAGTAGATCAGCGAGAACCAGATGACGGTGTTGTACTTGCCGAAATAGCGGTCGGCCAGCCAGCCGCCCAGCAAGGGGAAGAAGTAGGTGCCGATCATGAAGCTGTGGAACACCTCCTTGGCCAGGTGCTCGCGCTCGGCCAGGTCGGAGGTGGACGCCAGCAACAGGGTCCCGACCAGGAACGAGGTCAGGATGTTGCGCATGCCGTAGAAGCTGAAGCGCTCGGCCGCCTCGTTGCCGATGATGTAGGCGATCTGGCGGGGCATGCGCCCCTGCGAATCGGCGCGGGCGGTGGCGGCTTGGCTCATCTACGGGCGGTCCTGCGGTTGCGGTCCGCTAAGCCTAACCGATCGTCGCGGCCGGGCCGCCGGGGGGCCGCACCGGCCGCTCGGCCGGGAGCCCGTGCCGGCGTCGCCGGCAGCCAGATACGGCACAGCCGGGCGCCGCTCAGGCGCGGTCGTTCAGGCCCATTCGCTCAGGCCTTCGCGCTCGTACAAGGTGCGGAACGAGGGCCGCGCCTTCATGCGTCGGGCCAGCTCGCCCAAGTGCGGCCAGTCGTGGCCGGGGCGCGGCATGTTGCGGGTCCAGCGCATCAGCATGGTCAGGTAGAAATCGGCGATGCCCGGGCCCTCGCCCAGCAGATAGGGGCCATGCGCGGCCAGGTGCGCGTCGATGTGCTGCCAGGCCGCCTCGACGCGCTCGCGCACGCCCGCGCGCACGGCCTCGGGATCGGCGCCGACGTCGCCCGGGTACCACCACAACCGCAGCGGCGATTGCACCGCGTTGGCCAGGTACAGCATCCACTGGTAGTAAGCGCCACGGCGCGGATCGCTGGGCGCGGGCGCGAAGCCGGACTCGGGATGGCGGTCGCCGAGCAGCAGCAACAGGCCGCAGGTCTCGTGCAGCGGCTGGCCATCGACCAGCAGGGTCGGAATGCGGCCGGCCGGATTCAGGGCCAGATAGTCCGGGCGTTTGTGCGCGCCGCTGTCGATGTCGGTCAGACGCAGCTCGTGCGGCTGATCCAGCTCGATCAGCAACCAATGCACGACCAGGCTGGCGGCGCCGGGAGAGTAGTAGAGCGCGTACATGCGGACATCCCTGGAGACGGCCGAGCAGTCTAAGCCAGGCCTCGGTCCGTACGCTGCCGCGTGGAGCGCGCGCCTTGCGTTTCGAATGTGCTGACGCCGCTTGTCAGCAGTGTGCCAACCGTGCACAGCCTTGGCCCGGAGGCTCCGTTACCATGCGGGCAGACCTGGGAGAGAGACCCCGCATGACCCGCACGCTCTTGCTCGCCGCGCTGCTCGCCAGCGCCCTGCCCGTCGCCGCCGCCGACACCTCGCTAAGCACCGTCGCCGAGCGCAGCGGCTTCACCAAGACCGGCCGCTACGACGAAGTGATCTCGCTGTGCGAGGCCTATGCGCTGCGTTATCCGGACGCGGTGCGCTGCGCCGATTTCGGCACCTCGCCCGAGGGCCGGCCGATGAAGGTGTTGATCGTGTCGCCGGCCGGCGCGTTCACCCCGCAGGCGGCCAAGGCCAAGAACCTGCCGGTGACGCTGATCCAGGGCGGCATCCATTCCGGCGAGATCGACGGCAAGGATGCGGGCTTCCTGGCCCTGCGCGAAGCCCTGGACGGCGCCGCCGCGCCCGGCGCGCTGGCCAGGCAGGTGCTGCTGTTCGTGCCGGTGTTCAACGTCGACGGCCACGAGCGCTTCGCGCGCTGGAATCGCCCCAACCAGCGCGGCCCCGAGGAAATGGGCTGGCGCACCACCGCCCAGAACTACAACCTCAACCGCGACTATCTCAAGGCCGACAGCATCGAGATGCAGTCCATGCTCAAGCTGGTCGACGCCTGGGACCCGCTGGTCTACGTCGATCTGCACGTGACCGACGGCGCCAAGTTCGAGCACGACGTGTCGATCCAGGTCGAGCCGGTGAAGTCCGGCGACGCCGCATTGCGCAAGGCCGGCACCGCGCTGCGCGACGGCGTGATCCAGCGCCTGGCCGCGCAGGGTTCGCTGCCGTTGCCCTACTACCCCTCGTTCGTGCAGAACGACGATCCCAGCTCCGGCTTCGAGGACGGCGTGGCGCCGCCGCGCTTCTCGCACGGCTATTTCCAGCTGCGCAACCGCCTGGGCATGCTGGTCGAAACCCATTCCTGGAAGGACTACCCGACCCGCGTGCGCATCACCCGCAACACCGTGGTCGCGCTGATGGAACTGGTCGGCGCGCAGGGCGCGGCCTGGCAGCGCGAAACCGCCGCCGCCGATCAGCGCGCGACCAAGCTCGGCGGTCAGCCGGTGGCGCTGGACTACAAGGCCGGCCCCAAGACCCGCACCGTCGCCTTCCGCGGCTACGCCTACACGCGCACGCCCTCGGAGATCTCCGGCGCGCTGATGACGCGCTACGACGAGACCACGCCGCAGGTCTGGAACATCCCGATGAAGGACGACGTCCAGCCCAGCCTCACGGTCAAGGCGCCGCGCGGCGGCTACCTGGTGCCGGCCGCACACGCGGCCTGGGTAGCGGCCAAGCTCGACCAGCACGGCATCGCCTACCGTCGCCTCGACGGCGCGCTGCCCAAGGCGCGGGTCGAAACCTTCCGCGCCGACAAGGCCGAGTTCGGCGCGCAGTCGGTGGAAGGCCACCAGCGCCTCACCGCCAGCGGCGAATGGAAGCCGGAACTGCGCAACCTCGGGGCCGGCGCACTGTTCGTGCCGATCGCCCAGCCCAAGGCGCGCCTGGCCATGGCCCTGCTGGAACCGCAGGCACCGGACGCGCTGGCGGCCTGGGGCGAGTTCAACAACGCCTTCGAGCGCAAGGAGTACATGGAGGACTACGTCGCCGAGGAGGTCGCGCGCGAGATGCTCGCCGCCGATCCCAAGCTCAAGGCCGCGTTCGAGCAGAAGCTGAAATCCGACCCGGCTTTCGCCAAGGATCCGCAGGCGCGCCTGGAGTTCTTCTATCGTCGCCACTCGTCCTGGGACGACAGCTACCGCCTGTATCCGGTGCTGCGCATCGCGACGGTGCCGCGCTGAGCGCGCGGGCGAACGGCGGGCCGGCGCCGCGGCGCCTGGCCGCGCGGCTGCTGGGCGGCGTCGCCCTGCTGGCGGCGCTGGCGGCCGCGCCATCGCCGGCCGCCGAACCGCAGGCGCGCCCGCAAGCGGCGCCCGCCGACGGCGGGCTTTCGGTCGTTACCCTCAACCTCTGGCACGACAAGAGCGACTGGCCGGCGCGCCAACGCCAGATCGTGGCCGAACTGCGCCGCCTGCAACCCGACGTGATCGCGCTGCAGGAAGTGCTGCAACACCAGACCCTACCCAACCAGGCCCAGACCCTGGCCGATGCGCTGGGTTACCGCGCCTACTTCGTTTCGGTGGACGCCACCGACGCGGCGCGCCGCTACGGCAACGCGATCCTGAGCCGTCGCCCGGTGCTGGCCTTCGATTGGAAGCCCTTGCAGCCCGCCGACGACTACCGCACCGTCGCCCACGCCCGCATCGAGGTGAACGGTCGCGTCGTCAATGTCTACGCCACCCACCTGCACTACAAGCCCGAAGGCGGCGCGATCCGTCGGCGTCAGATCGACGATCTGCTGGCCTATATCGACGCCACGGCCGGCGGCGCTCCCAGCCTGGTCGCCGGCGATTTCAACGCGCCCGAGCACGCGCCCGAGTTCGCCGAGTTCGGCCGCCGCTTCCGCAACGCCTACGGCGCGCTGCATCCGGGCATCGCCGACGACGCCCGCGAGCACAGCACGCTCAACCTCAATCAATACGCGCCGCTGCGCATCGACCATGTCTGGTACCAGCCCGACGCGTTCGCGCCCAGCCAGGCCGAGATTCTGTTCGACGCACCGGATGCGGACGGCGTGTGGGCATCGGACCACTACGGCCTGCATGCCGTGCTGCGCATGACGCCGCCGACCGCTCCGTGACCGATACGCTTCGACGCGACCGCCGCGCAGCGATCGACGCGCGAACCTAGCGGGCCCCACTCAGCGCTGCATGTACTTCCAGTTGCGGTGCTTGCCTTCGGCCAGCCATTCCACGGCCTGCTGCACACGCTTGAGCCGGGTCGCCTCGCGCTTGGCTTCGACGATCCACTCCACGTACTCGCGTCTGTGGCTGGGTGGGAAAGCCTCGAAGGTCTTGCGCGCCGGGGCGTTCTTCTTCAGCGCCGCCGCCAGGTCCTCGGGCACCGCCAGCGGCGGCTTGGGTTGCGCGCTCTTGGTCGTGGGCCGCTTCACGCCCGCGTCGATCAGGGCCATGGCCTGTTGGACGTAGCCGCCGAGCTCGCGCTTACTGGGCAGATCGGCGAGCCGGGTCAGTCGCCCGAACTGGCCCATCGCCTCCTCGCCCTTGCGACCGTCCGGCCCGACGATGTTGGCGCCCTGCCAGAAACCGAAGCTGGCGTGCTGCTTGAACGCGGCCATGCCGCACAGGATCCGGCCGCGGTAGACGAAGCTGGGCATGCCCCACTTCAGGGTTTCCTCGACCTCCGGGCAGGCCTTATGCACCACGCCGCGTACCTGTTCGAGGATGGGCCGGGCGAACTCGGCGGCCTGGGCGATGTAAGCGTCGATGCGTGGGTCGTGCTGGGGCATGACGGGCTCCCGGGGCCGGCGCGGCTCACTGGCGCTTGAACACCAGGCTGAGCGTGGCACCGGGATCGTCGACGATCAAGCGGCCGTCGCGCAGGCAGTAGCGGTGACTGGGCGCGCTGCCCTGCACCTGCAGTCGGTGGCAGTCGCCGTCGCGCTCGAGCTCGCGGTAGTTGCGCGCCACCGCGTCGGGCACGCCGACCACGCGCATCACCAGGGCGTCGTCGGTGATTTCGAGCAGGCCGCGGCCGTAGAGCTCGCGCAGAAACGCGATCTCGCGCTCGCTGCGGCCGCCCCGACGCGCCTCGGCGACGGTCGCGTCCAGGTCCACCACCCAATGGCCTTGCAAGGTTTCGTCCGCGCCGCAGGCCGACAGCGTCGCGACCGCGAGCACGGCGAGCGCCAGCGTCTTCATGCGTCCGCGAGCGCCCACTCGCCCAAGATGTCGTAGCGACTCTGTCCTTGCGCGGCCAACAGGCTATGCACCAGCACGAAGCGGTCCACCCGCCACGCGATCGGTTCGATCGGCGTCGGCGCCAGCGCGCGTTCGGCATCGCGCAGGATGGTCACGTGCGGCGCATGCGCGCGATGGCCGGATTCGATGCGCACGCCGGCCTTGGCCAGGGCCACGCCCAGACGCTCCCACAACTCGGTCAGGCCCGGCGCGGGGTGCTCGCAACCCAGCCACCACGGAATGGCGTGGTTGCGAAAGCTGCCGGCGCGGTCCAGGGACAGCTCGAACGCGGGCAGGCGCAGGGTCTGCGCGGCCGTGGCGGCGCGTTCGGCGATGGCCTGCGGCAGCGCGCCGAAATCGCCGAGGAACTGCAGGGTCAGGTGATAGCGGTGAGCGCCGATCAGGCGCCCGCCGCCCTCGTACCGCTGGCGCAAGGCCGGCGCGAGGCCGGCGATGCGCTCGCGCGTGGCCGTGTCCGGCATCAGCGCGAAGAACAAACGATGGATATCGGAACGCGCCGCGGGCGCCGGGCCGAACAAGGAGTCTTGTTGCATGCCGTCAGTTTAGCGCCCGCGCGCGGCGATCTCAGCCCTTCGGCGCCGCCGCCGGCGATTCGGCCTCGCGCTTGCGGGTGTCCTCGATCAGCGCCTCGCGCGCGGCGCGGCGCAGCGCTTCGGGATCGGACTGACGCAAGTCGGCGTTGGCCGGCAGACCCAGCTTGGCCAACATGTCGGCGATAACGCGCTTGTTCGCGTACGGATGCGGGTGATCGGGCTCGTCGTCCTGGCTACGGTAGAAGCGGTCGAGCAGCTTGATCCGGGTGACGTCGGCCTTGGCCAGCTCGACCAGCTTGGCGCGGTACTCCAGCGTCCACGGCGGCATGTCGGGCCAGCGCTTCAGGTCGGCGTAGTGCTGGGACTCGTGGCCGAGGAAACTGACCTGGAAGTCCTCGCCCTTGAGATCGCCGTAGGCCGCGCGCACCGCGTACAGCCCCTCGGGATTGGCCCAGCCGGCCGCACCGGTCTGATTGCAGGCGGTGTAATTGCTCCAGCCGCGGCTGAGCCAGCCGTCCATCACGAACACCTTGACCGGTTGCTGTTCGCCGCCGGGCAGCGCGACGACGTGGTCCTGCTCCTCCTGCTCGCTCCACAGGAACAGGTCGTACAGCGGCGGGGTGCGGCCTTGCAGAGGATGCAAACCGCTGGCGCGCAGTTTCACGTTGATGCGTTCGGTCAACGCATCGAATGCCTCGTCGCCGTCGGCCGGCGGTTTCTCGCCGATCGTCGCGGCCAAGTCGGCCTTGAGCTTGGCATCCTCGGCCGGACGCTGGGCCGGATTGCGCACCGCGAGCCACCAATAGCGCTGATAGATCTCGAGCACGCGCCGGGCGTAGGGATCGCGGACCTCGGCGGCCGAGGGCGGCGGCGGCGAACGACGCTCGTGACGATCCAGCATGCAGCTGCGGAAGGCCGCGTCCTTGGCGTTGAACTGCTCGACCGGCGCCGCCTTCAAGGCGGTGAGCGCGGTCGGCACGTCGGCGCGCAGGGAGGCGCCCAAAGCGTCGCTGACCGCCTTGGCGGCGAGCGGGCCGCTGGTTTCCGGCAACGGCGCCGGCGGAGCGGCGGCACCGCCCAGCCCCCAGGCCAGCAGCAGCGGCGCGGCGATCGCGGCGGACGACAGGGAAGGTTTCATGGCGAAGACTCCAGAGCGCGGGGGATGCGCGTTGGAGCCATTAGGCCGCGATGGCGAGCCGCCGGTCTTGTACGTACTTGATCTGGCGGCGCAGCCGCGCCGGCGTGCAGCCGGCATGCGCGACCACGATGCGGTGCAGGTGGCTTTGATCGGCGAATCCCGCGGCCGCGGCCACCTCGGCCAGCGGCAGCGCGCCGCCCAGCAGTTGCAGGGCGTGGCGCCAGCGCGCTTCGCGGCGCAGCGCGCGCGGCGACATGCCGTAGCTGCGGCTCAACGCGCGGCTGGCGTGTTCGGCCGAGACCCCGAGCCCGCGCGCGAGCACGGCGATCTCGTGTTCGGACTCGGCCATGCCGCGCAACAGCTCGCCCTGCCAGTCGGGCAGCTCCGGCGCGGCCTGCGGGCGCGCGCAGGCCAGCAATTCCGACAGGCGCTGCGGGCAACGCTCGAACACTTCCGCCACCTCGCGCAGGTCGTGCACTTCCCAGGCGCTGGCGGCCAACTCGAACGCGCCGGGCGCGAGTTCGATGTTGATCGCACTGGCGCCCAAGCCACCGAAACGGTCGCCGTGGGCGTGAAACGCCGGGTGCAGCACCAGGGTGCCGGGCCGGCACGGCAGTGGGCCGTCGAGACTGGCTTCGGTGTAGTCGCCGTCCAGCACCAGCGCGGCGTAAGGCGCGCTGTGGCGATGGGTCGCCAAGGTCGCGCCGCGTTCGTGACGGGTGCGGTAGGCACTGCCGATCGGATTCAACGAGGCGGCTCCTGGGCGCCGTTCGCGCCGCCGCGCGCTTCGGGTTTGCGCAGGTAGTCGGCCAAACCGCCCAACTGCAAGCCCTGGACCTTGTCGATCACCGGCACGAACTTGCTCAGGTCGTCCGGCGTGTAGCCGCCGGCGCGGTAGGCCAGGGTGATGCGGGTGCCGCCGCCGTCGGCGGGCGCCAGCCGGAACTCCATCGCGCCGCTCAAGCCCATGCCCTGCAGCGGGCCCAGCCCGCCGAGCAGGCGCAGGGTCTTGCCGGGATCGACGAAGCTCACCGTCATGTGCAGCGCCTGCTGCTGCCCGTCCAGGCCGATCTCGCAGAAGCAACCGCCCGCACGCGGCTCGATCGACAGCCGCGACGCCTTGCCCCACCAGGTGTGATCCTTCGGCCACCAGCGATCGACCTCGCCGACCAGCGCCTTCCAGGCCGTGGCCTGGTCGACGGGCACGACCTGTTCGTTCTCGATGCTGAAGCCGTTGGCGGCGACGTCCTTGACCGCGGCCGTGGCCGTGCCGCCAACGCCCAGCAGCAGCGCCGCGGCGCATGCCATTGCGATCCGCCCCATAGCCGCCTTCCTCTCGCCTGGCCGCGATGGGCCGATGCGGCGATTAGGAACCGCGCCGCGGCCGCCGCGCAAGCGACGGAAGTTGGGGGGCGGCGCGGCCTCAGGCGTCCAGTTCGCTCCAGCGCGCGTATGCCGCGTCCAACTCCGCCTGGGCCTGCGCCAAGGTCGCGTTGTGGGCGTTGATCGCGGCGCTGTCGCGCTGGTAGAACGCCGGCTCGTTCATCTGTTCGGCCAGTTCGGCCAGGCGCGTTTCCAGTTGCTCGATGCGCAGCGGCAACTGCTCCAGCTCGCGCGCTTCCTTGTAGCTGAGCTTGCGCTTGGCCGCCGGCGCCGCGGCTTCGGCCTTGGCCGGCTCCGGCTTGCCCGCGCTGGGCGCGCCCGCGGCGGGCTTGGCCGCGCTGACCGAGGCCACCGGCCGCTGCCGCAGCCAATCGGTGTAGCCGCCCACGTACTCGCCGACCCGGCCCTCGCCTTCCATCACCAGGGTCGAGGTCACCACGTTGTCGAGGAAGTCGCGGTCGTGGCTGACCAGCAGCAGGGTGCCGGGGTAATCGCCCAGCAATTCCTCCAGCAGCTCCAGCGTTTCCACGTCCAGATCGTTGGTCGGCTCGTCCATCACCAGCAGGTTGGACGGCTGCGCGAACAGCTTGGCCAGCAGCAGGCGGTTGCGCTCGCCGCCGGACAAGCGCGTGATCGGCGCGCGCGCGCGTTCGGGGGTGAACAGGAAATCCTGCAGATAGCCGATCACGTGCTTGCTCTTGCCGCCGACCTCGACGAACTCGCGGCCTTCGGCCACGTTCTCGATCGCGTTCCAGTCCTCGCGCAGGGTCGCGCGGTACTGGTCGAAGTAGGCGACCTGCAGTTTGCTGCCTTCGCGCACTTCGCCGGCCTTGGGCTGCAGATCGCCGAGCAGGATCTTGAGCAGGGTGGTCTTGCCGCTGCCGTTGGGCCCGATCAGGCCGATGCGGTCGCCGCGGAAGATCGTGGTCGACACGTCGCGCAGCAGCGGCTTGCCGCCGAAATCGAACGACACCGACTTGGTCTCCACGACCTTGCGGCCGGAGGCTTCGTTCTGGGCGAAGTCCATGCGCACGTTGCCGGTCAGGTCGCGGCGCGCGGCGCGCTCGTTGCGCATCGCCTTGAGGCGGCGCACGCGGCCTTCGTCGCGGGTGCGCCGGGCCTTGATGCCCTGGCGGATCCAGACCTCTTCCTGCGCCAGCAGCTTGTCGAAGCGCGCGTTCTCCTGCGCTTCCGCGTTCAGGCGTTCCTCGCGGCGACGCACGTAGTTGTCCCAGTCGCCGGGCCAACTGGTGACCTGGCCGCGGTCGATCTCGACGATGCGGGTCGCCAGCGCACGCAGGAAGCGGCGGTCGTGGGTCACGAACACCAGCGCGCCCTGCCAGGACTTGAGGAACTGTTCCAGCCAGTCGATGGCTTCGATGTCGAGGTGGTTGGTGGGCTCGTCCAGCAGCAGCAGGTCCGGCGCGGAGACCAGCGCGCGCGCCAGCAGCACGCGCCGCTTCATGCCGCCGGACAGGCCGGAGAATTCGACCTCGCCGTCCAGGTCGAGCCGGGCCAGGGTCTCGGTGACGCGCTGATCCAGGCCCCAGCCGTGGGCGGCCTCGATCTTGGTCTGGACCGCGGCGACCGCATCGGCGTCGTAGTGGTCGGCGTGGGTCAGATGGTGGTATTCGGCCAACCAATGGCCGAGCTCGCCCAGGCCGTCGGCGACCACGTCGAAGACGGTGCCGTTGGCGCCGGGCGGGACTTCCTGCTCGAGCCGGGCGATGCGGGTATTGCCGTCGCGGCGGCCGCCGTCGACCAGGATGCGGCCGTCGTCGGGCTGGATTTCTCCGGCCAGCAGTTTCATGAGCGTGGACTTGCCCGCGCCGTTGCGACCGATCAGGGCGATGCGCTCGCCCGGTTCGATGGACAGTTCGACGTTTTCGAGCAGGAGCGGGCCGCCGACGCTGTAGTCGACGTTCTGAACGGTGATCAAAGGCATCCGACCATTGTAGCCGGGGCACGTGCCCCGGCGCCGTCCGGCCGCGCGCCGGATGCCGGCACGGCGCATACTGGCGCCTCGCCGCCGGCATGGTGCTGCGGCCGCCACCACCGAATCGAGGAGCCTGCCATGAGCAAGGGCTTGGACCGCAAGAAAGAAACCAAGAAGAAACCGACCAAGACGATCAAGGAAAAGCGCGCCGAGAAGAACGAAAAGAAGGCCACCAAGGGCTTTGCGCCGACCTGATCGCGCGCTTCGCCGGCCCTATGCGGCCGGCCGGATCGCCGATCCACCCCGCCGCCCGCGCCTGTGCGCGGGCGTGCTTCAGGAGCCTCGGGCAAGCCGGCCCCAGCCACCGAGCCCGCTGACGCCATTCGTCGGCACGCCCCACGCCTCGGGATAGCAGCGGCGCAAGCCCTCGCAAGACCGCCGCGCCCCGCTTCCTGTGGGAGCGGCGTAAGCCGCGATCGCGCCACCGCACACTCCAGCGCCACCGGCGCCCACCGACGAATCGCGGCTTACGCCGCTCCTATCCCGAGACCTCGAGCGCGCGCGACCACTCGCAAAGCCGCACCCCTGCTTCCTGTGGGAGCGGCGGTTTGCGTAGCCATCGAGCCGACCCTCGCTGCGACGACGGCACCCGACTTCAGGAGCTGCAGGACAGCATCGAACAACCGGCGCGGTCGCGCGCCCAGTCCGGGCGGCGTTGCGCATAGGCCTCGCGGCCGGGCTGGTCCTCGTAGGGTCGGCGCATCACCTCCAGCAACTCGGTCACGCCGTCCGGATCGCCCTGCTCGGCGCGGTCGATCGCCTGCTGGGCCAGGTAATTGCGCAGCACATAGCGCGGGTTGCTGGCGCGCATGCGCGCCCGTCGCTCGGGCGCGGGCAGCGCGTCCTCGGCCAGGCGCGTGCGGTAGCGGGCCAGCCAGGCCAGCAGCGCCGGTTCGTGCTCGGCGCGCTTGGCCGGGTCGTAGAACGCATCCGCGAACGGCTGCAGGCCGGCCTCGGCGTCCCAGTCGGACAAGGCGCGGAACCACAAGGTCATGTCGATCTCGGCCGCACGCATCAGTTCGCGCAGCGCGTCCATCAGCGCCAGGTCCTCATCGCCGCACTCGCGCAGGCCGAGCTTGCCCGCGACCGTGTCGCGCTCGGCCGCGTTCCAGGCCTCGACGTAGCGGCGCAGGCCATCCTGCAGCGGCGCCACGTCGGCGAACAGCGGCGACAGCGCGCCCGCCAGACGCGACAGATTCCAGTACGCCACCTGCGGCTGCGCGCCATAACGGTAGCGGCGGCCGCCGGCGTCGGTGGTGTTGGGGGTCCAGTCCGGATCGTAGTCGTCGATCCAGCCGTAAGGGCCGTAATCGATGGTCAGGCCGAGGATGGACAGATTGTCGGTGTTCATCACCCCGTGCACGAAACCGACCCGCATCCAATGCGCCGTGGTGATCGCGGTGCGCTCGCAGACCTGGGCGAACCAGGCCGCGTACAGCGCTTCGCCGCCGCCCGTCAGCTGCGGGTAGTCGCGGCCGATGCAGAAATCCACCAGGCGCCGCAGCAATTCGTTGTCGCCGCGCGAGGCCGGCAATTCGAAATGCCCGAAACGCAGGAACGAAGGCGCGACCCGGCATACCACCGCGCCGGGTTCGGCCTTCGGGTGGCCGTCGTAGAACATGTCGCGCACCACGTGCTCGCCGGTGCCGATCAGGCTGAGCGCGCGCGTGGTCGGCACGCCCAGGTGATGCATGGCCTCGCTGCACAGAAATTCGCGCACCGAGGAGCGCAGCACCGCGCGGCCATCGGCCGTGCGCGAGTACGGGGTGGGGCCGGCGCCCTTGAGCTGCAGCTCCCAGCGCTCGCCGGCGGCGTTGACGACCTCGCCCAGGCTGATCGCGCGACCGTCGCCCAACTGCCCCGCCCAATGCCCGAACTGATGCCCGCCGTAATTCGACGCGAACGGCTGCATGCCGGGCAGCAAGGCGTTGCCGGCGAACACCTGGGCGAACTCCGGCGAGCGCAGCGCGGCCTCGTCCAGACCCAGGCGCGCGGCCATCTCGGCGGAGTACGCGAGCAGGCGCGGCGCCGCCACCGGGGTCGGCTGCACGCGCGAATACAAGGCGCCCTGCACCTGGCGCACGCCTGGCCCCGTTTCGGGGTCGGCGGGCAGTTCGCGGATTAAGGCGTTGTCGAAGTCGAAGGCCAGCATCTCAGCCCAGCACGTCGAAGGGACCGCCGCGCTCCAGCGCGCGCTGGTACGCGGGCCGGGCGTGGATGCGCTCCAGGAACGCCTGCATGCGCGGACGATCGCCACCCGCGCGCGCGACCGCGGCTTCGACCGGGAAGCTCATCTGGATGTCGGCGATGCCGAAGCGCTCGCCCGCGAACCAGGCGTGCCGGCCCAGCTCGGCTTCGATGTAGTCCAGGTGCAGCTTGAGCTGCGGCCCGACGAAGCTGGCCATGGCCTTGTCGGCGATCCCGCGCGCCACCGGCTTGGCGAAGAACGGCATCGGCGCGCGCTTCAGGCGCGCGAACACCAGGCTCAGCAGCAGCGGCGGCATCGCCGAACCCTCGGCGTAGTGCAGCCAGTAGCGGCAGCGCAGGCGTTCGGGCGCGTCCAGCGGCGCCGGCGGCGGGCTGTAGCGATGCTCGCCGTCGTAGCGCTCGGCCAGGTATTCCAGGATCGCGGCCGACTCGGCCAGGACCCGCTCGCCGTCCTCCAGCACCGGCGATTTGCCCAGCGGGTGGATCCGGCGCAGTTCCGGCGGCGCCAGCAGGGTCTGGGCGTCGCGCTGGTAGCGCACGACCTCGTAGGGCAGTTCCAGCTCTTCCAGCAGCCAGAGCACGCGCTGCGAGCGCGAATTGTTCAGATGGTGGACGCGGATCATGACGGCCTGGGCGGTGGGGTCCGGGCCCATGGTAGCGGTCGCGGCGGTTCGGCGATTCGGCTCCAGGGCCGCGCATGGCCTAGACTGGTGGCATTCCCCATCGAGATCGCCATACATGGCCAAGCCCAATTACTCGTTCGAGAAGCGCCAGCGCGAGATCGCCAAGAAGAAGAAGCAGGACGAAAAGGCGGCCAAGAAGGCCGCGGCCAAGGACACCGGCGCGCCGGCCGATCCCAGCGGCAGCCCCCGCGACGACGAACGCAGCAACGGCTGAGCCGTGCCCCGGGCCGAGGCGACGCCAGTCGCCCGCCCCGCCCCAGCCAGTGCAGGCGCGCGGACCCCGCTGTCCGCCCCGCCTCCCCCCCGGCGCAGCCGTCACGGCCGTGCCTGCGACCCCCTTCCGATGACCGACGCCCCCGTCCCTGCCGCGCAGCCGCCTGCCCCGCAGATCTGGGTCGATGCCGATGCCTGCCCCGGCGTGATCCGCGAGATCCTGTTCCGCGCCGCCGAACGCGCGCGCATCCAGGTCACCCTGGTCGCCAACCAGTGGCTGCGCACGCCCGGCTCGCGCTACGTGCGCGCGATCCAGGTGCCGTCCGGCCTGGACGTGGCCGACAACGAGATCGTGCAGCGCGTGGCCGCCGGCGACCTGGTGGTCACCCAGGACATCCCGCTGGCCGCGCTGGTGCTGGAAAAACACGCGGTCGCGCTGAATCCGCGCGGCGACCTCTACACCGCCGACAACATTGCCCAGCGCCTGTCGATGCGCAATTTCATGGACGAACTGCGCGGCGCCGGCGTGCAGACCGGCGGCCCGCCGGTGTTCCATGCGCGCGATCGCCAGGCCTTCGCCAACCAACTCGATCGCTGGCTGGCGCGAAGTCGCGTTTGAAGCCCGGCGCGCGCGGGTATGCTCGGGGCTTCGCGTCCAGCCGAGCCCGACGATGACCCCGAACCCGCGCCGCCCCGCCCTGCCCGCCTGGTGCCTGCCCGCGCTGCTGGCCTGCCTGCCCTTGGCCGCGTCCGCTCAGAACGCCGACTGGACCCTGGTCCATGCCGGCCACCTGCTCGACCGCCCCGGCCAGGCGCCGCGCGGCGCCAGCACCCTGCTGCTGCGCGCCGGGCGCGTGGAAGCGGTGCGCGACGGCTACCAGGACGCTGCCGCGTTCGCCGGCGTGCCCGCCGACGCGACCGTGCTGGACCTGCGCGACCGCTACGTGCTGCCGGGCCTGATCGACTGCCACGTGCACTTGGTGTCGGACAAGGCCGGCGTCGAAGGCCAGCTCGACAGCGTCTCCGGCGGCGTCGCCGACCACGCCTTCGAGGCCGCGGTCAACGCGCGCAAGACCTTGCATGCCGGCTTCACCACGGTGCGCAACCTCGGCGACAGCGACGGCGTGACCCTGGCCCTGCGCGACGCGGTCGCGGCCGGCAAGCTGCCTGGGCCGCGCATCCTCGACGCCGGTTCGGCCATCTCGACCACCGCCGGCCACATGGACCCGACCCTGGGCTTCCGCGAGGACCTGCATGCCGCGCTGGACGTGCACGGCAACACCTGCGACGGCGCCGACGATTGCCGGCGCGCGGTGCGCCGGCAGATCGCGCGCGGCGTCGACGTGATCAAGATCGCCACCACCGGCGGCGTCAACAGCCGCATCGGCGCCGGCCTGGGCCAGCAGATGTTCGACGACGAGGCGCGCGCCATCGTCGAAACCGCGCACCTGTACCGCAAGAAGGTCGCGGTGCACGCGCACGGCGCCGACGGCATCGCGGTCGCGCTGCGCGCGGGCGCCGATTCGATCGAGCACGGCACCCTGCTGGATCGCGAGGACATCGCCTTGTTCCGCAAGACCGGCGCCTACTACGTGCCCACGCTGTCCACGGTCAACGGCTACAAGGAGCGTCTGGCCAAGAACCCGCAAGCCTATACCGGCGAAGTCCGGGCCAAGATCGAATGGCGCATCGGCATCACCGGCAAGGCCCTGGAAGCGGCCGTGCCGGCGGGCGTGAAGATCGCCTTCGGCACCGACGCCGGCGTCAGCCTGCACGGCCGCAACGCCGACGAATTCGAGCTCATGGTCGCCCACGGCATGACCGCGCCGCAGGCGATCCAGGCCGCGACCGTGAACGCCGCCGACCTGCTGGGCCTGTCCGACCAGGTCGGCAGCCTGGAACCGGGCAAGCGCGCCGACCTGATCGCGGTATCGGGCGACCCGCTGCAAGACGTGACCGTGCTCAAGCGGGTCGAGTGGGTGATGAAGGACGGGCGAGTCGAGAAGGACGCGCGGGCGCGCTGAGGCGCGGATATCGCTCGCCGCGGCCCTCCCCATTTTTGGCTGGTCTCCCCTCTTTGAAAAAGAGGGGTTGGGGGAGATTTGCTTTCGCTTCTAAGCGGACGCAGCCGATCGCCTTCGCGCAAATCCCCCCCAGCCCCCTTTTCCAAAGGCGGGAACTGAACGACGATTCAGCGCGCGGAACGCCGCCAGCGCCAGAAAACCGCGCATTTCCAGGCGGTTTCCGCGCCGCTGAGCCAGTGCTCCACCCGGGTCCGGTACACTAGGCGGTCTTCCGACCGGCCTCCGCCGGCGCTGCCGAGCCGCCCCATGAGCGCCGAGACGCCCAGTTCCAGTTCCGCCCCTTCCGACCCCGCCAGTTCCGCCGAGGCGCCGTCGCTGAAGTTCACCGACCTCGCCCTGTCCGAGCCGCTGCTGCGCGCGCTGTCCGACGTCGGCTACGAGTCGCCCTCGCCGATCCAGGCCGCCACCATCCCGCCGCTGCTGGAAGGCCGCGACGTGCTGGGCCAGGCCCAGACCGGTACCGGCAAGACCGCCGCGTTCGCGCTGCCGATCCTGGCCCAGATCGATCCCAAGCAGTTCAAGCCGCAGGCCCTGGTGCTGGCGCCGACGCGCGAACTGGCGATCCAGGTCGCCGAGGCCTTCCAAAAATACGCCGTGCACCTGCCCGGTTTCCACGTACTGCCGATCTACGGCGGCCAGAGCTACTACCCGCAGCTGCAGGCGCTCAAGCGCGGCGTGCACGTGGTGGTCGGCACCCCGGGCCGGGTCATCGACCACCTCGACCGCGGCACCCTGGACCTGTCCGAGCTGCGCTGCCTGGTGCTGGACGAAGCCGACGAAATGCTGCGCATGGGCTTCATCGACGACGTCGAGAGCGTGCTCAAGAAGACCCCGGAATCGCGCCAGGTCGCGCTGTTCTCGGCGACCATGCCGGCGCCGATCAAGCGCATCGCCCAGACCTATCTGAAAGAGCCGGTCGAGATCGCGATCAAGGCCAAGACCACCACCGCGGCCAACATCCGCCAGCGTTACTGGTCGGTCAGCGGCGTGCACAAGCTCGATGCGCTGACCCGGATCCTGGAGGCCGAGACCTTCGACGCCATGATCGTGTTCTCGCGCACCAAGCTGGGCACCGAGGAACTGGCCGAGAAACTGTCCGCCAGGGGCATTTCGGCCGCAGCGATCAACGGCGACGTGCAGCAGGCGCAGCGCGAGAAGACCATCCAGAACCTCAAGGACGGCAAGATCGACGTCCTGGTAGCCACCGACGTGGCCGCGCGCGGCCTGGACGTGGACCGCATCAGCCACGTGCTGAACTACGACATCCCCTACGACACCGAAAGCTACGTCCACCGCATCGGCCGCACCGGCCGCGCCGGGCGCAAGGGCGAAGCGATCCTGTTCGTGACCCCGCGCGAGCGCGGCATGCTGCGCGCGATCGAACGCGCCACCCGCCAGCCGATCGAACCGATGGAGCTGCCCAGCGTCGAGACCGTCAACGAGCAGCGGGTGACGCGCTTCCTCGGCCGCATCAGCGATGCGCTGGAAAGTAGCGACCTGAGCCTGTTCCGCGACATGGTCGAGCGCTACGAGCGCGAAAAGAACGTGCCCGCGGTGGAGATCGCCGCGGCCCTGGCCAAGCTGGTGCAGGGCGACAACCCGCTGCTGCTGACCCCGCCGCCGGCGCAACGCTACCAGCGCGAAGAGCGCGAGGGGCCGCGCGAGCACCGCGGCGCGGCCACGCGCAAATTCGTCGAGCGCGACAACGCCTCCAACGCCGGCGCCCACCGCCGCGAGCATCCGCGCGCCGACGCGCCGCGTCCGGCCCAAGAGCGCAGCTACGCGCCGCGCGACGAGGCGCCGCCCGCGCACCGCCACGAGACCCGCCAGTTCACCCCGCCCGCGCCGCGTTCGGTCAATGCCGCCGAGTCCTTCTTCGACGACGAAGCGCCCGCGCCGCGCGCGGAGCGCGAACGCGCCCCGCGCCCGCCGCAGGCCGGTCCCGAGGTCGGCATGGAGACCTTCCGCATCGAGGTCGGCCACAGCCACGGCGTGCAGCCGGGCAACATCGTCGGCGCGATCGCCAACGAGGCCGACCTGGAAAGCCGCTACATCGGCCGCATCGACATCCGCGACGACTACACCCTGGTCGATTTGCCGGAAGGCATGCCGCGCGAACTGATGGAGCACCTGAAGAAGGTGCGCGTGGCCGGCCAGCCTCTGCGCATCCAGCGCGCCGGCCCCGGCGACACCGAGGGCGGCCGCAGCCGTCGTCCGGGCGGCCCTGGCGGCCCCGGTGCGCGCGGCCCAGGCGGCCCGCGTCCCGCCGGCGGCAAGCCGCACGGCGCCGGTCCCCGTAAGCCGTTCAAGCCGCGCGATCCGCGCTGAGGCGGCTGGCTCCCCTCTCCCGCTTGCGGGAGAGGGGCTAAAGCAAGCAGGCGACCTTGGCTGTCCCTTCTCCCGCTTGCGGGAGAAGGTGCCCGCAGGGCGGATGAGGGCGCGCGAATCAAAGCGGCGGCGCAAGTTGATGCTGCGCGTGCCCTCACCCCAACCCCTCTCCCGCAAGCGGGAGAGGGGCTAACGCAAACAGGCGACCTTAGCGGTCCCTTCTCCCGCTTGCGGGAGAAGGTGCCCGSAGGGCGGATGAGGGCGCGCGAATCCAAAGCGGCGGCGCAAGCTTGAGGCGTCCTCAGCCCCCCGCCGCCTTCAGCGAACCAATCGTCATAAGCCAAGTCTCGCTACGCACGCCCCGGCTTTGGCATAGTCGTGAGGTAAGCCGCCGCCTCGTCCCCCATGCCCCGCATCCTGGTTTTCCAACACGTCGCCGCCGAGCCGCTGGGCACGCTGGACCCGCTGATCCGTCGTCGCGGGCACCGCATCCGGTTCACCAACTTCGATCGCGATCCCGACGCCCAGCCCAATGTCGACCGCTACCGCGGCCTGATCGTGCTCGGTGGGCCGATGAACGTCGAAGACCAGGCCCAGCGCCCGCACCTGCGCACCGAGCTGCTCGCGATCGAACGCATGCTGGAACAGGGCAAACCGATCCTGGGCATCTGCCTGGGCGCGCAGTTGCTCGCGCATGTGCTGGGCGCGCCGGTGCGGCGCCACCATCAGCCCGAGATCGGCTGGTATCCGCTGCACGCGACCGAACCGGGCCGCGACGACGCGGTGCTGGCGCCGTTGGCCGAGAGCGCTCCGGTGTTCCAGTGGCATCGCTACAGCTTCGAGGTCCCGCAAGGCGCGACCCATCTCGCGCGCACCGACAGCTGCGAACAGCAGGCGTTTCGCTGGGGCGACAACGCCTACGGCTTCCAGTTCCATCTGGAAATGGACGTGCCCCTGATCGAGCGCTGGCTGGCCAATCCGGTCTACCGGCGGGAACTGGAAGAGCTGGGCCACGGCACCAGCGAGGCCGCGATCCGCGCCCACACCGCCGAACACATCGCCGGCATGCAGCAACGCGCCGACGCGGTGTTCAACAACTTCCTGGACCTGGTCGGCCGCCCGCAGCGCCGCTACACCCTGCCCTCGCGCGAGTGGGTGTGAACCTGTTTTAAGGGAGCGGCGCGAGCCGCGACCGCGTCGCCCTGCTGACGACGCCAGCGCGGCAGGCGGTGGATGACGGTCGTGGTTCGCGCCGTTCCTGCCCTGCGAATCGCAGCGCTAGAGCGACAGGCCGCTTTCGTAGCGCCGCTGGCTGCCATCCACGGGATCGACGAACGCCAGCGACCGCGCCAGCAGCTTCAAGGGCCGGGCGTAATCGTCGGCCGTGCGCTCGGCCGGCAAGGGATAGAACGGGTCGTTGAGGATGGGCGCGCCCAGCGCCGCCATGTGCACGCGCAGCTGGTGCTTGCGGCCGCTCACCGGTTCCAGCCCGTAGCGCCAATGCGTGTCGCCGCGCGCCAGTACCTCGATCCGGGTCAGGCTGTTGGGCGCGCCTTCGGCTTCGCGCATCAGGAAGAAGGGATCGCCTGGCTCCAGCCGGCTGGCCCGCTCCAGCGGAAACGCCCATTGCGGCAAGGGCGCGGCCAGCGCCTCGTAGCGTTTGACGATGCGGCGCTCGCGAAACAGCGCCTGATAAGCCGAGCGCGTGCGCGGATCGACCGAGAACAGCACCAGCCCGGCGGTGGCGCGATCCAGGCGGTGCAAGGGCGCCAATTCGGCGCTGCCGTAACGGCGCGTCAGCCGCGCCAGCAGCGTCTGGCTGACATAACCGCCGGACGGCACCACCGGCAGGAAATGCGGCTTGTCGACCACCAGCAGATGGGCGTCGGCGTACAGCACACGTTCCTCGAACGGGATCTCGGCCTCGGCGGCGACCTCGCGGAAGTAGCGGATCTCGGCGCCGACCCGGTACGGCGCGTCCTCCGCCAGCGCCCGGCCCTGCGCATCCAGCACGCGCCCGCGCGCGAAGCGCTCGCGCCACTGCGCGCGGTCGATCGCCGGGAAGCGCGCGCACAGGCCGTCCAGCACGGTCGCCCAGGGGCCCGGCGGCAGTTGCAGGCGACTGGCGGCGACGCCGTCGAGCGGCTGAAAGGGGGGTGCGGGCATGCGCGCATTCTCGCCCAGCCGGCCCCGCTCAGGCGGCGCCGGCGCGCAGGGCCTAGAATGCGCGCTGTTTTTCACTCCGCAGGTCCGTCCATGGCGCCCAACGCCACCATCGTCAAGATCGAACTGCAAATCAGCGACATGGACCGGCATTACTACGCCGCCCACGCCCTGACCCTGGCCCAGCACCCCTCGGAAACCCAGCAGCGGCTGATGGTGCGCATGCTCGCCTTCGCCCTGAACGCGCACGAGCGCCTGGAATTCGGCCCAGGCCTGAGCAGCGAGGACGAGCCCGATCTCGCCCTGCGCGACTACACCGGCGACATCGAGCTGTGGATCGACGTCGGCCAGCCGGACGAGTCGCGCATCCGCAAGGCCTGCGGACGCGCGCGCCAGGTGGTGGTGGTGAATTACGGCGGGCGCGCGGCCGACATCTGGTGGGACAAGAACGTCGCCATTCTGCGCCGCCTGAAGAACCTCACCGTGCTGGACATCGACAGCGACGCGGTCGAGGCGATGGCGGCGATGGTCGAACGCAGCTTCCGCCTGGACTGCCAGATCCAGGACGGCGAAGTCGCGCTCAGCAACGACCGCGTCGCGCTCACGCTGACGCCGTCGGTGCGCCAGGGCGTGGGCACGCAGGCCGCTTGAACGCATGGCGGAGCTTTACGACGTCCTGATCCTAGGCGGTGGCGCGGCCGGCCTGATGTGCGCGCTGACCGCCGGCCAGCGCGGCAAGCGCGTGCTGGTGGTGGAGCACGCCAACCGGGTCGGCAAGAAGATCCTGATGTCGGGCGGCGGCCGCTGCAACTTCACCAACACCGGCACCGGCCCGGCCAACTTCATCTCGGCCAATCCGCATTACTGCAAATCGGCGCTGGCGCGCTACACGCCGGCCGATTTCGTGGATCTGGTCGAACGCCACGGCATCGCCTACCACGAGAAGGAACTCGGCCAACTGTTCTGCGACGTGTCGTCCAAGCTGATCGTCAAGATGCTGCTGGACGAATGCGCGGACGCGGGCGTGCGCATCGAGACCTCATGCAGCGTCGAGCGCGTGCTGCACGCCGAGGGCGAGGCGCCGTTCCGCCTGCACACCACGCGCGGCGCATTCGCGGCACCGCGGCTGGTGATCGCCACCGGCGCGCTGTCGATCCCCAGCATGGGGGCCACCGGTTTCGGCTACGAACTCGCCCGCCAGTTCGGCCATAGCGTGCTGCCCACGCGCGCGGGCCTGGTGCCGCTGACCCTCAGCGGCAAGCATCAGGAACGTCTGGCCGACCTCAGCGGCGTCGCCCTGCCGGTGACCGCGCGTTGCAACGGCCGCAGCTTCAGCAACCAGATGCTGATCACCCACCGCGGCGTCAGCGGCCCGGCGATCCTGCAGATCTCGTCCTACTGGCAGCCCGGCGACGACTTGCGCCTGGACCTGCTGCCGGGCCAGGACGCCGCGGCCTGGCTGCGCGCGCAGCAACTGGAACGCCCGGCGGCCGAACTCAAGACCGTGCTGTCGGATGCGGTGCCGCGGCGGTTCGCCCAGCGCCTGTGCGAGCTGTGGCTGAGCAACAAGCCGATGAAGCAGTACACGCCGCCGGAGTTGAAGCAACTGGCGGCGGCGCTGCAGGACTGGTCCCTGGTCGCCAGCGGCACCGAGGGCTACCGCACCGCCGAAGTCACCCTGGGCGGCGTCGACACCGACGAGTTGTCCTCCAGCACGATGGAATCGCGGCGCGTAGCGGGCCTGCATTTCGTCGGCGAAGTGGTCGACGTGACCGGCTGGCTGGGCGGCTACAACTTCCAGTGGGCCTGGGCCTCGGGACACGCGGCCGGTATCGCGGTCTGAGCTGAAGGCCGCTACCGGCTCCGCGCTCGCTGTGGGAGCAGAGCTCTGCCTTCTGTGGGAGCGGCGTGAGCCGCGATCGAAGCACCGAGATGCCGAATCTCGTCTCGATCTGACACATCCTTCGCGGCTCACGCCGCTCCCACAGCAAGCAAGGGGCGCTGCGCTTTGGGGGTGGAGCCGCGCGAGCCGCGACTGTCATCCATCCCTTTGACCGCGCCATCGCCGCAAGCGAAGTGGCGCGGTCGCGGCTTGCGCCGCTCCTGCATGAAGGCAAAGGTGGATCCGGGCCCGCTCAGCCGCGCTGCTGCTTGCGCAGGCCGAAGTACTGCAGCTCGGCGAACGCCGCCACCGCCAGCGCCTGCACGATCACGAAGGCCAAGCCCAGCGCGTTCGGCGAGACCCAGCCGCTGAGCAGCAGGATCGCGCTGTCGATCGTCCAGCAGGCGTTGATCGCGATTACCGACCAGGCCTGGGGCGCGGAGATGCGCTCGCGGCTGAGTAGCCAGCCCAGGAAGGCCACGTAGGGCACCAGTACCAGGCCCGCGCCCAGCAACAGGTTCTGCGGCAAGTGCAGCCACTGAGACAAGGGCGCGGCGGCCGCGATCAGCAGCGCGGCCATGGCCGCGGTGGCGATGGCGTCGAGCTGGATCGCGCGGCGCAGCAGTTGGGACTGGGAGGATCGGACGATGGCGCTCATGAGTTGCTCCTGGTTCTGTCGGAGATGTCGGTCGGTTGGGTTCGACGCCATCTCAACCCAGCGCTCGCCGCCGGTCGATTACCTGCGAGGTCATGTCCGAACCCGCCGCCCTGGGCTATCGTTCGGCCATGAACGCGACCCGACCCGTAGGCGAACAATTGCGCGACTGGCGCCAGCGCCGCCGCCTAACCCAATTGGATTTGGCCGGCATGGCCGACATCTCCACCCGCCACGTCAGCTTCATCGAAACCGGGCGCTCGCTGCCGAGCCGGGCGATGCTGCTGCGTCTGGCCGATCGCCTCGACGTGCCACTGCGCGAGCGCAACCAGTTGATGACCGCGGCCGGGCTGGCGCCGATGTACGCGCAGCGCTCGCTGGACGATCCCGCACTGCACGAAGCGCATGCGGCGATCCAACTGGTGCTGCACGGGCACGAGCCCTACCCCGCGCTGGCCATCGACCGCCACTGGAACCTGCTGGCGGCCAACCGCGCCGTCGAACGCATGCTCGAAGGCATCCCCACCGACCTGCTGCAGCCGCCGATCAACGTTTTGCGCCTGAGCCTGCACCCGCGCGGCCTGGCGCCGCTGATCGTCAACCTCGCGCAGTGGCGCGCGCACTTGCTGCATCGCCTACGCCATCAGGCCGACGCCACCGGCGATCCGGTGCTGAGCGAGCTGCACGATGAACTCGCCGCCTACCCCTGCGCGGATGCCGACGAGGTCGAACTGCCCACCACGCTCAGCGTCGCGGTGCCGCTGCGCTTGCGCAGCCCCGACGGCGGCGAGCACGCCTATATCAGCACCACCACCGTGTTCGGCACGCCGATGGACGTGACCCTGGCGGAACTGGCGATCGAATCCTTCTTTCCCGCCGACGCCGCCACCGCCAACGCGCTGCGCGCGCTGCAGGCCGCCGAAAGCCAGGCCGGCTAGAGCGCCGCCGCAGCGCCAGATCGCGCCGACTCGGCTCTGGCAATCCAGCACAGCCAGCGGCGCGCCGCTGGTCACGCATAGCTGGAGGCGGCTAAGCAGTGCCAGCGCACGGCCGCCGGCGACGTGTATTTGCTACCAGGCTGCGCTGCGCAGCCACTTTTAGACGCCATCCGCCCCGCAGGACGCCTTGCTGGGGTCGCTCAATATTTTACCGAATGGTTGACAATCGCTCCCGGCCGGAGGATATTCAACTCTATGGTTGAGAATAAACCCGAACGCCTGGACGCCGTGTTCCACGCCCTTGCCGACCCGACCCGGCGCGCGATGCTGCGCAGCTTGTCGCGCCAGCCCTGCAGCGTCGGCGAACTGGCCGCGCCGTTCGAAATGTCGCTGGCCGCGGCCTCCAAGCACATCAAGGTGCTGGAGCGCGCCGGCCTGGTCCAGCGCGAAGTCCAGGGCCGCACCCACGTCTGCCGCCTCGATGCGCGCCCCATGCACGGCGGCATGGAGTGGATGCGCCACTACGAACGGTTCTGGAACGAACGCCTCGACGCCCTCGACGCCCTGCTGCAGGCCGAGGATCGCGCCCTCGCGGCCGCGCGCAAACCCAGGAGCAAACGATGAGCCCGACCTCCCCCATCGTCGTGCGCGTCGCGCGCCGCTTCGAGGCCTCGCCCGAACGCGTGTTCGACGCCTGGCTGGATCCGCGCATGGCCGCGCGCTTCCTCTACGCGACCGCGAACGGACGCATGCAGCGGGTCGAGATCGACGCGCGCGTCGGCGGCGGCTACGTCATCGTCGAAACCCGCGAGGACGGCGACGCCGCGCACTACGGCCGTTATCTCGAGATCGATCGCCCGCGCCGGCTGGTGTTCACCCTGGCCCTGGATCCGGCCGGGGACGGCGACCGCATCACCATAGAGATCGCGCCCATCGGCAGCGGCTGCGAACTCCGCCTCACCCACGAAATGGCGGCCGAATACGCGCCGTACGCGCAGCGCACCGAAGCGGGCTGGCAGCACATCCTCGCCTCGCTGGCCGAGCAGCTGTCGCACGCCCCCCACTGAGCATTCCCCAGGAGCCCTACCATGAGCGACTACGGCATCGTCACCGCCCCCGACACCGTGCGCATCGAACGCCTGATGCCCGGCCCGATCGAACGGCTGTGGAGCTATCTCACCGAATCCGAAAAGCGCCGCACCTGGATGGCCGCCGGTGAGATCGAACTGCGCCCCGGCGGCCGCGTCGAACACGTGTTCCGCAACGCCGAACTGACCAACGACGACCCAACCCCGGCCAAGTACGCCGACCACGAGGAGTACCGCAGCGAAGGCCGGGTGATCGACTGCGATCCGCCGCATCGACTCAGCTACACCTGGGACGGCGAATCGGAAGTGGTGTTCGAGCTGACCCCGAAGCAGGACCGCGTGCTGCTGGTGGTCACCCACCGCCGTCTGCCCAACCGCGGCGAGATGGTCAGCGTCGCCGGCGGCTGGCACAGCCACCTCGATCTGCTGCTGGACCTGCTGGAGGGCCGCACGCCCAGCCATTTCTGGTCCAAGCACTCCGCGATCGAGGCGGAGTACGAACGGCGGATCCCCAAGGAATGAGCCCTCGTATCCGCGACAGGAGCCGGCCATGGCCGCCATCGAACACATCCAATACGTGAACGCATCGCCGGCGCAGGTCTACGACGCGCTGACCAGCGAACGCGGCCTGGCCGAAGTCTGGACCGACGACCTGACCGTGCAGGCGGTGCAGGGCGCAGTCAACGAATTCCGCTTCGGCGAGGCCGGCCTGGTGCGAGTCAAGATCACCGAATGGCTGCCGCGCAGCCGCCTGGCCTGGCGCTGCCTGGATTCGGATCCGCAGTGGATCGGCACCCAGATCAGCTTCGACCTGGAAGCGCGCGAGGGAAAGACCGCGGTGGTGCTGCGCCATGAAGGTTGGCGCGAGGTCACCGAGTTCTATCGCTGGTGCAACTACAACTGGGCGATGTTCCTGTACAGCCTCAAGTCCTACTGCGAGGAAGGCGTCGGCCTGCCCTTTCAGCGACGCAGATTCTGATCTCGCGGCGACCGCCGCCACCCTGCCCTGACCCAGGAGTTCCCGATGCTGCTCGAACACAAAGTGGCGCTGATCCACGGCGGCAGCGGCGCCATCGGCGGCGCGGTCGCGCGTGCCTTCGCCCGCGAGGGCGCGCGCGTCTATCTGGCCGGACGCGGCCGCGCCAAGCTCGAACGCGTGGCCGCCGACATCGCCGCCGGCGGCGGCCACGCCGATATCGCGACCGTGGACGCGCTGGACGAAGCCGCGGTGCAAGCGCATGCCGCCGCGGTCGCCGCGGACGCGGGCGGCATCGACATCGCCCTCAACGCGATCGGCGTGCCGCACGTGCAGGGCGTACCCTTCGCCGAGCTGACGCTGTCGGACTATCTGCACCCGATCCAGGCCTACACGCGCAGCAACTTCATCACCGCCCAGGCGGCGGCGCGGCACATGTCGTCCGGCGGCGCGATCCTGACCCTGTCCACGCCGGGCTCGCGCATGAGCGGCGTGGGCTTCCTCGGCTACGGCGTGACCTGCGCGGCGATCGAGGCCTACTCGCGTCTGCTCGCGGCCGAACTGGGCGCGTCCGGTATCCGCGTGGTCTGCCTGCGTCCGCACGCGATACCCGACGCGCAGCCGGCCTCGCACGCGCACGAGGTCTTCGCCGAAAGCGCGCGCCGCGCCGGCGTGTCGATCGAGGCCATGCTCGACGAGGCCGCGCGCACCGGCACCCTGCTCGGCCGCCTGCCGACCCTGGCCCAGGTCGCCGACTACGCCGCCTTCGCCGCCTCCGACCGCGCCGGCGCCATGACCGGAGCCGTCGCCAATCTCAGCTGCGGCGCGCTGGTCGACTGAGCGCGCGCCGGGTCCGTTATCCTGGGCGTCGTCACCGCCACGCCCTCAGGGATGAACCCGATGCGCCCAACCCTCGTCACCCTCGTGTCCAGCGCGCTGCTGGCTACGCTTCTGCTCGCCGGCTGCGCCCGCCGCGAAGCCGAACCCGCCAGCGGCGGACGCGTGCAACGTTTCGAATGGATAGACGAGCGCCCCGGCACCGGCCCGGCCGCGCGCAGCGGCCAGGACGTGAGCGTGCACTACACCGGTTGGCTCTACGACGAAAAGGCCGCCGACAAGCGCGGCCGCAAGTTCGACAGCTCGGTCGATCGCGGCAAGCCGTTCTCGTTCCTGCTCGGCGCCGGCCGGGTGGTACGCGGCTGGGACGAAGGCATCGCCGGCATGCAGGTCGGCGGCAAGCGCGTGCTGATGCTGCCGCCGGAATACGGCTACGGCGCCGACGGCGCGGGCGGCGGCGTGATTCCGCCGGACGCGTCGATGGTGTTCGAGGTCGAGTTGCTGGGCGTGCGCGAGCACGTGCCGGGCTCGCGCTGAGGCAAGCCTGTCGCGCGTCAGGCGCGCTGCGCCAACTGCGCGCGCGCCTGCGCGGCCAGCTCGAACGAGCGCAGCCGCGCCGCGTGCTCGTACACGTTGGCCGTCAGCATCAACTCGTCGGGACGATGGCGCTCGATGAAGGCGGCGATGCCCTCGCGCACGCTATCGGGATCGCCGACCACCGCACAGGCCAGCGCGCGCTCCACGCCTGAGCGTTCGGCCGGCGTCCAGTAGGCGTCGATGTCGTCGATCGGCGGCGGAATCAGGCCAGGTTGGCCGCGCCGCAGGTTGACGAAACTCTGCTGCTGGGTGGTGAACAAGCGCCGCGCCTGCGCGTCGGTTTCGGCGGCGACCACGTTCAAGGCCAGTAGCGCATGCGGGCGCGGCCAGGCCGCCGAGGGCCGGAACTCGCGCCGGTAGATCGCCAGCGCCTCGTCCATCGCATCGGGCGCGAAGTGCGAGGCGAACGCGTACGGCAGGCCCAACTGCGCGGCCAGCTGCGCGCCGAACAGGCTGGAGCCGAGCAGCCACACCGGCACCCGCAGGCCCGCGCCCGGCACTGCGCGCACCGCCTGGCCGGGCCGCACCGGCTCGAAGTACTGCAGCAGCTCGGCGACGTCCTGCGGAAAGCTGTCGGCGCCGTCGAAATAGCGGCGCAAGGCGCGCGCGGTGGCCTGATCGGTGCCGGGCGCGCGGCCCAGGCCCAGATCGATGCGATCGGGATACAGCGACGCCAGGGTGCCGAACTGCTCGGCCACCTGCAGCGGCGAATGGTTGGGCAGCATGATGCCGCCGGCGCCGACCCGGATGGTCGAGGTGCCGCCGGCGATATGCCCGATCAACACCGCGGTCGCGGCGCTGGCGATGCCGGGCATGTTGTGGTGTTCGGCCAGCCAGTAGCGCCGGTAGCCCAGGCGCTCGGCATGTTGGGCCAGCTCGAGGCTGTGCGCGAAGGCCTGGGCGGCGTCGCTGCCTTCGGTGACCGGGGCCAGGTCGAGTACGGAAAAGGGAATCATGGGCGCTCGCGGCGATGGCGTCCCTATGAAGTTGGGGGCACCTGCGCACGATTGCGAGCGCGTCGGGGGTACGCAGTGTTGCGGGGGTGGCGTTGCTTAGGAGCAAATCCCCCCTAGCCCCCCTTTTGCAAAGGGGGGAAACAAGCGGCTTTCGACGAACGTAATGCTCTTCCCCCCTTTGCAAAAGGGGGGCTAGGGGGGATTTGCTTTCACCCTCACCAAAGATCGAACTTAAGCCCCTCGCGCTCGTTGTCCCAGATCGTGCTGAACACCCACCAGCGCCCGTGTTCGTGGCAGAGCTGCACGCTGTTGGCGCCGCGCTTGAGCAGCACCGGCGAGTCCGCGGTCGGGCGCGCCTCGTACAGGCTCCACACGTGCGCGACCTGGCCGAAGCGCTGCACGCGGCGGTCGATCTCGACTTCGAAGAAGTCGTTCTGAGCGAAGAAGGCCTCGACGTTGGCGATGTAGCTGTCGACGTCGAACACCATCGCGTGGGTACTGCCGTCGGCCTCGACCACGGTGCGCAGGCTGCGCGCGTTCGGGTGCTGCAGATAGCGGAAGCGCGCCCAGTCGCGCGGCGCGCCGGCCGGGCCGGAGATGCAAGCGTAAACCGCGCGCACGCAGCGCTCGATGTCCTGGGTGTCCTGCCACCACTCGTGGTTGTCGGTGTCCATGTCCGCTCCTGCGGGCTTGAGGTCAGATCAGATGACGCAGGTCCGGCAGGTACTTCTCCGCCGAACCGGTATTCACCGCGACCACGCGCTGGCCGCGCGCGATCAGGCCGCGTTCGATCAGCTGTGGCAACGCGGCAAGACAGGCCGCGCCTTCCGGCGCGATCCAGGCCGGCGCGCCGCCGCCGACCGGCTCGCGCCACAGGCGCGCGAACTCGGCCATGCTGTCGCGCTCCTCCACCGCGACCGCGGCGCCGCCGCTGGCGCGCAGAATTTCCAGAACGCGGAAGTGGCCGACGCCGCCGGGCACGTTGAGCCCGAATGCCAGGGTCTGGCCCGCCGCGACCGCTTGAGTGTCGGCCGCGCCGCTATCGAAGGCGCGCACCAGCGGCGGCGTGGCCGCGCTTTGCACGCACAGCATGCGCGGACGGCGCGCGTCGATCAGGCCCAGCGCCTGCAGCTCGTCCCAGGCCTTCCACATGCCGAGCACGCCAGTGCCGCCACCGGTGGGATAGATCACCGCGTCGGGCAGCAACCAGCGCGTCGATCCGGGCGCGGGTTCGGCCAGTTCCAGGCCCAGGGATTTCTTGCCTTCGATGCGCCAGCCCGGTTCCTGGAACGTGGCCACCGAAAAATAGCCTTGCGGCAGGTAGCGCTCCTTCAGCAGCGCGCCGGCCTCGCGGATGGTCGGGCCGACCAGTTCCAGGCGCACGCGCTCGGGGTCGCGCTGCGCGGCCGCGGCGACGTTGCCCAGGATCGGCATCGGCGTGTCCGGCGGCATCGCGATCGCCACCGACAGCCCGCCGGCCAGCGCATAGCGCAGCAGCGAATCGCCGGCATTGCCCTGGGTCGGCACCGCCAGCTTGCGCAGGCCCAGGCGGCGCGCCTGCGCGACCACCATGGCCATGCCGCGGTCCTTGAAGCTCTGGGTCGGATTGGCGCCGTAGCCGGGGTGCGCGCGGCCTTCGTCCTTCAACCACAGCGAGATACCGGCCGCGCGCGCGATCGGATGCGCCGAGTAGTCGAGCAAGGGCGTGTGCCCCTCGCCCAGCGCGACGATATGGCGCGCGTCCTCGGGATCGGACGCGTCCAGCGCCATCAGCGCGCCGAAGCGCCACAGGTCGCGGCGGCGCGGGTCGTACCAGGCCGCGTTCGGTCGCTGCGCGGCCAGGCGCTCCAGGTCGAGCAACATCTCCACCGGGCGGCCGTCGACCGGATCGAGATTCATCGCCGTGTCGGCGGAGTACTCGATGCCCGAACCCAGACCGCGCAGACACCTCACATAGGACATGCGGCGCGGCTCCAGCTCAGAACGGCAAGGGCCAGCCCAGCGCCGGCGCGGCCAGCCAGTACAGGCCGCCCAGCACCACGGCCCACAGCAACAGCTTGAACACCAGCTTGACCGCCTTGAACGCGAGATAGCCCGCGACGATCACGATTCCTATGGCCATCCAACTCATCGTTCGCTCCTTCGGTGCGGGCGCCGGCAGCGGCGCCGCGCTTGTGGCTTCGAGCTTAGCAGCCGGCGCTCAACCGCCGCCCTTGGCCGGCACCGGCGTCAGGCGCAGATCGTGGAAATCGAAACTGAAATCGGTGTTGGGCGACACCGACTCCATGCGCACTTCGCGCACCGCGCCGTCGGCGCTCAGCGAGAAATCGACGAAGGCGTCGGCGTTGAGCCAGCGCTGGTCCCAGCGCACGATGAAGCTGTCGTACTGCCAGTGCTGCAGTTCGCCGACCAGCGCTTCGCTGCGCGCGAAACGCATGCGCAGCTTGCCGCCCTGCTGTTCGATCACCACGTCGCCGTACCAGGGGTCGCAGTAGGTCGCGGCGTATTTGGCTAGCGCCAGCGAGGGCTGGGTGTTGGGCGCGCGCGCGGCCTGGTGCTGCTTCCAGTCGTCGTCGGATTTGGCCAGCGATTTGTCCAGCGCCGCGCCATAGGCGGCGGTCCAGTCGGTGCGCGGGCCGTCGAGATAGGCATCGAGCGCGCGCAGGGTCACGGCCTGGAACGCGCCCGACAGCTCGGCGCTGGTCAGCACCACGATGCCCAGCTTGTGCTCCGGCACCAGAGTCACGCGCGAGACCATGCCCGGCCAGCCGCCGGTGTGCCAGGCCAGCTTGCGGCCGCGGTAGTCCGACAGCTGCCAGCCTTCGCCGTAGCCGAGGAAGTTGGGACGCACCGGCGCCAGCGCCGGCACCGAGGGCTCGCTGATCGGCATCGGCGTGACGATGGACCACATCGCTTTCTGGCGCTGCGCGCTGAACAAGCGCTGCGGTTTGCCGCCGGCGTCGGTGTACGCGCCGCCGTCCAGCTGCATGCGCAGCCATTGGCTCATGTCGTGCACGCTGGAGTACAGGCCGCCGGCGCCGGAGACGTTGCCCCAGGCCATGCGCGGCGCCGGTTGCAGGTCCTTGAAGTCGGCCTTGGCGTAGCCGGTGGCGACGTTGTCGCCGGGCTTGAGCGCGTCGCTGTTGTAGCGGGTGTCGCGCATGCCCAGGGGCTCGAGGATGCGCGTTCGCAGGAAACGCTCGTAGCTTTGCCCGCTGGCCTGTTCGATCACCAGTTGAGCGACGCCGTACAGGATGTTGTCGTAGGCGTACTGGCCGCGGAAGCTGCCGCTGAGCGGGACATCGCGCAGGCGCTGGGCAACTTCCAGGGTGCTGTAGTCGGTGCCGGGCCAATACAGCAGATCGCCCGCGCCCAGGCCCAGGCCGCTGCGGTGCGCCAGCAGGTCGCGTACGCGCATCTCGCGGGTGACGTAGGGATCGGCCATGCGGAACCACGGCAAGTGGTCGATCACGCGGTCGTCCAGGCTGAGCTTGCCCTCGTCGGCCAGGATCGACAGCGAGGCCGAGGTAAAGGCCTTGGTGTTGGAGGCGATCGCGAACAGGGTGCGCGCGTCGACCTTCTCGGGACGGTCGAGCTGGCGCAGACCGTAGCCGCGCTCGAGCACGATCTGGCCGTCCTTGACGATCGCGACCGCGATACCCGGCACGTCGAAACGCTGGCGCACGCCTTCGACGTAGGCATCGAAGTCCTGCAGTTGCGCCGGCAGTTCCGGCGCGGGCGGCGCGGCCAGGGCCTGGCAGGCCAGCAGCGCGCCGAACAAAAGGCCGGCGCCGCGCGTGGCCAGGGACGTGGATCGCATCGTTCGCAACTCCGCCGATCAGGGGTGACGCCCGACGATACCCGAAGCCGGCCGCCGCGACCCGGCACGATGGTCATGGGCCCCGGCCTCGCAGCGCGAGTGCGGCCTCATAATGGCGCGCCGTACACGACGGCGCCGGCCGCGAACCGATGAGCGATGCCCCCACCCTGTTGCCCGGCCTGGCCATCGTCGGCGGCGGTCCCGCCGGCCTGATGGCGGCCGAGGTCGCGCGCGCGGCCGGGGTCGAGGTCGATCTCTACGAGGGCAAGGGTTCGGTCGGGCGCAAGTTCCTGATCGCCGGCAAGGGCGGGCTCAATCTCACCCATGCCGAGCCGCGCCCGGGCTTCGACGCGCGCTATCGCGAACGCGCGCCGCAGATCGCGCGCTGGCTGGACGAGTTCGACGCCCAGGACCTGCGCGCCTGGGCGCGCGGGCATGGCGTGGAGACCTATGTGGGCAGCTCCGACCGCGTGTTCCCGGTCGATCGCAAGGCCGCGCCGCTGTTGCGCGGCTGGGTGCGGCGCCTGCGCGAGGACGGCGTGCGCTTCCACGTCCAGCACCGCTGGCTAGGCTGGAGCGAGGACGGCGCGCTGCGCTTGGCCACGCCCGACGGCGAACGGCGCGTACAGGCGCGCGCCTGCGTGCTCGCGCTGGGCGGCGGCAGCTGGCCCGAGTTGGGTTCCGACGGCGCCTGGGCGCCCTGGCTGGCGCAGCGCGGCGTCGAGGTGGCGCCGTTGCAGCCGTCGAACTGCGGTTTCGACATCGCCTGGAGCGAGCACTTCGCCCAGCGTCACGCCGGCGCGCCGCTGAAGCCGGTGATCGCGCACTGGCGCGATGCCGACGGCCGCGAGCACGCGCTGCAGGGCGAATGCGTGGCGACCGCGCACGGGATCGAGGGCAGCCTGATTTACGCGCTGTCGGCCGAGCTGCGCGAGACCATCGCGCGCGAGGGCGCGGCATCGCTGTGGCTGGATCTCGCGCCCGGCCGCGAACGCGAACGCCTGCAATCCGAGCTCGCGCGCCCGCGCGCGGGCCGCAGTTTCAGCGAGCACCTGCGCCGCCAGACCGGCCTCAGCGGCGTCAAGGCGGCACTGTTGCACGAGGTGCTGGATGCGCAGGCCAAGCAGGATCCCGCGCGCATCGCGGAGGCGATCAAGCGCCTGCCTTTGCGCCTGCTGCGCGCGCGCCCGATCGCCGAGGCCATCAGCAGCGCTGGCGGCGTGCGCCTGGAGGCGATGGACGAGCAACTGCAGCTGCGCGCCCTGCCCGGCACCTACTGCGCGGGCGAAATGCTGGATTGGGAAGCCCCGACCGGCGGCTATCTGCTGACCGCCTGCTACGCCAGCGGCTTGATCGCGGGACGCGCGGCGGTGGCGTATTTGCGCGGCCGGTGAGCGACCGCGAACGCGACACCGCTTCGGCTAGCAGCGGCGCAAGCCGCGACCACGCCACTGCGGCCACGACGCGGTCGCGGCTTACGCCGCTTCTGCCCCAATAAGGCCTGATAGCGCATCTGCCTGGGGGGCAGAGGTCGAAGCGGCAGGATTTGCCCCGACAACTCAACAAAACGGCCGCGCAGGCGGCCGTTTGCGGGACATCGGAAAATCGTGCGCCGCGGCGCGCGCCGCCTCAGCGCTTCAAGGCATCGCGCTGGGCATTGCAGACCTGGTTCACGCGCTGCTCGATGGTGGGCGCGTCCTCCAACCAGGCTTCCAAGCCGCCCGCACGCATCAGCATGGCCGCGCGCTGGGCGATCCTGGCCGCGCCGCAGGCCGTCGGCGAAGCCTCATCGTCGACCGGCAGCACGTAGCGGGTGTTGCGGTTGGCGTACACCAGCTCGTATTCGCTGTCGTACACGAACAGCGTCTTGGCGCCCTCCGACCCGGCCTCGCGCAGCAGCGCTTCGCTGGCGCGCTGCATGTCCATCAGCGGAACCTGGCGCTGCACCGCGATCGCGCGCACGACGTCGGCATACGGCGTGTTGTCGGTACGCAGGCCGCCGGAGCGGAAGTCCGGCTGCGCGACCTGGGTCAGCAGCACCGGGGTGGCGCCGCGCATGCGCGCTTCGTCGACGAAGCGCTCGAGATTGGCGCGGAACGCCTCCGGCGCGGTGTAGCGCTCCGGCCGCTTGGAGGCGTCGTCCTGGCCGAAAGCGATGAACACCACGTCGCCGGACTTGGTCGCGGTCATCAGCTTCGACCACAGCCCTTCTTCCAGATAACGGCGACTGCTGCGGCCGTCGGCGGCGCGGTTCTCGTACTGCACCACGTCGCCGCGCAGCAGCATCGGCAAGGACTCGCCCCAGCCGGTGGCCGGGCGCTGTTCGGGACGGCGGTTGGCCATCGCGCTGTCGCCGGCCACGCGCAGGGTCGGCGGCTGCATGGGCATCGGCGCCGCGTAGGCGTTCGCGCAACACAGGATCAGGGCGAGCGGGCCCGACCAGGCCAGGCCCAGCAGGCGTTGCGGAGTCGTACGCGGCGTGGATGTCATCGGCTGGCGACCAGGTAGCTGGTGGTGGCGCACACGCTCACGCCCTTGGCGCCGGGCGCGGGCAAATCTTGACCCTGCAGGGCGAGCACCTTGACGACCTCGCGCTCGCCTTCGCCGACCTTGGCCAGGGCGATATAGGCGGTGGGCGTGCCGCCGCAGAAGGCGTTGCCGGGCTGATCGGTGGGCGGGGTTTGTTCGACCACGTGGCGCAGCTCGACCGGTTGGCTGGCGTCGATCTGCATCGAGGCGGCATAGGTGGCGCCGGCGCTGTACTCGTCGCCGCCGGTGACCAGGGCGACGCGCTCGGTGCCGAAGCTGGCGCCGTTGGCGCCCTTGAGGGTGGCATCCTCGATGCTGAGCTTGCCGGTGGCGGCGCTGGCGACGGGATTGCCGGGTTCGAACTCGCCCAGGGCGACGGGCTTGATCAGCGGCGGCGCGGCGCGCTCAACCGGGGCCGCGTTGGGGTCCGGCGAGGGCATGGCCGGCGGCGGCGCGGCGGTGGTGGATTCGGGCGCGGCGGCGTTGGCCGGAGCCTGCGGTTGGCAGGCGCTAAGGGCCAGCGCACACAGCGCCAAGCCTAGCGGCCAAGCAAAACGATGGGCAGATAAAGGGTGGATTCGACGCATCAGGGGTCCTTCGTACGGGGGCTGGAAGAGACGACCGTCGATCATAGCGGCCGCGTCGCCTCAGGTAACCCCTTGATTTGTCTGAATGGGATCGCCCGCCCGGTTTACGGTTCGGCTAACGTTCCCCTGTCCTTGGACCGAACAATACCGTTTTCGGGGCGCCGATGGCGCAGCCCGGGCCTGCGTTTCAGGCCGCGGCGTCGACCAGTGGACGCAGTTCCGGGTCCAGCGCGACGCGCTCGTCGAACACGAAGCAGCGGCCTTCGTAGTGGGCGCCGCCAACGCGTTCGAAGTAACCCAGGATCCCGCCCTCGAGCTGCAGCACGTTGTCCATGCCGTCGTCGCGCAGCCACAGCGCGGCCTTCTCGCAGCGGATGCCGCCGGTGCAGAAGCTGACCACGGTAGCCTCGGCCAACGCCTCGCGGTGCGGCGCCAGGGCCTCGGGCAGGTCGACGAAGTTGTCGATCGGCAGGGTCAGGGCGCCGGCGAAGCTGCCGTAGCCGACCTCCTCGCGGTTGCGGGTGTCCAGCAGCACGACCTGGCGGCCGTCGTCGTCGTGGCCTTGGTCCAGCCATTGGGCGAGGCGCTCGGGCGTCACCGCCGGCGCGCGCCGGCTCAGCGGCGCGCTGTCCTCACGCCGGAAGGTCACGATCTCGCGCTTGCGCTTGACCTTGAGCCGCGCGAACGGCTGGGCGTGGCTGTGGCTGGCCTTGACCGCGAGCTCGGCGAAGCGCGGGTCGGCGCGCAGTTCGGCCAGGAACGCCCCGATCGCGTCCTCGCTACCGGCCAGGAACAGATTCAGCCCTTCCTCCGCCACCAGCACCGTCCCCCGCAGGTCCGCGGCCTCGGCGCTCGCGCGCAGGCGCACGGCCAGGGCATCGGCGTCGTCGATGGGGACGAAGTGGTAGGCGGCGATATTGAGCAACATGCGGGCATTTTACCCGGGCCGGCGACCGGACGCCGGCAGGGCCCCGACTGGGCTGGCGCATTAATGCGCTGGCGCTGCGCGGCCGTCGCCCGCGGTACCTGCCCCATCTTCACGAAGGCCCGCGCACTGCCGTTGTCGTTGTCGTTGTCGTTGTCGTTGTCGTTGTCGTTGTCGTTGTCGCTGCCGTGGCCGTGGCCGTGGCCGTGGCATTGAAGTCCAAAAGCCCCGCACTCACACGACCAACCGTAGACCCGAAGGGCGGCGCGCAGGACGCGCGCCGTTTTTCGAATGAACCCGCAGGGGAGGGTTGGTCACGCTAGCCCTTCTCTTTGGTTACTTTCTCTTGGGCTAGCAAGAGAAAGTGACCCGCATGCGCAGCAGGCGGAAGCTGTTGACTTCCGTGAAGAACCGACGAAAAGCCAAGCAAGAGCAAATCCTCCCCAACCCTCCTTTTACAAAGGAGGGAGCTAGCAGCAAGAGCCTGCTGGCGTCCAGCCGTGCACGAACCTGCGATTCGTAAGCTGCACGACTTCATCCTTGGATAAAGGGGGAGCCAGAGCCAAAGCAGTGAATATCAAATCGGCCGACAATCAAGCGCCGAGCCAGGCGCGCTAGCGCTTAGTCGTAATCGCCCGCCGCAAATTATTGCGCGCCGCCGCGTCGTAACGCTGGTGGTAAAACTCGCTCAGATAGATGCGCTCGCGCTTGAGCAGCCCCTTGAGGAAACGGCGCCGATTGAGCCGGAACAACGGCCCCGGCACGTGCCCGCGATACTCCGACGCGATACCGCGGTCGTAAGCGTCGAACGCCTCCGGCGGCGCCCCCAGGATGGCCATGTCGCCATCCAGGAACAGCGCCGCCTCCTCGTCGACCTGGCTCGGATCGATCTGCCCATGACGCGCGGTGAGATCGATCAACTCGACCACCCGCCGCACCTCGATGCCCGCCTCCGGCAGATAGCGCGCGATGTGCGCCGCCGCCAGTTCAGCCGAACGCGCCTCGTTGTCGCGCCGTCCGGCCTGGTAGATCGCGTCGTGGTACAGCACCGCCAGCGCCACCTCGACCGGCTGCTGCCAGCCTGGCCCGGCCGCGACCTCGCCGTAGTGGCGCAGCACTTCGCGCACGTGATCGAAGTTGTGGTACGCCCGCGGCGGCGTCGCGTAGGCGGCTTCCAGCTCGGCCCAGAGTTCGGGCGGCAAGGCGATGGGCAGATCGACGGGCAATGCAGGCGACATCGGCGGCACGGTTAGGGGAACCTGCGCGCATCTTGGCACCGAACGCGGCGGCGGCGCGCGTATCGGCAGGGTCGCGTCCAAGCCGGCACGGACCGGCCATGCCCTGCCCCACGGCGCCCCGCTCATCCTGGCCCAGGCAGGGATCGCTCAGCGGCCGCGATACGGCTCGCAGCCGATGCCGTCGTTGTCGCGGTCCAGATGCGGGCCGTAGCCGGGGTCGCCGCGACGCACCGGCGCGGCGCCCGCCGCGCGCGCTTCGGTGCAATTGCGGTAGGCCGAGCCGGATGCCGGCGCGTGGCGTTGCGCACGCGCGGGGACGTAGGCGTTGGCATCGGAAGCCGAGTACGAGAACCGCGCCTGCGCTCGCGTCGCGGGCGCCCCGCGGTGGCAGTGATAACCGCCATTGCGGCGGTCGTTGTGGCAGCCGTCGCGGTTGAGACCGCCGCCGTGCGCGTGCGCCGCCGGTGCGCCTAGCACCGCCAGCATCACCACCCAGCCCCACGACCGCCAGCGCATGCGCGCCTCCGTCAGCGCGCCCCCGGCCCGTTCGGGCCGGAGGCGCCGGAATAAAGTGCCGGCGCGACGTTCACGGTGACGTCGCGCCGGCGTTCCTGAGAACAGGCGGAAGCGGTGTCGCCGCCTCCGCCTGCTCGATCAGTACTTCTTCTCCAGGTTCAGCAGGACGCCATGGTCGCTGTCGTCATCGCTACCGAACAGACCGCGGTACTCGAAGCGCAGAGTGAAATCGCGCTCGGTGTGCAGGATCGCGCCCAGTCCGAACACGAACCGGTTGCGCTCCAGCCCTTCGATCTCGGCCCGATAGAACGGACCGGACAGCAGGTCGGCGTAGTTCATGGTGACCGCGCTGTCGTCCTGGAAGTCGTGCTGGTACTCGAAGCGCAGCTGCGGCGAGAAGGTGCCGTAGCTGACCGGGATCTTGTAGTCGAGCCGCAGGCCGAGGCTGGCCGTGGTGGTATCGACGTCCTGATCCTGGTAACGCAGCGCATACACCGCGTCGCCCTGCTCGGTGTACCCGTCCAGGCGCGCGCGTGCGATATCGATGCGGGCGTAGGGCGAGATGTGCAGGCGGTCGCGCTGGTAGTCGCCGCCGGCCGAGAACGAGGCGAACCACTGCTTGCCGTCGCGCTCGCCGCGCACGCGGCCGCCGTTGGCGGTCACGTAGCGGCGCGAGTCGAACGACATCCACTGGTAGCCGAGCAGACCGTCGAGGAAGAAGGTCTCGCCCGGGTGGTAGCTGCCGTACATCGCCAGCGTGTAGCTCTTGGCGTCGCTGCGGGTGCCGTTGCGGCCGATGTCGGTGTTGTCGCGGCCGTAGCCGATACCGCCGCCGATCGCGAACGCATCGTTGACGCGGGTGTCGATGCCGGCGCTGATGCCGGTGGTCTCGAAGTCGAACCCGGCGCTGCCCGAACGGCTGTCGCGGTCGCCGCTGTTGAGCGCGCCACCGGTCCAGATCGTGAACGAGCTCGCATCGCCGCCGCCCGACGCAGGCGCAGCGGTTTCCACCGGCGCGGCCTCGTCGCGGGTGGCGACCTGACGGCAGTCGCTGCCCGGCGTGCGGCGCACGTCGTCGGCGCAACGGCGATCCACGCCGAAGCTGATCCGGTTCTGGAAGCGGGCGCCGTCGCCGTTGCCGCCGTGCATGCCCTCCATGCGCTGCTGGAAGTTGCCGATCTGCGAGGTGGCGAAGCGGCGCGCGGCCGAGGTCTGCGCACCGAGCAGGCCCATGACCTCCGCATCCTGGGTCGGATCCGGACGGCCGGCGACGTCGAAGTCGATGGTCGCCGGGGCCGAGGTCGCGTAGGCGTTGCTCAGCGTGAACGTGGCCGTGGCCGTGCCCGAGAACGAGGCCGCCGGGGTGAAGGTCAGGCGGTAGCTCGCGCTGGCGCCGCTGCCGGAGGACGCGATGGTCGCGGTACCGGCGCTGGCCGGCGTCAGCGAGACCAGGTTGGCGGCGGTGAACGGCCCACCGGTCGCGCCGGTGGTGAGCTCGACCGTCACCGGCGTGCCGGCGATCGCGGCGACCCGACGCGACACCGCGACCGGCAACGGATTGACCGTGACCGTCGAGGTGATCGGCGCCGAGGGACCGAAGGCGTTGTTCAAGGTGTAGACGATCGAGACCGAGCCCGAGGCGCTGGCCGGCGGCGTGTAGGTGATGTTGGTGCCCGCCACGGTGGTGGTGCCGGTGGCCGGCGCGGTCACGATGGTGACGCCGGTATACGGACTACCGGTGGCGCCGACCGTGGTGTCGATGGTCACCGGCTGGCCGGCCAGCGTGGTCGCGGTGCGCGGCTGGCCGACCGGAACCGGCAGCGGCGTGACCGTGATCGAGACCGTGGCCGGAGCCGACGTGCCGCCCGGGCCGATCGCGGTGTAGGTCAGCGTATCCGGACCGAAGTACGCGGTGGTCGGGGTGTAGACGATGTTCAGTCCGCTGACCGTCGCGGTGCCGTGCGCCGGCGCCGAGGCGATCGCGATGGACGTGATCACGCCGGTGTCGTTGGCGGTGACGGCGATGGTCACCGGCTGCTGCGCCAGGGTCGTGGCGGTGTCGTTGTTGGCCACCGGCACGGCGTCGGCGATCACGATGGTGTAGTTCACCGTGGTGTTGTAGCCGGCGTCGTCGGTGGAGCGGATCGCGGCGGTGTAGCTGCCGGCGGTGGTCGGGGTGCCGCTGAGCACGCCGGCCGAGCTGAAGGCCAGACCGACCGGCAGGTTGCCCGAGACGATCGAGTAGGTGTACGGCGCGATGCCGCCACTGCTACTCAGGCTCTGGTTGTACGCCACCCCGACGGTGCCGCCCGGCAGGGTCGCCGGCGAGATCGTCACCGTCGCCGGGGCGATGGTGAAGGTGTACACGCGGCTGCCGGTCTGGCCGTTGCTGTCGGTGGACTGCACGGTGATGCTGAAGTTGCCGTCCGAACGCGGGATGCCGGAGAACGCGCCGGCCGAGGTGAAGCTCATGCCGATCGGCAGCGCACCGCTGAGCAGCGAGTAGCTGTACGGCGCGACACCGCCGGTGGAGCTGAGCTGGGCGCTGTAGGCGACGGCCGCGTTGCCGTTGGGCAGGCTCGGCGGATCGATCGCGATCGCCGGAGTCGCTACGACGATGGTGTAGTTCTGCTGCAGCGCGAACGGTGCGCTCACGCCGGTGCTGGCGTCGGTGACTCGGACGCTCACGTTGTAGTTGCCCGGCACGGTCGGCGTACCGCTGAGCACGCCGGCCGAGCTGAAGCTCACCCCGACCGGCAGCGAGCCGGAGGCCAGCGAGAAGCTGTACGGACCGGTGCCGCCGCTGGCGGCGAAGTTGATCGTCGTGGCGACGCCGTAGTTCATCGGCAGGTTGCCGGCGGCCGGCGTCATGCTCAGCGTCGGAGCGCCCACGGTCAGGGTGAAGGCCTGGCCGACGGTGAACGGACCGTTGCCGGTGCTGGAGTCGGTGGCGCTGGCGTTGAGCGCGAACGAACCCGCCGCGGTCGGCGTGCCCGATACGGTCACGCTGTTGGCGGTGGTGCCGGTGATGCTCAGGCCCGCCGGCAGGTTGGTCACGTTGTAGCCGGAGAACGGCTGAGTGCCGCCGTTCCAGGTGAAGGTCTGGCTGTAGGCACCGCCGACCTGCGCCGTCAGCGGACCGCCCGCGGTCACGGTGATGGTCGGGTTCGAAACGGTGATGGTCACCGTGGCCGGCGCCGAAGTGCCGGCGCTGTTGGTCGCGGTGTAGGTGAAGCTGTCCGGACCGGCGTAGCCGGCGGTCGGCGTGTAAGTGATCGTGGTGCCGCTGGCCGTCGCCGTGCCATGCGCCGCCGCTGCCGCCACCGCCACCGAGGACGGAACGCCGCCGGTGATGTTCAGCGTGATCGGGTTGGCGCTGCTGTCGTAGGCCACCGTCGCCGAGACCGGGTTGGCCACCGGCACGATGTCGTTGACCAGCAGGGTGTAGCTCTGCGGCGCCGACGTGTACGGGCCGCTGCCGGTGCTGCTGTCGGTCGCGGTCAGGTTGAAGTTGTAGGTGCCCGGCGCGGTCGGCGTGCCGGTGATGCCACCGGAACTGCCGAGCGACAGGCCCGGCGGCAGCGCGCCGCTGACCAGCGCGTAGGTGTACGGCGAGACGCCGCCGGTGGCGCCGGTCACGGCCACGCCGTAAGCGTTGGTCACGGTCGCGTTCGGCAGGGTCGTCGGCGGCAGGATCACCGTCGCGGCCGTGATCAACAGCGTGTAGGAGTTCGAGCCCGTGTACGGGCCGCTGCCGGTGCTGCTGTCGGTGGCGGTAACGGTGAAGTTGAAAGTACCGCCCGCCGTCGGCGTGCCGCTCAGCGTGCCGTTGCTGGCCAGGCTCAGGCCGGCCGGCAAGGCGCCGGCGGTGACCGCGAAGCTGTAGCCGGCGGTACCGCCCGAGGCGGTGATGGTCTGGCTGTAGGCCTGGGCCACGCCGCCGTTGGGCAGGGTCGCCGGGGCGACGGTGATGGTCGCCGCGCTCACGGTCAGGCTGTAGGCGCGCGAACCGCTCTGCGAGTGGTTGTCGGTGGCGGTGACGGTGAAGTTGAAGGTACCGCCCGCGGTCGGCGTGCCACTGAGGGTGCCGGTGGCGCTCAGGCTGATGCCGGCCGGCAAGGCGCCGGCGGTGACCGCGTAGGTGTACGGCGCGATGCCGCCCGCCGCGCTCACGGCCTGGCTGTAGGCGATGCCGATCTGCGCGCCCGGCACGGTGGCCGGCGTGATCGTGATCGTCGGCGCGGCCACCTGCAGCACATAGTTCTGCGTGCGCGCGAACGGTGCGCCGGCGCCGGTGGAGCTATCGGTCGCTCGCACCGAGAAGGTGAACAGACCGGTGACGGTCGGCGTACCCGAGAGCACGCCGGTGTTGGCGTCCAGACTCAGGCCGGCCGGCAAGGCGCCCGCCGACACCGTATAGGTGTAGGCCGGCGTGCCACCGCTGGCGACGAAGGTCTGGCTATACGCCGCAGCGTAAGTCGCGTTCAAGGTACCGGCCGCCGGCGTCATGCTCAGCGTGGGCGCGCTCACGGTCAGGGTGAAGGCCTGGCCGACGGTGAACGGACCGTTGCCGGTGCTGGAGTCGGTGGCGCTGGCGTTGAGCGCGAACGAGCCCGCCGCGGTCGGCGTGCCCGACACGGTCACGCTGTTGGCGGTGGTGCCGGTGATGAGCAGGCCCGGCGGCATGCCGGTGACGGCATAGCCGACGAACGGTTGGGTGCCGCCGTTCCAGCTGAAGGTCTGGCTGTAAGCGACGCCAATCTGCGCGGTCAGCGGGCCGCCCGCAGTCACGGTGATGGTCGGATTGCCGACGGTGATGGTCACCGTGGCCGGCGCCGAAGTGCCGGCGCTGTTGGTCGCGGTGTAGGTGAAGCTGTCCGGACCAGCGTAACCGGCGACCGGCGTGTAGCTGATCGTGGTGCCGCTGGCGATCGCGGTGCCATGCGCGGCCGCCGTGCCGATCGCCACCGAGGTCGGAACGCCGCCGGTGATGCTCAGCGTGATCGGGTTGGCGCTGCTGTTGTAGGCCACCGTCGCCGAGACCGGGTTGGCCACCGGCAGGATGTTGACGATCTGCAGCGTGTAGCCACGCGGCGCCGAGCTGTAAGGGCCGGTACCGGTGCTGCTGTCGGTCGCGGTCACGGCGAAGTTGAACGTGCCCGCGGCGGTCGGCGTGCCGGACAGCGCGCCGGTGCTGCTGCTCAGGGCGATACCCGGCGGCAAGGCGCCTGCGGTGACGGCGTAGGCATACGGCGCGGTGCCGCCGCTGGCCGGATTGAGCGTGGCGCTGTAAGCGACGTTCTGGGTGCCGTTGGCCAGCGTGGTCGCCGGCAGCAAGATGGTCGGTGCGGCGATCACCAGCGAGTAAGCGCGCGAACCGGTATGCGGCGCGCCGGTGCCGGTGCTGCTGCCGGTGGCGGTGACGGTGAAGTTGAAGGTGCCGCCCGCCGTGGGCGTGCCGCTCAGCGTGCCGGTACCGCTCAGCGTCAGGCCTGCGGGCAACGCGCCCGCGGTGATCGCATAGCTGTACGGCGCGATGCCGCCGCTGGCGGTGATGGCCTGGCTGTAGGCCGCCGCGACCGTGCCGTTGGGCAAGGTGGTCGGCGCGATCACGGTCGTCGGCGCTGCCACCACCAGGGTGTAGGCGCGGGTGCCCGAGAAGTTGTTGGCGTCGGTCGCTCGCACCGTGAAGTTGAAGGTGCCGGCCGCGGTCGGCGTGCCGGTCAGGGCGCCGGAGGTGGTGTTGAGGCTCAAGCCGGCCGGCAAGGCGCCGGCGGTGATCGCGAAGCCGTAAGGCGCGGTGCCGCCGCTGCCGGTGAAGGTCTGGCTGTACGCCGCGCCCACGGTCGCGCCCGGAATGGTGGCCGGGTTGACCACGATGGTCGGCGCGACCACCACGGTCAGGGTGACGGTCTCGACTTCGAAGTAGGAGCCCACGCCGGTGCTGCTATCGGTGACGCGGATGCCGAAGGTAAAGGTGCCCAGGGCGGTCGGCGTGCCGCTCAGGGTCGCGCCGCTCAGGCTCAGGCCTGGCGGCAGCGGGCCGGAAACGACCTCATGCGCATAGGTGTACGGGCTGACGCCGCCATTGGTGCTGAAGGTCACCGAATACGGGAAGCCCTGCGCCGCGTTCGGCGGCGTGGACGGCACGATCTGCAGGGTCGGGTTGGCGACGTTGGGGGTGTAGGTCTTGACGCCGCTGACGCTGGCGCTGTCGGTGGCGCGGATCGAGAAGCTGTGCGGACCGCGCTGGGTCGGCGTGCCGCTGATCACGGCGCCGCTCAGCGTGAGGCCGGCCGGCAGCACGCCGCTGTCGAGCGTGTACGTGTAGGACCCGGTGCCGCCGGTCGCGGTCAGGGTGGTGCTGAACGGCACACCCGCGGTCAGGCTGATGGTGGCCGGGCCGATCACGATGGTCGAGGCCGGGCCGATGGCCACGGTGACGACGATGTCGCCGCCGAAATCGTCCTGCAGGGTGAAGGTGTCGGTGGTCGCGCTATCGCCGTTGTGCGAATAGGTCAGCGGGATGTTGCCAGGCGATTGCGCGCCGACGATGCGGGTGCCGTGCGGCGTGGTCGCGGTGCCGGCGGTGATGCCGAAGCCGCCATGGCAGTTGTTGATGTTGATGGTCTGCGAGCCGCTGTGCGCGACCGACATGCTCAAGGTCGGGCAGAACGTGGATGGCGCCGCCATCGCCCGCTGCGGCCATGCGCTGGCCAGGCACAGCAGCGCTATCGCGAGCCATGAAAACCAGGAAAAGAAGACGTGCGAAGGCGCACGCGGCGTCTCCACGCTATGCGCTGAAAACTGATGCATGTTCTGCCCCTGTTGACACCACACGAGCTCGATCGGCCGCTGGCTGTCGAACCGTCCGGCGAGACTCGAATCCCTGTCCGCGGACACCGGGCCTACGCCCGAGCCGCACCCCTTGCGAACTGCTCTCCCCCATTCAATCAGGAATCGGCCCGCAAATAAAGTGCCACCCACTTCACAGATTTATATGCTGCACTGCCACAAAAAATTAGCTTGTACGGCGTACGGGCTGTGAGCGAGAGTAGCCACCGCGCCGGACATGACGTCCGGTGCCACCATCCTTTGGGGGGAAAGGTATGACCGAAGTCTTCCTCGGGCAGATTATGCTCACGGGGTTCCAGTTCGCGCCCAAGGGCTTTGCCCTTTGCAATGGGCAGCTGCTGCCGATCGCCCAGAACCAAGCGCTGTTCTCCTTGCTCGGCACCACCTACGGCGGCAACGGCACCACTAACTTCCAGCTGCCCAACATGCAGTCGCGCACCCCGGTGGGCTTCGGCAATTCGGTCGATGGCGGCTGGAATCCGGCGCCCTATCAACAGGGCGAAACCGGCGGTGTCGAGAACGTCACCCTGCTCACCACGCAGATGCCGACGCACAACCACATGGTGGCCGGCAACACGACCGCGAGCGCGGTCCGCAACCCGACCAACGCCCTGTACGGCACCAACAGCGCCTTCACCTTCGCCCCCTCCACGGGTGCCCAGGTCGCGCTGCAAGGCATCGGCATGACGGGCAACAACCAGCCGCACAGCAACATGCAGCCCTACACCACGATCAATTTCGTGATCGCGCTGGCCGGCATCTTCCCGTCGCGCAACTGACGCCTTAGCCATCTACAGGAGTTCCCTATGAGCACCCCTTACGTCGGAGAAATCCGTATGTTCGGCTTCGGCCGCGTGCCCAACGGCTGGTTCAGCTGCGACGGTTCGTTGAAGCCCATCAGCGAGTACGAAGTGCTGTACACCCTGCTCGGCACGATCTACGGCGGCGACGGCCAGAGCACCTTCGCCGTGCCCGACCTGCGCGGTCGCGCGCCGATCCACCAGGGCACCGGCCCGGGCCTGAGCACCTATGTGATCGGCCAGATGTCCGGCAGCGAGAGCGTGACCCTGATCAGCCAGCAACTGCCCAGCCATAACCACGCGCTGATGGCCACTACGGCCGCGGCCACCACCGGCGCGGTCGGCGTGACGGTGCAGCCGGGCGCGGTGGCGGGCGACACCATGTACGTCACCGATATCACCGGCGCCACCGGCGCCGCGCTTGCGCCGGCCGCGGTCTCGATCAGCGGCAACACCCAGCCGCACGCCAACCTGATGCCCACCCTGACGGTGGGGTACTGCATCGCCTGGGCCGGCGTCTACCCGTCGCAGAGCTGAGCGGCCGCCGCGGACCATCATTCGAGGACATCACCATGACCGAACCTTTCATCGGCGAAATCCAGCTGTTCGGATTCAATTTCGCACCGCGCGGCTGGGCCTCTTGCAACGGCGCCACCCTGGCCATTCAGCAGAACACCGCGCTGTTCTCGCTGCTGGGCACCAACTACGGCGGCAACGGCACCACCACGTTCCAGCTGCCCAACTTCGTCAACCGCACCGCCTGCAACCAAGGCCAAGGCCAAGGCCTGACCCCGCGCAGCATGGGCGAGACCTTCGGTTCCAACAGCGTGACCCTGCAGCAGGGCGAAATGCCGGGACACAGCCATACGCTGACCGCCTACAACCAACCTACCGGCACCTTGCGCACCAGTGCGCCGGCCCCCGGCAACTACCTGGGTATCCCGACCTCGAGCAACCCGTTCATCGGCGGGCTGCAGCCGAACGTGCAGTTCGCCCCGACCATGTGCGGTCCGGCCGGCGGCGGCCAGCCGCACGAGAACCGTCAGCCCTACCTCGCGTCGAACTTCTGCATCGCGTTGCAGGGCATTTTCCCCAGCTTCCCCTGAGGCCATGCAGGCGCCATCGCGGCTGCTGCCGTTTCCGCGCAGCGACGATCCGCAAGGCCGCGACGACCGTCTGGCGACACCCGCGCTCCTGAGCGAGCGCGGGTTCGCATTGCGCCCCGCACGCGACGACGATCTGCCCTGGCTGCGCACGCTCTACGCCAGCACCCGCGCCGAGGAACTCGCTCCCATCCCCTGGCCCGACGAGGCCAAGCGCGCCTTCCTCGACAGCCAGTTCGCACTCCAGCATCAGCACTATCTGCTGCACTACGCCGACGCCGACTTCCTCGCGATCGAACGCGACGGCGCCCCCGTCGGCCGCTACTACCTGCAACGACGCGCACCGGATCATCTGATCGTCGATATCAGCCTGCTGACCGCCGCGCGCGGCCAAGGCATCGCCAGCGCGCTGATCGAGCACAGCCAGCGCGACGCCGCCGCGCTGGGCCGCGGCCTGCATCTGCACGTGGCCTCCGACAACGCGGGCGCGCAGCGCCTATACCGGCGCCTGGGCTTCGTCCAGACCGAAGACAGCGGCGCCCACCGCCGCATGCGTTGGCCGGCGCCCTGACGCCGGCGATCCGTTTAAGGGGAAGGAGCGGCGTAAACCGCGACCAGGCTGGCACGATCCGCGCCGCACGCAGGAGCGCTTGGATCAGGTTGGGATCACCCAGCCGCCAAACGGACCGCGGGCCGGTGCGCGCTCAGTTGAATATCGCCTGATACAGAAAGCCCTCGCGCTCGCGCGCGACCGGCACCAGCATGATCCCGATCTCGCCCACGCTGTCGTGACGCATCAGATAGGTCTGCTGCGGGAACAGGAACGAGGAGGTATTGCGGAACAGCAGCGAGAACGGCGCGCGCGCCGCCCCCGGCATGACCTGCTGGGGGTTCAGCGCCCGCGCCTCGACCAGGACGAACGGCACCTCGCCGTCGTTCAAGGCCGCCGAGAAGGTCTCGTTCACGTGGCGGGCGAAATGATCCAGCGTCAGCAGTTCCATGCGGGTTCCCCTAAAACCTGGGAACCATGGTCGCCGCGCCGCGCGCGCGATGCAAGCGCGCGCGGCGCGCGCAAGGCTCAGTACTGACCCATGTAATCGCGCTTGCCGACCTCGACGCCGTTGTGGCGCAGGATCGCGTAGGCGGTGACGACGTGGAACTGGAACTGCGGCAGGCCGTAGTGCAGCAGGTAGTCGTGGCCGATAAGACGGCGCTCCTTGGGCGTACCCGGGCGCAGCACCACTTCGCGCTCATGGGCGCCGTCGAACAGCACCGGCTCCAGGCTGTCGATGAAGGCCGTGGTCTTGGCGACCAGCGCCTGCAGCTGTTCGAACGTGCGCTCGGAGTCGTCGTACACCGGCACCTCCGCGTCGGCCAGGCGCGCGCTCACGCCCTTGGCGAAGTCGCAGGCGATCTGGACCTGACGCAGCAGCGGGAACATGTCCGGGTACAGACGCGACTGCAGCAGCACCTCCGGGTCGACCTTCTTCTCGGCCGCATAGGCCTGGGCCTTGTCCAGCAGCGCGCTGAGGCTGCCGAGAAACTGCTTGAACACGGGAACGGAGGCGGCGTGCATGGAAACGGTCATGGCGGGACTCGTGGGGTGAATCGCACATGGTACGCCGCCTCCGGCGTCCGACCACGCGCGCAACCGTGGATCGATGCGTCCTGCGGGCGGTGGCGTATGGGATGCGCGCTGGGGCGAGTGCGTCTAAGCGTGGGCGGATCGCTTACGCGGCGGTGGTAAAGCAAATCCCCCTCGACCCCCACTTTACAAAGGGGGAAGTTGGCCGTTACTCCCCCGCATGCTCCCAACGCTGCGCACCCTGCCCGTCCTCGGCCAGCACGTCGCCTGGGTTGGCCAGGCGGCAGCGATCGATCGACAGGCAGCCGCAGCCGATGCAGTCGTCCAGGGTGTCGCGCATCTGGCTCAGTTTCTGGATGCGCTCGTCCAGTTCCTCGCGCCAGATCGTCGACAGGCGCTCCCAGTCCTTGCGCGTGGGCGTGCGTCCGTCGGGCAGCGTCGAGAACGCCTCCAGGATCGTCGCCAGCGGCATGCCCACGCGCTGGGCGACCCGAATGATCGCGATCCGGCGCAGCATGTCGCGCCCGTAACGGCGCTGGTTGCCGGCCGTGCGTTGGCTGTGGATCAAGCCTTTGGCCTCGTAGAAGTGCAGCGTCGACACCGCCACCCCGCTACGCTGCGCCATCTGCCCCACGCTCAGTTCGGTAGCCGCAGCCATGGGCTTGACCTCAACTTAAGTTCAGGTCCTATCCTGGATCTCCCCCCTCTTTACGGTCAAGCCATGGACAATCGCAACGCGCGCGAGGACGACCTCGACCGCTCCGGCGCCCGCCTCGATCGCGACGCCGACGCCCTCGACGACGGCGACGACAACCTGATGCAAGCCGTGCATTTCGATCGCTACGGTTCGCCCGACGTGCTCTATCCCACCGTGCTGGCGGTGCCCGATGCGGCGCACGGCGAGCTGCGCGTGCGCGTACGCGCGGCCGGCGTGCAGCCGGCCGACATCGCGCGCCGCAACGGCGAGTTCGCGCGCCGCGGCATCGACGCCGACGCCGCCTTCCCGCAACGACTGGGCTACGAATTCGCCGGCGTCGTCGACCAGATCGGCGACGGCGTGCGCGGCTACTACCACGGCCAGGAAGTGCTGGGCTGGTGCGACGGCGGCGCCTACGCCGAGGTCCTGGCCGTGCCCGCCGCGCAAGTCGTGGCCAAGCCGCCGATGATGTCCTGGGCGGTCGCCGGCGCGCTCTCGGCCTCCGGCCAGACCGCCCAGGTCGCTTTGCGCGCGCTCAACGTCGGCCGCAGCGACACCTTGCTGGTGCACGGCGCGGCCGGCGGCGTGGGTTCGATCGCGGTCCAGCTTGCGCGCCTGGCCGGCGCGCGCGTGATCGGCAGCGCCAGCCGCGAGAACCATGCCTACCTGCGCACCCTGGGTGTCGAACCGGTGCTGTACGGCGAAGGCCTGGTCGCGCGCGTGCGCGAGCTGGCGCCGCAAGGCGTGAGCGCGGCATTGGACGCGGCCGGGCGCGGCGCGATCGCCGCCTCGCTGGCGCTGGGCGCCGCGCGCGAACGCATCGGCACCCTGGTCGACGCCGACGGCGCGCGCGAACACGGCGTGCTGCGCCTGCGCGGCGAATGCGACCGCGACCGCCTGCGTCAGTTGGTCGAGCTGTACGAACACGGCCGCCTGCACGTGCACGTGCGCGAGATCTACCCGCTCGCGCACGCCGCGGTCGCGCACCGCGACGTCGAGACCGGCCACGGTCGCGGCAAGGTGGTGCTGATGGTCTACCAGACCGGCGACAGCGGCTTCGGGCCATGAGCGAGGCCGACAGCGCGGCCGACGCTCTCGCGCCCTTGCGCGCGCACGACGCCGACGGCGCCGCGGCCGGCCTGTTCGATCGCCGCTACCGCGCGCTCACCGTCGGCGCCATCGCCCTGGTCGCGCTTGCCGCCTTCGAGGCGCTGGCGGTCGCGACCGCGATGCCGACCGTGGCCGAAGCGCTGCACGGCCTGCCGCTGTACGCGCTCGCCTTCGGCGGCGCGCTGGCGGCCAGCGTGGTCGGCATGGTCGCGGCAGGACGCTGGGCGGATACGCGCGGCCCGGCCGCGCCGCTGCGCCAGGGCATCGTCTGGTTCGCGATCGGCCTGTTGTTGGCGGGCCTGGCGCCGTCGATGGCGTGGCTGCTGCTGGGCCGCGTCGTGCAAGGTTTCGGCGGCGGACTGATGTCGGTCGCGCTCTACGTGGTGGTCGGCCGCAAGTATCCGCAAGCGCTGCGCCCGCGCATCTTCGCCGCGTTCGCCGCGGCCTGGGTGGTGCCGGCGGTGATCGGACCGGCGATCAGCGGCGCCATCGTCGAACACTGGGGTTGGCGCTGGGTGTTTCTGTCGGTGCCGTTGATCGCGCTGGCCGCGGCGGCGCTGGTCTTGCCCGCGGTGCGCGATCTGGGTGCACCCGAACACGCCGACGCCTCCGACGCCGCCACACCCGCGCGCATGCCCTGGGCGATCGGCGCCGCCGCCAGTGCGCTGCTGCTGCATATCGCCGGTCAGCAACGCGGCGCGCTCGCGGCCGTCCTGCTCGCATTGGCCGCGCTCGGCCTGGTGGTGTGCGCGCTGCGCCTGCTGCCGACCGGCACCTTGCGCGCCGCGCGCGGCCTGCCGACCGTGATCGCGCTGCGCGGCATCGCCTCGTCGGCGTTCTTCGGCACCGAGGTGTTCCTGCCGCTGCTGCTCTCGCACGAGCGTGGCTGGTCGCCGACCGCGGCGGGGCTCGCACTTACCGTCGGTGCGGTCGGTTGGTCGACGGGCTCCTGGTATCGCGGACGTCCGGTGCAGCGCTACGCCCCGGCGCGTCTACTGCAGATCGGCATGAGCCTCATCGCGATCGGCATCGCGGCCATCGTCGCGATACTCGTGCCGACGGTGCCCACCGCCGTCGGCGTGTCGGGCTGGGTGCTGGCCGGCCTGGGCATGGGCGTGACCTTCCCCAGCCTGTCGGTGCTGACGCTGGAGCTGTCGCCACCGGCGCAGCAAGGGCTCAACTCCTCGGCGCTGCAGCTGTGCGACGCGCTGTTCACAGCCAGCGTCCTGGCGATCGGCGGCTCGCTGTTCGCGGCCTTGTTGCCGCACGGCCACGCCGGCGCCTATCTGGCCGGGTTCGCGATTTCGCTGGCGCTGGCCGTGCTCGGCGCGCTGCTGGCGCGGCGGGTGCAGCCGTAGGCGGCTGCGACCACGGCTTCGGCTCCATCGCGTTCGTGCACGGAGATTCGATGCGGTGCGCCTACGGCTTACCGCATCCTACGAGAGCGCTGCGCATTAGCCGTAGGATGCGGTGATAACCGCATCGGCTTCATCACGTTCGCTTGTGGAGTTTCGATGCGGTGCGCCTTTGGCTTACCGCATCCTACGAGAGCGCTGCGCGTAAACCGTAGGATGCGGTGATAACCGCATCGGCTTCATCCCGTTCGCTTGTGGAGATGCGATGCGGTGCGCCTGCGGCTTACCGCATCCTACGAGAACGCTGCGCATTAGCCGTAGGATGCGGTGATAACCGCATCGGCTTCATTGCGTTCGCTCGTGGAGATTCGATGCGGTGCGCCTACGGCTTACCGCATCCTACGAGAACGCTGTGCGTAAACCGTAGGATGCGGTGATAACCGCATCGGCTTCATTGCGTTCGCTCGTGGAAATGCGATGCGGCGCGCCTGTGGCTTACCGCATCCTGCGTGGCGATGGGTTTACGAACTGGCTTCCGCGGTCATCGGCGTCGCGACGGCGCGCGGGCGCGCGAGCTGCTCGTACAAGGCGACCACCTGCTCCATCAGCCCGTCGGTGCTCCAGGCGCGCGCATCCTGCGGCCCCGCAGCCGACAAGGCGGCACGCGTCTCGGGCGAGCGCAGCACGTCGGCGACATGGCCCGCGAACGCGGCCTCGTCCTCGGCGCTGACCACCGCGCCGCGCACGTCGCGCAGGACCGTGGCCGTGCCCATCACCGCCGTCGATACGATCGGCACGCCCAGCGCCATCGCCTCGATCAGCACCAGGCCCTGCGTTTCGGTGGGCGAGGCGAACACGAACACGTCGCCGGCGCGATAGGCGTCGAGCAAGGTGGTGCGGCGATCGAGATTGCCGAAGAAACGCACATGGTCCTGCAACTTCAATTCGACGCTGAGCCGCTTAAGGCGTTCGGCGTCCGGGCCTTCGCCCGCGATCAGGAACAACAGCTCCGGAAACTCCCCGACCAGCCGCTTGGCCACCCGCAACAGGAAGGCGATGTTCTTCTCGACCGCCAGCCGGCTCACCGTCACCAGGGTCGGCCGCTGCGGCGCGATGCCGTGCTCGGCGCGGAAGCGCGCGCCGTCGCCGCGCGCGAATTCGCTCAGGTCGATGCCGGTCGGCAGCACCGTCGACGGCGTGGTGATGCCGTAGCGGTCCAGCACTTCCACCATCTGTGCGGTCGGTACGATCAGATGATCCACGCCATGGCACAGCGAGCGCGAGGCGCGCCGCGCGGACGCGCGCAGCAGCGGCGCGGGCAGCCACGGCAGGTAGTGGCCCACATATTCTTCGAAATAGGTGTGGTAGGTCTCCACCGTCGGCCGCCCGATCCGCCGCGCCAGGCGCACGCCCAGGCTGTGGGCGCGGAACGGCGTGTGGATGTGGATCACGTCCCAATCGCGGGCCGCCAAGGTCTCCGCCACCTCGCGCAGCGCGGAGGCGCGGATCAGACGGTCCTCCGGATCGAAGAAGATCACCCGCGACGGCAGCCGCATGATCTCGAACTCGCCGTGGCCGTCGTGCTGCTCTTGGCCGCTGCCCGGGCCGTAGTCCGGCACCACCAGGGTCACCGCGTGGCCCATGCGCGCCAGCGACTGGGCGAAGGTGCGGATCGACGTCGAGACGCCGTTGACCCGCGGGAAATACACGTCGGACAGCATCAGGATGTTCATGGCCACCAGACTATGGCGAGGCGATGACGGATTTATGGCGGCGGCCTGAACCGGCGGCCGGCGACCGCCTTCGCGCCCGATGCTGCAGCGCAGCTTGCCCCATCGGACGATGGTGAGCCGCCTGTCGGCATGGCCTACTCCGCCGGCATCGGGCGCATCCGGGGAACCACGTCGTCGCCCGCTCCGCGTCACCCGCAGGATCCTCGTCCGAAGGAGTCGACCGCATGACTGTCCCGTCTCGCCCCGCCACAACGCCCGCACGTCGCCGCCGTTTCCTGCCGGTCGCCCTGGCCGGTCTGTTCGCGCTCGCCATCAGCACGCCCGCCCTGGCCCTGACCGAAGTCACCGGCTTCGGCAGCAACCCCGGCAACCTGCGCATGTTCAAGTACGTGCCGCCGGGCCTGCCCGCCAACGCGCCGCTGGTGGTCGCCCTGCACGGCTGCGCCCAAAGCGCGGCCAGCTACGACGCCGAAACCGGCTGGGAGCTGCTGGCCCAGCGCTGGCAGTTCGCGCTGCTGTTGCCGCAACAGCAAAGCGGCAACAATTCCAGCAGTTGCTTCAACTGGTTCGAAAGCGGCGACATCGCCCGCGGCCAAGGCGAAGCGCTGTCGATCAAGCAAATGGTCGACCGCATGCGCAGCGACCACGCCAGCGCCGCCGACCGCGTCTATGTCACCGGCTTGTCCGCGGGCGGCGCGATGGCCTCGACGATGCTCGCGACCTACCCCGACGTGTTCGCTGGCGGCGCCATCGTCGCCGGCATCCCCTACCGCTGCGCGACCAGCCAGAGCGCGGCCTTCGGCTGCATGAACCCCGGCAGCGACCTCACGCCCGCGCAATGGGGCGACAAGGTGCGCGCCGCCAGCCCCCACGCCGGCCCCTGGCCCATCGTCTCGATCTGGCACGGCGACGCCGACTACACCGTGCGCCCGGCCAATCAGACCGAAATCCTGCAGCAATGGACCAACGTGCACGGCATCGACCAGATCCCGGAGGTGCAGGACACGGTCGCCGGCTATCCGCACCGGGTCTACCGCGACGCCGCCGGCCGCGCCCTGGTCGAAACCTACACGATCGCCGGCATGGGCCACGGCACCCCGGTCGATCCCGGCAGCGGCGAAAGCCAATGCGGCACCGCCGGCGCCTACATCCTCGACGTCAACATTTGCTCTAGTTATTACATCGCGCGCTTCTGGGGCCTGGACAACCTGGACGGCATCGCGCCGCAGGTCGTGCTGACCGCGCCTGCCGACGGCGCCGCCGTCAGCGGCAACGTCGCCCTCAGCGCCGATGCCAGCGACGACGTCGGTGTGGACCGGGTCGAGTTCCTGCTCGACGGCAACCTGATCGCCAACGACGCGAGCGCGCCGTATACGGGTACGTGGAACAGCGCCAACAGCAGCAACGGCGCGCATAGCCTGCAGGCGCGCGCCTACGACCTGGCCGGCAACGTCGGCAGCTCCGCCGCGGTCGGCGTCAGTGTCAGCGGCGGTACCGGCGGCGGCGGCGGCGTGCTGAGCTTCGACAACGAAGACGCCAACGACGGCTACGTCAAAGCCGACGCCAACGGCGGCGCGCCCGTCGTCGGCACCCTGGAAGCGACCTATGGCCTGGCCTCCGGCCGCGGCGCCGATGGCAAGTACAACCGCAGCCTGCTGTCCTTCGATACCGCCGCGATTCCCGACGGCGCTACCGTGGTTTCGGCCACGCTCAGCGTGGTCTACCGCAGCGCCTACGGCGACCCCTGGAGCAACCCGGCCGGCAACACCTTGCTGATCGACGTACGCAACGGCTGCTACGGCGCCTGCACCATCGAGGCCGCCGACTACGCCGCCGCCGCGAGCGCCAGCGCGGTCGCTCAGTTACCGCCCTTCACCGGCGGCAGCCAGACCAGCACCGCCTTCGACGCCGCCGGCTTGGCCGCGATCAACCGCGGCGGCCGCACCCAACTGCGCCTGCGCTACGCCAGCCCGCAGACGGCGACGAACTATCTGTGGATCGATCGCGGCGTGGGCGCGAAGTTGCGGGTGGAGTATGTGATGCCCTGAACTCATCGGGCCGGTCGCACTGCATGCGGATCGCAGCTGACGGATCGATTGCCTGCCAGCCACTCATGCATGGCGTTCTGGTGAAACGACAAGCCGGAAAGCGACGCCCCATGACACGGGCGTCGCCCACGATCACTCCTGCACCGTCTGCGGATCGCCCACGTATACCGTGCCGGTACCGCCGCCCGTGCCGCCACCGCCACCGCCGTCCCAACCCGGGTTGTAGCCGCCCTGGCCGCCGGCTTCGCCACCGCCGCTGGCATTGCCGCTACCGCTGTCGCCACCTACGCGCTCCATGCGTCCGTTGTCGGTGCCGAAGATGCCGAAGTCGTCGGTGATGAAGTACTTCGCGCAATGCGTCGGATTGCAGATGATGTAGATGTCGCCTTTGTTCCAGAACATGTCGCCGAACCATCGGTTGAACAAGGGTTTCATCTGCTCCACATACTCCGCCGTCTTCTCATCCGGCAAGGGATGCGCGATCTGGCAGCCGTTATCGCATACGAAGGGGCCGCGCTCTGCGGCAATCAGCCAAGCACCCGCAACCGCCAGCGGCACGGCGATGCCCGTGATCAGACACCATTTCTTAAGGTTTACAGCACACATCATAGATCCCTCTTCCCTGTTGGGTGGCCGCAGCCAGTTGCGTTGAATTCAATAGATCGGCATAGGCTTGCAGCCGCTTCTGGCCGTAGGTGCTGGGTGCGGCCAGGTCCTTCGCGTAGTAGTAGGCATAGGCCCTGATCGGATCGCGGCGGGTAATCACGCCGTAGTGGTAGGCATCGCTGAGACTCATCAGCCCTTCGATGCTCCCGCCCGCAGCGGCCCGCTGCATGTAGTGCATGGCTTTGCGCCTGTAAGCGATGACCTTCTCAGGATCGGAAAGCATCTGAGAGGAGTTGCCGATCACCGCTTCCGCATTCCGTGCATAGCTGAGCTGGGCCATGGCGATGCCGCTGTCGGCGGCCTGCTCCAGCCAGCGCACGTTGTTCCGGTATTGATCGGGGGTCAGGCCGTGGCATTGCGTGGGCGTACGCGCGATCAACTGCGTTTCGACATCGTCGCCGCGCACGGGCGCGGGTCGCGCGCCGCTGCTGGCGCCGTGATAGAGCGCGTAGCGACAGCCTTCGACTTTGACGAACAGATAGAAGGCGGCCTCGTTGTCGCCCGCCTCCGCTCTCGGCTGCAGGGCCGCCACCACGTCCACCGCGCGTCCGGGCGGCGGGTCGTAGCTGCGAGTGAAAGTCGATACCCGAGGCACAGTGTTCGGCGCTCGCGCCCGCAGCAGCTCGGCGGCCGGTCCATCGACGTCGCGCTCGTGCGCCGCCGCTACCGTCGCCGTCGCCGTCGCCGTCGCCGTCGCCGGCGGCTCGGCGGGTCCGGCGCTGGCCATCGGCCCGGCCGCATCCGGTTCCGGCGCACGCCGGCTCCACCACCAGCCCGCACCCAGCCCCACGGCCAGCAACAACGCCATCACGATCGCGATGCGCGACCCGCGCTTGGACTGCATCCCTTCGCTCCTTTTCGTTCCATCTAGGTCGCCGGCGAGAAGGCCGGCATGCTTTCGCCAGCTCGCATTCGACAAATGAGCCCGCCATTTGACGAAAAGAAAAACATAGCCCTGATATGAAAATCAATTCCAAATTGAAGTTGCGATAGGAGTCACGGCGTGTTTTGCACACACCGAAGGCACCTCGTACGACGATGGAATACTCATGATTTGCGTGCTTGCAGGAGGAGCTAGCACGTACGCTGGCCGCTGCGCATCGCGCCTGCCGTGCGTCTATCGTTGCAGCGACCGACCTATCTCAACGGCTATCCCGAACCGTGCTGGCGCGTGTGCGCGAGTTGCTCGCGCAAGGCCGATTGGGCGAGATGCTGCGCCAGCGCCACGCCCAGGCGCACGAGGTCCGCGGCGACCACGCGCTGTACGAATACGCAACCGAGCCCAAGGCCCGTTACCTGCGCAATACCGAGCCGCCGCACAAGGCGATCTACGACTCAGGCAGTAGCCAGACCAGCACCGCCTTCGACGCCGCCGGCTTGGCCGCGATCAACCGCGACAGCCGCACCCAGCTACGCCTGCGCTACGCCAGCCCGCAGACGCGACGAACTATTTGTGGATCGATCGCGGCGCGAGCGCGAAGTTGCGGGTGGAGTACGTGATGCCTTGAGCTAACCGACTCGGCCGTGGCACCTCTGGGCCGCAGCTGGCGAGCCGATCGCCCGCCAGCCGCGGCGGCGTTGCGTTCGTGCGGAACAACCGGCCCAAAGCGACGTCCGTGCGATACGGACGCCGCCCCAGGATCACTCCTGCACCGTCTGCGGATCGCCCACGTACACCGTGCCGGTACCGCCGCCCGTGCTGCCACCGCCACCGCCGTCCCAACCCGGGTTGTAGCCACCCTGGCCGCCGGCTTCGCCACCGCCGCTGGCATTGCCGCTACCGCTGTCGCCGCCTTCGCGCTCCATGCGTCCGTCGTTGGTACCGAAGATGCCGAAGTCGTCGGTGATGTAGTACTTCGCGCAATAAGTCGCATTGCAGACGATGTAGATGTCGCCCTTGTTCCAGAACACATCGCCGAACCATCGATTGAACAAGGGCTTCATGCGTTCGATGTAGTCCAAGGTGGCGGGATCGGGTTTGGGATAGCCGATCTGACAGCCGTTGTCGCATTCGAAAGGCCCGCGTTCGGCTGCCACCAGCCAAGTACCCGCAGCCAGTAGCGGTATCGCCAGCGCAGCGACGAGCCACACCTTGTGTTTATTTGCAGCACGCATCGTAAATTCTCCTTCCTTGTTGAGTGGCCGCAGCCAGTTGTGAGGGATCGAGTTGTTTCGCGTAGTTGCCCAGACGGAACTGCCCGTACTGCGGCAAGGCCAGGCTTTCCGCGTAGGCATAGGCGTAGGCGCGAGCCGGGTCGCGCGGGGCTAGCACGCCGTAGTGGTAGGCATCGCCGAGGCTGTGCAGGGCACCGACGCTGCCGTTGGCGGCCGCCCGATGCAGGTAGCCCATCGCCTTGCGCCGGTAGGCGATGACCTTTTCGGGATTCGCCAGCATCTGCGAGGAATTCCCGACCACGGCCTCGGCATTTCCGGCGTAGCTGAGCTGCGCCATGATCAATCCGCTGTCGGCGGCCTGCTCCAGCCAACGCAGGTTGTTCCGGTAGTGCTCGGGCGTCAGGCCGTGGCAATCCGGTGACGTGCGCGCGATCAGTTGCGACTCGACACTGTCGCCGCTGGTCGGTGCCGGACGGTTGTTGTCGCCGCTGTGATAGAGCTGGTAACGGCAGCCCTCTATCTTGAGAAACAGATAGAACGCCGCGTCGTTGTCGCCGGCCTCGGCACGCGGCTGCAGGGCTGCGATCACGTCCAGCGCGCGACCGCGCGGCAGGTCGTAACTGCGCTCGGTGCTCAGGTCCCGTCGCGCCGCGCCGGGACGGCGTGCCCGCGCGATATCGCCAGCGGGATCACCGCCGACGAGGTCGGTCGGCTGGTCGACACCTGCGATCGGCGCGGGTGCAGGAGCGGCCCATTGCGCGATGGGCGTCGCATCCTGTCCACGCCGGCTCCACCACCAGCCCGCCGCCAGACCCACCGTCACCAAGGCTATGAGCACGATCGCGGTACGCGACCGGCGCTGATTGGATTGCATTCCTTCGCTCCTACGCCGTCTTGTTCGTCTCCGGCCATCGCCGGCATGCGCTCGCCAGTTCGCATTGGAGAAACGCGCAACTTCAAGTTGCCGGAAGATAAAACACAATCCTAAATTGATAATCAATACCAATTTTAAGTTGCTACATAGAACGGCGCGCTTTGCACGCATCGAAGGCATTTCATTAGGTGATGCAGTGCGCAGAATCTGTGTCTGCGCTTCGTCGGCGACCGCATGCGCTGGCCGCTGCGCATCGCGCCTGCCGTATCGTCTAGCGATGCAGCGACTGACCTATCTCAACGGTTATCCCGAACCCGTGCTGGCGCGCGTGCGCGAGTTGCTCGCGCAAGGCCGATTGGGCGAGGTGCTGCGCCAGCGCTACGCCCAGGCGCACGAGGTCCGCAGCGACCGCGCGTTGTACGAGTACACGACCGAGCTCAAGGCCCGCTATCTGCGCAAGGCCGAGCCGCTGCACAAGGTGATCTACGACAATCGCCTGCAGGTGATCGGCCAGGCCTTGGGTACGCACACCGCGATCTCGCGCGTGCAAGGCGGGCGGCTCAAGGCCAGCCGCGAGATCCGCATCGCCAGCGTGTTCCGCGACGCGCCGGCGGAGTTCCTGAAGATGATCGTGGTGCACGAACTGGCGCACCTGAAGGAAAGCGAGCACAACCGCGCGTTCTATCAGTTGTGCACGCACATGGAGCCGGATTACCACCAGCTCGAGTTCGATCTGCGCCTCTACCTCACCTCGCTGGACCTGGAAGGCGCCGCAGCGGCATCGCAAGGCTGAGCACGCCTAAGGCCGCATGCGCGCGGCGCGCGCCCACGGCGGCAGGCTCAGGGCCGCAGCAACCAGGCCGGCAAAGCCAGTACCGCCAGCAGGGCCACGATCGCGGCGACGATCGCCAGCACCCGCAACGGTTCGCGGCGCACGATCCCGGAAAAGGTTTCGGCGCTGCCGTCGCGTTGCGCGGCCGCGTGCTCGGCGCGCGCGCGCGCCTGACGCCCGGCCTGGTACTGCGCCATCAGCGCGCGCGCGGCGGTCTCGTCGGCGTCGGAGGCGATCCAGATGCCGCCATAGGAAATGCCCCAGCGGCTGGGCTGGGTCTCGTAGTACTCGATGCGGTGCGCGTCCAGCATCGCGCGCACGTCGGCGACCTCGTCGTCGGGCACCTGGCGCAGGTTAAGCAGTAATTTCGACATACCGCGATGATAGCGCGTCGTCTTCAACTGGCGCTTACATCGCCCGCGTTACCTTGAACGTTCCCGCGATCGCAAGGAGCGCCGCATGCGCCGACGCCACCCCATCGTTCCGTTCCCGCCGCGCGGTCGCCGCGCGTGAGCGAGGCCCACGACTACACCTACGGCATCGAGGAGGAGTATTTCCTGGTGCGTCCCGGCGCGCACGGCCTGGCCACGCGGGTGCCGGCCGAACTGCTCAAGCAGGCGCGGCGCGAACTCGGCGACTCGGTCGCCAACGAAATGCTGCAATCGCAGATCGAGATCTCCAGCCCGATCCTGCGCGACGCCGCTCATGCGCAGCGCTGCCTCACCGATCTGCGCGCCAGCCTGTCGCAGGTGGCCGCGCGTTTCGACCTGGGCTTGGTCGCGGCCGGCACCCACCCCCTGGGCGTATGGCGCGAACAGGAGCGCAGCCCGCGTTCGCGCTACCGGCGCATGATGGAGGACTTCCAGATCGTCGCCCGCCGCAGCCTGGTCTGCGGCTTGCACGTGCACGTGCAGCTGCCGCCGGGCGTGGACCGGGTGCGGGTGATGAACCGGGCCATGCCCTGGTTGCCGCTGTTCCTGGCCCTGTCGACCTCCTCGCCGTTTTGGAACCGTTCGCGCACCGGCCTGCTCAGCTATCGCCAGGCGGTGTACGACGAATGGCCGCGCACCGGCATCCCGGATTTCTTCGCCGACGAGGCCGAGTACGACGCCTTCGCCGCCCTGCTCACCCGGGTCAACGCGATCAACGACGCGCGCTCGCTGTGGTGGGGCATCCGGCCCTCGCTGCGCTACCCCACCCTGGAGCTGCGCATCGCCGACTGCTGCACGCGGGTGCGCGACGCGCTGGCGATCGCCGCGCTGTACCGCTGCCTGCTGCGCTACCTGGTGCGCACCCCGCAGGACGACCCGCCGCGCAGCGCCCTGACCCGGCGCGTGATCGACGAGAACCGCTGGCGCGCCAAGCGCTTCGGCACCGAAGCCAAGTTCTTCGACGAAAGCGGCGCCGAACCCGAGCCGCTGCCGCAAGCGCTCACGCGCCTGCGCGCGCTGTGCGCCGACGACATCCGCGCCCTGGACTGCGCCGACGCGCTGGCGCCGCTGGATGCGATCATCGCCGAAGGCAGCAGCGCGCATGTGCAGCTGGCCCTGTACCGCGAGCAGCGCGAACGCGGCCTGGGCCGGGTGGCCTCGCTGGACGCGGTGGTCGACTGGTTGCGCGCGGCCACCGTCGTCGCCGACTGATCGCTCATCCCACGAGGCCGTCCATGTCCACTCCGCGCAAACTGATGATCGGCCTGTCCCCGCGCCTGATGCGCAACCTGCCGGCGCAGTACGGCTTCCGCAACAAGACCCTGCAATACCTGGAGCAGTCGATGGCGCACTGGGTGATGTCGGCCGGCGCGCTGGTGGCGATGATCCCCACCGTCGACCCGCACGGCGACGTCCAGCGCAGCGACCTGTCGGTGCGCGAGTACGCGCACTCCTTCGACGGCCTGATCCTGCAAGGCGGCGCCGACATCGACCCGGTCGCTTACGGCGAACAGCCCAGCGAGATGCTGCAAAGCACCGACCCGGACCGCGACCGCTTCGAGCTGTCGCTGCTGCGCGCCTTCGTCGCCGCCGGCAAACCGGTGCTGGGCGTGTGCCGCGGCATGCAGCTGATCAACGTGGCCTATGGCGGCAGCCTGTATCAGGACCTGGTCGCCGGCGGCGCCACCCGCAGCGTGCACTACCTGCCCGATCGCTACGACGAGCACGCCCACCCGCTGCGCGTGCAGGCCGATGGATGGCTGGCCGGTCTGTATCCGCCGCAGGAAGGCACGCGGGTGAATTCCATCCATCACCAGGGCATCCGTCGGCTCGGCGAAGGCCTGGAGGTCGAGGCCTGGTCCGAGGACGGCATCCCCGAGTGTGTGCGCGCGCCCGAGGCCGCCTTCGTGGTCGGCGTGCAATGGCATCCGGAGTTCCACGACGCGCGCTTTCCGGACCTGATGCCCGGACGGCCGCTGCTGGATGCGTTCCTGGCCGCGGCCGAGGCCGGGCGTCGCGACGAGGGCTAAGCCGCAAGGTCGCGACGCGAAACCCCTCAGACCGCCGCGGTCACCACGATCTCGATCTTCCAGTTCGGATTCGCCAACGCCGCCTGCACGGTCGCGCGCGGCGGCGTGCGGCCGGCCACCACCCACTGGTCCCAAACCGCGTTCATGCCGGCGAAATCGCCGATGTCGGCCAGATAGATCTGCGCGCGCAGGATGCGCGACTTGTCGCTGCCGGCCTGGGCCAACAGGGCGTCGATCGCCGCCAACACCTGGCGGGTCTGCTCGCCGATATCGGCATGTTCGTCGTCGGCGATCTGGCCGGCCAGGTACACCGTGCCGTTGTGTACGGCCATCTCCGACATCCGCGGACCGACCTCGAAACGCTGGATCATGCTGCACCTCGTTCGCTGGGAAGGCGGGCATTATCGCCCGAGGCGCACCGATAGCACCGGCGCGCGCGGCGGCGATGCGTGCGTTGGGCTAGGACGCGCAGGCGCCGGCGGCCCGCAACGCGCTCAACAAGCTCAGCAGGTTGTCCGGCACGTCCGACTGCGCGATTTTCGCTGCGATGCCCGGATCGCTGCTGACGACCAGGCGGACGTCGCGCTCGTCGTAGACGAGGTAGTGCACCAGCCCCAGGTGCGAGGTTTGCGCGATGAGTTCGGCGAAATCGTCGACACTGGCGTTGGCGACGGTCGCGCCGTCGCCGAGTTCGGTGGTGTGCAGCAGGATTTCCATGGGCCTCCCCTGTGGTCGCCGGCCGGGGCACCCAGCCCTGGCCGGGCATCGCGTACCGGCGTGCCGTTCAATCCGCGGCGTCGGCGTAACGGCGCACGATCTCGTGCAGGAAACGCCGCCCGTCCAGCAGCGAGCGCACCCGGATGCGTTCGTTAAGCCCGTGCGCGCGGCTGCCTTCGGCATCGTGGAACAGCCCGGACAAACCGTAGGTCGGAATGCCGGCGGCGTTGAGGAAGCGGCCGTCGGTGGCGCCTGTGGCCATGGTCGGCACGATCGCCACCCCAGGCCAGATCGTGTCGGCGACCTCGCGTACCGGGCCGAGGATGCGCGGCGACAACGGCGGCACGCTGGTAGCCATGCCCGGCTCGCCGTGCGCGGCCACCGCGATGCGTTCGTCGCCGAGCACGCGCACCAGGGTCTGACGCACCTCCTCGACCGGCACGCCGGGCAGGATCCGGCAATTGACGTTGGCGCGCACCTGCTGCGGCAGCGCGTTGGGCGCGTGTCCGCCCTCGATCTGGGTGACCACGCAGGTGGTGCGCAAGGAGCTGTTCCAGCCGGGATTGATCGCCCACAGGCGTTCGGCGGCTTTCTCGTCGGACCCATCGGCCAGCACCGCGCGCATGTCGGCCGCGATCGCCGGGGCCGACAGGCCGGCCTGGGCCTCGAAGTAGGCGCGCGTGGCCGCGTTGAGGGCGATCGGGAAGCGATACGCGCCCAACCGCTCCAGGCCGACAGCCATGCGCGTGATCGGGTTGTCGCGGGTCGGGCGCGAGCTGTGGCCGCCGCCGTCGCGGGCGCTCAGCTCGAAGTCCTGATAGACCTTCTCGCCGGCCTGGATCTGCAAGGCCAGCGGCTTGCCGTCGCGCAGCTCGCCACCGGCGCCTTCGTTGAGCGCGAAACCGGCGGCCAGCGTCTCGGGCTGGGTCTGCATCAGCCACTTGACGCTGTTGAACACGTCCGGGGTTTCCTCGCCGCAGGTCAGGGCCAGTTTGATGTCGCGGCGCGGCACGTAACCGGCCTGGCGATAGCGCACCAGGCTGTCGGTGAAGATCGCGGCCATGGCCTTGTCGTCGCTGGCGCCGCGCGCGTAGAACCAGCCGTCCTCTTCGACCAGGGTGAAGGGATCGCGTTCCCAATCCTCGCGCCGGGCCTCGACCACGTCGATATGCGCCAGCAGCAACAGCGGCTTGAGCGTGCGCTCGCGGCCGCGCAGCACCGCGACCAGGGCGCCGTCCTGCGGTCGGTCGGCCGGCGCCAGGATGCGCGCGTCTTGCGCCGGCAAGCCCGCCGCGAGCAGGCGCGCCTGCATCGCCTGCGCCGCGCGCGTGCAACTGCCGACCGAACGGGTGGTGTTGATCTCGACCAGTTCGCGATACAAGGCGCGGAACGCGGCCTCGTCGGCCGCCGGCGCGGCCGGGCTGGCGCCGGACCACAAGGACGCGGCGATCGCCGCAACGAGGCTCAAGGCCGATAGCGCACGCGACATGCCGGGACTCTCCTGTGCAAAGCCCCGACACTGCCGCCCGGCCGCGGCGCTGACAAGTGCCGCGGCCGCGACCGCAGTCGCGGCCGCGAAAGGCGCTCAGCCGGTGCGTCGGTAACGCACCGTCATCACCGGTTGCCATTGGCCGTCGTCGCCGAGCATGCGCGAACGCAGCTCGTGGCGGTCGTCGTCGATAAGCTCGACGATGTCCTGGAACCTGCGGGTCTGCCCGCTGCCGAAGTCCGGACCCTCGGTATCGAGCGTAAGCGTGCGCCCGTCGGCCTCGACCTTGCCCTGGTAGATCCACAGGTTGGACATCATGCTGCCGGCGAACACGCCCACGTAATGGCCCTGGGCCGTGTCGTAGCCCAGGGTGATCTGCATGATGTCCGCGCCGCCGTCCGCCATCTGGATGCGCGCCTCGCACTGGATCCACAGCTCGCCGATCTTGCGCACGCTCTGTAGCGAGCGCCAGGTGGTGGCCGCTTCGCCGGGCGCCGCCGGCATCTCGCCATCGCCTTCCCATTCGCCGACCAGACGATGCAGCCAGCGGTGTTCGGCTTGCGGTTCGTTGTTCATGCTCATGCTCCTGGCACGGTAGGCATCGAGGCGGGCCGCGCTTACTTGGCCTTGGCCACCGCTTCGACCTGGATGCGCAGGGTCACGTCCATGCTGAAGCCCCAGTCCTTGCCGGCGGAGATGCCGAACGCGTCGCGCTGGAAAGTGGCCAGCGCATCGGCGCCGCACAGCTCGCGCTTGAGCATCGGATGCGGGATGCACTTGAAGGAATTGATCTTCAGTTCCAGCGGCTTGGTCACCCCGTGCAAGGTGAGCTCGCCGACCACCTTGGTCGGATTGCCGTCGACGAAGCCCTCGAGCTTGCCCTTGTAGGTGGCGGTCGGGTACTTGGCGACGTCGAACAGATCCGCGCCACGCGCGTGCTCGTTCATTTTGTCGTGGCCGAAGTCGATGCTGTTGACGTCCACCGTCACCTCGACCGTGCCCGCGCCCTTGGCCTTGTCCAGCACGACCTGGCCGCTGGAGGAATTGAACTTGCCGCGCCACAGCGACACGCCCATGTGCGAGGCCTCGAAGCTGGGATAGGTGTGCGAGGGGTCGATCTCGTAGGTCTCGGGCGCTGCGACCGCCGCGGTGCTGGCCAGAAAAGCGAGCGGGATCAGATACTTGAGCGACTTCATCGGGGCGGCCTCAGGGTCCGTGGCGGGAGCCGGCACGCTAGCACCGGGCCCCGCCCAGGGGCAACCGCGCCGATTGGGAATTTATTTCGCACTCCTTGTCGATTCCGCGCGCCTGCGTTCGTCGTCTTGGGTAAGAGCGCCGTCAAACCACCGCCGAACGCGGACGACGCTCCTCACTCGACCCGGAGACACGACGATGCGATTCATGGTGATAGTCAAATCCAACGCCGCCAGCGAAGCCGGCGAAATGCCCAGCGAAGAACTGCTGACCGCGATGGGCAAGTACAACGAGGAACTGGTCAAGGCCGGCGTGCTGCTGGCCGGCGAAGGCCTGCACCCCTCTTCCAAGGGCGCGCGCGTGCGTTTCTTCGGCAAGCGGCGCAGCGTGATCGACGGCCCGTTCCCGGAAACCAAGGAAATGATCGGCGGCTTCTGGCTGATCCAGGTCAAATCCAAGGAAGAAGCGATCGAGTGGGTGAAGCGTTGCCCCAATCCCTGCGAGGACGAATCGGAGATCGAGATTCGCCAGGTCTTCGAGGCCGAGGACTTCGGCGCCGAACTCACCCCCGAACTGCGCGAGCAGGAACAGCGCCTGCGCGCCGAGAGCGCCGCCCGCCACTGATGCGCGACGAAATCGATTCGGCGCGCTTGTCGATTCCGCCCGCCCCCGTTCGTCGCACTCCCATACAGCGTCGAAACCCAACCCGCATCACCGCCACGGAGCACGCGATGAAGTTCCTGACCATCTACACCCCCGACCCGACCAAGCCCGCCGATTTCGGCCCGGAGCAGCAACAGCGCATGGGCGCCCTGATCGAGCAAGGCTTCAAGGACGGCAGCCTGCTGCACACCGGCGGTCTGCTCGCACAGGGCAGCGCGCGCGTCAGCCTGACTGCGGGCCGCATCACCGTCACCGACGGCCCCTACGCCGAGGCCAAGGAAGTGATCGCCGGCTACGCCCTGATCGAAGCCGAATCCACCGCGGCGGCGATCGAACAGACCCGGCGTTTCCTGGAGATCGCCGGCGACGGCACCAGCCAGATCCATCGCATCGCCGAAGGCGACGCCGGCTGCCCCTGATCCCCCCACCCACACCGGAGCCCACCATGTACCTGAGTCCCTACCTGAGCTACGACGGCAACGCCGAACAAGCCTTCCACCGTTACGCCGAACTGCTGGGCGGCAAGATCGAACTGCTGCTGCGCTACGGCGAGGCGCCGGACGGCAGCTGCGAAGGCATGTCCGCCGCCGACAAGAACAAAGTCATGCACGTGCGCCTGGCCGCCAAGGATTGGGTGCTGATGGCCTCCGACGCGACGCCCGAGTATCCGTACCAGGGCATCAAGGGCATGTCGATCTCGCTCAACCTCGACTCCGCCGCCGATGCCGAACGCATCATTCAGGGCTTGTCGGAAGGCGGACAGATCACCATGCCGTTGCAGCAGACCTTCTGGGCCGAACGCTTCGGCTGCGTGACCGATGCCTATGGCGTGAGCTGGCTGATCAACTGCGAAAAGACCGCCTGAGCGGCCTTGCGAACGCGGGAGCCGTCGCGCTCCCGCATTCGCACCGCGTACGCGCGGCCCTCGCCCACGAATACCCCTCCCCCTGGCGCGCGGCGTAGCCTTGCCACGTCGCTCGACGCCCCGCTTTTCCGCCACCACCGGAGCCGCACCATGCGCTTCATGATGTTGATGATTCCCCAGGGCTACGAACAAGCCGAGCCCGGCACCTCCCCGCCCGCCGACCGCGTCGCGGCGATGATGGAGTACAACCAGGCCCTGCAGCGGGCCGGCGTGCTGATCGCGCTGGACGGGCTGCATCCGCCGTCGATGGGCGCGCGCGTGTCCTTCGCCGGCGGCAAGCCCAAGGTCACCGATGGTCCCTTCAGCGAGGCCAAGGAAGTGTTGGGCGGTTACTGGATGATCGACGTCGCCTCGCGCGAGGAAGCGATCGCCTGGGCCCGGCGTTGCCCGGGCTCGGACAACGAAACCATCGAGATCCGCCAGGTCCAGGAACTGGCCGATTTCCCCGCCGACGTACAGGAAGCCGCCTCCGGCCTGCGCGAGATGCAGACCGGCATCGGCCAGCGCAACTAAACCGGAACCACCCTCATGCTCGCACTCACCCTGTCCCTGCTCGCCCTGATCGTGGTCGCCGTGCTGATCTATGCCGCCACCCGGCCGAGCACGCTGCACATCGAACGCAGCCTGGTCATCCACGCCCCCGCCGAAACCATCCTCGCCCACGTCAACGACTTCCGCCGTTGGCGCGACTGGTCGCCTTACGAAAAGCTCGAGCCCGACATGCGCCGCGAGATCGGCGGTGCCGCCAGCGGACGCGGCGCGACCTACGCCTGGGAGGGCAAAGGCAAGGCCGGTGCCGGCCGCATGGAAATCACCGACACCCGCGCGGACCGCACCACCATCCAGCTCGACTTCAGCAAGCCCTTCGTCAGCCACAACATCGCCGAGTTCGCCGCGGTCGCGCAGGCCGACGCCACCCGGGTGACCTGGACCATGCAGGGCCCGGCCGCCTACATGACCAAACTCATGGGCGTTTTCTTCAATATGGACCGTATGATCGGACGCGATTTCGAGACTGGCCTGGCCTCGCTCAAGGCTCTGTCCGAAAAGTAAGCCCTACCGCCATCACGAAGACGGACCGCATGACCACCGACACCCACCGCGCCATCGATGCCGTCTGGAGGATCGAATCGCCACGCCTGATCGCCGGCCTGGCGCGCATGGTGCGCGATGTCGGCCTGGCCGAAGAACTCGCCCAGGATGCCTTGGTCGCGGCGCTGGAGCGCTGGCCCGAGACCGGCGTGCCGGACAATCCGGGCGCCTGGCTGATGGCCACCGCCAAGCACCGCGCGATCGACCGCCTGCGCCGCAGCAAACTGCAGCAGCGCAAGTACGAGGAGCTGGGCTACGAACTGGAGGACTGGCAGGACGACGCCGAGGCCGCGTTCGAGGCGGCCATCGACGACGACATCGGCGACGACCTGCTACGGCTCGTGTTCACCGCCTGCCACCCGGTGCTGTCGACCGAGGCGCGCGTCGCCCTGACCCTGCGCCTGCTCGGCGGCCTCACCACCGACGAGATCGCGCGCGCGTTTCTGGTACCGGAACCGACCGTGGCCCAGCGCATCGTGCGCGCCAAGCGCACCCTGGCCGAAGCGCGCGTGCCCTTCGAAGTGCCGCGCGGCGACGAACTCGCCGAACGCCTGGCCTCGGTGCTGGCGGTGATCTACCTGATCTTCAACGAAGGCTATTCGGCCACCGCCGGCGACGACTGGATGCGCCCGGCGCTGTGCGAGGAAGCGCTGCGCCTGGGCCGCATCGTCGCCGAGCTGGTGCCGCGCGAACCCGAAGTGCACGGCCTGGCCGCGCTGATGGAAATCCAGGCCTCGCGCGCCCGTGCCCGCGTCGACGCCGCCGGCACGCCGGTGCTGCTGCTGGACCAGGACCGCGCACGCTGGGACCAGGTCCTGATCCGGCGCGGCCTGACCGCGCTGGAGCGCGCCGAAAAACTCGGCGGCGCACGCGGCCCTTACGCCCTACAAGCCGCAATCGCCGCCTGCCATGCCCGCGCGCGCACCGCCGACGAAACCGACTGGGCGCGCATCGCCGCGCTCTACGACGCCCTCGCCCAGCTCGCACCCTCGCCCGTGGTCGAACTCAACCGCGCCGTCGCCCTGGCCATGGCCTTCGGCCCCGCCGCCGGCCTGGAACTGGCCGACACCCTGCTCGACGAACCGTCGATGAAGACCTACCACCTGCTGCCCAGCGTACGCGGCGATTTCCTCGCCAAGCTCGGCCGCTACGGCGAGGCGCATGCCGAATTCAAACGCGCGGCCTTGCTGACCCGCAATGCGCGCGAGCGCGAGTTTTTGACCGAACGTGCGGCGGCCTGCGCGCGCAGCATCGCGACGATCAAGCGGGATTGAAGCGCGCCGCGCTGGCGCTGAAGCGCACGCGGCATAGGTCAAGCAGAGCGCAGAGCGTGTGGATGCGACGCGCCAGGCCTCAGTAGGTCGGACCGCCCACGTCCAGCACATACTCGAAGTTCTGCACCATGTTGCCGTAGCCGTCGTCGTCCTCGGCGTCGCGCCCGTAGTTCGCGCCGACCACCAGGGTGTGGCGACCCGGCTTCATCGGCGGCAGCAACAGCCAGTAGCCGTCGCTGGCGGCGATCACCGTGGCGCCGCTGCCATCGTCCTCGCCGAAGGCGTCGAAACAACGTTCGGTGCGGACCCGATAGCGCTTGGGATCGGCCACCCGCACGCCGTCGATCAGCACCACCGCGCTGCGCAGCGCGTCGTTGCTCAGGGCCAGTCCGTCCAGCAGCGACTTGCAGTGCGCCGGCTTGAGGCTGGCCGGAACCGGATAGCGGCTGCGCTGGTACAGATTGATGATCGGCAGGAACACATGCTTGTCGACCGGCACCGAACAGCGCCGCTTCACGTTCTCGCTGCCGTCGGTGCCGGCCAGAAACCACACCGGCCCAGACTGCGCGATCTTGCACCAGCGGCCGTCGGGGTCGCGATAAGGCTCCATCCCGCCCGGAAAGCGATCGGTCCAGCGCCACCAGTGCGCGCTGAGCTCGGCATAGCCCAGGCCTTCGACCTTGGCGTTCAAGGGCAGCACCGCCGATGCGGCCGCGGACTTCGGCGGCGCGGCCAAGGCCGACACCCCGCACATCAGGCCGGCCAACCCCAAACCGATCAGTATCCGCCGATGATCCATCCCGTTCCTCACTTCGCCTGCCGCGAGCCCGCGCCAGTCTCGGGCGGAAACGCATCGCGCAGCAACTGCGGCGACAGGGCGCGGTAGATGGTGCTGTGCCGCAGGTCGGGCCGCGGATCGTAGCGCCAGGTCAGTCCCTTGGGCGCGACCGCGCGCAGCGCATCGGCCAAGCGCGCGGTCTGCGGCGCGATGTTGTCTTCGTTGGCCGACGACAACAGCAAGGTCCGTCGCCCGAACCCGCCCGCCTTCAAACGCGGCTCCGCGGCCTGCACCAACGCATCCTGGTTCCACCACAGGCTGGGACTCATCGCGATATAGACATCGAATAGCTTGGGCTGCTCGAAGAAGGTCTCGACCACGAACAACCCCGCCAGCGACTCGCCGATGATGCCGGTCTCATCGCCTGCCCGATAGCGCTTGCGGATCAACGGCATCAGCTCGTCGGCGATGTAGGCACGGAACTGCGCCGAGCCGCCCACCACCGGCGCGATCTTACGATCCTCGGCGAACGCCGTCGGACCGGTCATGTCGCGCCGCCGCTGGGTGTTCTCGATGCCGACCACCAGCACCGGCCGCATCTCCCCGGCCCGGATCGCCGCATCGACACTGCTGGCCACATGCGGGAAATCCTCCTGCAAGCCGCCGTCGAGCATGTACAGCACCGGATAGCGCGGCCCCCTGGCCGCGTCGTAACCCGGCGGCGTATAGACGTTGATGCGCCGCGTTTCCTTCGGCGCCGAGGTGTCCATGGTGAAGCTCTCGTGCGCGGGCACGGGTTCGGCGACGACGGCCGGTTCCGCAGCCAGCGCGGAGGCGCAGACACAGACCGCCAAGCAACCAGTCGTCATCATCTTCAAAAGCGTATGCATGCAGTGCCCCGTTGAGATTGATCGGCCTCGGCGACAGGCACGAGAGCGGATCGCGCGATTATCGACGCACCCGCCCGGCGACAGGCATGCGCCGCGCCATGCGCACGGGTTGCGGCCTCATTGCGTCGTCGCAGCGGGAGCGGGAGCGGTGCCGGCGGGATCCGTCTTGGGCGCCGCGGCGCCGTCCAGATGCTCGCGCAAAAAGCCCGCGATGCCCGACCAGGTAATCTCCAGCGCCAAAGGCTGATCGAAGCTGTGGCCCTCGTTCGGGAACGCCAGCACCACCGGCTGGCGCCCCTTGAGATTGAGCATGCGCACCAGGCGACGGGTGTGCTCGAAATCCACGCGCAGGTCCTCGCGGCCGTGGACCAGCATGATCGGCAACTGCAGTTTGTCGAGGTTGTACAGCGGCGAAGTCGCTTCCATTTCAGCCAAATCTTTATTCGGATCGCCGATGATGCGCTCCATCAAGGCGCGGGTCTTGGCCGAGCGCGCGCTGTCGCTGGCGGTAAAGAACAAGGCGCGATCGCTGACGCCGGAGATCGACACCACGCAACGGAAACGCCCAGGCCAGCGCATGGCCGACACCAGGCCCGAATAGCCGCCGTAACTGGCGCCGACCATGCACATCCGGGTCCCGTCGATGGGGTAGGACGCGATCGCGCTGCGTACGGCCGCGTCGATGTCGTCTTCGATCATCTTTCCGTAGTTGCGGTGGCCGGCCTCGCGAAAGGCCTTGCCATAGCCGTCGGAGCCGCGGAAGTTCACCTGCAACACCGCATAGCCCAGCGACGCCAGGTACTGCACTTGGCGATCGAAATGCAGGCGGTCGCCGACCCCGACCGGGCCGCCGTGCGGCAAAACCACCATCGGCCGCTTGCCAGGTGCCTCGGGCAAGGTCAGGAAGGCCTCGATCGTGAGCCCATCGCTGCCCTTCACCGACAGCACCTTCGCGGGCGCGAAGCGCTTCTCCGCCAGCCAAGGCATCACTTCATCGATCAATGAGGCACGCTTGGCGGCGACGTCCATGTGGTAGATCTGCGGCGGGCGATCGCTGCCGTCTACCCACAGAATCAGCTGCTTGCCGTCCAGGCTGCGGTCGATCACGGCGACGGTGCGGCCGGGGTATGCCGCCTGCAGGGTCGCGCCCAGCGCGCGATCCTTCTCGTCGAAGTACTCGGTGACCAGACGGCCCGATTGGTAGTAGCGCGCCGCCACCGGCTCGCGCCGGCGATCCAGCACCGGCGCCGCCACGTCCACGCCCGGTTTGCTGAACAAGGTGCGCTCGATCTTCTTCGTCGCCGGATCGAACACCACCAGGTCGCGCTGATCGCGGCCCTCGTCGCTGAGCCCATAGATCAGGTCGCCGTCGAAGGACAGCGCCAAGGGCTGGAACCCACCCTCCTTGCCCAGCTCCAGCACTTCCTGATACTGCCCGGCGATGCCGTGCAGCAGCACCATGCGCTCATCGCGCTTGACGATCGCCGCGCGCAGCCGTCCCTGCCCGTCTGCGTACCAGCCCAGGTCGTTGCTCATGCCTTTGTTGAGCCGGTCGCGCGAAGCGGCAGTGGAGAAACTGCGGATGTCTCGATCGCCGACGGTCAAGTCGATGCGATGCACCACCAGGGTGCCACGGCTGTCGTAGCCCTCGAACAGGATCGCGCCGGGCTCGTCGGGCAGCAGATCGACTATGGCACCCTTGCCTTCCAATGCCAGCACTTGCGCGGCGCGCTTTCCATCCTTGGACTCGCCGATCCGGGCCACGGTGTAGTTGCCGCTGCCATTGCCGGCCAGCAGGATGCGATCGCTGTCCCACGCCAGCGAGTCGATGGCCTCCTTGCGGGTGGTGAGGCGTTGCACGCTACCGGCGACCAGGTCGATCAACTCCAGCCCGTAACGGTCCTCGCCTTCGCGCACCACCTCGGCCAACAGGTCGCCGCCGGGATTGAGCGCGACATCGACCACACGGCCGGGTTTCCACATCTGTTCGACCGGAATCGGCAGCGTCCCGGGCTTGGGCGGCTCGCGGCCGACGTTGAGCTTGGCCGGCGCTTCGGAATTGGATGCGCGCGCGCTCCGATACAAAGCGGGGAACGGGTCCGGATAGCGCCCGACGAAGGACAGGCCATGCTGCGCGTAAACGGCCGGATGCTGAGCTTCCAGCCAGTCGATCACCGGCAAGGAGCGGTTCGAGACGTGCATGAAGATGCGCAGAAAGCCGGTCGCGCGCAGCACCAGATCGCCGCCGTAGTTAAGTTTTCCGGCTTCGACCCTGAAGCGGTATTCCGGATCGGTGATCGAGTAGCGCGCGTGATAGTCGCCGCCATAGAGATTGACCTCGGCCCACTCGTATTCGCCCGCCTTCAGCGCGTACAACTGCAGGTTGCGGCCCCCTTCCATGCGGTTGAGCACACCCTCGGTCGGGCCATGCCCGGCCTCGCGCACGTGCACGCTGCTGACGTAAACGCTGGTATCCACCACCAGCACCAGCAGGCCCTCGTCCGGCGCCAGCTTGGGCGCTTCGCCCGGATCGATCTTGCGCATCGCCGCAGCGTCCAGCGCCAGCGACATCAACAGCAGGGCCGCCAGCCAGCACGCGCCCCATTTCCATGCCCGCCGCGGGCCGTGCGTCTTCACCCGATCGCTGCCGCGGCCATCCGCCAGTTTCGCCATCGCTACCCACGCCCCAACGGGCGCCCCCTATCCACGCGTATATCCGCTACCACCCCTCATCGAAGCATAGCCCAGGGCCCGGCTCAGCCGGCAGGAGCAATCGCGGCCGGAGCGCTCGCCTCGCGCCGCAACCAGCGCGCCCGCAACTGCAGAAACGGCCGCTCGACCGCGTAATGCAGCAAGGCACCCGCCACCAGCGTGGCCATCGCGTACACCGCAAACGCCAGCACCCCCTTCCCCTCCAACTGCGCACCCAAATGGGTCTCCACCAGGCGGAACACCGGCTTGTGGATCAGGTACAAGCTGAACGAGGTCAGCGCGATCCAGCCCGCGCCGGGCACGCGCCAGCGGCCGAGCCAGCCGCTGGTGCTGGCGCCGGCAGCGACCAGCAAGGCCAGGCCGATCGACAGCAGCGGGTAGCCGATCACGGTCGGCAGCAAGGCGGTGCGCTCGTTGAACAAAGCGATCGCCACGGCGACCACGGCCAGGCCGGCGATCAGCAGCAAGTTGGCGCGGCGCTGCAGGCCGGCCCACAGCTGCGGGCGGTAGACCTGGATGCTGGCCAGCACTACGCCGCAGAGCAGGCCGTCCAGGCGCATCCAGGTCGGGTAGTAGATGTCCTCGACGAAGCGTTGGCCGAAGCTGCGTTCGGCGGTCTCCAGGCCGCGCACCGGGGCCATTTCGTACACCCAGACGTAGCCGCGCAGCGCCAGCCCGGCGATCAGGACCGCGGCGCAGACACTCAGGAACTTGGCCGTCGAAGGGCGCCGCGTCATCCACCACGCCAGCCAGGGGAACACCAGGTAGAAATGCTCCTCCACGCACAACGACCAGGCGTGCGAGAAGGCCTTGTTGTGCTGGTAATCGATCAGCAGGTTCAAGGTGAAAGTGAGGAACTGCCACAACGGCTGGATGCCGGGAGCCTCGCGGAAGCCCGGTACGGTGAAGTACAGCGCCAGCACCGCCAGGAACGCGGGCAGCACGCGGAACGCGCGGCGCAGGTAGAAGTCGCCGGGGCGGAACGGTTGGCCCTGACTCAAGGGCTTGAGCAACTGGCCGCCGATCAGATAACCGCTGAGCACGAAGAACAGGTCCACGCCCATCCAGCCATGCGTGACCCCCGCCTGCCAGAACTCGCCCAATCCGCCGACCAGATAGGAATGGAACAGCATCACCCAGACGATGGCGATGGCGCGCAGCAGATCCAGACCGGGAAGGCGACCCATCGAGTACTCGTATAGCGTCGCGAGGCGCAGCGACCGCGGCGCGCGACAGTGGAAGGGATTGGGGGATGCGGGCGCCGTCGCGACCACTGGCTGCGCCCGCAGCGTCAGCATAGAACCGCGGCGGGGTCCTGCCTATCCCTCGCGATGGCCTTGCGCCGAGTCGTTGCGGCGGCGCCGCACCGCGCTGCCGCGACGGCGCGACCCAGCGCTGGGTGCCGAGGCGGCCGAGTCGCCTGGCGGCCCGATTCGGGACCGGCCCGCCGCCCCGCCGCAGGGCCGAAAAACCCCGTCGGCCGGTACCGCCGGCGACGCAAAACCATGGACAATGCGCGCAACCGCGGCGCGCCCGCGGCCCGTGCCGGATCGGAGGGGAGACACCGATGCAGCGGATGCTCGTGGGATTCGTGGCGATCGTCGCAGGCGCCCTGCTCGCCCTGGCCAGTCATTGGCTGATCGGCGTGGCGGTGCTGATCGTGGGCGTGCTGGTCGTCAACAGCGCTCGGCGCAACGTGCCCCTGGCCGCGGACACCGGCTCGGGCTACGACGGCGGCAGCAGCTGGAGCAACAGCTCCAGCAGCGACTGGAACTCGTCCAGCAACAGCAACGACGACAATCGCGACTGCAGCGCCAACGACGCCGACAGCAGCGGCGGGGATGGCGGCGGCGGAGACGGTGGAGGCGGTGGCGACTGAGCCGCGTCGCCGCGGTATATCCAGGGAGCAGGAGTGAGCGTGGAGAAGTGAGTACAGCCTCTTTGCCTGCTCACTTCTCACTTCTCACTTCTCAACACTCACACCTCGCCCCCCTCGATCGCGCCGTCGCAGCCGGCGAGACGCATGCCTCGCACAGTAGGCGGTCGAATCCGCGCCGCCGCCCGCATGCCCAGCTACTACCTCAACCGGACGCCGCAACCCAACGGCACCTACGAAGTGCATGCGCTGGGCTGCCCGCGCCTGCCCTTGTATCGGATCCACCTGGGCGAGTTCGCGCAGGCGCGCGATGCCTTGCACATCGCGCAGCGCCATTACGCACCGGCCCAGGTCTGCCCGCGCTGCACCGCCGAACAAACGCGGCGCTGACGGCCACCGCCGTTAGTTGTGGAAGGCTTCGAACTTCACCTCGACCGGGGCGCCGGACGCGGCGCCGACCAGCACCAGGTAGTACTTGCCCGGGCGTATCGGCCCCGAGTACAGGTCCGAGCAGATCGCCAGGGCCTTGGACAAGGCGCGGCCGCGGGCATCGAACAGTTGATAGCCCGGGGACTCTCCGTCGTAGGGGTCGCCGATGCAGGTCATCTGATGCGACAGCACGAACAGGTCGCCGACATCGGGCTTGACGATGTCGATCAGATACGTGGTGCGTTGTCCGGCCGCTAGCGCCACGTTGCGGGTGTTGCCGTTCGCCAGCGCCTCGGCCCGATCCATGTCCGGCGTCCATCGCGCCTCGAAGAACACGCTCGGCCCGGTCTCGCGTGCGGCCCCCGCCTCGGGTTTGGCGATCCGGCCCAGCGCCCGCGAACCCAGTTGATGCGAACTCAGGAAACCGCGCTCGCCGGTAACCGCCAGATCGAAGGCGCAGGCGTCCAGCAGTAGCGCGGCCACCCCGGCGGCGGCGCAGGCCTCGCGTGCCTGCGCCAGCGCGGCGGCCGTCGGCGCCGCGGGCGTGCGCGGGAAGTCGCGCAGGGCGTAGCTGGCCGCGTTGCGGCCCGGCGCGTAGTCGAACAGCGACTCGTCGGCGCCGATGCGCCAACTCTGCACGAAGCCGTCGATGCCGGCCGTATCGGGCTGCGAAAGCGCGACCCCGGAACGCGGCACGAAATCATGACGGGGATCGTCGTCGGCGCGCCCGATCAGCCCCGCGTCCCCGGCGGTATCGACGCCGCGCATCAGCCGGTAGTCGAGGTCCAGCCAACTGCCGTGATGAACCACGCGCAAGCTGCTGCCGTCGGCCCACATCAGCGCGATCACCTCCGGCCGAGTCGACGCACCCCACACGCCCAGCACATGGCCGTCGCCCAGATCGTGCTGGACGAAAGCGCCCTGCCACTGCAGGGGACGACCGTCCACGCGCACGCCGTCGGCATAGATGCCGACGCGGCGCGCGCCGGCGCGTATCGCCACCGCAGTGACCGCGGCCACCGAGTCGCTGCCGTGCCTGGGCTCCTGGCGCACCTGGATCTGGACGCCGCGCGTGCTGCGCAGCAACCAGAACTCACCCGCGCGCTGGGTACTGAACACCGCGCCGCTGGGGACGATGTAATGCGGCTCGCCGACCGCGCCACCGCCGTGCTTGCTGCCATGCCCATCGGGGCCGCCCGTCGAAGCCGGCACGGTCGGCGGCGTCGCGGGGGCCGCGGCGGTCGGCTTGCGGCATTCGTCGATCGCGGAGTTGCGCGTGGGCGTGGGCGCGGGCGTGGCGCTGCCGTTGGCCGAAGGCCGCAGACAGACCTGGTCGTACAGCGCCACCCGTTCCAGCAGGGCGTCCTGTTGCTGTTTCAGGGCCTCGCGCCGGGCCGGGTCGTCGGCGCCGTTGGCCTCCCCGCACCAGGCCGCGATCGCCTGCTGGTTCTGCGCCAGTTCGCGCTCGGTGGTGTCGCGGCGTTCGGCGATGCCGCGCAGGGCTTCGTCAATGTTGTCGCGGGTTTCCTTCTTGTATTTGTCCGGGTCGGCGCGCATGCGCGAGGACCAGCCGGTCGCCCCCAGATGCTGGAGGAATTCGTCTATGCCCGGCGTGCCGGCCTGGGCCATGGCCTTGAGCTTTTCGGTATAGGAGGGCCGGAACGCCAAGTATTCGTTGGCGGCGTCTTTCAGGGTCGGATAGGAGGGGAAGCACACCGTTACCGCCTGCATCGACTGGCCGTTCTCCATCCAGCACGGCGTGGCCACGGGCGATTTCAGCGCGTCGGCCTTGGACGCGGCCAGGGGCTTGGCCTGATTGCTGACCTTGCAGTTGACGATGGTGGTCTGCGCGCAGCCCGGCTTGGCGTCCTTCTGCACGTTCCAAAGATTATTGCCCGGCTTGACCGTGTGGTTGCCGGCCTTGTCGACTTTGCCACCGAGGCTTTCCGCACGCGCCTGGCCGGCGATGTAGGTCCACAGCACCGGCCCCAGGCCGCCCGCATTGGCGCGGATCAACGGTTCGGTGACGTTCTGGGTGAAGCCTTCGTTGATCTTGCGTAGCGGATCGCCGGCCGCGCGCGGCGACGGGCATTGCACCTGTGCATAGGCAGGCACGCAGGCCAACGCCAGCACCGCCAGCAGCAAGGTGCGCATGGCGCTCGCCCCCGCGCTCATGGCGCCCCTCCGGCGCCGGCCACCGTCTCGCGACCGTCGCGGCCGATGTAGCGCGAGGGCGCGGACGGCGGATGCCACCAACGCTCGCTGCTGCCGTCGGGCCAACGCTGCTCCAACACCTCATCGCCGTCGCGGTACAAAGCCTTGCTTAGCGACACTGCGCCGGGATCGGGCTTCAGCGCCACCCGCAGCGCGTCGCCCTGCGGCCAGCCTGGCGCCAAGGGCGCACTGGCGCCGTCCGCGCCCGCGATGACCGACGTCGATACCGAAGCTGGCGAAGGCTCGGGCCGCGATACGGACCCGCGCCAGAACCAGTACCCGAGCAGGCCCAGCAGCGCTATCAACAACAGCCCGAACGCCTTCTTCATGGCCTCACTCCTTGTGATGGCGGGCCGACAGCCCGCGTCGCGCCGTTCCCGGCGCCATCGATCACCAACGCGCTCCGCGCGGCAATCAGGACATGAAGCGGGCGTCGCCGGCCGAGGCTACTTCGGTCCCAAAGCCAGGGCCGAGCCGGTGAACGGCACCGCCAGCTTGTAGCCGGCCGGCACCGGCGCCGAAGTCGCGGCGGCGGTGCCGAACTGGGTCACGCCGGCGCCCAGGATCTGGGCCAGATCGTAGCGGCGCCCGCCGAACTCGAAGGCGCGGCTTTCCAGCAGCCAGGCCGAGAACACGTTCGACGCCAACAACGGCGTCTGCGCCGGGCCGATGCCCTGCTCCACGGTGGTGCCCACGACCAGCCCGGTCCTGCGCAGCGTCGCGATGCATTCGCCCAGGGCGAACGAGGCTGGGTCGTCGAAGCTCGCCGCCGGCTCGCGTTGCAGGTACACCGAGAACTCGCCGACCGGGTCCAGCCCCAGGCTCAAGGCGCCGTTGACCACGCTGCCGGCTTCGAAGGGACGCGCGGCGAAAGTGAAATGCGCGGTGGTGTCGCTTTGCGCGCCGTCGAACAGCGGCGCGTCGATGCCGGACAGATGCAGGAAATAACCGAAGTCGGCCAGTCGGTTGTCGTTGTCCAGGTAAAAGCGTCCGGTCGCGTACCAGGCCAGTTCGCCCGGCATCAGTCGCTGGGCGCGCGCTTCGGCGCGGCGCGAAGGCCGCGCGATACGGCGACGGCCGGCGCTGCGCGCGCCGGGATGACGGGGCGGGTTCATGCGGTGACGGCTCCGGTTCGGGCGCCTCCGATGGTAAGCCCCAAGTTTACTGCGACGCCACCCAGCAGCAGGTCGCGGTGACTTCGAAGCTGCGCGTTACCTGCCGGCCGCTGTTGTCCGCGTCGCAGTAGTAGGTGTCTCTACTCGGCCTGCCGTTCACCTGTCCGGGCTCGGGATCGCCGGCCGCGTTCTCCAGCCAACGGCAGCCACCGCCCATCGCGGTGCCGCGCGAGCCGCTGTCGGGCGTCAGGTAAGGGCATTGCGCGCCCTTGCTGCCGTAACGACTAGGTTCCATGTCGTAGACCTGCACCACCTGCTCGCAAGCCATGCCGACCTTGGGCGCATCGCCGAAGTAACCGACGACGTCCACAACCAGGTCGGTGGCCGCCGAAGAGAACACCGACAACGAGGGCTGGGCCGGGTCGGCGCCTTGCTTGGCGATGATCTCGTTGCCGGCGATGTCGGTAGCGCGATAGTTGAGGCTGGACGCGACCGGCAACTGCGTGCCGTAAGGGAACACGGTGAGGTAACCGGCCTGAGCCGGATTCACCGCGACCACATTGACCACCACGGCGCGCGCATCGACGGGAATCGCGCAGCCGGCCGGGTGCCCGCCTTGCGCGCTCAGGTCGGCGCCGGCGGTTTTCAGGTGCAGTTGCCCAGTCGCCACCAGGCGCGCGCCGTTCAGACGGGTGTCCGACAGGCGACAAGGAGAGAGCATGTTGTAGACCAGTTGCGCCGACGTCGTCTCCAGCAACGCGGCCGCACCGGCCTTGCGCGCGTCCCAGGCCGAGGGCGCGGGTATGTCGAGCGCCGGCTGCGGGGTCAAGGCAGCCATCATCGCGTCGAAACTGGGCATGGCTGCGGCGCGCCGCAAATCGCGTTCGCTTAGACGCGCGAGGGTGGGACGCATCGCCCGCGCCCAGGCCTGCGGCGTCGTGCCGTACACCTGCTGTACATGCGGCGCCCATAGCTGCAGCAGGCGCTCGCCGGCCTGTCGCGTCGGCGCCTCGCTCACCGAGGCCGCAGCCGCCGCGCTCCCGGCCTGCGCGACCGCACGGGTCTCCCCGCGCAACGCGCCTAGCGCGCGCGGCGCCGCGATCGCGAACATCAAGCCCGCAGGCAGCAACAACGCCAGCGCCAGGGCCGCCTTCTTCATCGGAGTCTTCACGATCGCGATCCCAGGCTCAGCGACTGGGCACGCGACAGCACATGCCCGAGGCCGTGATCTTGTCGCTAGTGGTGGCGCGGTTGCGCGCGTAGCAAGCGTAACGCCCGTCCGCGCGCGGTCCGAAGCTATGGAAGTACACGCCGTTGACCGAGGGGTACAGATCGACCGAGCTGCAGCCGCCGCCGCTGAGGGTGGAACCGGCCGGACACGCCGGCGTGATCGCCGCATCGGTGCCGCCAGGCGGGATAGTGACGTTCAAGGAGTAAACCGTGGTGCAGTTCAACGGTTCGTTCTTGGTCGGGCTGAAGTAGCCGGCCACATCGATCACCACGTCCGCCGCCGCATAGCTGTACAGCGTGAAGCTGGGCAGGTTGTCGCCGCCGATGCGGGCGATGATTTCATTGCCGACGATGTCGCCATTGCGGTAGTTCAAGCTGGAAGCGAGCGGACGAACGCCGCCGGTCGGATACACGGTGAGGTAGCCGGCGGTGCCCGGGTCGACCACGGTGATGTTGAGCGTCACCGCCGAGGCATCGCTAGGCAGGCCACAGCCGCCGTTGGCGCCGCCCTGCTGCGTCAGCATGGTATCGGTGTTGAACACGCGCGCCTCGCCCGCGTACAGACGACGCGCAACCGTACGGGTATCGGCCAGGCGACACGGCGACAGCATGGTGTAGAGCAGCCGGTCGGTCTGCGGATAGAAGGCCTTCACCGAAACCGGCGGCGCCTTCGCCGCCGTCTCGGCGATGTGCGGAAACGGCTCGCTAACCGCCGCCATCATCGCCTCGTAGTCCGGCATCGACGCCGCGCGCTTGAGATTGACCAACGGCGCGCGCGCGAAGGTCGGGCCCATCGTCTGCGCCCAGCGCTGCGGCGGCGTGCCGTAGATGCGTTGCACATGGCCGGCCCAACGGCGCACGATGCCGGCCACCAGCGCGCCGCGTTCGCTGCGGGGCTGGTACTGGGCCGCGGGCGAGACGGGCAAGCTCTGGGCCAGACCGGCACCCGACGAACACGCCAGCAGCACGCCGGCCAGCAGGGCCGCGCGCGTCTTGTTTGCCAATTTCATGCTTTCCCCTGTGAACGCGGCCGGCTCGGCTCGCTATCGGCACACGTCGCCGGCAACGAAAGCGCCGGCTATCGCGACGATCGAAACTTCATGCGGATGGTGTCGGAACGCCATGACCGTTACAAGCGCAAGGCGCCGCCATTGCGCCTAACCGGTTCGGCGCATCAACGCCGCAGCGCGCGCTTGGCGAACACCACGCAGATCACCCCGAACAGCATGTGCGCGAGCACGCTCCAGGCGATCCAGTCCGGATGCTTCAGCGATGGCGTGGCGTTGACGCGCGACAGCGGCAGCACCACGAAATTCATCACCAGGTACAGGACCACGCCGTAGGGAAGGCCGTAGGCCCAGATGCGCGACAGCAGTCCGGTGTAGCGGCACGCGACCAGGGTGTAGATCAGCACGAACAGGGTCGCCATGAACACATGCAACAACACGCCCAACCCGGCCGATTGCAGGCCGCCGTCGAAACTGGCCGGCCCCAGCACGCCCACCGCGATGGTCTGGAACAGACGCACCATGCCGGCCGCGTCCCAGCCGAACCACAGCGTGGCCGCGAAGCTCATGTCGCCTAGCGCCACCAGCAGGCCGCCCAGCAGCACCTGCGCCCAAGCAGGCGAGCGCGAGGCGTGATTGAGACTGGAGGACATGCCGGAACTCCCCGCGTTCGGATGGTGGCCGGATCATAGGGGCCGATCGGCGCGCGCGTATGTGCCGAAGGCAGGGGTTCGACGGCGCGCGCGGCCCTCGCCGGAACGCGTCTGGCGGCATCCGTGGCAGGCCGCCGCAGTCCTGGATGGAGAACCCGATCGTTCGCGCCCCGCTCGCCACGGCGAGGCGCACGCAAGCGATCTCAGCGCAGCTGACTGTCCTTGCTGCCGCGTCGGTTGTAGCCGCTGGCCGCGCCCTGCTCGCGGTCGTGCGCTTCCTGGCAGCTCACGCACAGACGCACGCCCGGGATCGCCTTGCGGCGCGCTTCGGGGATGGGCGTGTCGCATTCCTCGCAGCGCTCCAGACCGGGGCCCTGCGGTAGTTGGTCGCGGGCGCGCTTGATCGCGTCCTTGATGGTGGCGTCGATCTGGTCCTGCACGGCGCCGTCGCCTGCCCAGCCGGTTGCCATGGCCGCCTCCGGGTGCGGTGGAAGGGACAAACAGCATAGCCGAGCGAAGCTGAGCGCTGCTCGACCCTGGACCGGCCTCCCGGGCGCGGCCGCGACCGCGCAAGCGGACCTGCGTCTCCTCTCACGATACGGCGGCGTGTGTCGGTAGCGTGCCTGCGCTACCATCGGGCGATGCTCATGCCGGCGATGGACCGCGGCGACGGTCTCCAAGGGAGGAGGGGAATGGATCCAAAGTCAGGTCAGGGCTCGGCGCCCCGCTCTCGCGGATCCGCCAGCGCTCCCGGCCGCCACGACGGTCCCGATCCGGACCGCGCCTCGCCCCGCGCCGCCCGCCGCGGCATTCCGATGCCATCCCCTCGTACGCGTCTGGCCGCACTGGCCCGCGTGCTCGCGCTTTCCGTCCTATTCGTAACAGGATGCCAACCCGCCATGTCCACCCAACCTGCCTACGTCGCGCCCAACAAGACCGACGCCAGCCGGCCGTTGACCTTCGCCCAGCACGATTTCGGCGCCGCGGCCTACGACACCTTCGGCTGCAGCGTGCTCTACAACGGCGAATACGCCCTGCGCGATTCCGATGAGACCAAGACGCCGTCCTCGGCCTCACTGGGCACCGACTACCGCAAGCACATCGCCGCGCCCTGGGCCGCGATCCGCAACTTCCCCGGCCCGGCGCAGCTGAGCTGGCGGTCCAAGGACGGCAGCGCGCACGAGGCCACGATCGATATCCCCGGCCTGTTCGAAGACCGCGTGATCCGCCATAACGTGCCCAGCGCCGAGCTCGCCGGATCCGGCGTGATCGCCGAAGACCCGGAGATCCTGGTCGAGGTCAACGACCGCACCGTCAACGTCTACATGCGCGCCATGGTCCATACCCGCGAGCTGCAGATCCCCGGCAACAAACACAGCGACTTCCGCAACGATCCGGTCCTGGTGTTCAGCCATACGTACTAAAGGAGTAGTGCGATGACGGACGACAAGAAGAAAAAGGGCCCGGACGGGGTCAGCACCTACCCCGCCGACGCGCACGACCTGGCCAGCTACGAACAGGCCAGCGAGGCGCTATCGCGTTTGTCCACGCCGGTGCTGCTGCACAGCTCGAACCCGCATGAGCGGCTGTTCATCGCCGCCTTCGACGGCACCGGCAACAGCATGCTCAAGGACGCGCCGACCAACCACACCAACATCGCCGACGTGGTGCGTCAGACCGCCGCGGCCAACAGCCGCGGCATGTCCAACATCCGCGTCGACTACATGGAAGGCCCCGGCACCCAGGACGGCGCGATCAAGAGCGGTCTGGACAGCATGACCGGCGGCACCTACGACGACCGCGTCGAAGAGATGTACGTGCGCCTCACCACCCAGAGCAAGAAGTGGCTGGCCGAGGATCCGGAGGCGGAGATCCGCGTGGTCAGCCTGGGCTTCAGCCGCGGCGCGGAACAGGCGGCGGGCTTCACCCGCCTGGTCGACGAGCGCGGCATCGGCGACCCGAAAGAGCGCGTGGAGGATCGCAACCTGTTCGGCAAGCTCAAGGGCGTGCATTACACCGGCGAGCCCTTGGTGCCGGCGCACGAAGTGCCGCAGGCCGTGGCCCTGTTCGATCCGGTCGGCACCGGCGAACCGCGCAAGCACGACCGCCGCCAACCGCCGTCGGTGCTGTCGGGCTTTCAGATCACCGCCGAAGACGAACGCCGCAACCTGTTCAAGTCCACCAGCGTGCTGGACCCGGGCGTGAGCGAGAACGGCCGCTTCCTCAACGTCACCGTCGGCGGCGCCCACAGCGACATCGGCGGCAGCTATGCGCTCAACGGCCTGTCGGTGCGCAGCGGCAATCTGATGGTCGATTACCTCAACTCGCTCAGCGACCAACCGTTCCTGGCCAAGCGCCCGCTGCCCACCGCGCCGGAGATGAACGTCGTCCACCGCTCCGAAGAGCACCAGTGGTTCTACCGCACCTCCGACTTCGACAAGGACGGCCAGCGCGACCGCATGACCCAGCTGACACGGGACAAGCGCGTGGCCGATCAGCACAACAACGAGGCGCGCGACGAGATCATGAACGGGCGCTTCCCGCAGCGCCCGGTCGCGATCGGGCCGGTGCCGCCGGAGCGGCCCTCGCCCGAGCCGCGCCTCAATGCCGAGCCCGCGCCGATCGCCGCCGCGGACACCCGCGCGCTGTTCCAGCGCCTGGGCCAGGCCGCGGTGAACGGCGACGTCGACGGCGCACGCGCCGTCGGCGGCAGCTTCCTCGCCTCCGAGCAGGGCCAGCACCTGCAACGCCGCGGCGGCGAACAAGCCCAGGCCGCGGCCGCACCGCCCGAGCGCCAGCAGGACCGGCCGGCCGACCCCACGACGCCCACGCCGCCCACGTTGCCGCCGAACGGCCACGAAGGCCCCGAACGCCGCATGACGCCGCGGCTCTGACAGCAGGACGAGAAAGCGCACGATGGAGAAACAGGATCTGGAGTTGTTCGCCGTCCAGCTGATGGGCGTCGCCAAGATGTTCGAGGTGGTCTGCGACAAGGCCACCGAACGCTTCACCCAAAGCGCGACCGAACTCAAGCGCACCGCCGATGTCTGGGAGACCAACGCCCAGTTGCTGACCCGCGATCTGGTCGCCAGCGTCGGCGAGCAGACCCGCGACGCCATCGAGCAGGGCGTGGGCGCGGCCTCGGCGCAGTACGGCCAGCAGTTGCAGAACACCGCCGCGGCGCTGCGCGAGGTCTCGCGCAATGCCGAGAAGACCCTGCAGCAGTTGGACGACCAACGACGCGAGCTCAAGCGCGAACAGAAGTCGCTGATCTGGACCGGCCTGATCGGCCTGGGTCTGGGCGCCCTGCTCGCCGCCAGCGGCGCGGGATATCTGATCTGGCAGAGCGGTCGCGAAGTCAAACGCGCCGAATTCGCCAGCGACATCCTGCGCGCGACCAAGTCCGGTGCGCTCAGCCGTTGCGGCCAGGCGCTGTGCGCGCGCGTGGACGCGAACGCCAAACGCTACGGGCCCAAGGGCGAGTACCTGCTGCTGGAGCAGTAGGCCCGCCCCAGGGCGGCGCCAGGCGACCGCCCTGCCCTCCCCCGAGACTCAATCGTGGGTCTCGCCCGACAACGGCGTCGCCCGCATCGAGGGCCGCGCCTGGAAGGCATCGAACCAGGCGCTCAGGCGCGGACGCCCCGCGCGAAAATCCGGCAGCGCGCGGAATTCCAGCCAACTCAGCGCGGTCGCCAGCGCGATATGGCCGACATGCAACGCGCCGTCGGTATCGAGCTCGCTTTCCAGCCAGTCGTAGCTGGTCACCAGCTTCTCCGTATAGCCCTCGCACAGCGCCGGATAGCGCAGCGCTTCCGGCCGCCGCACCGTCTCCCAACGCACCTTGATGCCGGCGTCGCCCAGGCCTTGCGCGATCGCCTGAACGCGCAGGGCCTGCCAGCGCGCTTCGCCTTGGTCGGGAATCAAGCGCGGGCCCGCGTGCAGCGTGTCCAGATAGGCGCAGATCACGTCGGAATCGAACAGGGCCGGCAGGCCCGGGCGCAGCAGCACCGGCACCTTGCCCAACGGGTTGGCGGCGTAGACCGCTTCGTTGCGCAAGGTCGGGCTGGTTTCGTGGTGCACGACCTCGATGCGGTCGGCGATGCCAGCCTCGTGCGCGAACACCAGCGCCTTGCGCGCGTACGGGGAATGGGTTTGATAGAGCAGTTTCATGGCAGGACCTTGAAGAGGAAGGAAACGCTTAGACGCGCGGCTGCGATGCCGGACCATCGGCGTGGGCCAGGCGGGCATCGTGCAGCAATTGCGCGACCACCGCGGTGATCCGTTGCGCGGTCGGCAAATGCAGAAACTCGTTTGGACCGTGCGCGTTCGATTGCGGACCCAGCACCCCGGTGACCACGAACTGCGCCGATGGAAAGCGCTCGCCCAGCATCGCCAGGAACGGGATGCCGCCACCGCCGCCGATCAAGGCCAGGCCGGCGCCGAAGCTGGCCTGCGAGGCCCGCTCCAAACTGGCGCTCAGCCAGGGCGCGGTCTCGGGCGCATGCCAACCCTGCGACACCATGTCGATGCGGAACGCGACCTCGCTGCCGTAGGGCGGCTCGGATTCCAACAGCGCCTTCAATCGCCCGGCCGCGGCCTGCGCGTCCAGCGTCGGTGGAAGACGCAGGCTGAGCTTCAGCGTCGTCGCCGGCTGCATCACCGCCGCCGCATCGGCCACCGCGGGCAGACCGTCCAGGCCGGTGATCGCCAACTGCGGCCGCCAGGCGCGATTGAGCAACACCTCGGCGGCGTCGGCATGCACGGGGCGCATGCCCGGACGCAGCGGCAGCTGCGCATGCAAGCCGTCGCCGAGGGCGCGCGCCGCGATCCGCGCCTGCGCACGGCGCGAAGGCGGAATCGGGGCGTGGAACGGGCTGGCGATCTCGCCGCTGCCGGGATCCTCCAAGCGCGACAGCAGCATCCGCGCGATCCGGAACGACGAGGCCACCACGCCCGAGGCATCGCCCGAATGCACGCCCTCTTCCAGCACGCGCACGCTCAAGGCGCCCGCGACCTGACCGCGCAAGGAGGTGGTCAGCCACAGTTGCTCATAGTTGCCGCAGCCGGCGTCCAAGGCGACCACCACCGCGGGCGACCCCATCCGCGGCGCCAGGTGTTCGACGTAGTAAGGCAGATCGCCGCTGCCGGATTCTTCGCAGGCCTCGATCAGGATCGCGCAGGGCGCATGCGTCAGCCCCTGCGCGCGCAAAGCCTGGATCGCCAGGATCGCGGCGAAGATCGCGTAACCGTCGTCGGCGCCGCCGCGGCCGTAGAGCCGCTCGCCCTCCAGGGACGGTGTCCAGGCATCGCGTCCGTGGGTCCAGCCCGTCATCGGCGGTTGCTTGTCCAGGTGCCCGTAGATCAAAACCGGCGCCGTGCCTTCGCCGGGAATCTCGATGTAGATCACCGGCGTGCGCCCCGCCAACGTCACGACCTCGACGCGCGCGCCCGGTACTTGCGCCAGGCGTTCGCGCGCCCAGTCGATCATCAATGTCACCGCGCGCTGCATATGTCCGCGTTCGGCCCAGTCGGGCTCGAAAGCCGGGGACTGGCAGGGAATGGCGATGTAGTCGCTCAGCACCGGCAACAGGTCGTCCTGCCAGCGGTGGGCGATGAAACGCTGCAATGCGGAAAAATCCATGGCCTGGGTCTGTGTTTTGGAGCTAGCATCCTAGGAGCGCAGCCCCGCGGTTTCGCCGCGAACCGGCATGGTCCTGCGCTTTTTTTCCGCGTTGTCGGCAAGCTCCGGAGCCCCGCATGTCGCTAGACCGATTCGATCGCCAACTCCTGAACCTGGTCCAGGACGATGCCGGCCAGACCGCCGAGCGCCTGGCCGAACAGGTGTTCCTGTCGCCATCGGCGGTGCAACGCCGGCTGCGGCGCCTGCGCGAACAAGGGGTGATCGTGCGCGACGCGGCGGTGGTCGACCCCAGAAAGGTCGGGCGCCCGACCTTCTTCGTGGTCTCGTTGCAGGTCGAACGCGAACGCCCCGAACTGCTGGCCCAGTTGCGGCAATGGTTGGCGGCACAGGAACACGTGCAGCAGGCCTTCTACGTCACCGGCGAGGCCGACTTCGTGCTGATCATCACCGCGCCCGACACCGAGACCTACGACGCCCTGATGGCGCGACTGGTCGGCGACAACCCGAACGTGAAGCGCTTCACCACCAATGTCGCCCTGGGCGTGGTCAAGCGCGGGCTGACGATTCCGATACCGTTGGACGAAGACGAATGAGGCACGGGCGCGGCGCCGGATTCTGGCGTCGCCGGACGCTTGCGCGCGTTTTTCCCGCATCCGCGCGCCCACAACGCGGCCAGACCGCGCACGCGGCGCGCAGACTGTCGGCATGAACTCCGACACCGACGCCACGCACTGGGACATCGCCGAACTCTGGGACGACTACCGTCCCACCCCGTTGATCGCCCTGCCCGCGCTCGCCCGCCACACCGGCGTCGCCCAGGTGCTGGTCAAATGCGAGGGCCAGCGCCCGCTGGGCAACTTCAAGGCATTGGGCGGCATGTACGCGGGCTTGCGCGCACTGGCGCGCGCGACCGGCGCGTCCTCGCTGCGCGAGCTGGAGACGCGCAAGCGGGCGACCGGCACCTATCGCCTGCTCTGCGCCAGCGACGGCAACCACGGCCTGGCCGTGGCCGCCGCGGCGGCGCGTGCGGGTGCCGGCGCTTCGGTCTATCTGCCCGCCGACGTAGACGCCGGCCGCGCCCGTCGCATCGCCCGCTTGGGCGCCTTGGTCGTGCGCGTCCACGGCACCTACGACGACGCAGTCGATGCCGCCCAGGCCGCCGCGCTGCGGGGCGACGGGCTGTTGATCGCGGACACCAGCGAAGATCCGAACGACCCGGTCGTACGCGACGTGATGGCCGGCTACGGCCTGCTGGTCGACGAACTGCGCGCGCAGTTGCACGAACACGGCGATGGCCGCATCAGTCACGCCTTCGTCCAGGCCGGGGTCGGCGGCCTCGCAGCCGCGGTCGCGCAAGGCCTGCACGACCGTCTCGCCCAGCCCGCGGGCCTGGTCGTGGTGGAACCCGAGGCGGCCGCCTGCGTGGCGCATGCGCTGTCGCAAGGCGCGCCTTCGCGCATCCCCGGCGACCTGCGCACCAGCGCCGAAATGCTTTCCTGCGGCCTGGCATCGGCGCCCGCCCTGCGCGTGCTGCGAGACCACGGCGCGGTCGCCATCGCCGTCGACGAGTCAGCCTTGGTCAACGCGGCCGCCTGCCTGCATGAGCATGGCGGTCCGCGCACCAGTTCTTCCGGAGCCGCCGGCCTGGCCGGACTGCTGCAAGCCACGGTCGACGACCGCGCCCGCAGCGCGCTCGGCCTGTCCGCCGCAAGCACGATCCTGCTGATCGCCACCGAACAACCGCGGGACTGAACCTCGGCGGCGCTTACTTGGCTCGAGCTCGGGACGCCGCGTACAGATCGTGCCTTCGATTCGGATCGATCCTGCCGCCGCGCGGCGCACGCAGACCGTGGCCGGCGAATTGGCCCTCTCCGCCGCAGGGTAATTGGCACTCCAAGTCGGCAGGCATCGGGCCTAAGGTCCGCCCTGCACACCACAAGGAGGTACTCACCATGAAGACCCGCACGTTCCGTCTAGCCCCGCTGTCGACTCTGGTCGCCGCCACGCTGATCACCCTGTGCTCTTCCGCCAGCGCCGTTGCCGGCGATGCGCACCATGTCGGCATGGATTGGAAGGACAACATCATCACCCGCATCTGCGCCCGCCAGTTCGAAGTCGCCCAGCGCATGGACATGGAATCCTTCCGCGACTACGACGCCGAAACCTTCCGCGCCGTGCACGACGAGCGCGCGATCACGGTGTTCGGCAGCGGCACCACCCTGATCGGCATCGACGCGATCATGAACGCCTTCACCGGCCACTTCAGCAACCGCGAAGCTCGCTGGAGCTGGACCGAGCGCTATCGCGTGGTCGACGGCTGCAGCTCCGCCTTCATCCTGTACGAAACCGTGTACGAGATCCCGCGCATCGGCTTCCGCTCGCGCGCGCTGACCGGGGTCACCTACACCTACGACCGCGGCAAGTGGCTGGCGATCGCCGATCAGGGCACGCCGCTGCCGTAATCGCCTCTCGCAGTTGGGTTCGCAGCAGGGGCGGCGGCGAGGCCGCCCTTGTTGCGAATCCGTTCCGTCGACCGGTCGCGCCCAAGCCTGCGATACTGAAGTCTCCCTCAGGCCGGCATACGCATGGACCACCGCGATCTCGACATCGAGACTCTGCACCAACGCGCCTACGACGCATTCGATGCCGGCCGGCTAAAAGACAGCTCAACCCTGTTCGCGGAGCTGTTACGCCGCGAGCCCGATGCCGCGCACTACCACTACATGCGCGGGCTGACCCACAAGTACCTGCTCGACTGGCCGACCTCGTTGCGTCACAACCTGGACGCACTCGCGCTGGAACAGGCTCCCAATGAAGGCGCCGTCTGGAACGGCGCCATCGCAGCGACCGCCTTGGGCGATTGGGCGCAAGCGCGTCGCCTATGGACGCTGGGCGGGATCGCCATTCCTGAGGGCACCGGCCCCATCGAGGCGGACTACGGAATCGTCAGCATCCGCTTGAATCCCTGGGGCGACGGCGAAACCCTTTACGCACGACGCATCGATCTCGTCCGTGCGCGGCTGCTCAACGTTCCCCTGCCCGACAGCGGCTACCGCTACGGCGACATCGTCCTGCACGACGGCGCACGCACCGGCGAACGCGGCTACTTCGGCCAACGCGTACCGGTGTTCAATGCCCTCGCCCGGCTGGTGCCTTCCGACCTCCAGACCTATGTGGCCTTCGTATCGTGCGAGAGCGCGGACGATATCGCGGCCTTGGGCTCGGTCTCGCTGCCGGGCTACGCCGATGCCGAAGACTGGAGCGCATCCATCGTTCACTACTGTTTGCGCTGCAGTTACGGCGCCCCGCATAGCCACGCATCCGCTCAGGACGACGCCGACTGGGAGCCCGAGCGCAGCCTGGGCATCGCCGCGCAAAGCCGGCGGGTGGTGGACAAGCTCCTGCGCGATTGGACCAGAGGCGGTCGCGGCCGCCGGGTCGACGCAGTGAATGCGGTCGATGCCCTGCCCCAAGCGCCCGCGGACGGCGGCGTGTGGTGGTGCGCGCCCGACGACGAGGAAGAGCCGGCTGAGTGAGTGGGAGACTTTGGTCCAGCGACGAGATCGAAGCATGGGCGGCCGCCTACATCGACTTTTAGTTGGACGCCCAACGACCTACCGAGGGCCATCCGCAGTGGTGGGCCGTGGACCGATTCATGGAGGACGAGCATTGGGAGGACAATCGGGCCGCAATCCTCTCGATTATCGACAAGACGGAAGCTAAGGAAGTGCTCGCTCTGCTGACTGCGGGCCCGCTGGAAGACTTGATTCATTCCGCCAGCCCGCACTTCATCGATCGCATCGAGCACGAAGCGCGGCGAAGCTCTGCATTCCGGCATCTGCTCGGTGGGGTTTGGGAGAGCAGCACGTCCGAGATCTGGGCCTGGCTGGAACGCGCCCGCGGCGAGAGTGGTTAGGGGCGAACATCCAGAGTTCGCCTTATCGATCGCGACACATGTCATCCCGGCGCCCGGTCACGCGTTGGATCGGCAACGCCCCGGGACTTCATCGCCATGCGCCCCTGTTCGATCCCTCCAACCGTACTGGCCCTGCTGCTGGCAGCGATCGCATCCATGGCCGCCGCTGCGCCGCCACGCGCCGCCCCCCGCGACCTGAGCTACGGTCCCGATCCCGCTCAGCGCCTGGACGTGTACCGTCCGGCACGGGCGCGCAAGGCGCCGATCGTCGTGATGGTCCATGGCGGCGGCTGGCGGATCGGCAGCAAGGATGCGCGCGGCGTGGTCGGCAACAAGGCCGAGCACGCCCTGGCCAGCGGCAGGATATTCGTCTCCATCGATTACCGCCTGCTGCCGGGGGCCGATCCGCTGAGCCAGGCCGAAGACGTGGCGCGCGCTCTGGCCTATGTGCAGAAGGAAGCCCCCAACTGGGGCGGCGACCCGGCGCGGGTGGCGCTGATGGGCCATTCCGCTGGCGCGCACTTGGTCGCCCTGCTCGCCGCCGCGCCCGATATCGTGCGGGCTCAAGGCGCCAAGCCTTGGCGCGGCACCGTGGCGCTGGACAGCGCCGCGTACGACGTCGATGCCCTCATGCGCCGGCCGCACCTGCCGCTCTACGACCAGGCCTTCGGCCGCGACCCCGCCTATTGGCGCCGGACTTCGCCCACCCTGCAACTGCGCAGCGCGCCGGCGCCGATGCTGCTGGTGTGCTCCAGCCAGCGTCGCCTGTCCTGCGCGCAAGCCGAGGGGTTCGCCCGCCGCGCGGTCGCATTGGGCGCTCGCGCGACCGTGCTGCCGGTGGATCTGAACCACGCGCAGATCAACGCAGATCTGGGCTTGCCCGGCGACTACACCGCCCAGGTGGAAGCCTTCCTGGCGTCGCTGTGATCCAGGCGTTGCGTCAGCGCCCCATCGCGATCGCCAGCACCAGCACCGACAGCCGATTGACGTAAGCCGTCATCGTATCGGCGATGCTGCCCTGCCTCGGCGTGAACGCATCGCAGGCGCCGCCCGGATAGGCATGCTCGCCGAAACCGGGCTGCACGATGGCGTCGGCGTTGGCCAGAATTTGCGCGCGATAACCCTGCACCAGGGTCGGTCTGGCGCGCCAAGCCTGCAGCAGATAGCGCATGAACACGCCCACCCCGGTCTGGTAGTCGCCGTCGTCGTTGCCGGGCGACGGCGCGTAATACGGGCTGGGTGAGGAGGTGTCCAACCACGGCATCGGAAAACTGCCGGACACCGAGCCGTAGCTGCGCGGCTGGTAGGCGTTCTTGAACACGCCCTCGATCAAAGCCGGATACAGGCTCAGCACCTTGGGCGGCGCGACACCGCCGGGCCAGGCCGCCTGCGCCTCGCGCAAGGCGCCCAGGAGCAGGCCCTGATCGCCGGTCCAGGCCAGGCTGCTGCGGTACATCGCGTCCCAATAGAGCTGCGCGTTTGGCCCGACCGGCTGGAACGTGGACACGCGCTCGCGCACCAGCACGCCCGACGGCAAGGACATCAACAAGGACTGGTCGGGCTGCGGCGTGCCTGTCATCCATTGGTTGAACCAGCCGATCTGTTCGGTCCAGGCGACCCTGCAGGCCGATGTGTTCAAGTTGCTGGCGCGGAACACCTGCGCGAACGCGGGGTTCTGCGAGGCGCGATGCAGGCGCAGGCTCAACAGCGCATACAAACCGTTGGTGACAGTGTTCTGCACCGGGTTGAGGTAGCTGCGCCACCAATCGGTTTGACGCGTCGGCACCGGGTCCGGGTAGGCGTCCAAGGTGATCGGCGAGTTCCACGCGCCGCCGGGAATCCGGCGCGGCATCATCCACGCATTCGGCGGCAACGGCGGCTGCGGATTCGGACGTGTCTGGCCGATGCGCTTGCCGACGTTGGGCGCGCCGATGTTGTTCGCGTGCTCACTGGCGAAGCTCGCCCAGCCCGGCAAGTCCCGGAACGGATAGATCGCGGCACCGGCCTGCGTGGACCAGCCCGGGCCGTACATGTAAGCCCAGGCGTTGATCGCGATCTTGAGGAAATCGTCGCGGCGTTGCGGCGCGAAACCCTGCTCGGCGGCACGCAACGCGGCGATACCGATCCAACCGAAGTCGTCCCACCAGTTGCCCAGCTGGGTCGGGTCCAGCGCGCCGAGCGCGGCGTCGCCGTAGGGCGCGCTGTCGGCGCCGCTGACCAGGAAATAGTCGAGGATGCCGTCCATCGCCCAGGCGCTGCGCCAGACGTTGTCGGCCGTCACCCAGCGCGGCAGGATTTCGCGCTCGAACAAACGTCTCGCCTCGGCGAGGTAGGCCTGCAGGTTGGCGTCCGCGGACCGCGCCTCCGCCTCCTCACGACCGCTGCGTTCGTCGTTCACGACTTCGTCCTTGATCGCGCCGGGTTGGCCCCGTTTGCGCGCCAGGATAGCGCCGCGACGACGCGCGCGAGCGCGCGCGTCCTACCCGTTTTCGGCGATGCGGCGCGCGCCGGCGCCGGCCAGAATGCCGGGTTGCCCGGCGCTGCGCGCAACCGCCACCGCTGCGTTACGAGCCGTCAGCTGCCCGCGGGTTCGGCCTCCCACACGATGTCGACGTTCGACAGACCCAGCGTGTACAAGGTCATCGCGCTGGTCTGCTTGATCTCGTGATCCTTGCTGGTCGCCAGCCAGCCATAAACCTGAGCCGCGCCGCCACGCCAGGCATCGGAGACCACCGGGCGCGAACCGGTCAGGCCGTGGTGCATGTCGGCGTCGGTCAGGCAGGCGCCACCGGCGATCATCACGCTGCGCTTGCTCTCGTCGCCGCCCGGATGCAACGCGTGGGTGACGGTGTGGTCGTGATTGCTGGTGGCGCCGAAGCGGTGGTACTGGTAGTCGGCGTCCAGGGCGGTGCCGGCGCGCGCGCGTACGCCGATCGCATAGGCCTTGGCCGTGTGCGGGCAGGCCAGCACCAGATCGGTCGTTCGCACCACCACCTGGCATCGGCGCTCGATCGCGGCGGGCGGCTTGCCGTCCAACTGGGCGAAGCCGCAGGCCTTCAGCGCAGCCACCGAGAACACGTCGACCTCGCCGCCGCAGCCGGTCAGCAGGAAGTCGCCCGGCGGCTGCAGCGCGATCTCGTGCAGGGTCTGGTGCGCGGTCGCCTCCTTGACGAAGATCTGCACGTCCCAGACGTCGTCGGGGTCGTGCAAGGCCACGATGGTGAGCGCATGTCGGACCTTGGACACATGCTTGATGTCCTTCATGCGCGCACACCAGCTCCAACGCTGATCCGCGCCCTGCCCGCTGACTTTGGGATAGCTGGCGACGACGAAGTTGCCGGCCGCCTGGGTCACCGCGGACACGCCGCCGGCGAGGATCTTGTAGCCTTTGGGCAACGCGACTTCCTGGCCGAAGTGCTGCTCGGCCTGGTCCCAGCGGCGCTGGATCACCGTCAGCCGCATGGCCGGCGGCCGGGTCAGCGCCAGCAACGCCTCGGTCAGCGCGGCGGCGCTCGCCAGCGCCTTCGGCCGCATCGCCTCGCGCACCTTGGCGTCGGCGATCGAGGGGATGAACACCTCGTTGACCCAGGCCCGCTCCAACAGCTCGGCCATGGCCTTGCGATCGAAGCCCAGCGTCTTCGCCGACAGCAGGCCCACGATCTTCCACACCGGCTGTTCGTCGCTGCGGTCGATCACCTGCCAATGCGCGTTGGCCTTGACGCTGGTCAGCCACAGGTCGCTGGGCAGCTCCGGCAGGCCGCCGAACACGCTGGTCGCCACCGACACCTGCTGCTCCTTGACCACGCACGACATCGCGGTCGAGGTCGCGCGCGCGGAGCTGACGCCGCCGGCGTGCGCGCTCGACACCGAGCCCGCGCCGCTCAGGCCCACGTAGGACGCCGACGCCGAAACCGCCCAGTTGGTCGCTGTGGACAGGGCTTCGTCCAGGGTCCTCATCTGTTCGGAGGAACTGCAGCTGGCCTTGGCCACGTGCTTGTACCAGCCGCCCAGCACCGCGGTGCAGAACACATGGCTGCCGAAGCTGCGCAGGAACTCGGCCGCCGCCGCGGCCTTCTGTGCGGGCTGCGCGGCCTCGATCGCACGCAGGGCGTCCAGCGCGTCCTCGCTCAGCGCGAAGCGGTTGCTGGGCAGGGTCAGGGTCGCCTGCGGCGCCCATTGGTAGTGCACGCGCAACTTGGTCGCCTTCTGCGAGCGCTTCATCGCAGCCTCGTCCCGCTGGCGCTGGCCGGCGGTCGCGTACTGCACCATCAGGCTGGCCGCGCCGATGCCGGTACCCATGAACATCGCGCCGCGCGCGCTGTTGGCGGTGGCGTAGGAGCTGGCCGAGGTCTCGAACTGTTGCGAGGCCTCGCTGTAGGCGGCCTCGCTGCTAAACTCGAAATCCTGGGTCTGGATAGGCGCCGGCTTGCCGAGCAGCGCGGCCATGTCGAGCAGGTTGGAACCGCTGGCGCGCGCCAGACCGGCCGCGCTGGCGCAGTAGCCGCGCAGCAACTGGTTCTCCTCCAGCAGTTCGGCGGTGCTGCGCGGGCGCTGATCGAGGTAACCGTTGAGGCTGTCGGCGATCTTGCTCTGCAGACCCTCCTGGATGCGTTCCATCAGCGCGGTGGCGCTGGCGATGGTCGCGAAGCTGGTCTCGCCGCCCTTGAGCAGATCCTTGGCGTTGACCTTGGCCAGGATCCGATCGAGCTGTGCCTGAGCCTGCTTGGTCGCGGCCTCGCGGTCGGCGGCGGCCGCGTCGGCAGTCTCCTTGCGCAGCTTCTCGACCGCCTCGATCGCGTCGGCCAGCTGCTGCTTCTTCTGGTCGAAGTTCGCGCTGCCGGATTCCTCGGTCTCGCTGGCCAACTGGTCGATACGCGTCTGCACCTGTTTGGCGGTCAGCTTCTCGACGATGCCCGCCGCGATCCGCGCCGGCCCATCCGGATTGTCGCCGCGGATCTGCTGCGCCAATGCCTTGCGTTCGGCCGAATTGGCGCAGACCGCCTTGAGGAACTCCAGCGAATCGATGCCGTAGGCCTTGATGACCTTGATCTGGTTCTTCAGGCCCAGCGACTTGAGGTAATCCTCGAGCTGGGCTTCGTCGGTCTTCTTGGCGGGAGTGGGCATGGAAATCGCTCGATTCGTGACTGAAGCGGCGGTGCGCGATTACGCACCTCTTCAGTTACGAACGTCGCGCCGCCGCGGGCGTGAACCGCGACGATGCCCATAGCCATGCCGTCTTGGTGCAGCTGGTTCAGACGCCAAACTTCATCGGGCCGGAAGCGCTTGCGTGGCGACGACGGTGATGCCGCCATCCTTGTTGTAGAGATAGGCATAACCGCCCTCCTGCTTCCATACGCGACCGGGAAAAGTCAGGGTCGTTCCGCCTACCTGCAGGCGGGCCACCTCCTTGCCAGGGACCTGAGGCACCTCGAGCGTCTCGTCCTACACCATCGGCAGTAGCTGCTGCAGGCCCGATTCGAGCTGAGCGATGAATGAAGGTCATTGCAAGCGCCCAAGCGCCCGGCATTGCCCATAGGTGCAATACCCAAGCCCTGTCCCGCAGGTTCACCATCGTTCGATCCGGCTTTCGTTGTGATCGAACTGGCACCCTGGGGAGGGCTCTCATGTTTCGCAGCACGCTGAAGTTCGTTGGCTCCGGTCTTACCCGGTCGTGCGCCGCCGCGGCCCTGACATCCACCCTCATTCGCGCCCGCCTGTCCGGCTTGGCCCTGGCGGCGCTGCTGCCGGCGCTCGGCGGCGCGGCCCTGCTCGCACCCGCCACCGCACAAGCCCTGGATTGCGGCAGCAACAACGGCTACACCTGCCTGGGCACGGCCAGTCAGTACGCGGGCGGATTCAGCCCGGGCGTGGGCAGCGGCGGTTTCGGCGGCGGCAGCTGCGTCGCCACACGCACGCCGGTGGTGTTCATCGCCGGCAACGGCGACAGCGCGATCAGTTTCGACATGCCGCCCGCCGCCGTCGCCGGCTACACCACGCCGGCCAACTCGATCTACGACGAGCTCAAGGCGCGCGGCTACAACGACTGCGAGCTGTTCGGCGTGACCTATCTGGACGCGGACGAGCGCGCGACGCCGCAGTACAACTACCACGAGCCGGCCAAATACCAGATCCTCAAGACCTTCATCGACAAAGTGAAGGCCTACACCGGCCGCAGCCAGGTCGATATCGTCGCCCACTCGTTGGGCTCGTCGATGAGTCTGGCCATGCTGCGCTACTACGGTTATCAGGGCAGCGTGCGCCGCTTCGTGAACATCGGCGGAGGCTTGCGCGGCCTGCAGACCTGTCTGAGCACGGGCTACCAGTCGCCCTACGCGCCGACCTGCAACGCCGAGGCCTACGTCTTCCCTTACGACTACTACACCTTCGGCCTCTATCCCAGCAGCGGCGCCGTCTACTACGGCTACAACCGTTGGACCGGCAGTGGCAGCAACAGTCTGCGCGCGATGCCGACCCTGCTCAGCACGATTTCGTTCTACACCATCACCGGCGGCCTCTACGACCAGGTCCATTGCTTCACCACCAGCTACTCGGGTGGCTGCAGCTCCGGCGCCTTATTCAATGCAGCCAGCAACGTCAAAGCGCAGGTCGACATCGGCACCGGCAGCAGCGCCTATGCCTACGACTGGGACTGGTCGGACGGCAGCCCCTACAACGCCGGCGGCGGCGACACCAGCAGCGGCGTCGGCCACTTCCGCTCCAAGAGCAACGCGGGCCGGATCGTCTACAACATGCTGGCGACCACGTGCACCACGGGGTGCGCGAACGGCTATGTCGGCGTGAACGGGCCGTCGGTGAACCGCTAGCCCCGGGCAGCCCTGCAAGCGAGCGCGCACAAGGCGCGCTCGTACCCACGCTGTTCCTGCGCCGACGACCGCGAGCGGTCGATGCAACCGTGCGCGCTTTCTCCGTATCTGTATCGGTAACCGCACAGATACGAGCGGCCGGTCTTGCACCCGTCGCCTCAGTCCAGTACATCGTGCGGCCGCGCGTTCCGTTTCCACGCATGAGGCCCGCCTATGAAAACACTGTCGCTGCTGCTCGCCTTGTCGCTGCTCCTGAGCCCCGTCGCTCAGGCGGCCGAATGCAAGGACACCTCCAAGTACGCGGACGCCCGCCTCGTCATCCAGGACCTGGGCCGCATCCTCAACCCTGACGGCGTGCAGGAGGCCTACGCCGTGAAGGCCGGCGGCATCGAGCAATGGGTGAACGTGCGCGGCCAGGACAAGGCCAACCCCATGATCCTGTTCGTACACGGCGGACCCGCCTCGCCGTTGATTCCGGGCATGTGGCAGTTCCAGCGCCCGCTCGAGGAATACTTCACGGTGGTCAACTGGGACCAGCGCGGCGCCGGCAAGACCTACACCCAGCAAGACCCGAACGGTTACGCCGACACCCTGCACATCGAACGCTACGTCGACGACGCCATCGAGGTGGCCGAGCACCTGCGCAAGCGCTACGGCAAGCGCAAGCTGGTGCTGATGGGCCATAGCTGGGGCACGATCGTCGGCATGCAGGCGGCGTTGAAGCGACCGGACCTGTTCTACGCCTACATCGGCATCGGCCAGGTCATCAACGTACGCGAGAACGAGCGCATCAGCTTCGACCACGGCCTGCGCCAGGCCACCGCCGAGGGCAACCAGGAGGCGATCAAGGAAATGCAGGCTATCGCCCCCTACCCCGGCGACCAGCCCATCACCCGCGAACGCATCATCGCCGCACGCAAATGGGCCCAGCACTACGGCGGCCTGAGCGCCTATCGCGACAGCTCGCTGTACTACTACCGCGCGCCGCTGCTGTCGCCGGACTACGACGACTGCGACCGCGCCGCGGTGGACGAAGGCAACGTGTTCTCGCTGGGCCGCCTGCTGCCGGAGTTCCTGGCCGTGAACATGAGCGACGTGCGCGAATTCCCGATACCGGTGCTGATGTTCATGGGCCGCCACGACTACACCACGCCGTCGGAACCGACCGATGCCTGGCTATCGCGGATCAAGGCGCCCTATAAACAAGGGGTTTGGTTCGAACACTCCTCGCACATGGTGCCCTGGGAGGAGCCCGGCAAGCTGCTGACCAGCCTGCTCACCTACGTGCGGCCGCTGACCGACGAGGGCAGCGGCGGCAAACGATAGGCACGCCCCCAGACGTCGGGTGGCGTCAGAGCCACCCGACCAGATTCGAGCTATTGCCCGGCAGCGACCTGCGCAGGCTCTGTGGCCACGACGGTGACGCCGCCGTCCTTGTTGTAGAGATAAGCGTAGCCGCCCTCCTGCTTCCACAAGCGCCCCGGAAAGGTCTGCACCCCCTGCCCGATCTGCAGCATCGTTGTGTCCTTGCGCGAGACATTCGGTATATCCAGAGTCTCGTCCCACACCAACGGCAATAGATGCTGCAAACCCAACTCGACCTGTGCCAGGAACGCGGTACCGTCCTGCGCTGACCAATACGCCAGCGGGTCTACTCCCGTGGGCGACTGCGGCCCCACGTATCGCACGACACGACGGCCCTTTTCACGGATCGGCATGCGCACGCCGCCGCCGTGCTTATAGAACCGCAAATCCATCGCCAAAAACAGCTGACGATTGTCCCAGCTCAGCGTGACCAACTGTACAGCGGGCGTTCTCTGAACCGCGATCCCCATGCCGTCCTCGGGCTTGGTGAGGATGCGCGAGACGGCCCCCTGACTGAGGCTGTTGGAACGCACCGTTTGCGTGATCGTGTAGCCCTGCCCTCGAACCGCGCCTTCCAGTGCTGTGTCGATCAGCAGTCGCAGCCGATCGCCGCGCTCCATCGCTTGACGCAACGGAGCGATCGAGTCGTTGCGCTGCTCCTGCTTGCGCGCCTCGGCGATTCCGCCGCCTACCAGGCCGCCGCCGGCCAGCAGCGCCACTGCCACATCGTCCGCCAGACTGCCATCGGTCCAGACCGGATGTTCGTTCTCGGCCGGAAGACGCTCGAAGCCCAAGCGCATGCGCGCGCCGGAGACGGTGTCCATGGAATCGTCGAACATCAGTACCGCTGGTTTGTCCTGGCTCCAAGCCTGGCCCGACGACAGCGCCAGGAAAATCGCGAGCGCTCCTACTGCGCGATGCCGTTTGATGAGTGCCATGTAGCCCCCTGCTTCAGGCGCTCATCCTAAGCCGATGGGGCCTCCCCAGGAAGACGGACAATGTGTGCCCCGTGCATCCAGGACACGACGCAGCATGGATTGGCAACCTAAGCCGGTCAGCTACGATGCCGCCCCGGCGCGCGGCGCACGGCCCTCCGCGGTTGGCCTACGCTATGGCACGATGTCCTGAACGACGAATTTCAGGATCAAGCGACGATGGAACACGCTTTCGTAGCCCGCGTACGGCAGCGGCTGCGCCTTCAGCGTGGCGGCCATGATGGACTGCCTGCCGGCCGCGTCGTACTCGCAGTCCGACGCCACGTCCACGCTCGCGACGATGCCGCCGGGGAGCTGGCGCACGTCCAAAACGCAATGCTGACCGACGACCGCCGACTGCGGTCGCGTCCAACGCTTGAGGATGGCGCTTTGCACGGCGCGCGTGTATTCGTGCATCAGCGGATCGGGCGAGTCGGACGCGCGCTCCTGTGCGGAGACGACGCCCACGCTCAGCCCCAGCACGGCGACCAGCGCGAGCCGCCTCACGCCTTGCCCGCCGACGCAGGCCTGCGCCGAAAAATGACGTAGGGCCAAAAACCGCTGAACGCCAGCCCGGCCACCGTACCGAACAACGCCTTCAAGGCCGAGCGGACGTCGTTGGGGATCTTGAAGATCTGCAACTGCGGGTCGTACCAGGTCAGGTACAGCAGGCTCAGGCCGAAGATCAGCATCGGTCCGCCCAGGAACACCAGCGCGAACCAGCGCACGCCCGAACTCCTGCCGCCGTCGTGCAGCTTGCCGATGACGTCGGTGGTGGCGAAGCTGACCTGGAACGGATCGGAGGTGGAGCGTGCCGGTTCCATGGGCGCGGATGCGGGCGGCGCCACGGGTTGATTGAGATCGACTGCCTGCGCGGGCGGTGCGAGCAGTTCGTCCAGATTGGTGCGCGCCACCAGTTGTTGCAGCTTCGGATCCATTCGGCCTCCCCCAGGCCCACGGTCTGGCGCATTGATAGCAGAGCCCGCCGAGGCGCGTCCACTTCGGCCGCAAACCGCGTTGAAATCAGTCGCGAGGGCAAAAAGAAAGGCCGCTGGTCAGCGGCCCTTCGATCCAGTCCTCAAGCCGAATCGTGGGCGCCTGCGATCAGGGATGCGCCAGCGCGTAATCGATCGCCGCGCACACCGCGGTCGCCTGCGCCGTGTTGCACTGCTCGGGCGTGGCGCGCGGGCTGTCGGGATAGACCTCGGTGGTGGTGCGGTAGCGCGCGTCGGTGACGCCGGCGCACAGGCCCAGCGGGCGCAGCGCGTAGTTGATCACGCCCGGGGCGACCACGGCCGAGCCGATGATCTCGCCCTTGTCGTCGGCCGGCGCGATGTGGGTGACCTTGGCCACCGCCGCGATCACCGCCTGCTGGAACGCCGGCTGGGGCGCCTGCGCATCGTCGACCAGATAGAAGCCGTCGGGGATTTCGCCGGGTTCGAACGGCTTGCCGTCGCGCGCGGCCAGGGCCGGCCGGAATTCGGACTCGTCGCTGTCGGTGGTTTCGTGCAGATCGATATGCACCAGCACGCTGTCGCTCAGCGGCGCGACCAGACGCATCAGCGCGGCCGACTCCGGCGCCGGGCTGTCCTCGCGGAAGGAACGGTTCGGATCGATCGCCTGCGGATTCCAGCGGTGGATGCGCTCGTAGGCCCAAGGGCTGATGCAGGGCGCGATCAGCAGATTGGCGCGGCCGGCGTAGTCCGCCGCATGGCGGTCGACGAACTCCAGCGCGCCGTGCACGCCGCTGGTCTCGTAGCCGTGCACGCCGCCGGTCACCAGCACGGTGGGCAGGCCTTCCTGCCAGTCGCGGCTCTTGATCGCGAACAGCGGGTAGCTATCGGGCGCGTAGTCCAGGCGGCCGTATTCCAGCACGTCGAAACGCGAGCGCAGCGCATCGATCTTGCTCAGCACATCGTCCGCATAGCTGCGATGGCGAACCTGTCGCGAGCGCCACTGGGCGACTTCCGCGGCGCCCCAGGCCTGGCCGGGGGTACCGATGGGATAGAAGGCTGTGGCGGTCATCGCGTCGCTCGCTCCGAAGGCTGGCTGGGAAGGCCGACATTTTAGCATCGCGATTCCGCCGCTCAGCCTGTCGGCAACGGGCCGTTCGCGGCTCGCTCGATGCGTTTCGCGGCAGCCGTCGCACGCCTGGAACCGGGCCGGCTGCGGGAGGGCGGTCCGCTCCGCCTCGCCCGGTCGAAAAAAAGTTCGCCGGCCATGTCGATTTGGCCCGCCCTGGTTCGTCGTCTCAAGTAAGAGCGGCCGAATCGCCCACGATCTCGCACGCTCGCCCACCATCCAGGAGCCCACCCATGTCCTTCCAGGCCTATCTCGACAACATCCAGACCAAGACCGGCAAGAGCCCGGCCGACTTCCGTGCATTGGCCGCCAAGAAGGGCTATGCGGGTCCCAAGGGCTTGCTGCCGGGGGTCAAACCCGGCGACATCATCGCCTGGCTGAAGCAGGACTTCGACCTGGGGCATGGCCATTCGATGGCGATCGTGGCGCTGCTGAAGGGCATGAAGAAGGAAGGCGACAAATAGCCGCGAATAACGCTCCAAGCGGTGCATTCCAAAAATCCGTCATTCGCACAGTGCGCTTGAACGCAGCCCCCCCCGCTGGCGATCCAGCGATCTTTCACCTCGCCACGGCGGCCCCGAGCCCACCGTGGATCCCTCACCCTCACAGGAGTAAGCGATGAAGACTTATCTGGCGATCTTTACCGGATCCCCCGCCTCGATGGACGTTTGGAAAACATTGGACGAGGGCACGCGCGCGGCGCGCGAGCAAGCCGGCATGCAGGCCTGGCAGGAATGGGCGACCCGCAACGCCGACGCCATCGTCGATCATGGCGCACCACTGGGCAAAACCAAGCGCATCACCAGCGACGGCATTGCCGACATCCGCAACGCCATGGCCGCCTACACCGTGGTGCGCGCCGAGTCGCAGGACGACGCCGCCAAGCTGTTCGAGAACCATCCGCACTTCGCGATCTTCCCCGGCGACGGCGTCGAGGTCATGGAGTGCCTGCCGATTCCAGGCATGTAATCCAGTTCCACCCCCACGCATCGCGGACTGCGCGGGCGCCCCTGGGCGTCTACGCGCAGTCGGTGGTGCGCCAGCATTTCTTAGGCGCCGATTGCGCAGACCGTCAGCACGCATTCTGTGAACCGGTCTTCGTGCGCAGGGTGAGGCCGCCGCGCATTCGACTCGGCGGCGTCATTTTCGACTGCGGAAATTGGCTGTCCGATCCTGATACTTTGGTCTGAATTGCGGCCGCGCAACTGCCCTGAATAGCTATAAAAATCATACGCCTAGGGAAAACACTCAGGAAGAACACCGGTCCATTTCGGCTTGACAGTCCGGGCGGGCATTCCTAGCGTCGATCCCATCCGCCGGACGCGGACCGACTCGCTCCAGCCCGCTGGCACAGCCGCAGGCAAGCGTTCGCGCAGTACTCCACAGGACCCCCAAGACCATTGGCTCGACGCCGCTCGGGAGCTTTATGACGGGCCCATGTTCTCCGATTGGAAAACAGGTTTCGCATCCGCCGTAGCCGGCCCCTGCCGCCTCGCACCGCCCCGTCCGCCCGCCTACACGCACGAAGGAGCCACGACATGCCGCTACGCACCGCCGCAACCCGCGCCCACCGCCTCTCCGGTTTGCTGCTGTCGCTCGCCGTCCTGGGCGCCAGCCTGGGCGCTCACGCGCAAGCCCCGGTCGTGACGCTGCGCACTTACATCGTGGCCGGGCAATCCAATGCCGAAGGCTTCGGCATCCGCAACATCGCCCTCTCCGCGAAGAACAACACCGACCAGGACCGCTACATCAACAGCGTCGTTCCCAAGCAGGACCTGTACACCATCGGCTTCGGCACTTGGGACAGCACCACCGACCAGGCGCTGATCTACAAAGCCCACCCCTCCACCGGCGTCGCGCCGGGGTGGGATGCCATGCGCCCCCACTACGGCTACTACTACGAGCAATACCTGCACCACAACAACATGTTCGGTCCGGAACTGGCCATCGGTCGCGAAGTCTCCACCCATCTGGGCGAGCGGATCGCGATCATCAAGTACACCCTCGGCGGCTCGCCCATCTCGATGTGGGACCCGGACGATCCGGCTCAGAATCTTTACGACCACCTGCTGGCGGCGGTTAACAACGGCAAACATGCGATCGCCCCCGCCAACATCGCCCTGGATATCCAGGGGGTGTTCTGGATGCAGGGCGAGGCCGATTCGATCGACCAGGCGCGCGCGCAGGCCTACGAAGCGAATCTCAAGAAGTTCGTCGCCGCCTTGCGACGGGACCTCAACAAGCCGCAGTTGGACGTCTACGTCGCCACCATCAAGGACACGCCGTACCTGACGTATCGGCAGCAGATCTGGAACGCGCAACAGACGGTGGCCGACGCAGATCCGAACGTCTATCTGGTCCACGGCCGGGACCTGGAGACCTACACCAGCGATCCCATCCACTACACCGCCCGCGGCCAAGTCTCGTTGGGCCAGCGCTTCGCCTTGCAAGCGCTGTACGACGTCTGGGGACTGGGCCAAGTCGCCTGGTAAATGCATCCGCGCCGCCTTGGCCCGAAACGCGATCCATCTCGCAACGGGCTCGGCGCGGTCCGGGGCCTCTGCAACGAGGCCCATCCGATCACCGGCAGTTTCCGTAGCGCACGCACTTCACCCTCGGGGGGCTCCCTATGTTCCATCCCAACACGCCAAGCAGCATCCGCCGCGCCTGCAGCCTGCTGCTGGTGCTATTCGTGCTGTGCGCCAGTCTGGCCGCGCAAGCGCAAACCCGAACCATCCGCGCCTACATCGTCGCCGGGCAATCCAACTCCGAAGGCGGCGGCACCCGCAAGAACCCCGGCGGCCGGAATCCCGAACAGGATCTCAACACCATCGGCTACAGCCATTGGTACGCCGACTTCCCGCAGGCCTTGATCTATAAGGGCCATACCGACACGGGCGTCGGCCCCGGTTGGGACAACATGCGCCCGGCCTACGGCGGCGGCTACGACCAAGCAAGGCATCTGAACAACCAGTTCGGCCCCGAACTCGCGATCGGGCACGAAGTCGCCACGCATTTGAACGAGCAGATCGCGATCATCAAATACGGCCAGGGCGGCACCTCGCTGGCGCAGTTCTGGAACCCCGACGACCCGGCGATCAACTGCTACGACAAGCTGATCGCGACCATCGAAAACGCCAAGCAGGCGATCGCGCCCGCCGGCATTACCCTGGACATCCAGGGCGTGTTCTGGACGCAGGGCGAAAGCGACTCGTGGAGCCTGGCCGATTCGCAGAACTACAAAGCCAATCTCGAACGCCTGATCGCCGCGCTCAGGACCCGGCTCAACAAGCCGAACCTGGCGTTCCACATCGCCACCCTGAAGGATCTGCCGCTATGGACGCATCGGCAGCTCATCTGGGATGCGCAACAGGCCGTGGCCGACGCCGATCCGAACGCCTATCTGGTCCACGGCAAAGACCTGGAAACCTATAACGACGACATCGCCCACTACACCGCCAGGGGCGAAGTCACCCTGGGCCAGCGTTTCGCGCGGCAGGCCCTGTACGCGGCCTGGGGCAAGGGCCAGGTCAAGACGCTGCGTGCCTACATCGTGGCCGGACAATCCAATGCCGAGGGTGTCGGCATCAGCAGAAACGCCGCGGCTTATGGCCTGAATCCGAAGCAGGATTTGTACACCATCGGATTCGGCCACTACGACACCACCTACAGCCAGACCCTAATCTACAAAGGCCATCCGGACAGCGGTGTCGGCCAACGCCTGGACGTGATGCGCGCGACCTACGGCCTCGGGCACGAAAGCAATCCGCTCAACTATCACCTGTTCGGCCCCGAGCTGGGCATCGCGCGCAGCATGGCCCACTACCTCGAAGAACAGATCGTACTGATCAAGCAATCCAAGGGCAGCACCACCCTGGCGGTGGACTGGAACCCCGCCGATCCGGGCACCAACCAGTACGACCACTTGCTGGTCGCCATCGCCAACGCGACCGCCGCCGCCCAGGCCGCCGGTGTCGAACTGGATATCCAGGGCGTGTTCTGGATGCAGGGCGAAAGCGACTCCATCGCCTTGCCGTATGCGCAGGCCTACGAGGCGAATCTCAAACAGTTCATCGCGACCTTGAGGACGCAACTGGGCAAGCCGCAACTGCCGTTCCACCTTGCCACCATCCGCGATACGCCGCATTGGACCTACCGTCAGATGATCTGGAATGCGCAGCAGGCCGTCGCCGACGCCGACCCCAACGTCAATTGGGTCAGCGGTCGCGATCTGCAGGCCTACGACAACGACCCCGCGCATTACACCGCGGCAGGTCAGGTCACGCTGGGCAATCGCTTTGCGCTGCAAGGGCTCTACACCGCCTGGGGCCTGGGCCAGGTCCCCTGGTAAGGCCGGCTCGCCACTTCGCCCCCGGCGTCGGACGCTAGCCGATCGTAATGGCCGGCTAGCGTCCGCGCCCCAAAGAGGACAACCCGCATGTCGCACTCCAGCTCTCGCAAGCGCATCCGTCGCTGTGTCGGTCTCATGCTCGCCCTGTGCGTGTTCGGTGGTAGTTCCAGCGCGCAGGCCCAGCAAGCCCCGATGCCGACCCTGCGCACCTACATCGTCGCCGGACAGTCCAATGCCGAAGGCACCGGCGTTCGCAGAAACAACCCGGCCAACGGCCTGAATCCGCAACAAGACCTCTACACCATCGGCTTCGGCCATTGGGACAGCGACTACAACCAGGCCTTGATCTACAAGGGCCATCCGGACAGCGGCGTCGGCCCGGGTTGGGATGCGATGCGCCCCGCCTACGGCAGCGGATACGAACATTCGCTCTACCGCAATAACATGTTCGGGCCCGAACTGGGAATCGGCCGCGAGATCGCCGCGCACCTGAAGGAGCCGATCGCGATCATCAAGTACAGCAAGGGCGGGACTTTGCTCGCGGTGGATTGGGACCCGACCGATCCCGGCATCAACCGTTACGACTATCTAATCAACACCATCAACCATGCCACCCAAGCCATGGCCGCAGGCGGCATCGCGCTGGATATCCAGGGCGTGTTCTGGATGCAGGGCGAAAGCGATTCGGGCGACATCAAGTACGCCCAGCACTACCAGGCCAATCTAGAACGCCTGATCGCGACCTTGAGGACCCAGCTCAACAAGCCGAATCTGGATTTCTACGTCGCCACCATCCGCGACACGCCGGTCTGGACCTATCGCCAGCACATCTGGAACGCGCAGCAAGCCGTTGCCGACGCCGATCCGAATGTCTACCTGGTCAACGGCCGCGACCTGGAGGCCTACAACAACGACCCCATGCATTACACCGCCCGGGGCCAGGTCACCTTGGGCCAGCGTTTCGCCTTGCAGGCGCTGTACGACGCGTGGGGCTTGGGGCAGTTCTGAATTCCGACGAAGCGTCTGAGCCGCAAAGCCAGCTGCGATGGCTTGCTTTGCGGACTCAACCGCTACGGATACGACATAACCGTCGCCGTAGCGGTCCCCGGCCTCGATCGCGACACCGCTTTGAGGGTCACGAATGCGCCTAACCGCGCGGCTCGATGGCAAGGCCGCACGCCAGGCCCTCCGCGGCGATGGGCGATGCGGATCTCCGCTGTAGATGCCCTTCGCCCCAAACCCGCACGCCCTCGATAAGCGGCAGCAGCGTCTGGCCGTACGCGGTGAGTTGATAGATCACTGGCGCGGGTGGCGTGCCGGTCGGAGTGCGCTCCACGATGCCGTCGGCCTCGAGTTCGCGCAGTTGCTGCGCCAGCACCTTGTGCGAGATCGGCGCGACCCGGCGCGTCAGGCCGGCGAAATGCAGTTCGCCGTGGGCCAGCCAGTACAGAATCGTCAGCTTCCATTTGCCGCCGATGGCGGCGAACGCCGCCGCGAGCGGACAGCCTTCCAGCGGATTGGGCCGGGCACGGTTACCTGCAGGTGCGTTCTTGTTCATGGCCGCCTCGCGCTCGCAATCTGTGCGCCATCATGCGAAACGGAGCCCCGCGATGCAAAACGCCCTGCGACACTGGCGCCACGGCGCCTGCCTGCTGGCCCTGCTGGCGATGACGGCGTCCGCGCAACCGCCGCAGGCCGCAACCGCGCAGCGCGATGGTCAACACGATTTCGACTGGGAGTTGGGCACCTGGAAGACCCAGGTGCGCCGGCTGACGCGCCCCTTATCGGGATCGCAGGACTGGGTGGAGTACACGGGCACCAGCGTGGTGAGCGGCGTGCTGGACGATCGCGCCAACCTGGTCGAGCTGCGCATCGAAGGCCCCAGCGGCCGCATCCACGGCACCAGCCTGCGCCTGTACAACCCGCAGACGCGGCAGTGGAACATCAACTACGCCAGCGCCGGCAACGGCATGCTGACCCGTCCGCTGTACGGCGGATTCCAGAACGGGCGCGGCGAGTTCTACGGCCCGGAGGACCTGGATGGCCGCGCGATCCTGGTGCGCTTCGTGATCTCCGACATCACGCCCGATTCGGCGCGCTTCGAGCAGGCCTACTCCGGCGACGGCGGCCGGACCTGGGAAACCAACTGGATCGCCATCGACACGCGCATCCGCGCGTCCCCATGAAGACGGCCCCCACGCCGCTGGGACGCGGATAGCGGCGTCGACGAACTCGTCCTGGCTCACAAGGGCGTTGGCGCGCGGTACGATCCGCAGCTCCAAGCCGCACTGCTCCCGATCGCTCCGGATGCATGCGCTCACCATCGCGCCCTCCGAGATGCCGCCCGCCGTGTCCCATTACTCAGGTCCCCTGCTCACCCGCCCCGTCGCCGATGCTTTGCTGGCCGCACGCGACGCCAAGGCCGGCGCGTGGACCGGCTCGCTGGATCTGGGTCGATCGAACCAGGAGACGCGGCTGGAAGCGGACGCCTGGCACTGGCGCGACCAGGCCTATCCCTACCCGGATACGCTCAAGGACCGCACCATCTACTACTGGGACGGCGAGGACTACGCGGCGGTATCGCGCTACGCCGGCTCGCTGATCAAGCTGGTGCCGACCGAATGGGGCGCGCCTACTTTCGAGATCGACGGCATCAAGATGCTGCCCACCGCGAAGACCTCGCCTGTTGACGACGCGCAGCGCAAGGTCGCGCTGGTCGAACCGCGCGGCAAAGCGGTGCTGGATACCTGCGGCGGCCTGGGCTACTTCGCCGCCTGCTGCCTGGAGGCCGGCGCCGCGCGCATCCAGTCCTTCGAGAAGAACGAGAGCGTGCTGTGGCTACGCACGCTCAACCCCTGGTCGCCCGATCCCGACGCGCCCAGCAGCGGCGGCCGTCTGCAGCTCACCCATGCCGACGTGTCGAAAGCGATCGCGCAGATCGGCGACGCCTCGGTGGACGCTTTGCTCCACGATCCGCCGCGCTTCGGCATCGCCGGCGAGTTGTACTCGCAAACTTTCTACGACCACCTCGCGCGCGTGCTGCGCCGCGGGGGCCGTCTGTTCCACTACACCGGCAGTCCGAACAAGCTCACCAGCGGCCGCGACGTGCCGCGCGAAGTCGCCAAGCGCCTGGACAAGGCGGGCTTCAAGGCGCAGCTGGCGCTGGATGGGGTGTTGGCGACCAAGCGCTGAGCCTGACGACGGCGCGAACATCGCGCGCGCGATCGCAGCCCCTCAGACAAGACAGCCGCCCGAAGGCGGCCGTCTTAAAGCGATTCGTCGGCGCCGCGGCGCCGGCCGTTCAATCAGTGGTCGACAACAGCCCCGGCAGGACCCGCTCCAGCGCCACCCTCACTTGCGCCACGCTCAGATCCGGCTGCGCGATCGAACGCATCGCCAGGCCCTCGATCAAAGACTGCAGGATCAACACCCGGGTTTCGACCTCGCACTCGGGCACGCCCAGGCCGCCCTGCTCGCAGCTGCGCGCGAACCACGCCGCCAGATCGGCGCGGAACACCTTGTCGGAGGCATGCGTGGCCGCGGCGATCTCGGGATCGCGCGTGGCCTCGGCGGTAAGCTCCAGAAACAGCGCCGCGTTGGTGATGCTGGGATCGTTGGCCTGCCACTGCTGAAACACTTCGGCGATGCCGCCGACCAGGTCGCTGCTCGCATGCAGCTTGGCCACATCGGCCCTGGCCTCTTCGAGCTGACGCTCGATGATGGCCAGGATGATGTCGTTCTTGGCCTTGAAGTAGCGATAGATCAGGCCGGCGCTCATGCCGGCCGTCTCGGCGATGTTGGCCATGCTCGCGGCATGAAAGCCATGCATCACGAAGCATTTCTGCGCGGCGACCAGTATCCGCTCGCGCTGCGCCAGCGCGCGCTCCTCGGCTTTGACGGTACGCTTGGGAGTGCTCATTGGCTGCGCTCGTTCCAGCCACCTCCAAGGACTTTGTAGAGCGTCACCCGATTGACCTGTTCGCTCAAGCGCGTGCTTACCAGGCCCTGCTGCGCGCCGTACAGCGTGCGCTGAGCATCGAGCTGATTGAGGTAGCTGTCGCGACCGGCCTTGTAGCGCGCGGTCGAGAGCTGGTCCGCGCGCGCCGCGGCTTCCACCAGCGCCTGCTGCGCCTCGCGCTGTTGGGCCAGGGTCTGGGTCAGCGCCAGCGCGTCGGCGACGTCGCGGAAACCGGCTTGGATCGCCTTCTCGTACTGCGCCAGGGCGATCTGCTGATCGGCCTTCGCCGAATCCAGGCCCGCGCGCAGCTTGCCGCCCTGGAAGATCGGGATATTGACCACCGGGTTGACCGACCAGGCGCGCGTGTTGGCATCGAACAGCCCCGACAGCTCGGTGCTGGCGCTGCCGAACAAGCCGGTCAGGCTGATCGACGGGAAGAACGCCGCCCGTGCGGCGCCGATGTTGGCGTTGGCCGCGCGCAGCGTGTGCTCGGCCTGCAGCACGTCGGGACGGCGCAACAGCACCTCCGACGGCAGACCGGACGGCAGGGCCGCGATGCCGCTCACCTCATCGCTCAAGCGCTGCGGCAGCAACGACGGATCGACCGGCTCGCCGACCAGCAGATTCAGCGCGTTGATGTCCTGGGCCACCTGCCCCGCATAGCGCGCCGCGTCTGCGCGCGCCTGCTCGACCTGGGTGCGCGCCTGGCTGACTTCCAGGCCCGACACCGCGCCCAGCTCGCGCCGCTTCACGGTCAGGTCGTAGGCCGACTGCTGGTTCTTCAAGGTCGCTTCGGACACCGACTGCAGCTCGCGGTCGGCAGCCAGGGTCAGGTAAGCGTTGGCGACCTCAGCGATCAGGCTCAGCTGCGCGCCGCGGCGCGCCTCCTCCTCGGCGAAGTAGCGCTGCAACGCCGACTGGCTCAGGTTGCGCACGCGACCGAACAGATCCAGTTCGAAGTTTGTGATGCCCACCCCGGCGGTGTACTGATCGCTGACCGCCTGATTGTCGCCACCGGTGCGCTGTAGCTGCGCACTGACGCCGACCGCCGGGACGCGGTCGGCGCGCTGGATGCGGTACTGCGCGCGCGCCTTCTCCACGTTCAGCACGGCCACGCGCAGATCGCGGTTGTTCTCCAGCGCGCGACCGATCAGGGTCTGCAGGTTCTGGTCGACGAAGAAGTCGCGCCAGCCGATGTCGGCCACCGCGGCGGTGGAGACCGCCTCGGTGGCCTCGCCCGCCAGCGCGGCGCCGGCGAAAGCCTGGGTGGTCGGCGGCAACGGCCACTCGCCCGGGATCGCCGCGTCGGCGACCGGCAGTTTCGGCGCCAGGCTCACGCAGCCGGCGGTCGCCAGCGTAATCGCCAGCGCCAGCGCATGGATCGACAGTTTATTCATGGCTCTGCACTCCTTCCGTAGCCTGCGCAGCGGGCGCGTGCTTCTTCCTCACGAACAATTTCTCGACCACCACGAAGAACAGCGGGACGAAGAAGATGCCCAGGAAGGTGCCCACCACCATGCCGCCGAGCACGCCGGTACCGATCGCGCGCTGCGCGCCGGAACCCGCGCCGGTGGCCAGGGCCAGCGGCAACACGCCGAGGCCGAAGGCCAGCGAGGTCATGATGATCGGGCGCAGACGGTCGCGCACCGCGGCCAGGGTGGCGCCGATCAGATCCATGCCGTTCTTCAGATTCTCCTTGGCGAACTCGACGATCAGGATCGCGTTCTTGCTCGACAAGCCCACGGTAGTGAGCATCGCCACCTGGAAGTAGACGTCGCGCTCCATGCCGCGCAGCCACGTGGCCAGCACCGTACCCAGGATGCCCATCGGCGCGATCAGCAGCACCGAGGTCGGGATCGCCCAACTCTCGTACATCGCCGCCAGACACAGGAACACGATCAGCAACGACAGCGTGTACAGCAGCGGCGTCTGCGCGCCGGCCTGGCGTTCCTGGAACGACAGCCCCGTCCATTCCAGGCCGATGCCCGCCGGCAGCTGAGCCACCAGCTTCTCGACCTCGGCCATGGCCTGGCCCGAGCTCACGCCCGGTTTGGCTTCGCCGTTGATTTCCAGCGCCGATACGCCGTTGTAACGCTCCAGTCGCGGCGACCCGTATTCCCAGCGCGTGGTCGCGAACGCCGAGAACGGCACCATCTCACCCTTGTCGTTGCGCACGTACCAGCGGTTGAAGTCGCTGGGTACCATGCGGAACGGCGCGTCGGCCTGGATGTAGACGCGCTTGACCCGGCCGCGGTCGACGAAATCGTCGATGTACTGACCGCCCCAGGCCGCCTGCAGGGTGGAGTTGATGTCGGCGATGTTCAGACCCAGCGCCGAAGCCTTCTGGTTGTCGACGTCGACGCGGAACTGCGGCGTGTCTTCCATGCCGTTCGGTCGCACGTTCTGCATCGCCTCGTTTTGTGCGGCCATGCCGAGGAACTGGTTGCGCGCGGCGACCAGGGCGTCGTGGCCCAAACCGGCGTTGTCCTTCAGGTAAAACACGAAGCCGTTGGAGTTGCCCAGTTCGAACACCGCCGGCGGCGCCAGCGCGAACACGAACGCGTCCTTGATCTGCATGAAGCTGCCCATCGCACGCCCGACCACGCCGTTGACGCTGTTGTCCGGCATCGGGGTCTTGCCGAAGCTGGTCAGCCAGCGCCAGCGGTCGCCCCAGGTGGCCGCACGCTCTTCCCACGGCTTGAGCTGCGAGAACGCCATGCCGGCGTTCTGGCCGTTACCGGCGAAGCTGAAGCCTTGCACGGTGAACAGCGAATCCACGGCCTTGTCGGACAGGAACTGCTCCTCGACCTTCTTGAGCACCTCGCCGGTGCGCTCCTGAGTCGCGCCGACCGGCGCCTGCACGATGGTGAACAGGAAGCCCTGATCCTCCTGCGGCAGGAACGAGGACGGCAGGCGGAAGAACATCACGCCCATCAGCACCGCCATCGCGACGAATACCATCATGAAGCGGCCCGAACGGGTGACGATGCCGCGCACCACGCCCTGGTACTTGCTGTTGCCGGCGTCGAACTTCTTGTTGAACCAGCCGAAGAAGCCCTTGTCGGACGCGTGCTGACCCTTCGCGATGGGCTTGAGCATGGTCGCGCACAGCGCCGGGGTCAGCACGATCGCGACCAGCACCGATAGCGCCATCGCCGAAACGATGGTCACCGAGAACTGACGATAGATGACGCCGGTGGCGCCGCCCAGGAACGCCATGGGCACGAACACCGCCGACAGCACCAGGCCGATGCCGATCAGGGCGCCGGTGATCTGGTCCATCGATTTGCGCGTGGCTTCGACCGGCGACAGCCCTTCCTCGCTCATCACGCGCTCGACGTTCTCGACCACGACGATGGCGTCGTCCACCAGCAAACCGATCGCCAGCACCACCGCGAACATGGTCAGCATATTGACCGAGTAGCCGAACAGCGCCAGCAGGCCGAAGGTGCCCAGCAGCACCACCGGCACCGCGATCGTCGGGATCAGGGTGGCGCGGAAGTTCTGCAGGAACAGGTACATCACCAGGAACACCAGCACGATCGCTTCGAGCAGGGTCTTGATCACTTCCTCGATCGCCACGCGCACGAACGGCGTGGTGTCGAACGGCGTCACCGCCTTCAAGCCCTTGGGGAACGAGGGCTTGAGCTGCTCCAGTTCGGCCTGCACCGCCTGCGCGGTGGCCAGCGCGTTGGCACCGGTCGCCAGAGAGATCGCGATGCCGGTGGCCGGCTTGCCGTTGAAGCGGGCGATGGTGCTGTAGTCCTCCTGGCCCAGTTCGACGCGCGCGACGTCGCGCAGCTTCAGCACCGCGCCGCTGCTATTGGAACGCACCACGATGTTCTGGAACTGTTCGGCGGTCTGCAGGCGGTCCTGCGCGGTGATGGTGGCGTTGAGCTGCTGGCCCTTCACCGACGGCGTGCCGCCGAGCTGGCCGACCGCGACCTGCGCGTTCTGCGCCCGCAGGGCGGTGATGACGTCGGTCGGGGTCAGCTTGTAGGTGTTGAGCTTGTCCGGATCCAGCCAGATGCGCATCGCGTACTTGGTGCCGAACAGCTGGGTGCTGCCGACGCCGTCGACGCGCGCCAGCGGATCGACCAGATTGGCGGCCACGTAGTCGGCGATGTCGGCGCCGTTCATGCTGCCGTCCTCGGACACGAAGCCGATGACCTGCAGGAACGACGAGTTCGCCTTGGACACGCTCACGCCCTGCTGCTGCACGATCTGCGGCAGCAAGGGCGTGGCCAGCTGCAGCTTGTTCTGCACCTGCACCTGGGCGATGTCGGGGTCGACGCCGCTTTCGAAGGTCAGGGTCACGCCGGACTGACCGTCGGACGAACTGGTCGCCGACATGTACATCAGGCCGTCGATGCCCTTCATGTTCTGCTCGATGATCTGGGTCACCGAGTTTTCGACGGCCTTGGCGGAAGCACCGGGGTAGGACGCGTTCACCGATACGGTCGGCGGCGCGATGGTCGGGTACTGCGAGATCGGCAGCTGGGTGATCGCGATCGCGCCCCCCAACATGATGATGATCGCCAGGACCCAGGCAAAGATCGGGCGATCGATAAAGAACCGTGCCATGAATTTCTCCGATTACTGCTTCGGCGCGGCGGCGGGGGCCGCGGCCGGCTTGGCCGGGGCGGCGCCCTTCTCGGTCGCGTCGACCGGCATGCCGGGGCCGATCTTCTGCAGGCCCTCGACGATCACCTTGTCGCCGGCCTTCAGGCCGCCTTCGACCAGCCACTTGTCGCCGATGGCCTGACTGACCTGGACTTCGCGCGGCTCGACCTGGCCCTTGGCGTTGACGACCATCGCGGTCGCATTGCCCTTCGGGTCGCGGTTGATGCCCTGCTGCGGAACCAGCAGCGCGTTCTGGCGCACGCCGGTGCCGATCAGCGCGCGCACGTACATGCCGGGCATCAGCAGGTTGTCGGGGTTGGGCACCACCACGCGCAGCAGGAAGCTGCCGGTGCCTTCGTCCACGGTGACTTCCGAGAACGCGAGCTTGCCTTGCAGCGGGTACTGGCTGCCGTCCTCCAACAGGATCGTCACCGGCGTGTTGGCCTCGGTGAGCGTGCCGGCGGCGATCTGCTTGCGCAGCGCCAGCAATTCGGCGCTGGACTGACTGATGTCGACGTGCACCGGATCGAGTTGCTGCACCACCGCCAGGGCATCGGCCTGATTGGCCGTGACCAGGGCGCCCTGAGTCACCGCCGATTTGCCGATGCGGCCGCTGATCGGCGAGGTGATGCGCGCGCGTCCCAGCACGACGCCGGCGCTTTGCACCGCCGCGCGGCCCGAGGCCACATCGGCCTGGCTCTGCTTGAGCGTGGCGACCGCGGTTTCGTCGTCCTGCTTGCTGACCGCGTCGATCTTGACCAGGTCGCTGGAGCGCTGCGCGTTCAAACGCGCCGAGTTCAGCGCCGCCTCGCCGCGCGCGAGCGTGGCCTTGGCGGTTTCCAGATCGGCGGCGTAGGTCTTGTCGTCCAGCTGATACAGCGGCTGGCCGGCGCGCACCAATCCGCCTTCGACGAACAGGCGCTGTTCGACGATGCCGCTGACCTGCGGCCGCACCTCGGCAACCAGCGAGGCGCTGGTGCGGCCCGGCAGTTCGCGGGTCAGGGTGACGGTCTCGGGCTTCAGGGTCACCACGGTGACCTGGCCCTTCTGGCCGCCGGGACCGCCCTGCGGCTCTCCGCCCTTGCCGCAGGCGGCCAGGGACAGCGCCAGCACGGCCACGGTGAGTACTGCGGGGACGCGGGAAATAGCGTTATGGGTCATGAACTTGCGCGACGGCATGGGGGAGCCTCAGGTCGTTATTGCGGTCGGACAGACCGCGGCCACATCGTAGAATGAACGATCATTCTCTTTTCTTTGGCGGGCGGGGTCAAGCGCCCTCGCCCGGCTTCGGGCCGATTTGAGTGCCTTTTGGCCGGCAATTCCTGTGCCCTTATGCAGGGCTGAGGCGAACAGCCAACAATCGCAAAGCCGTCGGCAGCCGGGCCGAAGTCTGTCTCTGGCGGCTTTTCCGTGGGGCATTCGCAACGTCAGCGCTCGCCCGCCCAGTCGCGCCCCTGCCTTTCGGCCTATTTTTATCGTTAAACGATATGTGCATTATCGCTTCACGATAACAAGGCAGGAGTACCCCATGAACCGCACCTCCGCCCGCGCCCTGGCCGTCTCCCGCCCCGTCATCCAAGGCCTGACCGTCTTGAACCTGATCTACCTGGGCTGCCTGGCCGCGCTGCTGAGCGCCAGCTTCCTGATGAACGGCTGGCCCGAACGCGCCCTGGGCTTCGACCTGGTCGCGAAGTACCCGCAGGCCTCCTATGGGCTGCGTGGCATCGTCATGGTCGGCATCGCCAGCGCGGTCATCGTGCACACCGTGCTGCGCCGGCTGCTGGCCATCGTCGATACCGTGCGCAATGGCGATCCCTTCATCCTCGCCAACGTCCGCCGCCTGGACTGGATCGCCTGGAGCGTGGTCGCACTGGAAGTGCTGCGCCTGATCGTGGCCGCGATCGCCGCCGCCGTGTGGGAACCCGGCCGCATTGAAGCCTTCTCCTTCGCGCCCTGGCTGGCGGTGCTGCTGCTGTTCGTGCTGTCCGGCGTGTTCGCCCGCGGTGCCCGCATGCGCGCCGATCTCGAAGGAACGGTGTGACATGGCGATCGTGGTCCGCCTGGACGAACAACTGCATGCGCGCCGCATGACCCTGACCGAGCTCGCTTCGCGCATCGACATCACCCTGGCCAACCTGTCCATCCTCAAAACCGGCAAGGCCAAGGCCATCCGTTTCTCCACGCTCGAAGCGATCTGCGCGGTGCTGGAATGCCAACCCGGCGACCTGCTCGCGTTCGATCCCAGCCTGCCCTCCGAGGACTGACGCCATGCGCAACCCGTTAGCACCCGACCCGCGCCATGAAGGCGTGCGCCCGATCCAGCTCTGGGGCCTGCGCCTGTTCTTCCTGCTGATGCTGGTATTCGTCACACCCACCGCATGGAGCGCGTTGCTAACCCACGAAGGCCCCTGGGATCCGGTGCGCGCGGTCGCATTCGCCGTGTGGGCCACCTACCCCGCGCTCGCCCTGTTCGGCCTGCTGCGTCCGCTACGCTGGTTGCCGCTGATGTTCTTCACCGTCGGCTACAAGACAGTGTGGCTGGCCTTCATCGCCTACCCGCTGTGGCAGGCCGGGACCTTGTGGGGCACGCCCACCGGCGAAGTCGCGGCGTCGTTTTTGGCGCTGCCGCTGCTGGCCTTGGTGGTGCCGTGGGGCTACGCGTGGCGGACCTATTTCGCTTGGCCGAAGAACGCAGTCGAATCGCTGCGTGCCGCTAGCAGCTAACACCGCGACTGCACATCGAAGCGTCGGCGCTGCGCTCGTGCAGCGCCGATAACGCTCAGGGCTAGTCCTTCGACGGCGGATCCTCGCCCGGCAACGGCTGATGCCCTTCGCCCTCCGGCAGGTCCGCGTTCTGAACGTGCTTGCGGCGCGCATGCCCTTCACCGGAATTCGGGTTTTCGCCCGGCAGCGGCTGATGACCTTGCCCGTCCGGCGGGCCTTCGCCGCCTTGCTTGCTGGTGTCCTTGCCCATATCGATCGCCTCGTAAGCGCCGGGTGGGGTCCGGCTAATCTGCACGCTGCGTGCTGGGCGGTTAAGGCAGGGTCTAGCGCATGCTCGCCGCTCTTCACGGTTACCGAACGTTAGCCGTCCATGCGCGCGGAGCGGCGGGCTGCAACGCCCGCGTCAAGGTACGTCGCAACGCCAGATCGAACTCGCCAGCCACAGGTTGGCGCGGGTGACGTGGTTGTAGACCTCTTCCAGCGGCGTGCCGCCTTGCGCGATGCATTGGGCATTCGCATCCGCGCGCGCATCCGCCAGGGCGATGCCCGGATCGTAGCTCTGCCCTTGGCCGCTAACGGTCACCACCGTCGCGAAGGCGGATCCGCAGATCAACAGCAGCGCCAGTGCTGTCGTTATCGAGTATTTCCTCATGCTAGTTCTCCCGTGCCCGAGTGGACGCGCGCATTCGAGCATGACGCGTGGAGGGAACCGTGAAAGGCGGGTAATCGAACCGTAAAGCCGATGGCCTCGCGCGGTGGACAGGGACGTAGCGCAACCACGCAATCGGATGTGGGAGATGGTTGAATAGCGCTCGAAAGCGAGCCATCGGCATCAGATCCTGTCTCAGGAGCGACAGAGATGTCCTTAAGCATCACCGACCTCAAGGCCTACGTCCCCGCCCAGGACTTCGAAGTGTCCAAAGGCTTCTACCAGGCCATGGGGTTCGCCCTGTCCGAGGGCTGGGGCGGCACTGCCGATTTCGAGATGAACGGGCAGCGCTTCCGGCTGCAGAACTACTACGTCAAGGACTGGGCCGAGAACTTCATGATGGTGATCGGCGTGCCGGACATCGAAGCCTGGCACCAGCGCGCCAAGGAGGTCGTGGCCAGCGGCCGCTATGCGCCGGCGCGCTACATGCCGCCCGAACCGGTGGACGACTCCAGCGTGCTGCATGTCTGGGACCCGTGCGGCGTGTTGCTGATCTTCGTGCAGTAGCGGGCATCCGCGCCGCCGGTTTGCTCCTAGAATTGCCGATCGCACCGACGCCCCGAGCGCATGAACACCCATCCCGTCTACAAGCCCGCCTCCCTCGCCGACGTCGACAGCATGATCGCCGCGCACCCCTTCGCGCTGGTGATCAGCTCCACCGACGGCGCGCCGCTGGCCACGCCGGTGCCCCTGCTGTTGGAACGCGGCGTCAACGGCGACATGACGCTGCTGGGCCACGTGCCGCGCGCCCATCCGCATACCGACCTGCTGCGCCAGCAACCGAGGGCATTGGCGGTGTTCCAGGGCGCGCACGGCTACATCTCGCCGTCGTGGCTGAGCGACCGCACCCAGGCGCCGACCTGGAACTACGAGAGCGTGCAACTGGAGATCGAAGTCGATTTCGACGACAGCGACGAAGCCACCCAGAATGCACTGAACCGCCTGGTCGACCACATGGAGCGCGGTCGCCCGAACGCCTGGGCGGTCGCCGAAATGGGCGCGCGCTACGCCAAGCTGGCTCCGTACGTGGTCGCCTTCCGCGCGCGCGTGATCGCGGCCTACGCCAAGTTCAAGCTCGGACAGAACGAGCGGCCGAGCGATCTCGCGGAGATCCTCGCCGGCCTGGAACGCGAGCAACAGCGGCCGTTGCTGGAGGCCATGCTGAGGGCCGGCGTTTCGGTCGATTGAGCAGCGTGCGATCCGCTGCACGGCGGAACCCGCGTACCGAGGTACTCGTGTGCGGGAACGCAGCCTTGGGTGTACTTCACCCAGGTCTGGCGATCAGCCGCATCGAAATATCCTCACCGGCCAGCCCTAGGCGCTAACGCACCGCTGCGTCGATGGACCGTGCGCGAGATGCGCTGAAGCGAACGCCGACGCCCCGGAACCCACAGGCGCGCGGGCTATGATTCGGGCAGCAAGCACTAACCGACTTACCGCCAGCGAGGGCACCATGGCCCCATCCAGCCGTGCAGCAGGTTCAGTCACCGCCGCGATCGTGGCCCGCCGCGTCGCGTGGGCCGCGTTGTGGTTGCTCGCGGTAGCCGTGGTGCTGCACTTCCTGTGGGGCACCTTCCACAAGTACGCAGCGCAAGACCCTAACGCCTACGGTATGTTCTGGTCGCGGCGCGCGTGGCTGTGGACGCACTTGGCCGGCGGCACGCTCACCGCGCTGCTGGGGCCGTGGCAGTTCATCACGCGCCTGCGCAACGCCTACCCGAGCGCGCACCGCTGGACCGGCCGCGTATACCTGAGCGCGATGCTGGTGGCCTGCGTCGGCGCCGCCGGCCTGATCGCCACCACGCCCGGCGGTTTCGCCCTGCAGGCCGCGTTCGCCGCGACTGCGCTGGCTTGGCTGTGCACCGCCCTGCCCGGCTATATCGCGATCCGCGCCGGCCGCACGCAGGACCACAGGCGCTGGATGCTGCGCAACTACATCGTCACCCTGGCGCCGATGGTGTTCCGCTTGTCGATCCAGGTGCCGGGCATGATGACGCTGGCGCATCCGGCGGTGCTGATCCCGACGCTGCTGTGGCTGAGCTGGGCCGCGCCGCTGCTGGTCTACGAGCTGATGTCCGCCATAGCGCGCTGGGTACGTCGCGCACCCACCCCTCAAGCCGAATTGGCATAAGCCTCCGGGTACTGCACAGGACCAGGCACTTGCCCGAGTAGCGCCCGCGCGCCTTACTCCTCCGAGCGCCCCGTGCCCTCGCGATCGCGTTCGTAATGCCGCTTGAACGGAAACGCCGGCAACCACGACTCGCGGCGGACCGTCCAGTTCTCGTACGTCGGCGTCAGTCGATTGGGAGCATCCAGAGCGCCCAGGCTCACCTCGATCTCGTCGCCCATGCGCGCGAACACCGATGAGCCGCAGCGCGGGCAGAAGTAGCGTCCGGCGTAGTCGCGCGTTTCGCCCTCCACCGTCACCGCGTCCTCGGGGAAGATCGCGGAGCCGTGAAACACGGAGCCGGAGTGCTTGCGGCAATCGAGGCAGTGGCACAGGCCGACCCGGTAGGGGCGACCCGAGGCCACCAATCGGACGTCGCCGCACAGGCAACTGCCGGTGACTCGCTCCATGGCGCATCTCCTCTAAGCCAGATCGGCCATAGCGGACGGTAACGCCGGCGGAGTCAAGCGCGTGTCCACGCGTATCGGCCCGGGATCCGCACCCGGCGGCTTAGGTCGGCTCGATGAATCCGCTGGTCTTGTGCATCCGGACGAAGCCTTCCTTCATCACCGGCAGGTCCGCCAGGCATGCGGTGGCTTGCTCCACGTCTCGCACGAAGATGTCGACATGTGAAGTCTTAAGGTCGGTTTCGGACAGGAACTCGATGCCCGCCTCGTGCAGACGCTGAGTCAGTAGTTGCTGGGTGCTGAGCAGGATTTGTAGCGACCGTGGCGCGGTTTCCGCCACGAACAGAGGATCGTCGCTGTAGGCGGCGAGCTGGGCCTTGGCGTCGCCGGTGAAGCGCACCACCACGCGATAGGTCGGCCGGTGCTCGATGTACAGCCCGGCGAACGTGTCCGGCCGTTCGGCCTGGATGCGCTGTCCCAGCTTGCCGATCTCGAGCTCGCGCATGGTGCGGCGCTTGGCTTCGGCGATGGACACGCCGTAGGTCTGCGCATACCAGTCCGCGATGGGACTATCCTCGGGCGGATTCGCCAAGACGGTCATCGAGAGCAACAGGCTGCCGGTTAGAGACACCGCTGCGAAACGCAGCGACTTGCGCGAAGTATCTTCCATGAGACGGCGCTCCTTGATCCGATGAGGACACACGCCAGCGACTGTAGCGCGCCGGTACGGGGCCGCGTCACCGGCTCAGCGCACGACGCGCCGCATCCGCGGGCGGCAGCGTCGGCTACAGAGGCACGATTCGGACAGCGCGCTCCGCCCCGGCTAGGCCATCCTCATGCCCGAGCCCTGCGTCTGGGTCTGATTCTGAGTCGCCGTGCGTTGCGCCAGTTCGCGCTCGGCCACCACGCGCTCGCCTTCCTCGGCGCTCTGGCGTTGCGGGACGGCGACCGCGGCGGCGGTGTGGACCGCTTCGGTGCTGCGGTTGAACGCGGGGTGGTCGTTGACGCGGCTGACTTCGACGGCGCGGGCACGCGAGCCGTCGTTGTTCAACTCCACGCGGTCGGGGTTGATATCCGCGCGCAGGCTGGCCACGGTCAGCACACCGGCGAGGTTGGCGCTGTGTTGGCCGGCGGGGATGCCGCGTTCGCGCTCGACGCCGTGCACGTGGTCCAGCACCTGCGGAAACATCGAGGCATAGGTGCTTTGCGCGCCGCCGGTGGGTTGGACCGCACCTTGGCGCTGGTCGCCGGGCGGCTGTGCCGGCGGCGCGACGGGGGCGGCACCGGGCGCTTGCTGGGCCGGCGCCTGCGGGTTGGGCGCGGGGGCGTTTTCCTGGCGCCGGCGCACGGCTTCGGCGGCTTCGGGCAGACCGCGCTCCACCGCACGGGCGTTGATCGCATCGCGGGTGCGTTCGTCGGCGATGCCGTTGGCGGGCTCGATGTTTTCGTCGCGCTGGAACCGGCGCACGGCCGCCTGGGTGTTGGCGTCGTAGCGGCGGGTCACATCCAGCAGACCGTCGTTGTCGCGATAGCCCAGACCGCGCAGCTGGCCCTGCAGGTCGGCGACCGGATCGCCGCGATCGCCGGTGTTCAACACGCGGTCGTTCAAGGGCCCGTAGAGGTCTGTGATGCTCTTGAGGCGGAAGTTGGGATCGGCCTGCAGCACTTCACCGCGCATGCGGTCCATCAGCGCCTGGTCGACGGTCCCGGTCTGCGGGGTGATGCCGGCGTCGCGCTGGTAGTTGCGCACGGCTTGCGCGGTGGACGGGCCGAAATCGCCGTCCGTGGAAATCGCTTGACCGTTGGTGCCACGCACGTTCAGCGCCGCCAGGTACTGCTGCATTTCGAATGCGCGGGCGTTGGCGTCGCCGCTGCGCAGAACAGCGTCGGCGGCAGGCGCCGGCGCCACCGGCGTAAGGTCCGCGCCGTCGCGCTGCACGGAGGTCACCAGGTCGGCGACCTGGCCCTCCCAGCCGCGCGCCAGCCCGGCGATGTGGGCGGCGCGGTCGCTGCCGTTGACGATGGCGCGCGCGCCGTCGTAATCGGTGGTGTTGGCGTTGACGTATTGGTCCAGCCGGCGCTCGGTGAACAGGCCGTCGCGCATGCCGATCACCAGCACGCGCGAAGCGGTTTGCGGATCGGCGGCCAAGGCGGGGGTGTCCGCCAGCTCGCTGCCGCGCCCCAGCGCTTCGCCCAGGCGTTGGTAGTTGTCGCGATGGGTGAGGTGCGCGTAGCCGCGGCCGAAGTACTCCTCGCCGCCCTGGTAGCCCAGGCGCGCCGCCTGCTGGCGGCCGTAGTCTTCCTCGGGCTTGGTGAAGTTGAGGCTTTCGTGCTCGGCGGTCGCCAGCACGTAGGCGATCTGGCGCTGGTCGGTCACGCCCTCGTTCAAGCAGGTTTGCACGATCAGGCGCACCGCCTGATCGCGGGTAATGGGGGAAGCGGCACTGCGCCCGTATCCATCGCTCATGACGTCCTATCTCCTTGTGTCTTTGAACTCCTGGGGGCCGCGCGTCGTGCGCGGCCCCGGCCCGTGTTATGGGGCGTTTTTGGTGCAGGTGTTGTATTGCTTGCGTTCCACGACCTTGGGCATGCCGGCGCGCGCGTCGATGGTTTGCTCGCCGCGCTCGCAGGCCCCGCTGCGGGACCACACGTACAGCCGGCCCACGGCGATGCGCGACACCGATTGCCCACGCACCAGTTCCGCCAGCGCGCGGTTTTCGACCAAGCGCCGAGTGCCGGCGTCGTACAAATAGTAGGTGTAGGACGGATCGCCGTAAGTGCCGTCCAAGCCGGTCCAGACCATCAGATCCTCATGCCCGTCGGCGTTGAGGTCCGACAGTGCGAAGCTATGCCAACCGTCGGCAAAACCGGTGTCCAGGGGGCCACGATAGCCAGTGGCGCCGGATTGCGGCGGCAAGGCCACCACTACCTGCGCCGGCGTCAGCGTTTGCGGCTCAGCCAGGTCCGGCGCCTTGATCTGCAGGCTGGGGCCTTGGCACACCATCCGCCCCTGGCCGCTGCACCCCTCCGAACTCAAGGTAATGACGGCATCGCCCAACTTCAGGCGCAGCGCACCTTGCGCGTCGGGCACGCCCCGCGCGCTCAGCGCCGGTGCGGCAGAGAACGATTCATCGGCCAGTACGTCGAAGCGCTCAATGGTGCGTTCCAGCCGGCAGAGACCACCGTCGGCACGGCTCGGCCCCAAGCTCGGAGTCCCTGAGTTGCACAGACTGTGGGTCTTGTCCTCCCACGCGGCTTGTTGCGCGCGCAGCGCTTCACGCTCCGCGCCGGCCAGCTCTGCGATGCGTTCCTGCAGCAGTTGATCCAGGGCGCGGGCCTGATAGGCCAGTTCGTCATCCAGGCAACGGGCCTGGGCCTGCGCGTCGTCGCGGGCGGCGGTTAGGCACTCGCGGTATTTGCGGCTGCCTTGCGGCGCCGATGCGTCTGCGGTTGCAGGCACGGCGGTCGGGGCGGCGGCGGGTGCTGGAGCCGGTGCTGTTTCGGCCTGGGGCGGCGCGGCAGGTTCCGCCGCGGGCTGCGACTGCGCAGCGCCCTGGCAGCCCGACAGGGCCGCCAGCAGCAGCGCGCTGAAAGTGAGTGTGCGGTGGCGCCCAGAGCGCCGCGCCCGATCGTCCTTGTTACGAGCCATTCCTGCTTTTCTTGGGGTAGAAGAGACGGTTAAGTGGGCTTATAGCACAGCAACTGGGGACGGCCGCAAGACGGGCGTAATTCGGACTTTCTCCACAACACCACACGGCCAGTAAATGGACCAGCCTTCTAGGCTAACTGCCGTTGCCCTTTGGCGCCCCATCTCTGAGCAGGCTCAGTGCTAGCAACCCGTTCCTCTCCACTTCCAACCATTCGGGCCGTTCAAAGTACCCCTCGGAATCTGGCTTCAGCCCATACAAGGAAAAGAAGCGATCAAAGCTCTTCACCAGAACCGTTATCGCCTCGGCCTCGGCGCGACTTCTAAGAAACCATCCTATTGCTGCGTCAGCATCACTGCCGAGCGATGTGTCGTCGTACAAGAAATGGACCAGATAATCCAGTGCGGTTGAGCGCAGCGCAAATTTGTCCGTGGCGCGCGCAGGTTCGAAGAGCGCCCTTAGATCGTCAATCAATTCACCCCGCATATGCGGATACTTGATGTCATTCATGGCTTGTTCCACTGCTAACGATCGGGCGGCCGCGTAAGGCTTGAGCTTGCGGGGAACTGCACCTGAAAGTGCACTCTGACCCCGTTCCCCGCCGACCCTGGCTCAATGCGCCCCTCCGCTGCGATGCGGCAACGACAGCCATCCTCACCATCAGTTAGCAGAAGACTTTCGCCCATAAATCGCGTCAACATCGCCTGCCAGATCGTGACATGGCGATCCTGCCGCATAAAACTTCGAGCACTTCGCCGCGGCATCGAACGCATCCGTTCTGCCCCTCAGAATACTCTCCGGCGCCTCGTGCAACAGCAACGTGAGAGCAAATGTGCGATTTTTGTCATCGGATCGGCGAATCAACTTGACCGCAACCTCCACCGTCTCAGCATCAATGCAGTCGCTCGGCATCAAAGCGTAGTTGCTGGGCCGCCTTTTCTCTACCCCATAGAGATAGAGATCGACTCGCTGGACTGGACGCTTACTACAGACAATGCGAGCTCGTTCCTGCAAACCTTTCGCTGCAATCTCTTTGTACTCCGCTGTCAAAGGGAACTCTTGCGCACAGGCCGCAAGCAAAAGGATGAAAGCCAGTGCGGCGCAATTTCTCATCTGCAGTAACACCCAGGATCTTCTGATCGCGACATGTCGGCACGGATCCTATCCTGCATATTGATACCCTCCACCTCCATCCCAATCGAATCATGAGCTTTACCACGATCACCTGTCGACAACAGCCCCCAAAAAGAACCCCACAGGTACTTGGGAATGAAACTAGGACTCTGCTGCTGGGTAACGTGCTTAACCTCATGCCCCAGGACCGGTATCCCATAAGGCGTATCGGGACTTGCGTCAGCCAAATAGATATCGTTCCCGATCGTAATCCCATCAAAACCGTCAACCATGAACCAAGGCAGATGACCATGCACAGTTACATTTTCGAGTGTCTCCTTAGGATAATAGTTCGACAGAACGTTCCGCTCGCAATTCGTGAGCTTTCTGGCCTTCAAATCAAATCCGATCGCACCCCACACGTTTGAGACAAAGTCCTGAAGCAACTCTCCTCCCAAGCTTCCCCGCTCTCCACCGTATCCGCTATTGCGCACATGGTCGCGGGCAGCAGACTGCAGGCCGAGCGGATCAAACCGAGTGATGACTTTCCCTCCTACGTAGCCGTAGAGCGCGCCCCCTCCAAATTGGCCGATTGGATCGGCTGCGCTATAGCGACCCGTGGTCGAATCGTAGTCTCGAAAGTAGTTGTAGTTAAGGCCGCTAGCCGCGTCATGCCGTTGCCCCGGGAACCGCAGATCGAACACAAATGCCGTGGCATTGCCGTCGGGGTCTTGGTTGGGTGTGCTATCGCCGAACGCTTCATTACCTAACTGCCACGCCCACACTGACTTCTCCGCGACTGGATCGATCACATTGCGCGGCGTGCCCAGATGATCGGCCTGAACGTAGTGCAGCTTGTTCGTGTCGATCACACCAATCGGCAGATCGCCCAGCCAGATGACTTCTTGGATGCGACTGCCCGCGTAGTCGTACACGCCGACCGCATGCCCCGCCTCGTCGTAGCTCGCATAGGTCTGAGTCGTTGACGCGGTAGTCGGGTAACGTCGCGTCTGCTCACCTTTGCCGTTGTAGGCATAGTTCATCACCGCATTGCCGCCCTGCTTCACCTGACCCATGCGGTTGGCCGCGGTGTAGATGAACTCTTTGGCGGTACCGCCAATGGCGGCGGTATTGCCGACGGCGTCGTACCTGCGGGCGGTGGCGCCAACCTGCGACAGACGATGACTGGTAGTCGGGTACGTGTAGGTTTCGGTTGCACCACTGTCGGTCTTGCTGGTGCGATTGCCGGTAGCGTCGTAGGTGTAGCCCTGCAGCAACGCGTTGGTCGTGCCGTCGCGGGTCTCGGTCAGGCGGCCGAGCTTGTCGTAGGCGTAAGCCCGCAGCGGCGGTTCGGACTGGTCGCCCTTGCGCAGCTTGATCAGGTTGCCGACGGCATCGAACTCGTAACCCAGGGACAGGCCATCCGGGCCCACGTCTTCGATCACGCCCGGCTGGTAGTTCTGGTTGTGGGTGCGCTTGAGGCGGCGGCCGTCGCCGTATTCCAGCTCGGCCGCCGGGCCGAAGGGGTAGTAGGTGACGCTGGTCAGCAGNTGGTAGTTCTGGTTGTGGGTGCGCTTGAGGCGGCGGCCGTCGCCGTATTCCAGCTCGGCCGCCGGGCCGAAGGGGTAGTAGGTGACGCTGGTCAGCAGGACCTGCGGGGCCTGGCCTGGCTGGGTGACCGTCACGCCGCTGGGCTGGCCCAGAGCGTTGTGGGTGTAGTCCACCCGCAGGCCGCTGGGATAGGTGACCGAGGACAGCTGGTTGGCCAGGGTGTAGCCGTAGACCAGGGTGAACACCTGCCCATTGGTGGTCTGAACCTTACGCACCACGTTGCCGCGGCGGTCGTAGCAGTAGCGGGTGTTACCGCTGCCGTCGTCCATGCGGGTCAGGCGGCCGGCGCTGAAGGTCTCACCGCTCTGGCAGACGGCCTGGGTGGTGTCGTAGGTGTAGCCGACATTGAGCGCGGTATCGCTGTAAGCGATGCCGACGACGCGGTTGAGGGCATCGTAGCTGTAGGTGGCCGTCTCGTTGCGGGCGTCGGTCTGCGTCTTCCGGTTGCCGGCGCTGTCGTAGCTGTAGCCGGTGACGCCGGTGTCCGGGCTGGTCAGCTGGGTCAGGTCGCCCAGGCCGTTGTATTGGTACTGGGTGTTCAAGCCCTTGGGATCGGTGACCTGGGTCAGGCGGTCCAGCGCGTCGTATTGGAACTGGGTCTGGGCGTTGATCCCTGCGGTGTCCTGCAAGGTCTGCACTAGGCGGCCGATCGGGTCGTAGGCGTTGTCGGAGACTGTGGAGAGGGCATCGGTGGCGGTGTCCAGGTTGCCTGCCGCATCGTAGACGTAGCCCGTGGCGTGGTTGTAGGCGTCCTTGCGCGTGCTGAGCTGACCGAGTTGGTTGTAGACGCGCGACAGTGTGCGCAGCAGCACGCCGCCGCTGTCCTTGGTGTCTTCCTTGGTGCGTTGGCCGGCGTTGTCCAGGGTGTAGACGATCTGGTTGCCGGCGTTATCGGTGACCGTGGTCAGGCGGTGCGCGGCGTCGTAGCCGAACACGGTGTAGCTGCCGTCGGGCTGGGTGATCTTGCTGACCAGGCCGGTGGGCGTGTACTCGTAGCGGGTGATCGCGTCGTCGGTTTCGCTGCCGGCAGTGGGACCCCGCACCTTGCTGGCGGTCATCCAGCCGCGCGGGTGGTACTCCAGGTCGGTGATGACGCCGTTAGGGTCTTTGACCGACAGCGGACGGCCGGCGCCGTCGTAGCCCAGGGTTTCAATGACCTGGCCCAGCGCATTGGTGACCTTCCACAGGTCGCCCTTGCGGTGCGGACAGGTGGTCGGAGCGCTGGCGCAGGTAGCGTCGTCGCTAGCGTAGTAGGCGAACTGAGTGGTGTCGGTGACGTCGGTACGTGGGCCGTTGACCGAGGTCACCAGACCCAGCAGCGGGCAGGTGCCGGCGGTGATGTCGGCCTGTTCGCAGTAGGTAGCAGCGCCGGTGCGGGCGTTGGCCGGCGCCGCGGGGTCGGTGGCAGTCGAAGTCAGCGTCTGACCGCGCGCGTTGTAGCTGTAGTCCTGCTTGGCCAACAAGGCGCCGCCGGCGGTGTAGGTCTGGCGCTGCGTGGGCAAGTCCAGAGCGGTGTCCCAGGCCGTGGCTTCGCTGCGCAAGCGGTTGCTGGCAGCGGCCAAGGCATCGGTGGCCGGGCATTGGGCGGTGGTGGCCGCCGGGTAGTCGTAGCGGGCGATCACCCGGAGCCAATCGGCGTCGTAGTACAGACAGGTCAGCAAGTCGCCGCGGCGGCGGTTAGAGACGTTCGATTTGGTGTCGTAGACGGTGCCCGCAGCGATGGTCACCCCACCTGCCCCCGACTCCACCTGCTGGCTCGGCACCCGCACGCCGAACCGGGTCTGGAACTGAAACTGGGTATTGCCACCCTGCGGCGTGGTGACGTTGACGTTGCTGCCGTCGGCGCCGTAGTTGACCACGTAGCGGTCGACACCGCCGGCATGTTCGGTGGTGACGGCGCGGCCGTTGCCGTCGTAGGTGAACGTAGCGTACGCCACGCCGTTGTGCGCCACTTCGGTCAGGTACCAGCTGTTGACGATCTTGACGTAGCTGTAGGACGTGACAGAGGCGCCCTGGGTGACGCTGGCCAGCTGGCCGTCGGCGTTGTAGGCGTAGACGATGGCCTGCCCGTCGGGCAGGTCGATGCGGCTGAGCTGATCGTTGACGCCGTAGGTCATCGTGGACACGCGGCCGTTGGCGTCGGTGACGGAGGCCACCCGGCCGTTAGCATCGCGCGCGTAGGACGCCACCACGCGGCCGTCGCGCAGATCGCGCTGGATCAAGCCCTGAGCGTCGTAGATTTCCTGTGCGTTGCCCGGCTTACGCAGCTCCCAGAAGCTTTGCCCGCCCACCTGATACGGAATGAGCCGGTACTGGCGCAGGTCGTCCTCGGGCTTCCATTGGCCATTGCCGTCATGGGTGAACGCCAGCGAGCGCCCGTCCGCACGCATCACCAGCGCCGCCTGGAACTGCGAGGGCCGCACATCGCTCACGACCAACTCGCGCGTCAGATCGGAGAACCAGGAGCCGCCATACGGATTCGGTGAGCCGAGGAAGGTGGGGAACGAGTTGTAGCTGCGCGCCAGGCTCAACTGCGCGGTCAGCTCATCGCGCGTGCGCTCGATCTTGACGCCGCTGTTGACGGAGATGGGGTTGCCGACGTCCGTGGGGCAGTGCTGGCAGGCCTTGGCGGGCGCCACCGCCGACAAGTAGCGCACGCAGGTAAACTGGTTCTTCAGGTAGTTGTACCCAGCCGGGCACACCTGTTTGAGCGCCACGTAGTTCTGGTGGAAAACGTTGTACTGCGTCTGCCCGGTCGAGCGATCGGTCACGTCGTAATAGCACCCTATGCCGGAGGTCGGATGGGTGCCGAATCGGCCATTCGCGTAGGTGATCGGCGGTTGAGGCGAGTTCCGGGTGAGGGAGTCGCCCACCAGTCGACAGGCCACGTTCGCATTCGCAAAGAGCAAGGTCTTGCCGTCAACACCGGCCTGATACATGGTGGTGGACGGCAGCGTATGCTCCTGTGCCCCAACGTTGGCCGTTGCGCACAGCAGCAGCAGCGCCAGCGCGAAGGCCCGTGTAATCCGTGTCATCCCCAGTCCCCGAAGTGTTGCGATCAGCAGACATGATCGCGGTCGGGGCCCACGCGGCACAAGGCGCGCGGCTTGTCTATTTATGGCGGAGTGGGGTCGTCGATGCTGACCTTGCTGGGCAGCCGTATCCGAATCGAGGACTCGGTCGCAGCGCCGGCATTCAATCGGGTGTAGGCGGCGCTCCGGCGTGTATCGGGTGAGTAAAAAATACCTACCGCCACCCCACTCAGCCTTAGCCATAGCACCCGGATAGAAAACAAAAACCGGGGTCCAAAAACCGGGGTCAGAGTGGACTTTTCCTACCCAAACGGCCGACGCCCGCCTACGGATGTCCAATGGCGACTCTCGGAGACTGCACGCAGCTCGCATGGAGACGTCGCATGCCCCGCCAGCCCCGCCTCGACCTGCCGCACGTCCCTCAACACGTCGTACAGCGCGGCAATGATCGCCGCCCCTGCTTCTTCGAGGAGATCGATCGCACGCGCTATCTGAGCGAACTTAGCGATATCGCCGGGCGCATAGGTTGCGCGGTCCACGCCTATGTCCTGATGACCAATCACGTGCACCTGCTAGCGACGCCATCCCAGACGGGCCAAGTCGGCTCGATGATGCAAGCACTCGGCCGACGCTATGTCCGCTACGTGAACGATCGATACCACCGCACCGGTACGCTTTGGGAGGGGCGTTACAAGGCCTGCCTGGTGGACAGCGACCATTACCTACTGCGGTGCTACCGCTACATCGAGCTCAACCCCGTGCGGGCAGGGTTGGCACCAACGCCTGGCCTGTATCGCTGGTCTAGCTATCACGCCAATGCGCTAGGCGAACACGCCCCACTGATCACCGCGCACCCCGCCTACCTGGCATTAGACCCGCAGACCGAACGTCGCGCACATGCGTATCGCGAGTTCGTCGAAGAAGCGCTCGACCCAGAAGAGCTGGATGTCATTCGACTGCGCCTACAACGCCAGCACGCACTCGGCGGAGATCGCTTCCGCACCATGATCGAGGAACAACTACAGCGTCGCGCCGGACCGGCGAAGATCGGGCGACCACTTAAGGCGTGAGCTGGCGGTGCGCTGTAGATGAAAGTGCACTCTGACCGCTGTTTCGCTCTCCTGTTTCGGCCCTGCAGGTGGAATTGTTCTAACGAAACACCTCTTCGACAATGCGTCGTAGCGCATCAAAGGTCGGCCTAAATCCACTAAAATCCATCTCATCAAAAGGAGGAATTGATTTGTAAACCATCTCGGAGAAATCCCCTTTTGACAAGGCGACTGAAAAGCCATCACTCACTCGAACCACCTTGTCAGAAACTATGGGAGCAGTTGCTTTCGGGAAGGCTCGCTTATATAGACCATCTAGGCTTACCCCTCCCTGATCAAAATCCTCGGGCAGGAATATTTTTCGCCCATCAGTCGTCATGGCAACCAGCTGAGCTCTCGAATAAAGCAACTCAATACAGAACTCCGACCCAACTAGACCGAGGGGCTCACCTAAACACATCGCGTAGACCCGACTTCCAAGCTGGCGATGAATTCCAGGCGCAAGCATTTCTCTATTCATAAACTTGACATTGTCGTAGTCAAACACGCCTATCGTAAGCTCGGGCACATCCGACTTTGCGATGCGCTCGAGCGTCTTAAGCAGCTCGACATCTCCAACCTCACCAGGAAAATTAACAAAACGAGGCTTAAAATCCGAAAATTCCCCTCTCTCTTGAAACCACTTCAAAGCAGCCTCAAGGTGAAGCAAATCCGTTTTCCCTTCTGACATGACGCGGAACTGGTGACCTTTCAGCGGCCGAGGCATTAGCTTACGAACGCCGCTGTAATTTCTGTAGATCAACTCGGAAAAATTCCTATCACAACGTAGATCGACATGCTGCGCGTAGTTTGTCTTGCCCCTCACAAGTTGCTCGATAGACCCCGCTGCTCGCCGAAACGCAGCCAGCCCCGTCCAATTCCCGGCGATTTCGGTAGCTCTGACAGCACCTCGCTTATCAATTAAGTGCAAAAGCACGCGCAACTGCTTTCGCCAGCGGCGCGGCATGGAGACACCTCTATTAACAACTAAGCCCGTGACCAATTGCTGCGTCTGCTGCGACCTCACCTTGAACTTCTTTGGATTTATGGAGAACCCGGAGGAGCACACCGACTCAATCAGCGACGGCCCAGCAACGTAATTATCCCCGAATCGCGTTGCGATGATCGAAGGAACTTCGGACAAGCTTGTCGAGAAGCAAATATCGTCCGCGTAACGCGACACTCGACAACGATTGGCCTTGGCAAGCGCCAATAGCTTATGGTCAAGTGATCTGCATATCAGATTTGATATTACCGGAGAGGTCGGCGCTCCCTGCGGGAGGGCGCCATCCTTACAACACAATTGTGCAATGCACGTGGCAACCTTTGGAGGAAACGAAAAGGGCCTTCCCAGCAACGCCCCCCTAACACGCGGAAACGTAATGGTTGGGAAGAAGTTTTCCAAATCAACGAGTACCACGTACCGCTGGCGCCGATGCAGACGAGCGTGATCTATCACACTTACGCCGCTGACGTACCCCTTTGCAACGCCTGTTGCAGGCGCCAGCTCGCGGAGCACAGAAAGCAGCTTGCGCTGAATCGTTTTCAGCGCGGGATGAGGCGCGTCTATCGTTCTTGAGCCGCCATTTCTCTTCGCCACCTGGAAAGTTATGTACTTCTTCGTAGATGGAAGTACATACAACAGATAACAGAGCTTTCGATCGGTAAGTCCAAGCCAACTAGCTAATTCTTCGCGAGTCTTTAGCCCGGAGAACGCTGTCGCTTCGGAAGAAAGAGAAAGGGGCCCCATAGAGCATCAACCCACCGCGTTCTATAGCGAACAGTAGACACCTAAGACTAAGTAAGACTAGATGAAAACTTAGAGGAAGACATGAAGCGACGCTCCTGTTTTCACAAGTCCGTTGAATGCCGACGAATGCATCGGCTAACGACATGCTCCAGGGACCCCAAGCTAGCTTATTCAATAAATCGAGCCTTAGCAAGGCTTGCAGAGCCGCAGCATGAAGTAAAGCAATCCTGCTCACTGGCGGCTGCAAAGATAGGCCATCTATCGATAACAGCCCAAATGCCTACGAATTTGTTTTATGCCTCTTGCAAAAAATCTCAAACAACTAAAACGATCGTTAGATAAGGAGCCAGCCCGCGTTCGGAGGCCCTCTCTGAGCCAACCAATGCGGAAGGTCTGCACACATTAAAGGTGAAACCCAGTAGACGCCTTGAATTGGCGGGTAGCTTGAGCCGCAAGATACATAGGCTCTTCTACAAACCTGCTCATTGGAAATGACAAGCGCATTGTGCTCGACGGCCGCTTGCAGGATATGTAAATCTTTTAACGCAGCTGGCTGCTGCGCAACAGGCAATGTGTAAATTGCAGCCGTCAGCCCATGACGATGGCGGTCACTCAACGTCACAAAAACAAGCTGCTCTCTAGAGATGATATCTGTAAGCCACGAGGCCGAATATCGAGTCAGATGGACTCTCCATTCATCCCAAAGCTTTGGATCAACTAGAAGAACATGCTTGTGCACTCTTACTGCATCGATCGCGCCCCTACATCTAATTGAATCAATCACATCACTTGTACCAGCCCCTTTCAGCACACATGCGTCGACAATGCAATCACCCACCATCGCCCCCTCAAAATAGCTTCTTTGCTACAGCGTCTAAGTAAGCCCTTTCTATTGAAAGATTTGTTTCATCAAAATCGACGGGCCAATTACCGTACTGACCTTTATCATTTGGCTGAGCAATCTCAACTGACGTTCCGCCCGTTGCAGAATCTCTGGAAAACCAATTAAGCGCAATCTTCTTCGGATCAATATAACCTTCTGCAACTTTAGTCTGAAAGCCCCGCAGAATCGCCGAGCTATGCGTTTCCAGCCAAACCTTAACGCCGCGCTGCATCGCGTCTACGATAATCCCAACCAATGCATATTGAGCCTTTGGATGAAGGTGAATCTCCGGCTGCTCTACGAAGACGACCTGACCCTTCTTTGCCGCACGAAGCGCAACTAAGAATGGAAGCACTTGCGATACCCCGATGCCTACATCTGCGAGATTTACTAAATCATGTGCTCCGCCCTGCGCAGACGCCAGAAGCCTTCCTACTTTAATCTCAACTTGAGTGTCATGAACACGAGAAGTCCTTACTTTCCAGGACAGCCCAAGCTCACGCAAGTCGCTGCCGAGATATTCAAGCTTGTCACTCCGATCATCCTGCCATTGCTGCAGAACCGAGGCTACGTAATCTGTAAAAAGCCCTTGAAATCGCTTTATTACACGCGCATTTGCGGAGTAAGTTCGCTCGGGATTTCCGCGAAGACCTTGAATATGGATCAAATCAGCAATCGTTCGTTTAATGTAGTCTTGTAACGGGAAATTAGCCACAGGAAGAAATCTGCTCTCCTTGTCGCCAAGCTTGAACTCCCCTACCAACTCCACATCCGGAAAACATCTGGAAGAAGTTACATCCCAGGAATACGGAATTCGATCACTCTTAATGAGCTCCTTGCCGGGCCCACCGTCTGGCATCGCCTCAATTAGCAATTTCGATTCTGCATTGGTGAGTTTTTTACCAATTTTGACACTTACAGAATTACCGGTAGATAGCGCTAAAATCGTTGACCTGACTTCAACACCAGAAGAAGTTCCTCTGCCATAGGCAACAGTAAGAACAGCACCGTCTTCAACCTCAAATCCAACGCTAAACGAGGCGCGAATATTTTCACCAGATCGCTTGGAGAACATTTGATCCAGGGACGTGAACTTAACGTTTGGCCCATCCAACAGCATGACCCCGGGGTCATACTGAGACTCGACCGTTTGTTTAAGTAAAAGCAAAGGCTGCAACGCCGTCGACTTTCCGGAACTATTCGCGCCCGCAAGAATTGTAATGTCAGAAAGTTGAATTTTCTGCTTCTTAAAGAATGACTTCAGACCCTCGATATATATCGCCTTCACTAGCGAGCTCCATTTCCAATCAAGAGGCTGTTTTCCATAATACCTATCATAAAATGGGTGCGGTAGCACGTTTGGCTTGGTAGGGCAAGATGGCTCATGGCGCGTCCTGAGCAGTGTAGGCGCTGTCGGCGTGCGGCGAACCCCGCCGCACCTGCGTCATCTAACCGATTTCAAGCGTGAAGTACCCCTGCTCTAAGGCGCTGGTATCGCTAATCGCCGTCACCGTCGCATGGGGATTGGCCGTGCTGAACGTGTCGGTGGTGACCCCGTTTACGACCGCATAGACGTAGAAGGTGTCGCTGATATCCAGGGTCTGCATCGTGAAGCTGTCGGCCACCACCACCGCCTGCATGGGCACGCCGTCCTTTTCGATGGTGAAGGTGACCGGCGCGATGGTGGTCTTTTGGAATTGCATCTGGTCGGGGCGGGTGCTGTAGCCCTGCACTACGTCGAATTCGTAGGTGCCTTGCTCGCGCACTTGCCGCACTTGGGCCAGGAAGCTGACGGCGCCGGTCACGTCCATCGGGGCGGAGGTGTAGGTGTTGCCGTCGATGATGGTCATGGCGGTGACCTGGTAGCTGTCTGCGGTGGGCACCGTCATCTGCGCTTCGGGCGCGATGCCGGGCAGGCGCGCGATGATCTGGCCGCCTTTGCGCACCACAAACTGGGCGATGTACTGGGTGGTGTTGCGTAGGGTGATGGGCATGGGGCGTCCTGAGGGATGAGTGGTGTGTAAGGGCGGTGGCGCTTAGCGCCGATAGGCGTGGACAGGCACGCGTCGCCGGCCGATGACCGGCGCGTGGGCGGCAGCGGTGGATGGCGCGGCTGCGCGGCGCTCGGTGGGGTGCGGTTGGCGATGGATGCAGGAACCGGCGCGGCGCGCGCGGGCTGCGCAGCCGGTGGCCGAACGCGTGGCGGGCTGTCCAGCCCGACCGTTGAGGCGCATGAGCATCGATCCTCTCCCTAGATTCGATGACGGCGTGCCGCCCGGCCGTGTGGAGCCGGGTTGCGTGGTGTATGCCGGTGTTACCCCTAGTGCCGCATGCTGCTACGAAATGTGCGCGTGATCAAATTCTGGCGGGCGTTGGCCGGTGGGCCGCCTCCCTGTCTGCTTGCTGGGTGGGAGGGGCGCGGTCTGTGGGTGGCTAATCGCGGCTTACGCCGCTCCCACAGGAAGCAGGCGGGTGACCGGCGACGGGGCCGGTGGCCACCCTGGGTGCGACGACGGGGCGCAAGGCGGGCGGGGCCCGCCCTGCGCGTTGGGTCGGCTCACCAGACTTCGCAGCGGTCCTTGGCCGGCCGCACCATCGGGGCGTCGGCCTTGCACTGGAAGGCCTGCTGGAATGCGGGCAGGTTCGAGAGCGGGCCGTTGACGCGGTACTTGGCGATGGGGTGTGGGTCGCCCTGGATCATGCTGCGCTGGGTTTCCAAGCGGGTTTCATCGCCGCGCCATTGGCCCCAGGCGATGAAGAACTGCTGTTCGGGGGTGAAGCCGTCCAGGGTGGGTTCGGGGCCTTTGCCTTCGCGCGACTTGAGGTAGCCGCGGTAGGCGAGCTTGGCGCCGGCGAGGTCGCCGATGGATTCGCCCAGCACCAGTTTGCCGTTGTGGTGGACGCCGGGTTCGATGAAGTAGCCCTCGAACTGGTCGACCACGCATTGGCCCTTGGCGGCGAACTGTTTGCCGTCGGCGGGCGTCCACCAGTTGGCCAGGCGGCCCTGGGCGTCGAACTGGGCGCCCTGGTCGTCGAAGCCGTGGCTGATCTCGTGGCCGATGACCACGCCGATGGCGCCGTAGTTGACGGCGTCGGTGGCGTTTACGTCGAACGCGGGCGGTTGCAGGATGCCGGCGGGGAAGACGATCTCGTTCTGCAGCGGGTTGTAGTAGGCGTTGGAGGTGGGCGGGGTCATGCCCCAGCGCGTGCGATCGGTAGGCTTGCCGATCTGGCTGCGGCCGTCGGTGACGTTCCAGCGTTGGGCGGCGACCAGGTTGTCCCAGGCCGATGCGCGCGAGACGACCACGCCTTGGTAGTCTTTGAACTTATCCGGGTAGCCCAGCTTGGGGAAGAAGGTGGCGCGCTTTTCCAGGGCCTTTTGCTTGGTGGCGTCGTCCATCCAGTCGAGCTCGCGGATGGTGTCGTCCATGGCCAGCAGGATGTTCTTGACCATGTCCTGCATGCGCGCCTTGGCTTCGGGCGGGAAGTATTTTTCGACGTACTTCTGGCCCAGCGCTTCGCCCAGCTGGTTGTCGGTGAGTTCGGCGCAGCGCTTCCAGCGCGGTTTGATCTCGGTGGCGCCGGTGAGGAACTTGCCGTTGAAGGCGAAGTTTTCCTCGACGAACGGGGTGGACAGGGAGTCAGCGGCGTAGTTGAGCAGCTGCCACTCCAGGTAGGTTTGCCATTGCGCGACCGAGGTGGTGGCCAGCTCCTTTTCGAACTGGCGCAGGAACTTGGGCTGGGTCACGTTGACGGCGTTGCGCGGGATACCGGCGGCGTCGAAGTAGCGGCCCCAGTCGAAGCTGGGGGCGAGCTTGGCCAGGTCGGTGAAGGCGGTGGTGTTGTCCTGCAGTTTCGGGTCGCGCAGTTGCACGTTGTCCAGCGACGCTTCGGCCAGGCGTTTTTCGAACTCGAAGACGACCTGGGCGTTCTGCTTGGCCTGCTCCACCGGCAAGCCGGCCAGCTCGAACAGTTTGGCCACGTGCACGAGGTACTTGGCGCGCGCTTCGACGAAGCGCGGCTCCGGTTTCAGGTAGTAGTCGCGGTCGGGCATGCCCAGGCCGCCGGCGTAGAGGTGGGCGATGGTGCGCGAGGGCTGGTGCAGGTCTTCGCCGGCGAAGACGCCGAAGGGCACGGGCACGCCGACGTCGTGCAGCTTGCCGATCATGCGCTGCACGCCGTCCTTGCCGCTGAGGCTGCTGATCTCGGCCATCCAGGGCTGGATCGGCTGGCTGCCCAGCGCGTCGATGCGGGATTCGTCCATGCAGGCGGCGTAGAAATCGCCGGCCAGCTGGCCGGCGCTGCCCTTGGGCCAGTCGGTGCGCGCGGACAGCTCGGTGAGGATGTCGCGCACATGTTCCTTGTTGACCTCGCCGGATTGCCAGCGCCGGCTCCAGCGGTCCATGTAGGCCGGGATCGGGTTCTGTTTGCGCCAGGCGCCGTTGGCGTAGTCGAAGAAGTCGGTACAGGGGTCGCCGGCGCGGTTGATGTCGGCGGGCTGGATGCCGTGCACGGCGCCGGCGGAGGCGGTGGTGGTGGCGGCGAGCAATACGACGAGCGGAAGGCTGGACCTGATCACGGCAACGTCCCTGCTGGAAGGTAGGGCCACTATAGCCAGGGGCTGGAGAGGGGCCCGTCCCAGAAGTCCTGGCTGGGGTGGCCTTGCTGTGGGTAGGTGCGGCGTGGGGCGTGAGCCGGGCCGGCGGAGGCTTGCGTCGGCATATGGAGTTGGCGGTCTCGGCTTACGTCGCTCCTACCCCAAAGCTGCGAGATGGGAATGGCGCTGTGTGGGGTGGCGGGTCGCGGCTTGCGCCGCCCCTACAGGGAGCACGGGAAGCGGCCTCGTCCGGGCTGGCTTCTCGCTTAAGCTCGTGGCGTTCCGGGCCGCGCCTACTGGCTGCCGCTGTCGACAGGTAAGGCTACGCAGGCAGCCGTTTGCGTGGATGCATACAACAGGGGGATGAGATGAATCGATACTTGAGTAGCCGCGGTCTGGCGGTGATGGCGGCGGTTGGGCTGTGCGCGCTGACGGGTTATGCGTCGGCGGGACGGGATGCCGAGGCTGGCGTTCCGATGTCGGAGCGTGTGACCAAGGTCGGCGTGGGTGCCGCAGTCGCGGCGCGCCCGGACGGCTGGCCTGAGGCGGTGCCGCTGCCAGAGGGCGTGCAGATCGACGGTGCGCGTTGCGCGAATCGCTACTGCACCTTGTGGTTCGGCCTGATGAATTACGACCAGATGGTCGCGCTGCGACGCGATTACGTTGCGCTGATTAACGACAGCAAGCAATGGGAGCGGTTGGGCGTGGACTACGGCCCGTTCGAGCCCCATGCCTACCGCTATACCGGCACGATGCCGGCCGGCGGTTGCGGGTACACGGTGGAGATGCGCAGCGGGTCGATCTCGGGCGATGCGTTGCATCGGTTCCGCGTGCATTTGACGGTGACCTGGTAGTCGGACCCGTCGGGGTAGGAGCGGCGTCCGCTGGAGATTTCCTTCGGCCATTAGCTGCGATCGCGTGGACTCGGAATCGCCGCGCCAACCACGTGCCAGCCAATCACGGCTTAGGTCGCTCCCGCAGGAAACTGGCAGGCGCGGTTGCGCCGGCTTGTGGGCGCGCGCGGTCGCGGCTTGCGCCGCTCCTACAGGGGGCGGCTGCGAAGGGTATTTGGCCTTGGGGTGGGAGCGGCGTGAGCCGCGACCTAGCCTCCGAGCTGGCGCCGTCGTCGAAATAGCGCGGTCGCGGCTTACGCCGCTCCTACCCCACAGCGGAGTATCGCGGATGCCGGGACGCTCGCTCACGAGCGTCCCGGGTGCGACGCGTGGGCTTACTTCACGTAGATCGAGGTGATGTGCGAGCCCAGCGCGGTGCCGTTGAGGCTGGTCATCGCGCCGTTCTTCCAGATCACCGCCTTGGCGTACTGGTTGAGGATGTTGTTGGTGCTGCCGCCAACGTAGACGTCGTTGCCGTGCACGAACACCGAGGTGGCGATGGCGCTTTCGCTCTCTTCCGACAAGTCGACGCCGGACTGGTTGATCCACAGCTTGGCCACGTACTTGCCGCTGGGGCGCAGCTCCCAGCCGACAGCGTAGATGCGAGTGCCGACGATCTGCATGTCGGTCACGCGCGAGGTCATGCCTGCCTTGCCCAGGATCACGCCGTAGAAGATGCCCGGCGAGCCGGTGCCCGCGGAGACCGAGCCCAGCGACAGGGCGCGGTAGATGTACCCGGCGCGGTAGACCGTTTCGTTCGCGTAGGGCGCGAGCGCGCCGCCGACGTAGAGCTGGGTGGTGGTGGTGGTGACGGTCTCCGGGTACGGCATCGGTGTGTACAGCACCTCGGTGCCGTTGACCCACAAGGCCCCGCTTCCGAACGCGCCCGGGGTTGCCGGGTGGCCCTCCTGGGTGAATGCGTGGGTGCCAATGACGTAGGTGTTGCCGTTACGCACGGTCATGCGCGTGCCCATGCCGCGGTAGGCGCTGGGATTGATCGGCAGCAACGTCATCTGGCCGTTCTTCCAGTACACCGGCTTCATGTCGGCGAAGTTGGGCTGCGGACCGGCGATGCTGCTGAACTTCGCGTCGGTGTAGCCGGCGGTGTAGATATTGCCGTTGTCGATGAACAAGCCCTTGGCGCCGGCGAACTGGTTGACGTAGGTGCTGGAGATGCTGGGGATCTGACTGTGGATCTCGCCGTTCTTCCAGACCATGGCCGAGGAGTCGGCGGCGGCGGCGTTGTTGGTGGTGATGTTGGCGGTGCCGGCCACGTAGATGTCGGGCTCGCCGGTCATGAAGTTGTCGACCACGACCACGTCGTTGGCTTCCTTGGCGCCGGTGTTGTACTGGTTGACCAGCGGCGGCAGATCGGTGCGCACGCCGTCCACCCACAGCGCGGCCTGCCAGTTCGGCAGGTAGGCGACGCCGACGGCGTAGACCTTGGGCGTGTCGACGGGGTCGCAGGGGTTGCAGGGCTCCAATGCGAGGGCCGGCAGGGAGAGCGCGGACAGCAGCAGGGACACCAGCAGGCGCGGCTTGAGCTTGTTCATGGGTTGCCTGGATTCCTTGGTGGGCAGACGCCGCAGTCATTGCGGCGTGCTGTTTCCTCAGACGGGGGGACAGGCGGGGATATGACAGGGGCGGCGGTGGGGGTTGCGGATTTGTGGGGTGGGTTGCAGAACGCGGGATGGGGGCTTGCGCTGGTGTGGGAGGGCAATAGGGGGCTGTGTGGCTCTGCGGGTGGAGCAAGAGCAAATCCCCCTTAATCCCCCTTTTTCAAAGGGGGAGACTTCGTTGGGGAAGACAGCGAGGGGCTGTGCTTAGCCGCGCCAGTTGGCGTGGGTGCGCCAGAACTCGACGCTGCGTTGATAGGCGGCGCGGTCCAGCGTTACGCCGGAGCCGCCTTCCTCCACGCCGAGGGCGTTGCGCATCATGGTGATGGGCGCCATCGGGGTTTCGACGGGTTCGGCGGTGTACATGCAGCCGACCACGCCCCAGTCGGCGTCGGTATGAGTGCCCTCTTTCGCCAACTGCTCGCGGCTGTAGAGGATGACGATGAGGTAGTCAGCCACGGGCGGGTCCAGGCCTTCGAACCAGCGCACCAGCACGGGCAGTTCGTCCTTGGTGCGCGCGTCGTAGTCGGTGCGCAGCAGGTGGCGGTTGGCCTCGGTGATGGGCACGGCCAGGCAGCGTGTCGAGGTCCAGTTGCGGTGCACGTGCAGCTTGCAGAACGGCGCGTAGCCGTCCAGCACCTGCAGCGGCGCGACCTCGTTGAGGTGGCGCTCGAACTGCTCGGGCGTGCAGTCCTGGATGGTGTTGCGGCGCGGTTCGCGCGGGAACAAGCGCGGGCGGGCGAAGTCGGTGAGGACGATGGTCATGGGCGCATTATCGGGCAGCTGGGGCCAGGGACGCGCCGGGAACCCGGCGACTGGCGGCCGCCGTGCTTCGCTCAGATCCCCCGGAACGCGGCCTGAGCGCTGGGATCGCAATCAGGCCGACCGGGCGATCGCGTTCAGGGCCCGGCTGCCGCGCTATTTTGGCGAATAAATCACCGCAGCCCGCTTTTCCCGTACCCTTTGCCACCGTTTCGGCATGCAACACGGACCTGTCCTTGAACACCAACGCTGCACCTACCCCGCCCCTCTCGCCGGCCAGCGACACCGAAGCCGGCCTGTCCGGCGATCGTCTGCGGGCCACCCTGGCGCTGCTGGAAGCGATCATCGCCGACCGTAGCCTGCTCGATGCGCTGCCCGCGGACGAACGCGAGCGCCTGATGCAGGCGATCGCGCTGGTTCACCATCCCGAGCCGCGGGCGCGGCGACGCAAGTCCAAAGATCAGGCGCGCGAACGGGCGCAGGAGAAAGCCCGCGCGACCGAGGCGCTGCTGGACCAGACGGGCATCCGTACCCTGCGCCGCAAGCCGGTGTTCACCACGCCCAACTATTTCCCGCCGCAGGCCCCCGGCCTGCACGACCCCAGCAACCGTGCGACCGATCCGGTGGGCCATAACGAGTCGCCGGAACTGTTGCATTGCTATGTGTGCAAACAGAAATACACGCGCATCCATCACTTCTACGATCAGCTGTGTCCGCCCTGCGCGGAACTGAATTTCTTCAAGCGCACCGAAACCGCCGACCTGCGCGGACGCGTGGCGCTGCTGACCGGCGGGCGCGTCAAGATCGGCTACCAGGCCGGTTTGAAATTGCTGCGCGCGGGCGCGGCCCTGATCGTGACCACCCGCTTCCCGCGCGATTCGGCCGCGCGCTACGCCGCCGAGCCGGATTTCGGCGAATGGGGCGATCGGCTGGAAGTGTTCGGACTGGACCTGCGCCACACCCCCAGCGTGGAAGCGTTCTGCACGCAGCTGCTGGCCACGCGCGAGCGCCTGGACTTCATCATCAACAATGCCTGCCAGACCGTGCGCCGCCCACCGGCGTTCTATGCGCACATGATGGCCGGCGAGACCGCCGCCTTGCAGACCCTGCCCGAGCACGTGCGCAAGTTGATCGGCCAGTACCAGGGCCTGCGCAGCAGCGACTTGTTGCCAGGTGCCGAGGCGACCGCGCTGCAAGCCAGCCGATCCGACCTGGGCGCGATGGGCCTCGCCCGTGCCGCCGAGCTCTCGCAAGTACCGCTGCTGCCCGATGAGCTGCTCGGTCAGACCCACCTGTTCCCCGAAGGCCGACTCGACCAGGATTTGCAGCAGGTCGATCTGCGTGGGCGCAATTCATGGCGCCTGCAGATGGACGAGGTGCCGTCGGTGGAATTGCTGGAGACGCAACTGGTCAACGCGGTGGCGCCCTTCATCATCAACGCGCGCCTGAAGCCGCTGATGCTGCGCGAACCCGTGGGCGCACAGCCCGCGCGCGACAAGCACATCGTCAACGTCTCGGCTGTCGAAGGCCAGTTCTACCGCAACTTCAAGACCACCAAACACCCGCACACCAACATGGCCAAGGCCGCGCTCAACATGATGACGCGCACCGCGGCCGCCGATTATCACGGCGACGGCATCCACATGAACAGCGTCGACACCGGCTGGGTGACCGACGAGGATCCGGTCGAAATCGCCGCGCGCAAGATCGTCGAGGAACGCTTCCATCCGCCGCTGGACATCGTCGATGGCGCCGCGCGGATCGTCGACCCGATCATCCACGGGTTCAACACCGGCGAGCATGTTTGGGGGCAGTTCCTGAAGGACTACGCACCGACGGATTGGTGAGCCTTATCGCGTAAGCGAAGGCGGCTGGGCGCGGTGACGGCGCATTATCCGGCATGCGCGCGCGCCGGCGGGTCGGCGCCGGCGTGCGGTCCACGTTCAAGCCGGGGTTCCGCCGCGTGGCGACGAAACCCGGCCCAGCTGCAACGCCAGTCCTGCGCGTTTGCGGCAGCCATTACAGCGCGGAGAACTCCGCTTCCCATTTGCCGTCATGCAGGCCGAGGATGCTGGCATCCGGCGCGAAGCACAGCACCGGCAAGTCCGGGGCGATGCGCATCAGGCGGCAATTGAACGGCGCCTCGCCCGATTTGTCCCAGTCGTTCTTGGCCGGCACGAAGGTGTAGGTCTCCCACACGCCGCTGAAGGCATTCATGTTCCAGCGACTGGCCCAGCCGCGATCGGCGCTGTCCATCTGCACGTCGTGGATGATGTAGGGCGGACGACCGATCTGGGTCCAGGTGTCGCCGTGGTCGGAGGAGATATGGACCTTGGAGAAGGCGCCCTGGCTCCAAAGCGCGCTCACCACGCCGGTGGTCGGATCGATGCGATGGGAGGAAATGCGCGCGCCGGGGGTGATGGTCTTCCACTGCCCGCTGGCCAGATCCAGCCGCTGCAGGGCCGTACCGGCCAGGACGTAGTAGCGTCCGCCCGCCAACTGCCCGCGCGCGCCGAGCCAACCGGCCTGATCCTTGGGCGCCAGGACGAATTCCTTGGACAGGGCCAGGTCGGCGAGATCGTCGCCGCGCCCGGTGTAGACGCGCAGACGCACCGAGGGCGTGCCTCTCGCGGCGGCCACCAGCCCGTTGCCGCGCGGGGCCTTGGAATCCTCGAACTTTTCGGTGGAGGTGACGATCCAGGTGCCGTCGGCGTGGTCGATGTCGATGATGGATTCCAGACGGCCCAGGGCCTTCAGCTCCGTCCAGGTCGCGCCGCCGTCGCGGCTGGCGCGCAGGTGGCCGTCGTCGCTGCCGGCGATCAGGCGACCATTCGCGTACTCCACCGCCAATATCTGGCGCAGCGTGTCCATGCCCAGGCTGCTCCATTGGCCGTCCGGCGTGCGCTTACGCAACTGTCCAAGGTCCGCGGGGAAGTACAGCGTGCCGTCGTCGAGCCTCGCAGGCTCGTCCTGCAGCGGCGGCGTAATGCCACGGAGCAGGCGCAGGAACTCCTTGGGGTCCTTGGCGGCGATCAGCGCGTCCTGGGTGGAGGGCTTGTTGACCTTGCGATCGTGAGCTAGCAGCAAGTCGGCGATCAAACCCAGGCCCGTGCTCTGCTGATGGATCGTGATGGCCCCGGATACCGAAGTCATCGTGTACGGAACGGGGGTTGGGTCCTTCAGCACCGCCGCGATCGGCTTGATGGCTTCCGCCAGCGACCCCGCATGCTCCGGATGCGGCACCGGCACCACGACGAATTGGTACCCGCCCACATTCACCGGCATCAGGTCGCCCAGGTCCGTCACTCGCCCAGCCTGGACATCGAACTCCAGCCCGTCCGGCCAATCGGACGCAGGCTTGTCTGGCGGGCCGAACGCAGGCGTGATCGGCCACTTGAGCACACCCCAGAGTTTGATCTTGTACCGGCCCGCGGGCAGCCACTTCGCGAATGCATGCGCGGCGGGCAACGACGTCGCAGCCGCCGGCGTGTCGATCACCACATCCTTGCCACCCGCCACCGGAGCGACAGTGATCGCTTCGCCGCCACCCTTCGGAAAGGCCACATAGACATAACCGTGCGTAGGCGCCAACTCGGCCGGCACCTGCGGTTTCTCTTTGGCGGTTGCCGGCAGCGCCAGCATCAGGCCCATCGCAAACAATATGGCTCGCACTCGAACTCCCCCTGGACGAATCGCATTCATGCCGAGGGAGCCGAGCGGATGCGTCCCCCCGGCGCATCGAACACCGGCGCACGTCAGCGCCGGCACTACGGGTGGGCGCGGCAAAGCTCCCGCGCCCACGCGACCTTACATATTGCGGCGGTACTCGCCACCCACGTCGTACAGCGCGTGGCTGATCTGGCCTAGGCTGTGGGTCTTGACCGCTTCCATCAGGCTGGCGAACACGTTCTTGCGCTCGCGCGCGGCGGACTGCAGGCCCTTGAGACCGTCGGCGGCGTAGGCGTTGCGGCCGGTCTGGTAGGCCAGCACGTTGTCGATCTGCTGGCCCTTCTCGCCTTCGGTGGAGCGGATCAGTTCGATCTCGGTGACGATGTCGCCGCCGTGGTCCTTGGGCAGGAAGGTGTTGACGCCGACCAGCGGCAGCGAGCCGTCGTGCTTCTTGTGTTCGTAGTACAGCGACTCTTCCTGGATCTTGCCGCGCTGGTACATGGTGTCCATGGCGCCGAGCACGCCGCCACGTTCGCTGATGGCCTCGAACTCCTTATAGACGGCCTCTTCGACGATGTCGGTGAGGTAGTCGACGGCGAAGCTGCCCTGCCAGGGGTTCTCGTTGAAGTTCAGGCCCAGCTCTTTGTTGATGATCATCTGGATCGCCACGGCGCGGCGCACCGACTCTTCGGTGGGGGTGGTGATGGCTTCGTCGTAGGCGTTGGTGTGCAGGCTGTTGCAGTTGTCGAACAGCGCGTACAGGGCCTGCAACGTGGTGCGGATGTCGTTGAACTGGATTTCCTGGGCGTGCAGGGAACGGCCCGAGGTCTGGATATGGTACTTCATCATCTGGCTGCGCGGGTCGGCGCCGTAGCGCTCGCGCATGGCGCGGGCCCAGATGCGGCGGGCGACGCGGCCGATCACGGTGTACTCCGGGTCCATGCCGTTGCTGAAGAAGAACGACAGGTTGGGCGCGAAGTCGTCGATCTTCATGCCGCGCGCGAGGTAGTACTCGACGATGGTGAAGCCGTTGCTGAGGGTGAAGGCGAGCTGGCTGATCGGGTTGGCGCCGGCTTCGGCGATGTGGTAGCCCGAGATCGACACCGAGTAGAAGTTGCGGACGTTGTTGTCGACGAAGTACTGCTGGATGTCGCCCATCATGCGCAGGGCGAACTCGGTGCTGAAGATGCAGGTGTTCTGGGCCTGGTCTTCCTTGAGGATGTCGGCCTGGACGGTGCCGCGCACGGTGGCCAGGGTCCGGGTCTTGATGGCTTCGTAGGTCTCCGCATCGACGACCTGGTTGCCGGTGACGCCGAGCAGGCCCAGGCCGAGGCCGTCGTTGGTTTCCGGCAGCAGGCCGCCGTACTGCGGGCGCTGCTTGCCTTCGTAGAGCTTTTCGATGGCGTCGTGGGCGGCGTCCCAGCGCGCGCCGTCCTCGCGCAGGTACTTCTCGACCTGCTGGTCGATGGCGGTATTCATGAACATCGCCAGCAGCATCGGCGCGGGGCCGTTGATGGTCATCGACACCGAGGTGGTCGGGGCGCACAGGTCGAAGCCGGAGTACAGCTTCTTCATGTCGTCCAAGGACGCGATGTTGACGCCGGAGTTGCCGATCTTGCCGAAGATGTCCGGGCGCACGGCCGGGTCTTCGCCGTACAGGGTGACGCTGTCGAAGGCGGTGGACAGGCGCGCGGCCGGCTGGCCCACGGACAGGTAGTGGAAGCGGCGGTTGGTGCGCTCGGGCGTGCCTTCGCCGGCGAACATGCGGATCGGGTCTTCGCCGGTGCGGCGGTAGGGATACACGCCACCGGTGTAGGGGTAGTAGCCCGGCAGGTTTTCCTTCTGCAGGAAGGTCAGCAGCTCGCCCCAGCTCTTGTAGGTGGGCGCGGCGATCTTGGGGATCTTCTGGTGGCTGAGCGAGTCGCGGTAGTTCTCGACGCGGATGGTCTTGTCGCGGACCTTGTACTCGTTGACCTCGTCGGTGATCGACTTCAGGCGCGCGGGCCAGTCGCGCAGCAGCTTGAGGGCTTCGGAGGTGAGCGATTGGACGGCGTCGTTGTAGCGCTGGCGCAGGGTCAGCAGGGTGCGGTCGACGGCAAGAGCGCCCTCATCCGCCCTGCGGGCACCTTCTCCCGCAGGCGGGAGAAGGGCATCGGCTGCGTAGAGATCCAATTGCTTGGGCAGGGCTTCGTCGCCCAGATCGTGCAGCGACTGCCAATACGACTGCGCGCGGTCGGCAATCTCGGCCTGGGTTTCGATCTGGCGGTTGATCGCCCTGCCCTGTTCGGCGATCTCGGCCAGGTAGCGCACGCGCGCGCCCGGGATCAGCACGGTGGCGCGCGGTTCCTTGAGGTCGGTGTTGACGTCCGGGGTCCAGCGCTGCGCCGGTAGCGACAGCTTCTCGCGCAGCAGGCGGCACAGGTTGGCGAACATCCAGCTGATGCCGGGATCGTTGAACTGGCTGGCGATGGTCGGGTAGACCGGGATGTCTTCGTCCTTGGTGGTGAAGGCGACGCGGTTGCGCTTCCACTGCTTGCGCACGTCGCGCAGGGCGTCTTCGGCGCCGCGCTTGTCGAACTTGTTCAGCACGACCAGCTCGGCGTAGTCGAGCATGTCGATCTTTTCCAGCTGGCTGGGCGCGCCGAAGTCGCTGGTCATGACGTACATGGGGAAGTCGACCAGGTCGACGATCTCCGAGTCGCTCTGGCCGATGCCGGCGGTCTCGACGATGACCAGGTCGTAGCCCAGGCCCTTGAGGAAAGCGATGCAGTCCTTGAGCACGGCGTTGGTGGCCACGTGCTGGCGGCGGGTGGCCATGGAGCGCATGTAGACGCGCGGGCTGCGCAGCGAGTTCATGCGGATGCGGTCGCCGAGCAAGGCGCCGCCGGTGCGGCGACGGGTCGGGTCGACCGAGATCACCGCGATGCGCATCTCGGGGAAATTGGCCAGGAAGCGATTGAGCAGTTCGTCGGTGACCGAGGACTTGCCGGCGCCGCCGGTGCCGGTGATGCCAACCACCGGGGTCTTGCCGCCGGACAGCTGCCATTGCTTGCGCAGGTGGGCGAGCTGGGTTTCGTCGAGCAGGCCCTCTTCGATCGCCGACAGGGTCTTGCCGATGGTGATCTCGTCGTCGATGGCGGCCGGCTTGTCGGGCGCGGTATCGGCGATGCGGCCTTCGTTGGCGCGCCGGATCACGTCCTCGATCATCGCCACCAGCCCCATGTGCATGCCGTCGTTGGGGTGGTAGATGCGCTCCACGCCGTAGGCCTGCAGCTCGCGGATTTCCTCGGGGGTGATGGTGCCGCCGCCGCCGCCGAACACGCGGATGTGGCCGGCGCCGCGCTCCTTGAGCATGTCGACCATGTACTTGAAGTACTCGACGTGGCCGCCCTGGTAGCTGGACAGGGCGATGCCGTCGGCGTCTTCCTGCAGGGCGGCGCGCACCACGTCCTCGACCGAGCGGTTATGGCCCAGATGGACCACTTCCGCGCCCTGCCCCTGGATCAGGCGCCGCATGATGTTGATCGCGGCGTCGTGGCCGTCGAACAGGCTGGCGGCGGTGACGAAGCGCAACGGGGTGGCGTCGGTCTGGGCGGCGGGGACTACGGCAACGGGAGTGCTCATGGCGCGCTCAATACGAAAAACGGATAGCGCGCATTGTAGCGCGCGGGGGTGGCGGGGCTGGAGGCCGGGGACGTGCGGGCGGGTATGGGGCGCGGGACGAGGCGGCCGCCCTTGAGCTTCCTGCTTTCTGTGGGAGCGGCGTGAGCCGCGATTCGCCACCGCACACGCCGGCGCCACGTGGCGATTGGCTGCGACACCGCACACCGATCGCGGCTCACGCCGCTCCCACAGAGAGCTGGAGCCCGCGCCACAGCCAGAGCCGTTCACGCGCAGCGAGCTGGGCTTCAGCTAGCTGGCGTTGCACTGAATCGCGGCACGGGCCGCGTCAACACCGCGCGCGACGCGGGCGTTGTCTGGGCTGACGGCGGATGGCGCCGGTAGCGGAGCAGGAACATGACGATGCGTCCTTGGGTATTGGCGGCGGCGGTCGCGGTGGCCGCGCTGGGTACGGTGCACGTGCCGCCGGCGCAGGCGCGCGGCTATGTGGATGTGAGCGTGCGGGTAGCGCCGCCGCCGGTGCGTTACGAGCGGGTACGGGTGCGGCCCGGCTATGTGTGGGCGCCGGGCTATTGGCGATGGACCGGGCGCCAGCACGTCTGGGTCGGTGGGCATTACGTGCGGGTGCGGCCGGGCTATGCCTATGTCGCGCCGCGCTGGTACCGGCACGGGCCGGGCTGGCGCTTCAACGACGGCCACTGGGCGCGGCGCTGAATCCGTCGCGGGCGTTGCGAAACCGTAACGCCCGCGGCGTCTGCCCAGCGGCGTGCGCCTCGGTTACGCTCCGGCGATGACCGACGATCCCGAACTCACCCGCCTGCGGCTGGATGCCGAGCGCGGTTCGCCGCAAGCCCTGTACCACCTGGCGACCGCGCTGGTGGTGCGCCAGCGCCTGGACGAAGCCTGCATGCTGCACCGGCGCGCGGCCGAGGCCGGGCTGGCGAACGCGCAGATCGAGTACGCGCGCATGCTGATGTTCGGGGTGGGCACCGTGCCCGACCCAGAACACGCGGTGGAATGGCTGCTGCGCGCGGAATCGGCGGGCAGCCCGATCGCGGGGTATTTCCTGGCCCTGATCGCCCTGGGCGGCAGGGCCCTGCCGCACGATGGGCGCAGCAACGAACGCCTGCTGGCGGCGATCCAGGCCGACTATCCGCCGGCCTTGCGCGCGGCCGCGATCCACTTCGGCCGTCGCGCCAACGAGCGCGACCAGACCCTGTGCCTGCAGTTGCTGGAACGCGGCGCGGGGCGCGGCGACGTGGTCGCCGCGCGATTGCTGGCCGAGCGCCTGGCGCGCGGCGAAGGCTGCCCGGCGCAACCGCGCGCGGCGCAGGAAATCCTGCAGCAGTTGGCCGCGCATGGGGTGACCCGTTTGCCGGCCACTACGCCGCCGCAGCCGACGATGCGGGCGCAGATCGTGCCGGGCACGCTGGCCCTGGAGGAGGCGCTGCAACCCGTCGCGATCACCCCGCGCGCGTCGGCGCCGCGCGTGGCCACGGTCGACGGCCTGCTGTCGGCGGACGAATGCCGATTGCTGATTGCGACCGCGCAGCCTTCGCTGCAGCGTTCGCAAACCATCCATCCGGACACCGGCGCGCCGATGCCGCACGAGCAGCGCACCAGCAGCGACTCGGCGCTGGACCCTATCGTCGAGGACTTGGCGCTGCGCGTGGTGCAGCTGCGCATGGCGCACGCGGCCGGGGTGGCGCTGCCGCAGGCCGAGCACCTGACCGTGCTGCGCTACGCGCCCGGCGAGGAGTACCGCCCGCATCGCGACTACCGCCCGCCGGGCTCGCTGGAGCGCGACCGGCCCGAGGCGGGCAACCGGCTGCGCACGATCTGCGTCTACCTCAACGCGGTCGAGGCCGGCGGCGAGACCGAGTTCCCGGTCGCCGGGCTGCGGGTCGCACCGCTGCCGGGGCGCGCGGTGATCTTCGACAACCTGCACGCGGACGGGCGGCCGGATACGGATTCGCTGCACGCGGGTTTGCCGGTGCAGCGCGGGGAGAAATGGTTGGCGACGCTGTGGCTGCGCGAGCGGCCGTATCGGTTGTTTTGAGGGGCGGTTCGATATTCGGTATTCGGCAATGCCTGCGCGCGCACTGCTTTTGGGTAGGAGCGGCGTGAGCCGCGACAGGGTTCCCGAGCTGGCGCCGTTGTTGCGATACCGCGATCGCGGCTTACGCCGCTCCCACAGAAAGCAGGCGCTGCGCCCGAAGCGAGACCGCAAGGCGCTTCGGCTTTGGGGTAGGAGCGGCGTAAGCCGCGACGGGGTTCCCGAGCTGGCGCCGTTGTTGCGATGACGCGATCGCGGCTTACGCCGCTCCCACAGAAGGCAGGGCGCTGCGCCGAGGCAAGGACTGTCGCGGACTCCGTGACTGCCGCGCGCTTCTTGTGGGAGCGGCGTGAGCCGCGATTCGGTAGCTGCGGGGCGTGGCGCCGGCGCGTGCGGTGGCGCGGTCGCGGCTTGCGCCGCTGCTACAGGGTGCGGTTGCGGAGGATGCTGCCGGGCTGGCCGGAGGCGCATTCATCTTCGCGCCGGACCGGGGCCGGTTCTGGCGGTTGGGCACGCATACGTAGCCGTATCCCCCGATTGCTTTAGACTGTCGCCCCTGCGGCGCCGGTAGTGCGGGCTCCGCGCAGGCGAATTCCTTCTTTTTCACCGACTTACCAGACATTCCTGGCGTTAAGCGCAACGCGCGATCCACGCCGTTTCGGAGCACCCGATGATTTTCGAAACCCTCGACACCTTCGGCCATGAGCAGGTCGTGTTCTGCCACAACAAGGACGCCGGCCTGAAGGCCATCATCGCGATCCACAACACGGTGCTGGGCCCGGCCCTGGGCGGCCTGCGCATGTGGCCGTACAAGACCGAGCAGGACGCGCTCAACGACGTGCTGCGTCTGAGCCGCGGCATGACCTACAAGAACGCGGTCGCGGGCCTGAACATCGGCGGCGGCAAGGCGGTGATCATCGGCGATCCGGCCGCCGACAAGTCCGAGGCGCTGTTCCGCGCGTTCGGCAAGTTCGTCGATTCGCTGGGCGGCCGCTACATCACCGCCGAGGACGTCGGCATCGACGTCAACGACATGGAATACGTCTACCGCGAGACCGAGTACGTCACCGGTGTGCACCAGGTCCACGGCGGTTCGGGCGACCCCTCGCCGTTCACCGCCTACGGCACCCTGCAGGGTCTGATGGCGGCGCTGAACAAGCGCTTCGGCGACGAGGAAGTGGGCAAGTACAGCTACGCCGTGCAGGGCCTGGGCCACGTCGGCATGGAGTTCGTGAAGCTGCTGAAGGAACGCGGCGCCAAGATCTTCGTCACCGACATCAACAAGGGCCTGATCGACAAGGCCGTGAGCGAATACGGCGCCGAAGCGGTGGGCCTGGACGAGATCTACGACGTCAACGCCGACGTCTACTCGCCCTGCGCACTGGGCGGCACCATCAACGAGCAGACCCTGCCCCGCCTGAAGGCCAAGATTATCTGCGGCGCGGCCAACAACCAGTTGGCCAACAACGCGATCGGCGACGAAGTGTCCAAGCGCGGCATCCTGTACGCGCCGGACTACGCGGTGAACGCGGGCGGCGTGATGAACGTGGCGCTGGAACTCGACGGCTACAACCGCGAGCGCGCCATGCGCATGATGCGCACGATCTATCACAACCTCGGCCGCATCTTCGAAATCGCCGAGCGCGACGCGATCCCGACCTACAAGGCCGCCGACCGCCTCGCCGAAGAGCGCATCGACGCGATCGGCAAGCTCAAGCTGCCGATGGGCCGCTCGGCTCCGAGCTTCCGGGGTCGAATCCGCGGCGGCCACTAAGCGATTCGACGACGACGGGGCCGCAAGGCCCCGTCGCTGTTTGGGCGCTACACACACAATTTGTGCAACCAGATCAGATCGACAGGAGTTCCGATGCGTCCGTTCCCCCTGGGTGAAGAGATCGATGCGCTGCGCGAGGCCGTGCGCCGCTTCGCCGAAGCCGAAATCGCGCCGCGCGCCACGCAGATCGACCACGACAACGCCTTCCCGCAGGACCTGTGGCCCAAGCTGGGCGAGATGGGCCTGCTGGGCATGACCGTGCCGGGCGAGTACGGCGGCAGCGAGATGGGCTACCTGGCTCACCTGGTCGCGATGGAAGAGATTTCGCGCGCGTCCGGTTCGATCGGCCTGTCCTACGGCGCGCACTCCAACCTGTGCGTGTCCAATCTGTACGCCAACGCCAACGACGCGCAGCGCCAGAAGTACCTGCCCAAGCTGTGCACGGGCGAGTGGAAGGGCGCGCTGGCGATGAGCGAGCCGGGCGCCGGTTCCGACGTGGTCGGCTCGATGAGCTGCCGCGCCGAACTCAAGGGCGAGGTCTGGGTCGCCAACGGCAACAAGATGTGGATCACCAACGGCCCCGAGGCCGACGTGCTGATCGTCTACATGCGCACCGCCGGCAAGGACAGCGGCAGCCGCTGCATGACCGCCTTCATCGTCGAGAAGGGCATGCCGGGCTTCAGCACCGCGCAAAAGCTGGACAAGCTTGGCATGCGCGGCTCCAACACCTGCGAGCTGGTGTTCGAGAACTGCGAGATCCCGGTCGCCAACGTGCTGGGCGAGGTCAACCAGGGCGTCAAGGTGCTGATGAGCGGTTTGAACACCGAGCGCCTGGTGCTCAGCGGCGGTCCGCTGGGCCTGATGCAGGCGGCGATGGACAGCGCCCTGCCCTACGTGCGCGAGCGCAAGCAGTTCGACGCGGCGATCGGCACCTTCGGCCTGATGCAGGGCAAGATCGCCGACATGTACACCGCGCTGCAGTCCAGCCGCGCCTTCGCCTATCAGGTCGCGCGCGATTTCGACGCCGGCCACAAGAGCCGCGTGGATGCGGCCTCGTGCCTGCTGCACGCGTCCGACAGCGCGGTGCAGGTGGCGCTGGAAGCGATCCAGACCCTGGGCGGCAACGGCTACATCAACGAGTACCCGACCGGCCGCATCCTGCGCGACGCCAAGCTGTACGCGATCGGCGCGGGCACCAACGAGATCCGCCGTATGCTGATTGGGCGCGAGTTGTTCGACGGCAAGTCGTGAGGTAGATCGCGCCCGCTTCGGGATGCCGGAGTGAGCGTGGGGTGCGGTGGCCGCGGCGGTACGATTCGCTTGCCGCGGCTTCGATGCATTGCGCTGCCCGCTTTCTGTGGGAGCTGCTGTGTGTGGGAGCGGCGTCCCACTGGGATTTCCTTCGGCCATTCGCCGCGATCGCGCAAGCGTCGGAATCGCGGCGACAACCACACCTCAGCAATCGCGGCTTACGCCGCTCCCACAGGAAGCTGGGGGCGCATGGTTGCGCCGGTGTGTGTGGTTTCGCGGTCACGGCTTACGCCGCTCTTACAGGGAGCGGTTGCGAAGGGCGCTTAGCTTTGGGTAGGAGCGGCGTGAGCCGCGACTGGCCTCCGAGCTCGCGCTGTAGTCGAGTAACGCGGTCGCGGCTTGCGCCGCCCCTACCCCGAGACCGCGGGCCAGCCCGCCGGGTGCGCCTGGACGCAGCCAAGGCCGGCGCATTTGGGCGCAGTCACCTTCGTGGGCGTTTCGTTGGCGTACACCAAGCTGAGCGGGATTGCGAAGATTTCGTTAGTCCGCTCTCAGCGGTCCCTGCGACGCAATCCACAGTTTTGATGCCCCGCTCAGCCCGTCCCGGGCCGGGCTTCGACCCGCCCGAACCGGGCCCTTTCCGGCATTTGCGGCAGTGCAGCATCGAGTCGCATAATCGGAAAGTTCCGGCCGCCGCGCCGGCCGCACTATTTCGGAGTCCGCCATGAGCGACATCGTCATCGTCGGTGCCAAGCGCACCGCCATCGGTTCCTTCCTCGGCCAATTCACCGGCGTCCCCACCCCGACCCTGGGCAGCGCCGCGATCTCGGCCGCGCTCGAGCAGGCCGGCGTGGCCGCCGACCAGGTCGACGAGGTGATCATGGGCTGCGTGCTGCCCGCCGGCCTCGGCCAGGCGCCGGCGCGCCAGGCCGCCCTGGGCGCCAACCTGCCGACCGCGGCGGGCTGTACCACCATCAACAAGGTCTGCGGTTCGGGCATGAAGGCGATCATGCTGGGCCACGACCTGATCAAGGCCGGCTCGGCCACGGTCGTGGTGGCCGGCGGCATGGAGTCGATGACCAATGCCCCGCACCTGCTGAATAACTCGCGCACCGGCATCCGCTACGGCAGCGCCGAGATGCTCGACCACATGGCCTGGGACGGCCTGACCAACCCCTACGACGGCAAGGCCATGGGCGTGTTCGGCGACGCCACCTGCGCCGAATACGGCTACGACCGCGCCGCGATCGACGCCTACTCCGAAGAAAGCGTGAAGCGCGCCCAGGCCGCGATCGCCAGCGGCGCCTTCAAGGACGAGATCGTCCCGGTCACCGTCAAGGGCCGCAAGGGCGATGTCGTGGTCGACAGCGACGAAGAGCCGGGCAAGATCGACGTCAGCAAGATCCCGGGCCTGCGCCCGGCGTTCGGCAAGGACGGCGTGCTGACCGCCGCCGCGTCCTCGAAGATTTCCGACGGCGCGGCCGCCACGGTGCTGATGTCGGCCGACCAGGCCGCCGCGCGCGGGCTCAAGCCGCTGGCCCGCATCGTCGCCCACGCCGGCCACGCCCAGGCCCCGGAATGGTTCACCACCGCTCCGGTGAAAGCGATTTCAAACGTGCTCGAGAAGGCCGGCTGGACGGTCGCCGATGTCGACCTGTTCGAGGTCAATGAAGCGTTTTCAGTGGTCGCCATGGCTCCCATGAAGGACCTTGGGATCCAGCACGAGAAGCTCAACGTCAACGGCGGCGCGGTGGCCCTGGGCCACCCGATCGGCGCCAGCGGCGCGCGTTTGGTGGTCACCCTGCTGAACGCCCTGCGCGCCCGCGGCGGCAAGCGCGGCGTGGCCTCGCTGTGCATCGGTGGCGGCGAAGCGACCGCGATCGCGGTCGAGCTCCTGTAAAAAGTTAAAAACGCGTTGTGCAAAAAAAACCGGCCAGCCGCTTGACACGCGTCACTGGCTTGTCATCATGTTATCGGCGCGCAACTGCGCGTTGCCTAACTAATCGACGAGGAAACCGAATCATGACTTTCAACAAGGCGCTGCTCGCCCTGGCTCTGGGCCTGGCCCTGGCCGCTTGCTCGAACCAGAAGCAGGCTGATGAAGCTGCTGCTGATGCCGCCGCTGCTTCGACCGAAGCCCAGGCCACCGCCGACGCCGCTGCCGCCACCGGCGACACCGCCGCTGCCGACGCTGCTCAGGCTGCTGCCGACACGGCCGCTTCCGCTGCCGACGCCGCTGCCACCTCGGCCGACGCGACCGCCGCTGCCGCTACCCCGGCCGCTGCTGACGCCGCTGCCGACGCCGCTGGCAAGGCTGCTGACGCTGCCGCCGACGCCGCTTCGGCCGCCACCCAGGCGACCGACGCTGCTAAGGAAGAGCCGAAGAAGTAATGCCCTCCTCGGTTCGCTAGAACCGATCGGGTACGCAAGTCAGGAAGAGCCGCCGGTTTACCGGCGGCTTTTCCGTAGCTGAAACAGTGGTCAGTGAACGATAGAACCGGCACAGCCCGGGTCGCTGCGCGCACTGGCGTTGCCTGATGTACGTCCGCGCTTACACAGATAATCCTTCAGACAACTCCTCCGGAGACAACCATGAACACCAAGCTCCACGTCCTCCTCGCCGTCGCCGTCCTGGCTCTGTCGGCTTGCACCAACAACACCGACGCTGCGAAGGACGAGGCCGCTCAGGCCGCGACCGCCGCCGAGCAGGCTGGCGACGCCGCCGCCCAGGCCGCTGACGCTGCCGGCACCGCCGTCGCCGAAGGCGCCGACGCCGCTGCTGCCGCCACCGGCGAAGCCGCTGCCGAAGCCGGCGCTGCCGTGAACAACGCTGCTGACGCCGCTGGCGCCGCTGCCGCGAACGCCGCTGCCGGCGCCGCCGCTGCGACCGCCGACGCCGCCAACGCCACCGCCGACGCCGCTCAGAAGGTCGCCGACAAGGCCGACGCTGCTGCGACCGAAGCGAAGGCCGAAGCGAAGAAGTAATTCGCTGCTAGCCCGTAACACCGAGAGGCCCGCGCAAGCGGGCCTTTCTTTTTGTGCCATGCGTATGCGCAGCCCCGCTCCGTACGCCGGCGCCCGGTCGCGCGCCGGCGAAAGCGTCATTGGCCGGCGCCTACGCTTTGTGGTTTGATGCCGCGTCTTTCGAACAGCCCGCATCGATGCCCGCGATCACCTCCCAGCTCGACCCGCGCTCGCAGGATTTCCGCGACAACGCGGCCTATCACCAGGCCCTGGTCGAGGAACTCGACGCCCGCCTCGCCCGCGCCGCCCACGGCGGCGGCGACAAGGCCCGCGACAAGCACACCGAACGCGGCAAGCTGCTCGCGCGCGACCGCATCGCCGCGCTGCTGGATCCGGGTTCGCCGTTCCTGGAGATCGCGCCGCTGGCCGCCGAGGGCATGTACGACGGGGCCGCGCCGGCCGCGGGCATGGTCGCCGGCATCGGCCGGGTCCAGGGCCAGGAAGTGGTGATCGTGGCCAACGACGCCACGGTCAAGGGCGGCACCTACTTCCCGATGACGGTGAAGAAGCACCTGCGCGCGCAGGAAGTGGCGCGCGAGAACCGCCTGCCCTGCATCTACCTGGTCGACTCCGGCGGCGCCTTCCTGCCGCTGCAGGACGAGGTGTTTCCGGACAAGGAGCACTTCGGCCGCATCTTCTACAACCAGGCCCGGCTGAGCGCGGAAAACATCCCGCAGATCGCCGTGGTCATGGGCAGCTGCACCGCCGGCGGCGCCTACGTGCCGGCGATGTGCGACGAGTCGATCATCGTCAAGGAACAGGGCACGATCTTTCTGGGCGGCCCGCCGCTGGTCAAAGCCGCGACCGGCGAAGTCGTCGACGCCGAGGCCTTGGGCGGCGCCGAGGTCCACACCAGCGTGTCCGGCGTGGCCGACCACTTCGCCCAGGACGACCGCCACGCGCTGCAGATCGCGCGCGAGATCGTCGGCAACCTCAACCGCCGCAAGACCCTGCCGGTGGCCGTGCAGCCCGCGCGCGAGCCGCTGTACGCGGCGCAGGAGCTGTATGGCATCGTGCCCAAGGACACCCGCCGCCCGTTCGACATCCGCGAGGTGATCGCGCGCATCGTCGACGGCAGCGACCTGCACGAGTTCAAGGCGCGCTACGCCAAGACCCTGGTCACCGGCTTCGCCCATGTCCACGGCTACCCGGTCGGCATCGTCGCCAACAACGGCATCCTGTTCGCCGAGAGCGCGCTCAAGGGCGCGCACTTCATCGAGCTGTGCAACCAGCGCGGCATCCCGCTGGTGTTCCTGCAGAACATCACCGGCTTCATGGTCGGCAAGAAGTACGAGAACGCGGGCATCGCCAAGGACGGGGCCAAGATGGTCACCGCGGTGGCCTGCTCGCACGTGCCCAAGTTCACGGTGGTGATCGGCGGCAGCTTCGGCGCCGGCAACTACGCCATGTGCGGACGCGCCTATGGGGCGCGCTTCCTGTGGATGTGGCCGAACGCGCGCATCAGCGTCATGGGCGGCGAACAGGCCGCCTCGGTGCTGGCCACGGTGCGCCGCGACGGCATCGAGGCCGCCGGCAAGGTGTGGACGCCGGACGAGGAAGAAGCCTTCAAGGCGCCGATCCGCGAGCAGTACGAATCGCAGGGCAACCCCTACTACGCCAGCGCGCGCCTGTGGGACGACGGCATCATCGACCCGGCCGACACCCGGCGCGTGCTCGGCCTGGGCCTGTCGGCCAGCCTCAACGCGCCGATCGAGGACCGCACGCGCTTCGGCGTGTTCCGGATGTAAGCGGTAGGGCCGAGGGGATATTCCGGCGGCGCCTGCGCGCGCCGTCCGCTCTCCGTGCGCCCTGCCCGCCGCCGCCCACGGCGAGCCACCGCCTTGCCGCAGAACCGCCCGGCCGCGTCCGCGCGCGCCGCCGAGCCGCCCCGCGGCAGGGTATCTTCCCGAGCTGCGCGCAGATGCGCCGCCGTGGGCGTCCCCGCCCGACCAACGCGACGTCCACGCACTGCCTCATTCCGACCCACCCACGCACATCCCTGACCATGATCGTCGGCATCGACCTCGGCACCACCCATTCCCTGATCGGCAGCTATGGTCCGGACGGCCCGCGCCTGATCCCGAACGCACTCGGCGAGCTGCTGACGCCGTCGGTGGTCAGCGTGGACGACGACGGCGCCATCATCGTCGGCCGCGCCGCCCAGGAGCGCATGGTCTCGCACCCGCAGCGCAGCGTCGGCGCGTTCAAGCGCTGGATGGGCACCGACCGGCGCACCGCGCTGGGCAAGCACGCGTTCCGGCCCGAGGAACTGTCGGCGCTGATCCTGAAGTCGCTGCTGGCCGACGCCGAGGCCCAGCTGGGCCGCAAGATCGAGGAGGCGGTGATCAGCGTGCCGGCCTACTTCTCCGACAGCCAGCGCAAGGCCACGCGCATCGCCGGCGAGTTGGCCGGAATCCGGGTCGAACGCCTGATCAACGAACCCACCGCGGCCGCGCTGGCCTACGGCCTGCAGCAGCGCAGCGAGGGCCGCTACCTGGTGTTCGACCTCGGCGGCGGCACCTTCGACGTCTCGATCCTGGAAATGTACGACGGGGTGATGGAGGTCCACGCCAGCGCCGGCGACAACTTCCTCGGCGGCGAGGACTTCTCGCGCTGCATGCGCGATGCCTTCCTGCGCGACAACGAACTGAATCTGGACAGTCTGTCCCTGGCCGAACTGGCGCAGTTGGAGCGCCGCCTCGAGCTGGCCAAGCGCGAGCTGGCGCACGGCCAACCCGCCGAGGTCGAGCTGGTGTTGCACGGCCAGCCGCGGCGCTGGCGCATGGACGAGCACGCCTTCGCCCAGCTCTGCGACCCGTTGGTGCAGCGCCTGCGCGCGCCGCTGGAGCGCGCCATGCGCGACGCCAAGCTGCGTCCGGACCAGCTCGACGAGATCGTGCTGGTCGGCGGCGCCTCGCGCATGCCGCTGGCCGCGCGCCTGGTCTCGCGCATGTTCGGGCGCCTGCCGCTGCGCCACGTCAATCCCGACGAGGCGATCGCGATGGGCGCCTGCGTGGCGGCTGGCATGAAGGCGCGCGACGAGTCGCTGGAGGAGATCATCCTCACCGACGTCTGCCCGCACACCCTGGGCGTGAACACCTCCGAGGAAACCGGCAACGGCCAGCTCGCCAACGGCATCTTCTCGCCGATCATCCACCGCAACAGCACGGTGCCGGTGAGCCGGGTCGAGCGCTACTACCCGTTGCGCGACGGCCAGCGCCAGGTCGAGTTCGAGATCTACCAGGGCGAGAGCCCACGGGTGGAGAACAACGTACGCCTGGGCAGCGTCGCCATCGACATTCCGCCCAAGCGTCGCAACGAGAACCCGGTCGACATCCGCTTCACCTACGACATCAACGGCCTGCTGCAGGTCGAAGCCACCGCGTTGTCGACCGGCCTGACCCGTGAAGTGGTGTTGGAAAAGAACCCTGGCGTGCTCAGCCCCGACGAGATCCGCGCGCGCCTGGCGGTGTTGGAGGCGCTGAAGGTGCACCCGCGCGACCAGCAGGAGAACATCGCCCTGATCGCGCGCGCCGAGCGCTTGTACGAGGAACTGTTATGGGCGCGCGAGCAATTGCAGAGCGCGCTGGTGCAATTTCGCGGCGTGCTCGACGGCCAGGATGTACGCGTCATCGCCGATCACCGCGGCCAGCTAAGCGTGTTCCTGGATCAGATCGAGGCCCAGGGCCACGCATGAATCCGTTCGAAGTGCTGGGGCTCGACGAGCAGGCCGACGCGCGAGAGATCAAGCGGGCCTACGCGGCCGCTGTGCGCGTGACGCGCCCCGATCAGGACCCGGAACAGTTCCAACGGGTGAACGAAGCCTACCGGGCCGCGCTGGAACTGCAGCAGCAGCGCGGCGACGTACGCGGCGCGCATGCGCTGCCCGTCGGCGCGGTGCGCACGGGCTGGAGCAGCGGCCCGATATCGATCGACCCGACCCAGGCGTCGCCGGCCGCCACGACGGCGACGCTGGCCGAATCGGTGTCGCTCGCTCAGATGGTGGTCGCGGTGTTCGAGGCGGCGTCGACGCATCCCGCAGCGACGTTCGCGCAATGGTTGCAGCAATACACGCCGCTGTACTCCCTGCAGCGTAAAACCGACGTCGCGATCGCCCTGGTCCGAAAGCTGGTCCTGCAAGCCGACTCGGCGCTGTCGCCCGCCGCTCTGGATGCGATCGCGGACTTCTTCGACCTCGGCAGCGTCGGGAATTATCCGGCGCCGGTGCAGTCCGCCTTCCAATCGCTGCGTCTGTTCGCGCACTTCGATTACGAGCGCTTCCAGGCCGAGCTGATCGCGCAATCCCGGGATCAATCGCTGTACCGAGTACATGCCTGGCTGCGTTCGCAGCATGCCTTGAACGACCGTGGCGTCAGGGACTACGTCGGCCAGCGCCTGCACGTTTGGTTATGGCTCGACGACACCCCTTACCTCTCCTCGCCGATCCTGGATCTGCTCGGTTCCTTGTTCGGCTATGAAGACTCCGCGCAGTTACAAGCACGCAGTACGGCGCGTTGGAGCATCGAGAGCGAAAACACCGGGCACCTGGGCGAAAATGCCAAATGGCCGATTCGCCAACTCAAGCGCCGCTTCGGCCTGCCGCGCGCGCTCGCGATCGCGGTGATACCGGAGTGGTCGCGCCGGGTCGCGCGACTGGCCCATCGTCTGAGTCAACGTTATGGGGAACGGCCATCGCAATTGAATGCCACTCAGTGCGAATTCTTCCTTCAAGTCGCGCGCAAGAGCTATTTCGGACGCTGGCGTTGGGTCGTCGCCGCTTTGCGCGCGATCGTGCCGGCCCTGGGCGTCCTACTGTTGGGCAGGCTGTTGCTCGGCGAATATCCGCTGGACGCCGGTCTTTGGTTCCTTAGCATCGGCGCGATCGTAGGCACGACGACGATAGGTTTCGACGCCATCAACGCCTGGCGCGACCGCCGCCAGGCGGCGCGGCAGGCGGCCGCTGCGCCGACACCGGCACGCTGAGCGGCCACCGATATGCACGTCGACCCGTTCGCCGCACTGGGCTTGGATCGCGACGCCGACGAACGCGCGATCAAGCGCGCGTATGCGCGGCGCCTACGCACGACCCGACCAGATGAAGACCCGGTCGGCTTCCAGCGCCTCAACGAGGCGTACCAACGCTGTCTGGCGTTCGCAACGGCGTCGTTGGAATGCGAAGACGAAGACAACGACGAGGAACTCGTCGAAGAGCCCACCGTCGACGCCAGCGTCTTCACCGCCACACTGAGCCACGACGCGCTTCTGGCCGCTACCGGCGAGCCGCCTGCGCAACCGCAGACGGACCATGAACCCGGGGACTCGGACCGCTTCGACGCGCAGGCCTTCCTCGCCGAATTGGTGCGGCGCACGCGGCAAGACTCCGCGCGCAGCCTGGAGCGCTGGCTGCGCGAATTGCCGGCGCTGTACGCGCTCGACCTCAAGGCGGCGCTACGCCTGCCGGTGGCGCTGGAGATGTCCCAGGCCGATCCGCCGCCGCGCGCCGCCAACGCGCGCGCCGTGGTGGCGTTCTTCGGCCTGGACACGGTATCGCCCAGCGACGGCTGGCTGTACGCGCAGGCGGCATATGTGCTGCGGCGCGCGCAAGCCGTGGAGGACTACGATTACGAGATCGCACGTCTACGCAGCGAGCACACGACCTCGGTCGATCGCCTCTTGGTGCGAGAGCTCGAAGGCCCGGCCCATTGGCTGCGACGCGCGTTCATCGCGCTGATCCCTGGCCTGCCATCGCGCACGCTGGCCTGGTGGCGTCATCTGTCCGACTTGGGCGCCGAACTCGCGGAAGAGCGCCTGGATCCAAAGGCGGTCTCGTTCTGGCAGGCCGCGACCGACCGCACGCGCCTGGATTGGCGCCGCGCGCTGATCGGGTGCGTGCGGGCCGCGTTGTACTGCATGTCGCTGGTAAGCCTGGTCGCGATGTTGCGGGGCGACCGCGATTTCCTGGGCTTGGCCTTGCGCGAAAGCGGCATCGTCGCCGCGATCTGGTTGTTGTGGATATCGGGCGATGTCGGCGTGCGCAGGCTGGCAGCGGCGATCGAACGGCGCACTCCTTGGGACGGGCCGTTGACGCTGGCGCTGCCCAGCCTGGCCGCAGCCCTGTCTCTGCAATCGGCGCAGCCGGAAGTCTCGATGCTGCTATCGGGCATGGCCTTGATCGGCTGGACCAGCGCACGCACGCCGGCAACGCGACGCGCGATGGTGCTCGCCGGCCTGTTCTGCGGCGTGGCCGTGCTGCCCACGCTGGGCACGACCGACCATCCCGCCATAGCGGTCGCAATGGGCGCTGCGACCCCGATCGCGACCGATGTCCTGTATGCGGCGCTGCGCCGCATCCCCCTGCGCGAAGTCCGCAGCCGCTCGGCCTGGTTGTGGCCGCTGTTCGGCCTGGCATTGGCCACGCTGATGGCGACTTCCATCTACGCGCCTTGAGTGCCTTGCGCGATGGGGCAGTCGCGCTCGCCCTATTCATCGTCCTGAAAAATTTCTGAACCATTCTGGCCTCGCACCGGATGCAAGGCTGCGGCGCGAAGCATGCAAATCCGCGTTGTTGTTGGTCGTGCGCAATCGACGGCGAAACTGAATCCGCGATGTGCGTTTTCGCTATGCGGATTGGTGAGGCGCATCACATCGGTCGCGTTGTATCAGCGTGTTAGGCTCCAAAGCTCAACCTCGCTGTTACTCGTTCTTCACCCGAACGTTCCCCCGAACTAGAGGACGCCGCGTCATGGCCATTTTCAACCAGCCCAACCCGCCCAAGCGTGAGACGCTTCCGCCGCTGCAGCCGGAGACCGCACTCAAGCGCGAGCCGGACACGGCCAACGAGATCAACTTCGGCCAGGCTTCGACGCCGGCACCCGCGCCGTTCGCCAGCGCCACGCCCGCGCCCTCGTATTCGGCCAAGCCGGTCGAGCGCGAAGGCGGCAAGGAATCGCTGATCGCGTCCGATCTGTCGATCGAAGGCAAGATCCAGGGCTCGGGCCATATCCGCATCGCCGGCCGCTTCAAGGGCGACGTGCAGGTCGACGGCGATCTCACCATCGAAGTCGGCGCCAAGTTGAACGGCGGCGTGAGCGCGCGCAAGGTCGTGATCGCCGGCGAGCTCGAAGGCAACATCAACTCGGCGCAGCGCGTCGAGCTGCTCGAAGGCGGCAGCATGGTCGGCGACGTCAAGGCCGGCGTGGTCACCGTCGCGCCGGGCTCGCGCATGCGCGGCCAGGTCGAGTTCGGTTTCGACGACAAGGACAGCAAGCCCGGTGGCGACAAGTCCGCCAAATCCGACAACGGCGGCAAATCGGAGAACGGCGCCGGCGCATGAACGCCGCACGCCCGGGCCTGCCCGGGGCGACGCGCACCTGTCCGCATTGCAAGACGACCATCCTCGACAGCGCCAACGTCTGCCCCGCCTGCAAGCACCATCTCAAGTTCGACCCGGACGCGCTGCAACAGGCGGCGGCGAAGTTTTCGCCGCTGCATGTCGAGGGCACGATCCACGCGCCCGCCGAGGGCGCGTGGGAGTACACCATGCTGCTGTCTATCCGCGACGAGGACGGCCACGAAATCACACGCCAAGTGGTCGGCGTGGGCGCCTTGTTTCCGGGCGAGCAACGCAGTTTCACCTTGGCCGTCGAGGCGGTCGCCGCGACCGGCTACAAGGCGGTCAAGCGCAAACGCTGATCCGCTATCGGGATCACGCTTCGGCATGGCCGGCGCTGGTTGCGCCGGTCGGCCCGCGTTAGCATGCCCAGGACACACCGAATCCGCCCCTGCGCCAGCGCGCACGCGGTCCGACGGTGCCAGAGAACGGACAGCCCCTACAAGGAGACGTAGCCGATGACCAAGTCATTGATCGACCAGATCGGGCGCGAGCGCGCCGATCAGATGATAGAGAAGGCGGTGACCGACGCGGTCGCCGAAGCGCAGGCGCGCGGCCTGCCGGAAGCCGTGAAAATCGATGGCGTGTGGGTCAAGCGATACCCGGACGGTCGGATCGAACCGATCGATGGGGAGGCTTCCCATGCCGACCGGTGACGACGCACCGCTGATGGTGGTGCTGGCCGGCCCGAATGGATCCGGCAAGAGCACCATCACTCGCGAACTCCGCCAGAGCGAGCACTTCCCCAAGAACTACATCAACGCCGACGACATCGCGGTGACGCTCAAGGAGCGTGTCCCCGACGAGAATCTGCGCAATCTGCAGGCGGCCAACATGGCCGAGGACCAGCGCAAGGCCGCGGTCAACGGCGACAAGCCGTTCGCGTTCGAGACGGTGATGTCCACGCCCGGCAAGCTGGCGCTGTTCGACGAGGCGCGCGGCCGGGGCTTCGGCGTCGACCTGGTGTTCGTGACCACCGAAAGCGCGCAGATCAACAAGGTACGCGTGGAGAACCGCGCCGCCGAGGGCGGGCATTCGGTCGACGGCGCCAAGATCGTCGAGCGCTACGAGCGCGCCATGGGCCTGCTGCCGGTCGCGGTGGAGAAGGCCGACACCGCGCACATCTACGACAACACCGGCAAGAAGCCGATGCTGGTGGCCGAGAAGCATCCCGACGGCCACATGAGCTATCCGCTCGGCGACCAGACGCCGGCCTGGGTGGTGGAGCGCCTGCAAAAGCCCTTGGAGCAGCGCGAGAAGTCGCGCGCCGAACTGGCGACGCTGGCCGAGCAGATTAAGCCCGGTTCGTCGTCGATGATGGTCGACGCCGACATCGGCCGCGGCCTGAGTTACAGGGGCCTGGTCGCCAAGACCACCGACAGCCATGTGATGCAGTTCGTGCCCGAGCACGAGAGCGGCAAGCCCAAGCTGGTGGTGCACGACCGCGGCGTGGCCCCGACCGGCGACTACGTGGCCCTGGCCCGGCCCGAACACCGCGGCACCCAGGTCGAGATCGGCTACGCCTTCGGCGCGGACGGCAAGCACCCGGCGACCTCGCACGTGGTCGCGCCGGCGCTGGCGCAGGGCCAGCAGCAACAGCAGCAACAAGGGCAGATGCCGCCGCCTGGGCAGGAGCCGCCATCGCAGGGGCCGCGCTCGAAGCTTTGAGGCGGTTCGGACCGTCACGAAAAACCCCGCGCTTGCGGGGTTTTTTCTTGCGCGTAGTAGCGCTCTGGTCTACCCCTTCGCAAAAAGGGATTGAGGGGGATTTGCTTTTCGACTGCGGTGGAGCAAATCCCCCCTGGCCCCCCTTTTGCAAAGGGGGGAATGCGACGCGGGGTTGGTGGTCGTGCGGCGGGCTTGTTCGCTGCGGCATCTATCTGCGCGACTCTGCACGAAATAGCGCTCTGGCCTCCCCCTTTGCAAAAGGGGGATCGAGGGGGATTTGCTTTTCGACTGCGGTGGAGCAAATCCCCCCTAGCCCCCTTTTGCAAAGGGGGGAATGCGACGCAGGGGTTGGTGGTCGTGCGGCGGGCTTGTTCGCTGCCGGCATTTATCTGCGCGACGCTGCGCGAAATAACGCTCTGGCCTCCCCCTTTGCAAAAGGGGGATTGAGGGGGATTTGCTTTTCGACTGTAGTGGAGCAAATCCCCCCTGGCCCCCCTTTTGCAAAGGGGGGAATGCGACGCGGGGGTTGGTAGTCGTGCGGCGGGCTTGTTCGCTGCCGGTATCTATCTGCGCGACTCTGCGCGAAATAACGCTCTGGCCTCCCCCTTTGCAAAAGGGGGATTGAGGGGGATTTGCTTTTCGACTGCGGTGGAGCCTCCCCCCTGGCCCCCCTTTTTCAAAGGGGGAAACCGAAACGTTTCAAAGCGGAAACCGAGATCGGGTTTCAGAGTGAGATGGGACCGCGACGTCAGTCCGACGGCCCGCAGGTGTCGCAGCCGGCGCAGTTGGGGCCGGAGGCGCTGGGTACCGGCGCGATCGTACGGCCGAGGCGGCGCATCCAGTGCGGACGGCCCTCGCGCACCAGCGGCAGCGCGCAGGCGATGCGCAGGCGGCGCACGGCGCCGGGGAACTGCTTCTTCGCGACCACGGCCGCGCTGACGATCACCGCCAGCGCGATCACCAGGTATTGCGCGAGCAGGCCGGCGTCCATGCTCAACCCGCGCCCAGGGCCACGGCGACCTGGTAGGTCACGAACGAGGCCAGGTAGGCCAGCGCGAACAGGTAGCCGGCGCTGATCGCGACCTGCTTCCAGGAGTTGGTCTCGCGCCGGATCGTGGCCAGGGTGGAGATGCACTGCGGCGCGTAGATGAACCACACCAGCAGCGACAGCGCGGTCGCCAGCGACCAGCCGTCGCTGATGATGGGCGACAGCGCCTGCGCGGCCGCGTCGTCGTCGGCGGCCGACAGCGCGTACACCGTGGCCAGCGAGGACACCGCGACTTCGCGCGCGGCCAGGCCCGGGATCAGGGCGATGCAGATCTGCCAGTTGAAGCCGATCGGCGCGAACACCGCGGTCATGGCGTGGCCGATGCGGCCGGCCAGGCTGTAGTCGATCGCCGGCAGGGTCGCGTCGGCGGGCGCGCCCGGGAAGTTGAGTAGGAACCACAGCAGGATGGTCAGGGCCAGGATGATGCCGCCGACCCGGCGCAGGAAGATCCAGGCGCGCTCCCACAGGCCGATCAGCAGATCGCGCGGATGCGGCAGGCGGTACGAGGGCAGTTCCAGCAACAAGGCATGCTCGCCCTTGTCGCGACGCCACTTCTTCATCACCCACGACACCATCAGCGCGCTGAGGATGCCGGCCGCGTACAGTGCGAACAGCACCAGGCCCTGCAGGTTGAGCACGCCCAGCACTTTCTGCTGCGGGATGAAGGCGCCGATCAGCAGCGCGTACACCGGCAGGCGCGCCGAGCAGGTCATCAGCGGCGCGACCAGGATGGTGGCCAGGCGGTCGCGCGGGTCCTGGATGGAGCGCGTGGCCATGATGCCGGGGATCGCGCAGGCGAAGCTCGACAGCAGCGGGATGAAGGAGCGTCCAGACAAACCGGCGCCGGCCATCATGCGATCGAGCAGGAAGGCCGCGCGCGGCAGATAACCGGATTCCTCCAGCGCCAGGATGAAGGCGAACAGGATCAGGATCTGCGGCAGGAACACGATCACGCCGCCGAGGCCGGCGATGATGCCGTCGACCATCAGGCTCTTGAGCGGTCCTTCGGGCATGACCCCGCCGACGAAGGCGCCGAACCAGGCCGTGCCGGCTTCGATCAGGTCCATCAACGGCGTGGCCCAGGCGTACACCGCCTGGAAGATCAGGAACATCACCACCGCCAGCGACAGCAGGCCCAGCACCGGGTGCAGCAGCCAGCGGTCGAGGCTGTCGTCGATCTCGGCGGTGCGGCGCGGCATCGTCACCGCCAGCGCGAGCAGGCGGCGGGTCTCGGCGTGCAGATCCTCCGGCTGCAGGCCTTCGGTCGGCGTGGCGTGCGGCGCATGCGCGAGTTCGGACACGCGGTCCAGCATCGCTACCAGTTCGCGCGCGCCGTGGCGGTGCACCGCCACCGTCGGCACCACTGGCACGCCGAGCTCGCGTTCGAGCACGGCCAGATCGACGTCGATGCCGCGGCGCTTGGCCGCGTCCATCATGTTGACCGCCAGCACCATCGGCCGGCCGAGCTCGCGCAGTTCCAGCGCGAAGCGCAGGTGCAGGCGCAGGTTGGTGGCGTCGACCACGCAAACCAGCACGTCGGGCGCGGGCTCGCCGGGATAGAAGCCGCGGCAGAGGTCGCGGGTGACCGCTTCGTCCAGGCTGGCTGCGTGCAGGCTGTAAGCGCCGGGCAGATCGAGCACGGCGTAGCTGCGGCCCGAGGGCGCGTGCAGCCGGCCTTCCTTGCGCTCGACGGTGACGCCGGCGTAATTAGCGACCTTCTGGCGGCTGCCGGTGAGCAGGTTGAACAACGCGGTTTTGCCGCAGTTCGGGCTGCCGACCAGGGCCACGCGCGGAATCCCGGGCGTAGCGGCGGCTTGCATGGTTGCGGCGTGACTCATGTGTCGCTCCCGCCAGCCTCGGGCTGGACCTGGATCCGCGCCGCCTCGCTGCGGCGCAGGGCGAAACGGGTGTAACCGATCTGGATCAGCAGCGGCTCGGCCGAGATCGGCCCGGCCGCCATCACTTCGACCCGCTCGCCCTTGACGAAACCCAGCTCGCGCAGACGCCGCGCGATCGCGTCGTTCGGGGCCTGGTCTTCGACGGATTCGACCGTGGCCGCGACGCGACGCGGCAGTTCGGACAATTTCAAGGCTTCACCAATGGACGCGGCGGGGTGTCCGAGCGGACATCACGAATAGGAATAGTTCTCATTCTATCATCGCCGGCCGTACCGGGGCGGATCGCGGCGGACGCCGCGTATCATTCGCCAGACTCCATACAGCCAGCCCCCGCCCGCGATGAACCATCCGTTGCTGAGTTTGCGCGAGGGCCCCGTGGCCCGGCTGCGCCTGAACCGCCCCGCCCTGCACAACGCCTTCGATGCGGTCCTGATCGCCGCCCTGACCGGCGCCCTGGAGGCGGTGGGCCACGACGACAGCGTGCGGGTGGTGGTGCTGGAAGGCGACGGCGCCTCGTTCTCGGCCGGCGCCGACCTCAACTGGATGCGCGGCATGGCCACGGCCAGCGAAGCCGCCAACCGCGACGACGCCCTGGCCCTGGCGCGGCTGATGCGGACCCTGGACGAGCTGCCCAAGCCGACCGTGGCGCGCGTGCACGGCGCGGCCTTCGGCGGCGGCGTCGGCCTGGTGGCCTGCTGCGACATCGCCATCGGCGCGCCGGAGGCCAAGTTCGGCCTGACCGAGAGCAAGCTGGGCCTGCTGCCGGCGGTGATCTCGCCGTACGTGATCGAGGCGATCGGCGCGCGCCAGGCGCGGCGCTGGTTCGCGACTGCGGAAATCTTCGACGCCGACACCGCCCTGGCGATCGGCCTGCTGCATGCGGTGGTGCCCGCCGATCAACTCGACGCCGCGGTGCAGCGCCAGATCGACCTGCTGCTCAAGGCCGGCCCGGTCGCCGCGGCCCAGGCCAAGGCGCTGGTGCGCCGGGTCGCCGCGCACGGCGACCGCGACCGCCACGACGCCGACAACGCCGACCTGATCGCGCGCCTGCGCGTCTCGCCCGAGGGCCAGGAAGGCCTGGGCGCGTTCCTCGACAAGCGCAAGCCAGCCTGGATTCCCTGAGCCGAGCGCACCGCCGCACCGCCCCCGACCGCTACAAGGAGCCGTACCGTGATCGACCATATGGGTATCAACGTCGCCGACTATCCGCGCAGCCGCGCTTTCTACAGCCAGGTGCTGGCGACGCTGGGCTACGCCGAGGTGATGGCGGTGACGAAGGAACAAAGCGGCGGCTACGAAGGCTGCGGTTTCGGTCCGCCGCAGCAGCCCAAGTTCTGGGTCGGCACCGGCCCGGCGCACGGCGGCGGCGTGCACATCTGTTTCAACGCCGGCTCGCGCGAACAGGTCGACGCCTTCCACGCCGCCGCCCTGGCGCAGGGCGCGCGCGACAACGGCGCGCCCGGCATCCGCGCCCACTACCACCCCAATTACTACGGCGCCTACGCCTACGACCTGGACGGCAACAACATCGAGGCGGTCTGCCACCTGCCACCGGCTTGATTCACGCAGACCACAGAAACGGTGCAGGCTGCTCGCGCGCAGTTGACCGCGCGAGGCGCCGCCGCGTTCACTAGCGTCCCCAATCGCGATTCGCACGGAGGCCGTAGGTAGCCGCATGCTCGACCACATCGACTTCGCCGTCTCCGACCTGGCGCGCAGCCGCGCCTTCTACACGCGTGCGCTGGCGCCGCTGGGGATGGTGCCGGTGCTGGAGATCGCGCGCGACGACGACGGCCACGAAGGCACCGGTTACGGCCCGCCCGGCCGGCCCTTGTTCTGGATCGGTCGCGGCGACAGCGTGTCCGGGCGGCTGCATGTGGCCTTCAGCGCGGACTCGCGCGAACAGGTCGACGCCTTCCACCAGGCCGCGCTGGCCGCCGGCGCACGCGACAACGGCGCGCCCGGTGTGCGGCCGCGCTACCACCCGCATTACTACGCCGCGTTTGTGTTGGACCCCGACGGGCACAACATCGAAGCGGTCTGCCATCGGCCGCCGGCATGAACCGTCGGCCCCTCGTCTCGCCCATCCCTGACCGGGAAGGATAGCCCCGCATGTTCAGCAAGATCCTGATCGCCAACCGCGGCGAAATCGCCTGCCGCGTGATCCGCACCTGCCGCCGCCTCGGCATCCGCACGGTCGCGGTGTATTCCGATGCCGACGCCGACGCCCAGCACGTGCGCCAGGCCGACGAGGCCTATCCGATCGGCGGGCCGCGTCCGGCCGACAGCTACCTGCGCGGCGACGCCATCATCGAGGTCGCGCTGCGCAGCGGCGCCCAGGCCGTGCACCCGGGCTACGGCTTCCTCAGCGAGAACGCCGACTTCGCCGACGCGGTCGCGGCCGCGGGCCTGGCCTTCATCGGCCCGGCCGGCGGCTCGATGCGCAAGATGGGCAGCAAGGCCGGCGCCAAGGAGCTGATGCAGGCCGCCGGCGTGCCGGTGGTGCCCGGCTACACCGGCGCCGACCAGAGCCCCGAAGTGCTGCATCGCGAAGCCGACGCGATCGGCTATCCGCTGATGATCAAGGCCGCGCACGGCGGCGGCGGCAAGGGCATGCGCATCGTGCGCGCCAGCGACGAGTTCCTGGCCCATCTGGAGAGCTGCCAGCGCGAGGCGCGCAACGCCTTCGGCCGCGACCGCGTGCTGCTGGAGCGCTACGTCGAACAGCCGCGCCACATCGAGATCCAGATCTTCGGCGACCGCCACGGCCAGGTGATCCACCTCAACGAGCGCGAGTGCTCGGCCCAGCGCCGCTACCAGAAGGTGCTGGAGGAATCGCCGTCCTCGTTCCTGAGCGCGGAACTGCGCCAGGCCATGGGCGCGGCCGCGGTCCAGGCCGGTCACGCGATCGACTACGTCAACGCCGGCACCGTCGAGTTCATCGTCGGCCAGGACGGCGGTTTCTACTTCATGGAGATCAACACCCGCCTGCAGGTCGAACACCCGGTCACCGAGTACGTGACCGGCCTGGACCTGGTCGAGTGGCAGCTGCGCGTGGCCTCCGGCGAACCGCTGCCGCTGGCGCAGGACGCGATCGTGCAGCGCGGCCATGCGATCGAAGTGCGTCTGTACGCCGAAGACCCCGAGGCCGGCTTCCTGCCCGGCTCGGGCAAGCTCGAGCGCCTGCGCCTGCCCACGCCCAGCGAACACGTGCGCATCGACTCGGGCGTGATCGAGGGCGACACGGTCACGATCTTCTACGACCCGATGATCGCCAAGCTGATCGTCGCCGACATCGACCGCCCCAGCGCCCTCGCCCGCCTGCGCGCGGCGCTGGCCGAATGCGAGATCGCCGGGCCCAAGTCCAACATCGAATTCCTGGAGCGCCTGGCGCGCCATCCGGCCGTGGTCGAGGGCCGCATCGACACCGGCTACCTGGACCGCCACCTCGACGAGTTCATGCCCGCCGCCGACGGCAGCGACGCCGAGGAGGCCGACGACCTGCTGATCGCCGCGACCGTGGCCGAACTGCTGGCACAGGAGCGCGAGACCCGCCGCACGGCCGCCACCTCCAACGACCCGGAATCGCCCTGGGCGATCGCCGACGGCTGGCGCCTGGGCCACGGCGGCCGCCGCAGTCTGGCCTTCCTGCGCCGCGAGGAACGCCTGGAGCTGCACGCTCAGGGCAGCGCCGGCGATTACCGCATCGAACAGGCCGGCCGCACCCGCCAGGTCCAGGGCGCCCGCCACGGCGCGGATGGCCTGAGCCTGCGCATCGACGGCCGCGCGCGCCGCTTCGCGCTGCTGGGGGATGAGCGCCGGGTGGTGGTCCACGACGGCGAACGCAGGCTGCGCCTGCTGCCGGTCCCGATGTATCGTCACGAATCGGCCGCGGCCGCCGGCACCGGCAACCAGGTGGTGGCGCCGATGCCGGGCCGGGTGGTGGTGGTCAAAGCCGCCGCCGGCGACACGGTCGAAGCGGGACAGGAGGTCATGGTGATCGAAGCGATGAAGATGGAACTCAGCCTCAAGGCCCCGCGCGCCGGCACGGTCGCCGAAGTGCGCGCGGCCGCCGGCGAATTCGTCGAAGCCGATGCGGTGCTGGTGGTGCTGGACGCATGAGCATGACCCCCTCGGTCCGCATCGTCGAAGTCGGCCCGCGCGACGGGCTGCAGAACGAGAAGGCGCAGATCGCGACCGCCGACAAGATCGCCCTGATCGATCGGCTGTCCGCGACCGGCCTGCGCAGCATCGAGGCGACCAGCTTCGTCAGCCCCAAGTGGGTGCCGCAGTTGGCCGACGCCGCCGAGGTCTTCGCCGGCATCCAGCGCAAACCCGGCGTGCACTACCCCGTACTGGTGCCGAACGAACAAGGCTACGAACGCGCGCGCGCGGTCGGCGTGGAGGAAATCGCGGTGTTCACCGCGGCCTCGGAAGCCTTCAACCAGAAAAACATCAACGCCAGCATCGACGAATCGCTGGCCCGCTTCGCGCCGGTGCTGGCGCGCGCCAAGGCCGACGGCGTGGCGGTGCGCGGCTACGTCTCGACCGTGCTGGGCTGCCCTTACCAGGGCGCGGTGCCGGTGGCCGACGTGGTGCGCGTGGCCAAGGCCCTGCACGCGATGGGCTGTTACGAGATTTCCCTGGGCGACACCATCGGCGTCGGCACGCCCGGCAAGGCGCGCGCGATGCTGAAGGCGGTCGCCGCCGAAGTGCCGATGCCGGCGCTGGCGGTGCATTTCCACGACACCTACGGCCAGGCCCTGTCCAACCTCCTGGCCTGCTTGGAAGAAGGCGTGGCGGTGGTGGATTCGGCGGTATCCGGCACCGGCGGCTGCCCCTACGCCAAGGGCGCCAGCGGCAACGTCGCCAGCGAGGACGTGGTGTACATGCTGCACGGCCTGGGCATCGAGACCGGCGTGGATTTGAACGCGCTGGCCGAGACCGGGCGCTGGCTGGCCGGCCTGCTCGGCCGCGAGACCGGCAGCAAGGTCGGCAAGGCGCTGGCGGCGGCATGAGCCAGCATCCGCCCGGGAACGAACCGACCGTGTCGCCGTCCCCGGTGGACGCGGCCTCGACCCTGGCGGCGCTGGAACTGGCCAGCCACGACAGCAGCCTGTCCGACGCCACCCGCGCGCTGCTGCTGGAAGCCGCCGAAGCGATCCGCAGCAGCAGCGACGACGCCGACGTCGCGCACACGCGCTACCGCGCGGTGTTCGACGCGGTACCCGACCCGGTCAGCATCCTCGACGAAGCCGGCACCGTGCTCGACCTCAACAAGGCCGGCATGGCCGCCTACCGGCGCCCGCGCGATCAGATCGTCGGCCAGCCCATCCACGTGCTTAACCCGGAATTGCCGCACGACCACCTCAATCCGGTCTGGGAAACGCTCAATCGCGGCGAGACCTACGTCATCGAAGTCACCAACATGCGCGGCGACGGCACCCGCTTCCCGGTCGAGGTGCATTCGGCCGGCTTCGAGCACGAAGGACGGCGCTGCATCGTCGCGGTCGCGCGCGACCTCAGCGGCCGCCGCGACGCCGAGCTGCGCTATCGCGAGCTGATGGAGACCATCGACCGCGGCATCGTGGTCCACGACCCCGACTTCCGGGTGATCTACGCCAACGGCGCGGCCATGCGCATCATGGGCCTGGGCCACCAGCACAGCGCCGACGAGGAAATGCGCTCCGAGCACTGGATGGTGATCGACGAGCACGGCCGCGAACTGAGCCAGAAGGAATTTCCGGCGCAGCGCGCGCTCGACACCGGCAAGCGCGTCGACAGCATGGTGCTGGGCCTGTACCACCGCGAGCGCCGCAACCTGATCTGGCTGACGGTGACCGCGCTGCCGCAGTTCCCGGCCGGCGGCGACCGCCCGAACCAGGTGCTGTCGATGTTCACCGACGTCACCGCGATCAAGCGCGACAGCGCCCTGTTCGACCGCGCCCAGAGCCTGGCCCAGATCGGCGGCTGGGAATGGGAAGCCGGCCCGGACCTGCTTTACCTCACCGAGGAAGCGCAGCGCATCCTCGGCCACGATCCCGCGCCGGCCAGCATGGGCGAGATGCTCAACTGCCTGCGTCCCGGCGACCGCCTGCGCCTGCGCGACGCGCTCGACCACGCGATCGCGTTCGGCCGCAACATCGATCTGGAACTGCAAGGCATGCGCGCCGACGGGCGCGGCTTCTGGGTGCGCACCATCGCCCAGGCCGAAGCCGCCGACGCGCTCAACGCGCGCCTGATCGGCACCCTGCAGGACATCACCGAACGCAAGCACGACGAGGAGAACCTGCGCATCCAGGCGCGCAGCGATCCGCTCACCGGCCTGCTCAATCGCGACGCCGTGCTGTCGGAGCTGGAAAGCCGGCTGGACGACCCCAACCGCGCGGCGCTGGCGGTGCTGTACATCGACCTCGACCGCTTCAAGGTGGTCAACGATGTGCTCGGCCATGCCGCCGGCGACCGTCTGCTGGCCTCGGCTGCGCGCCGCATCCAGCGCGCGGTCGGCAGCGAGGGACTGATCGCGCGCTTCGGCGGCGACGAATTCCTGGTGGTGTGCGAAACCGGCAACGACCCGGCGCTGTCCGAGCGTCTGGCCGATTCCATCCTCGAAATCTTCGGCGACAGCTTCCGCCTGGACGGCGAGGAATTCAGCATCACCGCCAGCATCGGCATCGCCCAGGCCCCGATCGACGGGGTGCGGTCGCAGCAGCTGATCCAGAGCGCCGACGTCGCCATGTACGACAGCAAGCGCCGCGGCCGCAACGGCTGGCAGAGCTTCACGCCGGAGCTGGCCGAACAGCAGCTGCACCGCCTGCAGTTGGAAACCCACCTGCGCCGCGCGGTCCACAACGACGAGTTCCATCTGGTCTATCAGCCGCAGGTCAATCTGGCCGACGGCTCGGTGGTCGCGGTCGAGGCGCTGATCCGCTGGCGCAACCAATCGCTGGGCGAGATGCGGCCGGACCGCTTCATCGACCACGCCGAAACTACCGGCGACATCGTCGGCATCGGCGGTTGGGTGCTGAAGGAAGCCTGCCGGCAGTTGCGGCGCTGGCACGAGCGCGGCCTGGACGTGCACCGGGTTGCGGTCAACGTGTCCTATCGCCAGTTCCTGGGCGAGGACCTGGCCAGCTCCGTGGCCACGGCCCTGGCCGAGTCCGGCCTGCCCGGCACCGCGCTGGAACTGGAATTCACCGAACGCGTGCTGATCGAGGACGTGCCCGACACCATGCGCACCTTCCACGCCCTGCGCGAGATGGGCGTGATGCTGACCATCGACGATTTCGGCGAGGGCTACAGCGCGCTGAATTACCTGCGCCGCCTGCCCATCCACGGCCTCAAGCTCAGCCAGCTGTTCGTGCAGGGCGTGCCCGACAACCAGTCCGACGTCGCGGTTTGCCAGGCGGTGACCGGCATCGCCCGCAGCCTGGGCCTGGGCCTGGTCGCCGAGGGCGTGGAAACCGAGCGCCAACGCGCCTTCCTGCTCTCGCTCGGCGTCGAGATCGGCCAGGGCTTTTTGTTCGCGCCGGGCCTGATGCCGGACGAGCTGCAGCAGTACTACCGCTCGCCGCTGGTGCTGCCGGGTTAAGCGCGCAAAAGAAGGCCTCTGCTCTCGCTCCGACTTTCACGTTCCTGCGTCATCCCGGGTCTGGTTTCTTTCCATCGCCCAGGCGTTTTTGCCGTCGCCTGCCTTCTTGTCGTCATCCCCGCGAAGGCGGGGATCCAGTGACTTCAGCGCCAGACCGCGCCAAGCCCCTCAGCCCCATTCCCCGCAAGGTCCGCCGATGAACCACCGCCTGCGCCTGTCGCTTTCCGGTTTGTTGCTCGCTCTGACCGCCGGACTCGCCCACGCTGCCGACCCCAAACCCGCCGCACGCGGCGAAACCCTGCTGCTGCGCCCCGAGCGCGTCTGGACCGGCGACGACAGCCCCTCGCACGCGAACTGGGCCGTGCTGGTACGCGACGGCGCCATCGTCGCGGCCGGGCCCGCCGATGGGATTGAAGCGCCCGCCGACGCACGCCGCATCGACCTGCCCGGCGCCACCCTGACGCCGGGCCTGATCGACCTGCACGCGCATCTGTTCCTGCACCCCTACAACGAGACCCCCTGGAACGATCAGGTGCTGAAGGAGCCCGAGGCCTACCGCACCCTGCTCGCCGCGCGTCACGCTGGCGCGACCCTGCGCGCGGGCTACACCAGCTTGCGCGACCTGGGCACCGAAGGCGCCGGCTACGCCGATCTTTCGCTCAAGCGCGCGATCGACGAGGGCCTGATCCCGGGCCCGCGCCTGTTCGTGGCCACGCGCGCCATCGTCGCCACCGCCAGCTACGGCCCCGGCCCGCACGGCTTCCGTGACGACATCGAACTGCCAGGCGGCGCGCAGGAGGTCAGCGGCGTCGACGAGACCGTGCGCGCGGTGCGCGAGCAGGCCGGCCACGGCGCCGACTGGATCAAGGTCTACGCCGACTACCGCATCGGCGCCGACGGCAGCGCCCGACCCACCTTCAGCGCCGCCGAACTGCGCGCCCTGGTCGACACCGCCCACCTCAGCGGCCGTCCGGTCGCCGCGCACGCGGCCAGCGACGCCGGCATGCGCCTGGCGATCGAAGCCGGCGTGGACAGCATCGAACACGGCTACGGCGGCAGCGCCGCGACCTTCCGCCTGATGCGCGAACGCAACGTCGCCTATCTGCCCACCCTGACCGCGGTGGAGTCCACCGAGCAGTACTACGCCGGCTACGTCCCCGGCCAAACCCCGCCCACGCCCAAGCTGCGTGAAGCCGAACAGGCGTTCCGCACCGCGCTGGCGGAAAAGACCACGATCGGCTGCGGCAGCGACGTCGGCGTGTTCCGCCATGGCGACAACTACCGCGAGCCGGTGTGGATGTCCCAGCTGGGCATGTCCCCAGCTCAAGCCCTGCGCGCCTGCACCTCGGTGGCCGCGCGCATCCTGCGCCAGTCCGAGCGCCTGGGCCGGATCGCGCCGGGCCTGCGCGCCGATCTGGCCGCGTTCGCCGGCGACCCCAGCCAGGACATCGCGGCCCTGAAACAGCCGGTACTGGTAGTGAAGGACGGCGTGGTCTATCGCGAACCGGGCCGCGACGCGCTGGCGCCGGCGCCAGCGGCGGCCCAGCCAGTCCGGTAAAATCGCCGTTTTCCCCGACCCGGACCTTCCTATGCAACTCGACACCGTGCGCGCCATCGTCACCGGCGGCGTCTCCGGCCTCGGCCTCGCGGTCGCCCAGCACCTGGTCGCCCACGGCGGCAAGGTCGCCCTGTTCGACCTCAACGACGACAAGGGCGCCAGCGCGGTCGCCGAACTCGGCGCCGACAATGCCCGCTACTTCCGCACCGACGTCGCCGACGAAGCCGGCGTGGTCGCCAACGTCGCTGCGGCCCGCGACTTCCTCGGCGGCCTCAACGTCGCCATCAACTGCGCCGGCATCCTCGGCGCCGGCCGCGTGCTGGGCAAGGACGCGCCGATGCCGTTGGCGCAGTTCCAGGGCACGGTGATGGTCAACTTGGTCGGCAGCTTCAACGTCGCCAAGGCCGCCGCCAACCTGATGCAGCACAACGAGGCCGGCACCGACGGCGAGCGTGGCGTGATCGTCAACACCGCCTCGGTCGCCGCCTACGAGGGCCAGATCGGCCAGGCCGCGTACTCGGCATCCAAGGGCGGCGTGGTCGGCATGACCCTGCCGATGGCGCGCGAACTGGCGCGTTTCGGCATCCGCGTGATGACCATCGCCCCGGGCATCTTCTGGACCCCGATGGTCGACGGCATGCCCGAGTCGGTGCAGCAGTCGCTGAGCGCGTCGATTCCCTTCCCCTCGCGCCTGGGCCGCCCGCAGGAGTTCGCCGACCTGGTCGCCTACATCCTGGGCAACACCTACCTCAACGGCGAGACCATCCGTCTCGACGGCGCGACCCGTTTGGCGCCTAAGTAAGTCAGGAGCAGGGATTCGGGATTGGAGATTCGGGATTCGCCATAAGCACCCGCTCCATCCCGAACCATCGCCGCCCGACCTGCTCCTGCCAATCCCGAATCCCTAATCTCGAATCCCAAGCCCATGAAAGCCTACGACGTCAAAAAAGGTAACGTAATCGAGCACAACAACACCGTGTACCAGGTGCGCGACATCGAACGCAGCTCGCCGCAGGGCCGCGGCGGCAACGTCAAGTTCCGCTTCACCATGTACTCGGTTCCGGGCGGCACCAAGTTCGACCTCAGCGTCGGCGGCGACGACGAACTCAAGGAAGTCGAACTCAGCCGCCGCCAGGTGACCTATTCGTACAAGGACGGCGACGCCTTCGTGTTCCTGGACGACGAGGACTACACCCCGTACACGCTCGACGCCGACGTGATCGGCGACGCCGCCGGCTACATCGTCGACGACCTGTCGGGCTGCTACGTGCAGATCATCGACGACCAGCCGGTCGCCATCCAGCTGCCGGCCAGCGTGACCCTGGAAGTGATCGAGACCCCGCCGGAACTCAAGGGCGGCACCGCCACCAAGCGCCCGAAGCCGGCCAAGCTCTCGACCGGCATCGAGATCATGGTCCCCGAGTACATCGTCAACGGCGAACGCGTGCTGGTGAACACCGCCACCGGCGAGTTCGCCGGGCGCGCGGATTGATCGACGCGTAGCGAGCCTGCGGGCCGCCACGACCTACGCACCGGCGACGGACGCGGCGCTCCCGCGTTTGTCGCCGATGCGGCGCAGGCTGCAGGCAATCGATCGACGGCACCGGTGCCGGAAACGCGGCACCGGCGCATACACAGGCTGTGCGCTGGCGCCGCTCGGCCGCATACTGCAGCGACATGCGCCGCCTCCGCGGCCAAGTCGCCGGGCGGCAGGCCCTGGCCCGAACATCGGACGTCGCCATGCAAGCCAAGGCTAGATTCCTCACAGCGTTTCTGACGGCGGCTGGCATCGCCTCGCTAGCCAATGCACTGCCCTACCTGCTCACCCGCCATGCGTACCAGCGCGACGGCCAGGAAGTCGCCGGGTTTCCCCTCGCCTTTCACAGAATCGGCGGCGATTGCTCGCCCTCGGCTTGCGATAACTACGATTTCCACCTGGCCTATTTCACTGCCGACCTGTCGCTTGCGCTGATCTTTGCGGCGGCAGCGGGCTTGCTTGCGGCACGGACAGGCAAGCGCTAGCGATATCCGCGCGCGCAGCTGTCCTACGCGAAAGCGCGCCGCCCCTTAGGACACCGGATGGATCTGCGCAAGTTCAAGTACCACGAGGATCCCGTCGCCTCCGGCCACATCATCGAAGCGGCACCCGATGAACAGGACGCCTCCGGGCACAATCGGTTGCATCTCCAGTCGTAGATGGCACGACCGCTCAGGCGCAAACCATGCGGACCGGCTCGCCGCGTACGGGCATCGCAGCGCGCTATGTGATACATCCTAGGCAAGCGCAGCCGCCCGTGGGCGCGACTGCGGCTCGATCCTGTCTTCGAGCCTGGTTGCGTCGCTATCCCGCATCACTCGGGCGCCTGGCCAAGGGGGAGTCCGCATGATCAAATTTTTCCGCAACATGTTTGGCAGCAAGACATCGGGGGCCGACGCCTCCGCGCCTGCAGCAGGGCCCGTACTCAACGAGTCGCAGCCGGCCGTCCAATGGCTGGAAAAGGACGACCCGAAGAATCCCTTCACCGTGAACGGCTACGACTGCCTGGCCTTCGTCCGGTCCATGCTGTCGACCACCCAGGATCCGGCCGTTGCCACCTCCTTCTCGACCCTGCGCGCCAGCCTGGGTCAGGAACACATCGGCCTGGTGCCGTCCGGCGCGGTCGCCCTGGAATGCCGGCTGGAGTATCCCTTCGACGGCGAAACCACTGACGGCGTCCTGTTCCATGCCTCGCGCATGGAAGAGAAGTGGGACATCTACCTCTACGCCGACCGGATCTACTTCTGCCGCAGCTGGACCGGCGCGCTGACCTTCCTGGCGCACTTCACCACCACCAGCAGCGCGCTGGTCATCCATCAGATTCTGGCCACGTCCAGCGGCCCGGGCATGGACTACCGCTACGTGGTCAGGCAGGTCGACTACTTGGTGCGCAGCCATATCCTGAAACAGGCCCATCCGCATCCGCTGCCAGCCGGCTTGGAACGCGATCCGGCCAGCGTCGGCCTGTACTCCTTCAGTCAGTACGGCTGGCTATGCTGCTTCGGCACCTTCGACGACACTTTGCGACGCGATATCAGGAAGCCCCAGGCTGACGACTAAGGCAGCGCGTCATTCACCCATATCTGATTTAGTTCGATCGCCCCTCCCGCATGCGAGCAGTCCTATTCGCTATCGCCTTCAGCCTCTCACTCGCCTCTTGCGGTGGCGGCGTAAATGCCTACCGTCCCGCACCCGAGCACGACTTCGGTTGGGGCGCTGGCTACCGGGAAGTACGCACTGGTGAAAGCACGTACGAGCTTGAGTACTACGGTTTCGAATGGCAGCGTGGCGAACGACTTGATTCGTACTTTCGTCAGCGAGCCATGGAGCTCTGTGGCTCACCCCACTACACGGTATCCAGCAAAACGAACCCGACTGGTTTCGATGAAATGTATCTGCTCAACGAAGGCACGATGTCTGCCATCTCTCCGAATCGGCTCTTATTCGGTACCGTTCAGTGCGTCTCCAGCCAATCGCCCTCCACTCAATCTTCTCAATAGCAAGATTGGATAGAGCACAGGGAGTTCCCATGTTCAAGAACCTCATCCCCAAAATCTTCTACGACCGCCTCGAAGACGGGCTCGAATTCTTCGTCGATGGGCTGGGGTTCGAAGTGCAGTATCGGGACGCGAACATGGCCGTGATCGCGCGCGATGGGGCCAAGGCTTACCTCGTGGAGAGTCCGGAGTACGCAGCCAAGGATCGTCCGGAGCTGGGCATCGACACCGACGACGTCGATGCGGTGTACCGCGAGCTGTCCGCGCGCGCGCCGCAGCTGCTCCATCCCAATTCCAGCAAGGTCGCGCTCAAGCCCTGGGGCTCGCGCGAGTTCGCGATGCTGGACAAGACCACGGTCTGCGTGAACTTCCGTCAGTGGCCGGAGCAGGCCTGAGATGAGCCATAACGACTACCGCTTCGCGGCGGCGATGGAGGCGGACCTGCCGCGGCTGATGCCGGTGCTGCGCGAGTTCTACACAGTCGAGCACCTGCCCTGGAACGAACCGGCGCTGCGCTCGGCGCTGTCGGTGCTGATCGCCGACCCGAACGCGGGACGGTTGCGCCTGATCCTGCGCGGCGACGAGATCGCCGGGCACCTCGCGGTCGGGTTCTGCTTCAGCCTGGAGTTCGGCGGCCGCTACGGCCTGCTCGACGAGTTGTTCGTGCTGCCCGCGCACCGCGGCGCCGGGCTGGCCAAGCGCGCGCTGGCCGAGGCCGAGGCGCTGTGCCGCGCGGAAGGCCTGCGGGCGCTGCGGCTGGAGGTCAACGACGACAACGAACGCGCGCGCGGCATCTACGAACGCGCGGGCTATACGGCGCATGCGCGGCGCCTGATGACGCGCTGGTTGGATGCGAGCGACTAAGCCGGACCGTGTCGGCGCCGCGCCTTGCCCTGACGCCGACATAGCCACATTTTTGGCACACTTATCGCGCTGAGTAACGGCCCCGCTATCGGGCGCCGACGCCGCGGGTTTACGCTCGGCCACACGCATCGTCTTTGGCCCGAGGAAGGATCCATGCGCCGCCCTAGCCTGCTGCTGCTCTGTCTGATCCCGCTCGCCGCCGCGCAGGCGCGCGCGCCCAAGCTCGATGACCCACGCCCGAACGGTCATCTCAGCCCGCGCGAGCGCTGCTTGTGCGAGGCGCCGGAGCGCCATCCCAGCTGGTGTGAGCAGCCGCACGAGGTGCGCGCCTTCCTGCAGCGTTACGACGACTGCGAGCATTGGCGCGGCGAGGAAGCGCCGCAAGGCGACAGGCAACGCAGCAAAGAGATCGTCCAGGGCGCCAACCGCGCCTGCAAGGGCAACGACCGCCGCCTGACCGAACTGCGACGCCGTTATCAGAACGTGCCTGCGGTCGCGGCCGTGTTGTCGAAACTGGAATTCGTCCACGGGCCCTGAGCGCCGCCTGCCATACCCTTGCAACCATCCTCGCCCAGCATCGCCCCTTCCCCCGCATCACCGCTCGCAAGGAAGATCCATGGTCTCCGACACCCGTCGCGATTTCCTCAAGTTCGCCGGCGCCGCCGCCACCCTGGCGATGCTGCCGCCGTCGATCCGCAACGCGCTGGCGACGCCCGCCGCGCGCGTGACCGGCACCATTCAGGACGTGCAGCACGTGGTGATCCTGATGCAGGAGAACCGCTCCTTCGACCATTACCTGGGCGCCCTGCGCGGCGTGCGCGGCTTCGACGACCCGCGCCCGATCGCGCTGCCCAATGGCGACCCGGTGTGGCGCCAGCCCAAGAGCGGCGGCCAGGCCGTGCTGCCGTTCCGGCTCAGCACCGACAGCACCGCCTCGCAGTGCCTGGCCGACATCGACCACAGTTGGAAGGGCACGCACGCGCGCTGGAAGGACTACAACGCCTGGATCGCGACCAAGGGCCCGATGTGCATGGGCCACTTCACCCGCACCGACCTGCCCTACTACTACGCCCTGGCCGACGCGTTCACGGTCTGCGACGCGTACTACTGCTCGCACCACGGCCCGACCAATCCGAACCGCATGCATTTGTTCACCGGCACCAGCGGCATGACCGTGGGCGACTTCGGCGCGCAGGCGGTGAACAACGCCGACGACGGCAACTGGACCTCGGACATGTCCAAGGACAAGGCGACGTTCGCCGGCCACCGCTGGGGCACCTATGCCGAGCGCCTGCAGAACGCCGGCATCGGTTGGCGGGTGTATCAGGAGTACGACAACTACGGCGACAACTCGCTGCAGTCGTTCGCGAACTTCCGCAACCTGGACCGCAATTCGGAACTCTACAAGCGCGGCCGCGCCTGGGTGGACGGCTCGACCGCCGCCAACGCCGCCACCTCGCGCGGCGAGCATCTGGTCGCGGCCTTCGCCAAGGACGTGCGCGAAGGCACCTTGCCGGCGGTGTCGTGGATCGTGCCGCCCTACATCATGAGCGAGCACCCGGCGGCGACCCCGGCCTACGGCGAATCGCTGACCGCGCGCCTGCTGGAGGCGCTGGTCGCCAATCCCGAGGTCTGGTCCAAGACCGTGTTCATCATCAACTACGACGAGAACGGCGGCTTCTTCGACCACGTCCCGCCGCCGCTGCCGGCGATCACCTCCAGTCTCGGCAAGAGCACCGTCGACACCGCCACCGAGAACTACAACGGCGTGCCGGTCGGCCTGGGCATCCGCGTGCCGATGTTCGTGGTCTCGCCGTGGAGCAAGGGCGGCTGGGTGAATTCGCAGGTGTTCGATCACACCTCGGTGCTGCGCTTCCTGGAGTCGCGCTTCGGCGTGGCTGAACCCAACATCAGCGCGTGGCGTCGCGCGGTCGCCGGCGACCTCAGCACGGCCCTGGATTTCGCCGGCGCCGACCCGGTCTGGCCGGTGCTGCCGGACACCCGCGAGCACATGACGCGCGCGGATCAGTCCTGCAAGTTGCCGGTGCCCAGCGCGCCCAAGCAGCCGAAGATGCCGCGCCAGGAGCTGGGCCAACGCCCGGCGCGCGCGCTGCCGTATCAGTTGCACGTGCACGGCCGCATCGAGGCCGCCAGCGGCCGCTACTGGCTGGACTTCGCCAATACCGGCGTCGCTGGCGCGGGCTTCAACGTGTACGCGCGCAACCGCAGCGACGGCCCGTGGTATTACACGCTGACGCCGGGCACGCAGCTGTCGGATTACTGGAGCGCCCAGGCCTATACGCAGGGCAAGTACGATCTCAGCGCGCATGGGCCGAACGGGTTCCTGCGCGTGTTCCAGGGCGATCTGCTGAAGGCGACCGCGAGCGGCGGCGCGAATCCGGAACTGCGCATCGAATACGACCTGGTCAACGAACGCTTGCTGCTGCGCTTGAGCAACAGCGGCAGCGGCGCCTGCCGCCTGACCCTGCGCCCCAACCATTACAGCAGCGCGCCGGCGCGCAGCTATCCGCTCGCGCCGGGCGCCAGCATCGACGACAGCTGGCCGCTGGCGGCCAGCGCGCATTGGTACGACCTGAGCCTGAGCTCGGACCACGATGCGGGCTATCTGCGTCGCTTCGCCGGGCATGTGGAGACCGGGCGGGCTAGCGTCAGCGATCCGGCGATCGGGGCGGGTTGATGGCTGTGAGCGGGGGCGCTTCGGCGGCATGAAGAGCAAATCCTCCCCAGCCCTCCTTTGACAAAGGAGGGAGTTTGAAGCGCGGCGATTACGGAGCGCGGCCGTAGGGTGCGGTGGTAACCGCACCGTCGTCGTCGCCGGACCGGCGCGGCGATGCGGTTCGCCTGGGGCTCACCGCATCCTACGAGCGGGGGCTTCGGCGGCGTGAAGAGCAAATCCTCCCCAACCCTCCTTTTACAAAGGAGGGAGCTCGAAGCGCGGCGATTATGCAGCGCGGCCGTAGGGTGCGGTGGTAACGGCACCGTCGTCATCGCCGGACCGACGCGGCGATGCGGTTCGCCTGGGGCTCACCGCATCCTACGAGCGGGGGCGCTTCGGCGGCATGAAGAGCAAATCCTCCCCAACCCTCCTTTTACAAAGGAGGGAGCTCGAAGCGCGGCGATTACGCGGCGCGGCCGTAGGGTGCGGTGGTAACCGCACCGTCGTCATCGCCGGACCGGCGCGGCGATGCGGTTCGCCTTCGGCTCACCGCATCCTGCGAGGGGCCCGAGCACGGGCCGCGCGACCGGACAGATTACTTGCGCGCCAACCACTTCCTCGCCATCCGCCGCATCGATTCGTCGCTGCCGGGGTCGTCGACCAGCTCGTCGATGCGGCGCCAGGCCAGGTCCAGCGATTCGTCGCTGACCACGTAGTCCTCGCTGCCGTTGGCGCGCACCACGTAGCGCACGTCGTAGTGCCAGTGCCCGGGCACGTCGCGACGTTCCGGGATCCAGTGGCGGTCCAGATCGAAGGGCTCAGGTTCCACGCTCAGGTCGGACAGACCGGACTCCTCCTCGGCCTCGCGCAGGGTCACCCGCGCCAGGTCGCGGTCGCCGTCGGCGTGGCCGCCCAGTTGCAGCCAGCGTTCGAGCTTGCGGTGGTGGGTCAGCAGCACCCGTGCGCCGGCGCGGTCGACCAGCCAGCAGCCGCCGGTGTAGTGGCCCTCCAGGCGCTCGCGCCGGAACGGGTCCTGGGCGTCGTCCAGCAGGTCCAGGAAAGGCTGTACGCGCTCGGCCTCGTCGGGCCAGCGTCGCGCATAGTCGACGAGATTGGAACGCAGCTCGGCGTCCGGGTCTGAATGTCTCACGAGCATCCCAAATGCTGCACTGCGGCTTGATTCGGACGCGGATTATGCCGGCAAAGACCATGACTTTGTCCCGCTTGCCGCTGCTTTCCCCGCTGGGTTATGGTGGCCCGCCATTGCGCCATACGCCGGGTGTGCCGTTTGTACGGCCAGCCGACCTCTCATCATCTGGGGATACTGATGTCTAAGGGCCTATTCATCACCAAGCCGGTGCAAGCTGCACCGCACGTCGACGCGGGAGAGCCGGTAGAAGGCAGCCTGCAAGGCGAGGTCACGCTCAAGCGGACACTGACTTCGACGCAATTGGTGATGCTGGGCATCGGCGCGGTCATCGGCGCCGGCATCTTCGTCCTCTCGGGTCACGCCGCCGCCAACCACGCCGGTCCGGCGGTGGTGCTGAGCTTCGTGATCGCGGGCTTCGCCTGCGCCCTGGCCGGCCTGTGCTACGCCGAGTTCGCGGCGATGCTGCCGGTCTCGGGCAGCGCCTACTCCTATTCCTACGCCACCCTGGGCGAGTTCGTGGCCTGGTTCATCGGCTGGAACCTGGTGCTGGAGTACATGTTCGCCGCGTCCACCGTGGCGGTGGGCTGGTCGGGCTACCTCAACAGCTTCCTCGAACACTTCGGGCTAGGCCTACCCGCGTCGCTGGCGGCCGCGCCGCTTAACGTGGTCGACGGCGCCATCGTCTACACCGGCGGCCTGGTCAACCTGCCGGCGGTGGCGATCATCGCCGCCATCAGCGGCCTGTGCTACGTCGGCATCACCCAGTCGGCGTTCGTGAACTCCATCATCGTCGCGATCAAGATCGTGGTGATCGCGATGTTCGTGGCCTTCGCCGCCAAGTACGTGAACCCGGACAACTGGGTGCCGTTCATTCCGGAAAACCAGGGCCCCGGCAAGTACGGCGTCGATGGCGTGATCCGCGGCGCCTCGGTGGTGTTCTTCGCCTACATCGGCTTCGACGCGGTCTCCACCGCCGCCGGCGAGGCCAAGAACCCGCAGCGCGACATGCCGATCGGCATCCTCGGCTCGCTGGTGATCTGCACCATCATCTACATCATCGTCGCCGGCGTGCTGACCGGCCTGCTGCCCTACACCGAGCTGGGCACGCCCAAGCCGGTGGCGACCGCGCTGGAAACCTACCCGGCCCTGGGTTGGCTGAAGATGGTGGTCGAACTGGGCGCGATCGCCGGCCTGAGCTCGGTGATCCTGGTCATGCTGATGGGCCAGCCGCGCATCTTCTACACCATGGCCCACGACGGCCTGCTGCCGAAGTTCTTCGCCAAGGTGCACCCGAAGTTCCAGACGCCCTACATCGGCACCATCATCGTCGGCGTGTTCGCGGCGGTGCTGGCCGGCTTCCTGCCGATCGGCCTGCTCGGCGAAATGGTCTCGATGGGCACCCTGCTCGCCTTCGCCACCGTCTGCGTCGGCGTGCTGATCCTGCGCAGCACCCGTCCCGACCTGCCGCGCCCGTTCCGGGTGCCGCTGGCGGTCGTCGTCTGCCCGCTGGGCGCGCTGATCTGCCTGTACCTGTTCTCCAAGCCGTTCGCCGAGCATTGGAAGGTCATGACCGGCTGGACCGCGCTGGGCATGCTGATCTACTTCTTCTACGGCTACCGCAACAGCAAGCTGCGCAAGGCGGGCTGAACGTAGCAAGATGCGCAAGGCCGGCGGAGGCTATAAACAGCCCGCCGGCCTTGTCCATTTCAGGACCGACAGTTCAGGCCGCAGGGCCTGCCCGATTCCGCCGGAGGCGCCGCGCCCCGGCGACAGGAAGATCCGATGAAACAACTCTGGGCGACCAAACACCCGCACGCCGCACACGCCGATGCCGAAGGCCTGAGCCTGCACCGCACGCTCGGCCCCTGGGGCCTGACCGCGCTGGGCATCGGCGCGGTGATCGGCGGCGGCATCTTCGTGATCACCGGCCAGGCCGCGGCCGACCACGCCGGCCCGGCGATCATGCTGTCGTTCGTACTGGCGGCGATCTGCTGCACCTTCTGCGCCCTGGCCTACGCCGAGTTCGCGGCGATGGTGCCGGTATCCGGCAGCGCCTATTCCTACACCTACGCCACCCTGGGCGAGCTGGCGGCCTGGTTCATCGGCTGGATGCTGGTCTTGGAGTACGGCGTCTCGGCCTCGGCGGTCGCGGTCAGTTGGACCGGCTACTTCCTCAGCCTGCTCGAGCATTTCGGCATACACCTGCCGACCGCCCTGGTCAGCGCGCCGCTGGACGCGCAGCTACGCCCGACCGGCGCGATCGCCAACCTGCCCGCTGCGGCCATCGTGCTACTGCTGACCTGGCTGTGCTACGTCGGCATCCGCAAGTCCTCGGCCATGAACATGGCCATGGTGGTGCTCAAGACCGGCCTGATCCTGCTGGTGATCGTCGCCGGCTGGAAGTACGTGGACCCGGCCAACTGGCATCCGTTCATCCCCGAGAACCAGGGCCCGGGCAAGTACGGTTTCGAAGGCGTGCTGCGCGGCGCGGCGCTGGTGTTCTTCGCCTACATCGGCTTCGAGGCGGTGTCGGTGGCCGCGCAGGAATCGCACAAGCCGCAGCGCGACCTGCCGATCGGCATGCTGCTGTCGCTGGCGATCTGCACCGTGCTCTACATCGCCATGGCCGCGATCATGACCGGCCTGGTGCCCTACACCCTGCTGGGCACCGACGAGCCGGTGGTGACCGCGGTGGCCGCGCATCCGCAACTGGGCTGGCTGCGGGTGGTGGTGGAGATCGGCGCCCTGATCGGCCTGTCCTCGGTGGTGCTGGTGATGATCATCGGCCAACCGCGCATCTTCATGATCATGGGCCGCGACGGCCTGCTGCCGCCGGTGTTCACCAAGATCCATCCGGTCTACCGCACCCCGCACATCAACACCGTGATCACCGGCATCGGCATCGCCGTGCTGGCCGCGCTATTCCCGCTGGACGTGCTGGGCGAGCTGACCTCGATGGGCACCCTGATCGCGTTCGCCGCGGTCTGCGCCGGCGTGCTGATCCTGCGCCGCACCCAGCCCGACCTGCCGCGCCCGTTCAAGATCCCGTTCGCTTGGGTGATCTGTCTGGCCGGCATCTTCAGCTGCCTGGCGCTGCTGTCGACCATGACCGCGCACAACTGGTTCCTGATGGCGGTCTGGACCGCGATCGGCTTCCTGATCTACTTCCTGTACGGCATCCGCCACAGCCGCCTGCGCGCGGCCTCGGGGCGCTGAGCCCGGCCACGGTCCCCGGCGGGCGGCCCAGGCCGCCTGCCGCCCGACCGGAACGCTGCGTCGCCGTCCGCGGATACGCCGCCGGCACGCAGAGTTTGTAAACTGGCGGCATGAGCACCGCCCTGCCCTACGACCCGCAACGCCTGGCCCATTGCGCCGGCGAAATCATCGTCAACGTGCGCGAGCTGTCCGCGCGCGGTTGGACGCCCGCGACCAGCAGCAATTTCTCGCGCCGGATCGATGCCCAGCACGCCGCCATCACGGTCTCCGGCCGCGACAAGGGCCGTCTGACCGAGGCCGACATCATGGTCGTGGACCTGGAAGGCGCGCCGGTCGCCACCAGCCACCGGCCCTCGGCCGAGACCCTGCTGCACACCCAGCTCTACAAGCGCTATCCCGAGATCGGCTGCGTGCTGCACACCCATTCGCAAACCCAGACCGTGGCCTCGCGCCTGTACGCCGGCTTGGGCCATGTGCATCTGGAGGGCTACGAGCTGTTGAAGGCCTTCACCGGCAACACCACGCACGAGACCAGCCTGGAACTGCCGGTGCTGCCCAACACCCAGGACATGCACACCCTCGCCGCCCAGGTCGACGCCCTGCTCGACCAGCAGGCGATGTGGGGCTATCTGATCGACGGCCACGGCCTGTACGCCTGGGGCCGCGATATGCCCGAGGCGAGGCGCCATCTGGAGGCGTTCGAGTTCCTGCTCGGATGCGAACTGGAATTGAGGAGACTGCAGCGATGAGCCGCCTGCGCATATTCGACGAAGACGACACCGTCAGCCCGCGCCTGAGCACCAGCGATCGCACCGAGATGGCGCGCGAGCTGGGCAAGATCGGGGTCGGTTTCGAGCAATGGCAGGCCAGCCGCCCGGTCCAGCCCGGCGATGCGCCGGACGCGATCATGGACGCCTACCGCGCCGACATCGACCGCCTGGTCGCCGAGCGCGGCTTCAAGAGCGTGGACGTGGTCAGCATCGCGCCGGACAACCCGCAGCGCGAGGCCATGCGCGACAAGTTCCTCGACGAGCACTATCACAAGGAAGACGAGGTCCGCTTCTTCGTCGCCGGCTCCGGCCTGTTCACCCTGCACGTCGATACCGGCGTGTACGAGATCAAGTGCGAACAAGGCGACCTGATCTCGGTGCCCGACAGCACCCTGCATTGGTTCGACATGGGCCCGGAGCCCAGCTTCGTCGCGATCCGTTTCTTCACCGAGCCGGACGGCTGGGTCGGCCATTTCACCGGCACCGACATCGCCCGGCGCTTCCCGCGCTACGAGAAGGGCCAGGCGGCCTGAAGCCGGGCGCCGCCGCGCTCAGCTCAGGCGTTCGACCGCGAGCACGGCGGTTTCGACCAGCGGGCTGAAGCGCTGCAGATCGCGTACGTCGTCCAGGGCCCACCACGGGCCCGGGCTGCGGATGTGCAGGCGGATGTTGGCCGCCCCCACCCCGGACGGCAGGATCCTGATGAGCACCTTGCCGTTGAGGGTGCCGCCGCCACCGCTCAGGCGCACATCGTTGCCTTCCACGATGGTCCTGTTGGCCGTGTTGTCGGCGATCGCCACGATGAATTCGATGGACATGCGCACTCCGCGATCGGGCCTGGGGCGGCCCGCTTACCTGCTAGAACGCCGCCGGCGGCGATGCGTGAACCGCCGCATCTTTGCCTAGGCGGCGCCGGGAGGCGACAATCCCAGGTCCCCGCCGCGACGCCCCGCCATGCCCATCCGCGCCATCCTCACCGACATCGAAGGCACCACCAGCAGCATCTCGTTCGTGAAGGACGTGCTGTTCCCGTACGCGCGCCGCGCCCTGCCCGGCTTCGTCAAAGCGCGCGGTCGCGAGCCGGCGGTGCGCAAATGGCTGGACGCGGTCGCGGCCGAGAGCGGCGGAGTATGCCAGGACGAGATGATCGTCGAGGTGCTGCAGGGCTGGATCGACGAGGACCGCAAGCACACCGCGCTCAAGGCGCTGCAGGGCATGGTCTGGGCCGACGGCTACCAGGGCGCCGATTTCACCGCCCACATCTACTCCGACGCCGCGCTCGCGCTGCGCGCCTGGCACGCGGCCGGCCTGCCGCTGTACGTGTATTCCTCCGGCAGCGTGCCGGCGCAGCGGCTGTTCTTCGGCCACAGCGACGACGGCGACCTGACCGGGCTGATCTCGGGCTGGTTCGACACCGAGATCGGCGGCAAGCGCGAAGCCGCCAGCTACGCGCGCATCGCCGAGTCGATCGGCCTGCCGGCGGGCGAGATCCTGTTTCTGTCCGACGTGGTCGAGGAAGTCGATGCCGCCCGCGAGGCCGGCCTGTCGACGGTGCTGATCGACCGTTTGGAAGACTACCCGCAGCCGCGCGAGGGCGAGGCGGCGCATGGACATGCGCGGCTGACCTCGTTCGCGCAGGTCGAGGTGTAGGCGGCGCGATTTGGCGCCACCGGATCGGCGCTGTTGAATAGCGCGCGTGGGGCCATCGCGCGCTCTGCAGGTCGCGAATCGCGGCTTACGCCGCTCCCACAGAAAGCCCGCGCGCGACAGACTACGGCCCATGTCCGACCGGCCCCGCCCAAGTAGGGATCGCGAGCCAGCGAAGGACATCTTTGCGAGAGCCCCTCCGCCTCCAAGGGCGCAAGGTGCATGCCATAAGCGATGAGACCGCGTAGGCGATGAAGACCGCGAACGCCTACCTGCCGGTCCCTGTGGGAGCGACGTAAGCCGCGATTTCCCCAACAACGCCAGCAATCCGACCGTCCCACCGCCTATCGCCCCACCCTCGCCACCCCGGGTAGGAGCGGCGTAAGCCGCGACCGCGCCACCGCAAACGCGACGAACGCCGCCTCCGAGCGCGAGGGTTGGAGTGCACGCGGGCAGGCGCGATGACGACGGCGATCGCGGATTCGCGGTCGCCGATTCGCGGTCGCGGCTTACGCCGCTCCTACCCCAAGGCGGATCGTCGCGTTATAGGCGGCTTACGTTGCGCACGCGCACTTCCGCGCTCTCCACGCCGTGCGCGTCCGCCGCCTGGCGACGGATGCGCTGCAGCACTTCGGCGGGATCGAACGGCGTCGTCGGGGCGTAGTCCAGGGTGCACTGGCCCCAGACGATGAAACGTCCGCCGACCAGGATTTCGTAATCGGCGAAGTAGTAGTAATGCGCGCTCATGGCGATACCGACCCGCCCGGCTCAGGTACCCACGTGCACGCCATGGCCGCATTCGGCGCAGCCCAGGTGTTCCAGCGCGATGGCCAGCGCCAGGGTGTAGCTCTGCGCGGAGTAGCCGTGCACGCGCGCCAGGCAGGCGCCGCCGCAGGAGGCCAGCGAAGGCTCGGGCTTGGCCATATCGTCGTCGTGGACCTCGATGTAGGGCATTTCCAAGGCTTCCAACGCGCGGCGCAGGCGCTCGCTGGCCGGCGCGCAGGCGCCAGGGTCGAACAGCAGCAGTTCGACGCCGTCGGAACGCAGGCCGCACAAACCTTCGACCAGTTCGGCCTCGCTGCGGCAGCTGCGCAGGGCGATGGTCTTGCCGGCGTCGGCCGCGGACTCGGCCAGGCGCGCGCGCACCGCGTCGGGCACGCGCGCATTGGCGCCGGCATGAGGGGAGTCGGGACCGCGCAAGATCACGATGGACACGTTGTCGCTCGCTGCGCGCTCGGGGCGGCGCGCTTGCGAGCACTGTAGGCGCGCGCGGCGTAAAGCCTCCATGTCGCGGCGGCGGCACGGGCGTAACCGCCGCGTAAATTCGCGCGCGCCGATGGCGTGCGTTCAGGCCGGCCGCTCAGCCGTGGATCTTTTCGCCGCGCTCCAGCATCGCCACCAGCTTCTCGATCCGGGCCGCGCGCGTCTCCGGCTTCTTCGCCGTCGCGACCCGCCACAGCACCGCATAGCGGTTAGTGCGGTCGAGCTGCTCGAAGAACCGTTGCGCCTTGGCCTTCTTCTTCAGCGCCGCGGCCAGATCCTCGGGCACCTCGATGGTACGCGCCGACGCGTAGGCGCCCTGCCAGCGCCCGTCGGCCTGGGCCGCCTCGACTTCGCGCAGCCCGCCCGCACGCATGCGCCCGGCCGCGATCAAGGCTTCGATCTTGCCGATGTTGATCTTCGACCAGATGCTGCGCGGCCGCCGCGGGGTGAAGCGCTGCAGGAAATAGCGTTCGTCGCAGCTGCGCTTAAGGCCGTCGATCCAGCCGTGACATAAGGCCACGTCCAGCGCTTCCGGATACGACACCGAGACCACGCCCTGGTTCTTCTTGGCGATCTTCAGCCACAGCCCCGGCGCGTCGGCGTGCGCTTCCAGCCAGCGCTCCCAGGCCGCAGCGTCGGGGAAAAGTTCGATCGGCAGATCGGTCGGCAGTTCGACGGGCATGCGGCTATTCCTTCGCATCCTGCAGGCGGTAAACGGTCTGCGCGCGCTGCTCGCCCTGCCAGGGATCGAGCACGCGCACCTCGATGCGGTGCTCGCCCACCGCCAGGTCGGTCGGCAAGCTGCCGCGCCACAGGTGCGCGGAGGGTTCGGCCTCGGGTGAACGATCGTAGCCGCGCAGACTCGCGGCCTCGTCGTCGCGCGCGTTCTCGGCCAGCAGCGCCGGGTCCTGCTTCGGAATCCGCCGCATCGGCGCCCAGGCGCCGTCGTCGATGCGGAACTCGACCTGGCTGTCGTCCTGGCCCATGTAAACGTTGGCGTACACGCCGAAGGCCGGATAGGCGCCGCGGCGCAGCGTGCGCGGCGCATGCAGCGACATCGCCTGGGTCGAGGCGGCCATCGCCTGCAGGCGCGCGGGATGCCAGCTCAGGCGGTAGGCGCCGTCCACGCTCACGCCCAGGCGCGCGTAGCCGTTCGGGGTGCCGTCGGCCATGGTCGCGGCGGGAATGCCCTGGGCGTCCTTGATGCCGGACCAGAACGCGCCGCAGGCGGCGCCGACGTTGTATTCGTGCAGGGGCGCGGCGCCGTGCCAACCGTCCTGGGCGTCGTGGTAGACGTGACGCTGGATGTGGCCGTGGCCGCTGAGCAGCAGTACGCGCGGGAAGTCGCGCAGCAGCGCGAAAAGGCGCTCGCGGTCGCTGCGGCGGAAGGTCTCGCGGCCGGGCGCGGCGTCGAAGAACGGGATATGCACGCCGATCACCAGCAGGCGGTCCTTGCGCGCGCCGGCCAGGTAGCGCTCGAGGAAGGCGAACTGATCCTCGCGCAGGCCGCCGATGTAGTCCGGCTTCTGGCCGGGCTGGTAGACCACGTCGTCCAGCATCACGAACGAGGCCGCGTGCTCTTCCCAGGCGTAAGTGTCGGGGCCGAACACGTGGCGATAGCTCAACAGCGAGTCTTCGTCGCGGCCGGCGTCGAAATCGAGATCGTGATTGCCGGGCGCGTGCAGCCAGGGCACGCCGAGTTCGGCGGTGGCGCGGTTCAGCGCCGGATACAGCGAGAGGTCGTCGTTGACGATGTCGCCCAGGCTCAGGCCGAGGTCGGCGATCGCGTCGGCGCCTTTGCGCTGCGCCAGCAGCGGTTCGACGATGTCGCGGCGGTAGTAGTCGACGTCGGTGGCGGTCTTGGGCTGGGGATCGGCGAACACCAGCACGTCCAGCGACGCGTTCGCGGGCGTGGCCTCGCGGGTCAGGGCGTAGTCGCGGCAGCTCGGGAAAGCCGCGGGGATGCCGCCGTACTTGAGCTTGGGGCCCGGCTCGCGCTGCACGTTGAAGCTGAAGTCGGGCAAGCCGTTGCCGCGACGGCCGACGCGGTAGCCCGGCGGCTTGATCACGAAACTGGTGCGGCCGTCGATCGCGGGCAGGTGATAGTGGCCGTGGGCGTCGCTGACGACAAGCTCGACGCCATCGGACACGCGAATATTCGGCAGACCCGGCTCGCTGTCGTCGCGGCTGCCATTGCCGTTGCGGTCTTCGTAGACGATGCCGCTGTTGCACGGCGGCGGCAGCGCCAGCGCGCGGGCCGGGGCGATCAGGGCCAGTGCGAGGACACAGGCGGTGACGGATGGGCGCATGGCGGGCTCCGGGCGGGGGCCCCATTATGCGGCGCTGAGTTACCGATCCATGTGCCGGAGCGCACGAGTGCGCGCCGTCGCTTCCTGTGGGAGCGGCGTGAGCCGCGATGCGCGACAACACGTCAACCGACGCGGCTCCAGGCCGGCGTTCTCTCGGTAGGTCGCGGCTCTCGTCGCATGCCGAAGGTCGAATCGCGGCTTACGCCGCTCCCACAGACAGCAGGAACCCAGGGGCGCGAAAACCTGCTCAGGCCGGCTCGGAACCCCGATGCGGCTGGCCGTGGCGCGACTTCAGCACCGCCACCGCGTCGTCCAGCGACAGGCCGCGCGCGCGCAGCAACACCAGCAGGTGGTAGAGCAGATCCGCGGCCTCGCCGCACAGCGCCGCATCGTCCTCGACCACGCCGGCCAGGGCGGTCTCCACGCCCTCCTCGCCCACCTTCTGGGCGATGCTGCGGCGGCCCTGTTCGAACAGGCGCGTGGTGTAGCTACCGGCCGGGCGCTCGCGTTCGCGGCGCGCGACCAGACGGTCTAGCTCGGCCAGGAAATCGTCGGGCGCGTGCTCGAAGCAGCTGTCGCGGCCGAGGTGGCAAGTCGGCCCCTGCGGGCGGGCCTGCACCAGCAAGGTGTCGCCGTCGCAATCGGTTTCGATCGCCAGCAAGTGCAGCACGTTGCCCGAGGTCTCGCCCTTGGTCCACAGCCGTTGCCGGCTGCGGCTGTAGAAGGTGACGTGGCCGTTGGCCAGGGTCTGGGCCAGGGCTGCGCGATTCATGTAGCCCAGCATCAGCACGCGCAGGGTCGCGGCGTCCTGCACGATCGCCGGCAGCAGGCCGTCCTGCTTGTCCCAGGACAGCGCTTCGACGGAAAAATCCGCCCACGGGCGCGCGGCCGCGCCGCTGGATTCAATGGACATCGCGTACCTCGACGCCTTGTGCGCGCAGTTCGCGCTTGAGCTCGGGGATGCGGATCGCGCCGGAATGGAACACGCTGGCCGCGAGTGCGGCGTCGGCATCGGCGTCGCGGAATACCTCGGTGAAATGCGCGATCTCGCCGGCGCCGCCGGATGCGACCAGCGGCACTTCGCAGCGCGCGCGCACCGCCGCCAGCTGTTCCAGGTCGTAGCCGCGCCGCACGCCGTCGCTGCCCATGCAATTGAGCACGATCTCGCCGGCGCCGCGCTCCTGCGCCTCGACCACCCAGTCCAAGGTGCGCCGCGCCAGCGCCCGGGTGCGCTCGGGATCGCCGGTGTACTGGCGCACGCGCCATTGCCCGTCCTCGTCGCGCAGGCTGTCGATGCCGACCACCACGCATTGCACGCCGAAGGCATCGGCGATCTCGCCGATCAGCGCCGGACGTTCCAGTGCGGGCGTATTGATCGAAATCTTGTCGGCGCCGGCGCTGAGCACCGCGCGCGCGTCCTCGACGCTGCGGATGCCGCCGGCCACGCAGAACGGGATGTCGATGGTGCGCGCCACCCGTTCCACCCAGTCGCGGTCCACGCTGCGGCCCTGCGGGCTGGCGGTGATGTCGTAGAACACCAGCTCGTCGGCACCCTCGTCGCGATAGCGCAAGGCCAGTTCGACGATATCGCCCATGTCGACGTGATCGCGAAAGCGCACGCCCTTGACGACGCGACCCTCGCGCACGTCCAGACAGGGGACGATGCGGCGGCTCAGCATCGTTGCGCCTTGTGCAGGGCTTCGCCGAGGCCGAAGCGGCCTTCGATCAGGGCCTTGCCCAGCACCGCGCCGCGACAGCCGGCTTCGTGCGCGGCGACGATGTCGGCGATATCGCGGATGCCGCCGGACGCCTGCACCTGCATCTCCGGTGCGATCGAGCGCACGTGCCGATACAGGTCCAGGTTCGGCCCCTGCATGGTGCCGTCGCGGGACACGTCGGTGCACAGCAGATGGCGCACGCCGACGTTGGCGAAGTGCTCCAGCATCGGTTCCAGCTGGGCGCCGCTGTCCTCGGTCCAGCCGGCGACCGGCAGACGCCAGTGGCCGGTGCTGGATTGGCGCGCGTCCAGGGCGACGGTGATGCGGTCGGCGCCGTAGCGCTGCAGCCAGTCGCCGACGCGGTCGGGTTCGCGCACCGCCAGCGAACCGACCACGACGCGGTCGGCGCCCGCGTCGAGGATGGCCTCGATGTCGGCCTCGCTGCGCACGCCGCCGCCGGTCTGCACGCGCATCCAACTCGTGGTGGTGATCGCGCGCAGCAGCGGCGCCAGGGTGTAGCCGCCGTAGCGGGCGGCGTCCAGATCGACCAGGTGCAGCCAGCGCGCGCCGGTGTCGGCGTAGCGCTTGGCCATGGTCAGGGGTTCTTCGTCGTAGGCGGTTTCCTGTTCGTAGTCGCCTTGGCGCAGGCGCACCACGCGGCCGGCGCGCACGTCGATGGCCGGGTACAGCGTGCAGTTGTTCATACCGGCACCCCGTCGAGGAAATTGCGCAGCAGACGCGCGCCCACCGCCGCCGAACGCTCGGGGTGGAATTGCGCGCCGTAGCGGTTGCCGCGCCCGACCACGGCCGAGAACGGCACGCCGTGTTCGCTCGCGGCCAGCGTGTCGGGGCCTACCGGCACCGCATAGCTGTGCACGAAGTAAGCGCGGTCGCCGTCGGCGATGCCGTCCAGCAGGGGCGACGGACGTCGCCGTTCCAATGCATTCCATCCCATGTGCGGCACGCGAACTCCCTGGCGCGGTTGCAGTTTGCCGATGCGTCCGGGCAACAGCCCCAGACACTCCACGTCGCCTTCCTCGGACGACTCGAACAGCAGCTGCATGCCCAGACAGATCCCGAGCAGCGGCTGACGCAGCGCCCGGATGGTGTCGACCAAACCGAGCTCACGCAGCCGCGCCATCGCTGGCGCCGCCGCCCCGACCCCCGGCAGGATCACGCGCTCGGCCGTACGGATCGTGGCGGGGTCGGCGCTCAGTACTGCGTACGCACCCAACCGCTCCAGTGCATAACGCACCGAGCCGATGTTCCCCCCACCCATGTCGATCAGTACGACGCCCGTCACGAAAAACCTCTTGCTCGTGCTACCGCCGACCACGCTGGGATCGGCTCAACTATCGCGATTCCGGACGCAAAGCGGACTTGCGACCGCCGCGCCGGCGCTGACTACACATTTCTGAACGACGCCGAGTGCCCTTAAAGCGTGCCCTTGGTGCTGGGCAGCCCGTGGCCCTCGCGCCGGATCGCCTGGCGCAGTGCGCGCGCGACCGCTTTGAAACATGCCTCCACTTTGTGGTGGTCGTTTTCGCCCTGGACGTTCAGATTCAAGTTCAGGCCGGCCGTCTCGCACAGGGAACGGAAGAAGTGCGGCACCAGTTCGGTCGGCATGTCGCCCACGCGCTCGCGCGCGAACGCGCCCTCGAACACGAAGTAAGGCCGGCCGGAGAAATCCAGCGCCGCCGTGGCCAGGCTTTCGTCCATCGGCAGCACGAAGCCGTAGCGGCCGATGCCGCGCTTGTCGCCCAGGGCCGCGCGCAGCGCCTGCCCCAGCGCCAGCGCGCTGTCCTCGATGGTGTGATGCTCATCGATGTGCAGATCGCCCTGGCACTTGAGCTCGAGCGCGAAGCCGCCGTGCTTGCCCAACTGCTCCAGCATGTGATCGAAGAAGCCCAGGCCGGTGGACACGCTGGGATCGGCCTCGCGGTCCAGGTCCACGCCGACCTCGATGCGGGTCTCGCGGGTGTTGCGCTGGATGCGCGCGGTACGCGGCGCGTCGGCCAGCGCGTGGGCGATGCCCGCCCAATCCCACTCGCCGCCGAAGCTATCGGTGCGCAGTTGGAAGCCGCGGACGCCGAGGTTGCGCGCGAACGCGATGTCGGTGTCGCGGTCGCCGACCATGGCCGTGCGCGTCCAGTCGATGCCGCGATCCTTCAGCAGCGGCAGGGCCAGGCCGATCGCCGGCTTGCGCGTGGGCGCGTTGTCGGCCGGCAGGCTGGTGTCGATCAGGACGTCGCGGAACACGATGCCCTGGCTGGCGAACACCTGCAGCATCAGCGCGTGCGGGCCCTCGAAGTCCTCGCGCGGGAACGCCTCGCTGCCCAGGCCGTCCTGGTTGCTGATCATCACGAACTGATAGCCGGCATCGCGCAGGCGCAGCATCGCCGGAATCACGCCGTCGACGAAACGCAGCTTGGCGTAGCTGTCGATCTGGAAATCCTCGGGCTCGGCGATCAGGGTGCCGTCGCGGTCGACGAACAAAAGCGGGGTCTGGCTCATAGGGACGATTCGATGGTCGGGTTCATGCGGCGCGCTCGCCGGCGTCGGTGCGCGCGAGCGTCTCCAGCACGCGCGCGTTCTGTTCGGCGGTGCCCAGGCTGATGCGCAGGGCATCGCCCAGCTGCGGCGCGGCGCGCATATCGCGCACCACCACGCCGGCGGCGAGCAGCGCATCGAAGGCGGACTGGGCCCGCTCGAAACGCGCGAGCAGGAAGTTCGCCTGCGAGGGATAGACCTGGCGTATGCCGCGCACCGCCGGCAGCGCGGCGTACAGGCGCTCGCGCTCCAGCACGCAGGCGGCGGCGTTGGCCTCGCTGAGCGCGCGCGCGCCGGCGTCTAGCGCGCGCAGGGCCAACGCCACGCAGGGCTCCGCCAGCGGGTACGGCGCCTGGCAACGCTGCAGCGCCGCGATCAGGGCCGCGTCGGCGATGGTGCTGCCGATCCGCGCCGCCGCCAGCGCATGCGCCTTGGACAAGGTGCGCAGCACCACCACGTTGGGCTGGCTGGCGATCAGGCCGACCGCCGACGGCGCCTGCGCGTATTCCAGATAGGCTTCGTCCACCACCACCAGCGCGCGCTCGCTGAGGCGTTGCGCGAGTGCGGCGATCGCATCCAGCGGCAGCAGCGTGCCCGAGGGATTGCCCGGCGAGCACAGGAACACCAGTTTGGCCGCCGTCTGCTCGGCCGCGCGCGCGATCGCTTCGAAATCGCAGACGAAACCCTCGGGCGTGTCGCGCAAGCCGACCTCGACCACGCGCGTGCCGTGCAGGCGCGCGCACACCGCGTACATGCCGAAGGTCGGCGGCGTGGTCACGATGGCGTCGCCACCGGGGCGGCAGAACGCGCGTAGCAGCAGGTCGATGCCCTCGTCGCTGCCGCGTCCGGCCAGCAGTTGCTCGGGCGCGCAGCCGTACAGCGCGGCCAGGGCCGCGCGCAGGCGCGGCGGTTGCGGATCGGGATAGCGGCGCAGCGTGCCGGCGTCGTCGGCGGCGTTGGCCCAGGCCGATTCGTTGGCGTTGAGCCAGACCGAACCGCTCAAGGCCTCGCTGCGCGCGGATTTGTAGCCGGCGAAATCGCGCAGGTCTTCGCGCAGCAGCGACAGCGGCGCGCTCATGCGGCCACCTGCTGCAAACGCAGCGCGACCGCGATGCGGTGCGCGTCCAGGCCTTCGGCGCGGGCCAGTTCGACCGCGCAGGGGCCGATCGCGGCGATGCCGCGCGGCTGCACCTCCTGCACCGTGATCGCGACCTGGAAACTGGCCACGTTGACGCCGCCGGCGTAGCGCGCCGCGCCGCTGGTGGGCAGCACGTGGTTGGTGCCGCTGCAGTAGTCGCCCAGCGCTTCGGGCGCCCAATCGCCGAGAAACACCGAACCGGCCGCGAGCACGCGCGGCAGCCAGGCGCGCGCGTCGCGCAGGGCCAGGATCAGGTGCTCGGGCGCGTAGCGGTTGCTGACCTCGAGCGCGTCGGCGATCGAATCGACCCGGATCGAACGCGAGGCGCGCAGCGCGGCGCGCGCGGTCTCGGCGCGCGGCAGGGCCGCCAGTTGGGCGTCGATCTCGATCTCGACCGCGTCCAGCATCGCGCTGTCGTCGCTGAGCAGGATCACCTGCGAATCCGGACCGTGCTCGGCCTGCGACAGCAGGTCGGCGGCGACGAACGCCGGATGGGCGCCGGCATCGGCGATCACCAGCACTTCCGAAGGCCCGGCCGGCAGATCGATCGCCGCCCCGCCCTCCAGCAACGCGACCTGGCGCTTGGCCTCGGTGACGTAGGCATTGCCCGGCCCGAACAGCTTGTCGCACTTGCCGACGCTGGCGGTGCCGAAAGCCATGGCCGCGATCGCCTGCGCACCGCCAAGCTTGTAGACCCGGCTCACGCCGCAGCGGCGCGCGGCGTAGAGCACCGCGGGATCGGCGCGGCCGTCGCGGCGCGGCGGCGTGCACAGGGCGATCTGCGGACAGCCGGCCAGGCGCGCGGGCATGCACAGCATCAAGGCGGTCGACGGCAACGGCGCCGAGCCGGCCGGCACGTATAGGCCGACGCGCTGGATCGGTCGCAGGATGCGCTCGCAGCGCACGCCGTCGCCGCTGTCCAAGGTGTAAGGCTGGGTCATGCCGGCGGCGTGGAAGGCTTCGATGCGGGCGGCGGCCTGATCGATCGCGGCGCGCAAGGGCGCGGCGACCTCGCGTTGCGCGGCGTCGAATTCCTCGGCGCCGACGGCGAACGCGTCCAGGGCCACGCCGTCGTAGCGCGCGCCCAGCGCGCGCAGCGCGGCATCGCCGTCGCGACGCACCTGTTCCAGGATCGCCGTCACCGCTTCGGCGGTTTCGCGCCGGGTCTGTTGGGCCGGACGGCGCAGCGCGGACTCGCGCTGATTTTCGTCCAGCGCATTCCACTGCAGGCGTTGCATGATGCCCTCGCCGCTCATGCCAGCATGCCCTCCACCGGCAGCACCATCAGGCCGCGCGCGCCAGCGCGCTTGAGTTCTTCCAGACGCTGCCAGGTCACCGCGCCGTGGCACAACGCCTGCAGGGCGACGCCGTCGCCGCCGTCCAGTTGCATCACCGTCGGCGCCTCGGCATCGGGCAACAGCGGCAGCAGGTCCGCGAGCAGCTGGCGCGGGGCCTGGAACAGCAGCAGCTTGCTGTGGCGGATGCGCAGGGCGCCGTCGAGGCGACGCAGCAACAGGTCGGCCAGCTCGCCGCGCACGTCGTCGAAGGGGTTGATCGGGCCGGCCAGCACCGCCTCGCTCTCGATCAGGGTGGTCACCGCCTTGAGCTGGTTCGCGGCCAGGGTGGCGCCGCTGGAGACCAGGTCGCAGATCGCCTCGGCCTGGCCCAAGCGCGGCGCGATCTCGACCGAACCGGACAGCAGCACCACCTGCGCGTCCACGCCCTGCGCGGCCAGCCATTGCGACAGCAGGGCCGGGTAGCTGGTGGCGATGCGCTTGCCCGCCAGCTGCGCCGGCCCCTGCCAGTCCCAGCCTTCGGGCACGGCCAGATCCAGGCGGCAGGCGCCGAAACCCAGCGCGCGCCATTCGCGGAAGGCCGCGGCGCGGCCGTTGCCGCGACGGTCGCCATCCTGCTCCAGCAGCACGTTGCGGCCGACCACGCCCAGGTCGCAGACGCCGTCGGCGATCAGGCCGGGGATGTCGTCGTCGCGCACCAGCAGCAGGTCCACCGGCAGGGTTTCGCCGTAGCAGAACAGGCGGTCGCGGCTTTCGCGCCAACTCAGGCCGCACGATGCCAGCAGCGCGCGCGCCGGCTCGGCGAGGCGGCCGGATTTCTGGATCGCGATGCGCAAGCGGTCGCGCGCGGCCGGGCTGGCGGTAGGACTCATGGGGAACATCTCGAAAGGCGGGGGATGGAGGGCGCTAAGGCCCCGGCACTACGGTTCAGCGGACGCGCGTGGGGCGTCGATGCAGGGCCGCGGCGTAGCCGCCGGCGCCGCGTTCCAGCATTCGCGCGACCCGACCGATCGTGGTCACGCTGACCCCGGTGCGGGTGTGGATTTCGCGATACGGCATGCCCTCGCTCAGCAAGGGCACGACCCGCCAGCGATCGGACATGGCTTCCAGCTCGGCCGGCGTGCACAGGTCTTCCAGGAAGGCCCGCATCTGCTCCGGATTGCGCAGCCCCAGCAGCGCGGTCGCCAGGCTGGCGATCGGGTCTTCGCTGTCGTCGATGTCTATGGCGCGGCGCTTCACGGGTGCTTCGCTCTATCGATAATGTATTAACGCGTTAATACATTAGACGATGCACCCCAGTCCCGTCAAGTCGTCGCCTCCCGCGCCCGCGCGCCGGCCGGCATCGGCGAAAGCCGCCGTTCATCACAGTAAGAGCGACCGACCGGCGGTCGCTGGCGCCTCGCCTGTGGCCGCGCAGGCCGCAAACTAGGGCGGTGCCGGAGCGTAGACTGCCTCCGAGCCCGTGCCGCGAAGACCCAACGCCGGCCGGACCAACGGAGAGGGTGCGCATGGGGCGTGGTTGGAGAGGGCTACATATCTGGCTGCTCGCACTCGGGCTGTGCCTCGCCGGTGCATCGTGGGCCGCGTTCGCCAACACCGAGACCGCGCTGGTACTGGACGGCACCCACGTCGGCGTGCCGCTGGAGCCGCACATCGCCTACTACCACGACGTCGAAGGCCGCCAGGATCTGATCGGCGCCGAACGCGCCCTGCGCGAGGGCCTCTACGCGCCCCTGCCCAACGGCAACGCCGCCTTCGGCTTCCAGCCGGGCGCGTACTGGTTCCACGTGCGCCTGCTCAACCGCGACCGCAACGAGCCGCGCTGGCTGTTGGTGCAGCAGTACGCGCTCAGCGACCGCATCGACGTCTATACCCGCCACGCCGACGGCAAGGTCGAACACCTGGCCGGCGGCGACAGCCTGCCGTTCGCATCGCGCAGCATCCGCTACCGGCATCCGAATTTCTGGCTGAACCTGCCGGCCGACCAGCCCGCCGATCTGTACGTGCGCGTGCAGAGCCAGAGCTCGATGCAGGTGCCGCTGACCCTGTTCACGCCGACCGCGTTCACCGAGGTCTCGCGCGACGCGCAGTTCGGCATCGGCCTGTACTACGGCATCCTGCTGGCCTTGTTCATCTACAACCTGGTGCTGTGGCTGAGCCTGCGCGACGCCAGCTACTTCTGGTACCTGCTGCACATCTCCGCCTTCGGCCTGGTCCTGCTGACCCTCAACGGCCTGGGCTTCGAGTATCTGTGGCCGCGCTCGACCTGGCTGGCCGACAAATCGGTGCCGCTGTCGATCTGTCTGGCCCAGGTCGGCATGCAGCAGTTCGCGCGCACCTTCCTGGGCCTGAAGCAGCGCTGGCGCCTGGGCGACCGGGTCGGCCTGGGCATGATCGCGTTCTTCGTGCTGCTCGGCATCGCCGCGACCCGCCTGCCCTACCACGTCGCCACTCCGATCGCGTCGGCGGCGGTGTTCTTCAGCATCGCCTGGATCGCGGTCGCGACGCTGGTGGTGCTGCGCCGCGGCTACAAGCCCGCGCAGCTGTTCCTGTTGGCCTGGTCGATGTTCCTGCTCGGCACCGGCATGTTCACCGCGATCGCGTTCGGCCTGCTGCCCAAGGTGTTCATCACCGAGTACGGCGTGCAGATCGGCTCGGCGCTGGAGATGCTGCTGCTGTCGGTGGCGCTGGGCTATCGCTACGCCTCGCTACGCAACGAGAACGAACGCATCGTCCACGAGGCCAAGACCCAGCTCGAACACAAGGTCGAGCAGCGCACGGTCGAACTGCGCAGCGCGTTGGCGCAGCTGGAAGACGCGCACGAACGCCTGCGCGAAAGCAGCCAGCGCGACGGCCTGACCGGCCTGCACAACCGCACCCATTTCCGCAACGTGTTCCAGGAACTGCTGGAGAAATCGCAGCAAAGCGGACGGCCGCTGTCGCTGCTGATGATCGACCTGGACCACTTCAAGCAGATCAACGACCGCTACGGCCACCTGGTCGGCGACGAATGCCTGTGCTGGGCCGCGCGCACCATGGGCCACGCCCTGCAACCGCACCGCGCCTTGCTGGCGCGCTTCGGCGGCGAGGAGTTCATCGTCGCCCTGCCCGGCCTGGACCTGCAGGCGGCCTCGCGGGTGGCCGAGGACCTGCGCCAGCACCTGCGCGAACAGCCCTGCCGCAGCGGCGAATACGCGATCACCATCACCGCCAGCATCGGCGTGCACGCGATCGCGCGCGAGGCCGACAACGACAGCGATTGCGACAACGCGATCGATCCCGCCCTGCAGGACGCCGATCAAGCCCTGTACCAGGCCAAGGCCGACGGCCGCGACTGCGTGCGCACCTCGGCCCCGGAAGAACGCCGACAAAATTAGCGCCCAGCGCGCCACGCAGGATGCGGTGAGCCCAGCGAACCGCATCGCTCGCCATGTCGCAACGCACCCTGCAATGCGATGGTGCGGTTCGCCTACGGCTCACCACAGCCTACGGCCGCGTCAGGCGGACGGTGCGTACATCACGTCCGAGCGCAGCACGTATTTGCTGCCGGCCTCGACCGCGGCGCCTTCGTGCCAGGTGTCGTGGACGAACAGCAGCGCGGCGCCGGTGCGCGGCACCACACGGAAGCCGCGGAAGTCGGTATCGCCGCCGGCGAACCCTTCGTTGAGATAGACCAGCAAGGTCAGGCGGCTGCTGCGCCCGTCCTCCAGCCAGGGCCCGTCCCTGTGCATGCGGAAACGCTGCCCGGGCCCGTACTTGTAGAAGCGCAGCGCGCGCGGCAGGCCGATCGCCGCCTCGCCTTCCAGCAGCGGCAAGGCGAGCTCGCCGAGGCCACGCCACAAGCGCGACACCCAATCCGGCGACTCGAACACCACCCGTTCGTTGTTGCGCACATGCGGCAGCGCACGCGCGCCGCCCGGCGCGCGCACGTCGGCGGCGGCGAAGCCGCGCGCCTCGGCCAGCGCGATCAGGGCCGCGCATTCGTCGGCGCCGAGGAAGCCCTCGACGCTGAACACGTGTTCGGTATGCGCGATCACCCGCATGACGCAACCTCGCAGAGACGGGATACGGCGGCGCCGTATCCCGTCGTGGTTTTCACAGCACCGAACGCGCCGCCGCCAGCACGCTGCCGTCGGAGACCATGCGCAGCGCGGTGGCGACTTCGCCGTCCAGGGCGCGGTCGCGCGACAGGAAGGCGATGCGCTCGCGGATCGCCGCGTGCGCGGCCGCGACCGCGCGGCCCGGACGGAACTCCTCGGCCGCCGCGAGCTCGCTGCGCAGGCCTTCGACCTCGGCCAGGAAGCCGGCGTGATCGGCGTCGCTGGGCAGCGGACCGCCGGCGACCTTGCCGGCAAGCCCCTGCGCATCGGCGCGGTCGGCCAGATCGCGCGCGGCGTTGATCATGTCGCGACGCAGGTCCAGGGCCTGGGCGGCGGTGTACAACTCCAGCGCCAGCACCTTGCCCAGATCGTCGGCCATGGCCAGCACATGCCGGGCCTCGTTGGCGCCCATCGAGACATGGTCCTCGGCGTTGGCGCTGGTCGGGATCGAATACACCGAAGCGGGATGCGCGCGGCTGGCCAGGTCGTTGACGATCGCCGCGGCGGTGTACTGCACGATCATGTGGCCGGACTCGGTCGAGTCCTCGTTGCCGATCAGGAACGCCGGCAGGCCGTCGTTGGTGGCCGGATCGACCAGCTTGTTGAGGCGGCGCTCGGAGATGCTCGCCAGCACCGGGATCGCGGCCTTGACGTAGCTCATCGCCAGCGCCAGCGGCATGCCGTGGAAGTGGCCGGCCGAGATCACCTGCTGCTCGACGTGCTCGGCCTGCGCGTCCGGGAACACGATGGGATTGTCGGTGAGCGAGTTGAGCTCGACCTCGAGCACGCGCGCGGCCTGGGCCAGCGCGTCGCGCACGGCGCCGTGCACCTGCGGAATGCAGCGCAGCGAATAGCTGTCCTGCGGCTGGTGCTTCTTGCCGCCGCGGAACGGCCGGAAGCGCAGGTAGAACTTCTCGCGACCGTGACGCTGGCCGAACGGCACCCAGTCCCACCCGATGTCGAAGCGCAGGGCCTGCGATTCGGGGGTGTCCCAGCTGTGCGGCTGCCAGGCGCGGAAGCGCGGCACCAGGTGGTAGGGAATGTCGGACAGGGTCGAACCTTCGAGCAGGCGGCGCAGGTGCGCGGCCACCTCGACCTGACCCGGATGCGGGCGCAGCGCATGCACTTCCTCGGCGAACGCGCCCAGGCGGCCGGCGAAGGCATCGATGGTCATGGCCGCGGCGAGGTCGGCGGTGTCGGCCAGATCCTCCAGCTTCTCCAGCGCCAGCACGCCGCAGGCCAGCATCTGCGCGGTGCCGTTGTTCAGCGCCAGGCCTTCCTTGTACGACAGCGTGACCGGCTTCAGGCCGGCGCGCTCCAGCGCCTGCGCGCCGGGCATGCGCTCGCCCTCATAGAAGGCTTCGCCGCCGCCCAGCAGCACGATCGCCAGATGCGACAGCGGCGCCAGATCGCCGCTGGCGCCGACCGAACCCAGCTGCGGCACCACCGGCACGATGCCGGCGTTGAGCATCGAGGTCAGCGCCTGCAGGGTCTGCACGCGGATGCCGGAGTGGCCGCGCATCAGGGTGTTGATGCGGATGCACAGCATCGCGCGCACGATCTCCGGCGCGAACGCCTCGCCCACGCAGACCGCGTGAGTGACGATCAGATTGCGTTGCAGTTCCTCGTGCAGGGTCTCGCCCGAGGCCTGCGCGCCCGGCAGTTGGTCGCGCAGGTGATGGGCGCCCAGCAGGCGGTCGGCGTTGCTGCCGAAGCCGGTGGAGACGCCGTAGATCGGTTCTTCGCGACGCACCTGTTCGGCCAGGAAATCGGCCGCGCGTTGCACCGCCGGCAGTTGCGCCGCGGCCAGTTCGACCTGCGCGCCGTAAGCCACCGCCACCAGTTGCGCGCGCGTCAGCGAACGGCCATCGAGTTGAATCTTGTTCATTTGCAACCTCGCCTCGCACCCTGGCGATCATCTGAACGGCGGGCGTTCACCGCGAACGGTCTGGCCCGGCCGAGCGTACTCGGGAGTCGGTGCGTCTATGCCACATTGGGAACCGCGACGGCGGATGCGCGCCGCGGAGTGATTCGGTGCGCCGTCACGCCGGATTCCCATCCGGGTCGCGGCGCACCGTGTAGCGGAATCCGGAGGCGAACCCGCGCATCCGGTACCGCGATCCAACGGCGCGATCGGGCGGCAACGCGGTCGTACCACCCGCGGCGCCAAGGCCGTTCGCGCCTCGATTGCTCACTCGGACACGGCCTGCGGCATGACCCGCGCCTGCTCCAGCTCGATCCGCAGCGTGCGCGCCAGATCGCCGCGCGCGACTTCGAACTGGTCCTCGCGGCGCAGGTCCTTGACCGTCGCGGTGCCATTGGCGATCTCGTTCTCGCCCAGCACCACCACGAAGCGGATACCGGCGCGGTCGGCGTACTTGAACTGCTTGCCCAGCTTGGACGGCTCCATCACCACTTCGGTGTTGAGGCCGCCGTGGCGCAGCTCGTTGGCCACCGCCAGGCAGTGCGGCAGGTGCGCGTCCTCCATCTGGGTGACCAACACCTGCACCGTGCTTTCGGCGGTGCTGACGATGCCGGCCTTCTGCAACTGATAGAACAAGCGGGTCAGGCCGATCGAGATGCCGACCCCCGGCAAGTGCGACTTGGTGTAGTTGCTGGCGAGATTTTCGTAACGCCCGCCCGAGCAGATCGAACCCAGCCCCGGGTAATCGTTGAGCGTGGTCTCGTAGACGGTACCGGTGTAGTAATCCAGGCCGCGCGCGATCGAGAAGTTCAGCGCGTAATTCTGTTCCGGCACGCCCAGCGCGCGGATCAGTTCCAGCACCTCGCGCAGTTCCGCAACGCCTTCGCGCAGGGTGTCGTTACCCTCGCCGAGCGCATCCAGACGCGCCATCGCATCGGCGTGCGAAGTCGAACGTACGCCTACGAAATCCAGGATGGTCGCGACCGCCTCGGCGCTGAGACCGAACTCCGGGCCGGTCAGGGTTTCGCGCACGTAGTCGGCGCCGCGCTTGTCGAGCTTGTCGACCTCGCGCAGCACCCGCGCCTGCAGCTCGGCATCGGCCACGCCCTGGGCCTCGAAGAAGCCGCGCAGCAGCTTGCGGTTGTTGAGCTGGATGGTGAACGCACCGATGTCGAGTTCGGAGAACACCGCGTAGATCGTCGCCGGCAACTCGGCGTCGTAGCGCACGCTGAGCGAATCCTTGCCCACCACGTCGATATCGCACTGATAGAACTCGCGATAGCGGCCGGCTTGCTGGCGCTCGCCGCGATAGACCCGCTGCATTTGATAACGGCGGAACGGAAACGCCAGGTCGTGCTCGTGCTCGGCCACGTAACGCGCCAGCGGCACGGTCAGGTCGAAGCGCAGCGCCAGTTCGGGCGTGGCGCGTTCCTCGGCCTTGTTGTTCTTCGCGCGCGAACCGGTGGATTCGACGAAATACACCTCGCGTTCGGTCTCGCCGCCGCTCTTGGTCAACAGCACCTCGGTCAGCTCCATGACCGGGGTTTCCACCGGCAGGAAGCCGAAGCGCTCGAAATTGCGGCGGATCGTATCGAGCATGCGCTGGAACGCGATCTGGTCGGGCGGCAGCAGCTCCATGACGCCGGGCGTGGTGCGTGGCTTGATCAAGCGGGACTCCGGAGGAAAGACGCGCCGGCCCGGCGCGCTGCGGCGCGCGCCGGGTGGACGCAAGGCCCGTAGTTTAACGTTCCGCCCGTACGCCGCACCCTCACCCGGAACGGCGCCTGCGCGGGCTCGCGCGACGGATTGCGGCCTGCCTCTTGCTCGCCTCGATCGGTGTCGCTAGAATTGTCGGCTCAGCTGTCGGGGTGTAGCTCAGTCTGGTAGAGCGCTACGTTCGGGACGTAGAGGTCGCAGGTTCGAATCCTGTCTCCCCGACCAATCTGCTGAAAGCAAAGGCTCTGAAAGCCGCAGCGATGCGGGCCTTCAGGGCCTTTTTGCTATGCGCGGTGCCGTGCTGGCGGGCCGCGCGCGCTACTTCGCCGCCTCCGGCACGGCCGACGCCGCCCGCATCGCCGCCTCCAGGTCCGGATCGCGACCGCTGCAGTAGTCCTCGCGCGTCCACGCCACCGCCTGATCCGGCTGCACCGGCCGATCGGCGAAGTCGCGGCCGTCGGCGCCCCACAGGCCATGCACCGGCACGGTCAGGTTCCAACCCTGGCCGAGCGCGAAACGCTCGCCGCTGAGCAGTTCGCCGGCGCTGGCGCGGCCGATGAAGCGGGCCGGCGTGTGCAGGCGCAGAACCCAGGCGAAGCCTTCGCCGGAACTGGCGGTCTCGTGGTCGATCAGCACCAGCACCCGGCCGGCGTAGCGTCGGCCGTCCAGGGCGTCGCTATGGAATACCGCCGCGCCGCCGTGCTCGGACACGGCCTTGAACACCGCCTCGTCGGTGTAGGCGCCGACCACCTTGGGGCCGGCGCGCACCTCGTCCGCGCTGGGCGCGTGGCCCAGTTTTTGCAGATACGGGCGTGCGAACAGGCCCAGCACCGGTGTCTCGCCGGCGGGCATGAAATAGCTGGCCAGGCGCAGCGCCGAGGTGTTGCCGCCGCTGTTGCGGCGCAGGTCGACGATCAGGGCCTGAGTGTCGGCCAGCTCGCTCATGGCCTGATCGGCCAGCGCGGCGGCGCCGTCGTCGAAGCGGTCCACGCGCAGATAGCCCACCGCCAGGCCGCTGCGCGGCGTGTAGCGGGTCCAGCGCCAGCCCGGATGTTCCGGCGGCCAACCCATCGCGACGCGCTCGACATTCAGGCGACGCTCGCCGCCCGCGCAGTCGCGGATCGCGACCTCGGCGCTGCTGCCCAGCGGCCCGGGCAGATCGTCCGGCGAACCCAGCAACTGGTCGCCTGGCCGCAAACCGTGCCGCCACGCCGGACTCAGCGACGAGACGTCGACCGCGGTCTGCACGCCGTCCACGAGCTCGAAACGGGCGCCGATGCCGCGGCGCTGGTCGCCGCTCTTGCTCGGCGCCGACAGCGAGGTATGCGAGCTCTTGAGCTCGCCCAGCATGCGCGCCACCAGGGCCTTGAAGGCCGCGTCGTCGCGGACCTGGCGCAGCTGCGCGCGGTAACGGCGCCCGGCCTCCTGCCAGTCCACGCCGTGGAAACCGGGGTCGTAGTAGTTCTGATCGACGCGGGTCCAGATCCGCTCGAACAGCGCGGCATAGTCCGTTGCCGGCTCGGGCTTGGCGGCCCCGCACAGCAAACCGGCGACGATCGCCCAAGCCACCGCGCTGCGTTTCGCCACTGGGATGTTCCCTGCATTACGGAGACGGGCGACGCTAACAATGCGCTCCGCAGCGCTCAAGAGGGGCGCCCGCTGCGTGCGGCAGGACGTGGCCGGCCGGCGGGCGTCGGACGGCCGCCACTTTGCCGAATCTGCCGTCCCACCCCCGGTTTGGCGCAGACCGCACCGTTACGACTCAAGCACCGGCCCACCGAGCGCCTCTTGCTTGTGCGTCCGGGTATCGTCGCCGGCGCCGGGCGCGCCAGCGGCCCGACCGTAAGCGATGGAGGATCGCCAACCGCACCGACACGGGTCCGAATGCGACGGATCGGCCGTGGCGATCATCCCTTAGAGACAGGTCCGCCCCCCGCTCCGGCCAGGATCGGCACAGGCGGCTCCGCTTTGACAGGTTCTGCTCCTGTCCCCCAAACCGGCCTCGTGCCGGTTTTTTTTGGCCCGTCGATGCCTCGCCCGGCTCGATCCGCTGTTTCGGACCCGGATTCGACCTCAAGCCTCGCTAGCGAGGGCCCCGGCTGCTAAGTGCCTGTCGTACATGAACAATCGCGTCGAGATATATCGCGGTGGCACAGACTTTGCGTCCCAACTCCGTGACTCAGATCACACTTTCTCTGAGTCCATCCCCCTGGGGCCGCCCCGCCCCCTTCAGTCATACGGGATACGGACCATCCATGCCGTCTTTACATCGACTTACGTTGTCCCTGGCCTTGGTCTTGGCCGGTGGAACCTTACACATCACGTCAGTAGCTGCCGCTGAAGGTCAATCTGCGGCCGAGATCCCCTACGCCCAGATCGAACGACTGCGCGCCGACCGCGATTGGCTGGCGGCGCTGTCCTTGATCGAACGCCATCTCGCGGTGCACCGCGCCGACGCGGATCTGTACCGCCTGCGGGTGCTGACCCTGGCCGACATCGGCGCCCGCGACCGCGCGCGCACCCTGTACCTGGCGCGCCCGCAACTGTTCAGCGCCGAACAAGCCGCCAACCTCAACGCCGCCGGCCTGGCCCGGCGCATCGTCTGGAGCAAGGCCTACGCGGTCGACGAGGCCACCCGCCTGGAAGAGGCGCGCGCCGCCGACGCCGCCATCGACGCCTACCGTGCGCAGCTCGCCAGCGCCGGCACGCCGGAGCCGGCCAGCCTGGCCTACGACCGCCTGGTCGTGCTCAACCGGCTCGGCCGCCATCAGGAAGTCGCCGACGAATACCGTCGCCTGGAAAACAGCGGCCGCCCGGTGCCGGGCTATGCCCTGGGCGCGGTCGGCGATTCGCTGCTGACCCTGCGCCGCCCCGACGAGGCCGCGATCGCGCTGGAGCGCGCGGTGCAGGCCGACCCCGAAGACCCCGACCTGCCGATCCAGCTCGGCTACGCGCATCTGGAACGCGAACGCTACGACCTGGCCCTACCGCTGCTGCGCGGGCTGGTCGAGGCGCGCGCGCCCTGGCCGCACGCGCCCGGCGCGCGCCGCGGCTACGAGAACTGGCAACGCTACGACGCCGAGACCAACTACGCCCTGGCGCGCGCCTTCGGCGAGGACCAGCCTGGCGCCCAGGCGATGCTGGAGCCGCTGGCGGCGATCGGCCCCAACAACGCCGATCTGCAAGCGTCCTTGGGCTCCATCTATATGTTCCGCGGCTGGCCCAGCCGCGCGCTGGAGCGCTTCTCGATCGCCAGCACCCTGGACGAGCGCAATGTCGAGGCGCGCATCGGCCAGGTCGAAACCCTGTCCACGCTGCAGCGCTACGACCTGGCCCGACCGATCCACGACCAGTTGCTGGCGCGCTACCCCAACGAAGCCCACGTGCGCTCGATGGACCGCAACTGGGACATGCGCCGCGGCTGGCAGGCGCGCGTGTACGCGGCCGGCGGACGCAACCGCGACGGCGGCGGCGCTTCGCCGCTGGGCAACCGCGACCGCGAGTACGGCGTCGAAGTCGCCACGCCCTTGATCGACGATCGCTGGCGCCTGCTCGCGCGCAGCGGCCGGCGCTGGGCCGATTTCCAGGGCGACCGCAGCGTCGCCCAACGCAACGAGGTCGGCCTGGGCTACGCCTACGACCGTCTCGATGCGCAGCTCTATGTCGGCCGCGACCGCGACGGCCTGGGCGGCACCGCGATCGCCGTCGGCGCCGGCTGGCGCATCGACGATCGCTACTCCCTGCGTGCGCGCGTGAGCCGCAACGACGCCGCCGCCTCGCTGCAGGCGCGCGCGTCCGGCATCACCGGCGACTTGGTCGAGATCGGCGCCGACTACCACCCCAGCGAACGCACCGCGCTCGGCGCCAGCCTGCAGCATTGGCGCTACGACGACGGCAATCGGCGCGACCAGCTCAGCCTGGCGTTGGACCAGCGCCTGCTCAGCCGCCCGCACCTGCTGATCGACGGCCTGGCCAGCCTCGGCGCCGGCCGCGGCAGCCGCGACGACGCGCCCTACTTCAATCCTTCGCGCGACGCCTCGGTGGAATTCGGGATCCGTTTCGATCATCTGACCTGGCGGCGCTACGACCGTCATTTCCGCCAGCGCCTGACCTTGTCCTCGGGCGCCTATTGGCAACGCGACTACGGCACGGCCTGGGTGCCGTCGCTGCGTTATCAACACGAGTGGCAGTTCGCCCCGGGGCGGGTGCTGAGCTACGGCCTGAACTGGTCGCGCCCGGTCTACGACGGCCAGCGCGAACAGCGCCTGGGCTTCGACGCCGAATTCCGCTGGGGAGAATGAGATGAACCGTCCACACCGCCCCTCGCGGCTGATCCTGATCGTGCTGGCGCTGTACGCGCTGGTGTTCTGCATGCTGCTGCCCGCCGCCGCGCGCGCCGCCGAGCCGCTGCTGGTGCTGAGCTACCACGACGTGCGCGACGACGTCGCGCGCAAGGGCGACGGCGATGCCTACGCCGTCAGCACCCAGAACTTCGCCGCCCACCTGGACTGGCTGTCCGGGCACGGCTATCACCCGGTCTCGCTGGCGCAAGTGATCGCGGCCAACAACGGCGGCGCGGCGCTGCCGTCCAAGCCGGTGCTGATCACTTTCGACGACGGCCTGCGCAGTCTGTACACGCGCGCCTTCCCGCTGCTGCGCGCCTACAACTACCCGGCCCTGGCCGCGGTGGTCACGCATTGGGTCGAGCTGCCAGCCGGCGAAACCGTCGACTACGGCCCGCGTCCGTTCACCGGCGACGACTTCGTGACCTGGGCGCAGTTGCGCGAGATGCAGGACAGCGGCCTGATCGAGGTCGCCAGCCACAGCGACGATCTGCACCACGGCATCGTCTCCAATCCGCAGGGCAACTCGACCCCGGCCGCGGTCACCCGTCGCTACGATCCGGCCAGCGCGCGCTACGAAAGCGAGGCCGAATACCTCGCGCGCGTGCGCGCCGACCTGGAGCGCAGCAAACAACGCCTGCAGCGCGAACTCGGCCGCGCCCCGCGCGCGGTGGTGTGGCCGTACGCGGCCTACAGCAGCGTCACCAACGACATCGCCGAGCAGCTCGGCATGTCGGTCTCGTTCGACCTGGAAGGCCGCAGCACGCCGATGCCGTCGGACCTGCACGGCCTGGCGCGTCTGTTGGTGATGAACAACCCCAACGTCGGCGACCTGGCCTATCAGCTGCGCCACGACGACGAGCGCACCGGCGTGCGCGCGTTGCAAGTGGATCTGGATTCGGTCTACGACGCCGACCCGGCCCAGACCGAGCGCAACCTCGACGCCCTGATCGAACGGGTCAAGCAGATCGCGCCCAGCCATGTGTTCCTGCAGGCCTTCGCCGACCCGGACGGCAACGGCTCGGCCGATGCCTTGTACTTCCCCAATCGCGCCCTGCCGATGCGCGCGGACCTGTTCAACCGCGTCGCCTGGCAGCTCAAGTCGCGCGCGGGCGTGGTGGTTTACGCTTGGCTGCCGGTGCTGGGCTACGAGCTGCCCGATCCCGCCCGGCGCGCCGCGCTGGCGATCCCGGGCGCGCGCGCCGACGAGGTCTATCGCCTCGACTACACCCAGCCGGAGGTGCGCCGCCTGGTCGCCGGCATCTACGCCGACCTCGCCGCCGGCTCCTACCTGGAAGGCCTGCTGTTCCACGACGACGCCTACCTGCGCGACACCGAGCTCAAGGGTAGCGCCGCGGTGGAATCGCAGGCGCGTACCCAGGAGCTGATCGACTTCACTCTGGAACTCAAGCGCGCCGCCGAACGCTGGCGGCCCAAGCTCAAGACCGTGCGCAACCTCTACGCGCGCCCGGTGCTGGAACCGCAGAGCGAGGCCTGGTTCGCCCAGCGCCTGGACACCTTCAACCGCGCCTACGACTACACCGCGCTGATGGCGATGCCGTGGATGGAAGGCAGCCGCCAGCCCGAGCGCTGGCTGGACCGCCTGGTCGCGGCCGCGCGCGCGCACGATCCGCAGCTCACCCAGACCCTGTTCGAACTGCAGACGGTGGACTGGCGCAGTCGCCGGCCGATTCCGGCCGAGCGCTTGAAGGCGCAGGTGCGGCGTCTGCTCGCCCAGGGCGTGCGTCATCTGGGCTGGTATCCGGACGACTTCGTCGCCGATCTGCCGAGCACCGCCGACGCGCGCGAGGCGCTGTCGGCGCGTTCGTTCCCGTACCTGGAAAAGTGAGGCGATGATCATGCATCGTCTCCTCTACCTGCTGTTCGAGTTCGCGTTCTTCTATCCGATCGTGATGTCGTTCTTCTGGATCTCGGGCGGGCTGTACTACTACCTGCGCCGCGAGCGCCACGAGCGCCCGCGCACCGATCCGCCGCCGCTGGCGGACACCCCGCTGGTGTCGATCCTGATCCCCTGCCACAACGAGGGCGACAACGTCCACGAGACCATCGGCGCGGCGATGGCGCAGCGCTATCCGGATTTCGAAGTCATCGCCATCAACGACGGCAGCCGCGACGACACCGCCGAGAAGCTCAACGCGCTGGCCCAACAGTACCCGCGCCTGCGCGTGATCCACCTCGACCGCAACCTGGGCAAGGCCAACGCCATGCGCATGGGCGCGCTGGCCGCGCGCTCGGAATACCTGGTCTGCATCGACGGCGACGCCCTGCTGGACGAGTACGCGACCCATTGGATGGTCTGGCACCTGGCCTCGGGCCAGCGCGTCGGCGCGGTCACCGGCAACCCGCGCATCCGCAACCGCTCCACCCTGCTGGGTCGCCTGCAAGTGGGCGAGTTCTCCTCGATCATCGGCATGATCAAGCGCGCCCAGCGCGTGTACGGCCGCTTGTTCACCGTCTCGGGCGTGATCTGCGCGTTCCGGCGTACCGCCCTGCACCGGATCGGTTACTGGTCCGACAACATGGTGACCGAAGACATCGACATCAGCTGGCGCCTGCAGATGGACCACTGGGACATCCGCTACGAACCCAACGCGCTGTGCTTCATCCTGATGCCGGAAACGCTCAAGGGCCTGTGGCGCCAGCGCCTGCGCTGGGCCCAGGGCGGCGTCGAAGTGCTGCTGCGCCACAGCCGCGACCTGCTGTCCTGGCGCAAGCGCCGCATGTGGGCGGTAATGGCCGAATACATGCTCAGCGTGGTCTGGGCCTACACCATGGCCTTCATCATGCTGCTGTGGGCCTTGGGCCTGTTCCTGCCGCTGCCGCCGGAGCTGACCATCCGCAGCCTGCTGCCGTCCTGGCACGGCATGATCCTGGCGATGGTCTGCCTGCTGCAGTTCGCGGCCAGCATCATCATCGACCGCCGCTACGAGACCGGTGTCGGCCGCAACTACTACTGGATGATCTGGTACCCGATGGCGTACTGGTTGTTGAGTTTCGCGACCACGGTCACCGCGTTGCCCAAGGCGCTGCTCAAGCGCCGCGACACGCGCGCGACCTGGGTCAGTCCTGACAGGGGAATCCGATGAGCACCACCCAGCCTGGCCGCGACCCGGCCGGCCGCCAGAGCGCGGCCAAATACGACTCGCGCCTGATCCAGAAGCGACGCGCGCAACCGCGCCTGCGCCGCACCGCCTGGGGCTTCGTGACCGCGGTGTTCTGGGGCATGTACGTGTACCTGTGGATGCCGGTGATCACCTTCCTGCTGTGGGTGCTGGGCATCCGCAACGCCTACTTCGAGCTGTACATGCGCGAGCACCGGGTCGAGCCCTTCCTGCTGATCGCGCTGCCGACCCTGGCGTTGTGCGCGACCGTGCTGCTGATCGCCTGGGCCGAGTACAACCGCTGGCGCTTCTCCGGCAAGGACCGCCGCGGCGCGCCGCCCAGCGCGCCGCTGGACGACATCGCGCGTGCTTTGGGCGCCGACATCGAGATCGGCGCGGCCCTCAACGCCGGCCGCGTCGTCGTGCTGAACATGGACGCTCAAGCGATCCCGCGCGGCGTGCGCGCGGTGCTTGCGCTCACCGAGGAACCCGTTCCCGCTTAAGGCTTGCAGGAGCGGCGCGAACCGCGCCCACGGAACGGCCCGTGACGTCGTGTGCGGCCGTGGGTCGCGCCGCTTCTGTAACGCCCTCACCGCGCCGCGAGGCCGGATTGACGGCCGCGCCCCGCGATACCCAGAATCCCGCTATCGCTGGATTCGGCGGATGGCTCATGGACCACTACGCAGTCCTCGCACTCCTGCTCGCGGCGCTGGCGCTGCCGGTAGTCGCGTTCTGGCTGTTGCGATCGCGCACGCGCCTGCACGGCCTGGTCGCGGCGGGCATCGCGGTCGCGCTGGGCTGGGCGCTCAACCTAGCCTATGCGTTCGCCGCCCAGGATCCGGCCCCGGCGGCGGACGACAACGTCGCCATCGCCGCCGCTTTCGGCTGGGCCTGCCCCGCCGTGCTGGTGCTACTCACCTGGCTGGCTCGGCGTTTCGTGGTGCGCCGTGCACGCGCCGACAAACCGCAAGTGTCCTGACCGCCAATCACGGGAGAGTGGAGATGATGCGATACCTGATCTCGTTCGATGACGGAACGATGACGATTCCTGAAGCCGATTTGCCCGCGGTATCCGAGGCCTCGCACGCCGTGGTGCGCGAAGCCAAGGCCGCCGGGGTCTGGATCTTCGGCGGCGGACTTCTAAGCCAGCAGGCCAGCATCGTGGCCAGCGACGGCTCGGTCTCCGCCGGCCCCTACCCGGAAACCAAGGCAGTGATCGGCGGCTTTTCGATCATCGAAGTGCCCTCGCGGGACGAGGCGCTGCAGTGGGCGGCCAAGCTCGCCGCGTCCTGCCGTTGCGCCCAGGAAGTGCGCGAGATCATGTACAACCCGGAGTCCTGATCGCGGCGTCGGTCGTCGCGTCGCCGGCCCTGCGGCTCCCTGCCGGCGAACGCTAGCCCGAATCCGACAAGGCGCACTACCATGCGCGCATGCCGACGCCCAGCACGCACGACTACGCCGACGGCCATGTCATCCATCTCTTGCCGCGGCTCGAAACGGCATCATCGCTGGAGCGGGCGCCGGAGGCTTTAAGACTCCCACGTCGCATGAGCGTCGCCGGGCGCAGGTCGTTCGCGCTCATGAACGCGATCGCATCGGCCGGCGCCGCCTGGGCCCTGCATCTGCTCTGGACCAGCGACACGCCCGGCGCCTGGTTCAACCTCATCTTCACCGTCATGATCGGCGGGCTCACGGCCGCGCTGTGGGCGCTGTTGATCGCTTCGATCCGGCAGGCGAAGCACGAAGCTCGGCTGCAAGCGGCTTGGCGCGCAATGGGGCCCAACGCGATCGCGACGACCGGCCGGGTGAGCGAGCGGCGCTGGACGCTCGCCGAAGACGGTGCGGTCGCTTCGTTCGCGCTCGTCGTGCAGATCCCCGGCGACCGGCCGATTAGCGGCCAGTGGCATCCCGAGCACTCGCGCGAGCATCTGCTGCAAACCCAAGTTCCCGGTGTAGGCGCGCAGGCGCGCGTCTGGTGCGCCCCGAATGCCTTGGGCGACACGCCGCGGGTGATCGAAGTCGCCGATCCCTCGGTGGTGGCCTGAGCACTTACGGGACCACGATGGAGATGTTGGCCCGCTCGGTGCCGGGTGGGTCCGACATGCCCGCCCAGAAGTCCGTGTTGCGCATCCAGGGCTGTAGGCCCATCGGGAAGTCGCGGCTGGGAATCGCCGGCAGCTCGGCCGCGGTGAAGTCGTTGCCGTAGGGAACCAGGGGCTTGCTTACGTCCGGGTTCTGGATGTGCGGGCGCAGCTTGTTCAGGGCGACATTCCAGTTATCGAGCAGGTCCTTGCGCGTGATTGGCCCACCGGGCTTGTCGGCCGTAGGGTGCAGCGCCTTCTGATGGAAGGCCGTCACCGCCTGCCCGGCCGGCGTCGCCTTGAACGCGGTCCAGGCATTGAACGCGGCGTTGCCGAAGGTCACCACCGCTTCGATCTTGCCCTTCGCGAACGCCGCCTCCAGCCACTGATGACGATAGGCCTGAATCTCCGGGTCGTTGAGGTGCGGCATCGCCATGTTCTGGTTGAAGATGCCGTACACGAACGCGTTGATCATCAGATAGCTGCGCGTGTAGCCCAGCTTCTCGACGAAGCCCTGCACGCGCCGCCCGGCCTGCCCCGACAGAATCCGGCGCGTAAATGCCTCGGTCTGCGCAGGGTCCTGGCCGATGACCAACAAACGCGCGCTGCCATTGGCACGGCCGCGGTAGAAGATCGGCCCCCACAGCGAACGAAAACCGTCCGCACCCCGATACACCGTGTCGTCGGGATACTTCTGGCACAGCGTGCGGAATTTGCCCGTAGGGCCGGTATCGAACGGGTCCGTGTTCATGCTTGACTCCCTGGCTTAGCGCCGTCGCTATCTAGGAACGCGGTCTTTCCTGGTCGGCGGCCATGGTCGGGGCGGGACTGAAGGCTGCCGCGCAAGGCTGCGCACCGGCTCCGACCCCGCCTCCACCGGCTCGCCGCATCCAGCTTGCATAAGTTCAATGGCTTAGGCCTCATAGATCGGCCGCGACCGCCGACCGCTCACGCACGTGTACAAAGCCAGCCTGGGCGGCATCCCAGCGATCGCGGCTTAGCAGCTCTTCGCCCGCCGAAGCCGCATTGCGGCACGCCCCATCAGGAACCGCCCCATGAGACCAAGGATAGTTCTCGCTACCGCCCTATTGGCCCTCTTCGGCCAGCCCGCCACTGCCTCACAGACCGCCTGCCGGTTCACCGGCGGCGAATCGCCGCAATACTACGAGGTGGAGTTCATCGGCTACACCGACATCGACCCGATGGTCGTCTTCAGCTCGACGACCTTGGGCTCCGGCGATCTGATTACCTTGTCGTCGAAGCAGTACACCCTGAAACAGTTCAGCCAAAAGACGGCGACCGTCGATCTGACGTTTCGCAACCCTGGCGACGATTCGCTGCCGCCGTCTTTCACTCTGATCGGGCAGAAGGGCAAAGCCCAGCTCAAGATCAGCACGCGCACCATCGACGGAAGCTTGAGGTGCGACTTCTAGGCGACCACCTGGACTCGCAACATCACCGGCCTCCCGCGCTGACGATCCACGCCCGCGAACCGAACCACACGCCTCCATTCCCATAGTGCTGCGCGACGACTTCGCGCAGTCGCGCCCGCTCGCGCGCGGCGGCCGCTACGTCCAGCGATTGCAAGGCGGCCTTGGTGGCCTGGAACTGCTCGATCCATTCCAAGGCGGCCTCGATGCTGTCGCCGTAGTACACAGGCTCGTGTACGTTCTGAAACGTCGCCTGGGCGAACCCGGCCTCGGCGAGCAGGCGCTCGGTGACCGCCGGGTCCGCTAGCGAGAACGCGGCGGTGGATTTGGCGTGGGCACCATGCACGGCGGTGGACCACTCGTTGGCCTCGCGGGCCTGCCAGACCATCATGACGAGACGGCCGTCTTCGGTCAGCGCGCTGCGTATGTTGCGGAACGCAGCCAGCGGGTCAGCGAAGAACATGGTGCCGCAGCGGCTGATGGCGACGTCGAAGGCTTGCGATGGGAGCGGATAGGTGGCTGCGTCGCCGTGTTCGAAACGTACGTTGCGCACGCCTTGGGCTGCGGCGAATGCGCGCGCTTTCTCGATCGCCGGGGCCATGATATCGAGGCCCATCGCGCTACCGGACGCCGCCGCACGCGCCGCATCGCGGGTGGTCTGCCCTGCCCCGCAGCCGATGTCCAGCACGCGCTCATGGGCGGCGATGGCGCAGGCGCTGCGGAACACGCGGTCGTGCAACTGCAGTTCCGCGTCGTAGTCCACCGCACCGCCGACGCTCTTGGGGTGCGGGTCCGGCGATGTAGTGTCGGGCGATTGCATGGCGGCTCTCTGCGCTCGCGATCGATCGCGGGCTGGTTGAAACCCTAACACCCGCCCCCCGCACCGGACGCGACGCCTCGCACAAAGGCGTCGGTCCCGGCCCATCCATGAGTCGCATGCGGACGGCGCTCAACGGCTGAGCGGAATCTCCAGATACCCATCGCCGTACCACTTCACCCGCAGCGGTTCGCCGGCGTCGGCGATGGTCTCGTCGGACACCGGCTTGCCGCTGCCGTAGTTGATCTGCTGTTGCGGGTTGCGCAGCACGCTGACCACCGCGACCAGGCGACTGCCGGCCGCGTAGCGCCGGCTGGTCAGGCGGCCGGCGCTGAAGTCGAGTTGGGTGCGCTGGTCCGGCGTGAGCAAGGCGCGTCGCGACAGGTCGGCGACGTAGCTGGCGCGCGACTGGTAGCGCGACAGCTCGAAGTACTCGCCCTGCGGGTTGAGCTCGTACAGGCCGATGTTGAAGTCGAAGTCGCGCTTGTTCACCACCAGGTCGAGATGTCCCGAGAACAGGCCGCTGAATTCGCCGGCCTCGGCGAAGGGTGCGCTCACGAATACCAGGCTGTCGGCGGTGTCGATGACTTTATCGACGATGCCGCCACCGGGCACCATGCGGTCGGCGTCGCTGCGGTCGCGCATGTCCACGGTTTGAGTCACGTAGGCGTCGTGCCCCGACGATTGCGTCAGGAAACGATAGCGATCGCCCTCGCCTGCCGGGCCGAAGTGGAAACGCTGGCGGCGCTCGCCCATCGCAGCCAGCGAAGGAGCGTGCTTCCAGACATTGGCGCCCATCACCTGGTAGTTGATGCGGTCGGCCAGCAGCGCCGGCTTGGGTGCGCCCTTGAACACGTAGTCGAACCACTGGTAGCGCAGCACGCCGATATCCATTTGCGCGACGGGATCGAGTTTGTAGCCGCGCAGCCAATCGCCGGTGGCGACCGTGCCGCGCTGGCCGCTGATGTGGTTGTAGGGGCCGATCACCAGATAGTGCTCGGCCTGCGGGCGGTAGCGGTAGTGCTCGCGCAGGTAGTACAGCGCGCCGATCTGGGCGCCGTCGTAATAGCCCGTGGTGGTGAGCACCTTGAGGTCGAGGTCGGCGAACTCCTCGCGGTACGGGATCATGTCCTGCCAGTAGCGGTCGTAGTCGGGGTGGTCCAGCCAGCGCAGGTAGAACGGGTTGGGCACGCCGTCGATCTTTTCCAGATCGCGGTAGCTGCGCCCGCTCACATACCACTCGCGCTGCATGCGCTGCCAGCGCGCGTAGTCCTCCATGGCCGCGTTGTCGACGCTGCGATTATTGGTCACGTAGAACGGCCAATAGTACTGAAAGCCGTAGGTGATGCCGCCTTCCATCGGCACGTCGATGCCCGGCGCGCCGGTGGCCGAGGGCATCAGCGCCTTGAGCGCCTTGGGCCGATGCTTGGCCGTGGCCCACTGAGTGAAGCCTTCGTAGCTGCCGCCGTACATGCCGACGCGGCCGTCGCTCCAGGGCTGGGCCGCGATCCAGTCGATCAGCGCCGCGGCGTCGCGGCCGTCGTATTCGTAGGGCGTGGGTTTGTCAGGGCTGCAGGCCTTGCCGCGGCTGGCGCCGCCGACGCCGACGTAGCCGTGGGCGGCCGAACGCCGGGCCTCGTTGAGCAGCGTCACCGGATTGGCGTAGATGGTGAAGTTGAGTAACGTCGGCGACTTCGCCGGCGCCGAGCGCTGGCGTACCACCAGCGCGCACACGGTCGCGCCTTCGGGCGTGCGCACCGCGATGTCGCGCTGGATCGTGTAGCGGCGCTGGTCGTCCTGCGCGACCAAGCGCGGCAGCAATGGCCTGAGGTCGCGATAGACCTGCTCGATCTGATAGACCCGCGACAGACCCAAGGCCGGGTCGCGCTCGATCGTGGCCTTGCCCTTCTGCGCGGCCAGCGCATCGTCCACCGCGCGTCGTTCCTGCGCGTCTTCGGTGGGGTCCAGGTTCAGCACTCGCATGGCCAGGGCCGACGTCGGGTCGTCCATCGCCCCGACCACGTCGGCGAACGCACGCCGGAACGCCGTCTCGAAGCTCGTGCCGTCGCGCGTCTGCAGCGCCTTGGCGCGCGCATAGAGCTCGTACTGAATCAGGTTGGGGCGCACCGGCACGGGGCCGGTGCTTGGCGCGGTGCTGCGGATCTCGACCAGGCTGCGCTCGGCTTCGTCGTACTGGCCAGCGACCAGCTGCAGGCGGAAGCGGTTGTTCAAGTACCGCGCACGGTCTTCGTCGCGATAGTCGGTCAGCAGTTGCCGCGCCAGGATCGGCATCGCGGCGTCCAAGGCCGCGCGGTCCTCGACGGCCGCGGCGGGAAACGCATAGGGGGCATCGGCGAATGCGGGCAACGCGGCCAGCCACAAGCATGCACACAGGATCGGTCGCAACATTCGCCCTCCAGGCGTGACGGTTCCTGGAAGGGATGCATCCAGGCTGCCGAATCGTCGCACAAGGTCGATGGCGGCAGGGACCGGCCGGCGCTCAGGCCTGTCTCGACTCCGGATGCCGGACCTGCCCTGCCCCACGTACCACGTAGCGCTCGATGGTCAGCGACTCCACGCCCATCGGGCCGTAGGCGTGCAGGCGCGTGGTCGAGATGCCGATCTCCGCGCCCAGGCCTAGCTGGCCGCCGTCGTTGAAGCGCGAAGAGGCGTTGACCATCACCGCCGAGCTGCGGGTGCGGCGCACGAAGGCTTCGGCCGCGGCTGCGTCCTCGGTGGCGATCACCTCGGTGTGGTCGGAGCCGTGGCGGGCGATGTGCGCCAGCGCGGCGTCGAGGTCGTCGACCACGCGCAGGCTGAGGATCAGGTCCAGGTACTCGGCGTCGTAGTCGGCCTCGCTGGCCGGCTGCACGGCGTCCGAGTACGCCTGCGCGCGCGCGCAGCCGCGCAGCTCGACGCCGCGCTCGGCCAAAGCCGCGAGCGCGCGCGGCAGGAAGGCCGGCGCGATGTCGGCGTGCACCAGCAGGGTTTCCAGGGCGTTGCACACGCCCGGGCGCGAGGTCTTGCCGTCGATCAGCAAGTCCAGCGCGCGCTCCGGGTCGGCGGCGCGATCCACGTAGAGATGGCACACGCCCTTGTAGTGCTTGATCACCGGCACGCGCGCGTGTTCGGCGACGAAACGGATCAGGCCTTCGCCGCCGCGCGGGATCGCCAGATCGATCAGGTCCGACAGCTGCAGCAGTTCCAGCACGTGCTCGCGCGCGGTGTCCTCGATCAGGGTCGCGGCGGCTTCGGGCAGGCCGACTTCGCGCAAGGCCGCATGCAGGCAGGCGGCGATCGCGCGGTTGCTGGCGCGCGCTTCCGAACCGCCGCGCAGCAACACCGCGTTGCCGGCCTTCAGGCACAGCGCGGCCGCATCGGCGGTCACGTTCGGGCGCGCTTCGTAGATCATCGCGATCAGGCCCAGCGGCACGCGTTGGCGCTCGATCGTGAGGCCGTTCGGACGTTGCTCGCGGCGGGTGACTTCGCCCAGCGGATCGGGCTGGGCCGCGACTTCGCGCAGGGCCTCGGCGATCGCGGCCAGGCGCGCGGGATCCAGGCGCAGGCGATCCAGCATCGCCGGCGACAAACCGGCGGCATGACCACGTTCGAGATCCTCAGCATTGGCCGCCAGCACCTGCGCCGACTGCGCGTCCAACTGCGCGGCCATGGCTTCGATCAGCCGGCGCCGGGTCACGCCATCGCTGGCCGCGAGCGCGGCCGAGGCTGCACGCGCCTGTAGCGCCAGATTGCGCACGTAGCCGCTCATGCCGGTGTCTCCAGATCGGTGAGTTGCGCGTCCAACAGCACCAGGTCGTCGCGGTGCACCACTTCCTCGCCGTAGCGGAAGCCGAGCAACGCCTCGATCTCGCGGCTATGACGGCCGGCGATGCGTCGGGTCTCGGCGGCGTTGTACTGAGCCAGGCCGCGCGCCAACGGCGCCGCGGCGGGATCGTTGTGCGGGCGCAGTTCGAGCACGTCGCCGCGCCGGAACTCGCCCATTACCTCGACCACGCCGCCCGGCAGCAGGGAGGCGCCGCGCGCCTGCAGCGCGCTCACCGCGCCTGCGTCGATGCGCAGCGCGCCGCTGGCGGGCGCGTGGCGCAGCCATTGCTTGCGCGCACGCGCGCGATCGCGGCGCGCGGCGATAAGGGTGCCGTGCAGACGACCCTCGCCGAGCGCGCGCACGACCTCGGCGTCGCGGCCGCAGAACAGCGCGGTGGCGATGCCGGCCATCGCGGCCTTGGCGCCCGCCTCCAGCTTGGTGCGCATGCCGCCAGTGCCGAGCGCGCCGGCGCCGCCGCTGGCGGCTTGCAGCAGTTCGGGCGTCACCGCGGCCACGCGCTCGATCGGGCGCGCGTCGGGATCGCGCTGCGGGTGGCCGCTGTAGAGGCCGCCGATGTCGGTGGCGATCAGCAACAGGTCGGCGTCGACCAGCGAGGCCACCGCGGCGGCGAGGTTGTCGTTGTCGCCGAGTTTGAGTTCGTCGACCGCGACGGTGTCGTTCTCGTTGATAACCGGCAGCGCACCCAGCCGCAGCAGCTCGCGCAAGGCGGCGCGCGCGTTGAGATAGCGGCGCCGGTGGCGCAGGTCGTCGTGGGTCAGCAGCACCTGCGCCACCGGCGCGGGCGACAGCGACTGCCAGAACGAGACCAGCGAGGCCTGGCCCAGCGCGGCCAACGCCTGGCGCAGCACCAGGCCGTCGCCGCCGGTCTTGATGCGTCCGCGACCGGCCGCGACCGCGCCGGAGGACACCAGCACCACTTCGCGGCCTTCGGCGCGCGCGTGGGCGATGAAATGCGCGAGTTCGGTGGCGTAGCGCGGGTCCAGGCCGTCCTCGGACGGCCGGTCGGGCGCGCCGGCGAGCAGGCTGCTGCCCACCTTCAATACCGCGCGCCGCCAGGACGGCAAAGGCTGCGCTGCGAAGTCCTTTGCCGTCGTGCTCATGTCAGATCCTGCAATCGTTGGCGCAGGCTATCCAGGCGCAGATCGGCGGCGGCGCCGGGCGAGACGCGCGCGGCCAGGCTGGCTTCGGGATCGCCCTGGGCCCAGCGCGCGGGGTCGGCGGCCTGCTTGTAGGCGTCGCGGAACGGCAGACCTTCGCGCGCCAGATCGACCGCCAGGTCGGTGGCGTACATCGAAGGGTCCAGCGCCGCGCGCAGGCGCGCGGGCTTCCATTCCAGATTGCGCAGCAGATCCGGCAGCAGCTCCAACGCGGCCAGTCCGCGGCCGAAGGCGTGGAAGATCGCGCCCTTGGAGAACTGCAGATCGCGGTGATAGCCAGAGGGCAGCGACAGCAACTGCTCGATCTCGGTGCGCGCGGCGGCGGCGGCCGAATAGCTGGCGCGCATCAGCTCGATCACGTCGGGATTGCGCTTGTTGGGCATGATCGAACTGCCGGTGGTGTACTCGGCCGGCAGGGCGACGAAATCGAATTCGGCGCTGGTGAACAGGCTCAGGTCCCAGGCCAGGCGGCGCAGGTCCAGCAGCGCCGACGACAGCGCCTCGATCGCGCCCATCTCGAACTTGCCGCGCGACAGCTGCGCGTACGCGGCCGACACCTGCAGGCGGCCGAAGCCCAGGGCCTGGGTGGTGTGGTCGCGCGCCAGCGGCAGGTTCACGCCGTAGCCGGCCGCGCTGCCCAGCGGATTGGCGTCGACCCAGTCCAGGGTCTGGCGCGCGCGCAGCGCGTCGTCGATGAAACCTTCCGCCCAGGCCGCCCACCACATACCGGCCGAGGACACCACGGCGCGCTGCAGATGGGTGTAACCCGGTAGCGGCAGGGTGGCTTCGACTTCGGCGCGCGCCAGCGCGACCTGCGCGCTTTCGCGGCACAGCGCGTGCAGGCGCGACAGCCGGTCCTTCAACCACAAACGCGTGGCGACCAGGATCTGGTCGTTCCGGCTGCGGCCGGTGTGGATCTTGCGGCCGGCATCGCCCAGGCGCTCGATCAGGCGCGATTCGATCGCCGAATGGCCGTCCTCGTAGCGCTCGTCGAGCACGAAGTCGCCCGCGCCGAAGTCCGCGGCCAGCGTATCGAGCTCGCGCGACAGCCCGGCCAGCTCGTCGGCGGACAGGATGCCGATCTGCTGCAGCCCTTGCGCGTGAGCGCGGCTGGCTTCGATGTCGAACAGGAAGAACTCGCGATCCAGGATCACGTCCTCGCCGGCGAGGAAACGCTGGATGCGCGCGTCGACCTTGACGCCGGGTTTTTGCCAGAGCAGATCGGACATGGAGCCTTCCTTCAAAGGGGGATGCCGGCGGTTTCGTCGTAACCGAACGCCAGGTTGAGATTCTGCAGCGCCTGGGTGGCGGCGCCCTTGAGCAGGTTGTCTTCGGTCGCCACCACCACCGCGCGGCGGCCGTCGTCGGCCAGGGCGAAACCGCCCAGCTCGACATGATGGCGGCCGGCGATCGCACTGACCCACGGCGCCTCGTCGAGCACGCGCACCAGAGCTTCGCCGGCGTAGCGTTCGCGATAGCGCGCAACCAGGGCTTCGCGCGTGAGCGCCTGGCTCAGGCGCAGGTTGGCGGTGATGGTCAGGCCGCGGAAATGCGGTGCCACGTGCGGCAGGAACTCGACCGCGTGGCCAAGCTGACGCGTGACCTCGCGCTCGTGCACGTGACCGGTCAGCGCGTACGGCATCAGGTTGTCGCGCAGCTTGTCGGGATCGTTCTTGTCCGAGGGCGTGGTGCCCGCGCCCGAATAGCCGGACACGCCGAAGCACTGCACCGGGCCGTCCAGCACATCCAGCAGGGGCGCGACCGCCAGCTGCATCGCGGTGGCGTAGCAGCCCGGGTTGCTGATCCGGCGCTGGCCGGCGTAGCGCGCGCGGGTAAGTTCGGGCAGGCCGTAATACCAGCCATCGTCGAAACGGTAATCGGCCGACAGATCGACGATGACCGGGTCGACGCCGGCCGTGTCGAACGCGGCCACGCAGTCGGCGGCCTTGCCGTTGGGCAGGGCCAGGATCACCGCGTCGGCGCCGTAGCCGGGCAACTGCTCGTGCGAAGGCGCGCTATAGCGCAGCTCGCCGCCGACCTCGGGGAAATGCTCGGCCACGCGTTGGCCTTCGCGCTCGCGCGAGGACACGAAGCCGAGCTCGAAGCCCGGATGCGCGGCGATCAGGCGGATCAGTTCCGCGCCGACGTGGCCGCGCGCGCCGACGATGCCGACGGTCTTAGTCATGCTGGGCTCCGGTGGCATCGCGTGCCAGTTTGTACTCCAGGTTGCGCTTCACCGCCTGCCATTCCGTATCGATGATCGAAAACGCGACCGTGTCGCGCGGGCTGCCGTCGGCATGGCGGCGGTGGTTGCGCAGTACGCCGTCCTGCTTGGCGCCGAGCCGGGCGATGGCCGTGCGCGAGGCCAGATTGAACCAGCTGGTCTCCAAGCCCACGGCGATGCAGCCCATGGTTTCGAAAGCGTGCCGCAGCAGCAGCCACTTGGCCTGGGTGTTCAGGCCGGTGCGCTGCACGCGCGGGGCGTAGAAGGTGTAGCCGATCTGCAGGCGCGGCACCTGCGCGTCCATATCGTAGTAGCGCGTGCTGCCGACCACCCCACCCTGCCCGTCCAGCACCACGAAGGGCCAGGCCTGGCCGCGGTCGCGCATCGCCAACGCCGCCTCGATGTAGGCGTCCACGCCCTCGGGCGCCGGCACGTTGGTGTACCAAAGCCGGGCCAGCTCGCCGCCGGCCAGGGCCGCGCGCAGACCGTCGGCGTGCGCAAGGCTCAGGGGCTCGAGCGCGACGTGCTCGCCGCTCAGGCGCGGCTGCGCGCTCCAGGCTTGGTTCGCGCCCATCTCAGCCCTCCAGGGTCGGCGCGCGCCGGCTGGAATAGTCGACGCAGGCGGCGATCTCGTCGAAGCCCTGCATGCCGTACCAGAACACCTTCCACTTCTCCTGCTTCAGGCAGCCGTCGGACTCGGAGTAATAGAAGGGATTGACCGGGTTGCCGTGGCGCGAGCGCCAGAACACGCTGGGGTTCTGCTCGCGCATGACCTGCCACACCGCGCGCCCCAGGCCTTCGCCCTGGGCGTCGTCGAGCACCGCGAACTTGTCCAGGTAGGTGCGGCCCTCGGCCTCGATCAGGATCACCGCGGCGCGGTAGTTCTCGCTGACATAGGCGCGCTTGAGCGCGGTGCTGTCGAAATAGTCGTCGACCAGCTTGCGGCCGAACGCCGATTCGATCAGCGAACGCAGCCGCACCAGGTCCAGTTCGTCCCAGCGCTGCGCCTGCAGCACGCGCTCGCCGCGCCGGACCAGGGTGCCCGAGCCCTTATGGGTGAACAGTTCCTTGGCCAGCTCGGCCGGCTTGGTGATCGACACCGACGAGGTCAGCGGCAGCTTGTCCAGCAGGTCCTTGATCTGTTCGATCTTGACCCGCATGCCGCCGTTGATCCAAGGCTGCTGGATCAGGTCTTCGTATTCGGTGGACAGGTTGATCGAATCGATCACCCGGCCGTTGTCGTCGAGCAGGCCACCGGTGCCGGTCAGGAACACGATCTTGTACGGCTGCAGCATCTGCACCAGTTCGTTGGCGGCGAAATCGGCGTTGACGTTGAGGATCTGGCCGCCCGCGGTTTCGCCCAGGCTGGCGATCACCGGGATCGAACCGGCCTGCAGGCTGGCTTCGATCGGCGCCAGATTGACCTGCTTCACTTCGCCGACCAGGCCGTAAGTGTCGCGGTCGAGGTAGTCGGCCTCGAACACGCCGGAGATGATCGAGGTCGCGCGGCCGTCGCCGGATTGCAGCGCTTCGACCAGCTTGAGGTTCTGCGACTGGAACACGCGACGCACGATCGCCAACGCTTCCGGCGAGGTCACGCGCAGGCCGTTAACGGTCTGTTTGACGATACCGGCCGCCGACAGTTCGTCGTCCAGCTGCGGGCCGGCGCCGTGGATCACGATCGGGGTCAGGCCCACGTCCTGCAGGAAGGCCAGCGACGAGGTCAGCGCCTCCAGATCGTCGCGCAGCACCGCGCCGCCGACCTTGACCACGGCGAAGCGCTTGGCGTCGAGTTGGGAGAAACGCTTGAGGTACTGCGAGATCTCCTTCGCGCTGGCCATGCTGGACAGCAGGCGCACGATGGTCTGACGGGTCTGCAGATGGGCGTCCATGGAGATGGCCATCAGGCATTGCCTCCCATGATGCGGGCGACGCTGCGCGCGTAGCGCTCCAGTTGCTCCAGGCTCACCCATTCGTCGGCGGTATGCGCCTGGGCGATGTCGCCGGGGCCGTAGACGATCGCGGTCAGGCCGGCGGCCGAGAACAGCGAGGCCTCGGTCCAGAAATCCACCGCGTTGCCGATCGGCAGGTCCAGCGCGTCGGCAAGGTCGCGCGCCTCCAGACGGCGCTGCTCGGCCGTGGCGACGTCGCCCGCGGGCAGCGAGGGGCCGCGGAAGGTTTCCTCGTAACGCTCGATCGCGCCGGCTTCGATCAGGGTGCCGAAGGTTTCGTGCAGGCCGTCGATGGACATGGACGGCAGCGGCCGGAAGCCGAAGCGCAGCTCGGCGCTGGGCGCGATCATGTTGGCCTTGATGCCGCCTTCGACGCGACCGATGTTGAAGCGCAGGCCGGTCAAGCCGCCGAAGCGCTGGTGCGATTGCGATTCGACGTAGTCCAGGGCCTTGCCGCCCCAGCGCATGGTCTGGTGCAAGGCGCTGGCCTGCATGGCGTTGGCGCCGGAGGCGTGCCCGGCGACGCCGCGGAACCTCAACAGCACCGAGCTGATGCCGCGATGCGCGAGCACCGCTTCGCACAGGGTCGGCTCGGCCACGATCACTTCGTTGAAGCCATGCTGGGTGGCCAGGAAACCGGCGATACAACGCGGATCGTTGGCTTCCTCGTCGGTGCTGAACAGGAACGCGGCATCGCCCGAGCTCACCGCCGCGGCGCCCAGCAGGCCGGCGGCCGCGCCCTTGATGTCGCAGGCGCCCAGGCCGATCGCGCGCTCGTCGGTCACGCGCAGCAGGTGCGGGTCGGCGCTCCAGTGCTGCGAGGACGGCACGGTATCGAGGTGGACGTTGAACAGGCGCCGCGGATTGCCGCGCACGGCCAGCATCGACACCGCGCCGTCGCCGTGGTCGACGACCTCGATGCGGAAACCTTCGAGCTGGCTGCGCAGGTAATCGAAGATGCCGCCCGTGCCGATCTGGCGCGGCGGGTTGCGGGTGTCGAAGGACACCAGGGCTTCGAGGTGTTTCAGGACTTCGGGGAGCATGGAGTTCGTGGCTCGTCGTGTCTGGGCGGTGGTTCGGTTGCGGGTTTGGTCGCGACGTCGGCTTGCGGCTCAGTCCCCTCTCCCGCTGGCGGGAGAGGGTCAGGGTGAGGGCGCTTTTGCGGTTGCCTTGAAGAAACAGCAACGGCGAAAGCAGCTTGCGCCTGCGGCGCTCGCCCCCCTTACCCCAACCCCTCTCCCGCGCGCGGGAGAGGGGCTCGGATCACGGCTTGCGGTTGATCTCGGCCCACAAGGTGCTGCTCATGCCGAACAGCTTGATGAAGCCCTCGGCCTCGGCCACGCCCCAATCCGCGGCCTGGGCGTAGGTCGCGCCCTTGGCGTTGAGGATGTGCGGCGAGCTGATCGCGACCGCGTTGACGATGCCGCCCTGGGTCTCCAGCACGACTTCGCCGTTGACGGTGGACTGCGAACTGGCCAGGTAGGCCTCCAGGTCGGTCTTGAGCGGATCGTGGAAGAAACCTTCGTAGACCAGCTCGACCCACTTGCGCGCCACTTCCGGCTTGAAGCGGTTCTGCTGCTTGGTCAGCACCGCTTCCTCGAGCGCGCGGTGCGCGGTGAGCAGCGCGATCAGGCCCGGGGCTTCGAAGATGATGCGGCCCTTGAGGCCGATGGTGGTGTCGCCGGTGTACAGGCCGCGGCCGACGCCGTACTCGGCGAACAGGCCGTTGAGCTTGGCCAGCAGGGTGTGGCCGGCGATCTTCTGGCCGTCCAGGGACACCGCTTCGCCGTTCTCGAAGCCGATCGTCACCTTCAGCGCGTCCGTCGGCCATTCGGCACGCGGCTTGCACCAGCCGCGCGCGCCCTCGCCCGGCGCCTGCCAGCGGTCGATCTCGCCGCCGGACATGGTCAGGCCCAGCAGGTTCTCGTTGATGGTGTAGGCCTTCTGCTTGGCGCGCACGCCGAAGCCACGCTCTTCCAGATACTTCTGCTCGTAGGCGCGCACCTCGGTGTGCTCCTTCTGGATTTCGCGGATCGGCGCGACGATCTCGTAGTCGCCCAGCGCCTTCACCGCCAGGTCGAAACGCACCTGGTCGTTGCCCATGCCGGTGCAGCCGTGCGCGATCGCCTTGGTGCCCAATTCGGCGGCGCGCGCGAGCGCGGCTTCGACGATCAGGTAGCGGTCGGAGACCAGCAGCGGGTACTGGCCCTGGTAGCCCTCGCCGGCCCATACGAAGGGCTTGACGAAACCGGACCAGATCGCCGGGCCGCCGTCGACGGTGACGTGGCTGGCCACGCCGAGTTCGGCCGCGCGCTGTTCGATGAAGGCGCGCTCTTCCGCGTCCACGCCGCCGGTGTCGGCGAACACGGTGTGCACGGCCCAGCCGCGCTCCTGCAGGTAAGGCACGCAGAAGCTGGTGTCGAGGCCGCCGGAGAAGGCGAGGACGATGTCTTTGCTCATTTCTTTCTCTCTTGTCTTTGCCCCCTCGCCCGCTTGCGGGAGAGGGTTGGGGTGAGGGCAAACGAATGCGGTCAAGGTTTCGGAGCGAAGGCGAACGCGCCTCCACCCCAAGCCCTCTCCCGCGCCGCGGGAGAGGGGCTGGAAATTACTGTCCGATCAATGCCGCCATGATCGCCTTCTGCACGTGCAGACGGTTCTCGGCCTCGTCGATCGCGATGCACTGCGGGGAATCCATCACCGCGTCGGTGGCCTTGACGTTGCGGCGCAGCGGCAGGCAGTGGCTGAAGACGCCGTTGTTGGTCAGGGCCATCTTGGCTTCGTCGACGATGAAGTGCTGGTACTGGTCGCGGATCGGCTTCTCCGGGCCCCAGTTGCCGAAGTACGGCAGCGCGCCCCAGCTCTTGGCGTAGACCACGTCGGCGCCGCGGTAGGCGCTTTCGATGTCGTGGCTGATCTGCAGCGAACCGCCGCTCTCGGCGACGTTCTGCTCGGCCCAGCCCATGTAGCGCTCGTCCAGCACGTACTCCGGCGTCGGGCACAGCAGGGTCACGTCCATGCCCATGCGGGTGGCGATGGTCAGCGCCGAATTGGCGACCGCGGTGTTGAGCGGCTTGGGGTGGTAGGTCCAGGTCAGCACGTACTTCTTGCCGCGCAGGTCGGAGGTACCGAAGTGCTCCTGCAGGGCCAGCGCGTGGGCGAGCTCCTGGCAGGGATGGGTGATGGTCTCCATGTTGATGACCGGCACCGGCGAATACTTGGCGAAGCTGGCCAGCACCTTGTCCTGGCGGTCGTTGGCCCAGTCGACGAACTTCGGGAACGCGCGCACGCCGATCAGGTCGACGTAACGGCCCAGCACCTTGGCGACCTCTGCGATGTGCTCCTCGGTGTCGCCGTCCATGACCGTGCCCAGTTCGAACTCGATCGGCCACGCGTCCTTGCCCGGCTGCAGGACCACGGCGTGGCCGCCGAGCTGGAACGCGCCCAGCTCGAAGCTGGTGCGGGTGCGCATCGACGGGTTGAAGAACACCAGCGCGATCGACTTGCCTTTCAACTGGTCGCCGAGCTTGCTGCGCTTGAACGCGGCGGCCTGCGCCAGCAGCGCGTCGAGGTCGGCGCGCGACCAGTCCTGGGTGTTGAGGAAGTGCTTGATCATGGCTGGGATTCGGGATTTGAGATTGGGGATTGGGAAAGCAGGGGAACGGTGGTGGGAGGCGCGACGGGGGACGGAACTCGTAGTGCTGCTGTTACGAATCCCAGATCCCAAATCCCGAATCCCGGCGGTAGAAAACAAAAAAGCCCAGCGCTAAGGCTGGGCTTTTCGTGTGTGTGGCTTGTTACACGAACGACGGCGAGTACCGTCACCCAGCGGATTGGCAGGGCAACGGTCGGCGCGCGCGCGAGGTCATGCCCGCCGCCATGTAGGCGGAGGTGAGGACGTCGGCGTCGGCGCGCAGGTGGGTCATTAGGGGGCGAATGCTCGCATGCGGCCCCCGCCGGCGCAAGTCGAAACCGGGCCGGGGCTTATGCCGGATCGGCATCAGCGCGAGTTGAGCGGGGCCACCACCGGGGTCACGGCGACCCGGATGCGCAGCCGGTTGCCCGGATCCTCGGGCAGGCGCGAGCGGTACTTGGAGCCCTTGTAGACGTAATCCACGTCGTAGGCGATGGGCTGGCGGAACTCGCGCTCCACCGGCACCGAACGGCAGTTCTCGGCCGCGGCTTGGCGTTCGCGCTCGTGGCGGTCGCGGGTCAGCACGTCCTTGACCGCGCCGACCATGCGCGACAGGCGCGAGTCGTCGGTGGCCGGTTTCGGGCTCTGGTCGCAGCGTTTTTCGATGCTGGTCGCGGTGAGGGTCTGGTAGACCGGGGTCACGCGCAGGACCTGGGCGTACTCGTAGCGCACGTTCTCGGCCTGGATCACCGTCGTGCTCTGCGCCGACGCAACGCCGGCCCAAAGGGCCCCCAAGGCGCCAGCCAGCAAGAGTGGGACTACCAGGTCAGGACGGTTCATTGCGCTCGCATCGGTTCCGTGAACAAATTGTAAGGACCGGAGTGTAGCCACGACCTGAATCAACCCTCCAGCCCCCAAACCCGCGACGACACGACGCCCTCGCAGCGAGTCTCATTCCGCGCGCCGAGCGCGTTAGGAGCGCTTCGGGCCGGATCGGGATCGCGCGGACCTGAGCGGACGGATGCCGGCTGCGCCGGGCGGCCCCCTGCCGCTAGAATGGCCCGAACCATAGCGTGCCCCCATGAGCCTGCATCTCTACAACAGCCTGACGCGACGGGTCGAGCCGTTCGTACCCATCGATCCCGCCCGCCCGACCATGTACGTGTGCGGGCCCACCGTCTACAACTACGTGCATATCGGCAACGCCCGCGGCCCGGTGGTGTTCGGCGTGCTCGCCGACCTGCTGCGCCGCCGCTACGGCGGCCTGGTCTACGCGCGCAACATCACCGACGTCGACGACAAGATCAACGCCGCCGCGGCCGAGCAGGGGGTGCCTATCTCGGCCATCACCGACCGCTACGCCGCCGCCTACCGCGAGGACATGGCCGCGCTGGGCGTGCGCGCGCCGGACCTGGAACCGGCCGCCACCGCGCACATCGACCAGATCATCGCGATGATCGAGCGCCTGATCGCCAGCGGCCACGCCTACGCGGCCGAAGGCCACGCCCTGTTCGCGATCGGCAGCTTCGACCGTTACGGCAAACTCTCGCGCCGCGATCCGGAGGAAATGCTGGCCGGCGCGCGCGTCGACGTCGCCCCCTACAAGCGCGACCCGGGCGATTTCGTGCTCTGGAAGCCGTCCACCGACGACCTGCCCGGCTGGGATTCGCCCTGGGGCCGCGGCCGTCCGGGCTGGCACATCGAATGCTCTGCGATGGCCGCCGCCCACCTGGGCGAGACCATCGACATCCACGCCGGCGGCGTCGATCTGCAGTTCCCGCACCACGAGAACGAGATCGCCCAGAGCGAGTGCGCGCACGGCGGCAAGACCTTCGCCCGCCACTGGCTGCACAACGGCATGCTCAACTTCGGCGGCGCCAAGATGTCGAAGTCGCTAGGCAATATCGAGAAGATCCACGACTTGGTGCGCGCGCATCCGTCCGAGGCGCTGCGCTATGCCCTGCTCTCGGCGCATTACCGCCAGCCGCTGGACTGGTCGGACGCGCTGATCGAACAGAGCGTGCGCACGCTGGACCGTTTGTATGGCACTTTGCGCGATCTGGCCGATATCCAGGCAGTCGACGGCCTCGAGATTCCGGCCGCGATCGAGGCGGCGCTGGAAGACGACCTCAATACCCCCAACGCGCTGGCCGAGATCGCGCGCATCGCGGGCGAGGCGCGCAAAGCCGAGGGCGACGAGCGCGCCGCGCGCAAGCGCGAGCTGCTCGGCGCCGGCCTGGCCCTGGGCCTGCTGCAACAGGATCCGGCGACCTGGTTCGCCCGTGGCGCCGACGGCAGCGACGACGCCCGCATCCAGGCCCTGATCGACGAACGCAACGCGGCCAAGAAGAACCGCGACTTCGCTCGCTCCGATGCCATCCGCGACCAGCTCGCGGGCGAAGGCATCCTGCTGGAAGACACCCCGCAGGGCGTGCGCTGGGTGAGGAAGCGCGCTTAGGCGATGCCCTATCGGCACCGGCTGCTCTTGCGAACGCCGGGCTTGCGCGCTCGCTAAGCCGTGCCGAAAAGCAAATGCTCCCCGACCCTCCTTTTTCAAAGGAGGGGGCAAAGCGCGGCGCTCAGCGATACCGGTTTTTTGCCTCCCCCTTCGAAAAAGGGGGATTGAGGGGGATTTGCTTTGCGAGCGACCAGACAGCCCACGCAGCGACGCAGCGTCCCGCCCGTTCCCGCGCATGAGGCGTAGAATATGCAGGCAATGAACGCCATCGCCGTCCCCATCTCGCCCTTCCCGCTCGAACCCACCGCCACCGAAGCCCAGGCCGCGATCCGCGAGGAGTTCGCCTTCTTCGGCGACTGGTCCGAGCGCTACCAGTACCTGATCGATCTCGGCCGCAAGCTGCCCGCGCTGCCGGAGGAGTGGAAGACCGAGGAGCACCGCCTGCACGGGTGCCAGTCGCTGGTCTGGATCGTCGCCCAGGGCGACGCGCAGCGCCTGGATTTCCACGCCATCAGCGATTCGGCGATCGTCTCGGGCCTGATCTACCTGGCCTTGCGGGTGTACTCGGGCCGCAGCGCGGCCGAGATCGCCGCCACCGAGGCCGATTACATCGCCGACATCGGCCTGGCCAAGCACCTCTCGCCGACCCGCAGCAACGGCCTGTCCTCGCTGCTGGCCTTCATCCGCGACCAGGCCCGTCGCCGGCTGTGAACGCAGCGGCGACCGCCCCCGAGCCGTCGCTGCTGCATAACCGCGGTTTCGTCGGCCTGCTGGTCTATCGCCTGCTGGCGATGCTGTCGTACCAGATCGTCGCGGTCACGGTCGGCTGGCACATCTACAAGCTCACCAAGGACACCCTCGCACTGGGCCTGATCGGTCTGACCGAGGTGGTGCCCTACTTCTGCTTCGCCCTGTTCGCCGGCTACGCGGTCGATCACCTGCCGCGGCGCAAGCTCGGCATGTTCGCCTGCCTGGGCCTGCTGCTGACCACCCTGATGCTGGCCGGCGTGGCCAGCGGCCACCTGCCCGCGGGCGCGTTCGGCATCGGCACCCTGACCATCTATGCGGCGATCGCGATCAACGGCGTGGTGCGCGCGTTCCTGTCGCCGGTCTACATGTCGCTGTTCGCGCGCGTGCTCAAGCGCGAGCAGTTCGCGCGCGGCGCCGGCGTCGGCAGCGTGGTCATGCAGACCGGGCTGGTGGTGGGACCGGCGCTGGGCGGCGGCCTGATCGCCTGGGGCGGCATGACCTCGGCCTACCTGACCTCGGCCGCGTTCGCGCTGGCCGCGGCCATCGCAATCGTTTCCCTGCGCGTGACCGAGCCCGCGCCCGCGGCCGAACGCGCGCCGGTGTTCAAGAGCATCGGCGAAGGCCTGCGCTTCGTGTTCAACAACCAGATCGTGCTGGGTGCGCAGGCGCTGGACATGTTCTCGGTGCTGTTCGGCGGCGCGGTCGCGCTGCTGCCAGCCTTCATCCACGACGTGCTGCATTACGGACCCGAGGCCTTGGGCATCCTGCGGGCGGCGCCGGCCGCCGGCGCCGTGCTGGTCGGGCTGTGGCTGGCGCGGCATCCGCCGCAGAAGCACGCCGGGCGCCTGCTGCTGTACGCGGTGGCCGGTTTCGGCCTGTGCATCATCGGCTTCGCGCTGTCGCGCCAGTTCTGGCTGTCGGCGACCATGCTGCTGTTGTCGGGCATGTGCGACGGCGTGTCGGTGGTGCTGCGTTCGACCATCCTGCAGTTGTCGACGCCGGACGAAATGCGCGGCCGTGTGTCGTCGATCAACGGCATCTTCATCGGCTCGTCGAACGAGCTGGGCGCGTTCGAATCGGGCGTGGCGGCCAAGCTGCTGGGCTTGGTGCCGTCGGTGGTGTTCGGCGGCTGCATGACCCTGGCGGTGGTGGCCGCGACGGCGAAGCTGGCGCCGAAACTGCGGCGCTTGAATCTGCGCGATTTGCAGTAGCAGCGCTGGTCGGTCGAGCTTAAAAGCAAATCCCCCCTAGCCCCCCTTTTCCAAAGGGGGGAACAGCAAGCCGGCCTTTCGACGCACTGCCTCCCCCTTTGAAAAAGGGGGATTGAGGGGGATTTGCTCCTGCTCGCGCCCAATAACGAAAAAGCCCCGCTCGCGCGGGGCCTTTCGCAAGCGATCCGAGCCGCCAGGCTCAGTCGCCCATCTGCTTCTGCATGTGCTCCCAACGCTCCTGCGCGTCGATGGTGCGCTCGGCGGTGAGGCGGGCTTCCAGACGCTCCAGGCCGATCTCTTCGCCGGTGTCGACGCAGAAACCATAGTCGCCCGAGTCGACGCGCTTGAGCGTGCTGTCGATCTTGCTGATCAGCTTGCGGTAGCGGTCGCGGGTGCGCAGTTCCAGCGAGTTCTCGGTTTCGCGGGTCGCGCGCTCGGCTTCGTCGCCGACGTCGCGGACTTCGTCCTTCAGGTTCTCGATGGTCTGCTTGGATTCCTCGACCAGGTCGGCGCGCCAGCTGAGCAAACGCTGGCGGAAGTACTCCAGCTGCAGCGGACTCATGTATTCCTCGTCCACGGCCGGGCGATAGCCCTGCGGCACGATCGGACGGCCAGTGGCCTCATCGTTCTGGTACGGGACGACCTTCACCTTGGCCTTGGGCGCGGGCGCCTGGGGCTTGGCGGCCACGGCCACGGCGACCTTGCCCAGGGGGCGGGTTGCGGCGGGCTTGGCGGCGGGCGGGGTCGCAGCGGTGGGGGACTTGCTGGAGACTGGTTGGGTCACTGTGCTCTTTGCGGGTTCGTTCTTGCTCGCGGGCGTCGCCACCGGTGCGGTCTTGGTCGGCGGGCTCGCTGCGGGTTTCTTGACGACGGTGGGCTTGGGCTCTGGCTTCCTTGCCGCGGCCGGCGGGGCCACCACGGGTTTCTTGACCACCGGGGCCTTGCTGGCGGCGACGGGCTTCTTGGCCGGCGCAGCGGGCTTGGCCGCGGGCTTCTTCACGGGCGCCGCCTGCTTGGCGACGACCGGCGATTTCTTGGCCGCAGGCTTGGGCGCGGGCTTCTTGACCGGCGCCGCCTTCTTGGCCGCGGGTTTCTTGACTGCGGGCTGCTTGGCGACCTTCTTGGCGGCGACCTTGGCCGCGGGCTTCTTCGCCGCCGGCTTCTTGGTCGCGGTTTTGCTGGCCGCAGTCTTGGAGGAGGCGGCCTTCTTCACGGCCGGCTTGACGGTCTTCTTAGCCGCCTTGGCGGCCTTCTTCGCAGGTTTTTTCACTGCCACGAGCGGCTTGTCCTTCTATTCCCTGAGGGAACTCCCGGACCGTTCCGGAAGCTTCGCGAACCGCGAGGTCCGCTCGGCGATCAAATACACAAATGCGCGACCGCCGCAAGCGAAATCCGCCGTACCCGGCATTTTTCGCCTCGTCAGGCCAACCCTGTCACTGGGGTTCGCCCGGCCTTGCCTTGCGCTTGCCTTGTGAGAGGAAAGCGCGCTGTTATACCCTGCCCCGACTACTGCGGCAACCGCAATCCGACACCGGTCGTCCGCATTAAGGAAACGTGATCGACCGCCTCCTCATCGTCCTGCTACGCGGTTACAAGCGCTGGATCAGTCCACTGCTGGGGCCGCGCTGTCGCTTCTATCCGACCTGCTCGGAGTATGCGATGCAGGCGATCGCCCGTTTCGGCGCCTTCAAGGGCAGCTGGCTCGCCTTGCGGCGGATTTTGCGCTGTCACCCCCTGCACCCCGGCGGCCACGACCCGGTGCCGCCCCTGGACCCCGGAAAACACTCATGTCATCGACACTGATCGTCAACGCCCGCCTGGTCAACGAAGGCCGCGAATACGACGGCGACCTGCGCATCGAAGACGGCCGCATCGCCCGGATCGGCGCCGGCCTGTCCGCGCGCGACGGCGAAATCGTGGTCGACGCCGGCGGCCGCCGCCTGCTGCCGGGCATGATCGACGATCAGGTCCATTTCCGCGAACCGGGCATGGAGTACAAGGCCGACATGGCCACCGAATCGGCCGCGGCGGTGGCGGGCGGGCTGACCACCTTCATGGACATGCCCAACACCAACCCGCCGACCCTGAATGCCGAGGCGCTGGAGGACAAGTACCGCCGCGCCGCCGGCCGCGCCTGGGCCAACTACGGTTTCTACCTGGGCGCCAGCAACGACAACCTGGCCGATATCCAGCGCCTGGATCCGCGAACCGCGCCGGGCGTGAAGGTGTTCATGGGCGCGTCCACCGGCAACATGCTGGTCGACGACCCGGTCACCCTGGACGCGATCTTCCGCGACGTGCCCACGCCGATCATCACGCATTGCGAAGACACCCCGATGATCGATGCCGAACTGGCGCGCTACAAAGCCAAGTACGGCGACGACATCCCGGCCGAATGCCATCCCGACATCCGCTCGCGCCAGGCCTGCAAGAAGTCCACCGAGCTGGCGATTTCGCTGGCGCGCAAGCACAACACCCGCCTGCACGTGCTGCACATCAGCACCGCGGACGAGTTGGCCCTGTTCACGCCCGGCCCGATCGAAGGCAAGCGCATTACCGCCGAAACCTGCATCCACTTCCTGCGTTTCGACCGCGCCGATTACGCCGCGCTCGGTCATCTGATCAAGTGCAATCCGGCGATCAAGGACGCCAGCGACCGCGAGGCGCTGATCCGCGCCGTGGCCGAGGACGTGATCGACGTGCTGGCCACCGACCACGCGCCGCACACGCTGGAAGAAAAGGCGCGCCCCTACACCTCCGCGCCCAGCGGCCTGCCGCTGGTGCAGTACGCGCTCAACGCCGCGCTGGAGCTGGTCCACGAAGGCCGCCTGAGCACGGCCCAGGTGGTCGACAAGTTCGCCCACGCGCCGGCCAAGCTGTTCGACGTCGAAGGCCGCGGCTTCCTGCGCGAGGGTTACGCCGCCGACCTGGTGTTGATCGACGACACGCCCTTCACGGTGCGCCGCGAGGACGTGCTGTCCAAGTGCGGCTGGTCGCCGTTCGAGGGCCGCAGCTTCCATTCGCGCATCGCCTCGACCTGGGTCAACGGCGTGCTGGCCTGGGACGGCGCGCGTCTGGTCGGCGCCGCCAACGGACAGCGCCTGGCGTTCGCACGATGAGGTCGGCCGCGGCGGTCGCGCTGGCGACGCTGGCGCTGGCCGCCTGCAGCGCGGCGATCGCGCAAAGCCCGCCCGCACAGGCTCCGATGGCCGCACCCGTGCCGGCCGCGGACAGCGCCGATCCGCGCGTGGTGTTTCCGCCGTCGGTGCAGCAAGGCGCGATGGTGATCGGCAAGGTGCCGGCCGGCGCGACCGTGCGCTACGGCACGCGCACCCTGCGCGTCACGCCCTACGGCTCGGTGGTGTTCGGCATCGGCCGCGAGCAGGCCGCGCCGGTCGAGGTCGAGGTGATCGACGCCGACGGCCGCAGCCAGCGCGTGAGCATCGCCGTGCTGCCGCGCGACTGGCCGATCGAACGGATCAACGGCGTGCCGCCCAAGACCGTGAATCCGCCGCCCGAGATCGCCGAACGCATCCGCCGCGAGCAGGCCCTGGTCACCGCCGCGCGCGATCGCGACGACGAGCGCGCCGACTTCGCCCAGGCCTTCGTGTGGCCGGTGCGCGGCCGCATCAGCGGGCGCTTCGGCAATCAGCGCGTGTACAACGGCCAGCCCGGCTCAGCCCATTCGGGCATGGACATCGCCGCGGCCACGGGCACGCCGGTGCTGGCGCCGGCCGCGGGCGTGGTCGCCTTCGCCGCGCCCGACCTGTACCTGACCGGGGGCACCCTGCTGCTCGACCACGGCCACGGCATCAGTTCGAATTTCCTGCACCTGTCGCGCATCGACGTGAAGGTCGGCGACCGCATCGCGCAGGGCCAGGTCGTGGGCGCGGTCGGCGCCACCGGCCGCGCCACCGGGCCGCACCTGCATTGGGGCATGAACTGGTTCGACGTGCGCATCGATCCGCTGCTGGTGCTGGAACGCGGCGACGCGGTGCGCGCCGGCGCGAAGTAAATCCACGCCTCGCGCCGCCGCGGGCGCTAGTGCACCAGTTCCTGCGCGCGCGAAGCGCTGTGGCCGGTCACGCGATCGCGGCCGGCGGACTTGCTGGCGTACAAGGCCGCGTCGGCGCGCTCGAGCAGGTGCTCGGCGGTTTCCTCGGGCATCAGCTCGGCCACGCCCAGGCTGAGGCTGGACGCCAGCAGCTTGCCGTCGATCGACAGGGGCCGGCAGTTCACCGACGAGCGCAGGTTCTCGGCCACGCCCAGGGCCTCGCGCAGTTGGGTGTCGGGCAGCACGACCAGGATCTCGTCGCCGCCGTAGCGGCCGAACAAATCGTAGGTGCGCAGCCGGTTGCGGGTGCGCAGCGAAATGATGCGCAGGGTCTGATCGCCGACCCGATGGCCGTGCTCGTCGTTGATGCGCTTGAAGTGGTCGACGTCGAAGAACACCACCGACAGCGGGCGCCGACTCTTGTGCGCGGACTCCACCGCGGCCTTGAGGCGGGCCTCGATCGCCGGCCGCGTCATCGCGCCGGTCAGGGCGTCGTAAGTCGCCTGGCGGCTGGCCTGGTCGCGATCGCGGCGCAGCTGCTGCAGCTTGTCGGACAACCCGATCATCAACACCAGTCCGCCCATCGCGAAGCCGACCGGGAAGGCGTAGTCCATCCACTCCGGATTGCCCCACCAACCCAATAAACCAGCGAAACGCAGGCCGGTCAGCACGAACATCGGCGCCCACGACAGCAGCAGGAAATAGGCTTCGCGCTGGCGCCGCAGCGCGCCGATCGCGCCGGCCGCCATCACGATGCCGTAGCCGATCAGCAGGACCAGGTTGGCCGCCACCGCGACCAGCGGCGCGACCGTGGCCAGGGTCACCAGCATCAGCAACACGATCGAGATGTTGCAGACCATCAGCAGCCGCATCAGCCGCGGCTGGGTCTGGCGCAGACTGAGGTAGTGGGCCATGAAGGCGTTGCTGGCCAGCACCGCGATCAAGCCGAACATGCGCCCGGCGCGCGCGTCGTCGCTGACCAGCATCGCCAGGAACGGAATCGAACGCGCTTCGCCGCCGTAGCAGATCAGGTACAGCAGCTGCGCCAGCAGGGTCAGGCTGAGCATCAGATAGCTGCGCTCGCCGATCCCGGCCCAGAAGCCGAACCCGAGGATCGTCAACACCACCATCGTGGTAAGCACGGCGGTGCGCCAGGCGACATGGGTCATGTCCTTGGCGTGCACCACTGCCAAAGGCTCGATCGAAGCCGTCATCGGCAACGGCGTCAGCGATTGCACGCGCAGATACACCGATTCGCCGGCGGCCAGGCCGTGGCTCAAGGGCACCACCAACGCCCGTGTGGAGGCGGTGCGGTCGGCGCCGTTGCCCAGCAACGCGCGCGGCACCGGCAGCGGCGAATTCGGCAGCCAGACTTCGACGCGATTGAGGTGCGGCGAGCGCAGCACCAATTGCGGCTGATCGGCGGCGGCGCGATCGCGTGTCGCGGTCAACCGCCACCAGCGCGGCGCGCGTTCGCGTTCGCGCACGGACAGATCGGACACGGGGACGAAACGGTCGTCGAAGTCGCCGGCGATGACCTGTACAGGCAAGGGGTCGGCCCCCAGGCGCGAGAGTTGCAAGGATGGCGACTGCGCCGGCGCGACGGCCGCCACTAGCATCCCCAACCAGACCATGACGGCCTGCCACCTACGACGCGAGGGTCTCCCCATAACCCGCCCCGGTACGCTGCAACGCTTTGAGCATAGCCCAACGAGCGTGACCACGCGCACGGTTTGACGGCCGTTTAGGTGCTCTAGACGGCCGGTTGAGGTGCTTGAAGCGAGGGTGGGTGGTGGCTTTCGGATGCCCGCCGCGTGCCGCTCTGGACGGGGCGGTTAGCCGGGGCCGGCGACCGGGCCAGCCCTCTCCGGGACGCGGCTGGAACGATGGGTGGCGAGTCGGCCGGGCGGCCGACAGGCGCTCGGCGTGGCGCGCCCCGCGATCGCCAAATAACGCGGAAGTCGCTGCACCGTCGGCTGCACAGACCTAAAGCGCAACCCGCTTTCGCGGCAATGACGGATTGCATTGGCGCCGACGCTTGGCGACGTCGCCAGCCGCTCGCGGTGCGTTCGCGGAACCAACGGCGGCCCCGCCGCGCGGTCCCTCAGTAGCCGCTCAGTCGCGCGCGCCCTGCCCGCTCACACGTGCGACCGCATCGTGCGCATGCAGGCTTTCGAAATGCGCGACCTGCGCATCGTAGCGGTCGATGCGCGGGTCGGCCGACAACGCCGCGGCGACCCGGCGGGCCGCGTCTTCGCAGAACATCAGGTTTTCGGCGTTGAGGCGGGCGAAGGCCTGCTCGTCCTCGCGCTTGACCGCGGTCTGCACCGGCGTGCCCAGGGCCTGCTCGATGGCATCGATCAGCGCGTTCAGCGGCAGCTCGTCGAAGGCCGGACGCAGTTCGACCCGGATATCGGCGCGGCTGCGCTGCGCGTGCGGCGTGGCGGCCAAGCCGCGCTCGGACGCCAGCCACTCGCCGACCACGGCGGTCGACAGCGGACGGGCGGCGGCGAAGTCCTCGACGAAGCGTTCGGCGTTGAGCTGGCGCGACAGCGCCGCCGAGGCCGGACAGGTGCTGGAGTACTCGACCGAGAAACGCAGGCCCAGATGCAGATGACCGTCCAGCAAGGTCGCGTCGATCTCGACCGGATAGCGCTTCCAGCCGGCGTTGGCGCTGGCCAGGGCCGGGCGCAGCAGCAGTTGCTCGTAGCGCAGCAGCAGGCGCGCGGCGCTGGAGAGTCCGCCCTGACCTTCGATCAGCGCCTGCAGCACGCGCCGCAGACCGGCCGGAGTGACCGTCTCGCTGGCGAAGGCGTCCTGCAGTTGCAGGTACATGCGCGACATGTGGATGCCGCGCGCGTCGGCGTCGCGCAGATCGACCGAGACGTCGACCGAGGCCGCGACTTGGATCGCCTCGCCGTTACCCGAGGCCACACGCAGCGGCAGGGCGATGTTGGACATGCCGACCCAGTCCAGCGGACGCGCCGCGGCGGCGGCGTCGAAGGCGACATCGGGGAGGCGACGCGGGGTGTTGGAATGGGTGGTCACGACAGCTTCGATAAGGGCGGCGTGGGGGACCGCAACGCAGGCCATTCTACCGGCCGGGCCGGGCCCGCCCCTGTCCGGGGCTGAAACGCTGTGTCTGCGCGGCCGCGATTGGGCCGTGTACGCGCCGCGCCTATGTGCCGGCGCGGCCTAGCGGCGGCCGCGCGCGCCGCGCCAGGCGCTGAGCAGCGCACGCCAGGGCGAAAGCGGCCGGGCGGCGTCGCCGGCGCGCAGGCGCGCCAGCGCCAGCGCGGCCCACAGCCGCCTGGGCAGGCTCGCGGCCGGCTCGGCGGGCCAGTGCGCGCGCAGTTCCTGCGCCCAAGCGGCGACCGCACCGGCCTCGCCCACGCGTGCCAGCACGCCCAGCGGCACGGCGCTTTCGCCCTCGTGGGCCAGGCGCGCGTGGAGCAGGCCGGCGCCGGTCGCGGCGATATCGCTGGGACCGGCCGCGACGCCGAACAGGGCCGCATCGACCGCGGCCAGCGCGGCCGCGTAGGCCTGTAGGGAGGCGCTCGCGTCGTCGCGGTCGAGCGGACGCTCGCGGGTTTCCAGCAGCGTCGGCAACGCCGTCGCCAACGCCGCCCAGGGCGCCGCCTGGCGTTGCAAGGCCTGACCCAGCGGATGCCGGCGCCGGCCCTGCGACCAGCCCTGCAGCTCTTCCAGCCACCAGCCCAGCTTGAGCTCGCCGGGCCGGGCATCGCGTCCGCCCCAGGCGGCATCGGCCAGCTCCTGCTGCAGCGCGGCCCAGGCCAGCGCGGTCTGGCGCTGCGCGGCCGGCACGAAGGTTTCGGCCAAGGCCCATTCCGGCCAGCGCGCGCGCCACTTGCCGATGAAGCTGGCCAGGGCGTCCTCGGGCGCGGCCGCGCCGTGGCCGCCGTCGCGCGCCTGATCGGCCTGCGGTTCGCTCATCGCGTGGGCGGCCACGCCGCCGCCGCGCACAAGGTATCGGGTTGTTCGATCAGGCGATCGCCCTGCCAGGCCAGCGGATCGTCCTCGGCCAGACGGTAGCCCCACAGCGCGACCACCGACGGCATGCCGGCCGCGCGCGCGGCGATGATGTCGCGCTCGTCGTCGCCGACGTAGACGCAATCGGCCGGCGCCACGCCGATGCGCTCGGCGGCCACCAGCAGTTGCAGCGGATCGGGCTTGCGCTTGGCCAGGGTGTCGCCGCCGATCAGCACCGCGCAGCGCGATTCCCAGCCCAGCAGCGGCATCAGCAGCTGCGCCAGATACTCGGGCTTGTTGGTCACGATGCCCCAGACGCTGCCGGCGGCTTCCAGTTCGGCCAGCATCGCCTCGATGCCGTCGAACGGTCCGCCGTGGCGGCCGAGTTCGCGCTGATAGTGGTCGAGAAATTCCTGCAGCCAGCCGCTGCGCTGCTCGGCCGGCACCTGCGGAAACGCCGCCGCGAGCATGGCCTGGCCGCCGCGCGACACGTGCGGACGCAGCTGCGACAGCGGCATCGGCGCATCGCCGCGCGCGGCGCGCATCACGTTCAGCGCGGCCAGCATGTCCGGCGCGCTGTCGAGCAAGGTGCCGTCCAGATCGAACAGCACCGCCTTGGGAAACGCCGTCGCCGCCTCGCGGTTCATGCGCTTTCCGGCTTGCGCGCGCAGGCCAGGTAGTTGACGTCGGTGCGCGCGATCACGCGCGCGGCGTTGCGCCAGGGTTCGTACATCAGCCCGCTCACGTCCTCCAGTTGCAGCTCGGCCGCGCGCAGCCACGCCGCCAGCTCGGAGGGCTTGATGAAATCGCGGTACTGGTGGGTGCCCTTGGGCAGCACGCGGGCGACGTACTCGGCGCCGACGATGGCCAGCGCGAACGCGGCCGGGGTGCGGTTGAGCGTGGACAGGAACAGACGCCCGCCCGGCTTGAGCAGGCTGGCGCAGGCGCGCACGATCGCGGAGGGGTCGGGGACGTGCTCCAGCATTTCCATGCAGGTGATGGCGTCGAAACTGCCCGGCTGCTCGGCCGCCAGCGACTCCACCGATTGCTGGCGATAGTCCACGCGCACACCGGTTTCCAGCTTGTGCAGGCGGGCGACCTTGAGCAGTTCCGGCGCCAGGTCGATCGCGACCACGTCGGCGCCCTCGCCGGCCAGGGCCTCGCTGAGCAGACCGCCGCCGCAGCCGACGTCGAGCACGCGCGCGCCGCTCAGGGTGCTGCGCTGCGCGACATAGCCCAGACGCGCCGGGTTGAGCGCGTGCAGCGCCTTCTGCGGGCCCTGCGGGTCCCACCAGCGGTTGGCCAGGGCGCCGAACTTGTCGAGTTCGGCCTGGCTGTAGTTGTCGTCGCCGCCGGCCGGGGTCGGCTCGGACGCGGTGCCGTGTGCGCTCATGGGAGAATCTGCCTGTGCGTACGTGAAAAGGGGGACGGCGGCGGGCTCAGCGCCCGAGCGCGGCGATCCGGCCGCGCCATTGGCGCGCGTTGGCGATCAGGGCCTGGACGTCCATATCCACCAGCACGCGCTGGCGCAGCTTGGCGGCGCCGGCGATCCAGACATCGCTGACCTGATGGCGGCCGGTGGCGTAAATCAACTGCGAGACCACGTGGTGCAGCGGCTGGGTTTCGAGCTGGTCCAGATCGACGCAGACCAGGTCGGCCTGCTTGCCGACCTCGATCGAGCCGACCCGGGTTTCGAAGCCGAGCGCGCGCGCACCTCCCAGGGTGGCTGCGCGCAACGCGCTGAACGCGTCCAGCGCCGAGGCGTCGTCGGCCACGGCCTTGGCCAGCAGCGCGGCGGTGCGGGTCTCGCCGAACATGTCCAGGTCGTTGTTGCTGGCGCAGCCGTCGGTGCCGATCGCCAGGTTGACCCCGGCGTGGTGCAGCTTGCAGGCCGGGCAGAAACCCGAGGCCAGCTTGAGATTGGATTCCGGGCAATGCACCACGCTCACGCCGCGCTGCGCGCACAACTCGATCTCGGCGTCGGTGAGCTGGGTCATGTGCACCGCGATCAGACGGTCGGTGACCAGGCCCAGGCGGTCCAGCCGCGCCAGCGGGCGCTGGCCGTGCAGCTTGATCGAGTCGGCGACTTCCTGCGCGGTCTCGTGGGTGTGCAGGTGCACCGGCAGATCGAGCTGATCGGCGAGCATGCGGACGCGTTCGAAATTCGCGTCGCTGACCGTGTACGGCGCATGCGGCGCGAACGCGGTCGCCACCAGCGGATCGTCGCGCCACAGGTCGTGAACCTCGCCGGCGCGGTCGAAGTACTCGTCCGAACTCTGGGCCCAGGCGGTCGGGAAATCGATCACCGGCAGGCCGACCCGGGCGCGGAAGCCGTGGCGCTTGTAGACCGCGGCCTGGACGTCGGGGAAGAAGTAGTTCTCGTTGGCGCAGGTGGTGCCGCCGCGCAGCATCTCGGCGATCGCCAGGGTGACGCCGTCCTCGACGAACTGCGGCCCGATCACCGCCGCCTCGACCGGCCAGATATGGCCTTGCAGCCATTCCATCAGCGGCAGGTCGTCGGCGATGCCGCGCAGCAGGGTCATCGGGTTGTGGGTGTGGGCGTTGACCATGCCCGGAATCAGCGCCGCTTGCGGGCGCGATACCGTCTCGGCGGCGCGGTAGCGGCCGCGCGCTTCGACGGTGGGCAGCACGTCGACGATGACCCCGCCGCGCACCGCCACGGCGTGGTCTTCCAGCACCACCGCATGCGGTTCGACCGGGACCACCCAGCCCGCTTCGATCAACAGGTCGCAGGATTGGGTTTCGGTATCGGTCGTCATTCGCGTATTCGGCCCTTCGTTTTCGCGCAACGGCGGCGCGTATCGATAGCGTAGCGGGTCGGGGGCCGATTGCGGTTACGCGCGGATGGCTAGGCGCGGGGTGGCGTTCGGACCGCCCGGCTCAGGCGGTGGCGCCTGGGCTTTGGTGGATACCCCGCTTGCGCGGGAGGATCCTGATTCGATCGCGGATGTGGGGGTCGAGGGAATTCAGCGTGGCGCTGAAGTCTCTGGATCCCCTTCGCAAGGGTGACGCAATTGCATCGCGATCGCGGGGAGCCTAGAGAATTCAGCATGGCGCTGAAGGCACTGGACCCCCGCTTTCGCGGGGGTGACGCATTGGCAAAGCCGTGGCCGCTGTGCGGCCACGGGCCAATGCGTCACTTCACCCGGCTGACGTACTCGCCCGAGCGGGTGTCGACCTTGATGATTTCGTCCTGGCCCACGAACAGCGGCACGCGCACGACCGCGCCGGTTTCCAGGGTGGCCGGCTTGCCGCCGCCGCCGGAGGTATCGCCGCGCACGCCCGGGTCGGTCTCGGTGATCTTGAGCTCGACGAAGTTCGGCGGCTGGACCGCGATCGGCACGCCGTTCCACAGCGTCACCACGCACTCTTCCTCGCCCTTGAGCCACTTCTCGGAACCGCCCATGCCGGCCTTGTCGGACTGGACCTGCTCGAAGGATTCCTGGTTCATGAAGTGCCAGTACTCGCCGTCCGAATACAGGTACTGCATATCGGTATCGACCACGTCGGCCTGTTCGACGCTGTCGGTGGCCTTCATGGTCATTTCGACCACGCGGCCCGACTTGATGCTGCGGTACTTGATGCGGGTGAAGGCCTGGCCCTTGCCCGGCTTGACGTACTCGGTCTCGGTGATGATGCACGGGTCGTTGTTGACCAGGATCTTCTGTCCGGTCTTGACGTCGTTCATGCCCAAGCTGGCCATGCTGAAACTCCTGCGAATGTAAGAATGAAGCGGTTGCGCCGGCCGGTACGCGGGGCCCCGACGGATAGGGGCCGCCGTACCGACGGCGGGAGGCTAGAATGTCGGGCTGCGCCAGCCACCGCCGCCGAAAGGCCGGGCGGGACGCGAACGGGACCGGAGCCGGGGAAACCCCAGGGCGCCGGGCCCACGAAACCGGATCCATACAAGCTAGCCCCGCATGATACCCGCAGCCCCGGCCTCCATACAGCCGCAGCCCCTCCCGCACCCCGGCGCGTCCGCGCGCTGGCAGGCGCTGTGGCGCGACGCGGTGCGCGATCCGCGCGAGCTGCTGGCCCTGCTGGGGCTGGACGGCATCGCCGCCGGGGTGTCCGACGCGGCCGCCGCGCAGTTCCCGCTGCGGGTGCCGCGCGGCTTCGTCGCCCGCATGCGCGCCGGCGACCCGCACGACCCGCTGCTGCGCCAGGTCCTGCCCTTGGACGAGGAGCTGCGGCCCATGCCCGGCTACGTCCTGGACCCGGTCGGCGACGGCCTGGCCAAGGCCGGCGACGGGGTGATCCGCAAGTACCGCGGGCGCGCCCTGCTGGTGACCACCGGCAGCTGCGCCATCCACTGCCGCTACTGCTTCCGCCGCCACTTCCCCTATGCCGAGGAAACCGCGGCCGCGGCCGGCTGGCGCGCCGCGATCGACCTGATCGCGGCCGACCCGCAGATCGACGAGGTCATCCTGTCCGGCGGCGACCCCTGGTCGCTGGCCACGCCCAAGCTGGCCGAGCTGACCCAGGCCCTGGCCGCGGTGCCGCATCTCAAGCGTCTGCGCGTTCACACCCGCCTGCCGGTGGTCCTGCCCGAGCGCGTCGACGCCCCGCTGCTGGCCTGGCTGCGCGCCCTGCCCTGGCCGGTCACCGTGGTCCTGCACGCCAACCACGCCCACGAGTTCGACGACGCCGTCGACGCCGCCCTGGCCCGCCTGCGCGCGGCCGGCGCGACCCTGCTCAACCAGGCCGTGCTGCTGCGCGGCGTCAACGATAGCGTCGAGGCGCTCGCAGATTTGAGCGAACGCGGTTTCCGTGCCGGCGTCCTGCCGTACTATCTGCATCAACTCGATCGTGTGCAGGGGGCTGCGCACTTCGAAATCGAAGACGAACGCGCCCGCGCGCTGCATCGCGCGCTGGCCGCTCGGCTTTCTGGCTATCTGGTTCCAAAACTGGTGCGCGAGATCGCCGGAGATCCCGGAAAGCGACCGCTGTAACGCGGTTCGCATGGACTCCGGCCCGGCCTTCGTGTCATAAACGCGGGCCACGGAGGTGGTGAATGCAATTCGGCAAAGACATGGTGCTGCGCCTGCTGATCGTCGACGACAGCGTCGAGGCGGCGGAAGCCATCGTCAGCGGTCTACGCAACAGCGGCATCGCCGTGCGGCCGTCGCGTCCCGAGAACGAAACCGAGCTGGCCGCGCAGGTCCTGCAGCAGCCCGACCTGGTGCTGGCCGCGCGCGATGCGCGCAATCTGCCGCTGCCCAAGGTCATGCAGCAGGTCGACAGCACCGGCAAGGACCTGCCGGTGTTGGTCCTGCTGGACAGCGTCGACGACACCGGCCTGCTGGAAGTGCTGTCGATGGGCGCGCGCAGCGTGATCCTGCGCGGCCACACCGACCACGTGCAGAACGTGGTCCGCGCCGAATGGGCCGACCTGGAAGCGCGCCGCTCGCTGCGCCGCCTGGAAGCCCAGGTGCGCGAGACCGAACGCCGCTGCGACACCCTGATCGATTCCTCGCGCGAGCCCATCGCCTACATCCACGAAGGCATGCACATCCGCGCCAACGCGGCCTACCTGGAGATCTTCGGCTTCGAATCCTTCGAAGAGATCGAGGGCATGTCGCTGCTGGACCTGGTCGCACCGGGCCAGGTCGACGGCTTCAAGCAACTGCTCAAGCAGCTGTCCAAGGGCGAGGCGCCGCCGCCGCGCTACGAAACCGAGGCGCGCGCGCTCGACGGCAGCCATTTCGCCGCGGTCATGGAATTCACCCCGGCCAGCTACGAGGGCGAGCAGTGCCTGCAGGTGATCCTGCGCCGCCAGGAGTTCGACCCCGAACTGGCGCGCGAGGTCGAGGCCCTGCGCCAGCGCGACCAGGTCACCGGCCTGCTCAACCGCGCCACTTTCCTGCGCGCGCTCGAGGACGCCGTGTCCGACACGGCCCAGAACAACGCCCACCACGGCCTGCTGCTGATCGAGCCCGATCACTACGCGCGCCTGCTGCAGGAAATCGGCCTGGACGCGTCCGACGAGCTGATCGCCGCGTTCGGCGAGCGCCTGCGCACCGCGATCGGCCCCGACGATGTCGCCGCGCGCTTCTCCGAGCACCAGTTCGCGGTGCTCACGCCCAACTGCGACTACCACGCGACCTCGGCCCTGGCCGACCGCCTGCGCACCGCTTTCGCCGACCACGTGCTGGAAACCCCCAGCCGTTCGCTCAACACCACCGTCAGCATCGGCGGCGTGCAGATCGGCGAGAAGATCGCCAGCGTCACCGCGGTGCTGGGCAAGGCCAGCCAGTGCGTGCTGTCCAGCATCGGCGTGGGCGGCAACCGCACCGAGCTGTTCGATCCGGGCGCGGCCGACCGCGCCGAGTCCGAGCGCGTCGAAGCCTGGGTCACGCGCATCCGCGACGCGCTCGACGCCGACCGCTTCCTGATGAACTACCAGCCGCTGATCAATCTGCACGGCGAGCCGATGGAGATGTACGAGGCCTACCTGCGCATGCAGGGCGAGCCGGGCGAACTGGTGCAGCCGCTGAGCTTCCTGCAGATCGCCGAGGAACACGGGCTGCTGTGGGAAATCGACCGCTGGGTGGTCGGCAAGGCGATCCAGGTCATCGGCGACCGCCTGCGCGCCGGCAAGCGCACCACGCTGCTGGTCAAGATCACCCAGGCCTCGCTGCAGGACGAAAGCCTGCTCCAGCACATCGAAGAGCAGCTGGCGCGGCAGAACGCCGAAGGCAGCCTGCTGGTGCTGCAGCTGCCCGAGTCCAAGGTCTTCACCCACCTGCGCGCGGCGCAGGAGTTCCAGGCCCGGGTCGCCCGCTACGGCGTGCGCGTGGGGCTGGAGCAGTTCGGCTCGGGCCTGAACTCGTTCCAGATGCTCAGCCACTTCGACGCCTCGTTCCTGAAGATCGACCGCGCCTTCATGGAAGACCTGCCTAGCAGCGCCGACCACCAGCAGCGCATCCGCGAGATCGCCAGCAAGGCGCGCGAACTGGGCAAGCAGACCATCGCCGAATTCGTCCAGGACGCAGCCAGCATGTCCTTCCTGTTCGCCGCCGGCATCGACTACGCCCAGGGCCACTTCCTGGCCGCGGCGGGCCCGGATATGGATTACGACTTCCAGTAAGGCGTCGGGAATCGGGAATCGGGAATCGGGAATCGGGAATCGGGAATCGGGAATCGGGAATCGGGAATCGGGAAAGGCTACGGCCGCCTTCGTTGCACCGAGTCGGCTTAGTCACGGCCATCCCGCATTCGAAGCCGAAGTCAAAAACTGAGAAGCCGAGCAAACCCCGCTTTTCTTCCCCCTTTGAAAAAGGGGGACTGAGGGGGATTTGCTTTTGAGCTTACCCAGGCGCGCTACCTACGCATTCAACCCGCCCCCAACCGATACAAATGCACCGGCTTGATCTCCGCCCGCGCGATCACGCCCTTCGCCTCCAGATCCAGCTGCACCGCCTTCAGCCACCACCCCGCCGTCTTGCCCTGCGGAAACAGCGCCTCCGGCAACCGCGGCAGCAACGCCTCCTTCGCCTCCGCCACCTTCAACCCCGGCGCCGCCTTCGGCAGCACCGACAGCAGCGCCTTGCGCATCGCCGTGTACTTGGCGCGATCCACCCGCTCGGTCTTGCCGGGCGTGTTGACGTTCTCGATCTCGATCTTGTCGTCAGGCATCGACCTTCCCTCCCACCTCGACCTTCGGGTTGCGGAACCCCATCGCCACCCAGGCGCCCAGCAACTTGGCGTAGAAGCGCACCGTGTGGGTTTTCAGGTTGGGGATGTCGTCCGGCACCCGGGACGCATCGGCCAGGTCGCCCACCATCGTGCGCATCTGCGGCTTGGGCCGCGTCGCCGCCGGCCACAAGTGCGAGTACACGCTCAGCCAATGCGCGCCCTTCATCTCCAGGAACAGCGGCGTGTTGCAGCAGGTCGCGACCACGCGGCGCGAACCGGCGCCGGGACTCAGGCGGAACTCGGCCAGCTGCGCGGCGTCGGCGAGGATGCGGATGCGGTCCTTGCGGTACTCCGCGCTGGGCGTGGCGCCGTAGGACGTGAGCAGGCTATGCGCGCCGGGCAAGGTCGCCAGGCGCGCCGCCGCCTCGCGGCAGCTGTCGCACAGGCATTCGGACACCAGGATCGGCGCGCCGCTGGCTTCCAGACGGGTGCGCCCGCAGGCGCAGGCCAGTGTGATGGGCCGATTCATGCCGCTTGCTCCTGCTCGACGCGGAACAGATGCCGGATATACCGGTCCAGATGATCCAGCGCTTCGCGCGCAAGCTCGGGATCGTTGCCGGCCTTGGCCAGCACGAAGCCGCCCTGGATCACCGTCTGGGTATGCCGCGCCAGGCTGGCGGCGCTCCAATCGTGCGCGTCGATGCCGCGATCGCGGCGCGCGCGCTCGATGTCGGCTTCCAGCGTGGCGGTGTGGCCGAAGATGCTGCGGCCGCAGGCGTCGCGGATCTCGGGCGCGCTGGTGTGCACCTCCTGCGCCATGGTCCCGACCAGGCAGGTGAACTCGGCCAGGTCGCCGGCGATGATCGCCTTGCGGAACGCGACATAGGCCAACACGCGGTCCAGCGCATCGGCCGGCTGGTGATACGGCGCGGCCGCGAAGAAGGCGGTGGTGGTCTCGGCCCAGAACTCGGCCGCGGCCACGCCCAGCGCGTCCTTGCTGCCGAAGTGATGGAAGAACGCGCCCTTGGTCACCCCGGCCGCCGCGCACAAATCGTCGACGGTGGTGGCCGCGTAGCCTTTGGCGCGGATCACGTCCCGCGCCGCTTCCAGGAGCCGGATTCGTGCGCCGCCGCGCTCGGGCGATTGCTTGGTAGGTCTGGCCATGGACCAAACATACCAAATAGTCGGTATGTGTCAACCCTCCATCTAAAGACAGACGCGTTCTGCCCCCACGCCCCCCTTGTAGGAGCGGCGCAAGCCGCGACCCACCCGCGCACGAACCCCACCCCCCCCAGCCCCAAAGAAAAAGCCCGCCATTCGGCGGGCTTCTTCCTGACTGCTCGGCCGCGCTAGATCAACGCGCCACCACCGATCCGCGCACCGTCTCGACCGGCGCATTGCGCAGCGCCGTGATGCGCTCTTCCAGCGGCGGGTGGCTGCGCAGCAGCTTGGACAGGCCGTGGCCGACCGCGCCGCTGATGCCGAAGGCCTGCACCTGCTTGGGCAGGGTGCTCTCGCCGTAGGTCTGGGCCAGGCGCTCCAGCGCGCCGATCATCTTGTCGCGACCGGCCAGGCGCGCGCCACCGGCGTCGGCGCGGAACTCGCGGTAACGCGAGAACCACATCGCGATCATGCTGGCGAACAGGCCGAACACCATGTCCAGCACGAACACGATCACGTAGTAGCCCAGGCCCGGGCCGCCGTCGCGGTTGCCGGACAGATAGCCGTCGATCACGCGGCCGACCAGGCGCGCCAGCACGATCACGAAGGTATTGAGCACGCCCTGGACCAGCGCCATCGTGACCATGTCGCCGTTGGCGACGTGGCTGACCTCGTGGCCCAGCACCGCCTCGGCCTCGTCGCGGCTCATCGAGCGCAGCAGGCCGGTCGATACCGCGACCAGCGCGTTGTTGCGGTTGGCGCCGGTGGCGAAAGCGTTGATCTCGGGCGCGTCGTAAATGGCGACCTCGGGCATGCCGATGCCGGCCGCTTCGGCCTGACGGCGGACCGTGTTCACCAGCCACTGCTCGGCTTCGTTGCGTGGCTGCTCGATCACGTGCGCGCCGGTGCTGCGCTTGGCCATCCACTTGGACAGGAACAAGGACACGAACGAGCCGCCGAAGCCGAACAAGGTGGCCATGATCAGCAGCGAGCCATTGCGCCCGGTGGTGATGCCGAACGACTGCAGAACCGCCAGGACGATACTCAGCAGGGCGAGGACGGCCAGGTTGGTAGCGAGGAATAGAGCGATGCGTTTGAACATGGTCGTGGGGTTAACCGTACCCGCGCACCGTGCGCGGTCCGGAACAAAATGTGGCAGGCTCCCCGTGAATTCAAGTGAAACCCAGCCCCGCGCGGCTTTGCCCGGCGAGTCGGTTTAACTACGCTCTCCGCGCCCGATCGGCCCAAGGCTCGCGCCCGCCGTACCGCCCCGCCCCAAGACCAGCCGCCCGCACGCCCTTGCCCACGCCCCCCGTTCCCAGCTACCGCGGCCGTTTCGCGCCCTCGCCCACCGGCGACCTGCACTTCGGTTCGCTGCTGGCCGCGTTCGGCAGCTGGCTGCTCGCGCGGCATGCGAATGGCACCTGGCTGGTGCGCATAGAAGACCTCGATCCGCCACGCGAAGTCGCCGGCGCGGCCGAGCGCCAGTTGCGCACTTTGCGCGCGTTCGGCCTGGAATCCGACGAACCCGTGCTGCGCCAGAGCGAACGCGGCGAGCTCTACCGCCAAGCGCTGGACGAGCTGCTAGCGCGCGACCTCGCCTTCGCCTGCCATTGCAGCCGCAGCGACCTGGCCGCGGTCGGCGGCATCCACCGCCGCTGCGTGGCCGCGCCGGAACGCCCCGGCCGCATGCCGGCGATCCGTCTGCGCGTGGCCGACCACAGCGTGGTCGCGTTCCAGGACCGCATCCGCGGCGCGCAGAGCCAGGACGTCGCGCAGGACGTCGGCGATGTGGTCCTGCGCCGCGCCGACGGCTACTGGGCTTACCAACTGGCGGTGGTGGTGGACGACGCCGCCCAGGGCATCAGCGACGTCGTACGCGGCGCCGACCTGCTCGATTCGACCCCGCGCCAGATCCTGCTGCAGCGCGCGCTCGGCCTGCCCACGCCGCATTACGCCCATCTGCCGCTGGTGCTGGGCAGCGACGGCCGCAAGCTGTCCAAGTCCGATGCCGCGCTGCCGGTGGATCCGCAACGCCCGCTGCCGGCGCTGCGCGCGGCCTGGCAGGCCCTGGGCCAGGCGCCGGCGGCCTTGTCGGGCGCCGGCACGGTGCCGCAATTGCTCAACCGCGCGCAGGCAGAGTTCGACCCCGGTCGCATTGCGTCCACACCGACCGTTTCGCTCGCCGCGATGCACAACGGCGATTTCATATTTGCTGACTAGAATCGGGTCAGGGCCGCACCGTCGCGGCCGTGGAGAGGAAGACATGCAGTCACGCGTCGCATTGGTCACCGGCGGTACCGGTGGCATCGGCACCTCGATCGTCCAACGCCTGGCCCAGATGGGTCATCGGGTCGCGACTAACTATCGCGACGAGGCCAAAGGACGCGCCTGGCAGGCGCAGATGAAAGGACTCGGCATCGACGTGGCGCTCGCGCAAGGCGACGTGTCCTCCCCCGAACAGGCCGAAGCGCTGGTACGCAACGTCGAAAGCCAGCTCGGTCCGGTCGACATCCTGGTCAACAACGCCGGCATCACCCGCGACTCGACCTTCCACCGCATGACCCCCGAGCAGTGGACCGACGTGATCGGCACCAACCTCAATTCCTGCTTCAACGTCACCCGCCCGGTGATCGAGGGCATGCGCGAGCGCAAGTGGGGCCGGATCGTGCAGATCAGCTCGATCAACGGCCAGAAGGGCCAGTACGGCCAGGCCAACTACGCCGCGGCCAAGGCTGGCATGCACGGCTTCACGATTTCGCTGGCGCAGGAGAACGCGAAGTTCGGCATCACCGTGAACACGGTCTCGCCGGGCTACATCGCCACCGATATGGTCATGGCGGTGCCCGAGGAAGTGCGCAACAAGATCGTCGCGCAGATCCCGACCGGCCGCCTCGGCAACCCCGAGGAAATCGCCTACGCGGTGGGCTTCTTCATCCCCGACGAGGCCGGCTGGATCACCGGCGCCAACCTGTCCGCCAACGGCGGCCAGTACATGGGCTGGTAAGGCCCCATACGCGCCGCGCCGGCAGGCGCGGCGCCCCCGGTTCGGGCGCCCTCGGCGCCCGGCCGTGCCGTATACGTCGTGCAGCCCCCGCCTGCACGGTCGCGCAGCCGGCGCCGCTGGCACATCGAATCCACCACGCTCCCTGCCCCGCGGCTCGGCCTGCGGCCGGGTCCGACCTTGCCTGTTGCAAGCCCCCTCGGCCTGCGCCATGCTGCAAGGCACCACGATTTTAGAGCCAAAGCTCCATGGCCTCGACCCGAGTCATCAAGAAGTACCCGAACCGCCGTCTGTACGACACCGAGATCTCCAGTTACATCACCATCGAGGACGTCCGTCAGCTGATCGTCGACGGCGAGGACTTCGAGGTCCGCGACGCCCGCTCGGGCGACGATCTGACCCGTCAGGTGCTGCTGCAGATCATCGCCGAGCACGAACAAGACGGCGAACCGGTGCTCTCGACCCAGTTGCTGAGCCAGATCATCCGCTTCTACGGCGACTCGCTGCAGGGCTTCATGGGCAACTACCTGGAGCGCTCGATGCAGACGTTCCTGGATCAGCAGGCGCAGTTCCGCAATCAGGTGGGCGGCATGCTCGGCCAGACCCCGTGGGCGATGATGAACCAGCTCACCGAGCGCAACCTGACCCTGTGGAAGGAATTCCAGCAGAACCTGTCCGGCAGCGTCGGCCAGAGCCCGGCCTCCGGCGCCGGCACCAAGCCCAAGGGCGACACCAAGCGCGAGCGTTGAGCCGCGTATCGATCACCGACCGCGCGGCTCGCGCGCATCCGCGCGCGCCGCCGGCGCGTGCGCGTAACCGGCCCGCGCCGGCGCAGGGGGAACACCACATGAGCAAACGCATCGCCGTCGTCAGCGGCGGCATCGGCGGTCTCGGCAGCGAGATCTGCAAGACCCTGGCCCGCGCCGGCCGGCGCGTGATCGCGATCGACCTGGCCTCGCGCGAGGAACGCATCGCTGCGTTCCGAGACGAAGTGCGCGGCCTGGACGTGCGCTTCGAAGCGGCCAACGTCGCCGACTACGACGATTGCGCGGGCACGGTCGAGCGCATCCACCGCGAAGAGGGCGCAATCGACATCCTGGTCAACGCCGCCGGCATCACCCGCGACACCAGCCTGCGCAAGATGGACAAGCGCCAGTGGGACGAGGTGCTGGGCGTGAACCTGGACGGCGTGTTCAACCTGTGCCGGCATGCCGTCGACGGCATGGCCGAGCGCGGCTTCGGCCGCATCGTCAACATCAGCTCGGTCAACGGCCAGACCGGCCAGTTCGGTCAGACCAACTATTCGGCCGCCAAGGCCGGCATGCACGGCTTCACCATGGCGCTGGCGCGCGAAGTCGCGCGCAAGGGCGTGACCGTCAATTCGGTCTCCCCCGGCTATTGCGAGACCGCGATGGTGATGGCCGTGCCCGAAGACATCCGCGCCAAGATCGTCGACAGCGTCCCGGTCGGCCGCCTCGGCAAGCCCAGCGAAATCGCACGCACGGTCGAGTTCCTGACCGCGGAGGACGCCGGGTTCATCACCGGCGCGAATATTCCGGTGAATGGCGGCTTGTTCATGAGCTTTTGAGGGCGTCGCGTGCGGGTAGCGCGCGCACGAGGCTCGGTTTCGTGGTGCTCGGTCCAAAAGCATCGCGGCTCACGCCGCTCCCACAGAAAGCATCGGCGCCGTAGGGTGCGGTGATAACCGCACCGTCGCGATGGTTCGAACGTGCGCAATGGTGCGGTTCGCCTTCGGCTCACCACACCCTACAAACGATGGGGTTGGGAGGGCGCAATCCTCCCCAAAGCATCGCGGCTCACGCCGCTCCCACAGAARGCATCGGCGCCGTAGGGTGCGGTKATAACCGYACCGTCGCGATGGCTCGAACGTGCGCGATGGTGCGGTTCGCCTTTGGCCCACCACACCCTACGAACGATGGGGTTGGGAGGGCGCAATCCTCCCCAAAGCATCGCGGCTCATGGCGCTCCCACAGAAAGCATCGGCGTCGTAGGGTGCGGTGGTAACCGCACCGTCGCGATGGTTCGAACGTGCGCGATGGTGCGGTTCGCCTTTGGCTCACCACACCCTACGAACCATGGGGGTTGGGAGTGCTCCCAAAGCATCGCGGCTCACGCCGCTCCCACAGAAGGCGGCGACATCGTAGGGTGCGGTGATAACCGCACCGTCGCGATGGCTCGGGCTTGCGTGATGATGCGGTTCGCCTTCGGCTCACCACATCCTACAAAGGCGCGGCGAAGCCGTAGGGCGCGGCGAACCCTCCCCGCCTCACTTCAACGGCGGCTGCCCCGCGCAATACTTCTGGTAATACGCCTCCGCCTGCGGCATCAGCCCCTGCAGCACCTGGATGCGATTGGCCGGATCCGGATGCGTGGACGCGAACTCCGGCGGACGCTGCCCGCCGCCCAACTGCTCCATCCGCTGCCACAGCGGAATCGCCTGACGCGGGTCGTAGCACGCCGCCGCGGCCAGCATCAGGCCGACCTGATCGGCCTGCGTTTCGTGGTTGCGCCCGTACGGCAGCACGAAACCGTACTGCGCACCGGCGCCCAGCGCGCCCATCACCGCCTGCTGCTGTTGCGGGTCCATGCCGCCCAGCGCCACGCCCGCCGCCATCTGCCCCATCTGCACCAACTTCTGCTGCGCCATGCGCTGCGAACCGTGGCGCAACAGCGCATGCGCGATCTCGTGCCCCATCACCACCGCCAGCGCGCTTTCGTTCTCGGCGATCGGCAGCAGGCCGGTGTACACCGCCATCTTGCCGCCGGGCAGACAGAACGCGTTGGCTTCCTTGGAATTGATGACCGCCACGTCCCACTTGAAACCCTGATAGTCGGTGGGCGCCTGCTGCTGATGCTGGGCGGCCAGATCGGCGGTGACCTGCGGCACGCGGTTGATCAGGCGCTGCGCGATCTCGCGCACCTGCCGGCTGACCTGGTTGTCGGCCGGCACCAGCGCGCCCTGCTGGCTGGCGTCGCCCAGCACCTGCTGGAACGCCTGCGCGCCCAACTGCACTTCCTCGTCGGCGCTGGCGCCGTAGTGGGCCTGCTCGCCGGTGTAGGGATCGGTCTGGGCGCTGCCGAACCAGGACCAGGCCGCGTAGCCCGCGAACAGGATCAGGATCCACCAGCGTATGCCGCCGAAACCGCGGCGCTGGCCGCCCTGACGTTGTTGCGCGTTCCCGAAGGGGTCGATCCGCATCTGTAGTCCTCCGCCCTGCCTGGTCTTGCCGCCTGCGCCGGCGCTGCCGGCTCCGGACGGGCGCACGGCCCGTCTGCCGCCCATCCTGTCAGATATCGCGCACCACGCGGAAGCCGATGCGCGCGCTGGTGGTGTCGGCGTCGCTACCCTGGCGCCAGGCCGAGCGCGTCTGCGCCGGCGAACTGGCCCAGGAGCCCCCGCGCAGCACCCGCGTGCGGCAGCCCGGGTTGACCCAGGCCTCGCCGTTACGCGGCGCGCGCCGATAGCTGTCGTGCCAGCAGTCGCCCACCCATTCGCTGACGTTGCCGGCGATGTCGTGCAGCCCGAAGGCGTTGGCGCGGTAGCGCCCCACCGGCGCCGGGCCCCAGGCGTTGTCGCCGTAGCCGGCGAAAGCGTTGTTCCAGCGCCGCCCGGTCGGCGACGCGTCCAGGGCGCCGGTCAGGTTGCCGACCCGGGTCAGCGGCGCGCCCTCGCCCCAGGGATAGGCCTGGGCGCTGCCGGCGCGCAGCATGTATTCGAACTCGGCCTCGCTGGGCAGCCGGTAGTGATGCCCCGTCTGCTTGGACAGCCAGGCCGCGTAGGCCATCGCGTCCTTGGCGCTCACGTGCACCACCGGCAGATCGTCGCCGGCCTTGGCGCCGGCGTAGTCCGACTGCCAGTCGACGTTGCCGCGCCGGACCAGGTTGCCGCTGCGCTCGTCGTAGGCGGTGGAATAGCCGCGCCGGCTGGCGCGTGCGCGGTGCTTGGTCGCGTTCATGAAACGGCGGAACTCGCCGACCGTGATTTCGGTGCGCGACACCGCCAGGCCACGGTCGAAGCGGATGTTGCGGGTCGGGCGCTCGGCGTCGCTGGAGCCGGCCTCCTCGGCCTCGGCGCCCATGCGGAACGCGCCGTGCGGGATCACCACCATGGTCGGCCCGCGCCCGCCGCTCTGCATGGCCTCGGTGAAGGCCTGGCCGGGGCGGAACAGGCCGTAGTGGGTGGCTAGTTCGATGCGCTCGCGCAGCTCGACCGCGGCCGGGTCGCCGGACGGCGCGATCCGCAGCAGGTTCGCCAGCAGCACCCGCGCCTCCTCGATCCCGCGCGGGCGCGGCAACGCGGCCAGCCCCAGATCGCGCAAGCGGCCCACGCGCGCGGCGCGCTGCGTGGCGATGCGGCCCTGGGCGTCGGCGGCGGTGCTCATCTTCGGCCGCACCTGCGCGGCCAGCGCCAGCCAGCGCTCGGCGCCGGCGTAGTCGTCGCGGTCGGCCGCGACCTCGGCGCGCCGGATCAGCGCGCTCTCGGCCGCGGCGATGCCCTGGCTGGCGCGCACGTCGCCGGGGCGCAGCTCCAGCGCCTCGCGAAAATAACCCAGCGCCCCGCCCTTGCCGTCCTCGCCGATGCGCCCGGCGTTGAGCTCGCCCTCGCCCAGGCGATTGGCCTCCTGGGCCTGATCGGCGCGGTCGACGCGCTGCAGATAGGCGCCGACCTTCTTGTTCTCCGGCGCGACCGCGCGCGCCACCGCCGCGGCCTCGTGCGCGCCGCGCAGCTGCAGCGGATCGTCGTCGATCCCGTCCAGGGCCTGATCGCCCTGCACGATCAGCATCGCCAGCGCGCGCTCGAAGCCGGCGGCGACCTTAACGTCGTTGGGCGCGTACTGCAGCAGCGCGTAATACAGCGGAATCGCCGAGTCGGCGTCCGCGTACAGCTGGCCGGCCGCCAGCGCGGCGTCGGCGCGGCTCTTGAGCGCCTTGGCGTTGGCCTCGTCCACCGCGATCGCGGGCGGCTGCCAGGCCGGCACCGGCGACACCGCCTGGTCGGCGCTGATGGTCACGATCGGCGTGCGTCCGGCGGCCGGGTTCGGCGTGGCAGGCGTCGACGGCTCGCGCGTACACGCCGCAAGCAGCACCGCCACCGCCAAACCTGCCCATGCCTGTGCGCGCAAACGTCCTCCGCAGCCTAATCCATCGATCCTACGGGACCGCCCCGGGCCGGCGCCGACGGCGCGGGCCCGGACCGGGCGAAAGTAGGCTATTGTCGCCCGCCGCGGCAACTTCGTCGCGCCGGCACCGCCGCACCGTCCCGCACACGTTCAGATCATCATGCCCATTTGGATCTCCCAGCCTGCCGCGCTGCAGGAATATTTCGCCTCCCGGCCCGCGCGCATCGGCCTGGACACCGAGTTCATCCGCGAGCGCACCTACTGGCCGCAGCTGGCGCTGGTGCAGATCGCGGTCGGCGACGAGATCCTGCTGGTCGACCCGCTCAAGCCCGGCATCGCCGAGGCGCTGGCGCCGATCCTGGCCGACACCGCCATCCTCAAGATCATGCACAGCGCCAGCGAAGACCTGGTCGCGTTCATGCATGCCTGCAAGGTCGTGCCCAAGCCGCTGTTCGACACCCAGCAGGCCGCCGCGCTGGCCGGCATCGGCGGCGGCCTGGGCTATCAAAAACTGGTCGAACAACTCACCGGCGTGACCCTGGCCAAGGGCGAGACGCGCTCGGACTGGCTGCGCCGCCCGCTGTCGCCGGCGCAGCTGGAATACGCCGCCGACGACGTCCGCCATCTGTTCGCCATGCACGACGCGCTGGACGGCCAGCTCGGCCAGCTCGGCCGCCGCGAATGGCTGGCCGAGGACGCCCAGCGCACCGTCCACAACGCCGAACACGAAGGCCTGGAACGCTGGCCGCACCTGAGCATGCGCAGCGCCCAGTTCCTCGACCGCAACGCCCAACGCCGCCTGCTGCGCCTGCTTCGCTGGCGCGACGCCTACGCGCGCGACCACGACCGCCCGCGCAGTTGGATCCTCGACAACGAACTCGCCGTCGCGATCGCGCGTTCCAACCCGGCCGACCGCGATCTGCTGCAAGCGCAGCTCGACGCCCACCCCAAAGCCCCGCGCAAGCTGGGCGACGTGGTCTGGACTGCCCTGAGCACCCCGCTGCCCGACGAAGAACACGCCCCCGACGCCTCGCTAGGCGAAACCCGCGACAAACAGCGTCTGCGCAAGCTGCAGGACGTGGTCGCCGCGCGCAGCGCCGAACTCGGCCTGCCCGACGGCGTACTCGCCTCGCGGCGCTGGCTGGAATCCCTGCTCGACCACGGCGACTGGCCCGACGCCCTCTCCGGCTGGCGCCGCGCCGCCCTCGAACCCGGCCTGGCCCCGCTGCTGGCCGCCCAGGACTAGCGCCCCCGCCGCCGGGCCGTTACACTTTTAAGCACGTGGGGCGGTAGCTCAGCTGGGAGAGCGTCGCGTTCGCAATGCGAAGGTCGAGGGTTCGATCCCCTTCCGCTCCACCAATTAGTCCAACCAGAACAGCGTGTTACGCCTTGCGGTGTGACGCGCTGTTTTGTTTTGGAGCGCACTGCGGCTCTTATAGCAGCAAGCAGCCATACGATGGGCCGCGCGGCTGCGGGCCTTCTGAACTCATGGCAGGGGTCGAAACATGGTGGCCAGTGCTGAGCTCAGGAACTCAAAATACTCATGGAAGACATCGAGCCACTCCCCCAACAGATCGCCGCTCTCTACGACCAGCTACCTGCCCTCCATTACCTGGTACTTACGCCAGCGTCAGACCTAGGCTTCACGCCATTCCAAGGTTTCAGCGCCGATGTAGTGAAGCCATTACTTGCTCCGTTAGTCGAACTCATGGCGGTGCTACCGGCAAGCGTCCTGGAGATCTTTGCCCCGCCAAACGTGTTACCAGCCTTAAGGCGACCCCTGCCTCAAAAAAACACGACGATCGCTGGAATGCCGACTTATCGTGTATTGAGTGAGCACAAGCCCACGCGCGATCGCATCGCTGTGGTCATCGGCTTCCCGTCCGAAATCACATCCGCAATGGCATTGCCGCACGATGCCAATACCATCTTTTTGACAACTAAGGGACCTCCTGGGGCCGTATCGCTGAGTGGTTACAAAGGTCATCTAGCGCAGGCAATCGATGTTGTCATTCGAGACGCGGCTGCCGCCCTTCTACCCAACGAAATGCAGGACGCCTTTCTAGCTACTCCGCTTAGGGCACCATTCCCAGAAGGCTCTCTGCCTTCGCGAGGCTCCGGCGTAACCATGCCTAACGAGCTCCTCTCGGTATCGCTTGGTCACGCATACAACGGCTCGGATAACATCCTTTCAGGCGAGGCAAGCCCGTATGTAGACGCAATTATTGATTCCGCCAACTGCGCACGCAGAATCATTGGCGAAACCTCAACGAACATCGTCCTATACGCCCCGTCTATCGTTCGCCGCCTCTATGCATTTGGTAGTTCATTCTGGAATAACCTACTACGGAATATCCCGCGAGAGCTCCGCGAAATCGTCAAGGACGGACTCTTCAGGAATCCGAACTACTCGGGATTCTCGCTCAAACTGAAGAACAGGGAACCCAGAAACCCGTACGAGGACCCCATTGCTGGACCGATCTTGTCCTTACGACAATCGGAACTCAGACTGATGACAGCCGGCATATCCGCATTAGCGACCAGCGGAACCCAGCCCGCAATACGGCTTCCGAACTCTGTCAACTTTCACGCATCTACCCTACGCGAGATCGAGCGACACTCGGAGCGTGTCAACGAACGCAACCGCAAGATCTTACAGCTCAACTATAAAAGGCTTTCTCATGAAATGCTGTCGGCTATCGACACGCGCATCATCGAAGAGCTCTCACAGAGAACAGAAGCTATTACGCTAGTCGCGGACGCCCCGATCGAATGGCTAAGGATCGACGGCATCCCGTTGATGATTCGACACGAACTATCGCGTATCGGCATGACACCCGGAAACTTGATGCTGGCGCTATGTGCCGAATCAGGCATGCACAGCCTTCCTGCAAGCGCGCTCGACGACGTTATCGTAGTGCGCTCATTCGCGCACGATGACCCTATCCGAAACTCATTGGAAGATGCGATCCAGATTTTCAATTTGGCAAGGGTGAAGGTCCGCTTTGTCGACGTTACAAGTCAGACCGAACTGATTTCCTGTTTGAACAGCTACCAGGGAGCGATCGCAATCTTTGACTGTCACGGCGGACACGGCGGCGACGAAAGCCATGGCTGGCTAAAGATCGGAAACGAAAGAGTCGACACATGGCAGCTCGCGCACATCACACGAATACCTCCAATCGTGGTCCTCAGCGCTTGCTCGACCTTCGCACTAGCCGGGTCTCATGCTTCTGTCGCGAACGGACTGATACGTTCAGGCGCGATAACGGTAGTCGGAACCTTTCTTCCGGTAAATGCACTGCGTTCCGCCGCATTCGTAGCACGCCTACTGTATCGAATTGACGTGTTTCTTCCAGCATTGAAGGCCCTGGACAAAAACTATCTTACCTGGCGATCCCTGGTCAGTACGTTCCTGCGGATGTCCTACGCAACCGATTTGTTGCAATTCTTCATCGACGACAAGAACTGGCTGGAGCAGGCAATGTTCATGCGGATTGGGCCCATGGCGAACCAGGACATAAATCTACTCCGAAGCGACTGGCATGAACGACTCGTACGTAGGATTGCTTGGGCCTCGCGAAAAAGCAGAGATGAGGTCCTATCGGCGATTGAAAACGATTCGCCGCTTCTAGAGACCATGTACTACTGCCAAATCGGAAGACCAGAAACTCTTGGGATTTGGTTAGGCGACGTGCCAATAAACTAGAGGCACCCATGCACAACTTTTTGAGCACTGCGACGCCCCCTCCCATACTAGTTGACCCAGCTACTCAGAAGCTCCAGGAGCTTGCTGAATACATCGACTGGCAGTCGCTTGCCGCGCGTGGCGCACTACAGACTGCTCAGGGAACTTACGCCAGATGCCTGCCGTCAAACCCCACTTTGGCAGGCGCTGATGCGGCCACCTATCTGCAGTCATTTATACCCCTTGTTGAAGCTGATCTACTAGCGCAACACGACGGGTACGGCCCTGTTCGCTGGCTTTGGTATCTGCGCCGAGCGCCTGACCTTCTTTTCGAAGGGACTTATGGAACCACACTGGGCTACGACCGCGCACTGGCTGAGGCCATCTCATCATTCTTCACTGTCTCCGACATAAGTGATTCTATCAATCGCGTGAGCTTCCGCGTCGATGAGGCCGCATTTCGTCACTTAGCCAGATATGTTGGGCGCATAAAGCTCCTTTCCCAGCTACACATGCTCTATAGAAGGGCTGGCAAAGGAGCTACGCTTGATGTCAGCCAACCAATATTCACTGCCGACTCAAGTGATTCAGTCGCGCACGCGATAGAAATTTACGATCAAAGGCACGATCGCTCCGAAGAGCTCACTTTTCCAGGCTTAGGTCTAGCCCTCCCGGCACCTGACGTGCGAACACTAGCCAGCAGCGGAACCCCAGGCGATCCAGTCGCACTCCTCTCGATGCCATGCTCGCCAAGCACAACAGCCCCGGTAACCTTTCCCAACGGCAACGGCGAGCTCACAGTCGTGACTGCCCGAGTTCGCCACGTAATTAGGGCGCAGAAGCTGAGTGCGATTCTGCGCCCATTTGCCGACTCGGAAGCTCCTGATTACCTAGAAAACATTGCAGCACTCGTAGAACTTCTGATGCTGGTACCCGCGATTTGCTCGAAAGCACCTTGGGCATTGAGCTCGATTGTCCAGTACGGCTACGCATTCGTGGACGAAGGCAGCCTCCGCGCCATTATAGATCGCGAGCTCCCACCCATCGCTTCTCAGCTCAGCTCCTTGACTCATAGTCATATGTGGCCTCAAAGATTCGATGAATTGTTTGAAGCTTTACAAGCAGTGACAGCTACCTCATGGCCGTTATCCAGCGGAAGCGTTCTGCGTAGATTCAATGGACGCGTACTCATCGACACCACCTGTGCTTCTCAGGCACTGCTAAGCCGTACCGAACTAGGCCGATCGCCGCTGCACGGGAACCCGAGAGCCCTTCTCTTTGAGAGGCAATGCCAAACCGCCATAGACTCCACGCACTGGGCTCCAGCGCCTAGCATTAGTAATCTTCGTGGACGAACGTTACGGCGAAACGGGCTAGCCCTGACTGATATCGATGCAATTGGAGCCAATGGAGGATCCCTGCTAATCGTCTCATGCAAGAGCATCATCTATGATCGCGCATACGACAGGGGCGACTTCCGCGTGGTTCGAAACATCCAAACTACAGTTGATGATGCTGTCGCGACTTGGGAATCTATCCTTGCAGACTTGAGAAGCAGCCCTACAGGGGACAATTTTGACTTCTCGGAGTTCAATCAAATCATAGGAGTGGTGTGCACCCCATTTGTTGCCTACTCGGACAATGCCCAAAGCCTTTCGTTCGCGCAGCCCAAACTGCGTACCTGCGTGTCACTACAAGAGCTAGTGACTTGGCTGAACGGCTGAACTCTTTTCAACCATCTACTTTGCGAGTGAAATTACGAGCTCTCCAGCCGCAAGAAGTCCTTGGATTTCTAGGATCATCGGCAAGCGCTCACAGATGTTCGGCTACAGGCGCCAGCTCAGCCCCGGGGCCAAGCCTTGCCCTCGGTGCATTTACAAGACTCCGACCAGTACCAGCGCGAGCCCACAGGTGACCGACAACCCAGCCACCCCAACCCACCTCCGCGACCTAGCCCGTCTACGCCGCGTCCGCGATCGTATCGATCGCGAATACGCGCAGCCGCTGGACGTGGAGGCGCTCGCGCGTGGGGTGCATATGTCGGGTGGGCATCTGAGTCGGGAGTTTCGCGCTGCGTACGGTGAGTCGCCGTATAGCTATCTGATGACGCGGCGGATCGAGCGGGCGATGGCGTTGCTGCGGGTCGGCGAGATGAGCGTGACCGAGGTCTGTTTCGCGGTCGGGTGTTCGTCGCTGGGGACCTTCAGCACCCGCTTCACCGAGCTGGTGGGGGTGTCGCCCAGCGTGTATCGGCGCGAGGCGGCGGCCGCCACCGAGGGGATGCCGGCGTGCGTGGCCAAGCAAGTGACCAGACCGATCAGGAATCGAGAAGCGCCGGGCGACTAGGCGCGGCTAGCATGACGGCTCCTACCCAAACGCAGGACTGCCATGAACCTCAGCATTCACTCCAGCTTTCTCGCCCACACCGATCCGGAGGCCTCGCTGGCCTTCTACCGCGACGCGCTGGGCTTCGAGGTCCGTAACGACGTGGGCTACAACGGCATGCGCTGGATCACGGTCGGCCCGGTCGGGCAGCCCGAGGTGTCGATCGTGCTGTTCCCGCCCAGCGCCACGCCGGGGGTCACCCCGGAGGAGCAACGCGTCATCGCCGAGATGATGGCCAAGGGCACTTACGCCATGATCATCCTGGCCAGCCCGGACCTGGACGCGACCTTCGACCGCGTGCAGGCCACCGGCGCCGAGGTGATCCACGAGCCGACGGTGCAGCCTTACGGTGTGCGCGACTGCGCGTTCCGCGACCCCGCCGGCAATCACGTCCGCATCAACGAAGTGCGCTGAAGCATTCGCTTTCGATGTTCGCAACCGCCTAGGGGTAACGGCTGGCCGCTCGCCGCGTCCCGGGGCGCCCATCGTCAAAGGAGCTCTGCATGAATCAGTGGATACGGCAATTCCACCGTTGGATGTCGATGATTTTCACCCTGTCCGTGATCGCGACCTTTATCGCGCTGGCGCAGAAGCAGCCGTTGGTCTGGGTGTCCTACGTGCCGCTGGCGCCGTTGGCTCTACTGACGATCACCGGCCTGTACCTGTTCGCGCTGCCATACCTGAGCCAGTGGCGCAGGCGCTCCGGTGCCGGCTCCGCGTGAACCCGGCGGGCGCGCCCTAGGCCGCGTCCGATGCTCTCCGGGCCAGCGCCACTCGCCCAGCGGGTGGCGCTGGCCTGACCTCCCCCAACGCCGCTACCCTGCCCCGGCCCGATCCGGCAGCGCCCGCTGACGCCGCCTGCCTCCACGGCCACCGATCGCATTAGGAGATTCCTCATGACCGCGAAGAAGAAAGCCGCCGCCAGCAAGACCCCGTCCAAGGCCTTCTCGGCCGAAGAACGCGCCGCGATGAAGGAACGCGCCAAGGAACTGAAGGCGCAGGCGAGCAAGGCCGAGAGCGAAAAGGACCTGATCGCGAAGATCGGGGAGATGCCGCCCGCCGATCGCGCCATCGCCAAGAAGCTGCACGGCATCGTCACCGAGGTCGCGCCCCACCTGTTCCCCAAGACCTGGTACGGCATGCCCGCCTACGCCAACGAGGACGGCAAGATCCTGTGCTTCCTACAGGCCGCGTCCAAGTTCGGCAGCCGCTACGCGACCTTCGGTTTCAACGATGTGGCTCAGCTCGACGACGGCGAGATGTGGCCGACCGCGTTCGCGCTGAAGTCGCTGGACGCCGCCGAGGAAAAGAAGATCCGCGCACTGCTGAAGAAAGCCCTGGGCTGAGCCCATCGTCGAACCCTCGAAGCGCGCCGACACCGCGCCCGCGACGGGGGGCCGAACCCGGCAGACGCAGCATCGAGCGATGTCCTCAGCTCACCGCGGCCGTTTCGCCAGTCCGCTCGCCAGTGGAACGCTGGCGCGCGGACGCCCTGCCAGCCATAGCCGTTATGCGTTTTCGCGACAGCCGCCGCGCGCGCGAATGTGGGATACACCGCGGTTTTACGGCAATGATTCCATGACAGAATCCGGCGGCTTGGGGAGCCGCGAGCGCGCGGCGTGAGGGCAAGGCTGCATGACTGACATCACGCGTCGCCGCCTGTTCGTCGGATTGGCCGCCGCGGCCGCGGTGGTGGCCGCCACGCCCTGGCTGTTCAAGCGCCGGCGCGAGCACGACCACGCCACGAACCCGGCGGCGGACGCGCACACGGCGCCCGGCCTGCCCAACGCGCAACCGTTCCAGACGCCGCTGCGCCTGCCCGGCCGCGACGGCCTGTTCGCGGAAGTCGCGCTGTCCGCGCCGCTGGCCTTGAGCGCGCGCGCGGCGGCGTTCCCGATCTTCGCCGGCAAGCCGACGCCGGTCTGGCACTACACCGGCAGCGTCGAGGGGCGCGCCGTCGCCAATCCCCTGCTGCGCGCCGCCACGGGCGACAGCGTCGAAGTCGTGCTCGCCAACGAGCTGACCGAAGCCACCACTATCCATTGGCACGGCCTGAGCATCGACGAGGCCAACGACGGCAGCGGCCTGCATCCGGTGGCGGCCGGCGCGCGCCAGACCTACCGCTATCGCATCGACAACCGCGCCGGCCTGTACTGGTACCACGCGCATCCGCACGAGCGCACCGGCCTGCAACTGCAGCGCGGGCTGGCCGGGTTGTTGCGGGTCGAGGACGAGGAAGATCGCGCGCTGGGCGAGCGCCTGGGCCTGCGCTGGGGCGAGCGCGACCTGCCCTTGTTCATCGCCGACAAGCAGGTCGACGCCGACAACGCCATCGTCTATCGCATCGGCGCCGACGACTGGATCGGCAATCGCGTGCTGGTGAACTGGACGCCCGAGCCCTTCCTGGAGGTGCTGCCGGCGCTGTACCGCCTGCGCCTGGTCAACGGCTGCAACGCGCGCATGCTGCGGATCGCGTTCGACCACCAGGGCCAGCCGCTGCCGTTCCGGCTGATCGGCACCGACGGCGGCTTGCTGGCGCAGGCCTGGAGCATGGACGACGTGTTCCTGGCGCCGGCGCAGCGCATCGACGTCCTGGTCGACTTCGGCGCGTTGCCGCCCGGCGCGCGCGTGCTGCTGCGCAGCCTGGAATACGTGGCGATGGAGAACGAGGACGAGTCCGGCGCGTTCGCGCCCGATCCCATGGGCGATCACCCGGGCGCGGCGCCGATGGGCGATGCGCTGGACCTGATGCAGTTCTGCGTGGCCGCGTGCAGCGACAGCCAGCGCCGTCAGGCCAGGCTGGCGTCGGCCAATGTGCCGGCTGCGCTGAGCGCGCTGCCCGCGCCGCCGGACACCGCGGCTTGGCCGGTGCGGCCGATCCGTCTGCGCATGGACAGCGACGGCACCTGGTTCATCAACGACTGGAACTACCACCAGGTCGGCCACGCGCCGGTCTTCAGCGTCAAGCGCGGCAGTCGCGAGGTCTGGGAAATCCGCAACAACATGACCAGCATGCCGCACCCGATCCATCTGCACGGGTTTCAGTTCCGCGTGGTCTCGCGCAGCATCAGCCCGCCCGACGTGCGCAGCCGCAAGGTCACGCCGCAAGGCCTGGGGCCACAGGATCTGGGATGGAACGACACCGTCGTGGTCTGGCCGGGCGAGATCGTGCGCATCGCGATCGATTTCTCGCAGCCGTTCTCCGGCACCCAGCGCTACATGCTCCATTGCCACAATCTGGAACACGAGGACATGGGCATGATGGTGAGCTTCGCCGTCGAGGACTGACGCGAGGCCGCGCTTGCCCATGGGATGTCCAACTCACGAGAGAACCCCCGTCATGAACCGTGTCGCGCACCTCTGTCTGCTCACCTTGCTGCCCATGGCGCTGAGCGCCTGTCAGTCCAACAGCGGCGATGCGCCCGCATCGCGGGACGCGGCGCCTCTGCGCCTGGACGACGCCCGCGCCAAGACCAGCTACATGGTCGGCCTGGACCTGGCCAAGCAGATCGCGACGGTGCGCAATGAGGTCGATATCGACATCGTGGTCGCCGCCTTGCGCGCCGCCCACGCCGGCCAGAAGCCGCGGTTGGACGAGGCCCAGGTCGCGCAGATCCGCAAGGACTTCGTGCGCCAGCTGCAGGACCAGCGTAAGACCGAGCAGGCGGCGCTGGCCAAGAAAAACCTCGAACGCGGCCGCGAATTCCTGGCCGAGAACGGCGCCAAGCCCGGCATCGTCAAGACCGCATCGGGCCTGCAGTATCAGGTCGTGCGCGATGCGAAGGGCGCCAAGCCGGCCGCCGACGCGACGGTGCGGGTGAACTACATCGGCGCGGTGCTGGACGGCAAGGAGTTCGAGAACACCTACGCGATCGACCACCCGTCCGAGTTTCCGCTCAGCCAGATCATGCCCGGCCTGCGCGAAGGGCTGATGCTGATGCCGACCGGCAGCAAGTACCGGTTCTGGGTGCCGGCCGCACAGGGCTATGGCGAGGCCGGCGTGCCCGGCCAGGTCGAGCCGAATGCGACCCTGGTGTTCGACGTCGAACTGCTGGAGATCGCCGGCTGAGGCGCGCTCCGTCGCAAGCGCTCAATCCTCGGCGCTTGCGGCCTGGGTCAAGGGCAGACGCGTGCCGTCCAGGGTGCCGCGGCTCAAACGCCCGTCCTCCACGATCAGCAGTTCGCCGGACTCGCCGTTCTTGATGCTGCTGTCGACCGAGATCACCGCGCCGCCGAAATACAGGCCGACCGTCTTCATCGAGGTGTGGCCGACGACGATGCGCTTGACGCCGCTGCGGTGCAGGATCGCGTCCACGCGCGCCTGATCCAGCTGCGGGTCCGTGAAGTAGCCGCGGTACCAGATCGGGCTGGTCTTGCCGTTGTAGAGCCCGCTCAGCACCGGGTCCTGCGACCACACCGCCTTGGGCGTGCCCAGCGAGGCGCGGTAGCGCGCGTTGGCGTCGCCGCGCTCCAGCCCCAGCGCCAGGTATTCCTCGGCGATGCCGCCGTGCACGAACAGCAGGTCGTCGATCTGCGCCATCACCGGCTTGCTGCGCAGCCAGCGCCCCAGCACGGTGTCGGGGCCGTAGAGTTCGGGATAGGGCTTGCCCAGCAGCGCCGCGTTGGTCTTGTAACCGTCGTTGACGTAGCGCAGGTCGTTGGCCAGCACCATGATCTCGTGGTTGCCCAGCAGCAGATGCACGCCGCCGCCGGCCTTGCGCGCCTGGCGCTCCAGCTCGTAGATCAGCCATAGCGCCTGGTTCACTTGCGGGCCGCGGTCGAACACGTCGCCGACGATGACCAGATGGCCCTTGCCGTAGCGCCATTCGTGGCGCTGATCGATGACGCCGTTGGCGCGCAGCAGTTGCACCATGATCTCGTACTGGCCGTGCACGTCGGACAGGGCCGCGATCCGCGACACGCGCTTCACCGGCGCGCCCGAGTCGGGCGTGGCCGGCGCCGAGACCTCGATCGCACGCGGATAGCCGCATTCGGGTTTGACCTCGACCGGCCAGCGCGGGGCCGGGATCTTGCGCTCGATGAGCTTGCCGCCGCAGACCCAGCGCGCCGACACCTGGCCCGGCTCGTAGCTCAGATAAGGGCCGTCGTCCAAGGCCGGCGCGGGCGCCGCGACCTTGGTGTCGGCGGGTCGCGGCTGGCCGTCGCCGGCTTGCGCCTGCGCGGCACCCGCGTAGGCCAGGCACGCGGCCAAGGCCAGCGTTCGGTGCAGCCCGTTGCTCATGCTTCGTCTTCCCGATTCGTCCGTCCGCCGCGCGAGGCGGCCCGAAGAGGATGGAGCCCGGCGCGCCGGGCCCCATCGTCGGCTACGACCTTACTTGAACTGGTACTCGAACTGCAGCGCCAGCTCGCGCCCGATCGGGCTGTAGGCGTCGTAGAAGTACGGGAAGCTGTTGTTGGTCTCGTCGTCGGGGTGCAGGTTGTTGAACAGGTTGTTGACGTAGAACTTGAGCGCGGCCTGTTCGGTGATCTGCTTGCCTATGTTGGCGTTCCAGATGAAGTGCACGCCGGTGCGGCCGACGCCGCCGAACTTGGGCAGGCTGCCGTAGCGGGTCATGAACAGGCTGGACGACCAGTCGCCGCGACGCCAGCTGGCGCCCGCGCGCACGCGGCTGCGGAAATCCAGGTTGTCCGGATCGTCGCGCCAGTCGCGGTCGACGCCGTCGGTGGCGAACACCTGCTGCTCGGACTTGAGCGTGTGCGACCAGTTCAGATCGAAACGGTAGTCGCCGTAGCGCTCGGTCTTGAGCCGCCAGTTGATGCCGGCATCGATGCCGGCGACGCGGCGGTAGGACTGGTTGATCGGCGCCGAGCGGATCTCCACCACCCGGTCGATGGCTTCGTTGCCTTCCGGGCGGCGCGTGACCAGCGCGGTGACCGCCTGGCAGTAGCCCGAGCCCGGTGCGAACTGGAACGGCTGGCCATTGAGCATCTTGCCGGTGCGGCAGCCCGCCTCGCCGGCCAGAATGCTGCCTACGCTGAGGCGTTCGATCGCGCCGTTGAGCTCGATGTTCCAGTAGTCGGCGGTGATCGACACGCCGTCGGCCACGTCCCAGACCACGCCCGCGCTCCAGGACTTGCCGGTCTCTTCCTCGAGATTCGGATCGCCCTGGCTGAGGCTGAACATGTTGTAGCTGTAGCCCGAGCAACCCGGGGTGGCGCCGGCGGCGATGCAACGCCACACATCGGTGTTGCTGCCGAAGCTGCCGCTGCCCTCGCTGAACACCCAATGCAGGTCGGGCGCCTTGAAGCTGGTGGCGTAGGCGCCGCGTATCAGCAGGGACTCGGTCGGGCGCCATTCCAGGCCGACGTTCCAGGTGCGCGCGTCGTCGACGGCAGTGATGTCGTCGTACTTGTCGAAGCGCCCGGCCAGGCTGGCCTTGATGGTCTGGGTGATCGGCACGCTGAACTCGATGCCGGCCGCGTAGCGGTCGCGTTCGCCGCCGCCGTTGGTGCCGGTGAGGTTGTACAGCTGGACCACGCCCGGCTGCACGCGCGGGTCGCTGGACAGGTCGTAGCCCTGCGAGCTGGCTTCGACCACGCCGGCCACGCCGACCGGACCGGCCGGCAGATCGAACAGTTCGCCGGTGACCACGAAGCTGGCGGTATTGACCCAGGACTCGGCTTCATAGCGCGCCAGCGTCGAGATCGAGGCGTATTCCTCCGGCGTCATTGGCCGGTACCAACGGTCCAGATTCAGGCGATGGATCGGCACGCCGTTGGGACGGGTGCCCAGTTGCGGGCCGAAGAAGTAGTCGTTGACCAGGTTGCCGACCATGCGCCTGCGCGTGCGCTCGAAGTAGTAGTCGGCGCGGCTGAGGGTGAGGTCCCAGTCCCAGCGCTGCGCGAAACTGCCGCGCAGACCCACCGCCACGTCCAGCGAGCGTTCGTAATAGTGCTGATTCATTTGCTCCACGCCGCCCAGATCGACCGGCGTGAGCAGGCGATTGGGCGCGATCACGCTATTGAACTGCGGGTCGTAGAAATCGCCGCGACGGCCGACACCGTCGGTGTGCGGGCCGGTGATGCTTTCGAAGCCGCCCAGGGATTCGACCTTGGAGCGCCAGGCCTGCACCGAGGCCCAACCTTGCAGGCCGTCGCTGAAGTCCCAGGTGCCGAACACGTAGCCGGCCAGTTCGTCCTTGCCCTTGCTCAGATGCTGGTAGCGCGCGTCGTTCCAGGTGCCGCAGCCGTCGCCCAGGGTCTGGACGTTGTTGGAGCTGATGCGCTTGTAGGTATGGCGCACGAACTCGCCGCCCCAGCGCTCGCAGGTGCCGGCCGGCGGCGCGATCAGCGGGCTGGAACTGCTGGTGCTGCCGCGGCGGATGCGCAGGCCGGCGTCGGGCTGCACGCCCAGGCGCGGGTCGACCACCGGATTCTTGCGCAGGTCCCAATCGTCGCGCTGGAAGCCGTACAGCAGTTCCTGGTTGTAGTACTGGAACGCATAGGTCACGCCCCAGTTCTCGCCGGTGCGTCCGCCGGTCCATTGCAGGTCGAAGCGGTCGCGCCCGCCCATCGAGCTGGTGCCGGTGCGCAGTTTGATCTCGTCGCCCTGGTAATCGCGCTTGAGCACCACGTTGACCACGCCCGACACCGCGTCGGCGCCGTAGATGGCCGAGGCGCCGCCGGCCAGGATTTCGATGCGGTCCACCGCGCCGGAAGGAATGTTGCCGAAGTTCTGGAAGTTGCTGCGGCCTTCGTACGGAAAGGGATAGTCGGCGGCGCGGCGGCCGTCGATCAGCAGCAGCGAACGGCCGGGGCCGAGGCCGCGCAGGTTGAGCGGATGGGCGTTGGCGGAGAAGCCGCCGGACAGTTCGGTCTCGACCGCGCCGTTGGCCATGACCAGCGTGTCCAGGGCCTCGAACACGGTGGCGTGGCCTTCGCGTTCGAGCTGCTCGGCGCTGATCACGGTGATCGGCGACGGGCCTTCGATCTCGGCGCGCTTGATGCGTGAGCCGGTGACCTGGACGGTGGCCAGGTCGGTCGGGTCGGGTTCGGCGGCGGCCGCCTTGGCTTTGGGCGGCGGCGCGGTCGGCGTCTGGCGCGGACGCGGCGTGGCCGGCGCGGCGACGATGGTGATCACGCCGCTGCGGGTGACCCGGTAGCTCAAGCCGCTGCCTGCGAGCAGGCGCTCCAGCGCCTGCGTGAGCGTGTAACGGCCGGACAAGGCCGGCGCGGCGCGATTGCGCACCAGCTCCGGCGGCACCAGCATCTGCGCGTCCCCCGACGCGGCCAGCTGGTTCAACGCGGCGCCCAGCGGCTGCGCCGGCAGTGCGTAGTCGTGCGCGGCGCCTTGCGTCTGCGCCTGCGCGGCATGCGCACCGATGCAGGCCGACAAGCCGAGCGCGACGCTCAGCGCGACCGTCAACGGATGCCGCGTGCGCCACGGCTTCGCTCCCCTCGAAACTGTTCCCATTGAAACCTTCCCCCGGCTGACGATGGAGCCGTCCCTGACTTGAGTATTTGCGCTCCCTTGACCGATGCAGACGCAGCGCCGCACCGATCCCTCAGTCGACCGCATCGCACTTGCCGTCGCGCCCGCCATCACTTAGCGTGCGACCACCTGGCGGAGGCTGCAAGGCGATGAACGAGGGCGGGATAGACGCAGCGGAGCTGAGCGGTCCTGCATCGGGCCGCGCCGACCTGCCGCGCATGATCGAGCAGCACCGGCCCGCGCTGGTGCGCTATTTCCTGCGCCATCTGCCCAACGCCGACGACGCCGAGGACCTGGCGCAGGAAGCGCTGGTGCGGCTGATGCGCATGCCCTCCACCGCCGATGTGCTCAATGTCGAAGCCTACCTGCTGCGCATCGCCTCCAATCTGGTGCGCGACCGTTTCAGGCGCGACGTCAGCCATTGCACCCAGCAGCACGTATCGCTGGACGAGCTGACCGGCGACTGGCCGAGTGAGGTGCCTTACGGCGAGCGCGTCTACGAAGGCAACAAGCGCCTGCAGTTGTTCCTGACGGCGCTGGACGAACTTTCGCCGCGCTGCCGGCAGGTCTTCCTGCTGCAGCGCTACGAAGGTCTGACCTACAGCGCGATCGCCAGGCGACTGGAGATCAGCGTGAGCGCCGTGGAAAAACAGATGATGCGCGCCCTGCTGCATTTCGATACGCGATTGGGAGATCCGTGAGCACCACCCGTCTTAACGTCGTCGAAGGCGGCGATCCGATCCGGCGCCAGGCCGCGGCCTGGTTCGCGCGGCTGCGCGCCGACGACGTCAGCGAAAGCGAGCGTCGCGACTGCCGGCAGTGGCTGGACGCCGACCCGCGTCATCGCGCCGCCTACGAACGCATCGAGCGCATGTGGTCGACCTTGGGCGAGCACGCGCCGCATCCGGAGGTCGCGCTGCGCATTCGCGCCGAAACCCCGGCGCCGGCCGTGCCCGCGTCGGCACGCAAGCGCCGCGCGCGCGCAGCCTGGTGGACTGGCGCGGCCGCCGCGCTGGTCGCGCTGGCGGTGATCGGCTGGCGCTTACAACCGGCGCCGCCCGTGCCGGAACAGCACTACGTCACCGCGGTCGGCGAAAGCCGTACGATCGCGCTGGACGACGGCTCGCGCGTGAGCCTGGACACCGACACCCGCCTGCAGGTGCGGTTCTCCGGCGAACAACGGCGGATATCGCTGGTGCGCGGCCGCGCCTTCTTCCGCGTCGCCAAGGAAACGCGCCCGTTCCTGGTCCAGACCGAGGACGGCAGCGTCAAGGCGGTCGGCACCGAATTCGAGGTCTACCGCCGCGAGGGCGAGATCGAAGTGGCGCTGATCGAAGGCCGCGTGCTGCTGTTGGCCGCCGCGGCCGACGGCGCGGCGCCGGTGCAGTTGGCGACGCTGGACCCTGGACAGAAGGCCAGCTTCGGCCAGCGCAAGCCGCTGCGCATGATCCAGCCCGATCGCCACGCCGCCCTGCCCGCCTGGTTGTCGGGCAAGTTGGCCTTCGAGGACCAGGCCCTGCCGGCGGCGGTCACCGAATTCAATCGCTACAGCCATCGCCGCATCGTGCTGCAGGGCGAGGCGGTGGCGCGGATCCGGGTCAGCGGCGTGTTCCGCAGCGACGATCCGCATGCCTTCGTCGAGGCCTTGCAGGAACTGTACCCGGTGGCCGTGTCGGCCTCACCCAGCGGCGACCTGCTGCTCAGCGACCGGCGTTAAAGCGTCCGCGCTTTCGTTTCGCAACGCCGCACGCGGCGTCGCGACCTCCCTCAACGCAAAACCCCGGCACCGTCGGTACCGGGGTCGTGTCGCATCGATCCGCCGCGGCCGTAACGGCCGCGGCGATCCTGGCGGGCGTGCGCCCGCCTCGCTCAGAAGCGCTGGCGGTACTGCATGTAGTAGAACCGGCCCGGCACGTCGTACTGCTGGTCGAACTGGTTGTACGGCGCGGTCAGGGCCAGCGGCGGGTCCTTCGCGAACACGTTGTTGGCGCCGATCGAGACGGTCGCGTTCCAGGGCGTGTTGTAGCGGAACTGGAGGTCGTGGTACGTGACCGCGCCCAGGTGGTTCTCCAGCGTCTGCGGGCTGGAGCAGTAGGCCTTGAACGCCGCCGGGCAGGTCTCGTCGATGCCCGACTTGTAGCGCATGCCCCAGGTCGCGCCGAAGTCGCCCTTGCTCCAATCCAGGTACAGGTTGGACTTGATGCGCCAGTACGGATCCTGCGGCAGGTACAGGCCTTGGCGTTGCTCGGGCTTGGAGTCCTTGGTGGTCTTGGCTTCCCAGTTGGCGGTGTAGCTGGTGTCCCAGGTGACCGAGAACTTGCCGTAGGCGGTTTCCGGCAGACGGTAGTTGACGGTGACGTCGTAGCCCTCGACCTCGTACTCGGCCAGGTTCAACAGCGGCAGGTCCATGTCGGTGATGGTGCCGGGGTTGCCCGGATAGGCGTTGTCGCGCTTGAACAGGGCGCAGTACACCGCGCGCTCGCCGGGCGTGCCGGAGTAGCACTTGTCGAGCACGAACTGCGCGGTCGGCCGCGTGATCGCGTTCTCGATGGTGATCCGGTACCAGTCCACCGCGATGTCGAAGCCCTGCAGCCAGCTCGGGCTGTAGACGAAGCCCAGGGTCTTGCTGATCGAGGTCTCCGGCTGCAGGTCCGGGTTGGACTTGTTGGTGAACGGCTCCACGGTCTGTCGCGACGAGCCGCTGCCGGACTGGGTGTAACCGTTAGGCACGCCGTCGGCGGCGCAGCGCGCGGCCACGGCCGGATCGCTGCGCTTGCCCGAGTGGCTGGAACAGGGATCGGCGTAGCTGACGAAGGTGTCGGCGTCGCCGGCGTAGAGGTTGGTGATGCTGGGCGCGCGGAAGCCTTCCGACCAGTTGCCGCGGATCAGCAGATCGTCGAACGGCTTCCAGCGGAAACCGAACTTGCTGTTCAGGGTGTCGCCGAAGTTGCTGTAGTCCGAATAGCGCGTGGCGATCGAGAAATCCAGCAGCTTGGCGAACGGCAGGTCGGCCAGCACCGGCACCGCGAACTCGGCGTAGAGATCGTCCAGCGAGTAGTCGCCGCGGGTCGGCTTGCTGCCGTTGCCGGTGCTCAGGCCGGCGGCGATGAAGGCGTCCGGATCGAACTGGCCGCTCTCGGTGCGGTGCTCGTAGCCCGCGGCGAAGCCCAGCGGACCGGCCGGCAGGTCGAACAGCTCGCCGCTGATGTTGGCGGTGTAGCTCTTGGACTCGACCTTGCGCGAGTCGTGGGCGGTGAAGGACACGTAGTCCAGCGCTTCCTTGCTGATCGAACCCAGGCCACCGAGCGGATTGATCGGCACGCAGCCGGCGATCACCGCCGTGGGCGTACCGCAGCGGGCGACGCCGCCACCGTCGACGAAGGACGGGCCGTAGGCGTTGCGCAGCGCGGCCAGGTTGAACAGACCGTAGGTCAGGGTGTTCTCGTCGCTGCGGTCGTAGCGGTAGCCCACGTCCCAGTCGAAGGTGCGCTCGCCGAAGTTGAAGTAGCCTTCCAGGCCGCCGTAGAAGTGGAAGTTCTTGACGTCCTGGTTGAACGAGCGGCCACCCGATTCCTGGAAGCGGCGGCTCACGCTGATCAGGTCGCGCGCGCCGGCGGTGCCCTTGGTCGGGTTGTAGATGCTGTCCTTGTTCAGGGTCAGGCCGGTGACCGGCATGGCCGCGAGCAACTGCTCGGACAGGCGCTGGTTGTACAGGGTCTCGACGCGGAAAGTCAGGTTATCGGCGATGTCGAAGGTGCCCTGCGCGAACAGCGACTTGCGCTCCTGCGGGGTCAGCAGGTAGTTGTCCGGGGCGGTGTTGTAGCCGTGCGTGTTGGAGCTGAACGGCACGAAGCTGTTGTTGTTGCCCAGCACGTAGCGCTTGTTGTCGCGCGGGTCGACGAACGAGCCCGGAAAGCCGGTATTGCTCTGGCCGCCGAAGAACGGCGCGCCACCGGACGAGATCTTGCGATCGCCGGCCATGACCTGCTCTTCCTTGACGTAGGAACCGCCGATCAACAGCGAGGAGCGATCGTTGCTCACGCCCAGCGAGAAGTCGTAGGCCTGGCGCATGCCGTCGCCCTGGCCGAACTGGCCAATGTAGGCGCCGGCCTCGGCGCCCTCGAAATTGCTGCGGGTGATGATGTTGACCACGCCGGCGATGGCGTCGGAGCCGTAGATGGTCGAGGCACCGTCCTTCAACACTTCCACGCGCTCGATGATCGAAGCCGGGATGGTATTGAGGTCGACGGTGCCGTCGAGCTGGGTGGTCCAGCGGCGGCCGTTGACCAGCACCAGGGTGCGGCCGCTGCCGAGGTTGCGCAGGCTGATGCCGGCCGAGCCGTCGCCGCCGTTGTTGAACGTGGTGTTGAGCGCGGCGCCGTTGGTCGAGATGCGTTGCAGCACGTCGGCGACCGAGGTCACGCCCTGCTTGTCGATCTCGGCGCGGGTCAGGGTGAAGATCGGCTGCGAGGTCTCGATGTCGGCGCGCTTGATGCGAGAGCCGGTGACCTGGATGCGATCGATTTCGGTCGGCGCCTTCTCGTCGAGCGCGGCGGCCGCGTCCTGAGCCTGCGCGACCGGCGCGACGACCGCCAGCGCGATGGCGATTTCCAGCGGCAGCCGCGCGCGGCGCGCGGCGGAGGTGGTGGCGTACTGCTTCATCTAGACAAGTCCCCTCGTAGTGGTGGTTGCGTTTCGCGTCTTGTTACAGGCGCGTTAAACGCAGGCCAAACTACGGCGCGGCGAGTCTTAGCTGGGTGCGCAATACGGGCGCGGGGCTTGCGGATTTCTGGCCGCTGGCTTGCAGGCTGCGATATTCGCTGGCGGTGCAGCCCATACGCGCCCGGAACGTACGCGCGAAGCTGCACGGCGAATCGAAGCCGCAGGCGTGGCTGACCTCGCCTATCGACAAACGGCTTTCGCGCAGCAATTCGCAGGCCTGTTGCACGCGCTGGTTCACGCAGGCGGACTGCACGGTGACGCCGTACACGGCGTGGAAGGTCTTGGAGATCCACCAGGTCGAAAAGCTGGTGAGCTGCGCGAGCTCGTCCATCAGCACCACCCGATGCGCGTTTCCGCGCAGGTACAAACGCGCGCGCTGCAGACGTCCCAGCACCTGGCGTTGACGCGCGCGACGGCGGCCCGGGCAGCGCTCCAGCAATTCGTCGAGCTCGTGCTGGGTTTCGTGCACATAGGCCAGCAGCATGCGGAACGCGGCCAGGCGCTCGTTGGTCAGCCCCTGGCCGGAGGCGGCGGTCGCGCTGCGTCGCCACAGGCGGACCAGCGCGCGTCGCTGGGCGGCGTCGACGCGGCCCTCGCCGGGAATCAGGTCGATGCGCGTGTGGCGTTCGATCTCGCGCATCAGCGCGGGCTTGCAGCTGAAGCCGATGACCAGGCCGCGACGCTCTGTGTCGATGCGCGGCGCGCTGTCGCGATCGAACGCGATCCATTGATTGCGACTCAGGGCGAAACGCCCCTCGCGGCTCTCGATCTGCGAGCGCCCGCGCAGCTGCAACCAGTACGAAGGCGAGGTTCCGGACACGCGCACGCTGCCGAAATCGCGCACCAGATAGAGTTGGAAGCCGTCGTTTGACGGCGCCCGGTCGCTGTCGATCAGCTGACCGGATTCGACGCTTTCCCAGCCTTCCTGGCTGCCGTAGTGGTGGTATTCGCTTTGCATCGTCGCTGCCCCTGTCGGCCTGGCCGCATCGCGCGGCATCGGGCGCAGGACGCCGGCGCGCGCGCCGACGGCGCGGGCGAGCTGCGCCTGCGGTGAGGTGGAAGGGCGATCCGGCCCGTGGTTCGTTTACGCGTGCGTAGCGCGATCGGCTGCGTGGCGCGTACCGTCGCGCTGTGGTGTCGCGACGCCGTCGAGTGTTGCGATGCGCGCTTGCGCACGGTTCGAATTGATTCGAACGATCGAGATCGCGTTCATGTCGCGTATGGATTGCGCACAGGTTCATGCGCGATTGCGAACGCGCTGAAGACACGATCCGCAACATCGCGTATCGCGGCCGACATCGCGATGTCGCCGCTCAGCCTGGCCTGGGCAGTTCCACGCGCACCTGCAGGCCGCCCTGCACGCCCGGCGCGAGCGCGATGTCGCCGCCGTGGCCGCGGATCACGCTGCGCGCGATAGACAGGCCCAGGCCGGAGCCGCCGGCGTGGCGCGCGCGCGCGTCGTCCAAGCGCCGGAACGGCGCGAACGCATGTTCGTACTGTTCGGGCGGAATGCCGGGCCCGGCGTCGACCACGGTTACGCGCAGGGCCTGCTCGGTTTCCTGCAGCGAGACCCGCACGCGGTCGCCGTAGCGGCAGCCGTTGTCGATCAGATTGGCGAAGGCGCGCCGCATCGCGATCGGCTGGCAGGGCAGATAGGCGTGATCGGGACCGTCGTAGAGCGCGTCGCCGCCGGCGTCGGCGACGTCGTCGCACAGACTGATCAGCAGCGAGGCCAGATCGACGGTCTGATGCGGCTCCAGGCTGGCGTCCTCGCCGGCGAAGGCCAGGCAGCCGGAGATCATGGTCTCCATTTGCGCGATCTCGGCCAGCAGGCGCTCGCGGTGGCCGTCGTCGACGTATTCGGCGTACAGGCGCATGCGCGTGAGCGGCGTGCGCAGATCGTGCGAGATCGCAGCCAGTTGCTGGGTGCGATCGTCGACGAAACGCTTCAGCCGCACCTGCATTTCGTTGAACTTGTGCGCGATCGCGGCGTACTCGGGGATGGTCATGCCCTCGATCGGGGTCGGCTCGCGCTCGCGCCCCAGGCGCTCGGCGGCCTGCGACAGCTTGGTCAGCGGCTGCAGAAAACTGCGCGCGGTCCATACCGACAGCCCCGCGACCGCGACGATCAGCAGGGCCATGCCGCTGAGCTTGAACAGATGGTGCAGCCAGCGCGGACTCGGCCGGCCGGGACTGGCCAGCAACCAACCGCCATCGGGCAACTCGATCGCCACCGACATGCGCGGCAGCGCCTCCTCCGCGCGCAGGCCGTCCAGGAACGGCGGCCCCACGACCGCACCCAGGACCATGCCGAGCCGTCCCATCGGCGTGGTCGCGGGCGCCGCGTCGACGCGGCGCAGTGCGATGTTCGGCGGCAAGGCCACGCCGGCGGGGTCGCGCAAGGCGGTCACACGCGGCTGGGTCTGCGGCAACGGCGGCGCCCAGGCCGGCTCGGTATCGTCGGGCATGCGCGGCCGCAGCGCGACCACGCCCTGCCGCTCCAGCGGCGCCGGCGCGAATTCGGACGCGTCTTCGCTGCCGGCCGGCAAGGTCGGCACCGGCGCGACCACGCCTGTGCTGGGCAGCGCGGCGATGGTGACCAGGCCGGCCGCCGGGCGCGCGGCCACCGACAGAATCTCGCCGCGCTCGGCGCCCTGGCGCGGCACCACCACGGTCACCTGGCGCACGCCGCCGCCGTGTTCGTCGGGCAGCACGTTCATCGACACCGCGTAGGCGCCGCCGCTGGTGTCGGGGTTTTCGACCAGGCGCCGGCGCATGCCCTCGATCAGGCCCGACAGCGGCGGACCGTGGCGGTCGTCGCTGGGCGGCAGCAAGGCGAACTCGAGCTTGCGCCGGTGCGTGGCTTCCTCGGCCGCGGCCGCGCGCTGACCCTTCGGCAGCGCGGCGATCATCGCCCGCACGTCCAGCGCCTGCTCCACCAGCGATTGCTCGTCGACCAGGGTCGGGCCGGCCGAACGCAGGGCCATGCCGATCGCGATATCGATCAGCAAGGTCATGGCCATGGTCGACAGCACCACGATCGCGATCCGCGGCGCCAGCCGCATCCGCGACAGGGACAGGCGCGCTTTCATAGGCCCAGCCTCACCGCGCGCGCGCCTCGCCGGCGACGCTGACGTCGGCGGCGAAGATATAGCCTTCGTTGCGCACGGTCTTGATCAGGTTCGGGCGCTGCGGACTGTCCTCGATCTTGCGCCGCAGGCGACTGATCTGGACGTCGATGCTGCGGTCGTAGGGCGTGAGCACGCGGCCCTTGACCAGGTCGATCAGTTGATCGCGCGAGAGCACGCGTTGCGGGTGTTCCAGGAACGCCAGCAGCAGGTCGAACTCGCCGCTGGTCAGATCGGTGAGCGCGCCCTGCGGCGAAACCAGGCTGCGGTGGCGGGCGTTGAGCTTCCAGCCCATGAAGGCGTACTCGGAACCGCCGCGCGCGGCGCCGCGCCAGTCGGCATCGGCGCGGCGCAGCAGGGCGCGGATGCGCGCCAGCAGCTCGCGCGGATTGAAGGGCTTGGCGATGTAGTCGTCCGCGCCCAGCTCCAGCCCGACCACGCGGTCGGTGTCGCCGTTCATCGCAGTCAGCAGGATCACCGGCACCTGGCTGCTGCTGCGCAGCTTGCGGCACAGGGTGAAGCCGTCGTCGCCGGGCATCATCACGTCCAGCAGCACCACACTGACCGGTTCGGCGGCCATGCGCTCGGCCATGCCGACGCCGTCGCCGGCCTCGAGCACGCGCATGCCGTGGTCGCCGAGGAAGCGCGCGAGCATGGAACGGATGGTGTCGTCGTCGTCGACGACCAATACGGTAGGTGCGGCGCTGGCGTAGGCGGATCCCATGGGGCGCAGGTTAAACGAAGGCCGGGGGCGGCCCATGCTCTGTAACACAGTGAAACAAAACGATGGATAGCCGAAATCGCCCGGGGGCGCGCGCTGCCTAGGATTCAAGGGTCGCCGCCCCCACGGTCCGAATGCCGCGCATGTCTTCTTCGACGTTGCAGCTCTCCCCCGCTTCGCGCCGCGCCATCCCGGCCGATGCCGCGCCCCTTGGCCAGTCCCACGCGGCGCCGCGCGCCGCCGCCCAGGCCCGCCACCCGCTGCGCGGGCGCAAGGTGGCGGTGGTCGGGGCCAGCCTGGGCGGCCTGTGCCTGGCCCGGTTGCTGCAGCGCCAGGGCGTCGAGGTCGAGGTCCACGAGGCGCGCAGCGCCAGCGACCCGGCCTGGTACCGACGCACCCTGGCGATCGACCGAGAACCGGCGCTCAAGGCCCTGCGCGCGGCCGAACTGGGCCCGTTGTTCGAGCGCTGCTGCGAGCGCGAGCGCGCCTACACGCGCCTGGTCGACGCCCAGGGCCGGCGCCAGCGCGACCGCGCCCTGCCGGTGCGCGCCTTGTCGCAATGGCGGATCGAGTACGGCCTGCTGCGCGACCTGCTGTTGAACAGCCTGGAACCCGGCAGCGTGATCTGGGGTCGGCGCTTCACCTCCCTGACCAGCGCGCCCGACGGCAGCCAGCGCCTGAACTTCGCCAACGGCGCGCGCGGCAGCGCCGACCTGGTGATCGGCGCCGACGGCGCCTGCTCGCTGCTGCGTCCGTATGCGACGCCCAGCGGCCTGCGCTATTCCGGCGTGACCCTGGTCGAGGCCCAGGTGCCGCTGCCGGAACTGCGGGTGCCGCGCATCGCCCTGTGGCTGGACCAGGACCGGCTGGCGGTGCGCGACGCCGACGCGGCCCTGATCGCGCAGCGCAACAGCCAGCGCGGCATGGACCTGCGCATCGCCCTGCGGGTGCCGCGCGACTGGTCGCTGCGCGGCGTGGACTGGAACGATTCGGCGCAGGCGCGCGGGCTGCTGCGGCAACAACTCGCGCATTGGGATCCCAAGTTCCTGCGCCTGATCGACGCCGCCGAACCGCGCTTCGCCGCGCGCGCGCTGCTGACCAGCGCGCCCGACCGCGCCTGGGCCGAACGCGGCGCGATGACCTTGTTGGGCGCGTCCGCGCGCATGGCGCCGATGCTGCTGAACGACCGCAAGAACGGCGAGCTGCAGGACGCACGGGAACTCGCGCAGGCGCTGACCTCGCCGCGCCATCGCGACTCGATCGCGGCCGCGCTGGCCGACTACGAACGCGGCCTGCTGACGCGCGCGGTCGACGAAGGCCGCGCCGCCCAGCGCGTGCTCGCCGCGCTGCTGCCGCAGCCCAGCGTGATCGGGCCGGCGCGCTCGTGGCGGTCGATGGCGCGCAGCCTGGGCAGCTTCGCCGGCCGCTGGCTGCCGCGATGAATCTGACCGGCACCTGGCCCCTGCAGGCCCTGCCCGACAGCGCCTCTGCGTCGAGCGGCGGGCGCGGCCGCGGCATCACCGCCCACGCCGCCGCCGCGACTGAACGCACCGCGGCCCTGGCCTCGGCCCTGACCGACGCCTTCGGCAATCCCAAGCGCGGCCAGATCCTGTTCTACGCCGCCAGCGCGCCGGGGCTCAGCATCGGCGACCTGTCCAGCCTGCTCGGCTGCAGCGTGTCGCTGGCCTCGCAGTACGTGGCGCAGCTGGAACATCAGGGCTGGCTGGCGGTGATCAGCGACGGTCGCCGTCGGCGCGTGCGCGTGGCCGACGAGAGCCGGCGCCTGGCGATCGAAACCCTGCGCGCGATGGCCGACGAACTCGGGCCGATGGCGCCGCTGCGGGCGGTGGGCGAGCGCTAGCCGCCCGCAACGACGGCCGCGCGCCCGGCCAGGCGCGCGCGCTGCGCCGCCGCATGCCTTGCGCGGAGAACGCAGTACGCTGACCGCTGCCGTGCCCGGTATCGGACAGCCGCCATGCCCTTCTCTCTGCGTTGCGTCCTCGTGTTGTGGTGCCTGATCGCCTGGCCGGCGCTGGCGCAGACGCCCAAGGTGGCCGCGGCCGCGCTGGCGCGTGCGCAGGCCCAGGGCGAGGCGCCGGTGTTCGTGCTGCTGAAAACCTCCGCCGCCGCGCCCGCCGCACGCGGCGCCTCGGCGGCGCGGTTGCATCCGCAGGTCCGCCCGGACGTGGACGCAGTGCTGGCGGCGCTGCCGCGGCACGCGCAGAGCCGCGTGCTGCGCCGCTACCAGCGCGTGCCCGGTTTCGCCCTGCGCGCCGACGCCGCGACCCTGGCCGCGCTGGCGCGCGACCCGCGCGTGGCGCGGGTGGATCTGGACGTCGGCGGCTCCGGCGGCGCGCTCGCCCCGGACAACGCGCTGGCCCTCAACAACCTGCACGAAGTCGCGGGCGCCGGGTATTCCGGCGCCGGCATGAAGGTCGCGGTGATCGACACCGGCATCGACAGCGACCACCCCGATTTCGCCAGCCGCATCGTCGGCCAGGCCTGCTTCTGCGGTGTCGGCGGCGGTTGCTGCCCGAACGGCGGCGCCAGCCAGAGCGGTGCCGGTGCGGCCGAGGACGATCACGGCCACGGCACCAACGTCGCCGGCATCATCGGCGGCAACGGTACGGTCGCGCCGCGCGGCGCCTTGCCGCAGGTGAGCTTGGTCGCGGTCAAGGTGCTGGATCGCAACAACCGCTTCTGCTGCAGCGCCGACATCGTCGCCGCGCTGGACTGGGTCGCGGCCAATCATCCCGACGTCGACGCGGTGAACCTCAGCCTGGGCACCGATGCGCAGTTCGCCGGCGACTGCGACAGCGCCACCGCCTGGACCCAGGCGATGGCGGTGGCGATCGGTAACCTCAACGCCCAGGGCGCAGTGGTCACGGTGTCCAGCGGCAACCAGGGCAGCCTCAACGCGATGGCCGCACCGGCTTGCGTGCGCAACGCGGTGTCCACCGGTGCGACCTGGGACTTCCACGGCGGCGCGATCACTTATCTGGGCTGCAGCGAAACCTCGACCGCGCCCTTGCAGCCGACCTGCTTCGCCAACCGCAGCGCCAGCACCGATCTGTTCGGCGCCAGCGCGTTCGTGACCGCGGCCGGCATCAACGGCGGCAGCTCCACCTTCGGCGGCACCTCGCAAGCGGCGCCGCAGGCCTGCGCCTGCGCGATCGCGCTGAAACAGGCGGCGCCGGCCAGCACGGTGGCCCAGCGCATGGACGCGATGAGCCTGTCGCGCACGCGCATCCAGGACCCGGCCAGCGGGCGCAGTTATCCCTTGCTGGATTGCCGCGACGCCTTCGGCCTGCTCAATCCCGAGGTGTTCGGCCCGCTGCCGATGAACGGCTCGCAGCCGCTGATCCCGCCGGCCGATCCGCCGGCCGGCCTGAGCGGCGCGCCCAAGCCCACGCCGACATCGGCGCCACTGCCGCCCGCGCCTCGCGTCGCCCCCGTGCGCGAGGCGCGCGAATCGCGGGTACGCGGGGCCCTGCGCCTGCGCTGAACGCCGTGTCCGCGCCCACCGCGACTTGACCTCAAGCGGCCTTGAGGTCCTATCCTCCACGCCATTCCCCCACCGGTTTCTGCATGAACACCCCTGCCCCCGTCGACACGGAGGTCGTGCCGGTCGCACGCGCCGCCGGCTCGCGCGGCGACTACTCGGTCGTCGCCGAACTGCTGCCCTACCTGCGCCCGTATCTGGGCCGCATTCTGATCGCGCTGGGCATGGTGCTGGCCGCCAAGCTGTTGAACCTGGCCGTACCGATGGTGCTCAAGCGCATCGTCGATGGTTTGAACGTCGCCCCCAGCCTGCTGGTGCTGCCGGTCGGCCTGCTGGTCGCCTACGGCGCGGCGCGCGTCGGCACCACCCTGTTCGGCGAGCTGCGCCAGATCGTGTTCGCGCGGGTGATGGCGCGGACCTCGCGCGAAGTCACCCTGCGCGTGTTCCGCCACCTGCATGGGCTGAGCCTGAAGTTCCACCTCGGTCGCCGCACTGGCGGCGTCGCCCGCGACGTCGAACGCGGCGGCACCGCGATCACTGACCTGCTCGACTGGACCCTGTACTCGATCGTGCCGGTGATCCTGGAAGTCAGCCTGGTCACCGCGGTGCTGGTCTGGACCTACGACTGGCGCTTCGCCTGCGTGACCCTGGTCACTTTGGTCGCCTACGGCGCCTGGACGTTCGCGGTCACCGAGTGGCGCACGCGCTACTACCGCGCCGCGGTCGAGGCCGACACCCGCGCCAACGAACGCGCGGTGGATTCGCTGCTCAACTACGAGACCGTCAAGTACTTCAACAACGAGGCCCACGAAGCCGCGCGCTACGACGACAACCTGCGCTCGCTGGAGAACGCGCGGGTCAAGTCGACCAAGACCCTGGCGATCCTCAACCTGGGCCAGAGCGCGATCGTCGCCATCGGCGTGACCGCGATGATGTGGCTGGCCGCGAGCGGCGTGGTCGCGGGCGAACTCACGGTGGGCGACCTGGTGCTGGTCAACGCCTACCTGCTGCAGCTGTCGGCGCCGCTGAACATGCTGGGCATGATGTACCGCGAAGTGAAGCAGTCGCTGACCAACATGGAGCGATTGTTCGGCTTGCTGGACGAGCGCCACGACGTGCGCGATGCGCCCGGCGCGGTGGCGCTGGCGCCGAGCCGGCCGCGCGTGCGCTTCGAGCAGGTGCATTTCGGCTACGATCCGCGCCGCGAGATCCTGCGCGGCATCGATTTCGAGATCGCCTCCGGCGGCACGGTGGCGGTGGTCGGGCACTCGGGCTCGGGCAAGTCGACCCTGGCGCGCCTGCTGTACCGCTTCTACGACGTCGACAGCGGCCGCATCAGCATCGACGGCCACGACTTGCGCGAACTGACCCAGTCCTCGCTGCGCGGCGCGATCGCGATCGTGCCGCAGGACACGGTGCTGTTCAACGACAGCATCTACTACAACATCCGCTACGGCCGCCCCGAAGCCGAGCGCGCGGAAGTCGAAGCGGCCGCGCGCGCGGCGCACATCCACGACTTCATCGCCGCTCTGCCCGACGGCTACGACACCCCGGTCGGCGAACGCGGCCTGAAGCTGTCCGGCGGCGAGAAGCAGCGCGTGGCGATCGCGCGCGCCCTGCTCAAGAACCCCTCGATCCTGATCTTCGACGAAGCCACCTCGGCGCTGGACTCCAAGTCCGAGCGCGCGATCCAGGCCGAGCTGGACCGGATCAGCGTGGGCCGCACCACCCTGGTGATCGCGCACCGGTTGTCGACGGTGATGGACGCCGACCAGATCCTGGTCATGGACGCCGGCCGCATCGTCGAACGCGGCGAACACGGCGAACTGCTGCGTCGCGGCGGCGTGTACGCGCAGATGTGGATGCTGCAGCAGCGCGAGGCGGAAGCCGGGCCGGAAGCCGGCGAGCCGGCCGCGGTCGTATGATCGACGGCCGATAAAACGACAGGCCCGCATGGCGCATCCGCCAGCGGGCCCGTTGCATGCAGCGTTGGCGATCCGCCCGCGACCGGCGCCCTGCGGCGCCGGCCGTGACCGGCCTCAGTCGCCGGTCTTGGCGGTGGCCTGGGCTTCGTCGCTCAGATCCGGCGCCATCGCCGACATCGGTTGCGCGCGCGGGTTGAACGACAGCAGCAGGCCGAAGCTGGTGCTGGGGTCCTGGCCCGAGGCGTGCTCGCGACGCAGCAGCACCGACAGCTTCCAGCCGCTGGCGATATCCAGGTCCACGCCGCCGCCGTACATCAGCGCGTTGTTGCCGTAGCTGCGCAGGCCGAGCGTGTAGTCGTTCGCGACCGGCATCACCACGTAGTTCAGATCGACGTTGCTGTTGTTGCTGATCGCGTCGCGGTACTCGAGCATCCAGTAGGGCCGGAACAGGCCCTTCGCGCCCTGCACCAGGTAGCTGCCTTCCAGGCCCACGGCCAGACCGTTGTTCTTCACGGTCTGCGAGCTGTAGGCCAGGTCGTAGATGCCCAGGCCGAACTCGCGGTACGCATCCAGACGCGTGCGGCTGGCGTCGAAGCGGCCGTAGCTGGTCAGGGTCATGCGATCGCCGGTGCGCTCGTAGCCCACGGTCAACGCGCCGAAGGACTGGCTGCCGTCGCGTTCGGCGGTGCCCATCGCGGCGGCCGGATCGCTCCAGCGCTTGATGTCGAAGCCCAGGCGGCCCCAGCCCAGGGTGCCGTCGACGAACAGGTGCTCGCCGTGGCGCCACAGGCCGTACACCGACAGCGAGCGCTGATCGGCATCCAGGCGCGAGCTCGAACGGGTCAGGTCGGTGTCGTTCCAGGCAAAACCGCCAGCCACGCCGAACAGGAACTGCTCGTTGATGCGCCAGTCGGCGCCGACCGTGATGCCGTCGCTGCGGAAGTTGTAACCCTCGCTGCCGCTGCGGCCCTCGCGGTCGCCGGCGGTCACGGTACCCGCGGTCCACACGCCCCAACCCGGCGGCAGGCGCAGCGCATCGTCGGACACCAGCTGCGCGGCCGGCAAGGTCAGGCTGTTATTGCGGCCGCTGGCCACGTTCAAGCTCAAGCCGTTGCTGGAACGGTTGCCGCTGCCGTGGCGCAGCTGACGCAGGCGATCGCGGATGTTGGACTGCTGCGCCATCGCGAAGCGCACGCTGGTATCGACCTGGGCCTGCAGCAGACCGACCACGCCCGGATCGCGGGTCGGGTCGGGACGCGCGGTGACCGACAGACCGGTGCTGACCGAGGCCTGCACATAGTTCGCCGTCGCCGCCTGGGTCGCGACCAGGGTGGCCGTGCCGGGACCGACGATGGTGACCCGGCGTCCGCTCACCGTCGCCACCGCGGTGTTGCTGCTGGTGAAGGTGAAGGCGCCGCTGGGGTTGCTGCTGGTCGGATTGGGCAGATCGAACGCGGGCTCGCCCACGGTCTTGACCACGTTGCCGATCCAGCTCAGCACCGGCGTCGCGGCGCCGATGGTGACGGTGCGCGTGACCTGCGCGGCGGCGGTGTAGCTCGTATTGCCGGCCTGATTGGCGGTCAGCACGCAGTTGCCCGCGGCCAACATGGTCACCACGCTGCCGGCGACGCTGCACACCGCCGGCGTGGTGCTGGCGAACACCACCGGATTGCCCGAGGCGCCGCCGCTGGCGGAGACCGAGAAAGTGCCGTTGGGCGCGTAGGTCGGCGCGGCCGGGTTGGCGGTGAAGTTGCTGATCGTCTGCGGGGCCGCCGCGATCGTCACGTTCAAGCTGACCTGCGGCGCCGCGCTATAGCTGGCGTTGCCGGCCTGGTCGGCGGTGAGCGAACAGGTGCCCGCGGACACCATCGTCGCGGTGCCGCCGGCGACGGTGCAGACCGCCGGCGTGGTGCTGGCGAACACCACCGGGTTGCCCGAGCCGCCGCCGTTGGCGGAGAGCGCGAACGTGCCGTTGGGCGCGTACACCGGCGCGGCCGGATTGGCGGCGAAACCGGTGATGGCCTGGGTCGCCGCGGCGATCGTCACGTTCAAACCGACCTGCGGCGCGGCGCTGTAGTTGGCGTCGCCGGCCTGATTGGCGGTGAGCGAGCAGGTACCGCCGCCGAGCATGCTGACCGTGCTGCCGCTGACCGTGCACACCGCTGGCGTGGTGCTGGCGAACACCACCGGGCTGGTCGAGGCGCCGCCGCTGGCGGAGACCGTGAACGTGCCGCCCGGCGCATACGTCGGCGCGGCCGGGTTGGCGGCGAAGCCGGTGATCGTCTGCGTCGCAGCCGAGATGTTCACGTTCAAAGCCACTTGCGGCGCGGCGCTGTAGTTGACGTTGCCGGCCTGGTCGGCGGTCAGCGCGCAGTTGCCCGCGCTCTGCATCGTCACCATGCTGCCCGCGACGGTGCACACCGCCGGCGTGGTGCTGGCGAACACGACCGGATTGCCGGACGCGCCGCCGCTGGCCGAGAGCGTGAAGGTGCCGCCGGAGGCGTACACCGGCGACGCCGGGTTGGCGGCGAAGCCGGTGATCGTCTGCGTCGCGGCCGCGATGTTGACGTTCAAAGTAGCCTGCGGCGCCGCGCTGTAGTTGGCGTTGCCGGCCTGGTTGGCGGTCAGCGCGCAGCTGCCCGCGCTCTGCATCGTCACCGTGCTGCCGGCCAAGGTGCACACCGCCGGCGTGGTGCTGGCGAATACCACCGGATTGCCGGACGCGCCGCCGCTGGCCGAAACCGTGAAGGTGCCGCCCGGCGTATACGTCGGCGCGGCGGGGTTGGCGACGAACGCGGTGATCGCCTGCGCGACCGTGGCTACCGTCAGGCTGTACGCGCGGGTGCCGCTGAAACCGTTGCTGGACGTGGCCTGGACCGTGAAGTTGTAGGTGCCGGTAGCGGTGGGCGTACCGGACAACGCGCCCGCCGCGCTCAGGCTCAGCCCCGTGGGCAAGGCCCCGGCGCTCAACGAGAACGTGTACGGCGCGGTGCCGCCGTTGGCGCTGCTGGCGGTGATGGTTTGCGAGTACGCGACGTTGTAGACCGGATTGGGCAAGGTCGCCGGCGCGACCGTCGTGGTCACCGTGGTGCAGACCAACGCTGCGCTGGTCACGTCGGCGGCGATCGCGTTGCCGCTGCTCGGGGTAACGCTGCACAACTGCCCCGCCGGAGGCGAAAGCACGCTGATGGTCCAGTTCGCGCCGCTCGGCAAACGGGTCGGGAAGACATAGCTGTTGGCGGCCTGCGCCACCACCACCTGCTGCGTGCTGACCGGATTGGTCGCGCTGAGCTGCAGGGTGACCGCGCCGGTCTGGCCGCTGGCCGGGCCGCCGACCGCGAACTGGGTCGGCGCGAAACAGATCAGCGCCGCGCCGTTGCCGGCCTGCACGCCGTTGTTGATGGTGACCGCGGTCAGGCCGGTCGCGCCCGAGCTGCCGCCCGCGCCGCCGCCGCCGCCGCCGTTCCAGTTCTGCTGGCAGCCGGTGGTGCCGACGCCGGCACCGCCGCCGCCCGCACCGATCGTGGCGCCGCCGCCACCGCCGCCGCCGTAGCCGGCGCCGGTGAAGGAACCGGAGAAATTGAAGGAATCGCCGCCGTTGCCGTTGGCCGCGTCGCCCGCGGTCGCCGGGAAGCCGCCGCAGCCGCCGCCGGCCGCACCGCCGGTGCCGACCGAACCGCCGCCGCCGCCGAACGGACCGGGACCGCCGGGCACGTCCGCGCCCGCGCCGCCGACACCGCCGCCGCCCACGCCGCCGGCGCCGCCGGCGATCACGTTGGACGTGCTCCAGCCCGCATTGCCGCCGCCACCGCCGCCGCCGGCGATGCCGACGCGGTTGCCGACGCCGTTGCCGCCCACGCGCAGATCGGTGGCGCCGCCGCCGATGCCGTCCACGCCTTGGCCGAGGCCGCCGGGATTGACCGCCTGCGAGGCCTGTCCGCCGACCCAGATCGACAAGATCACGCCCGGCGTGACCGCCAGGGTGCCGCGCACGCGTCCGCCCAGACCGCCGGTGCCGCCCGGAGAATTCGGGCTGCCGCCGATGCTGCCGGCGCCGCTGCGACCGGCGCCGCCCTGGGCGCCACTGAGGTAGACGGTCAGCGAATGCACGCCGGCCGGCACCGCGAGGGTTTGCTCGCCGCCGGTGAAGCCGAACGCCGCCGGGGTCTCCCCGACCGCACAGCTTTGCGCCCGCGCCGGGCCGATCAGGGCCAGGCCCGTCAGCAGCACCGCCCCCAAAAACGCCATGGATTTGCGCGCCATCCGCGTCAGCGGATCAGCGCAAGCGGACACCGGCACACCGGCGTTTAACGCCTTGCCTGCACAACGATTCATTACCGCCCCCTAGTACGGATCGCATCGACGCGTCCGCAAAATGTGTGTACTCACGGCACACTTTAGTGTGTGACAGTGCGCACAATTTCCCCGCGCAAAGATTGCATGTCGTCGCTTAGGGGGCAATCCCCGGGATCGGGTAGCCGGCTGGACCGGGCCGGTCGGGCGGCAGGGCCGCCCCCTCGGCGCGGGGGCGTCGCCGCGGCGACGCCGGGCGTCGCAACGCCCGCTCCCCAACCGACGCGAACACGCCAAACCCCTGGAATTCAGCGCGTCCACGCTAGCCACGCTGCGCTGCCGTGGGCGCGGCGTCGGTGCTACATCTCCCTGATTCCCCCCGGACGACCTCGATCGCCCGTGTGTCCTGACTCCCGCTTAACGGCACAATTAAGGTCATCAACGGTAGTCACAGGGATGAGCGGCCACGCCCCCCCAGGGACGGAGCCGGCGACGAGGCGCTCAGCGGGCAGGATCGGGGCCGGACGGGCCCCGGGGCGGCGCGCGCAGGCGTGCGCGCCGCGGCGTCATCGGATCGGCCGGGGGCCGATCGACGCCTGTCGGGCCGCAGCGGCGGCCCCGGTCGGCATCAGTAGGATGCGCCCGCCGGCAGCGGACGGCGCTCGAACATGGGCACGGCCGCGCCGGTGACCGGGCTGCCGTCGGCTTTCCAGACCAGGGTTTGCGCTGGGAACTCCTCCTTGCGCGTCATCGCATCGACCTTGGCCGCGATCAGCTTGGCCGCGCCCTTGGCGTCGGGGTTCCAGGCGAACACGCCGGCCGCGCCGTACCAGACCGCGGGAGTGGCGGCGTCCAGGCGGCGATCCGGGCACAGGATGTAGCTGCGCTGGGCCAGCACCCGCAATGCGCCCACCGGAACCGCGCGCACGCCGGGCGTGGTGCGTTCCTTGGAATGCCCCGGGCACAGCCGCGCGGCTTCGGCGATCGCCGCTTCGTAGACCTGGGCGTCGGACTGGGCGCAAGCGCCCGTGGCGGCCAGGGCCAGAGCGGCCGCGACGCCGCCCTGGAACATCCATCGATTGCAGTTGGGATCGATACGCATGCGTGAAGCTCCTTTATCCATGTCGGAAATACCGCGATGACGCGACCGTGGCGCAGGCGGAAGCTCGTTCGACGCCGCGTACGGCGCAACGGTCATGGCCAGAGTAATCGGGCGGTTCGAGGCGAATGTGAGCGTTCGGTGAGGCGCCGCCCCGCCAAGACGGCGCGGCGAACATGGCGGCGCTCGCGCTGGGCCGAGTACAATTGGCGGATTGATTCGCCGGCTTTAGTCGCCTCACCCGGTCTGCCACACGGGGCGCCAAGCCACGCAAGCGATTGATTTCATTGCACGGCCCCGTAGCTCAGCTGGATAGAGCATCCCCCTCCTAAGGGGAAGGTCACACGTTCGAATCGTGTCGGGGTCGCCAAATGGATCGCACATCCATGTACGCAATCCCGCACATCCATGTGCGGATTTTTCAATGCTTTTGACTCCGGAGTTTTTTCGATGACGCACGCAGTTTTGACCGCCCTAGGCCTGAAAGACCTGGAGTCCGGCACCTATCTCGGCCACGGCGAATGGGCCGCGACGCGCGACGCGGGCGTGCTGGAATCGATCAACCCCACCGACGGCGAAGTGCTGGCGCGCGTGCAGGCGTCCTCGCAGAGCGACTACGACACCATCGTCGAGCGCGCCCAGGCCGCGTTCGCGGTGTGGCGGACCACTCCGGCCCCGCGCCGCGGCGAAGCCATCCGCCTGTGCGCCGACGCGCTGCGCAAGCATAAGGACGCGCTGGGTTCGCTGGTCGCGCTGGAGATGGGCAAGTCCAAGCCGGAAGGCGACGGCGAAGTGCAGGAAATGATCGACATCGGCGACTTCGCCGTCGGTCTGTCGCGCCAGTTGTACGGCCTGACCATGCACTCCGAGCGTCCCGGTCACCGCATGTACGAGCAGTGGCATCCGCTGGGCATCGTCGGCGTGATCTCGGCCTTCAACTTCCCGGTCGCGGTGTGGGCCTGGAATTCGTTCATCGCGGCGATCTGCGGCGACATCACGATCTGGAAGCCCTCGCCCAAGACCCCGCTGTCGGCGGTGGCCTCGATGAAGATCTGCAACGAAGCGCTACGCGCCGGCGGCTTCCCGGACATCTTCTTCCTGTTCAACGACGCCGGCACCGAGCTGGCGTCGAACTTCGTCGACGACAAGCGCATCGGCCTGATCAGCTTCACCGGTTCGACCAAGGTCGGCCGCCACGTCGGCGAGCGCGTCGCGCGCCGCATGGGCCGTTCGCTGCTGGAACTGGGCGGCAATAACGCCATCATCGTCGACGCCAGCGCCGACCTGAAGCTGGCGATCCCGGCGATCGCGTTCGGCGCGGTCGGCACCGCCGGCCAGCGCTGCACCACCACGCGTCGCTTGTTCGTGCACGAGTCCATCCACGACGACGTGCTGGCCAAGCTGGTCGCGGCGTTCAAGCAGGTCGAGAAGAAGATCGGCGACCCGACCGACCCGACCAACCTGATGGGCCCGCTCAACAGCCGCGATGCCGTGCAGGCGTATCTGGACGCGGTCGAGAAGGCCAAGGCCAGCGGCGGCACCGTCGCCACCGGCGGCGCGGCGATCGAGCGCCCCGGCAACTTCGTGCTGCCGACCATCGTCACCGGCCTGACCAACGACGCCGAAGTCGTGCAGACCGAAACCTTCGCGCCGATCCTGTACGTGATGAAGTTCAAGACGCTCGATGAAGCCATCGCGCTGCAGAACGACGTGCCGCAGGGCCTGTCCTCGTCGATCTTCACCGCCAACCTCAAGGCGGCCGAGGCCTTCCTGTCGGCGGCCGGTTCGGATTGCGGCATCGCCAACGTCAACATCGGCACCTCCGGCGCCGAGATCGGCGGCGCGTTCGGCGGCGAGAAGGAAACCGGCGGCGGTCGCGAGTCGGGTTCGGATGCGTGGCGCGCCTACATGCGCCGCCAGACCAACACCATCAACTACTCCGACGCGTTGCCGCTGGCCCAGGGCATCAAGTTCGACCTCTGAGGTCGCAACCGTAAACAAGCGGGCCTGCCCAGGCGGGCCCGCTGCGGGAGCACGCGATGCGTATCGCCGTCGTCTCCGATATCCACGGCAATCTGGATGCGCTCAGCGCGGTCCTGTCCGACATCCGCGCGCGCGCCTGCGATCTCACCGTCAATCTCGGCGACATCCTGTCCGGCCCGCTGCAACCGGTGGCCACCGCCGATCTGCTGATCGGCCTGGACCTGCCCACCATCCGCGGCAACCACGAACGCCAGCTGCTGGACACGCCGCGCGCGCGCATGGGCGAGTCCGACGCGTACGCGCGCGACGTCTTACGCGAGGACCAACTGGCCTGGATCGCCTCGCTGCCGGCGACGCTGGCCCTGAGCGAGTCCGTCTACCTCTGCCACGGCACGCCGCGCGACGATCTCGAATACTTCCTCGAACATCTGGACGACGGCGGTCCGCGCGCGGCGAACCAGGACGAGGCGCGGCAGCGCGCGGGCGACATCCAGCACGCGCTGATCCTGTGCGGCCACACCCACATCCCGCGCGCCACCCGCCTCGACGACGGCCGCCTGCTTTTGAATCCCGGCAGCGTCGGTTTGCAGGCCTATCACAGCGAACACCCCAGCCCGCACGACATGGAGGTCGGCGACCCGCGCGCCCGCTACGCCATCGTCGACGACGCCAGCGGGCGTTGGCAGGCGGAGCTCATCGCGGTGGATTACGACCACGAAGCCGCGGCCGCGCTGGCGCTGCGCAACGGACGCGCGGATTGGGCGCGGGCCCTGCGCAGCGGCCGGGTCGCCGGCTGAGCGAGCTGTCGCAACGCGGCCGCTGTCGTGGGTCGGTACCGGGACCGCGCCGTGAACCGTCCCGAACTCGAAGACGTCGGCGCCTGGCCGCTGATCGGCCAGGCCCTGGCGGCCCTGGCCTGGGCCCTGGCGGTCTGGACCTGGCTCGCCACCGCCCAGCTCCACGAACACCTGGGTCGCGTGCTGCCCGCGCAGTTCGTCGCCCTGCTGGCGGTGATCTGCGGGCATAAGGCGCGCGCGGCGATCCGTCGCCGCGAGGAGCCGGCTGGCGGCGGCCTGGCCGCGGCCGCCCTGTGGCGGGGCTATCCGGTGCTGCTGACCCTGTTTCCAGCGCTGGTTTCGTGGTGTTTTTCCTCTGCTGCGGCGTAGTGGGATAGGCCGCGGCGGGACGCGTCCGGCGCCCCCGCGGACGATCCGCGCTCGCCTGATGAGCGCCGCATAGGCGATAATGCGTATTCGTTCTACAGCGGACGCCTGCGATCCCGTGTACAGCCTCGCCCGCCCCTTTCTCTTCGGACTGGATGCCGAACGAGCGCATGGCCTTGGCCTCACGGCGCTGGAAACGGCTTATCGCACCGGCCTCAACCCGCTGCTGACCACACGGCCCAAGCCGTTTCCGACCAAGGCCTTCGGCCTGACCTTCCCCAATCCGGTCGGCCTGGCCGCCGGCCTGGACAAGAACGGCGCGCATATCGACGCCCTGCTCGCGCTGGGTTTCGGCTTCGTCGAGGTCGGCACGGTCACGCCGCGGCCGCAGGAAGGCAATCCCAAGCCGCGCATGTTCCGCCTGCCCGAGCACGAGGCGGTGATCAACCGGCTGGGCTTCAACAACGAGGGCGTCGATGCCCTGGTCCGCAACGTCGAGCGCGCCCAGCGCCGCCACGGCCTGCTCGGCATCAACATCGGCAAGAACAAGGACACCCCGAACGAGTCGGCCGAGGACGATTACCTGCTGTGTCTGGAGCGGGTGTATCCGCTGGCCGACTACATCACGGTCAACATCTCCTCGCCCAACACCGCCGGCCTGCGCGAGCTGCAGGAAGAGCAATCCCTGCGCCGCCTGATCGGCACCCTGCGCGAGGCGCAGGAGAAATATGCCGGCCTGCACGGCAAGCGCGTGCCGATGTTGGTCAAGATCGCGCCCGACCTGTCCGATCACGACATCGAGGCCGCCGCGCGCGTGCTCAGCGAATTGCAGGTCGACGGCGTGATCGCCACCAACACCACCGTCTCGCGCATCGCCGTCGAAGGCTCGCCGCGCGCGACCGAGGTGGGTGGCCTGTCCGGACGCCCGCTGATGGGCCAGTCGACCACCGTGCTGCGCATGCTGCGCACGCGCCTGCCCGAATCGATCCCGATGATCGGCGTGGGCGGCATCCTGTCCGGCGCCGACGCGGTAACCAAGATGGCCGCGGGCGCGGCCCTGGTGCAGTGCTACACCGGCCTGGTCTATCGCGGGCCGGCGCTGGTCAACGAATGCGTGGAAGCGATGCGTCGCCGCAAGGAAGCCCCGAGCCGCGGCAACGTCCCGCCGGCATGAGCGACGCCGTCCGCCTCCTGCGCGAGGCCGCGCTGACCCGACGCAACACCTTCGGCGTGGCCGCGACCGCGCCGGTGCTGGCCGAAGTCGCCGACGCCGCGCGCCTGGACGAGGTCCTGCGCCTGCCCGAACTGCAGGGCGGCATCGCCCTGATCCTGGGCGGCGGCAGCAATCTGTTGTTCGCCGGCGATCCCGCCGGCCCGGTGCTGGCCCTGACCGGCGAGCGCGTGCAGGTGCTGGGCGAGGCGCCCACGGGCGACGGCGCGATCCTGCGCGCCGACGCCGGCGTGCCCTGGCACGGCTTCGTGATGCGCACACTGGAAGCCGGCTACGCCGGCCTCGAGAACCTGGCCCTGATCCCGGGCACGGTCGGCGCCGCGCCGATCCAGAACATCGGCGCCTACGGCGTGGAGGTGCGCGACTTCGTGTACGCGGTCGAAGCCTATGAACCGGCCACCGCCACCCTGCACCGCTTCGACGCCGCCGCCTGCCGCTTCGCCTATCGCGACAGCCTGTTCAAGCACGCGCCCGACCGTTACCTGGTGACCGCGGTCGAGTTCGCGCTGCCGCGCACGCCCGCGCTCAAGCTGGACTACGCCGGCTTGGGCGAGGAACTGGCGGCGATGGGCGTGGACGCACCAACGCCGCGCACGGTCGCCGAGGCGGTGATCGCGATCCGGCGCCGCAAGCTGCCCGACCCGGCCGTGCTCGGCAACGCCGGCAGCTTCTTCAAGAATCCGATCGTGCCGCGCGCGCAGGCCGAGGCGCTGCTGGCCGAACACGCCGCGCTGCCGGTGTTCCGCGGCGCCGACGAGGACAGCCGCAAGCTGTCGGCGGGCTGGCTGATCGACGCCTGCGGCTGGAAGGGCTACCGCGACGGCGACGCCGGCGTGGCCGCCTCGCACGCGCTGGTGTTGGTCAACCACGGCCAGGCCAGCGGCGCGCAGCTGCTGGATCTGGCGCGCCGCATCGCCGACTCGGTGCGGGCCCGCTTCGGCGTCGCGATCGAACCCGAGCCGCGCCTGATCGGCGCACGCTGGTGAGCGCCCCGCTGTCGCAACCGATGCGCGCGGCGGCCTACATGCTGGCCAGCACGCTGTGCTTCGGCGCGATGGCGATCGTGATCCGGATCGCCTCGGCCGAGCTGCACACCTTCGAGATCGCGTTCTTCCGCAACTTCTTCGGCCTGCTCGCGGTGCTGCCGCTGCTGGCCGGCGCCAACCGCGCCGCCCTGCGCACCCAGCAGCTGCCGCGCTATTTCGTGCGTTGCGCGATCGGCATCTGCTCGATGCTGGCCGGGTTCTGGGCGATCGGCCACCTGCCGCTGGCGCAGGCGATTTCGCTGTCGTATTCCACCCCGTTGTTCGTGACCATCGCCGCGGTGCTGTTCCTGGGCGAACAGGTGCGCGCGCGGCGCTGGGCCGCGGTCGCGCTGGGCTTCGTCGGCGTGCTGGTGATCGTGCGCCCGGGTTCGGCCGACTTCACCGCCGGCACCCTGATCGCCCTGCTGGCGGCGGTGCTCAGCGGCGTGGTCGCGATCCAGATCAAGCAGCTGTCGCGGGTCGATTCGGCCAACACGATCGTGCTGTACACCTATCTGTTCTGGGTGCCGATGTCGCTGCTGCCCGCGTTGTTCGTGTGGGAATGGCCGCAGGGCGTGATGTGGGTGTGGGTGGTCGCCGCCGGCGTGCTCGGCACCGGCGGTCAGGTGCTGTGGACGCACGCACTCAAACTCGGCGAGGTCTCGGCGCTGACCCCGATCAGCTTCATGCAGCTGCCGCTGGTCGCGGTGGCCGGCTGGCTGTGGTTCGGCGAATCCATCGACCGCTGGACCGTGATCGGCGCCAGTATCATCCTGGCCTCCAACGCCTACATCGCCCACCGCGAGGCGGTGCTGGCGCGGCGCGCGGCCTCCAACGCGGCCAGCGAAGCGGCGGCACCGGGCGAATAGGCCCCGCATCGCCGCAGCGCCATGCTGCGGCGCAAGAATCGCAGCCGCCCATGCCCCGGTTCCGTGACCGGATTCCGGGCATAAACGGACACGCAGGGCTGCGTTTGCGGCCAATCGGCCGTGTGCGCGCGATACGCATTGACGGTGCCGCGCTCGCGGCGATATCCAGACGCAGCAGTATGGACAGGGGGCTGCCGCGACGGCATCGGACCGGGGGGACCGAGAACACGTCGCGTCGCGCGGGCACCGCCCGCACACATCGCACGCAAAGGAGAGCTAGGCCATGGCCAATACCCGTTCCGTCGCCGTCGTCCTGCTGGGAGGCGCGATCGCGCTGGCCAGCCCGCCGCTGTTGGCCGAAGAAGGCGACTACGGTTTCTTCCAGACCCTGGGCAACCTGGTCTCGCCGCCGCGCGCCAACAACCCGGTGCAGCCGGCCCAGCGCCAGGGCCAGTACCCGCTGCTGAGCAAGGATGCGGCCAAGGCCGACGGCTTCAGCCCCGGCGCCTACTACCAATGGCAGACCGTGCAACTGCCGGCCGAGACCGGCGCGGTCTGCGGCGACGGCTCGCCGTACAAGATCTTCGTCAACCGAGTGCCCAACACCACCAACACCATCATCTACATGGAAGGCGGCGGCGCGTGCTGGGACTACGCCAGTTGCTCGGGCCAAAGCGGCATCCGCGGCGCGCGCAATCCCAACGGCATTCCCGACGACTACATGAGCTTGCTCAATCCCGGCGCCAGCCTGGTGAGCCCGTTCGTGACCCGCGTCAGCCCCTTCGATGCGGTCAAGACCCAGAACTGGAACATGGTCTACGTGCCCTATTGCACGGGCGACATCTACGGCGGCGACAAGGTCGCGGTCTACAACGATCCCAGCAATCAGGCCCCGCCGCTGGTGTGGCACCACAACGGCCTGCGCAACTCGCGCGCGGTGGTGGCCTGGTTGAAGGACAACCTGCCGCGTCCGGGCCAGATGCTCAGCACCGGCTGCAGCGCCGGCGGCGCGGGCAGCCTGATCAACTACGACCCGCTGCGTCGCGACCTCGCGCCCACACGCAGCTTCCTGATCGACGATTCCGGCCCGATCTTCCCGACCCCGCGCAACGGCGATCCCGCGCAATATCCCTCGCAACCGCTGATGGCGCACATCCGCGGCGCCTGGGGCCTGGACGCGCCCAACGGCCCGCTCGCCTACCTCGCCAGCGGCCTGCCGCAGTTGGATCTCAACGAACTGGGATCGCTGTATCCCGCGCTCGCCAACAAGCACGGCGGCGATCGCCTGGGCGCCACCCATTTCTGGCAGGACCTCAACTACTCCTCGTATTCCTACGAGCGTTTCCACGCCGATATCCAGGCCGCGCCGAACCAGGCCGCCAAGGAAGCGCTGATCCACGCCAAGTGGGGCACCGACACCCAGCGCCTGTCCGCGCGCCTCAACACCTTGGACAACTTCGGCGGCTATTTCCCGCAGTACCGCGCGCTCAACGAAAGCCATTGCACCACCATCGTCGATTTCAAGAACGGCGACGTGCAGGCGCAGAACCTGCAGCTGAAGCAGTTCATCGACAGCGTGCTCGACGGCAACGGCAAGGTCGTCGACGCCAGCGAAGCCAACGACCAGGCCGACCGCGCCAAGCCGTTCAACCTGCTGTACTGGCTGGTCGACCAGCTGCTGGGCTAAGGCGCGGCCGCGCGTATGAGCCGCACCAAGCTGTTGTTGATCGCCCTCGCCGTCGCGGCCCTGGCCGCGGCGGTGCTGGTGGCGCGCTCGCGCGAGGCGCGCGCGAGCGTCGCCGCCGTCGCGGGCGCGCAGGCCAGCCCGACCGACGCCAGGCAAGCCGCGCTGCTGGCCACGCCGCAAGCGCGTGCCTACCGCGATCGGCAACACTTTCGCGACCAGGCGCAGCGCTACTTCCGCGACGCCGCCGCACTAAGCGCGGCCGAACGCATGCGCCAGGCCCAGGCGCTGGAACAAGACGTCGACGCATACGAGCGCGCCGGCGAACTGTCGGCCGGCGAAACCATGCTGCTGCGCGTGGCCCTGATCCAGGCCACCGTGCCCGACCAGGCCGAGCAGATGCGTCAGGTCGAAGCCATGGCGACGCGCTACCGCGCCATCGCCGACCAGCGCAACGCGCAGTGGCTGGCCCAGCAACGCAACGACCCGCGCTTCCAGTCCTACAAGCAGCGCGAGGCCCAGGTGGTCGCCGAAGTGGCGGCGCTGAGCAAGATCCCGGGCGGCCTGACCCGCGACGAGTACCTGCGCCAGCGCCTGCAGACCGAACGCGAACGCGCGTATCGATAGCGTCGCGGCGCGCGATGCTCCACACGCGACGACACTCGTAGGATGCGGTAAGCCGAAGGCGCACCGCATCGCCCCACGCGAGCAGCCCAGCACGCAGCGATGCGGCTATCAGCGCATCCTGCGAGACAGGTTCACTTGACCTTGGATATCCCCAGATAGGCGTAACCGGCCGAGATCGCCAGGCCGATCCAGGACTGGCCGTACGCCACCAGTTCCTTAGGCAGGGTCGGATTGCGGTCCAGCCCCAGGATGAAGGCGTACAGGCCCACCGAGGTCCACACCAGCATGCAGACGATCGAAATCGACGACTGCATGATGGACTGCCAGCTGCCTGGCGTTTGCGAACGCACGCCCAGCAAGGAGGGCACGTCGCCCGGCTCGGCGATGGCGAGCTGCGCGATGACCAATGCCGATACCAGCCCTGCGATCCAGGAGAAGGCTTGCGACATCGCAGGCGTGAAACCGCAGTTGGGCTCGTCGGTTTCGCAGTTCGCCGTCACTCCGTAGCGGAAGAAGATGTAGACGTAGAGCGAAAGCAGGATGATCACGATCGGCGCGCCGAACCAGGCGCGCGCATTGCTGTTGTCGGCCATGTCCTTTCCCCTGTATTGGCGCGTCGCGCCAAATCCCGGCCAAGTCCTTCGCCGGCGCGCAAACACTGTGGCGCGGGTGCTGCGTCGTCAAGTCGCGGTGCAACACGCGCCCCAAGCCGACCTCGCCTGGGCGCGCCCGCGGCCGCGTCGTATACCGTGCGACAGCAAGACCAGCTCGACACGCCGCTGCGCGACGACCCGCCTCGCCAAAAAAAACGGCGCCCGGAGGCGCCGTCAATGTGTCGCACATTCCCAGGGAAGCCTTACCAACCGAAACCCACACCCACGCCCGCCGAGCTCTCCGAGCTGCTGAAAGCGCCGCCGAAGGTCACCGTGGCGCGTTCGTTGATCGCGCGCTGATAACCGATCGACAGGGCCTGCTCGCCGTTCTGGAAGCCCGCACCGACCGCGACGCGGTTCTTGGTGTGGATGCCCGCGGCGGAGGTCGCCATCTGCACCATCGCCGCGGTCATCGCGCCGGCGCGATCGATGCGACGATCGGTGCGGTCGAAGCCCCACTGCATGTCGCTGCGCAGGTCGTCGATCGCCACCATCGGCGCCGCGATCGCCTGGGCGAAGCGGGTGTCGGTGTAGGTGTTGGCGGTGCGCAGCGTAGCCACGTCGCCGGCGTCGGCGTGCGTGTTGGCGGCGTTGAGCGTGGCCGCGTCGCCTGCGTCGGCGTGTGCGTTGGCCTGGTTCAGCACCACCGCGTTGTTGCTGGTCACGCGCGAGTCTGTGTAGTTGTTGGCGCTGGCCAAAGTGCCCGCCGCGACCGTGTCGGTGTAGGTATTGGCGCTATTGAGCGTGGTGGCCGCCACCGTGTCGGTATAGGTGTTGGCGGCATTCAAGGTGTTGGCCGCGACGGTGTCGGTGTAGGTGTTGGCCGCGTTCAAGGTGGCGGCGTTGCCGTCCTGCAACTGGGTCAGATTGACCGCGTCGGTGCCCTGGGTGCCGGCGGCGACGTTGGTGATCTGGCGTTCGTTGCCGGTATCGCCCACCGACACCGTGTTGGCGCGGTTGGCGTTGGAGCCCGCGCCCAGGGCGACGCTGTTGGTGGCGCTGGCGTTGCTGCCCTGACCGATCGCGGTCGCGTTCTGCACGGTCGCCTGCGCGCCGTAACCGAACGCGCTGCTGCCGATGCCGCTGGCGACGCTGCGGCCGCCGAAGGCGCTGGACTGGTCCGCGGTGGCCTGCGCGCCGCCGCCGTAGGCGCTGGATTCCAGGCCGCTGGCGGTGGTCACTTCGTCCGGATCGACCACGCCGTCGCCGTCCTTGTCGACCCAGCCGCCGTTGGCGGTGGCGCCGTCGGCGCTGGCGACGCTGTGCGCGCCGGTCGCGGTGCTGCCCTTGCCGCTGGCGGTGGAACCCGCACCGTTGGCCGTGCTGGCGTCCCCCGAGGCGACCGAACCGCTGCCGCTGGCGCTGCTGAGCTCGCCGCTGGCGATGGCGTTGTAGCCGTGCGCGGTGCTGCCCAGGCCGCTGGCTTCGCTGAAGGCGCCGGTGGCGGTGGCGTTGTCGTTGGTCGCACGTGCGCCGGCGCCGCTGGCGCTGCTGAACTGGCCGGTGGCTTCGCTGGCGGTGCCGGTGGCGGTGGCGAATTCGCCGCTGGCGTTGCTGCCGCTGCCGGAGGCGGTGGCGCCAAAACCACCGGCCTGCGCGCCCTGGCCCACCGCGGTGCTCTGATCGCCGCCGGCGTTGCTGTCGGCGCCCACCGCGGTGCTGCCGGTGCCGCTGGCGGTGCTGGCCGCGCCTACCGCGGTGCTGCCGTCGCCGCTGGCGGTCGCGCCGCTGCCGCAGGCGGTGGCGCCGCCGCCGGCCGCGGTCGCGCCGCCGGTGGTGGTGCCGCCCAGGCCGTCGTCGAGCAGGCAGGGTTCGCCCGCCATCGCGGTGGCGGGCAGGGCCAGCGCGAGCAACAGCGCGGACGACAGGAGCGTGGAGTGCATCTGCTTCATTGCGTTCCCCCTAAGGAATCGATTGGATGGGCCGTGCAACGCGGCCCGTACCGGTATCTGAGAAATCGCCGGGCCCGTTGCCGGGCCCGGCGAAGTTAGCGAGCCAACGTTACGGCGTGACCGTCAGCGTTACGCGCGCGGCGACCTTGGGCTTCACCGGGTCGTTGCTCGCCACGCAGATGTAGCCCACGTGCGTGCCCGCGCTCAGGCCGGCCGCGTTGAGCTGCACTTGGGCGTTGTTGCCCACCGCGCCCGGGTTCACGCGTCCCATCGCGCTCACCGGTGCACCGATCCACGGCGCGCCGCAGGCGTTGGACGCGCCCACGTTCCAGGCCAGGCCCGCGAAACCGGTGGCCGCGGTCCAGGCACCGGCGCCGGCGGTGGTCACCGTGATGGTGCGGAACACGGTGTCGCCCGTGTTGGAAGCGAACCACACCCAGCGGTTGGCGAAGCTCGAACGCGCACTCACCACCAGCCAGTAACGGCCCGGCAGCAGATCCACGTTCTGGCCGGCGGTGGTCAGGTTGAGGCCGATGTTGGCGCCGGTGATGGTCACGCCGGCGGCGGTCGGTGCGGCGGTGTAGCTCCACACGGCCACGCCCGGCGACGCTTGCGGATTGCCTTCCGGATTGCCGCCGCTGTCGCGGAACAGGGTCCAGGTCAGGCTGGTCGCGGTGGTCGCCAAGGGCTGACCGCTGGACACGAAACCTTCCGTGTACAGCGTGACGATGCGCGTGGCCTCGGTCACGGTGAAGTCGTCGGCGCTGAACTGCGCCGCCGAACCGGCGGTCGCCGGATCCGTGTACGTGGTGGCGCGGAAACCGCTGCTGACCGCGCCGCGCGGCGCATCCAGCAAGGTGCGCAGGCCCTGCCCGGTGTTGTCGATCGTGTAATCCAGACGCGAACCGCCGAGGTTGTCGATACGGAAGTTGGCGAAACCGGTACCGCCCACGGGCAAGGTCGCCGCGATCTGCAGCGGGTTGAGCGCGATCACCGGCGGCGGCACCGACACCGCCACGGGCAGGCGCAGGGTCGGCTGGTCGAGCGTACCGATCGAGGTCGGGGTCAGCACCAGGGTGCCGAAGTTCCAGGAACCGTCAGCCGGCAGCTGGTAGCTGTTGACCGTGACCTTGACCGCCTTGCTCTCGCCCGGATTGAGGGTGAACAGCGCCGGCGTGATCGTGCCGCTGAGACCGGTCAGCTTCACCGTCCAACCCTGGCGCACCGTCTGGGTGTTGCGGAAGGTACGCGTGAACACGCAGCGCTCGACGCAGCGCGCCTTGGCCAGGCTGGGCTGGTTGAGGTTGGCGAGGTCGCCGCCAATGGCCGGATCAGCGGCCAGGTAGTTGGCGCGGATTTCGTTGAGTACCAGACCGGCACGCAAGGCGAGGTCGACGCGCAGACGGCCACCGCCGCGATCGAACGGCGTCGCCGGCGTGATCGAATCCTCCTTGAACACCTGCTGCTCGGCGGTCATCACCAGCGCCGACTTCACTTCCGGCACCGTCCAGGTCGGACGCGCCTGACGCAGCAGACCGGCGGCGCCGGCGTGATGCGGCGACGCCATCGAGGTACCGCTCATCAGGCCGACCGCGTTCTCCGAACCGCTGATCGCGGTGCCGGCGACCACCGCCAGGATGTTGACGCCGGGCGCGGTGACGTCGGGCTTGAGCAGATCGTAAGTGCCGGCCGGACCGCGCGAGCTGAAATCGGCGAGCACGTCGGGCGTGTTCGGGATCGGCAGCACGCTGATGCCGGCGGTGCCGGGATTACCGGCCAGGAAATCGCGCACCGCATTGGCGTCGGTCTGCAGCATCGCGAAGCCGGGGATGGTCGCGCCGGTCATGGTCGGGATCAGGCCGCCGGCGGCGTTGTTGGCGATCACCACGGCCACCGCGCCGGCGGCGGCCGCATTGCCCGACTTGATCGTGAACGAACAGGTACCGCGGCGGATCACCGCGATCGCGCCGGCGAAGGTACCGGCCGGATACGCGGCGCAGCCGTCGTCGACGGTGTCGATGCCCGGGCTCACGCGCAGCGGCGTGGTCGGCGCAATCGAAGCGGTGAACGCGACGCCGCCGGTGCCTTCGTTGAGCACGATCGCGCTCAGCGCGGCCGGCACGGCGCCGGGGCCGGTGACCTGCAGGACCGGATTGAAATCCTGACGGCCGTGTTGCGCCGCCGCGGTCGAACCGGTCCAGGGCTCGAGATGGCCCATGGTGTTCGGGCCCGGGCCACTGTTGCCAGCCGAGGTCGCTACGTAGATGCCGGCGTTGACCGCGTTGAGGAAGGCCAGCGAGACCGAATCGCTCCACGGGTTTTCGCCGCCGCCGACCGAGAAGTTCAGTACGTCGACGATGCCGTCGGCGACCGCCTGGTCGACCGCGGCGGCCGACGAGGTGTTCGGGCACAGGCCGCGACCGGTCGCCGTGTTCGTGTAGCACACGTCGTAGGCGATGATGTTGGCGTGCGGCGCGACGCCCGAGATCAGGCTGTTGCGGCCCTTGAAGTTCACCGTGCGGAAATTGCCCGCCGTGGTCGCGGCGGTATGGCTGCCGTGGCTGTTGGTGTCGCCGAAGCCCGGTTCCTCGCGGATATTGGGCGCGCCGCAAGTGTTGCCCGGTGCCGCGCACACGAAGTCGTAACCGCCGATCAGCTTCTCGTTGCAGCGACCCGCATCGACGCCACCGGCCGCGCAGGTGCCCAGATAGGTGCCGGCGCCCAGCGGATTGACGTGGGTGTAGCCCTGCTCATCGGTGGCTGCGAACGAGGGGCTGCCGAAGTTGATGCCCGAATCGATGATGCCGACCACCACGCCCTCGCCCTTTATCGGGCTGGTCGGCGAATTCCACAACTGCGGCGCGCCGATCAGGGTCGGGCCGACGTCGGTGTCCTGCTCGTACTCGCGGTATTCCTCGACGAACTGCACCTCGGACAGGCGCTGCACCTGCTGCGCCTCGGCCTCGCTGAGGTCGGTGACCACCGCGTTGAGTGCATGCTGCATGCGGCGCTCGATCCGCAACGGACGACCGATCGCGGCGGCGATGCCGGCCTCGTGCTGGCGCTGCGCGCCTTCGAGGTGGCGCACATAAGCGCGGGCGCGCGAACTGCGCACATCGACGCGGCCTTCGCCGGCCGCGGTCGCGGCGGCGCGCGCCATCTGCGGCACGCCGGGCTGGCCCACCATGCGCTCAGGCGCCGGCAAACCCTGGACCTCGCCTCGGTAGGTCGCCAGCGGCGCCTCGCGGTAGACCACGATGTACTTGCGGACCTGTTGTTCCGGCAAATTGTTATTGGCGCCGGCACTGGCCGGCGGCGCGCCGCCGATCGGCGCACCGGCGTCGGATACGCCGCCGCCGAGCATGACGGTGGCGCCGGCGATCGCGGCCAGCGCACCCAGCGCCAGCCCGATCGTCCATCGGTTGAATCGTATAGACATTGCAACGTCCCCTAGTGCGATGACCGCAAAGCGTTCGCCCACCGGCCGGCGCGATCGCCGGGCCCGGCAGGCCCAATTGGGAGTTCTCGTCTTGCCTTATGCGGAGCCGGAACAGCCGCGCGTACGCAGGCCCCTCCGATGCGCCGTCCGGCGCCTTCCCCCAGCGCCGACCCTAACCATAACGGCGACGGATACGGATTGCCCTACCCCATTAGGCACATTGAAATCACGGACCTGGCACCCGGAAGGTGCCCCAGGGATCAGAATCGAGACCCAGGCACCACGCGCTGGCGGCCCGCTACCCCGTGGCTAGGCCCGCGGAGTGCCCCGCCAGGGCCCCACCCCACCCCGGAACGCCAGCAGATACACCGCCACCGCCCAGGCCGTGGCCACCGACCAGCCGGCCAGGATGTCGGAGGGGTAATGCACGCCCAGGTAGACCCGCGACAGGCCGACCAGCAGGACGAAGGCGGCCGCGATCACCGCCACCGGCCAGCGCCAGCGGGTGTGCCAGGCCAGCAGGGTCAGCACGCAGGCCAGGGTCGCCGAGCCCATGGCGTGGCCGCTGGGGAAACTGTAGTTGTGCTCGGGCGCGATCGATTCCCACAACGACGGCCGGTCGCGCGCGAACGCCTGCTTGGCGGCGATGTTGAGCAGGGCCGAGCCGCCCAACGCGATCGCGGCGTAGGTGGCCTCGCGGAAACGCCGCAGCAGGCTCAGCGCCAGCACGAACGCGATATCGAACGGGACCACGCCGTAGAGATAGCCCAGCTGGCTGATCGCGACGAAGAAGCGGTCGTAGCCCTCGCGCGCCAGCGAATGGGCGAATTGCAGGATCGGTACGTCGAACGGAATGATGTCCTGCTCGTGGATCTCGTCGGCCAACTCGACGAAGGCCCACAGCGGCAGCAGCAGGCCGGCGAACACCAGCAGCAGGCGCAGGCCGTGACGGCGCAGGAAGGCGACGCCGAAGCGGGCCTCCTGCTTCAGCGCGGCATCGTGGAGCGGCGGCTCAGGCACCCGCTGCGCGAGCGCCATAGTTGCGGTCGACGTAACGGTCGATCAGGTCGACGAACTCGTCGGCGATGCGTTCGCCGCGCAGGGTCACGGTCTTCTCGCCGTCCTCGAACACCGGTGCCGACGGCGCTTCGCCGGTGCCCGGCAGCGAGATGCCGATGTTGGCGTGACGCGATTCGCCGGGGCCGTTGACCACGCAACCCATCACCGCCAGGGTCAGGTTCTCGGCGCCGGGGTGGCTGATCTTCCACTCCGGCATCTTCGCGCGCACATGCTCCTGCACCTTCTGCGCGAGTTCCTGGAAGAAGGTGCTGGTGGTGCGGCCGCAGCCCGGGCAGGCGGTGACCATCGGCGTGAACGCGCGCAGGCCCATGGTTTGCAGCAGTTCCTGCGCCACCACGACTTCGTTGCTGCGCGCCTGGCCGGGTTCGGGCGTGAGCGAAATGCGGATGGTGTCGCCGATGCCTTCCTGCAACAGCACGCCGAGCGCGGCGCAGGAAGCGACGATGCCCTTGCTGCCGATACCGGCCTCGGTCAGCCCCAGGTGCAGGGCGAAATCGCCGCGGTTGGCGAGCTCGCGGTAGACCGCGATCAGCTCCTGCACGCCGCTGACCTTGGCGCTGAGCACGATGCGGTCGGCCGGCAGGCCGATCTCGACCGCGCGCTGGGCCGAGTCCAGGGCCGAGCGGATCAGGGCCTCGCGCAGCACCCGGCCGGCGTCCCAGGGTTCGGCGCGGGCGTGGTTCTCGTCCATCAGGGTCGCCGCCAGGGCCTGGTCCAGCGAGCCCCAGTTGGCGCCGATGCGCACCGGCTTGCCGTGCTTGATCGCGAACTCGATCAGGGTCGCGAACTGGCTGTCCTTCTTCTTGCCGAAACCGACGTTGCCGGGGTTGATGCGGTACTTGCCCAGGGCCTCGGCGCAGGCCGGCTCGGCGGTGAGCAGTTGATGGCCGTTGTAGTGGAAGTCGCCGATGATCGGAACCTCGATGCCCATCATCGCCAGCTTGTCGACGATGCGCGGCACCGCCGCGGCGGCCTCGACGGTGTTGACCGTGACCCGCACCAGCTCCGAGCCCGCGCGCCACAGCTCGGCGACCTGCTTGGTGGTGGAGGCGACGTCGGCGGTGTCGGTGTTGGTCATCGACTGCACCACCACCGGCGCGCCGCCGCCGACCTCGACCGCGCCGATGCGGACGCTGCGGGTCAGGCGACGCGGCAAGGGCCCGAAACCGGGATGGGCGCAGGGCAAGGGAGCGTCGGAATTCATGCCTCTATTGTAAAGCCGGGATTTGGGATTGGGGATTTGGGATTCGTAAGGCATAGAGGCGCCCCAGCTTTAACGAATCCCGAATCCCGAATCCACAATCCCGGCCCTAAAAGCAGTACGGTATCGGGCCGTAACGCCCGCCCGAACATGAACGCCGCCGCGCCCGACCACGTCCTCTCGCCCAGCCAGCTCAACGCCCTGGCGCGCAATCTGCTGGAGGACACCTTCCCGCTGGTCTGGGTCGAGGGCGAGCTGGGCAATCTGTCGCGGCCGTCGTCCGGGCATCTGTACATGACCCTCAAGGACGCGCGCGCGCAGGTGCGTTGCGCGATGTTCAAGCCCAAGAGCAGCTGGCTGAAGTTCGTCCCGCGCGAGGGTCTGCGCGTGCTCGCGCGCGGCCGTCTGACCCTGTACGAGGCGCGCGGCGATTACCAGCTGGTGCTGGACCACATGGAGGAGGCCGGCGAAGGCGCGCTGCGGCGCGCGTTCGAGGAACTCAAGGCGCGCCTGAGCGCCGAGGGCCTGTTCGACCCCGAACGCAAGCGCCCGCTGCCGCGCTACCCGGCGCGCGTGGGTGTGATCACCTCGCCCAGCGGCGCGGCGGTGCGCGATGTGCTCAGCGTGTTCGCGCGGCGCTTCCCGCTGATCCAGGCGGAAGTGCTGCCGGTGCCGGTGCAGGGCGAAGGCGCCGCGGCCCAGATCGTGAGCATGCTGCAGCGCGCGGCGGCGTCCGGCCGCTACGACGTGCTGGTGCTGGCGCGCGGCGGTGGTTCGCTTGAAGACCTGTGGGCCTTCAACGACGAGCGCCTGGCGCGCGCGATCGCGGCCTGCGAGGTGCCGGTGGTCTCGGCGATCGGCCACGAGACCGACTTCAGCCTGTCCGACTTCGCCGCCGACCTGCGCGCGCCTACCCCCTCGGTCGCGGCCGAACTGATCGCGCCTGACCGCGACGAACTGCTGCGCCGCCTGCGCCAGCTCGACGCGCGCCTGCGCAACCTGCAACTGCAGCGCCTGCGCCAGGCCATGCAACGCGCCGACCGCGCCGCGCTGCGGCTCAACGCGCTGCGGCCGCAGGCGCGCCTGCAGGCCCTGCGCCTGCGCCAGGCCGAGGCGCTGCGCCGGCTCAGCGCGGCCTGGCAGCGCCAACTCGAACGCGAACGCGCGCGCCTGCGCCACGCCGATGCGGTGCTGCGCGCCAATCACCCGCAACGCCGCATCGCGGCCCTACGCGAACGTCTGAGCACGCTCGCGTCGCGCCCGCGCGCCGCGATGGCGCGCCGGCTCGCCCACCAGGGCCTGCACCTGCGCGGTCTGGCACGCTCGCTGGAAGCGGTCAGCCCACTGGCCACGGTCGCGCGCGGCTACGCCATCCTGCAGCGCGAGGACGGCCAGGTCGTGCGCAGCGTGTTGGATGCGGCACCGGGCGACCGCCTGAGCGCGCGCGTCCAGGACGGGCGGCTGCGGGTGAAGGTCGAGGGCGGGGACGACGGCGCGGCCGTCTGAGACACGGCTCGATACGCGTTGCGCCGCAAACGGGATTCATCGCGGCTGACGCCGCTCCCACAGGCGGCGGGCACCAGAAACTCAGGGCCTGCGAAGGCCCCTCCGCAGCGCCGCCGCTGCGCCTGTGGGAGCGGCGTAAGCCGCGATAACGCCACCTCGCACCCGACGATGGCGTCAACGGCCGACGCCCCTACCCACGCGACGCACCGTTCCGCCCAAGGCGCCCCGCCATCGCCCATCGCTAACACGATCTGAGCGACGATCGCAGGACTCGGGCGCAGCCCACCACGGAGTCCCGCATGACCAAGGCGTCCGATCTGTTCGTCGCCGCGCTCGAAGCCGAAGGCGTGGAGTACGTGTTCGGGATTCCGGGCGAAGAAAACCTGGACCTGCTGGAATCGCTGCGCACCTCCACGATCAAACTGGTCCTGACCCGTCACGAGCAGGCCGCCGGTTTCATGGCCGCGACCTACGGCCGCCTCACCGGCAAGGCCGGCGTCTGCCTGTCCACTCTGGGCCCGGGCGCGACCAACCTGGTCACCCCCGCCGCCTACGCCCAGCTCGGCGCCATGCCGATGCTGATGATCACCGGCCAGAAGCCGATCAAGACCAGCAAACAGGGCCATTTTCAGATCGTCGACGTGGTCGACACCCTGCGCCCTCTGACCAAGTACACCCGCCAGATCGTGTCCGCAGACGCGATCCCGGCGCGCGTGCGCGAGGCCTTCCGCCGCGCCGAGGAGGAGCGCCCCGGGGCCACCCACCTGGAGCTGCCGCAGGACATCGCCGCCGATCCGACCGAGGCCCGGCTGATCCCCGCTTCGTACTCGCGCCGCCCGCTGGCCGAGGACAAGGCCATCGCGCACGCCGCGGCCGCGATCATGCGCGCGCGCCATCCGCTGCTGATGATCGGCGCCGGCGCCAACCGCAAGACCACCGCGCGCCAGCTGCGCGCCCTGATCGCCAAACTCGGCATCCCCTTCTTCACCACCCAGATGGGCAAGGGCGTGGTCGACGAAACCGACCCGTTATGGCTGGGCAACGCGGCATTGTCCGATCACGACTTCGTGCACCGCGCGATCGACGCCGCCGACTGCATCGTCAACATCGGTCACGACGTGATCGAGAAGCCGCCGTTCTTCATGCGCGAGGGCCGGCGCACGGTGATCCACGTCAACTACGCCAGCGCCGAAGTCGACGCGGTGTACTTCCCGCAGATCGAAGTGGTGGGCGACATCGCCAACGCGGTCTGGCAGCTGTCGGAGGCGATCGCGCCGCAGCCGCACTGGGACTTCGCCTTCTTCGATCGCGTGCGCGCCGCGATGGAAGCGCAGATCGACGAGCGCAACGCCGACCCACGCTATCCGCTGGTGGCGCAGCGCCTGGTCGCCGACGTGCGCGCCGCGATGGGCGAACGCGACATCGTGTGCCTGGACAACGGTCTGTACAAACTCTGGTTCGCGCGCGGCTATCGCTGCCGCCGGCCCAACACGCTGTTGCTGGATAACGCGCTGGCGACCATGGGCGCGGGCCTGCCCTCGGCGATGGCGGCGCGCATCGTGCATCCGGACCGGCGCGTGCTGGCGGTCTGCGGCGACGGCGGCTTCATGATGAACTCGCAGGAACTGGAGACCGCGGTGCGCCTGGGCCTGGACCTGACCGTGCTGGTGCTGCGCGACGATGCCTACGGCATGATCAAGTGGAAGCAAGCCCACGAGCGCTACCCCAGCTTCGGCATGGACCTGGGCAACCCGGATTTCGTGAAATATGCCGAAAGCTACGGCGCGCGTGGCCACCGTCCCGCCAGCAGCGACGCGTTCCTGCCGCTGCTGCGACGCGCGCTGGACGCGCCCGGGGTAGACCTGATCGAAGTGCCGATCGACTACGCCGACGACGACCGTATCCTCAACGAAGACATCCCGCGCCTGAGCGCCGCGGTGCGCTGAGCGCCGACGCCCACCACCTCCGTACGCAACCGGAATCCGCCATGGCCAAGTCCCCCTCCAAGTCCAAGACCGCCTCCGGACTCAAGAGCAGCTATCCCTACTACCTCGCCAACCGCCCGGTCGCGGCCAACACCGACCTGGAAGTGCTGGACAAGTACAGCGGCAAGGTCGCCACCCGCGTCGCCTTCGCCGATGCCTCGGTGGTGCGCAAGGCCATCGTCGCCGCGCACAAGGCGCGCGAGGCCATGGCCGCGTTTCCGCCCGACGCGCGCCGCGACGTGCTCGAACACTGCGTCAATCGCTTCAGCGAGCGCCATGAAGAACTGTCGCTGGCCCTGTGCATCGAGGCGGGCAAACCGATCAAGGACGCGCGCGGCGAAGTCACCCGCCTGATCGACACCTTCCGCATCGCCGCTGGCGAGGCCACGCGCCTGGACGGCGAGATCATCGAGTTGCAGATCTCCCCGCGCACGCGCGGCTACCGCGGCATGGTCAAGCGCGTACCGGTCGGGCCCTGCAGCTTCATCACCCCGTTCAACTTCCCGCTCAACCTGGTCGCGCACAAGGTCGCGCCGGCGATCGCCGCCGGTTGCCCCTTCGTGCTCAAGCCCGCGGTCAAGACCCCGGTGGGCGCGCTCATCATCGGCGAGGTGCTGGCCGAGACCGACCTGCCCCGCGGCGCGTTCTCGGTGATCTGCTGCTCCAACGAGGACGCCGGCGCGCTCACCGAGGACGAGCGCATCGCCCTGCTCAGCTTTACCGGCGGATTGATCGGCTGGGAGCTCAAGGCGCGCGCGGGCCGCAAGAAGGTGACCCTGGAGCTGGGCGGCAACGCGGCCTGCATCATCGACGAAGACCCGGGCGTGCCGTTGGACCACGTGGTCGAGCGACTGGTGTTCGGCGCCTATTACCAGAGCGGCCAGAGCTGCATCAGCGTGCAGCGCATCTACGCGCACGCGGCGATCTACGACCAGTTGCGCAAGAAGCTCAAGGCGGCGGTGTCGAAGCTGCGCATGGGCGACCCCCGCGACGAGCGCACCTTCATCGGCCCGGTGATCGACGAGGCCGCGGCCAAGCGCATCGAATCCTGGGTGACGGCCGCGCGCAAGGGCGGCGCCAAGCTGATCGCCGGCGGCGAACGCCGCGGCAACATGCTGCCGGCCACGCTGCTGGAACGGGTGCCGCGCGACAGTGAGCTGTTCCGCCAGGAGGTGTTCGGCCCGGTCGCGTTCATGGCCCCGTTCGAGGATTTCGACCAGGCCCTGGCCCAGGTCAACGACAGCGACTTCGGCCTGCAGGCCGGCGTGTTCACCGACCGCCTCGACCACGCCATGCGCGCCTGGGACCGCCTGGAGGTCGGCGGCGTGATCGTCGGCGACGTGCCCAGCTTCCGCGTCGACAACATGCCCTACGGCGGCGTGAAAAATTCGGGCCTGGGCCGCGAGGGCGTGCGCTACGCGATCGAGGACATGACCGAGCAGCGGCTGTTGGTGATTCGGGATCCGGTGGCGTAACGCTGTTTTAGTCCCTCTCCGGCTGGCGATGTCCGAAGGGTATGCACGGCTGAAAGGAGTTGGGGTGAGGGCCGGCGCGAGCACTCCACTCCAACCTCGCACGGCGCCCTCATCCGCGAGCGGGAGAAGGCTTAAGGCGACGTAGGGTGCGGTGACAACCGCACCGTCGCGATGGTGCGGTTCGCTGCGCTCACCACACCCTACCTATGGCCCCTCGCGCGCGCGGCGCACGAAGGGTGGGCAAGGCTGAGGGGGCTTGGGGTGAGCGCCCCCCACACGCGATCGAGACGCCTTTAACCCCGCTTCGCCAAGCCATGCGTTTCGACCCAGGACCTCCCTGGGAACCGCCCGCATGAACGCCAAGCCGCAGCCCTACCCCAGCTCCCTCCTGTTCGTCGCCGTGCTCAGTGCGCTCGCGCTGAGCGCCTGTCACACCAGCACCCGCAACGACGCGCCCAGCGCCGACAAGGCCGATGCGCGCAGCGAACGCCAGACGGCGCAGACCGCGCCGTCCGCAGCCGACGTGGTCGCGATCCGGGACCAGGCCGCCGGCGCGGTGGCGGCCGCGGACGCCGCCAAGGCGGCCGCCGACTCGGTCGCCAACGCCAGCGTCGAGTTGCCGGAAGCCAATCTGTCCATGCGCCGCGCGCCAGGCGCGCCGCCGCCTCCGCCGGCTCCGGCAATGGCCTACGTCACCGAGTCCAAGCAGCTGGCACCGGCTTCCACGCTGGAGGCCATCAACGTCAGTGGCAGCCGCATGAAGCGCGCTCAGATCGGCACCGCGTCGCCGGTGATGGCGGCGCCGTCCGTGGGCTTCTTGGGCGATGCGCAATTTCAACCCGCCAACACCGAAAAATACGCCGCGCGCGAAGACAACCCCGTGCGCCGCACCGCCGACGAACCGCTGTCCACCTTCTCGATCGACGTCGACACCGGCAGCTACAGCAACGTGCGCCGCATGCTCAACCAGGGCGTGCGTCCGCCCGCCGACGCGGTGCGCGCGGAGGAGTTCATCAATTACTTCGACTACGGCCACCCCGCCCCGACGTCGCGCGACACGCCGTTCCGGGTCACCACCGAACTCGCGCCGGCGCCGTGGAACGCGCAGCGCCAGCTGCTGATGATCGGCATCAAGGGCTACGACGTGCCCAAGGCCACCCTGCCGCCGGCCAACCTGGTGTTCCTGATCGACACCTCCGGCTCGATGGATCAGCCCGACAAGCTGCCCCTGCTCAAGAGCGCCTTCGGCCTGTTGACCAAACAGCTGCGCCCGCAGGACCGCATCTCGATCGTGGTCTACGCCGGCTCGGCCGGCCTGGTCCTGCCGCCCACGCCCGGCGATCGCCAGAGCGAAATCCTGGAGGCGCTGGACCGCCTGCAGGCCGGCGGCAGCACCAACGGCGGCGACGGCATCCGCCTGGCCTATGCCATGGCCAAGCAGGCCTACGTCAAGGACGGCGTGAACCGGGTGATCCTGGCCACCGACGGCGACTTCAATGTCGGCACCGTGAGCCAGGGCGCGCTCGAGACGCTGGTCGCCGATCAGCGCAAGAGCGGCATCGCCCTGACCACGCTGGGCTTCGGCCAGGGCAACTACAACGACGCGCTGTCGGAAAAACTCGCCGATGTCGGCGACGGCAACCACGCCTACATCGACACCCTGCAGGAAGCGCGCAAGGTGCTGGTCGAGGAAATGGGTTCGACCATGTTGACCATCGCCCGCGACGTCAAGATCCAGGTCGAGTTCAACCCGGCCCTGGTGTCCGAGTACCGTCTGATCGGCTACGAGAACCGCGTGCTCAAGCACGAGGATTTCAACAACGACAAGGTCGACGCCGGCGACATCGGCGCCGGTCACGAGGTCACCGCGCTATACGAACTCACGCCGGTCGGCTCCACCGCCGCGCGCCTGCCCGCGCTGCGCTATCGCGAAGCGCCCGCCGCGCAGGCCGGCAAGAGCGGCGAGATCGCCAACCTCAAGCTGCGCTACAAGCGCCCCGGCCAGGACGCCAGCCGCCTGATCGAAACCCCGATCCTGCGTTCGCAGCTGCATGCCCAGCCCGGCGAGTCGATGCGCTTCGCCGCCGCGGTGGCCGCGTTCGCCGACGCCTTGCGCGGCGGCAGCCGTTCCGACGGCTGGGGCTGGGACAAGATCGAGGCGACCGCGCGCGCGAGCAAGCTGGACGATCGCTGGGGTCAGCGCCGCGAGCTGTTGCAGTTGATCGAACGCGCGCGCCGCCAGATCGCTGGCGACACGCCCTCCACCGCGGTCAGCGTCAGCGAGTGAGCGCCTGCCGCAGCGGCGCCTGCGCGCGCTCGGCCGGGTGCCCGAACAGATAGCCTTGGCCGTAGGCGCAGCCCAGTTCGCGCAATGCCGCGAGCTGGGCTTCGTTTTCCACGCCTTCGCCGATGGTGTGGATGCCCAAGGTGCCGGCCAGCGCCTGGATCGCGCGCACCACCGCCACGCTCTCGGGGCGGGTTTCGCCGACCAGGCCGGCGACGAAACTCTGATCGATCTTCAGGCACTCGATCGGGAACCGATGCAGGTAGGACAGCGCCGAGAAGCCGGTACCGAAATCGTCCAATTGGGCGAGCACGCCGTGGCCGCGCAAGGTGCGCAGCATGCGCAGCGCGCGCGGCACGTCGTCCAGCAGCGCGCCTTCGGTGATCTCGATGCGCAGCCGGTGCGGGTCGGCGCCGGCCTCGTCGATCATGCGCAGCAAGCGGTCGGCGAAGTCCGAGGCGCGGAAATGCCGCGGCGAGACGTTGACCGACACGTAACCCTCGCCGCCTTCGGCCAGCTGCCGCATCACTTGCGCGTACAGCAGCCAATCGACCTCCTCGATCAGACCGCTGTCCTCGCCCAGGCCGATGAAGTCGCTGGGCAGCAGCAGGCCGCGGCGCTCGTGGCGCCAGCGCAGCAGGGCCTCGTGACCGATCACGCTGTGATCGCTCAGGCGCACGATCGGCTGGTAGTAGGCGATGAAGCCGTCGCCGTTGATGGCGCGACGCAGGTCGGCTTCCAGGTCGAGGATGCGTACCGCCTGTTCGCGCATGGCCTCGTCGAACACCGCGCAGCGGTCGCGGCCGGCGGACTTGGCGCGGTACATCGCCGCGTCGGCGTCGCGCAGCAGCTCGGCGCCGGTGCGGTAGCGCGGGTGCCACATCGCGATGCCCAGGCTGGCCGAGGGGAACACCTCGCGCCCAGCCACCCAGCACGGCTCGCCTAGCGCGCGCAGGATCCGGTGCGAGAGCTCCTCGGCCACGCGCAGGCCGTCGATGTTGTCGACCAGGATCGCGTATTCGTCGCCGCCCAGGCGCGCGACCGTGTCGTCGGTGCGGACCGCGGCGACGATGCGGCGCCCGGCTTCGATCAGCAATTCGTCGCCGGCGGAGTGGCCGACGCTGTCGTTGACCAGCTTGAAGCGGTCCAGGTCCAGGAACAGCACCGCGAACTGGCGGCGCGGATCCTGCTGGGCGCGCGCGATCGCGGTCTCCAGCCGTTCCAGCAGCTGGCCGCGATTGGGCAAGCCGGTCAGGGCGTCGTGCAGGGCCTGATGGGTGAGCTGCTGCTCGGCGCGCAGGCGCTCGCCGATCTGCGACAGCAGCTCGGTGTTGGCCTGGGCCAGCTCGCGGGTGCGCGAGGCCACGCGCTGCTCGAGTTCGGAATGCGCCGTGACCAGGCGGTCCTGGGTCTGCTTGCGCGCCAGGCCGTTGCTGATGTGGTGGGCGACGAAGGTCAGCAGTTCCTGGTCGCGCACGGTGAAGGCGATCGCCGGCGAATAGCTCTGCACCGCGATCACGCCGACCACGTGGTCGCCGCGGAACAGCGGCACGCCCAACCAGCAGTGCGCCTGCGAACCCAGGCTGCGCACCAGGCCGGCCGCAGCCAGGCTGGCGATGCGGTTGCGGTCGGCCAGCAAGGCCTGGCCGCGCTTGATCACGTATTCGGTCAGGCCCACGCCCAGGCGCCGACTCTCGCGGATCGGGTCGCGCTCGTCGATCGAGTACGGAAACTCCAGGTGCTCGCCGTCGTCGGCGATCAGGGCGATGTAGAAGTTGCGCGCGTACAGCAGTTCGCTGACCACGTCGTGGACCTGGGCGTAGAAGCGCTCCAGCGTTTCGGAGGTGATCGACAGTTCGGCGATCCGGAACAAGGCGCGCTGCAGGCGCTCGGCGCGTTGGCGCTCGATGATCTCGGCCTGCAGATCGCGGTTGCTCAGCTGCAGCGCCTGGGTGCGCTCGGCGACCCGGCGTTCGAGCTCCTCGCGGGCGCGGTAGCGATCCAGCGCGGTCAGAATGTGCTGGGCCACGAATGCCAGCAGCGCGCGCTCTTCGTCGCCGTACAGGCCCGGGCGGTCGTAGCTTTGCACCACGATCGCGCCGCAGACGCGGTCGTCGCGGCGCATCGGCACGCCCAGCCAGTCCTGGCTGTCGGGGCCGTGGGTCAGGTCCTGGGTGACGTTGAGCTGCTCGCGTATCGAGGCCGAGGACCCCTGCAGCGGCTCGCCGTGGCGCAGCAGCGCCAGGGTCAGGCTGTTGGGCATCTCGTCGCCGCGGATCTCGCGCTCGGGCTCGGCGATGTAGGTATCGATGCGGTCGGCGAAGTACAGGAAGCGCAGGCTGTCGCGCACGTCGTCGTAGAGCACGATGTAGCAGTTCTCGGCGTACATCAGGCCGCCGACCACGCCGTGGATGCGGCGCAGCATGTCGACCATGTCCAGATCCGAGCCGGCCAGGTCGGCGATCTCGTACAAGGCCTGCTGCAGGCGCTCGGACTTTTCCAGCGACTCGACCCGCGCCTGCGCGCGCGCCGCCGCCAGCTGCACCGCCACCAGGCGCTGCGCCAGCGCCAGCCAGGGCTCGCGCGCAGACTGCTCCAACGGCGCGCCCAGTTGCGCGCACAGCGCCGCACGAGTGCCGTCGTCCAGGGTCCAGGCGGCCGCGACGCGGTCGGGGTGTTCGGGCTCCGGCCCGTGGCCATCGAGCAGGCGTTCGGCGATCGCGGCCGATTCCGGCGCCGCGCTCGCGGCCGAGCCGCCGACCACGCCGCGCGCGTCCAGCCAGCGCACCGCCACCCGCGAGCCCGCCGGCAGGCCGTCGCACAGCGCGCCCGCCAGCTCATCGCCGGTTCCAGGCGCCCCCGCGTGGACGCCTGCTGCTGGCCTTCCGGTTGTCTGCACCGCTACAGGCCTCTGGATCGTTCATGTTTCTACAACGCAGGGCGCAGGATAGCCTGAGCGGACGGCCGCGAACCGCCAACCCCGTCGCGGCCCTTGGGCCGTTCGTCTGGACATGCACCTGGCGATCGCCCCCCACCCTGGGGCCGTCCGGAGGGAGGCCCATGGCTTCCCGTCGGCGGCGCCAACCCGTACCCTGCCGCGGATGAATTCGGCTGCGGACGCGAGCGACGACGTATTGATGCTGGCCTGGACGGGCGGCGATACGACGGCGTTCGAGACCCTGTACGCCCGCCACCGCGGCCCGCTGTACCGCTTTTTGCTGCGCCAGGTGCGCGATTCGGCGCTGGCCGACGAGTTCTTCCAGGACGTCTGGCAGCGCGTGATCGCCGCGCGCCACGGCTGGAAGCCGGACGCCGCGTTCAGCACCTGGCTGTTCCGGATCGCTCACAATCGGCTCAACGATTACTGGCGCGGTCTCAAGCACCGCCCCGCCGCCCCCGAGGACGGCGACGAGCGCGCCGCGCGCGTGCCCGATCCGACCACGCCCGAGCGCGAACTGTCCGAATTCGAACAGCGCCGCCGCTTGCAGCGCGCGATCGAGGAATTGCCCGAAGAGCAGCGCGAGGTGGTGCTGCTGAGGCTGGAGCAGGAGCTGAGCCTCGAAGAGATCGGCGACATCACTGGCGCCGGACGCGAAACGGTTAAATCCAGGCTGCGCTACGCGATGGACAAGCTGCGGCTGAGGCTGAACGAATGAAGCGCAACACCCCCGATCCGTTGTCGCCCGAAGAACGCGCCCTGGCCGACCGCCTGGCGCGGCTGGGGCCGCACGACGGCCCCTCGCCCGCGCTGGACGCGAAGATCCTGGCCGCGGCGCATGCCGCTGCGGCAGGTTCGCGCCCGCCGCAGCGTACGCGGCGGCGCTGGGCCCTGAGCGCGATCCCGGGCGGCCTGATCACCGGCGTCGGCGTGGCCGCGACCATGGCCCTGGCGGTGGGCGTGGTCTGGCAGCTGCGCCCGATCAGCCCCTCGCGGGAGGCGCCGATCCACGAGCCCGCCGACGGCGCCTTCACCAGCGCGGAGATGATCGCGCGCCCGCGCCAGACCATCGCGCCGCCGCCTCCGCCGGCCGCGCCCGCGCTACCGCAAGCCAACATGAGCCGGCCCGCGCCGCAGGCGTCCGCCGATGCGGCCGCCGCGTCGGTGGCTGCGGCGCCGCCGCTCGCGGCCTCCGCCGCCAAGCCGGCCGCCGAAGCGCCGGCGCAAGCCGCCGACGGCTACACCTTCTACGAAAGCGACGCGCCCTCGCCGGCCGCGCCCAGCGCGCGTCGCCAACGCACCGATAAGGGCGTCGCTGCCAACGCGGCCGCGCCGGCCGATGCAGCCGCCGACGCCGCGGGCAACATGTCCGGTTTCTACAGGGCGCCCGACTACGCGCCGCCTGCGCCGGCCGCCAAGCCGGGACAGGACTCGGACCCCTTCAGCCTCAGCCCCTCCAAGGCGCGCCGCGCCGCCGAAGCCGCCGAACAGCGCCGCGAAGCCGAGGCCAAGCAGGAAACCACGCTGGACCGCATCGAGGTCACCGGCTCGCGCATCAAGCGCGCCGACATCGAGAGCGCGCAGGACGTCGCGATCGTGCTGCCGCCGCTGCGCGAGGACGCGCGCCTGGAACGCGCCGAATGGCTGGAACGCATCCGCGCCCGCCGCGATGCTGGCGACGTCGACGACGCCCGCGCCAGTCTCAAGCTGTTCCGCAAGACCTATCCGCGCGTGCGCATTCCCGACGACCTGCGTCCGCTGCAGCGATGAGGTTCGCGCCTTGAGCGCGGCCACGCTGGCGGCCGAGGTCTCGCACGAAATCGAGGTCAAGCACAGCCGCTTCCTGGCCCTGGCCGCGCCGGTAGACACGCCGGAGGCCGCGCTGGCCTTCCTCGCCCGCGTCGCCGACCCCGCCGCCACCCACAACTGCTGGGCGTACCGGATCGGCGCCCAGTACCGCTTCAACGACGACGGCGAACCGGCCGGCACCGCCGGCCGGCCGATCCTGGCCGCGATCGAGGGCCAGGGCTACGACCGCGTGGTGGCCGTGGTCACGCGCTGGTACGGCGGCATCAAGCTCGGCGCCGGCGGCCTGGTGCGCGCCTACGGCGGCTGCGCGGCCGAGTGCCTGCGCCGGGCCGAGCGGCGCGAACTGATCGTGCTGCGCAACGCGAGCCTGAGCTACGCCTTCGAGGACACCGGCGCCGTGCACGCAGCCCTGGCCGCCCACGGCGCCGACAAGCTGGACGAGGATTTCGACGCCACGGGCGCCCGCATGCGCATTCGCCTGCCCGAAAACCGCCTCGACGCCTTGAAAGCGCAGCTGCGCGACGCCACTCGTGATCGGGTACGCCTGCGCGCCGAAGACGCCGATACCCCATGACCGACACCGCCGACACCCCGCCGGCTCCGACCGCTGCCGCCAAGGCGCCCATCGGCAGCCTGCGCACCCTGTGGCCGTTCGTGCGCCGGCACCTGGGGCTGTTCATCGCCTGGCTGGTCGCCCTGGCCGCGTCCAGCACCGCCACGCTGAGCCTGCCGCCGGCGTTCAAGACCATGATCGACCAGGCCTTCACCCAGGGCGGCGGCGCGATCGATCAGGCCTTCGTGCTGCTGTTCGGTGTCGCGGTCGCGCTGGCCCTGGCCACCGCCGCGCGCTTCTTCTTCGTCTCGCTGCTGGGCGAACGCGTGGTCGCCGATCTGCGCCAGCAGTTGTATACGCACCTGATCGGCCTGGACGCCGGCTTCCACGACCGCAGCCGCAGCGGCGAGCTGGTCTCGCGCCTGACCGCCGACGCCGAGCTGCTGCGCAGCGTGGTCGGCTCCAGCATGTCGGTCGCGCTGCGCAGCTCGATCACGGTGATCGGCAGCATCACCATGCTGTTCATCACCGAACCGCGTCTGGCCGCCTACGCGATGCTGGGCATTCCGCTGGCGGTGCTGCCGATCGTGATCGGCAGCCGCCGCCTGCAGAAGATCTCGCGCGCCAGCCAGGACCGCGTCGCCGACGCCAACACCCTGGCCAGCGAAACCCTGGGCGCGGTACGCACCGTACAGGCGCACGCGCGCGAACCCTACGAACGCGGCCGTTTCGACGCCGCGCTCAAGATCGCGGTGGCGACCGCGCGCAAGCGCATCGGCATCCAATCGCTGGTCACCGCGGTGGCGATCACCCTGATCTTCGGCGCGATCACCCTGGTGCTGTGGTCGGGCGCGCACGAAGTCGCGCGCGGCCACATGACCGCCGGCACCCTGGGCCAGTTCATCCTCTACGCCCTGATCGCGGGCGGTTCGGTCGGCGCCCTGGCCGAAGTCTGGAACGACCTGCAACGCGCGGCCGGCGGCATGGGCCGGATCAGCGAACTGCTCAACGAGGACAGCGCGATCGAAGCGCCCGCGCAGCCGGAGGCGCTGCCGCAACCGGTACGCGGCGAGATCGCGTTCGACGACGTCACCTTCCACTACCCGATGCGCCCGGACTTGCCGGCGCTGGACGACTTCACCCTGCGCGTGCGTCCGGGCGAAACCGTGGCCCTGGTCGGCCCCTCGGGCGCCGGCAAGAGCACGGTGTTCTCGCTGCTGCTGCGCTTCCACGATCCGCAGGCCGGCGCGGTCCGCGTCGACGGCATCGACGCGCGCCGGCTGGACCCGTCGGCGCTGCGCGAAACCATCGCCCTGGTGCCGCAGCAACCGACCATCTTCGCCGCCACGGCGCGCGACAATATCCGCTACGGCCGCCTGGAAGCCGACGATGCCGCGGTCGAAGCCGCGGTGCGCGCCGCCCACGCCGCCGACTTCATCGACGCCCTGCCCGAGCGCCTGGACACCGAACTGGGCGAGCGCGGCGCACGCCTGTCCGGCGGCCAGCAGCAGCGCATCGCGATCGCGCGCGCCCTGCTCAAGGACGCGCCCATCCTGCTGCTGGACGAGGCCACCAGCGCGCTGGATGCGCAGAGCGAACGCGCGGTGCAGCAGGCGCTGGAAACCCTGATGGAAGGCCGCACCACCCTGGTGATCGCGCATCGCCTGGCCACCGTGCTCAAGGCCGACCGCATCGTGGTCATGGACCGCGGCCGCATCGTCGCCGAGGGCAGCCACGAGCAATTGCTGGCTCAGGACGGTCTGTACGCGGAACTGGCGAAGCTGCAGTTCCTGGACTGAGCCCGAGGACGCGCGCCGGCATGGACACGACCCAGCTGAAGAAGTTCTGCGCGAAGCTCCCCGGCGCCGTGTCCACCCTGCACGGCCACCCGTCCAACATCCTCACCTACGCGGTCGGCGACAAGACCTTCGCCTATTTCAAGACCAGCGAACCCGAGCGCTGGCGCTTCAGCATCAAGGTCACGCCCGATCGCTTCCTGGAGCTGACCGGCGTGCCCGGGATCAAGCCCGCACGCTGGATGGGCCGCTTCCGCTGGATCACCATCGTCGACGTGCGCAGCGTGCCGGCCGATTACCTGCGCGAGCTGGTGGAGTGGTCGTATCGGGAAGCGCTGGGCAAACTCAGCCGCAAGCGTCGTGCGCTGGTGCTGAACGGCATCGACCCGTGACCGTAACCTGAGCCGCGAGGAGAACGCCCCGCCGGAGCGAGGCGTTCCCTGGCCGACGCTTACCGCGTCATCAACGTCAGCCCGTACTGGCTGAGGATGGGGTTGAGCCTATCGAAGTACATCCTGACCTGCGACGTAGGCAGCGAACAGTTGGTCCCGTCCGCGCCCACGTTACCGCCCGAGGTCACACCCTGCGCCTGACCGGCCGGGGTGATCCAAGCGCCGCCGGAATCGCCTTTACCGGCGCAGGCACTGGACTGGGTCAGGCCCCTCACCGTGCCTTCCTGGTAGTTCACGGTGACATTCTTGCCGGTAATGGAGCCGCAGCGGTACCCGGTGCGATAGCCCGAGCGGCAGACCGCCGCACCGATCGCCGCCTCGACGCTGCCCCGCACGGGCACTACGCCGCCGTTGTGGTCGGTGATTTCGGGCAACACGGTATGGGCGGTGCTGACCTGGACGTACGCACGATCGGTGCCGGGGAAGTTCGAGTGCGTGAACGATCCCAACGTCGAATTGCCCACATACACGCGGGTACCGACCGAACCGCAATGCCCGGCGGTCGCGTAGCCCGCAATGCCGCTACGCCTGGCCGGGATGCCGACCGAGCAGCCGAGGGTGGCGCCGGGGCTGAACCCATACAGCATGCCGCCGCGGATGGTGGCGACCAGGCTGGGCTTGTCCGCCGATTCGACGAAGCGCACGGTCGCGACATCGGCGCCGCTGGCCGCGACCAGGTCGATCGCTTCCTCGCTGGCGCCGGGGGAGAACGTCACCACCACGCTGTTGCTCGTGGGGTCCACATGCCACGAGTGCACGCCGGAGTAGAGCTTACTGATGCCCAATACGCGGCGCTGGGCGCTGCTGTCGAGCTGGCTCATCGACGACTGCAGCCGGCTCAGGCTGTAACGCACGCGGCGCAACTCCACGCCCGGTATCGCCAGCGCCTTGGCACCGGCGGTGGCGGCGACAAAAACGAAACTGCCGTCGGCTTTACGCTCGATCCAACTACCGGCATAGCCGGCGCCGAGCTGGCGCTGGGCCGACGCCTCCTGCGATTGCGACACTCTCTCGGTTTTCAGGTATTGCGACATCTGCTGGGCATTGACGCCCATATCACGCTGCATCGCCGCCTTCAGCACCGGCGACACTTCGTCCGCGGCCATGGCGCTGCCGCAAGAAATGGCCGCGACAGCCACGACCAGCGGCAGCAGCGAACGGTTGGGTTTGGAATGCTTCATGGAGAACTCCTGATGCGTTGAGCGTTTCGGCTCGGGGGAATTGACATCGTCGGAACCACCACGATGGGTAAACACGAACGTGGCGGGCATTGCCTGGTGACGCGGCGGAGCTTTCCCACGAGAGACGGGAACGCTTCGCGCGAACGAACTGCGTGAACAAAGTCGAGCCGTCATGACCGGGGACAGGATCGCGACGTCAAAAACAGCTCGCGTGCTGCGCTTGCACGACCTCGCACTGGTCGTTCCGCCGATTCGGCATATCGCCTTCGCACTCATGCATTGACCGTGCCCGGCGGTGGCGATCAGCGAACGGAAGAGGCTTGCATGGCGATTTCCTCCTGATAAATGGCCGTTACTCGAATGTGCGAAAACCGGTGGGATTGCTGAATCTCATCGTCAGCACCGCCATGACCGTCGGGATGGAACCGACTGCGTCGAAATCGACATCGCGATTGCGGACGCTTTTAGAAGATCAACTGCACGACAGTCCGTACAAGCCGATCGCAAGAGCGCGAACCGCTGAAAACAGGACTGCAATCACAGGAACGACATCGAGATCTGCGTGCGCGCGTGAAAATATTCGCACCCGTTTCGATACCCGAAAAAATGCGGCACACAGGGCGCATGACTTTCGCATGGACTATTTGGCAATCCACCATGACTCAAAGGCACACGCCTTGCACTCGGCGCAGCTGCTGCCGCGACCGTCATCGATAGCGACGGCAACTGGAATGTGGACAGCGACCTGCAGTAGGCATGCAACGTCGCGAGCAACGCTACTGTCGGCGCGCAAGAGCGCCTGCGCGGGCCACGATGGCCGCCCAGGCAAAGAGGTCGGTACCGCCATGCGCTGGCGTCATCGCATGCACGCAAGCAGACCTAAAACCCGGAGCTCCCGTCGTGACGGGAGCTCCGGGCCGTGCTTGCGATGGCGATTAGCCGGTCACCAAGGTCAGGCTGTAGGTGCTGAGGATCGGGTTGATCGGCGTGAAATGGGTCTGAACCTTGTTCTGCGAATGCATGCAGTTGTGGGCGAAGGGCTCCGGCCCCAACAGATTCGCGGTCGAGGTCACGCCCTGGGCCTGTCCGGCCGGGGTGAAGAACGAGCCGCCCGAATCGCCCTTGCCGCCGCAGGCATTGGTGCGGGTCACGCCGCTCCAGGTGACCACGCCCGCGCTGGTATTGGCTTGCGTGGTGACGTTGATGGCCGTAATCGTGCCGCAGCGGGTGCCGGTGGTTCTGCCGGAACGGCAGACCACCGCACCGACCGGCGCCGGAACCGATCCCTTCACCGTGATGAAGTTGTTGTGGTTGTAGTCCACCACCCAAGGCGCGATCGTATGCTCCGGGTACACCGTGACCCAGGCCTTGTCGCTTTTCGGGAAATCGGACAACACGAAATGCCCGGTCAGATTGCCGGCAATCCAGACCTGTTGGCCCGCTTTGCCGCAATGTCCGGCCGTAGCGTAGCCCTTGTGCTCGTTCTGCATGACCATGAAGCCCACCGAACAGTACGAGGTGTACTGACCGACGGGATAGGTGTATTCGAAGCCGCCGGCGACCGTGATCGCCGCCATCGCCTGTTGCTCGCCCTGGCTGGTCTCGAAGCGCACCGCGCCAGCGTCGGCCGAACTCGCGGCCACGAAGTCGACCGCGGCGTCGGTCGCGCCGGGCGCCAACTCGACCACCACGCTGTTGGTCGCCTGATCGACGTACCAGGCACGCACACCGTCCAGGGATTTGCTGATGCCGGGAATGCGCGACTTCGCGCCGCGGTCCAGCGACGCCATCGTGTCGTTCAGATGCGACAGGCTGTGGCGCACGCGACGCAGCTCGATGCCCTTGCGGCCGGCCAGGGCCTTGCCGCTGCCGGAGGTCGCCACCACCTGACGGAACGAACCATCGGCACCGCGCTCCAGCCAACTGCCGGCATAGCTGGCGCCCAGGGCGCGCTTGGCCGCGGCTTCTTCGGTGGCGGCGGCGCGTTCGAACTTCAGATACTGGCCCAGCTGCTGGGAACTCAGCCCCAGATCGCGCCGCATCGCATTCTTCACTTCGCTGGATAATTCGTCGGCGGCGACCGCGCCGCCGCTGGCCAGCAGGGTCAAGCCTGCGCATGCGATCGCGCGCAGGGGCAGGTTTCGGGTTTTGGCGGAGATAACAGGCATACGGAGTACTCCAGGCGAGAGGAAGAGAGCACCGCTGCGCACCCACGAAGATGCGAGTGCCGGCCGTCGCGCGCTCTTGGGCGCCGCGACGAAAACAGAGAAGCAATCGCATGCGGGTCCCGCAAGACGGCAGGAATGTGCCTGGACGCGCGGCCGCGCCCGCGCCTCGGGTGCGATGGCGCAAAGCGCGCTCGCGGTGCGGACAGGTGGCGACGAAATTCGGCGAGTACAACGACCACGTGCGCTACAGCGCGCTTAACTCTCGGGCACGAGCCTGCGCCTGCGTGGCACTGAATGCATCACGCACACGCCGCGGCTACGCAAACGGTGAGATATCGGGCCGGCGAACGGTAGGAGATCCGCACACTTCATTGGCGCTTGTGTGCGCAGCGCGATCCCACGCCTACGACCAAAGCATAAGATGCGCGCCGCCATCGAAATCGCGTTATGCGACTGCGATCACTCGGCGCAAGCCGCCGAACGACCGCGGACGCTCCCTGGGCGGGAGCGTCCGGGTCGGTTGCGCTGACGAACGCTTACTGCGTCAGCAGGGTCAAGCCGTACTGGCTGAGGATCGGCGTCAGGCGTTCGAAGAACGTCACCCGCTGCGCCTGCGGTACGCTGCAGTTGTTGGTGCTGCCCTGCGGAATCTGCCCGCCCGAACTCACGCCCTGGGCCTGCCCGGCCGTGGTGATCCAGGAGCCGCCGGAGTCGCCGCCGCCGATGCAGGCGTTGGAGCGCGTCAGGCCGCGCACCGTGCCCTCGGCGTAATTCACGGTGACGTTCTTGGCGGTGATGGTGCCGCAGCGATAGCCGGTGGTGCGGCCCGACCGGCAGACCGCCGCGCCGGTCGCCGCCTCGGTGCTGCCGCGCACGATCACGTTGCCGCCGGCGTAATTGCTGACCTGCGGCTGCAGCGTATGCGTGGAGCCGACCTGGACCCAGGCGCGATCCGTGCCCGGGAAGTTGGATTGCGCGAACGAGCCCACCACCGCGCCGCCCACCCGCACCGTCGCGCCCGCCGAACCGCAATGGCCGGCGGTGACGAAACCCTTGGTCGCGCCGCGCGTGACCGAGAAGCCGACCGAGCACAGGTACTGGTTGTTGATGGTGTATTCGATGCCGCCGCGAATGGTCGCGGTCAGACGCGGTTCGCCCACCGATTCGACGAACCGCACGACACCGGCGTCGGCGCCGCTGGCCGCGACCAGGTCCACCGCCTCGTCGGTCGCGCCTGGCGCCACCGCGATCACCACCGAGTTGCTCTTCGGATCGACGTACCACGAATGCACGCCGCCGTAGAGCTTGCTGATTCCCAGCACGCGCTGTTGGGCGCCGCCGTCGAGCCGGTCCATCGCCGACTGCAGCCGTCCCAGGCTGTAGCGCACGCGCCGCACTTCGGCGCCGGCCACCGGTGAGGCGTCCGCGCCTGCGGTGGCGACGACGAAGGCGAACGAGCCGTCGCTCTTTTGTTCGATCCAACTGCCGGCATAGCCCGCGCCGAAGCGGCGTTGCGCGACGGCAGCCTGCTGTTCGGCGATGCGTTCGGTCTTCAGGTATTGCGACCACTGCGCCGGCATCACGCCCAGGTCGCGCTGCAGAACCGACTTCAGGACCGGATCGGTCGGGTCTGCGGCGATGGCACTGAATGCCGCGCTGGCGATGGCGAGCGAGAGCAGGCAGCGACGTACGTTGGTACCTTGCATGGCGAATTTCTCCTTGAGTGAGCGTATGCGCTCGGGGACGGCCCGGGGTGGGCCGCGGCGCCGCGTATCGGCGGCGGCCTGAACTCGGGCGCGTTCCGTGCCACGACGTGAGAACAGGCCTGCTCAAGGAAGCAAAGCCGCGCGTCCACGGCAATCGGCATGCACAGGCCGGGATCACAGCGGAAGCTTGAATCGAATCACAAGACCGCAACGCTCCCGCGCGACGTTCATCGCGGTGAAGGTCGCGTCACGACGGACATACGCGCGTAAGGACGCACGCCAACCGACCCAGCCGAGTCGCACGGCAACGACGCTGCGGGCGGAATATCCCAACCAATCGGGCGGCTCATGCGGGCGCGACCGGAGCAGCTAAAGCGTTCGAAGAAACATCGCGACCGCGAACGCTCCACGGGCGGGAGCGTTCGTGGTCGCTTGCGCTACTGGGCGCTTACTGCGTCACGAGAGTCAAGCCGTACTGGCTCAGGATCGGATTCAAACGCTCGAACCAGCTGACCCGCTGCGAAGCCGAAATGTTGCAATTGCTGTCGGTGCCGTCGTCCGCAAGCTCGCCGCCCGAGCTCACGCCCTGGCCTTGACCGGCGGTGGTGATCCAGGAGCCGCCGGAATCGCCGCGCCCCACGCAGGCATTGCCCTGGCTCAGGCCGCGCACGGTCAGGATCGAGCCGTCGTCCATTTGGTAGTTCACGGTGACGTTCTTGGCCGTGATCGTGCCGCAGCGATATTGAGTGGTACGACCGGAGCGGCACACCGCAGCGCCGATCGCGGCTTCGGTGCTGCCGCGCACCGAGACGTAGCCGCCGGCATAGTTGGTGACCTGACCCACCAAGGTGTGGCTGTTGCCGACCGTCACCCAGGCGCGGTCGTTGCCCGGAAAATGCGACTGCGTGAACGAACCCACGGTGGCGCCGCCGATCCGCACCGTCTGGCCCTGCCCGCCGCAATGGCCCGCGGTCGCGAAGCCCTTGACGCTACCGCGCGTCACCGGGAAGCCCACCGAGCACAGGAAGGTGCCGCCCGAGGTCGGCATCTGATACTCGATGCCACCGCGGATGGTCGCGGCCAGGCGCGGCACGGTCGCGGATTGCACAACCCGCACCGTCGAGGCGTCGGCGCCGCTGGCTGCGACGAAATCGATCGCCTGGTCGAGCGCGTCCGGTGCGGCGCTCACCACGACCGAATTGGTGGTCGGGTCCACGTACCAGGAATGCACGCCGGTCATCGGCTTGCTGATGCCCGGGATGCGACGCTGCGCGCTGGCGTCCAGCGAGGACATCGCCGACCGCAAGGCGCTCAGGCTGTGACGCACGCGACGCACTTCGACGCCGGGCGCAGCAAGCACCTTGCCCGCGCCGGAGGTCGCGGCGACCGCGGCGAAGCTGCCGTCCGCGCGACGCTCGATCCAGCTACCCGCGAAGCCGGCGCCGAGTTTCCGCTCCATCGCCTGGGCCTGACCCTCGGCCAGGCGCTCGGCCTTCTGGTGCTGCGCCAGCTGATGCGGCGCCACGCCCAGGTCGCGTTGCATGGCCAGCTTCAGGCCCGGATCGAGCTCCTCGGCGGCCATGGCGTGGCCCGATAGCGCGGCGGAAGCGACGACCAACGACAACAATGAACGACCTACCTTGGATCCCTTCATGACGACTTCCTCATTTGACGAGCGATTGCTCGTAGCGTGGACGACCCGTTCGGATCGGTGGATCGAAGCGACGCGGCGCGTCGCATCGGCCGTCTGCCGTCGAATGCTCGTTAGGTACGATTCGTTGGCAGGCGCGTCCACGACAACAGAGCCGCGAACGGCGCAACAAGCCGCACGCATCGACTCGGTCCGCATAAAAGTTGGAAGCGGATCACAGGAATGGATATGCGTATGCGATGTCGCGCATCGTCGGATGCGATCGATGGGGATGCCGGAAAACTCGAGCGAAAATCGCGCGCGTCATGCGGGCGCAGCGACGAACGCAACCGATACTTGCGCTGCTACACGCGCGCGGCACTTTGTGGGTGATACGACCGCATTTCGATAGCGCCGATTGCTGCGTTTGCAGGCACTATCGGCTCGAAATCGCGTTCATGGCTGGATGCGGATCGGCGTGCCCGTCGGTACTCGACGCCAGATTTCCTCGATCTCGCCGTCGCTGACCGCGGCGCAGCCGTCGGTCCAGTCTTCGCGCCACCAGCGTGCGCTGCCGCCGTGGATCATGATGTCGCCGCCGGGGTCGACGCCGTGCTCGCGCGCCCACCGACGATCGCGCTCGTTCGGATACGACACCCGCAACGACAGATGGAAGGCGCTGTTGGGATTGCGATCGCTGATGCGGTACTCGCCCTCGGGGGTACGCTCGTCGCCTCGCCGCCGCTTGTGGCCCTGCGGCGCGTCGCCCAGGTCGATGCGGTACCGGCCGATCACCCGGCCCTCGCGCAGCAGCTCCATGCGGCGCTCGGACTTGTCGATCACGATGCGGTCGGCGCGCTGCGCGGACGGCAGCAGGGCCGGCGCGTTCGCGCCCGTACGCGCAACCGGCGCCATGCGGTCGTCGTCCTAGGCGCAACCCGCTGTCGCCAACAACGCAAGCCACAACGACGTCCGCAGCGGCAGGTTCATTCCGGCAGCGCCCGCCGCAGGATCGCCGCGTAGTCGACATCGCCCGGCAGGGTGCCGAAAGCCAGACCGTGCGCGCCGCCCAGTCGGCTGCGGCAGAAGGCTTCGGCGCAGGGGCTGCGCGCGTCCAATAGCACGCCGGCTTGCATCGCCAGCGCGAGGCGCTCGACCCAGTGCCGTGCCTGACCTTCCTCGATGCGCACGCGGCCGTCCAGCACCGGTTCGAGTTCGGCGATGCGCGCATCCAGCGCCGCGTCGGCACCGAGGTGGCCGCGCAACGCGTTGAGCACCGCATGCCCCGCCTCCGGCTCGCGCGCCAGCGCGCGCAGCACGTCCAGGCATTGGATGTTGCCGCTGCCTTCCCAAATCGAATTCAGCGGCGCCTGCCGGTACAGCCGCGGCAGCAGCGACTCCTCGACGTAACCGGCGCCGCCCAGGCACTCCTGGGCCTCGTTGACGAAGGCCGGGGCGCGCTTGCAGATCCAGTACTTGCCCACCGCCGTAGCGATGCGCGCGTACGCGGCCTCCCCGGCATCCAGCGACGCACGATCGACCGCGCGCGCGACCCGCAACGAGAACTGCAACGCCGCCTCGGCCTCGATCGCCAGGTCGGCCAGCACGTTGCGCATCAGCGCGTGCTCAACCAGAAGCTTTCCGAACGTCTGCCGATGGCGCGCATGATGCAGCGCCTGCGCCAACGCCATGCGCATCTCGGCGGCCGAGCCCAGCATGCAATCCAGACGGGTCAGCATCACCATCTCGATGATGGTGGCCACGCCGCGGCCCTCGTCGCCGATGCGCTGGGCCCAGGCGCCCTCGAACTCGACCTCGGACGAGGCGTTGGACCAGTCGCCCAGCTTGTCCTTGAGCCGCATCAGATGCAGCGCATTGCGGCTGCCGTCGGGACGCCAGCGCGGCAGCAGGAAGCAGCTCAGCCCGGCCGGCGCTTGCGCCAACACCAGGAACGCATCCGACATCGGCGCCGAGAAGAACCACTTGTGCCCGACCAGCCGGTACTCGTCGCCGGACAGCGGCGTGGCCACGGTCTGATTCGCGCGCACGTCCGAGCCACCCTGCTTCTCGGTCATGCCCATGCCCAGGGTCACGCCGGCCTTGTCGCGCATCGGCAGGTCGCGGCCATCGTAGTGCGGCGCGGCGGCCTTGCGCGCCCACTCCGCCAGCGCGGGCGCATGGCGCAGCACCGGCATCGCCGCGTGGGTCATGGTCAGCGGACAACTCGTGCCCGGTTCGACCTGATGGTGCAGGTAACTGAGCGCAGCGCGCGCCACATGCGCGCCGGCGCCGCCGTGATGCCAGGAGTAGCCGGCCACGCCATGCTCGATCGCGGCCTGCATCAGGGCGTGATAGTTGGGATGAAACTCGACCAGGTCGATGCGCTGGCCATAGCGGTCGTGGCTGCGCAGACGCGGCCGATCGCGGTGGGCGTCGAAGCTGAGCGCATACAGCGCGTCGCCGGCCAAGGCCGCATACGCCGAGAGCCGGGCGACGTGGTCGCCGCCGCCCTCGCGCGCGACCGCGTCGCGCAAGGCCGCGTCGTCGCGCCATAGATCGCGCGGCGCGAACGGCGGCGGTTGATTCTCGACCCGGTGGGTCGCGAACGGCGGCAGCTCGGACATCGTCGACTCCCTGCGAACGGCGCGAGCTTCGATTCTAGAGCGTCCGGCGCGCCGATCGCGACCGCCGCGCTCGCTCAGGGCTGCTCGCCCATGCGCTGCTCCAGCGCCTCCAGGAAGGTCGGCGCCAACGGCAGCGCGCCGAACCAGCCGCTGCGCAGGCCGGTGAGCACGCGCAGCATCTGCCCGCGCCCGCCCGGCACCCGCGACATCGGATGGAACACCCGGTCGCGCAGCGCGGCGATGCGGTCGTAATCGGACTGGAACAGCGGCGTGAGCCAGCGACTCCAGAAGTGATAGACGCCTACGTGCTTGCGGCGCTGACTCTGGTAGTGCGCCAGAGCGTGCGGAATGTCCGGTTGCGTGCGCAGTGCGTCGCGCAGCGCCAGCGCATCCAGCAGCGCCATGTTCACGCCCTGCCCCAGTTGCGGGCTCATGGCGTGCGCGGCGTCGCCCAGCAACACCGCGCGATCGCGATGCCAGCGCCGCGCGACCGCGTCGCGATAGCGCGCCTGCGCCAGTCCCTGCGGCACGGCGGTGTCGCGCAGGCGCGCGGCCGCCTCCGGCCACACCGCCGCGACCGCGCCGCGCCAGGCGCTCTCGTCCCGTACCGCGTCGCTGTCCAAGGCCGCGACCGGCAGGCTCCAGAAGAAGCTCAAGCGTTCGCTGGCGTCGCCAGGCCGGCTGCCGACCGGCAGCATGCCGATCATGCGGCGCGCGCCGACATAGCGCTGGCGCAGTTCGTCCTGCCAGGCCCAATCGCCGCGCTCGACCAGACACCATTGCGCGCCCCAGGGATAGGGGCGGTCCAGCGCGGGCACTGCCACGCCCGCACGCAGCAGCGAGGCCGCGCCGTTGGCGACGACGATCAGGTCGTAGGGCCCGTGCTCGTCGCCGCCGGCGTCGCGCAGCAGGCCGCGCGGGTGATCGAGGGCGACGATGTCGCGGCCGCAGTGCACGCGCCGGCCCTCGTCCCAGGCCTGGTCCAGCAGGGCGAACAGCGCGCCGCGCTGCAGTCCCAGGCCGAAATAGCGCGGGTGCAATTCGCGATAGCGCATGTCCATCACCGCGCGCCCGGCCACGGTCTCGCCGTACAGACGTCGCACGCGCGCGCCGTAGCGCAGCGCGGCGTCGAGCAAGCCCAGTTCCCACAGCACGCCCAATCCAGTGGGCTGGAGCAGGAAGCCCGCGCCTACCGGGCCGAGCACCGGTGCGCGCTCGAACACTTCGACATCGTGGCCGTCGCGACTGAGCAGCAAGGCGGCGGCTTGGCCGCCGCTGCCGTAGCCGACGATGCCGATGCGCAACGGGGTACTCATGCGCGACTCCTAAGCGCATGGCGCCAAGAAAAAAGCCCCGCCGTAGCGGGGCCTGGAACACAGACCGGGCCGGATCGCGGCTGCGAGCAGCGCATCCGCAAGCGTCGACCCAGCAAATCGATCACGCCGCGGGCGTCACTTCGGACGCCTGCGCGCCCTTCGGTCCTTGGGTCAGCTGGTAGCTGACGCGCTGGCCTTCCTGCAGGCTGCGAAATCCCTTCGCAACGATGGCGGAGAAGTGGACGAATACATCGGCGCTGCCGTCTTCGGGCGAGATGAAGCCGAAGCCCTTGGCGTCGTTGAACCATTTCACGGTGCCGTACTGCATATCCTTATTGACCTCATGCTGGATGCGTTTGTCGTGCGCCATCGCGTCGGGGCGACCGAGACGCATCGCGAGTATATGCAAACTGAACAGGATGATGACAAGCATCTGGCGGACGAATACGGAGGTCGCGACGCAGGAAACCGCGACGCAATGGCCGACTGACGCTGAGCGTCAGAAAAACTGCGATGCAGATCACTTTGCCAGCAGTGTCGCCAGCAATTTCGGCAGTTCCGCGGTCGCCGCGGCGACATGATCGAGCACGTCCTGCAGCGTGATTATTTCGTCCGGATCGGGCCCGGCGCCGGCGGCCCAGTTGGCGACGATGGCCAGGCAGGCGTAATCCAGGCCCAGCTCGCGCGCCAGTCCGGCCTCGGGCATGCCGGTCATGCCGACCAGATCGCAGCCGTCGCGACGCATGCGCGCGATCTCGGCGCGCGTCTCCAGACGCGGTCCCTGGGTGGCGCCGTAGCAACCCTCCCCGACCATCGCGACGCCGGCCTCGCGCGCGGCCGCTATCACCGCCTGGCGCAGGCTGCGCGTATACGGCTCGCCGAAATCCACGTGCAGCACTTCGCCGCCGCCGCGGCCTTCGGCATCAACTTCGCACAGGGTCGATATGCGTCCCCAGGTGTAGTCGATCAGCTGATCCGGACAGGCCAGCACGCGCGGGCCGAAACGTTCGGTGATGCCGCCGACGGTGTTGAGCGCCAGCACGCGCTGCGCGCCCAGCGCCTGCAGGGCGGCGAGATTGGCGCGGTAGTTGATCGCGTGCGGAGGCAGCGAATGGCCTTCGCCGTGGCGGGCCAGGAACGCGACCCGACGCCCGCCCAGCGTGCCGATCCGGATCGGACCGGACGGCGCGCCGTAGCGCGTGAGCGGCTGATGGGTTTCCACGTCCGCCAGCTCGGCCAGCTTGTACAGGCCGGTGCCGCCGATGACGGCCAGATCGATGCTTGCCTCGCCCATCTCAGTCCTTCAATGCGTAGATCGCGGGCAGGTTGCGGCCCTGCTCGTGGTAGTCCATGCCGTAACCGAACACGTAACGGTCCGGCACTTCGATGCCGACGTAATCCGCGCAGATGCCCGGCACGCAGCGATCGTGGGCCTTGACCGCGAGCGCGGCGATGCGCACTTCGCTCGCGCCCTGCTCGCGACACCATTCGCGGATCGCATGCAGGGTGTGGCCCTCGTCGAGGATGTCGTCGGCCAGCAGCACGCGACGCCCGCTCAGCGCGGTCGCCGGACGATGCTTCCAGACCAGCTCGCCGCCTGAGGTCGCGCCGCGATAACGAGTGGCGTGCAGGTAGTCGAATTCCAGATCCAGGCCGCGCTCGCCCAGTTCCATCGCCAACTGCGCCGCGAACGGCAGGCCGCCATGCATCACGGTCAGATAGACCGGCCGCTCGCCGGCGTAGTCGGCGCGGATGCCGTCGGCCATGCGCGCGATCGCCTGCTCCAGGGTTTTGCGGTCGAACAGCAGATCGGCGTTGCGCAGCGCCGCGGCCAGATCGGCGCCGTTGCCGGTTTTTGCGCTCATCAGGCCAGGCCCTCGACGCGACCGCGGCTGTCGCCGTACCGCTGATCGGCGATCAGGCCGTCCCAACCCATCGCGCCGCGGCCGATCAGGCCGGTCAGCGCCATGGTGTTGAGCTTGCGGCCGGCGACCGCGGCCAAGGATTCGTCGACCAGGTTCGGATGGCAGACCAGCACCACGTCGCAGCCCGCGTCCAGGTGCGCGTCGATGCGCGCCTTGACGCCGCCGACCGAGAACGCGGCGGCCATGCCGATGTCGTCGCTGAAGACCACGCCGCGGAAGCCCATGTCCTTGCGCAGGATCTCCTCGATCCAGCGCGGCGAATAGCCGGCCGGTTCCGGCGCGATCTCCGGATAGACCACGTGCGCCATCATCACCGCATCGGCCTTGGCCTCGATGCCGGCGACGAACGGAATCAGATCGGTCGCGCGCATCTCGTCCAGGCTGCGGCGATCGACGGCGTTGTCGAAATGGGTGTCCTCGAGCACCGAGCCGTGGCCCGGGAAATGCTTGAGCGTCGCGGCCATGCCGGCCGCATGCATGCCACGCACGTAGGCGCGGGTGAATTCGGCGACGATCCGCGGATCGGCGTCGAAGGCGCGATCGCCGATGGCGCGATTGCCGCGCCCCAGATCGACCACCGGCGCGAAGCTGAGGTCGACCCCGCTGGCCTGCACTTCCTGCGCCATCAGCCAGGCGTGTTCCTCGGCCAGCTTGAGCGCGGCGGCGGGATCGCTCGCGTAGCGGCGCCCGAACCCTTCCAGCGCCGGCAGCGCGCTGTAGCCCTCGCGGAAGCGCTGCACGCGCCCGCCTTCCTGGTCCACGCAGATCAGCTGCGGACGCGGCGCGGCCTCGCGGATCGCGGCCGACAGTTCGGCGACCTGCGCCTTGGACGCGAAGTTGCGGGTGAACAGGATCACGCCGGCGCAGGCATCGTGCTGCAACCAGTCGCGCTCTTGCGCGGTGAGTTCGGTACCGGCGACGCCGATCACGAGCATGCGGGGACTCCTAGCGGGTATGGCTGCGCTGACTGCGCGGGGCCATTGTCTCGCAGAAGCCGCTACAGGCGTAGCCCGGGGCCCCTGCGGGCGCGGCGGCGGCGGTTTCGGGGCGTTTCACGAAATGGCAACGATGGCTGGATCCGGCTTTGCGCCTGGAGAGCGTCGCTCTGAACCCGCCGGCCAGCGGACAGCCCGCCGGCGTTCAATCGCGCACGAACCTGCGGTTCCTAAACACACACCCTCCCCTGTCCAAAGAGGGAGGCCAAATTCAGGGCGCCTGGCCGGAGCGCTCGTCGGCGCTCCAGTCGGCGTAGGGGCGCGTGGCCAGGGCCAGGTTGTAGTAGCGCGCCGCGTCGGTCACCTCGCGGCCCAGCCAGTCCGGGCGAGCATAGGCCTCGTCGGCGTGCTGGAGCTCCAGTTCGGCCACCACCAGCCCGGCGTTGTCGCCCAGAAACTCATCGACCTCCCACAGGTGACCCTGGTGCTCGACGTAGTGGCGACGCTTGTCGATCGTGCCGCCGGTGCACAAGGCCATCAGCGCGCGCGCATCGGCGACCGGAATCGGGTAATCGAACTCCTGCCGGGTATGACCCAGCTCGCGCGACTTCAAGTTCAGATACGCCGCATCGCCCGCGATGCGCACCCGCACCGACGCCTTCATCGCACCGCTGTCGAGGATCGCCAGATCGTTGAGATACCCCTGCGCCATCGGCACGACTTCACGCGCCGCGGCGCGCCAGCCGTCACCCGAGACCAGGAATTTGCGTTCGATTTCGATACCCATGCATGCCCCGTAGCGCCGGCCATGACCGCACAGCCGTCTTGTTCAAATCAGACCGCGCAACGATACCGTCAATCGGCCCAACCGTCGCCCCAATCGGCCATTGCCATTGCCATTGCCATTGCCATTGCCGTTGCCATTGCCGTTGCCATTGCCGTTGCCGTTGCCGTTGCCGTTGCCGCGGCATTGAAATCCAAAAGCAACGCACTCACTCGACCACCCGTAGACCCGAAGGGCGGCGCGCAGGACGCGCGCCGTTTTTCGAATGGACAGGGACGTCCATTCGAAAAATCCCCGCGCCAGCTCCGAACCCGCAGGGGAGGTTTGGTCACGCTAGCCCTTCTCTTTGGTTACTTTTGACCGAAGGGAATCCAGGCGGACTCTTGGGCTAGCAAGAGAAAGTGACCCGCATGCGCAGCAGGCGGAAGCCTTTGACCTTCGGCCAGAAAAGACGAAAGCAAAGTAACAGCAAATCCTCCCCAACCCTCCTTTTACAAAGGAGGGAGCTAAGAGCAAGAGCCTGCCGGCGCTCAGCCGTGCACGAACCTGCGGTTCGTAAGCCGCACGGCTTCACCCTTTTCCAAAGGAGGGAGCCAGGAGCAAGAACCCGCTTGCGCTCAGCCGTGCACGAATCTGCGGCTCGTAAACGCACGATTTCGCCCGCAAATGAAGAAGCCAGGGTCTAAAAGCTCACCCGCGACACTTCCGCGCCCTTAGCCCCGCCCAGACGCGATCGCGGCAGCCCGGACCTGGCCAGAATTTTTATGAATAGCCGCACATAAGAGCGATTTTGATCCTCAATGGCACTCTTAATGTGCCTACTTGGCAGCAATCCCAGCTTGCCGCGGCATTACGCGCTGCGATGCAGCAAGCATCCTCGGATTTTCCCGCTACATTCGCCCGCAGCCGCCCACTGCCTGGGCGGTCTTACCGGGGGTCTTTAGCCTTATGAACAAGCGTATCCGCGTCGGTTTGATCGCAGGCGCAGTAGCCATGGCACTGGGAACATCCTTCGTCGCGCAAGCGGGCGGACGGCCCGATCTGGCGCTGAAAGGTTTGAAGGAAGGTCGCGCGCACGCGAGCGGCGAATTGCTGGTGAAGTACCGCGACGGCGCCAATGCCGGCGCGAGCGATGCGGTACAGCGCGGCCTCGGCGCGCAGAAGGTGCAGACCGTGCGCCCCGGCAAGGGCGGGCGCGGCGAGCTGTCGCTGCTCAGACTGCCGGCCAACGTCGACCTCGCCGCCGCCGTGAGCGCGCTCAGCAACGACCCGGACGTCGAATACGCCGAGCCGAACTGGCTCCTGCACCACGATGCGTTCTCCAACGATACGTATTACACCAACGGCACCTTGTGGGGCATGTACGGCGACGTCGGCAGCCCCAACAACCAGTACGGCTCGCAGGCCTCGGAAGCCTGGAACACCGGCTCGACCGCATGCGGCAACGTGATCGTCGGCGTGATCGACGAAGGCATCTATTGGCAGCACGAGGATCTGGCCGCCAACATCTGGACCAATCCCTACGACGCCGCCGACGGCATCGACAACGACGGCAACGGTTTCGTCGACGACGTGCACGGCTGGGATTTCAACGGCAATACCAACGACATCAACTCCGGCGGCGCCAGCGACGATCACGGCACCCACGTCTCCGGCACCATCGCCGGCGTCGGCGGCAACGGCAAGGGCGTGGCCGGCGTGTGCTGGAGCGGCGTCAAGCTGATCAGCGCCAAGTTCCTCGGCCGCCGCAGCGGCAGCACCGCCGATGCCGTGCGCGCGATCGACTACTTCAACGACCTCAAGACCCGCCATGGCCTCAACATCGTGGCCACCAACAACTCCTGGGGCGGCGGTCCGTTCTCGCAATCGCTCAGCGATGCGATCGACCGCGCCGGTCAGGCCGACATCCTGTTCGTGGTGGCCGCCGGCAACGACAGCGTGAACTGCGAGGGCAACACCTCCGGCGCGTGCTACCCGGCCGCGTATCCGAACAGCAACATCCTGTCGGTGGCGGCGCTGCGCAACACCGGCGCCCTGGTTTACAACTACGGCGTCACCACGGTCGACATCGGCGCGCCCGGCTACGCGATTCCGTCGACGGTGCCGGTCAGCTCGAAGGGCAAGCTGGTGTCGGGCTACGCCAGCTACAACGGCACCTCGATGGCGACCCCGCACGTCACCGGCGCCGCCGCGCTCTACGCCTCGCGCCATCCCGGCTCGACGGCGCAGCAGATCAAGGCCGCGATCATGAACGCGGCCGTGCCCACGCCGTCGCTGAGCGGGAAGACGGTCACCGGCGGGCGTTTGGACGTCAGCGGGTTCTGAACCGCAGCAGCAACCCAGCGCGTTAGCGATACGGAAGAACCCGGCCTAGGCCGGGTTCTTTTTTGCGGAAAAGGCAGTGTCAGGCCACCGCTTAGGCATCAGGGCTCGAACAGCGCGATCGACTCCACATGCGCGGTGTGCGGAAACATGTCCATCACCCCCGCCGCGCGCAGCTTCCAGCCCTTCTCGCGCACGAGATAGCCGGCGTCGCGCGCCAGCGAAGCCGGATGGCAGCTCACGTAGACGATGCGCTTGAACTGCTTCAAGGGCAGCTGGGTCAGCACGAAATCGGCGCCCGAGCGCGGCGGATCCAGCAGCAGGCGGTCGAAGCCCTCGCGCATCCAGGCTTCGCCACTGAGGTCCTTGCCCAGATCGGCGGCATAGAACTGCGCATTGGTCAGTCCGTTGCGCTCGGCGTTCTCACGTGCGCGCTGGACCAAGCCCGCCTCGCCTTCCACGCCCACCACCTCGCGCACCTGGCGCGCCAGAGGCAGGGTGAAATTGCCCAGGCCCGCGAACAGATCCAGCACCCGGTCGTCCGGCTGCGGCGCCAGCAGGTCCAGCGCATGCTGAATCATGCGGCCATTGAGTCCGGCGTTGACCTGGATGAAGTCGAGCGGGCGGAACGCCAGCTCCAGATTCCACTCCGGCAGCGAGAACGCCAGACGCGGCTCGGCCGGCCATAGCGGATGCACGCTGTCGACGCCGCCGGGTTGCAGGAACACCGCGAACCGATGCTCGCGCGCGAACGCGACGATGGCCTCGCGGTCGGAGTCCGACAGCGGCGCCAGATGGCGGAAGGTCAGCGCCACGCCGCCGTGCGCGTTGTCGCCGTCGTCGAGCATGGCGTCGCCGGCGATGAACTCGATCTGCGGAATCTCGCGGCGCGCCTGCAGTCCATCGACCAGCGCCGCGAGCGCGGCGATCTTGTCGCCGATCGCGGGGATCACGGTCTCGCAGCGCACGATGTCGGCGACGAAACGCGGATCGGTCTCGCGGAAGCCGACCAGGGTCTTGTCCTTCTTCTCGACCCGACGCACCGAGAACCGGCCCTTGCGGCGGTAGCCCCAGGCCGAATCGGTGAGCGCGGGCAGCACTCGCTCGGGCGTGACGTGGCCGATGCGCTCGAGGTTTTCCAACAGCACGTTCTGCTTGGCCAGGATCTGCCGATCCTCGGCCATGTGCTGCAGGGCGCAGCCGCCGCAGGTGCCGAAATGCTGGCAGCGCGGCACCACGCGATCGGCCGAGGCTTCCAGCACCTCCAGCGTGACCGCTTCGTCGTAGCTGCGCGAGCGCGCGGTCTGCTTGGCCATCACGCGTTCGCCGGGCAAGGCGCCGGCGATGAACACCGCTTTGCCGTCCGGGCGCCGGGCGACGCCGCGGCCATCATGGGTGAGGCCGCCGATGGCGGCCTCGAAGGGGGTTTGATCGATGCGGGCCACAGCTGCTGGCAGGAATCAAAGGCCGCGCATTGTCGCAGAAAGGCCGGGATTAGGGATTCGAGATTCGGGATTCGGTTCAGGCGGCAACGCAGCGGCAAGCGATCCGTAGGAGGATTGAACCGAGACCTCGAGTGCCGAACCCCGAATTCCAGCCCCGATTACTTCTGCTTCCAGCCGCCGCCGGCGTCCTGGTACCACCAGCCGGCGCGGGCGCTGTCGGTCCACTGGCGCGCGAACACCTTGCGGATCTGCGGCTCCCATTCCGGATGGCCGTTGGCCACCGCGACCTCGCGGTAGACCGCGGCAGAGTCGCGGTTCTGGTCGGCCACCGCCTGGTTCACGCCGACCCGCTCGGCCAGCGGAATCTTGGCCGCGTCGCGCACGTCGATGCTGCCGTCGTTGCCGAAGCCGAGCGCGCCGGAATCGAAGTGCGCGCGCAGCTGACCGTCGAAACGGCCCTTCATGCGCGCCTGGATGGCCTGGATCGCCGGCGTCTTGATGGTGATGTCCGGCGAGGACTGCGCATAGGCGCTGCCGATGCCGACCAGCGACAGCCAGTCGATGCGCGGGCCCAGCGAGGCGCTCTGCCCGCCCGGCTTGGGCGCCGGAGCCGGCGTGGTGGCCGGCTGGGTGTCGTCGCCGATCACCTTTTCGACGAACTCCTTGGCCGCTTCCTTGGCCTCGGCGGCCGGGAAGTACACGTTGATCGTGACGCAGGCCGTGAGCATCACGGCGGCGACCGGCAAACCCATCCAACGGCGCATGTTCGTTTCCTTCTGAAGAATGTTCTACGACGGGATTATTCGACGACGGGTTTGACGTCGCCCTTGCCGACGGCTTCCAGCCGTTCCAGCAAGGTCGGCCAGTCGACCCGGCGGTTGATGCCGACCACGTCCAGCCGCGGCAGTCCCGCGCCCTGGACGATAATAAAGGCCTTGTCGCCTGAATCCTTACTGGCCGGGCCCAATCCGTCCATATGGCAGACCTCGTCGGCGAGCCGGCAGGAGATGCCCAGGCGCGCGTAGCCGAAGTCGTCGAAGAAGCCGATCAGCATGCCCTGCAGGCTGCCGACGAAGGAGGCGTCGCCCACGCTGGACAGGTCCTGGACCGCGCGCTGGCTGATGCGCTGGCGGACGCCGCGCTTACGCTCGGTGCGCAGGTGGGCGTCGAACGCGACCGGCTGCCAGTCGACCAGGCGCAGGGCGTCGATGCGGCCGTCGAGCTTGCCGGTGATGCTGCCGAAACCGAGCACGCCGGTCAGCGATTCCAGGTCCAGATCGTCCAGCGCGATGTCGGCCGAGAGCGTGGGCGCGACGCCGAACGGACGCTCCATCGCCAGCGAGGACACGCTCACGCTGCCGCCGAACAGCTGCATGGTCAGGCCGCCGTCGAAATCCAGGCGGTCGTTGGCGTAGTGCGCCTGCGGGATGCGCCCGCTGAGCTCGCCGCTGAAGGCCGGGCCGTCCACGGCCTTGGCGATGCGGCCGATGTCGAGCCGGTCCAGGCCCAGGCCGAAGCGGATGTCGAGCCCGTGTTCTCCCGCTGGCGGACGCAGGCGCAGGCCGTCGAAACTCACCTGCCCGCCCAGCATGGGGAAGCTCACCGTGCGTTGCAGGCGCAATTCGCCCGCGCCGCTGGTGAACGGCAGCTGCGCGGGGCCGAAGTCCAGGCCGTACAGCGCGCCACCGCTCCAGCTCAGCGCGCTGGCGACCGGCGCGTCGGCCGAGTAGCGCAGGTTGCCGGCCAGGCCGTCGAAACGGAAGCGGCCCTGCGGATCGTCGATCGCGGCGCTCTGCAGGCTGGCGTCGGCCGCATGCAGCTCGCCGCCGGCCACGCGCACGCGCGCCTGCATGGCGCCGCGCAGCTGCAACTGGCCCAGGCCGGCCAGGCCCAGGAAACCGGTGAGATAACCGTCGCGCAGGGGCGTCAGGTTCGCGCTGCGCAGATCCAGTTCCAGCGCGTCCAGGCCGGCGTCGGGCGTGAGCGCCGCGCGGCCTTCGGCGCTGAGCACGCCTTCGTCGCGCCACAGCAGGCGCGGCAGCTGCCAACCCTGCGCGCCCTGGCGCTGCGCGGTCAGCTCCACGGCGACCTCGCGTTGCTGCAACGACAGGTAGGCGTTGCCGAACAGCAATTCGCCGCCGCGCAGGCGGCCGTCCAGGTCGAAACGGGTGAGTTCGCCGAAGCGCGCGTCCAGGGCGAGTTCGGCGCCCAGGTGCTCGGCCGCGATCGTGCCGTCGGGCGTATCGAAGGCGCCGCCGCGCAGGCTGATCGGGCCGGCCACGCGCAGCGGTTGGCGCTCGGCGGCGGTGACGGTGAGGCGGGCGTCGAGCTCGCCGCCCTTGAAACGCGCCTCCGGCCAGGCCTGCGCGGCCAGGGCCTGGGTCCAGGCCAGCGGCACCCGGGTCAGATCGATCCGGGTCGCGTCGGGCGCGGCCGCATTGCGGTGCAGCGCGACCACCGCCGCGCCGCGCGACAGACGCGCGTCGGTGACCGCCACGCCCAAGTCCAACGCCAGCCGCAAGGGCGCGGCGCGCCCGGAGCGCAGCTCGCCCTCGCAACGCCAGCCGCCGCGACCGTCGCGCTGCAAGGGGCAGCGCCAGCTCACGTCGGCGAATCGGTAGCCCAGGTCGGGCGCGACCACGCTGGCCGCGCGCAGGCGCAACTCGCCCTGCGTCGCCTGTGCCGGCCAGTCCAGCGACACCTGCACCTCGCGCAAACTTGCGACGGCGGTCTCGATCCGGCCTATCTTCGCGTTCAGGCTGCGCGCGCCGGCGTCGCCGGCCAGGCAAAAACCCGGAAGCGACATCCACAGCAGCAGGCGTACTATCGGAGACGACATAGCCGGCAGCATAACCAGCGGAGCCCCCGACCCGATGGAACCGACGATGAATTCGCCGCGGATCCCCCGTTTGCTTCTGGTCGAAGACGATCCGACCAGCCGCGCCTTCCTCACCGCCGCCGCGCAGGCCCTGCCCGCCGACATCGACGGCGCCGACAGCGTCGCCGCCGCGGTCGCCCTGGGCAATGCGCAGAATTACGACCTGTGGCTGTTCGACGCCAATCTGCCCGACGGCAGCGGCATCGAACTGCTCGCACGCCTGCGCGCGCGCCATCCGCGCACGCCCGCGCTCGCGCACACCGCCGCGGCGGACGCCTCGGTGCTGGAAGGCCTGATCGCGGTCGGTTTCACCGAGGTGCTGGTGAAGCCCCTGCCCGCGGCGGCGGTACGCGCCGCGATCGCGCGCACGCTGGGCCTGGAAGGCCACGATCAGCGCGCGGTCGCCAGCGTGGCGACTGGCGCCAAGCGGCCGGTGTGGGACGACGAGGCGGCCGCCAGCGCGCTCAACGGCAACGTCGCGCACGTGGACACCTTGCGCGGCCTGTTCGTACAAGAGCTGCCGACCACCCACGAAGCCATCCTGGCCGCCGCCCATCGCGAGGACCTGGATACCGTGCGCACGGAACTGCACAAGCTGCGCGCGAGCTGCGGCTTCGTCGGCGCAGCGCGCCTGAGCGATGCGGTGCGGGCGCTGCAGAACGAGCCGGACTCGCGCGAGCGCCTGGCGCGTTTCGACGATGCGGTGCAGGACACGCTGGCGACTGGGTTGCCGGTGGAAAGCTAGATCGCGGCGAGTAGGGCATCGTCGCGCGAGCGACGATGCGGCTGGACTGCGGCTCAGCGCATCCTACGAACGGCGTGGTGGCGCTAGCCTTCGATGCCGTGTTCGCGCGTCGGTTTGGTACGCGGGGCGACGCGCGCCAGTTCCGTCAGCAATTCCCAGGACTTAAGCCCGCGCGGGCCGAGGTGGTGCGCGAGCACGCCGCGCATCGCCCGGCGCAGACCCGCCAGATCGTCGGCGCTGGGCAAACGGTCGTCGGCCAGGGCCAGCAGGGCCTGGCCGGTGGCCGCGCCGCTGCGGTCGGCGCGACCGCGATCGCTGAGCAGACGGCGCGGGCCGTGCTCGGGATCCAGGCGGTAGCGCGCGGCCGGGTCGATGGCCGCGCCGTCGCCGTCGTGGTGCCAGTCGAAACCGAAGCCCAGCGCGTCGAGCAAATCGCGTTCGAACCGGCGCAGGGTCCAACCCGGCGACACGTCGCCGCCCAAGCGCGCGCGCGCCTGCTCGTAGGCCGCGAACAGATCGGGCAGCGGATCGTTGCGCGGGGCCAGGCGCAGGGTCAGTTCGTTGAGATAGAAGCCGGCGAGCATGCCGTCGCCGGACAGGCGCGGCGCGGCGTCGAGCGCCTCGGCCGCGGTCAAGCGCGCAAGCTCGCCCATCTGCACCGCCTCGAAGCGGATCCATTGCAGCGGCTGCAGCGCTGCGCGCAGCAACTGCTTCTTCGCTCCCTGTACGCCGCGCGCGACCAGACCGATGCGGCCGTGGTTCTGGCTCAACACCTCGACCAGCAAGCTGGTCTCGCGCCAGGGGCGCGTGTGCAGGACGAAGGCGGGTTCGGCGGTGTAGCGCATGGGGCTAGGAGTGAGCGCAGAGAAGTGAGGAGTGAGAGGGAGCGAAGAGCATGCGCTTTGACTCGCTCCTCACTTCTGTGCACTCACTCCTGCTTCAATCGTGATACCCCAACGAGCGCAGCGCGGCCTCGTCGTCGGACCAGCCTTCGCGCACGCGCACCCAGGTTTCCAGGAATACCTTGGCGCCGAACAGACGCTCCATCTGGATGCGCGACTTGGAACCGATCTCGCGCAGGCGCTCGCCGCCCTTGCCGATCACGATCGCCTTCTGGCCGTCGCGCTCGACCCAGATCACCGCGCCGATGCGCAGCATGGTACCGTCGACTTCGAACTTCTCTACTTCCACCGTGGTCGCGTACGGCAGCTCTTCGCCGAGCTGTCGCATCAACTGCTCGCGCACCATTTCGCCGGCGAGGAAGCGCTGGCTCTTGTCGGTGATCTCGTCCTCACCGTACAGCGCGTCCTGCTCGGGCAGGTAGCCCAGCACGGTCTTGACCAGCGCCTCCAAGCCGTTGCGCTTGAGCGCGGAGATCGGATGCACGCCGGCGAATTCGCGGCCGTCGCTGATCTTGGCCAGATACGGCAGCAGCGCGGTCTTGTCCTTGAGCCGGTCGATCTGATTGACCACCAGCACCACCGGCATGCCGGCCTTGCGCAGCGCGTCGAAGGCCAGCGCGTCCTCGTCGTCCCACTGCCCCGCGCGCACCACCAGCAGGGCCACGTCGACGCCCTCGATCGCGCCGCGCGCGGCGCGGTTCATCATGCGGTTCATCGCGCGCTTCTGCTCGCGGTGGATGCCGGGGGTATCGACCAGCAGCAGCTGGCCTTCGGGAAAGGTGGCGATGCCGAGCAATTGATGCCGGGTGGTCTGCGGGCGCGGCGAGACGATGCTGACCTTGGCGCCGACCAGGGCGTTGACCAGGGTGGATTTGCCCACGTTGGGGCGGCCGATCACGGCTACGTGACCGGCGCGATAAGGGGATGCGTTCATGCGTGGATTGTCCGCGTGTGCGGGCCCGAGGGCAAACCGGCCGGCGGCCGGGATTCAGTAATTCGGGTCCAGTTGGCGCAGCGCGGCCTCGGCGGCCAGCTGCTCGGCGGCGCGGCGCGATCCGGCTTCGCCCTCGGTGGCGATCGGCGGCTGGGCGATGCTGCAGCTGACCCGGAAGCTCTTGGCGTGGTCCTCGCCGGACTCCGACAGCAGGGCGTACAGCGGCAGCGGTTTCTGCCGGCCCTGCAGCCACTCCTGCAAGCGGGTTTTGGCGTCCTTGCCGACCTTGTGCGGCGGCGGCAGCGCCGCCATCGCGGCCTCGAACCAGGGCAGCACGCGCGCCCGGCAGGCTTCGAAACCGGCGTCGAGGTAGATCGCGGCGACCACCGCTTCCAGCGCGTCGGCCAGGATGGAGTCGCGACGGTGGCCGCCCGACTTCATCTCGCCGGGGCCCAGGGTCAGGCGCGCGCCCAGTTCCAGGCTGCGTGCGATCGGCGCCAGCGCGGATTCGCGCACCAGCTCGGCGCGCGCGCGCGTGAGCGCGCCCTCGTCGGCCTGCGGCCAACGCACGTACAAGGCTTCGGCGACGATCAGATTGACCAGCGAGTCGCCGAGGAACTCCAGCCGCTCGTTATGCGGCGCACCGGCGCTGCGATGGGTCAGGGCCTGCTCGAGCAGGCCCGGATTCGCGAACCGGTGTTCGATGCGATCAGTCGGCACCACCGCTACCACGGACGATATCCTGCTTGGCCTCGAAACGGCCGACCACGTCGAGATTGGCGATCAGCGGACGCCGCACTTCATAACTCACCAGGATTTCGTAACCCGCGTCCTTGCGCTGGATCTTCACGTGCTCATGCTTCACGTTGTCTGCGTAGCTCACATACAGACGGCGGAAGAACAGATCCTCGATCTTCGCCGGATCGCGATCGGCGATGCCCGGCTCGGCCGCCAGGCTCGTCAGAGCCCGCTTGACCCCGTAATACTCGGTGTACATCGGGATCAGCTTCATGCCCATGTAGACGAATACACCGACCACCGCCAGCACGATGATGAACCCGATCAGGGTCATGCCGCTCTGATTACGCTTCATCCGATCATCCCCCGTCGTAAGACGCGATTTGTTGATTGTCACCCTACCGCGACGGCGGGTGCCGTCACGGAATACTGTTGCCGATACGCGAGAAATCCACGCCCCCATCGACGTTCATCCAGATCAGGAACGCCTTGCCCCTCAGGTTCCGCTCCGGCAGGAAGCCCCAGTATCGGCTGTCCTCGCTATTATCACGATTGTCGCCCATCACAAAATAGTGACCGGCCGGAACCACCCAATCGCCCTCTCCTTGATCGAGCAACGGCAAATTGGTCCGCTCCAGGACGCGGTGCTCGCGCCCGAGCAGATTCTCCGCCAGTTCCTGCGAGCCCGTCATCTCGGTGCCGTTGCCGTGCCCCTCGTAGGTGCCGATCGGGGTGTACTTCAGGACCTCGCCGTTCACCGTCACCTGATTGTCGTGATAGCTCACGCGGTCGCCGGGCAGGCCGACCACGCGCTTGATCCAGTCCTGCTCGGGGTGGTGCGGCGGCTTGAACACGACCACGTCGCCGCGCTTGGGCTCGCCCAGCGACACGACCTTCTGGTTGCTGATCGGCAGGCGCAGGCCGTAGGTGAACTTGTTGACCAGGATGAAATCGCCGGTCAGTAGGGTCGGCATCATCGAGTTCGAGGGAATCCGGAACGGCTCGGCGATGAAGCTGCGCAGCACCAGCACCACCAGCAGCACCGGAAAGAAGGCCTTGGAGTAGTCGACCAGGACCGGCTCCTTGCCGTCGTCCAGCAAGCCCTCGCGCGCGGCGCGGCGCTTGGCCAGGAACAGTTTGTCGAGCAGCCAGACGGCGCCCGAGAACAACGTCAGCGATACCAGTGCGATTTCAAACCAGCGCATGCAAGCTCCTTCGGAGCGGGGATTCGGGATTAGGGATTGGAGCTTGGGATAGCCAGGAAACGTCCACTCGGCCGTATCCCGAATCCCGAATCTCGAATCCCGGCTTCATTTGTTGTCCACCTGCAATACCGCCAGGAACGCTTCCTGCGGAATCTCCACGCGCCCCACCTGCTTCATGCGCTTCTTGCCCTCTTTCTGCTTCTCGAGGAGCTTCTTCTTACGGCTGATGTCGCCGCCGTAGCACTTGGCCAGCACGTTCTTGCGCATCGCCTTGACCGTGCTGCGGGCGATGATCTGCGAGCCGACCGCGGCCTGGATGGCGACGTCGAACATCTGGCGTGGAATCAGTTCGCGCATCTTTTCGGAGATCTCGCGGCCGCGGCGATCGGCGTGGGCGCGGTGGGTGATGATGCTGAGCGCGTCGACCTTGTCGCCGTTGATCAGCGTGTCCACGCGCACGAACGGACCGGCCTGGAAGCGCAGGAACTGGTAGTCCAGCGAGGCGTAGCCGCGCGAGACCGACTTGAGGCGGTCGAAGAAGTCCAGCACCACCTCGGCCATCGGCAGCTCGTAGCTGATCTGGACCTGGTTGCCCATGTAGGTGATGCCGATCTGGCTACCGCGCTTTTCCTCGCACAAGGTGATCACGTTGCCGACGTAGTCCGGCGGCGTGAGGATGTTGGCGCGGATGATCGGCTCGCGGATCTCCTCGATCATGTTGACCTGAGGCAGCTTGGCCGGATTGTCCAGCGGCATGGTGGTGCCGTCGGTCTTGAGCACTTCGTAGATCACCGTCGGCGCGGTGCTGATCAGGTTGAGGTCGTACTCGCGCTCCAGGCGCTCCTGCACGATCTCCATGTGCAGCATGCCCAGGAAGCCGCAGCGGAAGCCGAAGCCCATGGCCTCGGAGCTTTCCGGCTCGAAGCGCAGCGCGGCGTCGTTGAGGCGCAGCTTCTCCAGCGCTTCGCGCAGGTCCGGGTAGTCCTCGGCGTCGACCGGGAACAGGCCGGCGAACACGCGCGGCTGCATCTCCTGGAAGCCCGGCAGCGGCTTGCTGGCCGGATCGGAGGCCAGAGTCAGGGTGTCGCCGACCGGCGCGCCGTGCACGTCCTTGATGCTGGCGTTGATCCAGCCCACTTCGCCGGCGCCCAGCTTGGGCAGGTCCTTGCGCTTGGGCGTGAACACGCCGACCTTGTCGACCAGATGGGTGCGGCCGGTCGACATCACCAGGATCTTGCTGCCCGGCACGATCTCGCCCTGCATGACCCGCACCAGCGAGACCACGCCCAGGTAGTTGTCGAACCAGGAGTCGATGATCAGCGCCTGCAGCTTGTCGGTGTCGCGCGGCTTGGGCGGCGGGATGCGATGCACGATCGCTTCCAGCACGTCGACCACGTTGAGGCCGGTCTTGGCGCTGATCGCGACCGCGTCCTCGGCGTCGATGCCGATCACCGCCTCGATCTCGGCCTTGGCGCGCGCGATGTCGGCGGTGGGCAGGTCGATCTTGTTGAGCACGGGCACCACTTCCAGGCCCTGCTCGACCGCGGTGTAGCAGTTGGCGACCGACTGCGCTTCCACGCCCTGGGCGGCGTCCACCACCAGCAGCGCGCCTTCGCAGGCGGCCAGCGAGCGGCTGACTTCGTAGCTGAAGTCGACGTGGCCGGGGGTGTCGATGAAATTGAGCTGGTAGACCTGACCGTCCTTCGCCTTATAGGGCAAGGACACGGACTGCGCCTTGATGGTGATGCCGCGCTCGCGCTCGATCGGGTTGGAATCGAGCACCTGCGCTTCCATCTCGCGCGCCTCCAGGCCTCCGCAGAGCTGGATGATGCGGTCGGCCAGGGTCGATTTGCCGTGGTCGACGTGAGCGATGATGGAGAAGTTTCTGATCTGCTGCATGCGGGACGGCGCGAAGCTCACCGGTTCCAGAGAGTTAACGGGAGATTATCGCATACCGCGCCGTACCCACGCCCACGCGCCCGCCCCAGGACGGGCGCGTGCCCACCTCAGCCGGCTTTCGCCTCGGCGGTGACCGCGATGAACTGGGTCGCCGCGCCGCGGCGCACCAGCAGCATCACGGTGTCGCCCGGACGCACCCCGGCCAGCTCGCGGTTCAGCGCCGAGGCGCTGCCGACCGCGGTGCGGCCGACCGACAGCACCACGTCGCCCGGGCGCAGCCCGGCCTCGCCCGCGGCCTCGCCCGGCGTCTGCACCAGCACGCCCTCGCCCACCTTCAGGCCCAGGCGCTGGCGCGCGTTCGCGGCCAAATCCTGGCCGACCAGGCCCAGCGCGTTGCTGCCGCCGCGGCCCGGGGCCACGGCGCTGTCGTCGTTGGCGGCCGGACCGGGCGCGCCGGCGACCTCGGCGCCCAGGGCGCCCAGCACTACTTGCTCGGTCAGGACCTTGCCGCCGCGGTTGATCTCCAACTTGACCTTGGCCCCCGGCGCCAGTGCGCCGATCAGCGGCGGCAGGTCGCTGGAGGTGTTCACCGGGCGGTCGTTGACCGCCAGAATCACGTCACCGAGCTGGATCCCAGCCTTCTCGGCCGCGCCGCCGGCCTGCACGCTGTTGACCAGGGCGCCGCGCGAATCCGACAGGCCCAGGCCCTTGGCGCTTTCGGAGGTGATCGCCTGCACGCCCACGCCGAGCAAACCGCGCTGGACCTTGCCGGTCGCGCGCAGCTGTTCGGCCGAGTTCATCGCCACGTCGATCGGGATCGCGAAACTCACGCCCATGTAGCCGCCGGAGTTGGAGAAGATTTGCGAGTTGATGCCGACCACCTCGCCGCTGGTGTTGAGCAGCGGGCCGCCGGAGTTGCCCTGGTTGATGGCGACGTCGGTCTGGATGAAGGGCACGTACTGCTGGTCGGCGTAAGGATTCATACGGCCGACCGCGCTGACGATGCCGGCGGTGACCGAGTGATCCAGGCCGAACGGCGAACCGATCGCGATCACCCACTGCCCGGGCTTGGTCAGGCTGGCGTTGGCCAGGCGCAGGAACGGCAGGCTCTTGGCGTCGATCTTGAGCAGGGCGACGTCGGACTGCTCGTCGCTGCCGACCACCTTGGCGGTGAACTCGCGGCGATCGGACAAGGTGACCTTGACCGTGTCGGCGCCGTCGACCACGTGATGGTTGGTGAGCACATAACCGTCCTGCGAAATCAGGAAGCCGGTGCCCAGCGAATTGCCGCCGCCGCGCGGACCGCGCGGGCCCTGCGGACCGCCCGGCATGTCGGGGCCGAAGAAGCGGCGGAAGATTTCCGGAATCTCCTCCTCGTTCGGCATCTGACCCTGGCCGCGGCTGGCGCGGCGCGGCGCGATCTCGGCGCGCACGTTGACCACGGCCGGACCGACCCGCTGCACCAGGGCGGTGAAATCGGGCAGACCGCTGACCAGCGGCGCCGAAGGCGTCGCGGCCGGCGGCGGCGCGATCGGAGTGCTGGGAGTCTGCGCGGTGCAGGCGGCCGGCAGCAGGGCGACCAGGGCAGTGGTCAAGGCGATAGAGCGAAGCGGACGAGTCATGGAATCGGCCTCGAAGGTTGCGGAGATTTGGCCGCGCGGCCGCCGGGCCGCGCGTGATCGGGGGAACTACTGAGAGAGTGCGAGCGGATGCGCAGCGCGGCGAGTCAGGCACGCGCGCTTCGCGCTCCGCCGCCGCGGCCGCTTACGGCTGCGGCATCCGGCTTTCGGGTTCGGGCGCCGGCGGCGGCTGCACCGGCGCCGAGTCGGACGCGCTGGGCTCGAAGGGATAGAACGAACGCGCGCTGGCGCTGCTGCTGCCGTAGCTGGCGGTGAAGCCACCGGTGGCCGGATAGTTCGGCAACACCGCGCGTGGCCACGGCCGCGACGGCGCGTCGCTGTGCTGGGGCCGGAACGGATTGGCGGCGGCGCCGGCGCTGGCGGCCGCCACTTCGATCGCGGGCGCGGCGGCGACGGCCTGGGTCTGGGTTTGGGTTTGGCGACGCAGGGCGGCGCGCTGGGTCTGCCCGCGCGAGCTGCGGCGTTCGGCGATGCGGCGCGGCACTTCGGCCACCGCGACCGCGGCAGCACCGAGACCGGCGGCCTGCTGCTCGGGGCTCTGCGGCAACGGCGCGGCCGGTGCGCTGCCGGCATCGGCGCTGGCGACCTGGGTCTGCGGCGCGGCCGCATCGGGGGCGCTGTCGTTGGCGAACGGACGCGCCACGAACAGGGCCGCCACCGCCACCGAGGCGGCCAGGGCGCCGCCGATCCAGCCGCGACGGCTGGCCGGGGCGGCCGCGGGTGCGGCGGCCTGCGCGGTCGCGGCCTCTGCGGCGATCGCCGCGGCGACGCGGTCGGCGAAATCCGGCGCGGCGATGCCGGCGGCCTGCCCGCGCAGGGCATCGCCGCACAACTGCCAGCTGCCGCAGGCGCGGCGCCATTGGGCGTCGTGGCTCAGGCGCTTGAGGGCGAAGCGGGCGGCATCGCCGTCGAGCTCGCCGTCGAACAGTGCGCTCAGGGCTTCGCGGTCGGTGGGAATGCCGTGCTCGTTGGAGGCTGCGTTGGACGTCATATCAGTGGGCGCGCTCGCGGGTGTCTTGGTTATCCAGCAGGGGCCGCAGCTCGATGTCGATCGCCTCGCGGGCGCGGAAGATCCGCGAACGCACGGTGCCGATCGGGCAGCCCATCTTCTGCGCGATTTCCTCGTAGCTCAGGCCGTCCACCTCGCGCAGGGTGATCGCGGCCCGCAGTTCCTCCGGCAGGGATTCGACCGCGTGCATCACCGTGCGTTCGATCTCCTGGCGCAGCAACTCGTGTTCCGGGGTGTCGCTGTCGCGCAAGCGGATGCCGGTCTCGAACTGTTCGGCGTCGCCGGCGTCGATGTCGTCGGTCGGCGGCCTGCGGTTCTGCGCGACGAGGTAATTCTTGGCGGTGTTCACGGCGATCCGGTGTAACCACGTATAGAACTGCGCATCGCCCCGGAAGTTCGGCAGCGCGCGGTAAGCGCGCAGGAAGGTTTCCTGGGCAACGTCCTGGCATTCGCTCCAGTCCGGTATGTAGCGCCCGATCAGCGCGGTGATCCGATGCTGGTACTTGCGCACCAGGGCATCGAAGGCCGTGCTATCGCCACGCTGGACACGCCTGACCAGCTCTTGGTCCAACTCATTCTCGGCCATGCCGCGCCGGCACTCCTGTCAGCTCGGCCGTGGCCGAACAATGGGACAACCCTGTCGGGAGAAAGTTCAATCACGATCATAAATGGGGCCGGGGCCGCGCCGGCGCAACCGCCAAGGGTCACGCCGCGGCGTGCGCCGGGGGCCGCTCGGAACCGAGGCCTGGGAGCCGCCGATTTGACGGCGACGAAACAACCTCGGGATGATAGCGGGATATTCCATACCTGAACGGATGGTGCAGTCATGATGGCTGGCCTCGACGGACTTCGTTTCCAACATTGGCAGACCGAGCTGCGGGAGGACGGCATCCTGCTGCTGTCGTTCGACCGCGCCGGCTCGTCGGTCAATACCTTCGGACAGGACGTCCTGATCGAGCTCGACGCGCTGCTGGAGCGGCTGGCGCTGGACCCGCCCAAGGGCGTGGTGCTGCGTTCGGCCAAGGCCTCCGGCTTCATCGCCGGTGCCGACATCAAGGAATTCCAGACCTTCGACGAGAAGGGCACGGTCGGCGACGCGATCCGGCGCGGCCAGCAGGTGTTCCAGCGTCTGGCCGAACTGCCCTGCCCCACGGTCGCGGCGATCCACGGCTTCTGCATGGGCGGCGGCACCGAAATCTCGCTGGCCTGCCGCTACCGCGTCGCCAGCAGCGATCCCTCGACCCGGATCGGCCTGCCGGAAGTGAAGCTGGGCATCTACCCGGGCTGGGGCGGCAGCGTGCGCCTGCCGCGCCTGGTCGGCGCGCCGGCCGCGTTCGACATGATGCTCACCGGCCGCGCGCTGTCGGCATCGAACGCGCGCGCGATCGGCCTGGTCGACAAGGTGGTGGAAGCGCCGCTGCTGGTCGACGCCGCGGTCGCGCTGGCGCTCAAGGGCACCCAGCGTCCGTTCAAGCAGCGCTTCATGGGCTGGGCGACGAACAGCTGGCTGGCGCGCAAGATCCTGCCCGGCATGCTGACCAAGCAGGTCGCGCGCAAGGCGCGCAAGGAGCACTACCCCGCTCCGTACGCGCTGATCAACACCTGGGCGCGCAGCAGCGGCGGCGTGCAGGCGCGCCTGGCGGCCGAGCGCAAGTCGGTGGTCAAGCTGGCCTCCACCCCGACCGCGCGCAATTTGATCCGGGTGTTCTTCCTGCAGGAGCGGCTCAAGGGCCAGGGCGGCAAGGATCATGGGATTCAGCGCGTGCACGTGGTCGGCGCCGGCGTGATGGGCGGCGATATCGCGGCCTGGTCGGCCTACAAGGGCTTCGAAGTCACCCTGTCCGATCGCGAACAGCGTTTCATCGACGGCGCCCTGACCCGCGCCCAGGAGTTGTTCGCCAAGCGGGTCAAGGACGAGAGCAAGCGTCCGGCGGTGGCGGCGCGCTTGAAGGGCGACCTCGCCGGCGAAGGTGCGGCGCAGGCCGATCTGGTGATCGAGGCGATCATCGAAAAGCCCGAGGCCAAGCGCGAGCTCTACGATCAGGTCGAGCCGAAGATGAAGCCCGACGCGCTGCTGACCACCAACACCTCGTCGATCCCGCTGGTCGAACTGCGCGACCACATCCGCCGTCCGGCTCAGTTCGGCGGCTTGCACTACTTCAATCCGGTGGCGCTGATGCCGCTGGTCGAGATCATCCGCCACGACGCGATGGCGGCGGAGACGGAGCAGCGCCTGGCGGCGTTCTGCAAGGCCATCGACAAGCTGCCGGTGCCGGTGGCGGGTACGCCCGGCTTCCTGGTCAATCGCGTGCTGTTCCCGTACATGCTGGAAGCGGCGACCGCGTTCGCCGAGGGCATCCCGGGCCCCGCCATCGACAAGGTCGCGGTGAAGTTCGGCATGCCGATGGGGCCGATCGAACTGATCGACACCGTCGGCCTGGACGTGGCCGCGGGCGTGGGCGCGGAACTGGCGCCGTTCCTGGGCCTGAGCGTGCCGGCGGCGTTGAGCGGCGTGGAGCCGAACAAGCGCGGCAAGAAGGACGGCCAGGGCCTGTACAAGTGGGAGAACGGGCGCGCCCAGAAGCCCGAACTGCCCAAGGACTATCAGACCCCGTCGGACCTGGAGGATCGCCTGATTCTGCCGTTGGTCAACGAGGCGGTGGCCTGTCTGCACGATGGCGTGGTCAGCGATGCCGACCTGCTGGATGCGGGCGTGATCTTCGGCACCGGCTTCGCGCCGTTCCGCGGCGGCCCGATCCAGTACGTGCGCGAAACCGGCGCCGATGCGCTGCTGGAACGCCTCAAGACCCTGCACGCGCGCTACGGCGATCGCTTCGCGCCGCGTCCGGGTTGGGATTCGCCGGCGCTGCGTCCGTGAGGGGCGCGGCGCTGGCGTCAGCAGCCTGCGTTGCCGAGGCTGCCATGGCCCTCGCCGCACCGCGGCACAAACCCGAGTGGGTGCTTCACAGCATGCGCTGACCACCGCATCGACGCGGGCCGCTGTGGCGGCGCGACGGTACGGTTCGTCTTGGGCCCATCGCAGCGTACGAGCTGACGGCGCGAATTCGTAACCTCGCGCGCCCTCACCCCAACCCCTCTCCCGCCAGCGGGAGAGGGGCTGAAGGCGGCGTCGAATGGGTCCCCTCTCCCGCTTGCGGAGAGGGGCTGAAGGCGGCGTCGAATGGGTCCCCTCTCCCGCTTGCGGAGAGGGGCTGAAGGCAGCGTCGAATATGTCCCCTCTCCCGCTTGCGGAGAGGGCTGAAGGCGGCGTCGAATGGGTCCCCTCTCCCGCTTGCGGGAGGGGGCTAGGGTGAGGGATGAGCGCGAAGCGCGAATGCGCTTTATCCCGAACCTGGCCTTTGCGGTCGCGGTCCCGATTCAGGGGTATTCACACGCGGACGCACATCGCGGCCGGTGCCGCTCCCGGAGGAAACGGACCCTCGATGCGAATGAGGACTCGCGGTCGCGGCTGGCGCCGCTCCTGCACGGAGCGGATGCAGAGACGACGCGTTACATCGTGTGGGTGGCGCGATCCGCGGTCAGCGAGCCGGCCAGCAGCGCTTCGATCTTGCCCTTCACCGCATCGCCTTCGGCGGTCTCGGCGAACTGCACGCCGATACCGGCCGGGCGATTGCCCTGGGCGCCGGTGGGCGTGACCCACACCACCTTGCCGGCCACCGGCAGACGCTCGGTGGATTCGGGCAGGGTCAACAGCAGGAACACCTCGTCGCCGAGGAAGTAACGCTTGGGGGTGGCGACGAAAATGCCGCCGTACTTCAGGAACGGCATGTACGCGCCGTACAGCGCCGCCTTGTCCTTGATCGCCAACGACAGGATGCCCTGCCTGGCTGCGCCCGCGCCTGCCGCTCCGCTCATCCCCGATGTCCTCCAGCGGCCCGCGCGCCGTCGGGCGCGCGCCAAGCCATCAACAATTCGACTACCGCCAGGTCCGCGCGCACCGTCGTCCGCAACAGATCGCGGGTGCGATTGGCGCGATCGAACCAGGCCGCCAGACTGCGCGTTCGCACCGGGTCGGTCAAGCCGGAGGCTTCGGCCAGGGCGAGATCCGCAGCATGGCGCAGACGCAGCGCGGCGTGCTCGTCGCCGACCCAACGCGCGGCGATTTCCGAAGGCGAGGCGTCGCCGCGCGCGAGCTTGCTCAGATCGGCGGCGACGTCGCGACGCAGCTTCAGGCCGTCGCCCTGCAACCACTCGTGGGCCAGGCCCGGATGGCCGCGCGCGGCCTCCAGCGCTTCGCGCGCGGCGGTCTCGGCGTGGCCGGCGGCCTTCAGCCAGGCCAGCGCCTCGTCTTGCGGCGGCAAACGGAACTCCAGGCGTTGGCAGCGGCTGCGGATGGTCGCGCTCAAACGCAGCGGATGCGCGCTGACCAGCCACAGGTAGCGGCCGGGCACCGGCTCTTCCAAGGTCTTGAGCAAGGCGTTGCCGGCGGCGTTGTTGATGGCATCGGCCGGGTCCAGGATCGCGACCTGGGCGCCGCCGTACTGCGGCGTCAGCGACAGGCGCTCGGACAGGCTGCGGATCTGTTCGATCACGATCTCGGTGCGCAGGCGCGTGCCTTCCTTGTTCGGAATGAAGGACACAGTCTGGAAATCCGGATGGGTGCCCGCCGCGTACAGCAGGCAGCCGCGGCAATGCCCGCAGGGCTCGCCCTGGGCGTCGCGATCGCGGCACAACAGGCGCTGGGCCAGACGCTCGGCGACCGCGCGCTTGCCCAACTGGGCCGGGCCGCAGAACAGCAGCCCGTGGCCGAGGCGGCCGGCGTCGAGCGCGGCGGTGGCCTGCTCGTAGACCCGGCGCTGCCAGGGCGCGAACGCGGGCGCGCTCACGACTGCGCCTCGATCAATTGCCGCAAGCGCGCCACCGCCTGCGCGGCGACCGCATCGGCGGGCTGGCTGGCGTCGATCACATGGAAGCGATGCGCCTGCGCTTGCGCGCGCGCGCGATAGCCGGCGCGCACGCGCTCGAAGAAGTCCTCGCGCTCGGCTTCGATGCGATCGACGGCGCCGCGTCCGCGCGCGCGCTGCAGGCCGATCGCGACCGGCACGTCCAGCAGCAGCGTGAGCGCGGGCTCGATCCCGACCACGCGGCGTTCGAGTTCGGCGATGAACGCCGCATCCAGACCCCGACCCTCGCCCTGGTAGGCGTAGCTGGCGTCGGTGAAACGGTCGCTGATCACCCAGGCGCCGCGACGCAGCGCCGGCAACAGGGTTTCGCGCACGTGCTGGGCGCGGCCGGCGAACACCAGCAGCAGCTCGGCCTCGGGCGTGGCGGGTTCGTGATGGGGGTCCAGCAGCAGGCCGCGGATCTGTTCGGCCAGCGGCGTGCCGCCGGGCTCGCGCGTGCACACGACTTCGACGCCGGTCGCTTCCAGCGCATCGCGCAGCGCGGCCAGCACGGTGGATTTGCCCGCGCCCTCGCCGCCCTCCAGGGTGATCAGGCGCGGCTGGACCTGCAGGTTCATCGGCGCGCGCTCTGCGCCGGCGTAGGCGGCGTGGGAGTGGGCGCGGTCTCGGCCTCTTGCGCTTCTTCCAGCACCGCCTTGCCCTCCTCGGGCTGGCCGCCGCGGCGCTGCGCGCGGTAGCGCTGCAGGTACAGGCGTACGTTGGCTTGATGCTGGGCGTAGGTGGCCGCGAATAGGCTGCTGCCGCTGCCGTCGCCGGAGGCGACGAAGAACAGCGCGTCGCCGGGCGCCGGATTGGCGACCGCCTTGAGCGCGCCCGCGCCCGGCATCGCGATCGGCGTCGGCGGCAGGCCGGTGCGGGTGTAGGTGTTGTAAGGCGTGTCGGTCTGCAGGTCGCGCTTGCGGATGTTGCCGTCGTAGCCGGCGCCCAGGCCGTAGATCACGGTGGGGTCGGTTTCCAGCTTCATGCCCAGCTTGAGTCGGCGCTCGAACAGGCCGGCGATCTGCGGGCGCTCGGAGGCGATGCCGGTTTCCTTCTCGACGATCGAGGCCAGGATCAGCATTTCCTCGCGGCTCTTGAGCACGCTGTTCTTGTCGCGGCCTTCCCAGGCCGCATCGAGCGCCTTGTCCATGGCGTCACAGGCGCGCTTGAGCACGTCCAGGTCGCTGTCGCCACCGGTGTAGAGATAGGTCTCGGGCAGGAAGCGCCCTTCCGGATGCTGGCCCGGCCGGCCCAGCGCCTTCATCAGCGCCGCATCGTCGAGCTTGGCGGCTTCCTGCTTCAGGTCCTGCTTGCGCGCCAGCGCCGCGCGCAGATCGCGCAGGTTCCAACCCTCGATCACGGTGAAACGATGGCTGACCACGCGGCCGTCGCGCATCGCGATCAGCAGCTCGCGCGGCGTGGTGCCGGGCTCGAGCGCGTACTCGCCCACCTGCAGGCGGCCGGCGGCGCCCAGGTGCTTGGCCAATGCGCGCCACTCCAGCGCGTCGCCGCCGCTCACGCCGGCCTCGCGCAGCTTGCGCAGCACCACCGGCAGCGAGTCGCCGCGTTCGACGATCAGGCTTTGCCCGGCCTGCAGGCCGGACAGCGGAGCGTCGGCGAAGCGCACGTAGCGCTGGAACAGCCAGCCGCCCGCGACCACGGCGGCCAACACCAGCAGCAGGAAGAAACCGCCGACACGGCGCTTGGTTTTACGACTCACGACACCTCCGAGCCCGGCAGGGCTGCAGATTCGAATGCGGGATGCGACTCGGCCAGGCGGCGCTGCAGGCCGGCCACCGCGGGATGCGAGGGCCAGACGCGCTCGCCCAGGCGGGCGACCGGCAGGATACCGCGCACGGCATTGCACAGGAAAACCGCGTCCGCGCTTTCCAACGCGTCTTGCGACAGGGTCGCGGTTTCGGCCGCGGCTTCGCCCAGGATCGCCAGCACCTGCTCCCGGCACACCCCGGCGACGCCGCAGCGGTCCACGCGGGGCGTCCACCAGCGGCCCTCGCGCAGCACGAACAGGTTGGCCGCGGTCGCGCACACCACCGCGCCTTCGCCGTCGCGCATCAGGCCTTCATGGATCTCGGCGGCGTCCCATTCGGCGCGCGCCAGGACCTGCTCCAGGCGGTTGCAGTGCTTCAACCCGGCCAGCGCCGACGGCGTCGCCAGGCGAGTCTCGCACCAACGCAGACGCAGCCCCTCGGCCGGTGCCGGCGGCGGCAGCGGATGGGTGGACAGCAACCACGTCGGCGGCGCATCGGTCGGCGGCGCGTACCCTCGCCCGCCCGCTCCCCGGCTCACGATCAGCTTCAGCACCGCATCGGCGCCGTCGAGCAGGCGCTCGGCCTCGGCGCGCACGTAGTCGGGAGGCGGCAGCGGCAGGCGCAGGCGCGCCGCGCCGCGGCTCAGGCGCCGCCAGTGCGCGTCCCACCACGGCAGCTGGCCGCGATGCGCGCGCAGGGTTTCGAACAGGCCGTCGCCATAGGCGTAGCCGCGGTCCAGCAAGGGCAGCGCCTGCGCGGCTCGCTCGCCGACGTAGACGCGCGCATTCATCCGGCCACGCCCAACGCGCGCAGCATGCCGCGCGCCTTGGCGCGGGTCTCGTCTAGCTCGCGCTGCGGATCGGAGTCGGCGACGATGCCGGCGCCGGTGCGGAAACGCAGCTCTTGGCCTTCCAGCTCGGCGCTGCGGATCAGGATGTTGAGGTCGAGGTCGCCGTCGCGGTTGAGCCAGCCCATCGCGCCGGTGTAGACGCCGCGACCGCCGCCTTCGAGCTCGGCGATGATCTGCATGCAGCGCACCTTGGGGCAGCCGGTGATGGTGCCGCCCGGAAACACCGCACGGATGGTCTCGCCCGGGCTCGCGTCCGTGCGCAGGCGGCCGCGCACGTTGCTGACGATGTGGTGGACGTGGGCGTAGCTCTCCACCGTCATCAGTTCGTCGACTTCGACGCTGCCCGGCGTGCATACCCGGCCCAGGTCGTTGCGCTCCAGATCGATCAGCATCACATGCTCGGCGCGTTCCTTGGGATGCGCGACCAGCTCGCGGATGCGCGCCAGGTCGTCGTCGCCGGCCACGCGCGGGCGGGTGCCGGCGATCGGCCGGGTCTCGACCACGTCGCCGCGCACCGACACCAAGCGCTCGGGCGAGGCGCTGACCACAGCCCAGTCGGAGCCGGCGAACAGGCCCGCGAACGGCGCCGGATTGTGCTGGCGCAGGCGCTGGAACAGGGCCGCGGGCGCCAGCGGCGCGTCGAAGCGCGCGCGCCAGCCGCGCGAGAGATTGACCTGGAATACGTCGCCGGCGAGCAGGTAGTCGAGCACGCGCGCAACGCCGTCGGTGTAGCGCTGCGGGGCATCTTCCTCGATCGTCTGCGGCGGCTGCCATTCGGGCAGCGGCGCCAGCGCGGCCGCGCGCTCGATGTCGGCGACGATCGCGTCGAGCATGTCCGCGTGATCGGTCTCGGCCAGCACGATGCAGTCGCCGCTGGCGCGGTCGCGCAGCAGCGCGGCCGGGCAGCGCAGGGCCAAGGCCACCGGCAGGCCGCCCGGCGCCGCCGGCAGGCGCAGCACCGGCTCGACCTGCGCGGCCAGCTCGTAGCCGAACAGCAGCGCCCAGCCGCCGCGGAACGGCCAGCGCGGCTCGTCGCGCGCGACCCGCTGGGCGCGCCAGTCGGCGTCGAGCGCGGACAGGAAATCGCCGGCGCGCGCGCCCCCGTCCTGGTCGCGCACGGTACCGTCGGGGTCCAGTTGCAGCGACGCGCCGTTAGCGGCCAGCAACAGGTCCCAGCGGCCCTGGGCAGTGCCGTCGGCGCTGGATTCCAGCAGCATGGGATAGCGCTGCGGCGCCAGGCGCTGCAGCGACAACAGATCGACGGTGGCGGGCAGCGCGCGGGTCAGCAGCATGATGGTCGAACCTTATACCGGCGCGGCGCGAGCGTGCGAGCGCGACGCGGAAGCGAACCGGCCGCGAGCGGCGATCCGCTCGCGGCGTCGTCGCGGCGCAAAGCCGATACGCGCGGAAATCCGGCGGGCACGGCGACAGGTCCGGTGCAGAGGCGACCGGACCTCGCCGCAGCGAGCGCCGAGGGTGCGCGGATCAGATCCGCTTGAACACCAGGGTGCCGTTGGTGCCGCCGAAACCGAAACCGTTGGAGACGGTGACGTCGACCTTCTTCTCGCGCGCCACGTTGGGCACGTAGTCCAGGTCGCAACCCTCGCCCGGCTGGTCCAGGTTGATGGTCGGCGGGATGATGCCGTGGTGCAGCGCCAGCACCGAGTAGATCGCCTCGGCGCCGCCGGCCGCGCCCAGCAGGTGGCCGGTCATCGACTTGGTGGAGCTGACCATGGTCTTGTAGGCGTGGTCGCCGAGCGCGCGCTTGATCGCCAGGGTCTCGGCCAGATCGCCCAGCGGGGTCGAGGTGCCGTGGGCGTTGAGGTAGGCCACGTCCTCGGGATTGATCTTGGCGTCCTTGAACGCGGCCGCCATGCAGCGCGCCGGGCCTTCGCCGTTCTCGCTGGGCGCGGTCATGTGGAAGGCGTCGGAACTGGCGCCGAAACCGGCCAGCTCGCAGTAGATGCGCGCACCGCGCGCCTTGGCGCGCTCGTACTCCTCCAGCACCAGGATGCCGGCGCCGTCGCCGAGCACGAAGCCGTCGCGGTCCTTGTCCCAGGGGCGCGAGGCGCGGGTGGGATCGTCGTTGCGCGTCGACATCGCCTTCATCGAGCAGAAACCGCCGACCGAGGTCTGCGAGGCGCCGCGCTCGGCGCCGCCCGCGATCATCACGTCGGCATCGCCGTACTGGATCATGCGCATCGCCATGCCGATGGAATGGTTGGAGGTGGCGCAGGCCGAGACGGCGGAGAAATTGGGGCCCTTGATGCCGGTCAGCAGCGAGACCTGGCCGGGCAGCATGTTGATGATGGTGCTGGGCACGTAGAACGGCGAGATCTTGCGCGGGCCGCCCTCGTGGTACTTGATGGTCTGCTCCTCGATGCCGAGCAGGCCGCCGATGCCCGAGCCGATCAGCGCGCCGATGCGCTCGGCATTGGACTCGTCCACGACCAGGCCCGCGTCCTCCATCGCCATCATCGAGGCGGCGACGCCGTAATGGATGAACTCGTCCATCTTCTTGGCGTCCTTCGGGCCGACCCACTTGCCGATGTCGAAGTCGCGGACTTCGCCGGCGATGCGGGTGGTGAAGTTGGACGCGTCGAACCAGGTGATCGGACCGATGCCGGAGCGGCCGTTGACGATGCCGTCCCAGTTGCTGGCCAGATCGTTGCCAAGCGGGGAAACGATGCCGAGGCCGGTGATCACTACGCGACGGTTGGACATGGAGCACTCCGTACTGTTGACGCGATTGTTGACGCGGGTTGCTGACGCTACGCCGGCGTATCCACCGGCCCTAAAAACGCGGGGCCGCAATGCGGCCCCGGTTTGGTTTTGCCGACGACGCCGGCGGTCCGCTCGCGCTGGCCGCCGCGCCGCCTACGCCGATTACGACTTGACGTGCGCCTTGACGTAATCGATCGCCTGCTGCACCGAGGTGATCTTCTCGGCCTCTTCGTCCGGGATCTCGCACTCGAATTCTTCTTCGAGCGCCATCACCAGCTCGACGGTGTCGAGCGAATCAGCGCCGAGGTCGTCGACGAACGAAGCGTTGTTGGTGACTTCTTCTTCCTTAACGCCAAGCTGTTCGACCACGATCTTCTTGACGCGTTCTTCGATGCTGCTCATGAGTTTGTGCTCCTCCCGTGAGGGGTTTTCGATGGAATAGTCTAATGGAATCGGGGGCGTTCGCGAGCATGCGCGAAACCCCTTTTGGTTCAATCGTTTACGCTTGGCAACGACGGCTCATGGCATGTACATGCCGCCGTTGACGTGCAGGGTCTCGCCGGTGATGTAGGCCGCGCTGGGGCCGGCCAGGAACGCCACCGCGCGGGCGATGTCGGCCGGTTCGCCGAAACGGCCCAGCGCGATCTGGCCGAGCATCGCGTTTTTCGCGTCCTCGGGCAGCGAGCGGGTCATGTCGGTGTCGATGAAACCGGGCGCGACCACGTTGACGGTGATGCCGCGGCTGCCGATCTCGCGCGCCATCGACTTGCTGAAGGCGATGATGCCGGCCTTGGCCGCGGCGTAGTTGGCCTGGCCGGCGTTGCCGGTCACGCCGATCACCGAGGCGATATTGACGATGCGGCCCTTGCGCGCCTTCATCATCGCGCGCATCACCGCCTTGCTGGTGCGGAACACGCTGGTCAGGTTGGTGTCGAGGATGGCCTGCCAGTCCTCGTCCTTCATGCGCATCAGCAGGTTGTCGCGGGTGATGCCGGCGTTGTTGACCAGGATCGAGATCGCGCCGATGTCCTTGCCGATCGCGTCGATCACCGCCTCGATCGAGGCCGGGTCGGCGACGTCCAGGGTGCGGCCGTGGCCGCCGTGCGCGGCCAGGCGCTCGCCGATCGCGGCGGCGCCGGCGTCGCTGGTGGCGGTGCCGATCACGGTCGCGCCTTGCGCGGCCAGTTCGTCGGCGATCGCCGCGCCGATGCCGCGGCTGGCGCCGGTGACCAGGGCGATTTCGCCCGCGAGGGGTCCAGTGCTCATGTAATGCTCCGTTTCTTTCTATTCGCTGCGGCGACGGTTCGGTGCGGCGTCGGCGCGATCATCACCCGAAACGGGCGGAGCGCGCAGCCAGCCTGACCAGGATAGGGCTCAGGCCTGCGACCAGTCCGCCAAGGCGGCCTCGAAATCGCCGACCGTGCCCAGCGGGCGCGCGTCCAGCGACTTGTCGATGCGCTTGGCCAGGCCGCTGAGGACCTTGCCGGGGCCGCATTCGGCCACGCGCGTCGCGCCGCGCGCGGCCAGGGCCTGCACGCAGCCGGTCCACTGCACCGGCAGATAGAGCTGGCGCACCAGCGCGTCGCGGATCGCGTCGAGCTCGGCATGCGCCTGGGCGTCGACGTTCTGCACCACCGGCAGCGCGGGCTGGCGCCAGCTCAGGCCAGCCATCGCCTCGCCGAGGCGGTTGGCGGCGTCGCGCATCAGCGGGGTGTGCGAAGGCACGCTCACGGCCAGCTTGACCGCCTTGCGCACGCCGCGTTCGGCCAGCAGGGTCAGCGCGGCGTCGACCGCGGCGGCATGGCCGCCGATCACGATCTGGCCGGGCGAGTTGTAGTTCGCCGGCACCACCACGTCCTTGCCGGACACCGCGGTGCAAACTTCCTGCACCAGCGCGTCCTCGGCGCCGAGCACGGCGGCCATCGCACCGGTGCCCGCGGGCGCGGCGTCCTGCATGAACTGTCCGCGCAGGCGCACCAGATGGGCGGCGTCCTTCAGCGACAGCGCGCCGGCGGCGACCAGGGCGGTGTACTCGCCCAGGCTGTGGCCCGACAGCAGCGCCGGCTGCGCGCCGCCCTGGGCCTGCCACAGGCGCCACACCGCCACGCCCGCGGCGAGCAGCGCCGGCTGGGTGTATTCGGTGCGGTTGAGCATTTCTTCCGGACCGCCCTGGCTCAGCGCCCACAGGTCGGTCGCGGCGCCGTCGCTGGCCTCGGCGAAGGTGTCGCGGATCAGCGGATGCAGCTCGGACAGCTCGGCGAGCATGCCCAGCGATTGCGAGCCCTGTCCGGGAAACACGAAAGCGAGGGAGTCGTGGCTCATCGAGTCGTGGCGCGAACGCCGGTCCAGTTCGTCAAGGACCGGCATGATACGAGGCAAACCGCGTCATCGTCTGTACTCGCGCGTATCGTGACGCATTGCGACAGTTTCCAAAGACGCGAATTCGGGCGCAAAAACGAACGCGCCCGGCAAGCCGGGCGCGTCGGATGAGGCGGCGAAGACCGAGCCGGTCAGTAGCGCAGCAGCGCCGAGCCCCAGGTGAAACCGCCGCCGAAGGCCTCCAGCAGCACCAGCTGGCCGCGCTGCACGCGGCCGTCGCGCACCGCTTCGTCCAGCGCCAGCGGCACCGAGCCCGAGGAGGTGTTGCCGTGCTTGTCGACGGTGACCACCACGCGCTCCATCGGCATGTCCAGGCGCTTGGCCGTGGCTTCGATAATGCGCAGGTTGGCCTGATGCGGAATCAGCCAGTCGATGTCGTGGCGGTCCAGGCCGTTGGCTTCCAGGGTCTCCTCGACCACCGAATCCAGCGCCTTGACCGCGTGCTTGAAGACCTCGTTGCCGGTCATCATCACCTTCACGCCGGCGTTGTGCTCTTCCGGCTTGAAGCCGACCGAGACGCCGACCGGGTTCCACAGCAGTTCCTTCTTGCCGCCGTCGGCGTGCAGATGGGTGCTGAGGATGCCGGTTTCGCTGTCGGCCTTGAGTACGACCGCGCCGGCGCCGTCGCCGAACAGCACGCAGGTGCCGCGGTCGCTCCAGTCGATCATGCGGGTCAGGGTTTCCGAGCCCACCACCAGCACGGTCTTGGCCGCGCCGGACTGGATGAACTTGTCCGCCACCGTCAACGCATAGACGAAGCCCGAGCAGGCGGCGTTAACGTCGAACGCGGGGCAGCCGTTGGCGCCCAGGCGGTGCTGCAACAGGCAGGCGGTGGACGGGAAAATCAGGTCGGGCGTGGTCGTGCCGAGCACGATCAGGTCCAGGTCCTGCGCGGCGACGCCGGCGGCTTCGAGCGCGCGCAGCGAGGCGTGGTAGGCCAGATCGCAGGTGGTTTCGCCTTCGGCGGCGACGTGGCGTTCGCGGATGCCGGTACGGGCCGCGATCCACTCGTCGCTGGTGTCGACCATCTTGGCGAGGTCGTCGTTGGTCAGGATCTTTTCCGGCAGATAGCTGCCGGTGCCCGCGACACGCGAATAGATCCGGTCTTGCTTGCGCTGCTCAGTCATCACCACTCCGCTGCGGAACCGTAGCCAGGCCCGATCGGGCCATTCCGCCAGACGCGCTGGCGGCGGAACCCCGCCGTGGCGGCCGCAGGTCCCGCGTGCTGGGTAAGCACGTGTTGGTTCCGCGCGCTATGACAGCGGCGGCCGGATCGGCGACGGCCCCGCGCGCCGCTGGTGCGTGCGCGCGGCGCGACGGGCGAAGCGAAGATTACTCTTCGTCGGCGACCTTGGACTGGGTGTTGATCACCTTCTTGCCGCGGTAGTAGCCGTCGGCGGTGACGTGGTGGCGGATGTGGGTCTCGCCGGTGGTCGGGTCGGTGGCCAGCTGCTTGCTGGTCAGCGCGTCGTGGGCGCGGCGCTGGCCGCGGCGGGACGGGGAAACGCGGGACTTCTGGACAGCCATGGTCTTGCTCCAAGAGAAACTGTGGAAACTGAAACTGAGAGTTTGCGGTACTGCCCGGGCGCGTCTTGCGGAGCGCCGCGGTGGATCAGTTCGATTTGTTCTTCAACGCCGACAACGCCGCGAAGGGATGGGTGCGTTCCTGTTCGGCCTCGGTGGCCGGCCAGTCCCGCTCCATCGCTTCCGTGCCCGGAGCCATCGGCACCACCGGCACGGCGAGGATGAGTTCGTCCTCGACCAGTTCGATGGTCCGCAGCTGGCCGTCTTCCGGCATCAGCAGCGGTTCGTAACCCGGCGGCAGCCCGGCCTCGTCCGCTTCCTCGCGGATCAAGCCCAGGCGCTGCACGATCTGCACCGGCAGCAGGAACCGCTCCAGGCTGCGCTGGCACAGCAGCGGCAACGCCGTATCGATCTTCAACTCGACGTAGGGCACCTGCAGTTCGTCGTTGGCGAAATCCAACGAGAACGTCACGTCACCCTCGGTATCGAGCAGACTGTCCTGCAGCCGCTTGAACGACGACAACGGCACGCGCCCCTCGACGCCGCGCCTTGCGGCCACCAGGCGCCAGGCATCGAGTACTTCGGGCACCCGCCCGGCTGGCACGTCCGCTGACATAAGCCGCGGAATGTTAGAGACCCAACCCCCTGATGTCAAACCGGAAACCCAGGCCTGGCGGGGATTTGCCGCCGGCTGGGCCCTCGGGTCAGACTTCGGCTTTCCCTGCGTTCAGCCGACTCCGCCGTGACCACCACCCTGATCCTGCTTCTGGCCGCGCTGGCGGCCGCCGCCGTGGTCGCGTTCGGCCTGCGCCGCGGCTCCGGCCGCCACCAGCGCGCGGTGCGCGAGCTGCTGGACGCCGCCGATGCCCTGGAAGCCCGCCTGCGCACGGCCCGGGCCGAGATCGAGGCGGTCGCCGGCGACCTGACTCTGGACCCGGTCGGCGACGCCATGCGCGAAATGCTGCGCCAGCGCCTGTGGCTGCGCGACCACGGCAATTCGGCCAGCCCCGAGCAGCTGGCCGAGGTCCGGGCCTCGATCGACGCCGCGCGCGGCCGGATCGAGCAGCAGCTGTCGCAGATCGAGCGCGCGCGCGCGCCGCTGGCCTGAACGCGGCCGCCATGTCCGCCTCACCGCCCCCGGCGCCGCTGGTGCTGGCCTCGACCTCGGTCTACCGGCGCGAGCTGCTGCAGCGCCTGCGCCTGCCCTTCGACTGCGAGCGTCCGCGGGTCGACGAGACCCCGCGCCCGGGCGAATCGCCGCTGGACCTGGCCCAGCGCCTGGCCCGGGCCAAGGCCGAGGAGGTCGCCGCGCGCAGGCCAGGGGCCTGGGTGCTGGGTTCGGACCAGGTCGCCGAGTTCGACGGCCGCCCGATCGGCAAGCCCGGCGACCGCGCCGGCGCGATCGCCCAGCTGGCCTCGATGTCGGGGCGCGAGGTGCGCTTCCTGACCGCGTTGAGCCTGGCCCGCTGCGGCCAGGCCACGCAGGGCGCCCTGGACGTCACCGTGGTGCGCTTCCGCGCACTGAGCCGCGCCGAAATCGAACGCTACGTCGACGCCGAGCAGCCCTACGACTGCGCCGGCAGCTTCAAATCCGAGGGACTGGGCATCAGCTTGTTCGACGCGATCGACAACCGCGACCCCAGCGCCCTGATCGGCCTGCCGCTGATCGAAACCGCGCGCCTGCTGCGCGCGGCCGGCTACGCCCTGCCCTAGTCCGGCACCGCTTCGACGCAAACGCAGCCACGCGCGCCTCACGGGCGAGCGGACCTTGGCTATGCTCGCGGCACTATCCAGGGGGAAAACCAGCATGAAGATTCGCACCGCAGCCGTCGCGGGAGTTTTGTTCGTCTCCGGTATCGCGGTGGGCACCGCCGCGCAGAAGGTCGCGGCGCCGTCCTACCGCGACAAACCCAAGCCCGATGCCGCCATGGCCCTGCTGCAGACCGCCACCGCGCTGGCCGGCAAGGGCAGCTGGGAACGCATCGCGGTCGGCCGCGTCTACTACCTCGGCGGCCATAAGGCCGAAGGCCAGGCGCTGTTCGACCAGGTGCTGGCCGGCAAGCCCGAGGACACCGACTTCTACCGCATCGCCCGCGTCTATCGCGAGGCCGGCGAGTGGGACAAGGCCAAGGCGATGTTCGATCGCTTCCTGAGCGTGAACGACGGCGACGAAACCAAGCTGGCCGAGATCGGCGCGTATTACCTGATCCAGGGCGATCGCGCGGGCGCAGAACGTCTGTTCGACCGTTCGTTCAAGGCCAAGCCCGATCTGTGGGCCACGGTGGCCGCCGCCGGCGGTTATCTGGACGTCGCGCCGCAGGAGTGAGCGCACGCGCGTCGACGCGCGCGCAGCGCGTCGGCGCGGTTCCGACTCAGGGCGCCGCGTCGACCAGTTCGACCGGCTGCTCCGACCAGGTCTCGACGCTGCCGTCGCGCCCGCGCAGGCGCAGACCCAGCCAATGCCGGCCCGGCGCCACGCCCGCGTCCAGCGCGACCTGCGCGGTGAACCCCACCTGCGGCTGCCGCGGATCGCGCGAACGCGCCCAATAGGCCTGCACGTCCAGGCGCTCCAGGCCGTAGCGCGCCTGCGCGACCACGCGCCCGTCGAGGGTGACCTCGACGCCATCCAATCCGACCCCGTCCTTGAACGCCCAACCGCGCAGGTCGAAGCGGCGACCGATGCGCGCGCGCGATTCGGGCGTGTCGATCCAGGCCATCGCCGGCGTCGTGCACGCGCCCGTGCGCGGACGGTCCAGCGCGAACAGCAGGAACCGCTGGCGGCCGTGATCGACGTTGAGCACTTGCGGCGGCGGCAGCGGCCCGACCATCGCGCACAAGGCCTGGTAGCGATCGAGCAGGTTCTTGTACTCGACCTCGCTGGCGCCCACCACCAGCAGCACCGGCGCATCGCCCCAGTCGGCGCGCCCCGCGCTGCTCAGGCCCCACAGTCGCAGCTGCGGCGCGCGGCCGTGCTTGTGATTGAGCGGATGATCGAGCACCGCGATGCGCGGATCGCGCAGGGCGAAACCCAGCTCGGCGGCGACCTTGAAGTTGTCGGCGATCAGGCGCGTGCCGGCCGGCATGCGCGCGCGTCGCGCGCGCACGCTCGCGGCCAGCTCGTCCCAACCGGCGAAGTTGCTCGGATACCACTTCTGCGCCGCGCTCAGCGCGCGCACCTGCGGCACCGACACCGCGACGTAGTAGCCCAGCATCGACAACAGGCCCAGCGCGGCCGCGATCCAGGTCAGGCGCCGCGCCCAGCGCGGCCACTGTGCCAGCAGCGCCGGCAACAAGGGCAGCAGTGCGAAATAGCCGGGCAAGGGCCAGTGGAAACTCACGCGCTCGGTGTCGGCGAAGAAACCCAGGGCGAAGAAACCCAACACCAGCAGACCGCCCAGCAGGGCGAAGTAGCGCGTCGCCTGCGCGTGGGCGCGATAACCGCGCTTGGCCGCCAGCATCAGCGCCAGGAACAGCGGTGGCGTGACCAGCAGAGCCTGGATCGCGACGAACCACAGGCCGTCGCCGTGGAAGGCCCAGGGATGGCGATCGACCAACTGGAAACGCAGGCCGGCCTCGGCGTTCTCGACGTTCCAGAACACCAGCGGCGCCCAGGCCGAAGCGCCGATTGCGATCGCGGTCAGGGTGCGCACGTCGCGCAAGGCGCGGCGGCCATCGGCCAACATCAGCAAAGCCAGGAAACCCACGCCGATCACGGCGATGAAACGGTAATGGCTGAGCGCGCCTATGCTCAGGCCGGCGGCCAGTTCCAGCGCGGTGGCGGCATCGACGCGACGCAGCAGGCGCGCACCCGCGTCCATGCACAGCAAGGTCGCCAGCGCCATCGCCGCGTCCGGCAAGGCCAGCAGGCCCAGCGTGCCGCCCAAGGGCAGCAGCAGCGCGAAACAGGCCGCCTGCCAGCCAGCGCGCATACCGTATTCGCGCGCGGCGATGCGTTGCACCAGCAAGGGCAGCAGCGCGGCGATCGCCAGGAACGGCGCGCGCAAAGCCAGGGTGTGTTCGCCGCCGATGGTGGTGCCCAGGCGCGCGAGCCAGGCGGTCAGACCGGGCAGGTCGGAATAGGCCGCGGCCGGATGCCGCCCTTCCCACCAATAGAAGGCCTCGTCCACGAACAAGGGCAGGCGCGCGGCGACCAGCAACTTGAGCGACAGGACCAGCGTCCACAGAACCCAAAAAGTGCGGCGCATCACAAGGTCCCGATGGACATCGACATCGACCTCGTTCGCATCCGCCTGGTTTGCAGCAAGCTGTTCCGCATCCCGCATCGACTCGCGACCTCGTTACACTCTGATGGACTCGACGCGGGCGGACGTGGCGCATAGGCGCCCTGCCCGTCGCGCACCGGACGCAGCGGCCGCGATGCGGCGCGCTCCGGATTTTCGACGCGATTCTCAGGAGACGAGCACGATGGCGGCATCCCCCACGACGGCATCCATGCTAACCGATGGCCTGCGCGACGCCCTCGATCGCGCGCAGGCGCAGGTCAACGGCCTGGTGCTGGGCAAGCCGCACGAAGTCCGGCTCGCGTTCGTGGCCCTGCTGTCGGACGGCCATCTGCTGATCGAGGACCTGCCCGGACTGGGCAAGACCACGCTCGCGCACGCCCTGGCCGCGACCTTGGGGCTGGAGTTCCAGCGCGTGCAGTTCACCTCCGACCTGTTGCCGGCCGACGTGGTCGGCGTGTCGGTGTTCGATCCGCAGGCGCGCAGTTTCCAGTTCCATCCGGGCCCGGTGTTCACGCAGGTATTGCTGGCCGACGAGATCAACCGCGCGCCGCCGCGCACCCAAAGCGCGTTGCTGGAGGCCATGGCCGAGCACCAGGTCACCGTCGACGGCACCACCCATGCCCTGCCCGATCCGTTCTTCGTGATCGCGACCCAGAACCCGGTCGACCTGGCCGGCACCTATCCGCTACCTGACTCGCAACTCGACCGCTTCTTATTGCGATTGGCGCTGGGCTACCCGGGCGAGGCCGCCGAACGCGACCTGCTGGCCGGCGCCAATCGCCGCGACCTGATCGCCCAGACCCTGCCGATCCTGGGCAGCGAGGACGTGATCGCGGCGCGCGGCGCGGTCAACGCGGTGCACGCCAGCGACGCTTTGATCGGCTATGTGCAGGCGCTGCTCGCGCGCAGCCGCCGCCATCCGGGCGTGCGCGTGGGCCTGTCGCCACGCGCCGGCCTGGCCCTGCTGCGCGCCGCGCGCGCCTACGCCCTGCTGCTGGGCCGCGCGCACGTGCTGCCCGAGGACGTGCAGGCGCTGTTCGCGCCGGTCGCCGCGCACCGCCTGGTCGCCGACGCCGATGCCGGACACGACGGCGCCCTGGCCAAGGCGATTCTGCACGCGGTGCCGGTGGACTGAGCGCGATGGCGGACCGTCCGCGCCCCGGCCTGCGCGCGCGCCTGCGCAAGTTCGCGCGACCGCGCGATCCGGAGGTCTTGCCGGCGACCTTCCACCGTGGCCGCGTGTACGTGCTGCCGACCGGCTTCGGCTTGTTCTTCGCGGTCGCGCTGATGTCGATGCTGCTGGGCGCGCTGAACTACAACAACAATCCCGCGCTGCTGCTCGCCCTGCTGCTGTCCGGCGCCGGGCTGGCCAGCCTGATCGCGGCGCAGATGCAGCTCACCGGCCTGAGCGTGGTTGCGATCGACGCCGAACCGATCGCCGCCGGCCAGCCGCTGCGCGTGCGCGTGCACGCCAAGGCGCCGCCCGAACGCGCGCGTCGCGGCCTGCGCGTGGACGACGACGGCGACAGCGATGCGCTAGCGCCGTTGGACCTGGACGCCGGCAGCGGCGAGGCCGAACTCAGCTTCGCCACGCGCCAGCGCGGCTGGTTCGAGCTGCCGCGCCTGCGCGTATCGACCACACGTCCGCTCGGCTTGGCGCGCGCCTGGGCCTACGTCTGGCCCGATGCGCCCTTGCTGGTGTATCCGGCACCGGAACCGCACGGCCCGCCGCTGCCGACCGGCAGCGGCGATCAGATCCAGACCCGCCTGCATCCCAGCGGCGACGACGTCCATCACCTGCGCGGCTACCGTAGCGGCGACGCGCGTCGCGCGATCGCGTGGAAACCTTCGGCGCGGCGCGACGCGCTGCTGGTGCGCGAATACGAACAGCCGCTGGGCGCCGATGTGGTGCTGGACTGGCGCGCGGTGCTCGCGCTGGGCTACGAGGCGCGGATCGCGCGCCTGGCGCGTTGGGTCGACGAAGCCGAACGCGACGGCCGCCGTTACCGTCTGATGCTGCCGGGGCAGCCCGAGCTGGGCCCCAGCAGCGGCGGCGCGCATCGTCATGCCTGCCTGCGCGCGCTCGCGCTGATGCCGCATGCCTAAGTCGAGCTCGCCCTTGCTGGATTCGGGCAGCCGGGCCTGGACCCTGTCGACCGCGGCCGCGTGCATGCTGCCGCTGCTGTTGCAGCTCACGCCGCTGCTGGCCGCGCTGATCGCCGCCTGCGGCATCGCGATCGCGCTGCTGGCCTGGCGCCGCCCGCTCAACTTCGTGGTGCGCGCGCTGCTGGCGCTGGTGCTGATCGGCGCGGTGATGATGCAGATGAACTTCGGTATCGGCCGCGACACCGGCTGCGCGCTGCTCGCGGCCATGCTCGCGATCAAGCCCGCCGAAACCTCGACCCTGCGCGATGCACGCAGCCTGATCGGCTTCGCCCTGTTCGCGCCGTTCGGTACCTTCCTGCTCGACCAGGGGCCCTTGTCGCTGGTGCTGGGCCTGATCGCGGCGCTGCTGGCGCTGGCGACGCTGCAACGCCTGGCCGAGTTCGAATCCGGCGAACGCGTGCGTCGGCTCGGCCATTGGCAGCGCCTGGCCGGGATCGCGCGTCTGGTCGCGATCGGCCTGCCGTTGGCGCTGGCGGCGTTCTGGCTGTTTCCGCGCCTGGGCACCCCATTGTGGGGCGTGCCCGACCGCTCGCTGAGCCGCCCCGGCCTGTCCGGCAGCATGACCCCGGGCGGCTGGGCCGAGCTGATGAACGACGAAACGCCGACCCTGCGCGTGCGTTTCAACGGCGCGGTGCCGCGACCCTCGCAGATGTACTGGCGCGGCCCGGTGCTGTGGGACTTCGACGGCCGCGAATGGACCCAGCCGCGGTGGTATCGCGGGCTACCGCCGGCCCAAACTCAACCGGGCGACGCGCGCTGGGACTACGAGATCGAACTCGAACCCACCGACGGCCGTCAGTTGGTCGCGCTGGACTTGCCGCTGGCGGCGCCGCCGGATACCCGGTTGTCGATCGATCACGGCTTGTTCACCGCGCGCCCCATGACCGCGCTCAGCCGCTGGCGCCTGCGCTCAGCGCCGCCGCTGAGTTATCAGCCGCAGTTGCAAAGCGTGCTGCGCGAGGCTGCGCTGCGCCTACCCGAGGGCTACAACCCGCGCACCCGCACGCTCGCGCTGCGCTGGCGGCGCGAGCTGGGCAGCAACGACGCGGCGCTGGTGCAGCGCGCGCTGGACTGGGTCCATCGCGAATTCGCCTACACCCTGGACACGCCCCTGCCCGGGCGGCATGCGGTCGACGAATTCCTGTTCGACTACAAAGCCGGCTACTGCGAACACTTCAGCTCGTCCTTCGTGGTGCTGATGCGCAACGCCGGCATTCCGGCGCGCGTGGTCACCGGCTATGCCGGCGGCTATCGTAATCCGATCGGCGACTATTGGCTGGTACGACGCTCCGATGCGCACGCCTGGGCCGAAGTCTGGCTGCCGCAGCGCGGCTGGGTGCGGGTGGATCCGACCGCCGCGGTCGCGCCCGAGCGCGTCTACGACACCCTCGCCGACCGCGCCCCGGGCGCCAACCTGCTCGGCGGGCTCACGGCCACCCCGATCTTCAATCTCGGCGACTGGGCCCGGCGCGGTTGGAACGACTTCGTGCTCGGCTTCGACGCCAACCGCCAGCAGAACCTGCTGCGCCCCTTCGGCATCGACAGGCTCGACACGGGCCGCTTGGTAGCCTTGTTCGGCGTGGCGGCAGGCCTGACCCTGCTGTGGATGGTGTGGCTGAGCAGCCGTGGCCAGCGCGAACGCGACCCGGTCCTGCGCGCCTGGCACGCGCTGGGCCGCCGCTACGACCGCCTGGGTCTGGCGCGCGAACCGCACGAGCCGGCCCAGGACTGGGCCGACCGGGTGGCCCGCAGCCGACCGGACCTGGCCCTGGCGCTGGCGGCGCTCAGCCACCGTTTCGCCGATTGGCGGTACGCTGTTGCGGAACCCGGGCGGCGCGACGCCCGTGAGAAGCGCGAATTGATCAGGGCGCTGCGCGCGCATCGCCCGGGCCCTAATGGAGAAGGCCGATGAGCATCCGTCTTACCCCCCGCCTGGTCCTGCTGGCCGCGAGCGTCGGCCTGCTGGCCGCCTGCGCGACCCAGCCGCAACCGCTGCAGGGCGCGTTCAATCCGATCACACCGGCCGACGCCACCGCCAACGACAGCACCGGCGCGACCGTGCGCTGGGGCGGCCGCGTGGTCGAGGTCGACCCGCAGGCCAACCGCACCTGCTTCGTGATGATCTCCACCCGCCTGGGCAGCAGCGGACGCCCTTACTGGGCCAACGACGACATCGGCGGCCGCTTCCTGGCCTGCCGTACCGGCTTCTACGATCCGGCGCTGTTCGAGAAGAACCGCGAAGTGACCTTCACCGGTCGCATCAGCGGCTACGAGAACCGCCGCATCGGCCAGTACGACTACCGCTTCCCGATCGTCGACGCCGAAGTGGTCTACCTGTGGCCGGTGCGCGAACAGGTCGACGTGGTGATGACGCGTCCGGCGCCGTGGCCGTGGTGGGGTTGGTGGTGAACCCAGCCGCATCGCGCGGATAAGGAAAACGCCCGGGATTTCCGGGCGTTTTCGTTTGCGTCTTCGCACGATGCACGTCGCCCAAGTCGCGGCGATGATCGCGTCCGCACGCACTGTGGGAGCGGCGTAAGCCGCGATTGAGCCCCAAACCACGACGCATGCCCGACACGGCGATCGCGGCTTGGGGTCGAAACAAATCCCTGTCTGACGCCGCTCGCACAGAGCGCCAGGATCTTTCCGTCAGCGCGGCGTACCGAAGCGCCCAAGCTGGGCGCCGGCCAGCAGATGCAGGTGGATCTGGAACACGGTCTGGCCGCCGTCGCCGTTGCAGTTCATGACGATGCGATAGCCGTCTTCGGCGAAGCCTTCGCGCTGGGCGTAGGCGGCCGCGGCATGCGCGAGGCGGCCGACCACTTCGGCCTGTTCGGGCTGCAGGTCGTTGAGGGTGGGCACGTGGGTCTTGGGCACGAACAGCACGTGCACCGGCGCCTGCGGAGCGATATCGCGGAACGCGATCAGGTCGTCGTCCTCGTAGACGATATCGGCGGGAATTTCGCGGCGGATGATCTTGCCGAAGATGGTGGGGTCGGTCATTGGGAGGCCGGGATTCGGGATTCGGGATTACGGTACACGGACCCGGTGGTTTTCGCTTCGGCTACGTCCAATCCCGAATCACTAATCCCGAATCCCGGCTCTCAACCCATCTCACTGCGGCTGCCGAACGCATGCGACAGGGTGCCGCGGTCGACGTATTCGAGTTCGCCGCCCAAGGGCACGCCATGCGCGAGCCGGCTGGGGCGCACGCCGTGCTGGCGCGCGAGCTGGGCCAGGTAGTGCGCGGTGGCCTCGCCTTCGACGGTGGGGTTGGTGGCGACGATCAGTTCCTGCACTTCGCCCTCGGCCAGGCGCGCGGCCAGGCCGTCCAGGCCGAGTTCGCGCGGACCGATGCCGTCGAGCGGACTGAGACGGCCCTGCAGCACGAAGTACAGGCCGCGGTAGCCGGTGGCCTGCTCGATCGCCAGGCGGTCGGCCGGCGATTCCACCGCGCACAGCAGATGCGCGTCGCGCGCGGCACTGGCGCAGGTCGCGCAGACTTCGGTCTCGCTGAAATCGCGGCAGCGCTGGCAATGGCCGACCTGTTCGATCGCCGCGGCAAGCGCGTTCGACAACCGCTGACCACCGGCGCGCTCGCGCTCGAGCACGTGGTAGGCCATGCGCTGGGCCGATTTCTGGCCCACGCCGGGCAGCACCCGGAAGGCCTCGATCAGTTGCTCCAGCAGCGCGCTGCTCATGCCGGCGAACTCACTCGGACGGCGTGAACGAAGTGCTGCGCGGCGTCGGCTCGCGATTCATCGCGCGCACGACGTTGAGGCAGACGATCGCGCCCAACAGCGGCAGCAGCCAGACGAAGGCCGACTGCAGGCCCTTCTGCGCGCCGGTCAGGTCCGGCTCGCGCCAGATCGCCCAGGTCGTGTACAGGTCCAGGCCGAGCAGGCCCGAGGCGATCAAGCCGGCGGTGATACCCAGATGCAGGTTCATGGAGATGCGTTCCGGCGACTCAGAACGGCATCTTCATGCCGGGCGGAATCGGCATGCCGGCGGTGGCTGCGGACATCTTGGCCTGCGATTCGGCGTTGACCTTGTTGACGGCGTCGTTGAACGCAGCCGCGACCAGATCCTCGGCCATTTCCGGATCGCTGAGCACGCTGGGATCGATGCGCACCTTGCGGCACTCCATGCGGCCGGTGATGGTCACGCTGACCATGCCGCCGCCGGCGTTGCCGGTGACTTCGATCTTGGCCAGTTCTTCCTGGGCGCGCTGCACGTTTTCCTGCATCTTCTGCGCTTGTTGCATGAGTTGGGCGATGTTGCCGCGCATGGTGGTCTACCTGTCTCGTGGTGATGGGGAACCGCGTCGCGCGCGGGCGCGACGCGATGACACTGGAATAGGGCCGGCCGGGGCCGTCCTCAAGCCTCGTCGAAGGGACGGATCGAATCCGGTACGACACGCGCGCCGTGCTGCGAGATCAGGCGCTGCACGTCGGGATCGTTCATGAACGCGTCCTCGGCCGAGGACTGGCGCTGATCGCGCGCGCGCTCGTTGCGCTCGCGCAGCGACTCGCTGGACTGGGCGGATTCGAAACGGATCTGCGGGGCCACGCCCAGGCGCGGCGCCAAGGCGTCGGCGACCATTTGGATCAGGGCCGGCGCGCGCAGGTGATCGTCGTCGGCGGACAGCGACAGGCGCAGCGCGCCGTCGGCGTAGGCGATGAAGCCGGCGTGCTCGGCCAGCAAACGGGCCGGACCGCGCAGGCCGCTGCTGGCGACCAGGTCGTGCCAGGCCTCGGCATCGGCGATGCCGGCGCCACCACTGTGCGACGCGGCCGCGGGCGGCGCGGTATACGCGGGCGCGGCGTCGCGCGCCGCGACCGGTTCCGGCGGCGCGGGCGGACGGCGCGGCGGTGCGACTGCCTCGGGCGGCTCCGCCCAGGGCACGTCGTTGCGCGCAACCGGTGCACTGGTCGCTTCGGCTCGCGACGCTTCGATGCGAGGCGCTTCAATTCGGGGCGCTTCTACCGGGCGCGCCTCCATTCGGGGCGCTTCGGTGCGCACCGGTTCGGCGCGCGAAGTCGTCGCGGGACGATCGTCGAACGGCGACGGCGGCGGTGCGGCGCGGGTTTGCGGCGCAGCCAGGGCGGCGGCCGCCGCGGCGGCGCCGGAGCCGCGCGCGCTCTCGCCCGCGCCGGAGGCCGCGGGCGCGGCGCCGCGTCCGTCTTCGCCAGCGGCGGCGGGACGGAAGGCCAGCATGCGCAGCACGCTCATTTCGAAACCGGCGCGCGCGCTGGGCGCCAGCGGCAGATCGCGACGGCCGTTGAGCGCCATCTGGTACCACAGCTGCACGACCTCGGGACGCAGGCGCGCGGCCAGCGCGTCGACGTCGACGCCGTCGGTCTCCATCGGCGCCTCGGGCACCAGCTGACGCACCTGCACGCGGTGCAGGGCCTCGCTCAAGGTATCCAGCACCCCGCCCCAGTCGGGCGAGAATTCGGCCAGGGCCGCGACCTCGGCCAGCAGCGTGTGGCCGTTGCCGTCGGCCAGGGCCTGCAGCAGCGCGCCGACGCGGGTGCGGTCGACCGTGCCCAGCATGGTCGCGACCGCGCCGTCGCTGAGCTGGCCGCCGGTGTAGGCGATGGCCTGGTCCAGCAGCGACAGACCGTCGCGCAGGCTGCCATCGGCGGCCTTGCTGAGCTGGCGGATCGCGCCGGGCTCGGCGGCGATGCCCTCGGCCTCGAGGATGCGACCGATCTGGCCCGAGATCTGGGCCTCGTCCAGGCGCTTGAGGTTGAACTGCAGGCAGCGCGACAGCACCGTCACCGGCAGCTTCTGCGGGTCGGTGGTGGCGAGCAGGAATTTGACGTGGCCGGGCGGCTCTTCCAGCGTCTTCAGCAAGGCGTTGAAGGCCGACTTGGACAGCATGTGCACTTCGTCGATCAGGTAGACCTTGACCCGCCCGCGGCTGGGCATGTACTGGGCGTTGTCGATCACCTCGCGCACGTCGTCGACGCCGGTGTTGCTGGCGGCGTCGATCTCGAGCAGGTCGATGAAGCGGCCGGCATCGATGTCGCGGCAGGAGTTGCACTCGCCGCAGGGGTCGGCCGAGGTGCCGCGCTCGCAGTTCAGCGACTTGGCGAAGATGCGCGCGATCGTGGTCTTGCCCACGCCGCGGGTGCCGGTGAACAGGAAGGCGTGGTGGACGCGGCCGGAATCCAGCGCATTGGTCAGCGCGCGCACCACATGCTCCTGCCCGACCAGTTCGGCGAAACGCTTGGGGCGCCATTTACGGGCGAGGACGAGGTAGGACATCGGACCCTTTGGTTGCGTGTGCTTGCTTGCGTCGGTACCGCCGCGCGCCGCGGCCGTAGGCCCTGTCGCAGCGGCCGGCGCGGCGCAGGAACGGATCGGTCCATTGTGCCACGGACGTTCGCGACGGCCGCCACCGCGACGCCGCGACTTGTGGACAACCGCCGCGACGGCTAGAATTCCCGGCCCTGAGCCCGACCGGATGTCGCTGTCAGCCCAGGCCCGGAGAGGTGTCCGAGTGGTTGAAGGAGCACGCCTGGAAAGTGTGTAAGCGGCTAAACCCCGCTTCGCGGGTTCGAATCCCGCTCTCTCCGCCAGATTTCCAGCTATGTCGTTCAGATTCTGTCGCCGCGTCATGCGACACGTCTCGCGCCAGATGCGCACGTCCTATGGTGGCCCCGTCGGCCCCTCGCGACGCTAGGTCGAAAATCCCGCCAGGGCCGGAAGGCAGCAACGGTATCGACTGATGCGGGCGCCGAGGTTAGCCGGCGGGGCCGCCACCTTTTCGGGGCGGCCTCATGGGGCGATTCCGAGCGGTTCAGCGCTTTTGCGCACGGGAACCGTGGCGCCTTAAGCCGTCCCGGAGCCGTCCGTGGTGAGCGGGTCGAACCTGGACCGCGGATTCGCGCGGTGGCAGAAGCAAATCCCCCTCAGTCCCCCTTTTCCAAAGGGGGAAGACAAGCAGAGCCGCCCGCGACTCCGACAGCCGTTCGTGGTGAGCGGGTCGAACCTGGACCGCGGATTCGCGCGGTGGCAGAAGCAAATCCCCCTCAATCCCCCTTTTCCAAAGGGGGAAGACAAGCAAAGCCGCTCGCGACTCCGATAGCCGTTGGCGGCGAGCCTGTCGAACCATGGACGGCGAGCCCGCGCAGCTCCAGGCACAGGCCTGCTTGAGTAAGAAAGCGCGGATGCCGGGGCGCCTTCAGCGCCAGCGCGTTCAGCGCGACCGTCGCCAGCGGCTGGTGGCTGGCGGCATCGCATCGTCCACCTCTCCGCCATGATCCGAATCTCGTCGCGTTGGGGTAGGAGCGGCGTCAGCCGCGACCGCACCTTCGTACTTGCGACGAACAACGCGCCCTACCCCTGCGCCTGCGGCGGCTCCGGATGTAGCCAGCCCGCGTCGCCCTCGGCGTAGCGCTCGTGCTTCCAGATCGGCACCCGCGCCTTGGTCTCGTCGATGATGTAGCGGCAGGCGGCGAACGCGGCATCGCGATGCGCGGCGCTGACGCCGACCCATACCGCCAGTTCGCCCACGCCCAGCTCGCCGACGCGGTGCACGCAGCGCGCCTCGACGATCGCGAAGCGCTCCAACGCCTCGGCCATGATCTTCTCGCCCTCGCGTTCGGCCAGCAGCGCATAGCTCTCGTAGCGCAGACCCAGCACCGCCCGCCCTTGATGATGGTCGCGCACCCAGCCTTCGAAACTGGCGTAGGCGCCGGCCTCGTCGCGCATCAGCCATTCGCGCGTGGCGGCCGGGTCGAACGGGGTTTCGGACAAACGAAAGCGCATCGCTCAGCCCCCCGACACGGGTGGAATGAAGGCCACTTCGCTGCCGGCGCGCGGCGCGTCGTCCCAGTGCGCGAACGCGCCGTCGACCGCGACCCGCAAGCGCTCGGCGGGCAGCGCGAAACCATGGCGCTCGCGCAGCGTCGCGTACAGGCCGCGCAGATCGGCGGCGTTGGTGTCCACGCTCTCGTCGGCACGGCCGGCGGCATCGCGCAGGCTGGCGAAATACAGCACGGTGAGCCGGTTCACGCCGCGCTCCCGAAGTCGCGCTTGCCGCCGGACTTGGCGAGCAGCTTGGCCGGCCCGATCACGATCCGGTGCGACAAGGCCTTGCACATGTCGTAGACGGTCAGCGCCGCCACGGTGGCGCCGGTCAGCGCCTCCATCTCGACGCCGGTGCGATGGACGGTGCGCACCCGGCATTCGATGCGCAGGCAATTTTCGTCCAGCCAGTCGATCGCGATCCGGCAGCCGTCGATCGGCAGCGGATGGCAGAACGGAATCAGCTCGGCGGTACGCTTGACCGCCAGGGTGCCAGCCACGATCGCGGTATCGACGATGCCGCCCTTGGCGCTGCGCAGCCCGTTGGCGCGCAATTGCGCGGCGACCGCGGCCGGAAAGCGCACCCGGCACTCGGCCTGCGCCTCGCGCGCGGTCGTGGCCTTGGCGGACACGTCGACCATGGCGGGGCGGCCGTCGGAGTCCAGATGTGTCAGCGCGGAACGCGTCGGTGCGGGCTTGGCTTTGCGGGCTTTCAAACGATGGGCTCCGGCAGGACGGGACGCCTAGCGGTATCGGTGGATCGGGCAGCGGCCATGATACGCCGCGCGCTTCAACCGCCGACCAGGAACATCTCCACGTGCCGGCTCGGGCGCGGCGCGTCGGCGGCGCGCAGTTCGCTGTAGCGGTCGGCGCGGCGCGACCACAGCTCGGCCACGCGCTGCGCCAGGCCGAACTCGCCCTGGGCCAGGGTCGGGCGCAGATCGACGCCGTCGGCGGCGAACAGACAGGTGTAGAGGCGGCCGTCGGCGGACACCCGCGAGCGGTGACAGTCGCCGCAGAACGGCGCGCTGATCGAGGACACGAAGCCAACTTCGCCGGCGCCGTCGGCGTAGGCGTAGCGCGCCGCGACTTCGCCGCGGTAGTGCGCGTCCAGCGCGCGCAGCGGCCAGCGCTGGTGCAGGCGGTCGCGCAGTTGCGCCGAAGGCACCACGCGCGCGGCGTCCCAGCCGTTGCAGGTGCCCACGTCCATGTATTCGATGTAGCGCAGCACATGGCCGCTGCCGCGGAAGCGTTCGGCCAGGGGCAGCACCTGGTCGTCGTTGACGCCGCGCTGGACCACGCAGTTGAGCTTGATCGAGTCGAAGCCCGCGGCCTGGGCCGCGTCGATGCCGGCCAGCACCTGGGCGACCTCGCCGCGGCCGCCGGACAGGCGCCGGAACATCTCGGGTTCCAGCGCGTCCAGGCTGACCGTGAGCCGGCGCAGGCCGGCCTCGCGCAGGGCGCGCGCCTGGCGCGCGAGCAGCGAGCCGTTGGTGGTCAGGGCCAGATCGTCGAGGCCGTCGATCGCCGCCAGCCGCGCGATCAGCTCCGGCAGATTCTTGCGCAGCAGCGGCTCGCCGCCGGTCAGGCGCAGCTTGCGCACGCCCACGCGCACGAAGCCGCGCACCAGGGTTTCGATCTCGTCGAAGCTCAGGCGCGAGGCGGCGTCCAGGCCGTAGTCGTCCGGCACGCGCTCGGCCGGCATGCAGTAGGGGCAACGGAAGTTGCAAGCCTCGATCACCGACAAACGCAGGTCGCGCAGCGGACGCCCGTAGACGTCCTGCGCCCATGGCATCTGCTTCGGATCCGGCAACGCGCTCACGACGGCGGCACCTGCTCTGCGCTGGATTCGGCCAGGGCGACGCATTCGCCCGGTCGACCCACACGATACCCCCGTGCGGCCAGGGTGTCGCCTTCGCCGGCGCTGGCGTAGTGGTAGAGCAGGCAGCGCGCGAGCAGTTCGCGCGGATATTCGCGCTCCAGGTCCTCGATACCGCTGTGCGAAGGGTTGCCGTGCAGGGCGCAATCGTGGGCGATCAGCTCGCCGGCGTCGGCGTACTTGGCCAGGGCCTCGGGGATCGGCCGGGTGTCGCCGGTCCAGACCACGCTGCCGCGCAGGCGCAGGCCGAAGGCGGTGTCCGGCCAGTGGTGGCGGGTGGCGAAGACTTCCAGGCGCACGCCCTGGTGCCAGAACGCGGCGCCGACCGGGATCACCTGGAACGCGTCCCAGAAATTCACCCCGCCCTCGGCCAGCGCGTTGGGATAGTCGCCCACGCGCTGGTGCAGCAGCGGCACCACCGGTGCCGGCACGTACAGCTTGACCCGGCCGCGGCGCTCGCTGTCGAAATAGGTCGAGACGAACAGGCGCTCGAAGCCGGCGACGTGGTCGAGATGGGTGTGGGTGATGAACAAGGCCTGCGGCGCCTGCCCGTAGTGGGCGAGGTAGGCGGTCAGGCCCTCGCCGCCGCAGTCGATGGTCAGCCAGGGCGCGCCGTCGCGCTCGATGGTCGCCATCGCCGAACCCAGCTCCACCGCGGATGCGTTGCCGACGCCGTGCAGGCGCAGATGCCAGCTCATCAGTATCCCTTGTCCCAGGCGCGCTCGTAGGCCGCGCGCAGACGGCCGTAGTCGCGTTCGACCTCTTCCGTCGAGCGCGCGCCGCGCAGTTTCAGCAGCGAGCGCTTGAGGCGGGCCAGGTTGCGCTCGCGCCAACCGGTCGCCGGTATGTGCAGGTGGCCGCGGTCCAGATCGATCACCCAGCCGCGCCCGGTCGGGTCGAACAGCAGGTTGTGGGCGTTGAGATCGGCGTGGTCCAAGCCGACGCGATGGCAGCGCGCGATCAGCCGGCCGGCCTCCTCCCAGGGCGCGCCGTCGCCGGCGACCGCGGCGCGATCGGCCAGCGAGCGCACGTCGTTGAGGCGCTCCAGCAGGATCGCGGCGTAGTAGTAGAAGCCGTCGCGGCGATAGTAGGCGGCGATCGGACGCGGCACCGGCAGGCCCTTCTCGGCCACCGCGCGGGTCAGGCGGAATTCGGCGAAGCTGCGCGTCTCGTTGGCGCCGCGCCACCAGTAACGGTCGCGGTTGAAGCGCGCGACCAGGCCGCCGCGCAGGTAGCGTCGCAGCAGGCTGGGGCCGAACGGCGCGTCGACGAACCAGGCGCCGCCGCGACCGCCGCTGTCGACCGGGCGCGCGCGTTCGCCCCAGAAGGCAGGCGAGAACCATTCCGGGCTCGCTTGCCGCACCCGGGTGCGGTCGAACAGAATCGCGCCGTAGCCGCTGTCGTCGCGGAACGGCGTCAATCCTTCGGCGGCGTCGTAGCCCGTCATCCGCCGGAGTCTAACAAGTCACGTGAACAACGCACCCCACTCGATCTGCCTGCTGCGGCTTTCCGCCCTCGGCGACGTGACCCATGTGGTTCCGCTGGTGCGCACCCTGCGCGAGGCCTGGCCGCGGCTGGAGTTGACCTGGGTGATCGGCAAGGGCGAGCGCCGCCTGCTCGACGGCCTGGAAAACGTGAACTTCGTCGAATACGACAAGAAGGCCGGCCTGGCCGGCATGCGCGCGCTGGGCCGCGAGCTGCGCGCGCGGCTGGGCGAACGCCGGCGTTACGACGCCCTGCTGCAGATGCAGGTGGCCGCGCGCGCGAACCTGCTGTCGGCGTTCGTGCCGGCGCGGCGCCGGATCGGCTACGACCGCGCGCGCGCCAAGGACCTGCACGGCCTGTTCGTCAACGAACGCATCCCCGACCGCCCCGGCATCCACGTGCTGGACGCGATCGGCAGCTTCTGCGAGCCGCTGGGCCTGCGCCAGACCCAGGTGCGCTGGGACCTGCCGGTGCCGGCCGAGGCCTACGAGTGGGCGCGCGCGCAATGGCCGGACGACGGCCACCCTACCCTGCTGATCTCGCCCTGCTCCAGCCACGCGCTGCGCAACTGGCGCAGCGAACGCTATGCCGCGGTCGCCGACCACGCGGCCGCGCGCGGCTGGCGGGTGGTGCTGTGCGGCGGCCGCAGCGAGCTGGAGCGCCGCACCGGCGACGAAATCCTGGCGGCGATGAGCGCGCCCGCGCTGGACCTGATCGGCAAGGACACCCTCAAGCAATTGCCGGCCCTGCTCGCGCGCGGCCAGCTGCTGATGACGCCCGATTCCGGGCCCATGCACATCGCCAACGCCATGGGCACCAAGGTGCTGGGCCTGCACGCGGCCAGCAACCCCGCACGCAGCGGCCCCTACAGCGACCGCCGCTACTGCGCCGACCGCTACGACGACGCGGCGCGCAAGTACCTCGGCAAGCCTGCGAGCGAACTCAAGTGGGGCACCAAGATCGAGCACGACGGGGTCATGGATCTGATCTCGGTGGAGGATGGGGTCGCGGCGTTCGAACGTTATGTCGCCGATCATTCGGCGGGCTGAGACCGCGGCACAAGAGCCGCAGTTTCGCTACGAATGACACGAGTCGGCCTGAGCGATGGCATGAGCTGAATCTACTCGGCTTCGCTGTATGGATGCGGGCGCGTTTAGCCGCGCGCTGCTGCGTTCCCATCGGACCGGCTTGCGAATATGCATCGGCTCGATCTGCGCAGCCCAAGCAGCGCCGCGGCAGCGGCGCCCTCACCCCAACCCCTCTCCCGCTAGCGGGAGAGGGGCTTGAAACCAGCGACTTATTTGACGCGCGACAGCCCGCGCCAGGTGTTGTTGCCGCCGCCCATCGCCGCGTCGGGCGAGCCGATCCAGAAGTTGAGGTTCAAGAAGTCCTCGTCGTCCTGGTAGACGTAGCCGTTAGCCAGCGCATAGGGCCAAGGCAGATTGGTCGGCGAGAACACGCCGTAGCCGAAGCCCAGGGTCGGGAACGAGGACATCAGCGGCGTCGGCGTGCCGCCGTCGTACTGGCAGGTGTAGGTCCACCAGTTGCCGCCCAGGTTGAAGCTGGGGAACACGCCGCCGCTGGACCAGTTGGCGTTGGCCCAATCCTCGTTGTCGTGACGGCGCAGCACACGGCGCGAACCCGGCGGGCAGAACATGCCCAGGTTCTGCACCGCGTAGTCGTACTGGTTGCCCCAGTTCGCCAGCGGCTTGAACGCGAACGAGGCATCCCAGCTCAGGCGGCAGAAGCGCCAGGTGGTGTTGCTGTTGGACACGGTCGCGCCGATCCAGCCCCAACGCGAATTGGCGTTGCGGCGGTCTTCGTCGTCCATGTGCATCTGCACCAGCACGTGCGGCGACGGGCACGAGGCCTTGTCGGGGATCACGCCGACGCTGTAGAGCAGATTGAACAGCCAGTCGAACCAGCCGTAGCGGCCGACCTTGGCCGCCGCGCGCTCGACGCTCATGGCGACGAAGCCCGAACGCGCCTGCGCCGACTGCCCGTCCTTGGCCGGTTCGCACGGCCCGTCGAAGCCTAGTGCGCGGCAGTAGATCAGCGCAGCCTTCTCGCCTTCCTCGGCCATGAAGCGCTCGGGATCGACCTTGGAGGTGTCCGGATAGCGCTTATCGAGGTCCTCGATGTAGGCCAGGTGCTGCTTCACCGCCTCCGACACCGGCGGCTCGTTGCGCTTGAACTCCTGCTCTTCCTTGGGAGTTTCCTCTTCGGATTGGTCGGCCATCGCCACCAGCGGCGACATCGCCAACAGCACCGTCATGCACAGCGTCCCTAACACGTGTTCCTTTTTCACGTTGTTGCTCCTTGATTCGTCCATCCATTGATCGATCGGGCCGGTCCGTGGGCGAGAGGCCATCCAGACCTGCCCGCTGTCGCACCGTCCGGTTCGCACGCGTGACGCGGACCGGAACGACGCGCGGCCACCCTAGCGGCAGTCGCTGGCGAAAAATGGGCTGCGGTTCCGCGCCCCGGCCAATCCGGTTGGCCGGCCCGGCGCGTGAAGGTCGGCTGCGGCAGGCCGGCGGCGTGCGGCGCTACCGATGGCGGGCAGGCTGACGAGACTCGCGCTCGCCGGGGCACTCTGGGTTGCGTCGGGCCCGCGGCATCCGGCGCAGGCTGGCGACGCGCGCCAACCCGCGTGTGCAGGCCGCCGGCGCCTGCCGGCGATCAGTCGTTCGCGCCGACCTGCAGGCGGCGCCAGATCGACAACTGGGTGCGCTGGCGCCGGCGTTCGCGGTACACCGCCGCGACCAGGGCCAGCGCGATCGCGAGCGCGGCGATGCCGACCTGAGCGTTGCTCCAGTAGCGGTAGCCGCCAAGCGCCGCGTCGATCGCGACGAACACCAGGGCCGCGGCCGCCGCGTTGCAGGCCAGGCTGCACAGCACCTTCATGCGGTTCAGCGCCTGCCGCGAGGACGGATCGACCGCCTCCAGATACTCGCGCATGCGCCGGTCGACGTCGTGGAACACCGAGGTCGACATGTGCGCGGCGTCGGGCAGGGTCAGGCCCTCGTCGCGCTGCAGGCGCTGGGCCAGGAACGCGATCGCCGGCGCCCAGGCCTGGCGCAGCCGCGGCCAGACGATGGCCTGGGCGAAGGCATAGACCAGACGCCCGAGCGGGCTCAAGGCCAAGCCCAGCACATAGGCCCCGGCGAACCAGGTCGGCAGGGTCAGTTCCGGCGCCTGCGCGCGCAGCAGGCGCAGGCTATCCGGGTAACGCAGGGCCAGCGCGGTCAGCAGCAGGCCGCCCGGACACAGCCAGGCCAGCAAGTCGTCGTAGAGCCAGGCGCCGGCGGCGCGCGGCCCGGGTTCGCGTCCCTGCGGCGAGGTCGGCATGCGCCGGACCGACTCAGGGCGCGGCGGCGCCGCTTTTGTAGTCCTCGTAGGACTTTTCCTCGACGTAGCTGGAACCCAGCGCGAGGTTGATGTCCTTCTTGATCCGGGCGCGCTCGTCGTTCTCGAAATAGACGCTGCGCGCCAGGCGCACGAACTCGGCGTCGAAGGCCTGGGCCTTTTCCTTGATGCGGATGTCGTCCTCGATCACCCACAGGCGCTCGTTCACGGCCTTGAGCTCGGCGCGCAGGCGCACGATGTCGTGGCCGGCGGCCGGATGGGCCATCCAGGTCTGCTCCAAGGCCGACAGCTCGTTACGCACGTTGGCCAGCTTGGCCGGGTCGCTCATGCGCTCGGACTTGATCTGGAGGATGGCGATCTTGTCCAGCAGTTCGCCGAAGGACACCGGAACCAGGATTTCGGACATGGCAGCGTTTCGTTCAGGGGGCCACAGTGTAGCCGCCCGGACGCATGCCTTGTCGGAAGGCTTCGCGCCCCGTATCATTCCCGGCTCACTGCACCCGGAGAGGTGGCAGAGTGGTTGAATGTACCTGACTCGAAATCAGGCGTACGTTTATAGCGTACCGGGGGTTCGAATCCCCCCCTCTCCGCCAGATTATGCAAAGCGGGCCCGACCGGGCCCGCTTTTTTGTTGGCCGCGGCCCTGCCGGCGGCGCCGGATCGTGCGGGAATAGCGCCGAACCGTGCCGCACAGCATGTTTTTTACGCGATGATGCGCGGCTCCGGTCATGTTTCGTTACTGCAACACCGGGCATGGTCGTGAGGGGGAATGCGACCGTCGCTTGCCGCACGGCCGCTACGCCCCGATGATTCCGTTTACTACTCGAAGAGCCTCCGACAAACGCGACCGGCATGATCGACTCATGATCGAATTCGGACACCTGACGCATGTCGGCCTGCGCCGCGAGCTCAATGAAGACACCTATTACGGTGACAGCGAACTGGGCCTGTGGCTGGTCGCCGACGGAATGGGCGGGCATGAGTACGGCGAGGTCGCCAGCGCGCTAGCGCGCGAGGCCATCGTGCGCGAAGTCCGCGACGGCACCCCGCTGGCCCAGGCCATTCGGATCGCCGACGAGGAGATCATCCGCACCTCGCGCCGCCGCAACGACGCCCTGCCCATGGGCACTACGGTGGTCGCCGCGCGCGTCAACGGCAACCGATTCGAGGTTGCGTGGGTGGGCGACAGCCGGGTCTACCTGTGGCGCGACGGCCAGTTGGCCCAGCTCTCGCAGGACCACAGCTACGTCCAGGAACTGATCGCCAACGGCGCGATCACCCACGAGCAGGCGCGCAGCCATCCGCATCGCAACGTGGTGACCCAGGCCCTGGGCGTGACCGACCCGCGCAATCTGAACGTCGAGACCATGACCGGCGAGCTCCGCCCCGGCATGCAGCTGCTGCTGTGCAGCGACGGCCTGACCGAGGAAGTCGACGACCGCAGCATCGCGCGCGTGCTCGCGCACAACGACTGCAGCGCGCAGGAATGCGTAGACAGCCTGGTCGCGGCCGCGCTGGACGGCGGCGGCTCGGACAACGTCACGGTGATCCTGGTCCGCAGCCACTAGGCATCGCCGATGGCGATGCTGCGGCTGTCACCGCAGTCTACGGCCGCCCCCCATTCCGATTCGACCCGTAGGATGTGGTGAGCCACAGGCGAACCGCATCGCCACGTAGCAGGCCGGATGACGATGGTGCGGTTACCACCGCACCCTACGGCCGCCACCTCATTCCGATTCGACTCGTAGGATATGGTGAGCCACAGGCGAACCGCATCGCCACGTAGCAGGCCGGATGACGAGGGTGCGGTTACCACCGCCCCCTACCCTTGCACCCTCTCGTGCCTGCGCAAAGCAGCGAGGCGCCCCTACGTCGTCGCGGGAGCCTCCATCGCATCCCACAAACACTTCCCCGCCTTCTTGCGCAGCTTCTCCAGGCGCGCCTCGTGCGCGGCCCGTTCCTCGCTGCTGATCTGCACGCGCGGACGCGGCGCGCTGGCGTCCAGATCGAACACCGCCGCCGCGGACTGGCCGCCGCCGTCCTCGCCCTGGCCGAAGCCCAGATCGCTCTGGCCCGAGGTCAGGCCGATATAGACCTCGGCCAGCAACTGGGCGTCGAGCAGCGCGCCGTGCAGCTGGCGGTGCGCGTTGTCCACGCCCAGGCGCTTGCACAGCGCATCCAGCGAATTGCGCTGGCCCGGAAAACGCTGGCGCGCGAGCAGCAGCGAGTCCTCGATGGTGGCGCGGTCGCCGAGCTTGCCGTACTGCGGCCCGGCCAGCGCCAGTTCGTTGTCGAGAAAGCCGACGTCGAAGGCCGCGTTGTGGATGACCAGCTCGGCGCCGTCGATGAAAGCCAGGAACTCGTCGACGATGGTCTCGAACTTGGGCTTGTCGGCCAGAAACTCCAAGGTCAGGCCGGTGACTTCCTGCGCCCCGGGCTCGAATTCGCGCTCGGGGTTCAAATACGTGTGGAAGGTCCGGCCGGTGGGGCGGCGCTCGACGAACTCGACGCAGCCGATTTCGACCACGCGGTTGCCGCGCTCCCAGCTCAGGCCGGTGGTTTCGGTATCCAGGATGACTTGGCGCATGGGTCGATTCTCGCCGAACTCAGCGCGCGACGCTGCGGTAGCGCTGGGCCTGGGTGCGCGCCAGCACGTCGACGCGCTCGTTGTCGGGGTCGCCGGAATGGCCCTTGACCCACTTCCATTCGACCTTGTGGCGCAGGTTGGCCTGGTGCAGGCGCTCCCACAGATCGCGGTTCTTGACCGGGTCGCCGCCGGCGGTCTTCCAGCCGCGCCTCACCCAGTTGCCCATCCATTCGGTGATGCCCTTGCGCACGTACTGCGAGTCGGTGTGCAGGGTCGCCACGCAGGGCTCGATCAGCGCTTCCAGGGCCATGATCGCGCCCATCAGCTCCATGCGGTTGTTGGTGGTGTCGGGCTCGCCGCCGGACAGCTCGCGCTCGCGGCCCTTGTAGCGCAGCAGCGCGGCCCAGCCACCGGGCCCGGGGTTGCCGAGGCAGGCGCCGTCGGTGTGGATGTCGACGGTTTTGGTTTCGGTCGCCAGTGCGTGATCTTGCAAAGCCTGCGGTCCTGTCTGAGGGCCGCGCATTATCGCCGCTGCGGCGCGCAACGGCGCGCATTCGTTCCGACCATCGCGCCGCCGGCCTGCCAGCGCAAATTGCGCAGCCGCGCCGGCGGGATCAGGGCATGCACGCGCTTGGACACGGTCAGGCCGATGCCCGCGCGCAGACGGTCGGCGGCGCCGATACCGACCGCGCCGTGCGCGGGCCGCCACAGCGGGCCCAGCCATTGCAGGCTCACCGAGTCGGAGGCGAAGCCGGCGCCGCGCAACATCGCCTGCCAGGCGCCGGTGTTGTAGGCGTGCAGGCCCGAACGCGCCCAGCGCGCGCGGTAGGGGCTCCAGGGATTGAGCGCGGCCAGCCACAGGGTGCCGCCGGGCGCGAGCACCCGCGCGCATTCGTCCAGCAGCGGCATCGGGTCGATGCCGTCGTCCAGCACGTGCTGCAGCAGCACCGCACCCAAGGCCTCGCTGGCCAGGGGCAGCGGCAGCGCGCTGCGGAAGGCGCCGTCGAAGCCCTGGCCCTGGCGGCGCAGGCGCACCCCACGCGTGCTGGTGCCGCCCGGCGGCGAGGTCGCGTCGACGCCGATCCAGGCCCAGGGCATGGCCTGACAGCCGGCCAGCACCCGCGCCATCGCCGCGGATTCGACATCGAGCAGGCCCTGGCCGGCGACCCCACCGAACCAGGCGAGGGCGGCATTGGGTTGACGGCCGGTGGACAGGGCGGGCATGGTCGCCATTCTGTCGGAACATCCATTTGAAAGCGCGGTCCTTCGCAGGCCCGGCGGCGCGGCCCTGTTCAGTTGCATGTTCAGCGGAGCGCGGCGCGGCCGGCCGCCCAGGAGCTCAACGAATGCGATTGCTGGCTCTGCCCGCCCTCAACGACAACTACATCTGGGCGCTGTCGGCCGACGACGAGTCGGCGCTGATCGTCGACCCCGGCGACGCCGCGCCGGTGCTGGGCGCGGCCGTGCATGGCCTGCGCCCGACCGGGATCCTGCTGACCCACCACCACAACGACCACATCGGCGGGGTCGAGGCCATCCTCGCCCACTGGCCGGGCATCCCGGTGTTCGCGCCCGACGACGACCGCATCGGCGCCGCCACCGCGCGCGTCGGCGACGGCGTGCGCCTGCACCTGGGCGGCTGGAGCGCGCGCGTGCTCGCCGTGCCCGGCCACACCCTCAGCCACATCGCCTATCACCTGGAGGACGTGGGCGGCCACGGCCTGCTGTTCAGCGGCGACACCCTCTTCAGCCTGGGCTGCGGCCGTCTGTTCGAAGGCACCCCGGCGCAGATGCACACCTCGCTGTCGCGCCTGGCCGCCCTGCCCGGCGACACCCGCCTGTGCTGCGGCCACGAATACACCCTGTCCAACGCCGCCTTCGCGCGCGCGGTGGAGCCGTCCAACCCGGCGCTGCTGCGCCGCATCGAGGAAGCCCAGGCCATGCGCAACGCCGGACGTCCGACCCTGCCCAGCACCCTGGCCGACGAAGTCGCAGCCAATCCCTTCCTGCGCGTGCATCAGCCCGAGGTACGCGCGGCCGTGGCCCGGCGCCTGCGCCGCGAACCCGAGGACGACATCGACACCTTCGCCGAATTGCGGCGCTGGAAAGACGGGTTCCAGGCATGAGCCGGGCCCGCAATGCCGGTCGCCTCGCCGCGGTCGCGTTGGCGCTGGCGGCCGCATGCGGCGCGCCCGCGTTCGCTCAATCCGCCGCCGCTGCCGCATCCACGCCGGCCGCGGCCGCCGAGCCCGCGCCGCAAGCCGCGATCCCCGGCCCGACCCGCAACGGCCGCGAGATCTACCAGCGCTTCCGCGAAGGCCTGGCCGATCCGACCTGCGAAGCCGGCGCCAGCACACGCTGGCGCCAGCACTTCGCCACCGCGCCCAAGCGCCTGGCCGCCAGCAACGACGACACCCTGCCCTTGTTCGGCTACGTGGTCGACGCGCTGCGCGAGGCCCACCTGCCCACCGAGTACGCGCTGATCCCGTTCGTCGAAAGCGGCTACAAGCCGGGCGCGCGCAGCGCCGCCGGGCCGGCCGGGCTATGGCAGATGATCGCGCTGACCGCGCGCAATCACCGCGTGCCGATCCGCGCCGGCTACGACGGCCGCCTGTCGCCGGTGGATTCGACCCAGGCCGCGGTGCGCTACCTCAAGACTCTGCACGGCATGTTCGCGGGCGACTGGCGCCTGACCGTGATGGCCTACAACGCCGGCGAATACCGCATCCTGGGCGCGCTCAAGCGCAACGGCCAGGTCGCGCGCAACGCCAAGCCCGAACAGCTGACCGGCCTGTCCGACATCACCCAGGCCTATGTGCGCAAACTGCATGCGCTGTCCTGCCTGATGGAGCAGGCCGACGATCGCGAGGAATGGCTGCGCGCGCTGGACCGCCCGGTGCCGCGCCTGCAAGCGGTGACCGTGCCCGACGACGTCGCCGACATCGCCGCCTGGGCGCGCCGCAGTGGCCAGGACGCGGCCCAACTGCAACGCCTCAACCCGGTCTTCGCCGGCGGCCGCATCGGCCAGGCCGGCGCCGCGCGCGCGCCGCTGCTGGCGGTGCCCGCGGGCGCGATCGGCGGCGTCGACGGCGACCAGGCGCAGGCCACCAGCACCGCCAGCGTGCCGGCCGCGGCGACGGAGCAGGCGCCCGCCGCCGACACCGGCAGCGCCGGCGAGCCGCGCCGCCACACCGTCGCCCGCGGCGACAACGCCTGGACCATCGCGCGCCGTTACGGCATCCGCGTGGCCGACCTGCTGCAACGCAACGGCCTGGGCGCCAACGCCGTGCTCAAGCCCGGCCAGGCCCTGCTGATCGATACGCCCGGGGCGAAAGCGCCGTGAACCGTACCGGATCGTCCGTCGCCATCGCGCGGGTACACTAGAGTCTTTGCTCGACCGCGCACCGGTCGGGCGGTTCCGACGCGCGGCCCACGACGGCCGCGTCCACCGCAAGTTTTAGGGAGTGCACATGGGTTTCCTGCAAGGTAAGCGCGCATTGATCACCGGCATCGCCAGCGAGCGTTCGATCGCCAGCGGCATCGCCGAGGCCATGCACCGCGAAGGCGCGCAACTGGCGTTCACCTACCAGAACGAGAAGCTCAAGACCCGCGTGGAGAAGGCCGCCGCCGAGTACGGCAGCAACATCGTGATCCCGCTGGACGTCACCAGCGACGAGCAGATCGCGGCCTGCTTCGCGCAGCTCGGCCAGCACTGGGACGGTTTCGACATCCTGGTCCACGCGATCGCCTACGCCCCGCGCGAAGCCATCGCCGGCCAGTTCCTCGACGGCCTGACCCGCGAGAACTTCGGCATCGCCCACGACATCTCGGCCTATTCGCTGGCCGCGATGGCCAAGGCCGCGCGCCCGCAGATGCAGGGCCGCAACGGTTCGATCCTGACCCTGAGCTACCTGGGCGCCGAACGCGCCCTGGCCGGCTACAACGTCATGGGCGTGGCCAAGGCCAGCCTGGAAGCGACCGTGCGCTACCTGGCCTACAACCTCGGCCCGGAAGGCACCCGCGTCAACGCGATCTCGGCCGGCCCGATCAAGACCCTGGCCGCGGCCGGCATCGCCGGTTTCCGCAAGATCCTCGGCCACGTCGAGGAGAACGCGCCGATGCGCCGCACGGTTACGATCGAACAGGTCGGCAACGTCGCCGCCTTCCTGTGCTCGGATCTGGCCTCGGGCGTGACCGGCGAGATCACCTATGTCGACTCGGGGTACAACATCCTGGGTATGACGGGGATCGATAGCGAGTGAGTGGGGGCTGCGCTTAGGCGCGCGAGCGACAAAGCCAGAAAAGCCCGGTGCGATGCCGGGCTTTTTCTTTGCGCCATCCCAACCTCAAGCGCTGCCCTCATCCGCCCTTCGGGCACCTTCTCCCGCACGCGGGAGAAGGGACAGCGAAGTCGCCTCGAGCTTTAGCCCCTCTTTCGCTTGCGGGGTGAGGAGCCACGCCTTGCGAGTCATCGGCTCGCGCGGCACCCCAAGCACGCAGCACTAACCTCAAGCGCTGCCCTCATCCGCCCTTCGGGCACCTTCTCCCGCACGCGGGAGAAGGAATAGCGAAGTCGTCTCAGAGCTTTGGCCCTCTTTCGCTGGCGGGGTGAGGAGCTACGCCTTGCGAGTCATCGGCTCGCGCGGCGCCCCAAGCGCGCAGCATTAACCTCAAGCGCTGCCCTCATCCGCCCTTCGGGCACCTTCTCCCGCACGCGGGAGAAGGAACAGCGAAGTCGTCTCAGAGCTTTGGCCCCTCTTTCGCTGGCGGGGTGAGGAGCTACGCCTTGCGAGTCATCGGCTCGCGCGGCCCCCCAAGCACGCAGCACTAACCTCAAGCGCTGCCCTCATCCGCCCTTCGGGCACCTTCTCCCGCGGGCGGGAGAAGGGATAGCGAAGTCGCCTCAGCGCTTTAGCTCCTCTGCCGCTTGCGGGGTGAGGGGCCGGCCTTGCGAGCCATCGGCTTGAGCGGCACCTCAGCCCGATCGCTGTGCGATCGGGCTGAGGTGCGAGTCGTCGCCGCAAGCGCGCAGCAGCCCAACCTCACGCGCTGCACACGTCCGCCCTCCGGGCACCTTATCGGCTTTGCGGTTCCTTCGGTGGCCGCAAGCGGGAGAGGGGAATCGCAAGAGGCGCCATCAAGAATCCAAAAGCAAAAAGCCCGGCGAGATGCCGGGCTTTTTGTTGCGATAACGCCAGTACCGATCAGAGATTCTGATCGACCACCGTCACCTTCATGCGCTTGCGCTGCGCGGCGACCAGCGCCTTGATGTCGTCGGCGCCGCTGATCTGGGCCAGCTGGGTCTGCATCTGTTCGCGCTGCGGCGGAGGAACCTGGGCCAGATCGCCCGGGGTGACCTTGCTGACCGCGAACAGCACCGCGCGGCCGTCCGGCAGCATTGCCCTGCCCGGGGTGACCTTGCCGGCCGCGGGCGGCGCGACCGCGAACACGGCCTCGCTCACGCTGGGGTCCGGAATCGGCGCGCCGCGCGGCAGGTTCGGGATCGCGTGCGGCGCCGGCAGTTGCTTGGAGGTCGCCACCGCTTCCAGGGTCTCGCCGCCACGCAGACGCGCCAGCAGCGCGTCGGCTTCCTTGGTCGCGGCCTTGGTGGCGCGGTCGGCGCGCACCGCCGCGATCACCTGATCGCGCACCTGCGCCAGCGGCTGCGAACGCTCGGGCGTATGCGCGGTCACGCGGATCAGCACGCTGTTACCGGGAGCGATCTCGATCGGATCGCTGACCGTGCCGCCCTGGATCAGGGCGTCGGAGAACGCCGCGCGCAACAGCGCCGGGTTCGCGGCCAGGCCCTGGGCGCCGCTGCGCGCGCCATTGCGCGTGAGCGGGCCGAGCTTCTGCACCGGCAGCTTCATCTCGCGCGCGGCCGGCCCCAGCGAGGACGGATTCTTGTAGACCAGATCGACCAGGCGGCCGGTGAAGTCGCTGACCACGCGTTCGCTGTCGGCCTCGGCCTGCTCGCGCGCCAGGGCTTCGCGTGCCTGCTCGTAGGTCTCCGGCTGGCCGGCCTTGACCTCGCGCACCTGGATCACGTGCCAGCCGAAGTCGGTCTTGACCGGGCCCACGATCGCGCCCTGCGGCGCGGCGAACAGCGCCTGCTCGAACGGCGCCACCATCATGCCCTTGCTGACCCAACCCAGATCGCCGCCGCCGGCCTTGGAGCCGGTGTCGTCGCTGTTGGCGCGCGCCAGCGCGGCGAAGTCGGCGCCCGCGGCCTTGGCCTGTGCGGTCAACTGGGTCGCTTTCTGCTCTGCGGCCTTCTGCGCCGCGGCGTCGGCGCCGTCGGCCACGCGCACCAGGATGTGCGAAGCCAGACGCTGCTCCTGAGCGACGAAACGGCTCTTTTCCAGCTCGTAGCGCTTGCGCAGGGTGTCCTCGTCGGCCGGCGCCGGCGGCGGCACACTGGCTGCGTTCACTTCCACGTATTCCAGGGTCACGGTTTCCGGCGCGCGGTAATCGGCGCTGTGGCCCTGGTACCAGGACTGCAGTTCGGCGGCGCTGACCGCGCCGGTGTCGGGCGCCGGCTGCGGCAGCATCACCAGGCCGACGTCGCGGGTCTCGCCCATCAGGCGGATCAGGCGGTCCAGCTCGGCCGAGGTCACGAACTCGCTCTCGACCAGGCCGCCGGCCAGCAGCGACTGCTGCAGCGACTGGCGCACGGTTTCCTGGAACTGGGTCGGCGTTTGCGGCGGCACCTGCGAGGCCAGGGCCAGACGGTAGCGATCGAGATTGAACTTGCCGTCGACCTGGAACGCCGGCACTTCGGCCAGGGTCTTCTTGACCAGCGCGTCGCTGACCACCAGGCCTTCGCTCTTGGACGCCAGTTCCTGCACGCGCCGATCGATCAGCAGGTCCAGGATCGCCAGCTTGTTTTCCTTGCTCTCGAAATCGCGCGCATCGAAGGCCTCGCCCTCGGCCGCGCGGCGGCGCTGGCGCTCCTGTTCGAAAGCGGTGCGGAAATCGGTGGAGTCGATCTTCTCGTGCTGCCACAGCATCGACACCGGCCACCACGACGGCGCGCTCTGCCAGTACGAGGGCGGCACATCGATATGCGCGACCGAGGTGTCGGTGCGCGCGCCCATGTACTGCTCGATGCCGACGAAGGCGAAGGGAATGATCAGCAGGCCGAGGATCGCGGTGGCGATCCAGCCGGAAGTCTTGTCGCGAAGTTTCTGCAGCATATCCGGGTCGCGTAGGTCGTAAGCCGGACAGTTTAGCGCGCTTGAGGCCGGGCGCGCGGGCCTGGCCGGCCCGGGCGGGGCCGCCGGTTCCGGACCGGGGCGAAATCGCGAACGGCGTCGAAGCGACCGGCCTGGAACCCGGATCCCGGAGCGCGGGCAAAAAAGAAGGCGCCGTTTCCGGCGCCTTCGGCAAAACTGGCGGAGTGGACGGGACTCGAACCCGCGACCTCCGGCGTGACAGGCCAGCATTCTAACCGACTGAACTACCACTCCGCTGTTTGAACCTGGAAACTCGAGCCGACGATTCTACCGCTATGCAACAAAATCGAGGACCCTCACTTATATAAAACAAAAGCGCCGTTTCCGGCGCTTTTGGCGAAACTGGCGGAGTGGACGGGACTCGAACCCGCGACCTCCGGCGTGACAGGCCAGCATTCTAACCGACTGAACTACCACTCCGCACTTTTGAAACTTTTGGCCTTTCGCCTCGCGGCACTGCCGTTTCCGGCGGGCGGCTTAGCAGTAGGGCCAGTTTGATCTGGTGGGTGCTGAGGGTTTCGAACCCCCGACCCTCTCCGTGTAAAGGAGACGCTCTACCGCTGAGCTAAGCACCCGAGCGAGTCGCTTAGTTTACAGCATCCTTCAGCGCCTTGCCAGCCTTGAACGCCGGGTTCTTCGAGGCCTTGATCTTGATGGTGGCGCCGGTCTTGGGGTTGCGGCCCTGGCGCGCGGCGCGCTTACGGACCTGGAACGTACCGAAGCCCACGAGCGTGACGGTGTCGCCCTTCTTCAGCGCCTTCGTGATCACGCCGATAACGGCGTCGACGGCGTTGGCTGCGTCGGTCTTGGACAGCTCGGCAGCATCGGCGACGGCGCTGATGAATTCACCCTTGTTCATTCTTTGGACTCCCTGTGCGGTGTTACCGCGTGTTCTGAGAATCGGCGTGGCGCGCTGCGCGAGCGGGCCACGCCGATCGAGTTTGCCGCGCCTACTGCGTCTGTGGCAGCTTTCGCGCGGTTGCGGTCGTTATACCAGCGGCATTTTGGGGGTGCAAGCCTGAAAGCTAATAACGACGGGCCTTCCAGCCGATTGGACCGCTTTCCGACCAACGGATTCCGTCAATGCTTGACGTCCGGCTGAGGCGATGCTTGTCCGCCATCGCGCACCGGAACTTCGGCCGGACCGGCCACCGGCGTCGGCGTCACCGGACGTTCCAACGCGATGTCCAAGACCTCGTCGATCCAACGCGCGGGCACGATCTTCAAGCCTTGCGTCACGCTCTTGGGCAGGTCGGCAAGATCCTTCTTGTTCTCGTCCGGAATGATCACGGTGCGGATGCCGCCGCGCAGCGCGGCCAGCAGTTTTTCCTTGAGCCCGCCGATCGGCAGCACGCGTCCGCGCAGGGTGATTTCGCCGGTCATGGCGACATCGGCCTTGACCGGATTCTTGGTCAGCATCGACACCAGCGCGGTGGCCATGCCGATGCCGGCGCTGGGGCCGTCCTTGGGCGTGGCGCCCTCGGGCACGTGCACGTGCACGTCGTGCTTCTGCAGGAATTCCACGTCGATGCCCAGGCGTTCGGCGCGCGCGCGCACCACCGACAGGGCGGCCGAGGCCGATTCCTTCATCACGTCGCCGAGCTGGCCGGTCAGCAGCAGCTGGCCCTTGCCCGGCACCAGCGTGGCTTCGACCTGCAGCAGATCGCCGCCGACTTCGGTCCAGGCCAGGCCGGTGACCAGGCCGACCTCGTTCTGCTCCTCGGCGCGGCCGTAATCGAAGCGGCGCACGCCCAGGTACTTGTCGAGATTCTTCGAGCCGACGTTGACCGAACCGTCCTTGCTCTTCTTGGCCTTGGGGCCGGCCAGGGCGATTTCCTTGACCACCTTGCGGCAGATCTTGGAGATCTCGCGCTCGAGATTGCGCACGCCGGATTCGCGCGTGTAGTAGCGCACGATGTCGCGCACCGCCGACTCGGCGATCTTGATTTCGTCGACCTTCAAGCCGTTGGCCTTGATCTGCTTGGGCAGCAGATAGCGCATGGCGATGTTGAGCTTCTCCTCCTCGGTGTAACCCGGGATCCGGATCACTTCCATGCGGTCCAGCAGCGGGCCGGGAATATTCAGCGAGTTGGAGGTGGCGACGAACATCACCTCGCTCAGGTCCAGATCGACCTCGAGGTAGTGATCGTTGAAGGAATTGTTCTGCTCGGGGTCCAGCACCTCCAGCAGCGCCGAGGACGGATCGCCGCGGAAGTCCATCGACATCTTGTCGATCTCGTCCAGCACGAACAGCGGGTTCTTGCTGCCGACCTTGTTGAGGTTCTGCACGATCCGGCCCGGCATCGAACCGACGTAGGTACGGCGGTGGCCGCGGATCTCGGCCTCGTCGCGCACGCCGCCCAGCGACATGCGCACGAACTTGCGGTTCGTGGCCTTGGCGATGCTCTGGCCCAGCGAGGTCTTGCCCACGCCCGGCGGGCCGACCAGGCACAGGATCGCGCCCTTCATGTTCTTCACGCGGGTCTGCACCGCGAGGTATTCGAGGATGCGTTCCTTGACCTTCTCCAGGCCGAAATGGTCGGCGTCGAGCACGTCCTGCGCGGCCTTGAGGTCCTTGCGCACCTTGCTGCGCTTCTTCCACGGCACGCCCAGCAGCCAATCCAGATAATTGCGCACCACCGCGGCCTCGGCCGACATCGGCGACATCTGCTTGAGCTTGTTGAGCTCGTTGCGGGCCTTGGTCTCGACCGGCTTGGGCATGCCGGCTTCGGCGATCTTGCGGGTGAGCTCGTCGATGTCGTTGGGCGCGTCGTCGATCTCGCCCAGCTCCTTCTGGATCGCCTTCATCTGCTCGTTGAGGTAGTACTCGCGCTGGCTCTTCTCCATCTGCGACTTGACCCGGCCGCGGATGCGCTTCTCCAGCTGCTGCACGTCGATTTCGCCGTCGACCAGGCCGACCAGCTGTTCCAGGCGCGCGCCCACGGCGTGCGTCTCCAGCAGCTTCTGCTTGTCGCCGATGCGCACGCCCAGGTGGGCGGCGATGGTGTCGGCCAGGCGGCCGGGCTCGTCGATGCCCGACAGGGTCTGCATCAGCTCCGGCGGCAGCTTGCGGTTGGTCTTCACGTACTGCTCGAACAGGGTCATCAGCGAGCGCGCGATCGCCTCGATCTCGCGCTCCTCGCGGTCGATGGCGGGCTCGACCACGTGGGCCTGGCCGGCCAGGGCGCCATCGCGCTCGGCGACGGCGTCGACCTCGACGCGCGACACGCCCTCGACCAGCACCTTGATGGTGCCGTCGGGCAGTTTCAGCAGTTGCAGCACATGCGCCAGGGTGCCGATCGCGTACAGGTCCTCGGCGCCGGGATCGTCGGTCTCGGCCGACTTCTGGGCGACCAGCAGGATGCGCTTATCGGACTCCATCGCCAGGTCGAGGGCGCGAATCGATTTGTCGCGGCCGACGAACAGCGGGATGACCATGTGCGGGAACACGACGACGTCGCGCAGCGGCAGCACCGGCAGATCCAGCACGTCGCGTTCGGTGGGTTCGGTCATGACAGCTCCGGGGGGAGAAAACACTTGAAAAATACTGGAAATCCGGCAGGTAGAACCGGACGCCGTCGATGGCGTCCCCGACCGGGATCGCGGGCGATGCAGCCCCTTGCGACGGTTATGGGGGCCTGCGCCATAGGATGCAAGCGGCCCGCGCTTCGCAGCGCGGGCCGTGCAGAAAAACCGTCATGGAATCAGCCGGTTACAGCCGATATGCGGCGCCCGTCCGGGAACGCCGCTGGGGCCGCGTTCAGTCCGCGGCGGCGACCTTGGGCGCGGCGGCCGGCGGGGTCTGGTAGATCAGGTAAGGCTCGGACTTGTGGTCGATCACCGACTCGTCCACGACCACCTTGCTGACGTTCTCCAGCGAAGGCAGTTCGTACATGGTGTCCAGCAGCACCGACTCGACGATGGTGCGCAGGCCGCGCGCGCCGGTCTTGCGCTTGAGCGCCTTGCGCGCGATCGCAGTGAGCGCGTCGGCGCGGAACTCCAGCTCGACGTTCTCCATCTCGAACAGCTTCTTGAACTGCTTGGTGATCGCGTTCTTGGGCTCGGTCAGGATGGTGACCAGGGCCTGCTCGTCCAGCTCCTCCAGGGTCGCGACCACCGGCAGGCGGCCGACGAACTCGGGGATCAGGCCGAACTTGATCAGATCCTCGGGCTCGACCTCGGCCAGGATCTTGCCGACCTCGATCTTGCGCTCGCTGCTCTTGACCTTGGCGCCGAAGCCGATGCCACCGGCCTCGGTGCTGCGCTGCTGGATGATCTTGTCCAGCCCCGCGAACGCGCCGCCGACCACGAACAGGATGTTGCGGGTATCGACCTGCAGGAATTCCTGCTGCGGGTGCTTGCGGCCGCCCTGCGGCGGAACGCTGGCGACCGTGCCTTCGATCAGCTTCAGCAGCGCCTGCTGCACGCCTTCGCCCGACACGTCGCGGGTGATCGAGGGGTTGTCGCTCTTGCGCGAGATCTTGTCGATCTCGTCGATGTAGACGATGCCCTGCTGCGCCTTCTCGACATCGTAGTCGCACTTCTGCAGGAGCTTCTGGATGATGTTTTCCACGTCCTCGCCGACGTAGCCGGCCTCGGTCAGCGTGGTCGCATCGGCGATCGTGAACGGCACGTTGAGCAATCGCGCCAGGGTCTCGGCCAGCAGGGTCTTGCCCGAACCGGTCGGACCGACCAGCAGGATGTTGGACTTGGCGAGCTCGACGTCGTCGTTCTTCTGACGGCTCTCGATGCGCTTGTAATGGTTGTACACGGCCACCGCGAGGGTGCGCTTGGCGCGCTGCTGGCCGATCACGTACTGGTCCAGCACCTCGAGGATTTCGCGCGGCTTGGGCAGGTGGCTGCGCGCCGACTGCGCCTTCTCCTCGAGCTCCTCGCGGATGATGTCGTTGCAGAGCTCGACGCACTCATCGCAGATGAACACGCTCGGGCCCGCGATCAGCTTGCGGACCTCGTGCTGGCTTTTGCCGCAGAACGAGCAATAGAGAATCTTGCTGCTATCGCCGGTGCTGCGTCCCTGTCGATCGTCGCTCATGCTTTTGCCCAAATGGTGCGGTGTTCTCGGAGCGCGCCCGCTCGGGCCGCGTCCGCAGTTACGTGGTGCGTTGTCGGCCCGAGGATAACACAGCGCTCCGGCCCGTCCCCGGGCCGGTCGCCATGTTCACTGCCTGCCGAAAACAGGAGTTCGATCAACGGCTTGCGCGCGGGCTCGGGCCCGGCCTCAGGCGGCCTGGATCGAGTCTTCCGGACGCCGCTCGAGCACCTGGTCGACCAGACCGTACTCGCGCGCAGCCTCGGCGCTCTTGAAGTTGTCGCGCTCGGTGTCGCGCGCGATGGTCTCGATCGGCTGGCCGGTGTGCTTGGCCAGCACCTCGTTCAGGCGCTGACGCAGGGTCAGGATCTCGCGCGCCTGGATCTCGATATCGGTGGCCTGGCCCTGCGAGCCGCCGGAGGGCTGGTGGATCATCACCCGCGAATTCGGCAGCGCGTAGCGCTTGCCCTTGGCGCCGGCGGCGAGCAGCAGCGCGCCCATGCTGGCGGCCTGGCCGATGCAGATCGTGCTCACGTCGGGCTTGATGTACTGCATGGTGTCGTAGATCGCCATGCCCGCGGTGACCACGCCGCCCGGCGAGTTGATGTAGAAGCTGATGTCCTTCTCGGGGTTCTCGGCCTCGAGGAACAGCATCTGGGCGACGATGACGTTGGCGACATGATCGTCGACGCCGCCGACCAGGAAGATCACCCGCTCCTTGAGCAGGCGCGAATAGATGTCGTACGCGCGCTCGCCGCGGCTGGTCTGTTCGACCACCATCGGTACGAGGTTCAGGGCTTGGATTCGGTTGTCCATCTCGACGGCACCTATGGCTGACGTTGAATGCTTTGCAGAGCCTTCGGCGGTACCGAAGGTTCCCGGGTAGGCCCAACTTGGGGCCTGCCGGGCCTCTACGCAAGGGCGTCCCGGGTTCGGGACGCCGGCCTGGCGCGTTCGCTTCCTGCGGGATCGCCGCCTGGACTTACTGGCGGATCGCTTCGCTGAACGAGAGCGGCTGCTCGGTGTGCTGGGCGCGCTCGGCGATCCAGTCGATCACCTGCTCTTCCATCACCCGGCCCTGCAGGCTGTTCATCAGCTGCGGGTCGTTGCGGTACAGCTCGATCACCTGCTGCGGTTCCTCGTAGGTCGAGGCGATCAGCTTCAGGGTCTCGTTGACGCGGCGCGGGTCCAGCATCAGCTGGTTGCGGCGCGCGATCTCGCCGACCAGCAGGCCGACCAGCACGCGCTTCTGCGCGCTGTCCATGAAGGTCAGGTAGGCGTCGGCCGGGGCTTCGATGTTGCGGCCCTGGCGGCGCGCCTGCTCGACGGTCTGTCGGGCCATGTCGCGGGCCTCGCCCTCGACCAGCTTCGGCGGCATTTCCACGTGCTGGTAGGCGGCGATCAGCTGCTCGCCCACTTCGCGGCGCAGACGCGTCATCAGCGCGCCCTTGAGCTCGCGCTCCAGGTTGCTGCGGATGTCGGAGCGGAACTGCTCGGTGTCGCCGCTCTTGATGCCGAAGCTCTTGATGAAGGCCGCGTCGACCTCAGGCAGTACCGGCTCGGACACCGTGGTGGCCTTGAGGTGGACCTCGACCGTGCGGCCGGCGAACTGCGGCACGCGCCATTCGGCGGGGAACTCGATCGGGGCGACCTTCTCTTCGCCGGCCTTGAGGCCGACCAGGGCTTCTTCGATCGCCGGGAACATCGCGCCCGAACCGATCACGGTCGCGCCGCGCTCCACGCCCTCGGCGGGGATGCGCTCGTCGCCGACCTGCGACCAGGTTTCGATCTCGACCGCGTCGCCGGCGGCGGCGGCGCGCTCGATCGGGTTCCAGGTGCGGCGCTGCAGGCGCAGGTTCTCGATCATCGCGTCGATGTCGGCATCGGCGACGTCGGAGGTGTGGCGCACGACATTGAGCTTGGCGACGTCGATGTCGCCGAAATCCGGGACCACTTCGAAGGTGGCCACGTAGGCCAGCTCGCCGCCCTCGGCGGCCGCCGGCTCGATCATCGGGTTACCGGCGATCTGCAGCGACTCCTGGCGCACGGCATTGCTGAAGCCTTCGCGCAGCAGGCCGTCGAGCACTTCGGCGCGGACCTGCTCGCCGAAACGCTGCTCGATCACCTTGGCCGGCACCTTGCCGGGACGGAAACCCTTGATCTTGGCGCCGCGCGCGATTTCGCGCAGGCGACCGCCGACCTGGCTCTCGAGGCGATCCGCCGGGAGACTGAAGGTCAGACGGCGTTCCAGATTACCCAGCGATTCGACCGAAACTTGCATATCCACTCCTGCTACCGCGACGGCCCGTCGCGGCACGATGTTGAAGACCTGTCCGACCGCTGGCCGGGTCTAGGCCCTCCAGCGGAACTTACTAGTTTCGCCGATTACGGGCCGCGCTGCCAGCCGGGCGTCCGAAGGTCGCCTGGCGGCACGGATCGTACGGGTGCCGGCTCAGCGCAGGATGCGACGGAAGGTCAGGTTCACCCGCGGTCCGCAGGGCCGGGCGAGCTTGGCGATGCCGTGCAGCCAGTGGCGCTGGGTCTGGCCGCGCATCAGCAGCAGGCTGCCGGAGTCCAGGGGGATGCGCACCGGCGCGACCGCGCTGGGCGCCGCCCCGCGCGCGAGGCGGCGCTTCATCACGAACACCCGGCGCTCGCCCAGGCTTAGCGAGGCGATGGTCGGCGCCGGGCCCAGCTCGGGCTCGTCGTCGGCGTGAAAACCCATGCCGTCGCGGTGATCGCGGTAGTAGTTGAGCAGGACGCTGTTGAATTCGGCCCCGCTGGCCCGCTCCACCCGCTGTTTCAGGTCGGCCAGCAAAGGCGTCCAGGGGCGCGGCCGCAGATGCAGGCCGGAATAGGTGTAGGCGGCGTCGGCATCGCCGTACCAGGCGCTCAGGCGCGGCTGCGCGACCTCGCGCCCGAACACCACGATGCGCTCGGCGCGCCAGGGCACCTCCGCGATCAGCTCGGCCAGCACCTCGGCGTCGGGCCGCCCCAGGTCCAGGCGCGCCAGCAGCGCCACATCGGCGCCGTCCATCGTCAGGGTCTGGAAACCGTCGGCCGGGGCGAACAGGTCCTGCATGCGCGGTGGGCGCTCCTCAAGGCCGGCGCCGGGGCTGGTGCGAAAGGCGGGACTCGAACCCGCACGGGGGTTACCCGCTGGAACCTAAATCCAGTGCGTCTACCAATTCCGCCACTTTCGCGTTCGCGCCGACCCGCAACGCGGGCCGGGCATTCTAGGCGCGCGGCGGCGCCTTGCGCAAAGCGGCCGCGCGCGACGCGTGCCCGACGCTCAGTCCTCGGCCTGAATCGGGGGCGCGGCGACGGGCGCGGAGCCGTAGACCTCCTCGATCGCCGCGACCTTGCCGTCCTTGATCGTGATCAGCGTGGTCTTGCCGTCGCGGTAATACTCGAAACGCTCGCCGACCTCGGCGCCGCGTTTATTCTCGATCTTCTTGATCCGGCTGGGCGCGCCGGCGACCTGATAGACCTGCCCCACCCCATCGCCGGTTACGAGCACCCGATTGCCGAACGCGACCGTGTCGGCGGCCCAAACCGGCGTCGACAAAGCCAGACTCACCATCAGCCCCCACCCTAGCTTGCGCATGACCGCCCTCCTCTTCCGTGGATGCTTTCAGGCTACCCACGCCACCCTAGCGCGGGCTTAACCGCTGCTCGCGATGCGACGAACCGGTTGCCGACCGAGCGCTCCGGACTAGCGGGCCTCTGCCGCCTCCGTTTGCTTCATTTCCCGATATCGCCTCAGGCGCGACTCGCTCGCGACAGCGGCGACCGCTGCAGTCAGCGGCTGCGGAACACCGCGATCCGGTCGCTAGGCGGCCGCGCGTCGCCCGCAAGCCAAGGCTCGGCGGCGACTACCGCGGTGCAGGGCCCCAGCGTGCAGACGCGGATCGCGCGCGATCGCGCCTGTTGCGCGATCGCGTCCAGCACCTGGCGCAGGATCGCGCCGGTGAACGGCGTGTACAGATAGAAGACTGTCGCCTGGCCCAGATCGACCGCGCGCGCATCCGCGCAGGCGAACGTGGCGCGCCTCAGCCCCAGCTCGGCGGCGCAGGCTTGCGCACTGGCCACATAGGCCGGCTCGATCTCCACGCCGTGCGCGCGCGCCTCGGTGCAGGCCGCGACCAGCAGCGGTACATGGCCGAGGCCGGCGCCGAGGTCGAGCACCACATCGTCGGCGCACAGCGACAGACGCCGCAGCAGATCGAAGACATGCCGCGCCGGCGTGGGCTGATAGAACACCATCTCCTCCGCCAGCGCGCCGATCTCGTCGCCGGGCGCAGGCAGGCGCAGCACGCCGCTGACGAGTTCGTCGAGGGGATCGTAGTGTTCGCCGGTCTCCGTTTCGGCGATGAAGCAGCGGGCGGCCCAGTCCAGCAATCCGGCGCCTCCGCCGCCGCGACGCAGGTCCTCGCGCAGCCCGTCGCAGAGCGCACGGTCCAATGCCTCCAGCCAGCCCCGCAATGCGTCGGCGCGCGCGCGTTCGGCATCGTCGCCGACATCGAGGCCCAGGGCGCGTTCGAGCCCGTCCAGTGCACGCGAGCGCGCCGGCAGCGCCTCGGGTTCGAGTAGCGCCCGATCGCCCTCCAGTTGCTCGAGCAGCCCCTGCAATGCGGTGGTTGGATGGGATCGTGCGAAAAGTTCGAGTTCGATGTTGCGGTCCGCCATCGCTGTCGTTGCCCAGATCCTTATCGCGAAGGCCTGCGGTCGCGGCGCCGTACGCGTTCGGGCGATTACCTTGGACGAATCCAAGTGGGTCGTCCATGGCTGCCCAACGCGACAGCCCCTGGCCGCGCGCGCTTGCTTTCCGCATCGGTCGGCTAGCCCGGCAAGGCTAGGGGAACGGCATAGTTCAATTACAAATCAATCGGTTACGCAAAAGGCAACGGCGACACCGTTCGCTCTCTGCAGAAAATCGGCGCATAAGCACGCTCGTCGGCGTGCCGTCGAAACCCTGCCCCGCAACGGCGGCGACCGGCTCCGGAAAGCCGTTTGCATCGTGCGCTCAAACTAAATATGATGACCATCATATGAAACGAGCCGCCACCCGCTCCAAAGAAGCCACCCACGATCGGATAGTCGACGCCGCCGCACGCGCCATACGGCGCAGCGGCTACAACGGCACCGGCGTCGCGGACATCATGAAAGCCGCCGGTCTGACGCACGGCGGCTTCTATGCGCATTTCGCGTCGCGCGAGGCAATGCTCGCCGAGGCGGCGGACCGCGCCGGCGGCGAAAGCGTGGCGATGATGGAGCAGATCGCCGCCAGCTTGCCGCCGCAACAGGCGCTTCCGGCCATGATGCGGGCTTATCTCTCCGAGCAACACCTGGCAAGCATCGAGACGGGATGTGCGACCGCAGCGCTCGGATCGGAGATGCCGCGCCAGGCGCCCGAGGTCAGACGTGCCGCCACGCGGCGGATCAAGGAGATGATCGATCTCGTCGCCCGCCAGTCGCCCGACTGGGGACAGCCCAGCGCGCACGAGCACGCCCTCTTCACCATCGCGGCGATGGTCGGCACCTTGGTGCTGGCGCGCGCCGTCGACGACCCCAAGCTATCCGAAGGCCTGCGCGAGGCTGCCTTGAAGCAGCTCACGCCCTCCCAGGACTGAGCGCAATGCGTGCTCATGCCGATGCGCTCGACCTCGAATATGACGAACATCATATTCAATGCACGCCCACCCCACCGACTGAAGGCCGCTCATGAAGATCAAGGAATCCATCGCACTCGTAACCGGCGCCTCATCCGGCATCGGCGAAGCCACGGCGCAGCGGCTCGCGATGGCGGGCTACAAGGTCTACGGCACCAGCCGGCACGGCGCTCAGTCGATACAACGCTCGTTCGCGATGCTGTCGCTGGACGTGACCAGCGACGAATCGGTCGAAGCCGCCGTGAGCGCGCTGATACGACAGGAGGGCCGTATCGACCTGCTCGTCAACAACGCCGGCTTCGGCGTCGCGCCCGCCGGAGCGGAGGAGAGCTCGATCGAGCAGGCCAAGGCGATCTTCGAAACCAACTTCTTCGGGCTCATCCGCATGACCCGTGCCGTCGTGCCTCACATGCGTCGCCAAGGCATTGGCCGCATCATCAACATCGGCTCGGTGCTGGGTTTCCTTCCGATGCCTTATGGGGCCCTCTATGCCGCGACCAAGCATGCGATCGAAGGCTATTCGGAGTCGCTCGATCATGAGTTGCGCACACGAGGCATCCGGGTCTCGGTGATCGAGCCCGCCTACACCAGGACCCGGTTCGACTCGAACTTTCTGGCTCCGGATTCGAAACTCGATGAGTATCGGGAAGTTCGCGCGCTTCTGGACAAGGTACTCGAGCAGGTCATGGCCCGCGCCGACGAACCCAGCATCGTGGCCGAGGTCGTCCTGAAAGCGGCCACGGCCGCGCAACCCAAACTCCGCTACACGGCCGGCGGGCTGGCGAATCGTCTGAGGCTGTTGCGCAGGTTCGCGCCGACCCGGTGGGTGGACGCCGGCATTCGAAAGGATCTGCGGCTCGACAGTCCCAAGGCCTAGCCGCCACGCCTACCGGGCGGTCCACAACCCTCGACGCACCGCCATGCGAACCACCGCCCCTGCCGACACCGTCCGCTTCAAGTCGGCCCGGGCCATACACCGAGAGCAGCAGTCATGAAGGCCTTCATCGTCGACCGTTACCAGAGCAACGGCCCATTGCGCCTGGAAGAAATGCCGGAACCGGAAGTGCGCGAGCAGGATGTCCTGGTCGCCGTCCATGCGGCGGGTGTGAACCCACTGGACGCCAAGATCCGGGATGGCGAGTTCAAGCTCATCCTGCCCTATCGACTGCCGCTGATCCTGGGCAACGACGTGGCCGGGGTCGTGGTTCGCGTCGGCGCCAAGGTCCGCCGCTTCAAACCCGGCGATGAAGTGTATGCGCGGCCGGACCAGGGCCGCATCGGGACGTTCGCCGAGCTCATCGCGATGGACGAAGCCGATGTTGCGCTGAAGCCCAGGAATCTCAGCATGACGGAAGCCGCCTCCATCCCGCTGGTCGGCCTGACCGCGTGGCAGGTGCTGGTCGAACGCGCCAAGCTGAAGACGGGGCAGAAGGTCCTGATCCATGCCGGCTCCGGCGGGGTTGGCACCTTCGCCATCCAACTGGCGAAACACCTCGGCGCGACGGTGGCGACGACCACCAGCACGGAGAATGTCGGTCTGGTCAGAAGCCTCGGTGCGGACGTCGTCGTCGACTACAAGAATGAAGACTACACAAAGGTCCTGCGTGGCTACGACGTGGTCCTGAACAGCCTGGGCAAGGACACACTGGAACAGTCCCTCAGGGTGCTGAAGCCCGGAGGGAAACTCATTTCGATCTCCGGCCCGCCGGATGTGGAATTCGCCAAGCACAGCGGTTTGAGCTGGCCACTCCAGCAAGTCATGCGCCTGTTGAGTTTCGACATTCGGCGCAAGGCCAAGCGGCAGGGCGTCGGCTACTCGTTCGTCTTCATGCAGGCCAATGGCGAGCAACTGAGCAAGATCACTGCGCTCATCGAATCCGGCGCCGTCCGACAGATCGTGGATAAAGTATTCCCGTTCTCAGCCACCAACGACGCGATGGACTATCTGGCCAGAGGGCGCGCGAAAGGCAAGGTCGTCGTCAAGATGGTCGGATAGCGGTCGCGAACGCCGACGGCCTTCATAGCCGCTTCGGGTCACGATCGATCACAGGCTCGCTGCCCGCGCAGGAAGCGAGGACAGGCGGCAGTCCGATCGGCGCGGGAACTCCAGCTCGACCGCCTGTCGGACCTGCGATTGCCGAGCTTCGATTTCGGCCACAATCGCTCTTGCACGAACGGTAGCGAGTTTTCGCCGACATCCGCATGCCTGCATTGCCCTCCTCCAGCGCCTGGATCGGAACCTTATTGCTGGGCGAGCACGTGGCGGCGCTGCAGGGCCGCTCCGGCCGCAGCCTGCGCCACGCGCACTACGCCCACCAATTGCTGCTCAGCGATGCCGAGCCCTGGCTGGTGGAGGTCGACGGCAAACGCAGGCAAGCGCATCGCCTGTGGCTACCCTCGTTCCAATCGCATGCGGTGCTCGCCGCCCCGGCCGAGGGCTGCACGATCTTCCTCGAGCCCAGCCACGTCGATGTCGACGCGGTGCTGGCGCAACTGCCGAACCTGCCGGCCCAGCTGTCGGCACTGCAGCCGTTGTTGTCTGGCCTGTGCCGGGCCCGGCCCTTGGACCGCCGCCTGCAGGCGGCCATCGCCGAGATCGGCGCGCGCCTGCCCGACAGCGTGTCCGCCGCCGACATCGCGCAGGCCGCGCACTGGTCGACCAGCCAGCTGCAGCGGCGCTTCCAATCCGACCTGGCCGTGACCCTGCGCGGCTGGGTGCTATGGCGACGCCTTCACCAGGCCCTGCTGCGCCTGCTCGCCGGCGACAGCCTCACCGACAGCGCGCACGCTGCCGGTTTCGCTGACCTGGCGCATCTGTCGCGCAGCTTGCGGCGCATGTTCGGGATCGGCGCCGCGCAACTGCGCGGGTTGCGCTTACAGACCTAACGCCTGGCGGCCGTCGTCAGCGCCGCCGGCATCGGCGGCGTGTCGCCCGAGGACAGGTCGCGGAACGGCGCCAGCAGTTGGCCAAAGTAGTCGCGCGGATAGTCCGGCTGACTGCCTATCCCCAGGTCGCGGCTACCTATGCGATAGCCGGGCGCATCGAAGGCGGTGCCGAGCAGCCGGTCCCAGACCGTGAAGAACAAGCCGAAGTTGACGTCGCCGGCGCGGCCGTAACGCAGGTGATGGAAGCGATGCCGCGGCGCCCAGGCCATCATCCGCCCGAGCGGGCCCGGCCGCATGGCGACATTGCAATGCTGCAGCAGCAGTTGCACGGCGATGGCGAAGGCCAGCACCGCCGCCACCGGATACGGCATGCCCAGCAACAGCAGCGGCAACACCCCGCCTACCGCTTCGACGGCCTGATGCAGCGGATGCTTCATCAACCCATTGAGCCCGTACATGCGCGTCACGCTGTGATGCACGGCATGCAGGCGCCACAGCCAGCCGATGCGATGACTGGCGTAGTGCATCAGGGTGATGCCCAGATCGGCGCCCACGATGGCCAGCAGCAACTGCGCGGCGAACGGCCACTGCAGCGGCCACCACTGCCAGGGCAACCAGCCCGCCAGCAGCGGCACCAAACCGATCGACAGCACGTTCGCGCCCTCGTTGACCAAGGCATGCAGGACATCGCGACCGCGATCGCCATGGCTACGGTTGAAGCAGACGTCGTAAGGCCACAACTGCTCGGCCAGGAAGGACAGCAACGCCGCCAGGCTCAGCAGCGGCAGCAACCACAGCGCATCGCCGTGGCGCTGCCCCACCCACCACGCGGCGGTGCCTACGAAGCCCAGCAGGAACACCGGGGCGTACAGGCGCAGGATCCAGCGTTTCATCTTCACTCCAGACGATCATGGAGCGCGCATGCTCACGCCCGCGCCGCGCGCGCGGCTTGAACAAACCGCGCATCCTGCGCGCGCGGATCCTCCGGCAGGGAGAAGAACCGACGGCGTCTAGCGAGTTCCTCGAGTCGCGGTCTTCCCGCCGCCGCCCAAGGCGACCTCATGCGTTTTCGAGACCTCACCGGGACGCCACGACAGGCTCCAGCGGTAGCGACCCGGCTCCGGGCAGGGATTGCTGGCCTCACGCTCTATCGAGCGCTTGCAGATCGGCGAATCGCGGAGGACGTCGAAGGTGACCTGGATGCGGTCGCCGACGATCGCCAAGGCACGCACCTCGCCGGGCACGTGCAAGGACGCATTCCATGCGTATCCGCTCTGGCGGCCACGTCGCTTCAGATCCGCTATATAGTCGTTATCGAGCGAACTGGGACGCCAGAACGAATCGTCCTTTCGCATCGGTGTCATTACGATAATGTCGTTCTCGCAGTCGAAGTTCGCGCCGAGGCAGGTCGCCGTCTGCAGATAGACGACCTCGTCCACACCGTTGCGATCGAAGTCCGCGATCTGGACGTGGCGCGCCGCATAGTCGAACTGGATGTCGTCGCCCGATTGGGCCTCCGCCGAGATATTGGCCGCGCGCACCGCCCCGCGGCTATCGATGGCGCCCGCGACGCCGCTGAACCCCACGACCAGTGCGGCAACGGCCGCGATTCCTTGCAGCTTAGGCATAACACCTTCCTTGTCCGTCGTAGCCGCATTCTAGGGCGGCTACGCGAGCGCTAGGCACCGGTTCGGCGCGCGACCGCACGGCCGGCACAGGGCGCCAGACTCCGCATGCCTCGTATGGGTAGACGCCTTGTCCGTTGTAGCGGCCTAGCGCCTCCGGCTCAGCCACCCTGTATGGCCAAACATCGCCAGACCGGACCGCCCAGCCTGGCGCTCACCTTTCCGGAATGGTCGCCGCGGCGAAGGGCGCCAACACCGTCCAGCCCAGGTTGGCATAGAGGCCGCGGCCGTCCGCCGTGGCCACCAGCAATGGCCGGCTCGCAAGGGATGTTCGCGCGGCGCCCAGCGCGCTCATGACCGCCATGCCCAATCCTTTGCGCCGGTGATCCGGGTCGGTTTCGATCCGATCGTAGATAAAGACCTCCGCGGTCTCCGCCGCGCAGCCGCTCGCGGCCAGGCCGCCATCCGGCGCCAGGACGCAGGCGCGGGTGACCGGGCCGGTGCGATGGAGCTCCATCCGGTAGCCATCCGGCAGGGGCTTGGGCTCCGGGCCGACGGCCACCGTCGTCATGAAATAGTTCGCCGGCTGCATCTCCCACCGCGCCGGCAGCACACTGCGCAACGCTTCATCGGTGCCGCACAGCTTCAAGTAATGGCGTGGCGCCGTAAGTTCGTGCGCGAGCTCCCGCAGGCCATCGCACAGCTGCGGGAATACCCAGCGCCGGGTTTCCTTTTCCGAGTGGGTATCCACCCGATAGCCCCCGCGATCGCGCACCGGGGCCGGGGCCCCTCGGGCGATGGAATGCGCTGTCTGCCAGGCGAAAACGAGTTCGGGGTCGATAAGGGACAAGGGGGTAACCGATCGTAGGTGGCGCCCGCACGATGCATGCTTCGCGACGGGCGGTGTAGTGCGGACGCATGGCCGCGTACGCTTGCAAGTCCGCAACTAGAGCATCGGACCGTCTCAAGGCCTAAGACGGCAGCCATGGAGCCGCCAAACTGCGCGGCGACTTCGGCCACGTCATCGCTAGGCCGGCATGCCGGCACTGATCAATGCGTGGAACGCGATGCCCATGCTGATGGACAGCAGCCACAGCGCCGCACCCTCGAAGATACCTTCGATCCGCTTCGCGCCTTTCTGGGAATAACCGACCCGTTCGCGCGTGCGCAACAGCTCATGCCGCTGCCTGATCCGATCCATCAGCGAGAACTGCACGAAGAAGGCCATCAGCGCCGACAGGAACATGAGCGCGGCCGCGACCATGATCTTGATGAAGAATTTCTTGTCGCCGTCGACGAACTGGACCAAAGCGATCAGGCCGGCGGCAGCGGTCATGGCGATCGTGCCCAGCTGCTTGAGGTAGTCGAAAGACAGCGTAACGGCCGTGTCCAGGCTGACCTGCGGCGCCGGCTCCTGCGGTGGGTGTTCCATTGGAATTCCGAACTCCTGTCCTTCAGTCTGACTATCGCGCTGCCGGATCACGCCGCTTCCGCGCTCTTAGGCAATGCTCGCTTGGACCGGTGCGCCTCAGCATCGGCACCGTTCATGGCCCTGCCCCTAAGGCCACTATCGGCCAGAAGAAGCAGATCCTCAACCGCAAGCCCAGCTACTCAGGCAGATTCGAACGAATCAGCTTCGCGGTCGCAATCAGCTGGGCGGCAGGAACGCGGACCCGCTCCCGGCGCTGCGCATCTTCGCCGGGATCGTGCGGCGTTCCCTTCTGACGTCCGGCGCCATCGAAGGTGGCGAGTTGAGGCGGGCCTACGCCCCAATCGCTGCCGCGCTGGCGCGGCACGACGTGGAAATGGAAGTGCGGCGTCTCCTGCCCGCTGAAGACCCCGTTGTTTTGAAACGTGAGTATTCCGAGCGGCCGATACGCCCTGACCAACGCCTCCGCGACTCGCTTGGCCGCGGCCATGACCGCGCCGCATTCCGGCTCGGAAAGATCCAGCAGCGTCGCGACGTGCCTGCGTGTAATGACGCAACACTGGCCGACCTCGAACTGCCAGGGATTGATCACGGTGAGCGTATGTTCGCCCTCATCCACGACCGCCCATCGTTCTTCGCGCCCCGCCATCCCCTCGCACAGGTCGCAAGGGTCTCTGATCGGTAGTTCGATCAATTTCCTACTCCCATCCAGTCGGCGGATCGATGCAGGAACGATTGTAGTGCTACGTTGCGGCTGGCGAGCTGTCTTTGAGACGGGCCCAGTCCGTCGCCAGCGCAGGCATCAGCGCAACGGCGCGCCTCACACCGCCAGTCCGGGATCGCCTTCCAATATCGTCTGCCGCATCCGCGGACGTTCGCCCGGCCGCCACAGCGACACCTCGTGGCGGACGCGATACCGCAAGGGCCCGCCGTCCGCGCCGGGGCTGCGCTCGAGGGGCCTGGGGATGCAGACGAAGTCGGTCGCCATCGTGCCGGCATCGACCCGCACGGTGGTGTAGCCGTGTCCGCCCATGTCGACGAAGGACAGATGCGGCGCCAGGTCGGGATTGCTCGCCGCGTGCGCCTTGCGCAGGTCGCCGCTGCTGGCGAACTCCAGCGCCGAACGCACGCCGTGCTGCAACAGCAGATTGACCGTGGGCTGCGGCGCCCCGTCGCCCGGGTTGGCGATGTACAGCGGGCGCAGCGGATTTTCCTTTTTCTGGTTGTGCTCGTTGGCTTCGGCCATGCCCGGGGCGGAGATCGAGCCGGTCACGAAGGTCACCCCCACCGGTTCGAACGCCGCAGGCGGCAAGGCCTTGGCCGCGTAGCCCGCCCAGAAGCTGTGGCGATCGCCGGACACGATGGCGAAACCGGTGATGCCGGCATCGCGCACCGCGTCGAAGATCTCGGCACGCTCGTGGTAGGCGCAACCCCAGTCGCCGGTGGCCATGAGGGCAAAACCCGCACCCTCGGGATACTTGCCCAGCGCAGCCGGCAGGTTCTGCGGATCGACGCGCCAGTCGGGGGTACCCAGCGAATTGCCCCAGATCTTCCAGGTCGCCGTCGCGCCGCGCAGGCGCGCCAGGAACCAGGCTTTCTGCTTCGCCCCCAACATCGTCTGCGCGGCTTCGGCCACGCGGTAATTGGCCACGCTCTTGGCCCCGAAGGACAACTTCGCCGGTGGATGGCCGTCGGCGTAGTCGCGGCCGCCGTCGAGTTGCCGCATCAATTCCTCGGGCACGAAGCCCAGCGTGTCGTCCTCGAACAGCGGATTGATTTCGTCGTGATTGCCCGGATCGCGCGAGCGGAAGCTGCGCTGGTCCGTCACCAGCAGGTCGATGTGCCGGCCCCAGCGCAAGCCGCGATACGCGATCAGGCTGTTGATCGCGGCCAGGTTGTTGGCTTCGGTGCCCAGCCCGTCGTCGTCGAAGTCATGGACCAGCGTGTCGACGACGTTCGGCGCATCGAAGGCCTCCAGCGCGGCGCCCGGCGCTAACACGCGCGCCGGCTGGTATTCGAACCAGGCCTGGTTCGCCGCGACCTTGAGCGTCTGCGCGGGCACCCAGCCCTCGCCGCCGGGGAATTCCTGGATCGACTGCCAACCCTGCCAGGAGAATTCGTGGTTGTCCCATATCGCCACGAACGGCCAGCGCGCACGCGCATCCTGGATGTCGGGATCCTGCAGGTAGGCGTGGTAGAGGACGCGATAGTCCTGCAGCGAGTCCGGCACCCAGAAGCGGTTCTTGGCGACCGTCTTGCCCTTGGGAAACGTGATCGGAAACTTGATGAGACGGTCGTAGCGATGACCGTTCTTGACCTGGTCCGGGTATTGCACGACCTCGTAGACGAAATCGCCCAGGTGCAGCACGAAGCCGAGCCGGTCCGCGGGCGCGGCGCGCTCGTCTTCCCAGATCATCCGTCGATAAGCGTTCTGGGCCCCCTCGCAGATGGTCTGGCAGCTGACGAAGGCGAAGCGCGCCGGGCGCGCATCGTCGGGCGCAGGCGCCGTCAGCGTCCGGCCGATCCGGCTGCCGTTGCCGTCCTCGTCGACGAAGCGGTACCAGTACTCGCCGGCCGGCGGCAGATCGCCGACCAGCACGCGACAGGTCCAGTCGGACTGGGCCAGCACCGGTGCCGTCGCGGTCGCGATCACGCGCGCGAACGCCGGGTCTAGCGCAACTTCGACCCGCAGCGTGGCGCGCTCGCGGCCATCCGCATAGGGTCGCCGCGTCCACAGCAGGACGCTGTGGTGATCGGGATCGCCCGAGGCGACGCCTTGCGGAAACAGGTCGCGACGCTCGCGCCAGCCGCTGGAGGAAGGGCGCACCGTCGCGCAGCCCCAGGCCAGGGTCGCGCCCAGTGCAGCGGCGAGCTTCAGAAACTTGCGACGGCTGAGTGTCGGCATGTCGGCCCACCGGTTGCGGTGTCGAGTCGGCGCAACGCTAGACCCGCAGCCTGCGCGGGTGAGCGTGCCGGAAGTACTGCGGTGCGCGCCTGCCCCCTCGAGAGGCGATGCGAATAGGCTTCCGCGGCATGCGGACGCTTGCATCCGGCAGGCCGCATGCGACCGCTTGGTACCGGTGATCGCCGCACTGCGATGACAGCAAACGCCCAACAGGCCGAGCGCACCCGGTCTCGTTTCTCGCGCAGCAGAAAAGAAAAAGCCCCGGCGTTTCCGCCGGGGCTTTCCGATTTACTCGTTCTTGAAATGACGCACGCTTATTACGCGATCTCTTCCGAAAACGACTACGCCTGACACGAGAACGATCTCGCGCTCTCCAGGCTGGCTGCGCGGTCTTGATCTTTCCGTCGATCCAGACAGTAAATCGTAAGAGGAAAGCCATTCTTTGAAGACATCCCACTTAGGCCCTCTTGGAAATGCCTCGCGAAGCACGAACTGGCTCGGAAGCCCATAGTGATCTTCAAGCGTGTAGCAGAGCCCTAAGCCCGAGACTATGGCCCCCTGAAAGAAGACGTGAAACAGGCCGTATTCGTAAGCCCTCGCCTCATCCTTCAGCATCCCGTCCTTGCCGCAAGGCACCCAGTCATCGGGGTCTCCCAGCTCAGAGCGGACAAGCTCGCGCGAAGAGCCAATGCCCACGCGACCGAGCTGGCCTGAGCGTGCAAATTCGACGAAATCGAACGAAGCTGCCGTCAAAGCGCCCCCCTCAATCCAGAAGCAGCTTGCAGTCTATAAGCGGTCGACCTGCGCCCGCTGGGCGGAGCACGGAATCATGAAGGGCGGCCTCTGGGCTATCCGGGGTCTTCTGACCTAGTTTTTCAACGGAATAGGCCAGAAGCGGACGTCGCACGTTTGTCACGCCTTCCGGACGCGCCGGACGCGGTCAGCGATGTGTCGGGCCCAGCGAGGGCCTGCGACGACGCAGTAGAGAATCCACGTCGAAGCGCCGAGGAACCCTGCAACTGCGAACGCAAGGATCAGCCCTTTGCCTGCCTCGTTGGCGCCCGCCAATGAGCTGCCGAAAGCCGCCGCCCACGAGCCGAAGCTGATGGCGAAAAGACCTGTGGAGGCGATCCGCAGGCGCGCCGTGAAGGGCGTTTCGTATGCTCGAACTCCCATTCGCCTGGTATCCGCTTTGGGTCGGAAGCGGACATTAGCACCGCCGGCCCGGAAGCGCCCCCCCGGCCACTCGATCAACTGCCCCACTTCCCGGAAACGCACGGGCCGCAGGGGCCGCGCTCCGCCATGCTCGGGCCACTTCCCAGAGAACAGGGGCCAGAGTACTAATTCATGGCGGATCATCCTGACGCAGCGGCCCTGGCAGCAAGAACTGGCGAAGATAAATTCGTATCGAACGACAGTGCCCGCATGGCCGGAGAATTCGCAAAGTGCTCCCGAGTGGATGCGACGGCTGAAGGCGCAAACCTGCAGGGGATCAGGAAGGCAGAGCACGACGTTGTGGTCTAAGCCTGTGAGGCGACTAGCGCCGCTGCTACGTCGCTATGGCCTGCCGCGCAAACCTTGCGATCCGGACGATCGCACCGGCCGGCGCTGCATACCTAGATGCCGGACGGGCAGTGCTTCGGATACGGCTCGGCCTCGCGGCTGTACGAGACCGACCCTAGCAGGATCACGCTCGGCGACAGCCGACGAATTGGCAAATTGAGCGGTTCCGGCGCTGTCTTCGGAGGAATGCATTGGTCGCATCCTGCGTAACGCAGGACCGCCCGGCCTTCTTCGAGCGAGCCCAGCATCTCTCCCTCGTAAAACATCGCACCACCGTCGCCCTCGGAAGAGTAAAGACGGCCTGCTTTGCAGACCACCGTCTGCTTATGCAACTTCACGCGCGCACCTTCGATCTGGAGCGCGTTCTGGTAGTACCAGCGCTCGGGCATGCCCGCCTGATCGAACTCCGCGGCGCGTTCGAAGCCGAAGTAAGCGTTCACGTACCAAGGCAAAAGCGGCGGCAGCGGCGGCGTTTCATCGGCCCGCACCAGCGTGCAGGAGCAGAGCGTGGCGACCAGAACGAATCCCGTGAGCCCTTTCATGCCCCTCCCCGCGCCAGCGGCGTCCCTGCGACGCAGCCACTGTAGCAAGGCCACACACGAGACGGAGCAGACGCGCTGCCGGGGCGACAACCGGATGCGCGGCGCCGGCGAACGATCCACCGAGCCGGCATTCTCGGCGCCGAGCCTTGAAAAGAAAAAAGCACCTGGACTCGCGTCCAAGTGCTTCTTCGATTTGGTGGGCCGTCAAGGATTCGAACCTTGGACCTATTGATTAAGAGTTCAGGCAACCTTGCTATTCAATCAATGGCTTAAGCCACTCCAATTCTCCGGTAGCATCCACCAGTGGCGCCCCAGATCAGCATCGTACTCACCATTTTCCCGGCCATGCGCTATCGGCAAGAAGCAGACACCGGACAAAACCCTCATTAAGACGAGCCGCGAAGCGGTGTCGGCTTGAATGAGCTATTGGGGCGCAGCCTGCATCGCTGGAGAGCCTGGCGCAACGTCTCCCAGAAACCAGTCTGTGGTCTAGGGGAACAGCCAGACGACGCCGCAAACGGGGCGCAAGAGAGGCACTGGAGTGATGTCTGCATAGTCGCTATGCAGCACCATCCCGCGCAGGCACGCGCCTAGACGGCGACAGGGGCCGCAGATCTGGAAACAGCGACGACAGTAGATTGATGCGGTCGCCTCCAATACCAGCCGATATACTCGGCCCAGATGACAATGGGGATGGGAATGCACAAGCGATCGGGTGCGGTGTTGGTGATCGTGGCCTGCGGTCTATGCGCTGGCTTGGTCTGGGCTTCACAGGGTTTGGCCGACCTTGTCCGCCGGCCGTCCGCCTCATGGGCCAGCGTTCTGGCAGGCGCGACGTCTAACGCGCGCTCGCGGGCAGACGCGACCTCTAGCCCAGGCCCGTGGGCAAGTGCGCCCCCTAGCGCCCATCCATGGATAGATCCGACGACCAGGGTGCGCCCGAGGGCAGGTGCGACGCTTAACGCACGCCCGTACCACCGGGTAGGCGCCGCCTCTACTTCAATGCTGACGATGTCCCTCGAGCAGCAGTCCTACTCGATGACTGCGCCGGAATTCCTCTCGGATCCGGCGACCTCTACGGCGCAGTCCATCGCTGTGGGCGACGTCTCCGGCGATGGACGGGACGACCTCGTGTTCCTTTCCCCGCGCGTTGCGCCCAACTCGGCGGATAGCCGCATGCGGGTTTACGTCGCGTACCAGCGCAGCGACGGCCGCCTTGACGCGGCAGTCAAGATCACGGAGTGGGGCAACGAATTCGACTACCAGCTCCTGATCGCCGACCTGGACCGCGACGGTGTAGGCGACATCATTACTACCGCTCGCAATGACGTCATGATGCTTCGCTCGAATGCAGATGGCACGTTCACCTCGAGCGCGGCCGCAGCCGGCGACCCCCACGAACTGGTCGTGACTGACGTCGATCGCGATGGTTACCTCGACGTTCTCGTCGACTCAAGCGACACCTCGGCCACGGTCGTCCATGGCGGTTCTGGCGGCATTGGCCGCACTTCGACACTGTCATTGCCCTCGTCCGCCGTTCGCACGACCGGCGACGTCAACGGCGACGGCTTGGACGATCTCATTCTCGCCACGATCTTCAACAGACCGCTGGAGGAATTCCGGATCTACCCAGCGCTTGCATCAGGGGGGTACGCCGCACCGGTGGTGCTATCCCTGCCGCTGGGCTCCAACCCTGCCGCATCACTCGCTGTTGGCGATTTCAACGCGGATGGTCGCGGTGACCTGATGTTGGACGAAGCAAAGAATGAAGCAAACCTGCGCCTGTATTTACAAGATTCGCACGGCAACCTCATGTCGAGCGTTGGCGTCGCCAGGCTCACCGCTCCCGGCCCCCTGATTGCTAGCGACCTCAACCGTGACGGCCGGACCGACTTAGCGATCGCGCACAGCGGATGGGACTACGTCGGGTACTACCTTCAAACTGGCACTGGGCTCGCGCCCGAGACCCTCATCAACGCCTATCAGTACATGGGCCGGTCCAACTACTTTGCGTCAGGCGACCTCAACCATGACGGGTGTGGCGATCTGGTGGTCTCTCGATGGAGCCAGTCGCCCGTGCTGCTGTACGGTCAAGGTTGCATCGTCCGCCCACGCATTGCCGATTGCCGGTTGCCGGCAGTCGCGGTGGAAGGTTCGGGGCTCGTGGTGGCGGGACTGGCGTCTCCGCTTGCACCTCAGCGCAACAGCGATGTGAGCGCGAACGTCGGAGAAGGCGTGATACGAGGTGTTCGCGCGCGCTTTGAAGGCAATGGATACCGTGTCCGTGGCGCGCCGCTGCCGAACCGGGCAGGCGTACCTGTTCGGGATCCGTAGGCACCACCTTGATCTGCGCCCATGCGGAGCAATCGGCACGTAGGACGGTCACGGCTGGACATGGGCTGAGCGTCAGAGGCGGACATCCTCTGGATGTCCGCTTTGGGTTGGAGCGGACACAAGTGCCGCCCTCTCTGTCACGCGCTCGATCAACTGCCCCGGCGCGGAACCCAAGGTCCGCAAGCGCCTTGCCGGGCACGCCCGACTGCGCTCCCCACACAGGAAAAAGAAAAGCCCCAGCGTTTCCGCTGGGGCTTTCTGTATTGGTGGGCCGTCAAGGATTCGAACCTTGGACCTATTGATTAAGAGTCAACTGCTCTACCAACTGAGCTAACGGCCCGATACATCAGGAGCGAAATTGTAGCAGAAGCTTTTCGGTCCTTACAACAATGGGGTGGCTGAGGGGACTCGAACCCCCGACATCTGGAATCACAATCCAGTACTCTAACCAGCTGAGCTACAGCCACCGTAAAACGTAGACATACAACGTAAATCGCTTGCGAATTTGGCGCGCCCGGCGGGAATCGAACCCACAACCACCGGCTTAGAAGGCCGGTGCTCTATCCAGTTGAGCTACGGGCGCCAGTCCAAACATCTTAACTGACGCCCCAGCCCGGTAGCGGATGGTCGGGGCAGAGGGATTCGAACCCACGACATCCAGCTCCCAAAGCTGGCGCTCTACCAGGCTGAGCTATACCCCGAAGCCGGGACTCTCGTTGCGCGCCAACGCCGCGAAAGGCCGACTAGTTTGGGCGGCGCCATCGCTGCTGTCAACGAGGCGTCGGCTAAAGCGGCCTGCGTGTATGCTCCCGGCATCGTGAACAACCGTTCATTCAGGACTACAGGGGCGACCAACATGCGCAGCGGCAATCCGGCACTCAAGGAATCCACCTTCCTGGACCTGGCCAGCGGCACGGTAGTACAGGGCGACAGTCAGGCCATGAGCTTGAACGGCACGGTCAACAAGACCGGCCTGTTGCTGCTGCTGACGGTGCTGACCGCCGCCTACGCCTGGAGCCAGATCACCATCACCACCGAGGGCGCGACCGGCCTGATGCCGTTCATGCTGATCGGCGGTCTGGGCGGTTTCGTCCTGGCGATGGTGACGATCTTCAAGAAGACCTGGGCGCCGGTGACCGCGCCGGCGTACGCGCTGGTCGAGGGCCTGTTCCTGGGCGCGATCTCCTCGGTGTTCGAGGCGCGCTATCCGGGCATCGTGATGCAGGCGGTGATGCTGACCTTCGGCACCCTGTTCGCCCTGCTGTTCGCCTACCGCTCGGGCCTGATCAAGGCCACCGAGAACTTCAAGCTGGGCGTGGCCGCGGCCACCGGCGGCATCTTCGTGCTGTATCTGGTCAGCTTCGGCATGCGCCTGTTCGGCAAGGAAATGCCCTATATCCACGAGTCCGGCCTGATCGGCATCGGCTTCAGCCTGTTCGTGGTGGTGGTGGCGGCGCTGAACCTGGTACTGGACTTCGACTTCATCGAAACCGGCGTCGAGCAGCGCGCGCCTAAGTACATGGAGTGGTACGCCGCGTTCGGCCTGATGGTCACCCTGGTGTGGCTGTACATCGAGTTCCTGCGTCTGCTGTCGAAGCTGCAGTCGCGCAACTGAGCGACGCCGCGGGAAACGAGAAAGGGGCGCGATCGCGCCCCTTTTTTTCGCCTCCGCCCTGCCCTCAGCCGCGCTCTTCGGCCGCCTGCGGCAAGGGTTGCGGCGCGCGCTTACGCGAGGACCACAGCATGGCCAGGATGGTGATGCCGCCCAGCAGCCAGCTGTAGTGCACGCTGCCGGCCAGGGCCAGCGGCGAGACCGCGCCCAGCGAGGCGGCCAGCAGGATCTGCGCGCCGTAGGGCAGGATGCCCTGGGTCACGCAGGCGAAGATGTCGAGCACGCTGGCCGCGCGCGCCGGCGGCACGCCGTGCTGTTGGGCGATGTCGCGCGCCAGGCCGCCGCTGATCAGGATCGCGACGGTGTTGTTGGCGGTGAACACGTCGGTGGTGGCCGACAGCGCGGCGATGCTGACCTCGCCCGCGCGCCGGCTCTTGTGGCCGCGCGCGAACTTGCCGATCACCTGGGCCAGCCAGGCCAGGCCGCCGGTGGCCTTCATCAGCGCGCCCAGGCCGCCGACCAGCAGCGACAGCAGGGTGATCTCGATCATGCTCTCGAAGCCGTCCCAGATGTGTCCGGCGTAGGCGGCCAGGCCGAAGTCGTCGGCCAGGAAGAAGCCGAAGCCGCCGGCCACCAGCAGGCCCACGCTCAACACCACGATCACGTCGACGCCGGCCAGGGCCATGCCCAGCACGATCAGGTAGGGCAGGATCAGCCAGGCCGAAACCGGCTCCAGCGGCGCCACCGGCGCGGTTTCGCCGACGAAGCCGAGCACGATCAGGGTCAGCAACGCGGCCGGCAGTGCCAGCTTGAAGTTCTCGCGGAACTTCTCGCGCATGGTGCAGCCCTGGGTGCGGGTGGCGACGATGGCGGTGTCGGAGATCACCGACAGGTTGTCGCCGAAGGTGGCGCCGCCGATCACCGCGCCCAGCACCAGCGCGCGATCCAGGCCGGAGGCGTCGGACACGCCCAGGGCGATCGGCGCGACCGCGGCGATGGTGCCCATCGAGGTGCCCAGCGACAGCGAGATGAAGCCGGCGACCAGGAACAGGCTGGGCAGCAGCAGGGCCGGATGCACGTGGCCGATGCCCAGCGAGACGATCGCGTCGACCGCGCCGATCGCCTTGGAGACTTCGACGAAACCGCCGGCGAGCAGGAAGATCAGGCACATCAGCACGACATTGCTGTCGCCCATGCCCTCCAGCAGCGTTTCCAGCGGCTTGAGCTTGCGACGCCAGGCGATGAACGCCGCCAGCGCCAGCGCGGGCAGAATCGCGACCGGCGCGCGCAACTGATAGAAGCCCATCGCCTCGCCGTGGGTGGTGAAGTAGATCCCCGCGCCGAAGAACAGCGCCAGGAACAGCAGCAGCGGCGTCAGCGCGAGCGCGCTGGGGCGGACCGGGGCATTCATCGCTTCATCCGTATGGAGCAAATAATCGACTTAATTTTGCAGTGCAACATCACCGATGTCGAGTGCCAATGCTCGCGTGCCAAGATGGGCTTAGTTAGTACCTGAACAGGAGCAAAATTGCCTCCCGCCCCGCACGCTCAGCCCATCTACGATCAATCCATCAGCTGGAGGAGCCAATTTGAGCGCTTACAAGGGAAAAATTCTTAAAGTGCATACGGCGAACGGCGACGTTATTGGGGAAATCACAAGTACTGGCGACCCGCTTGAAGATGCAAAACTTGCTGACGAGCTTTTCAATAATCTTGGATTAGGAACAAAGAAGGACAGCGCAGCCCTTAGCATTAGAAAGCAAGCCCGATCATTCTCGAAGGTAACTCACCACATCTACGATACGATCGGCCTTCTTCGCACCCAATCTGCAGCATATCTAGCCCCCTTTGTTACGAATGCGGCATTCGCACTCGAACTTTACATAAAGGCCCTTGCTCGCGAACATGGGACAAGCCTCCGCGGACACAAACTGGCTGATCTGTACAGAGGCCTCCCACAGGCGGCAATTGAAGAAATCGCAATAGCATACCTAGCCGTGGAGTCACGCCATGACTTAGAGGGGGCGCAACCGGACATAGAGCTATTTCTCACGGAGATAAATGACGCGTTCGTCGAGTGGAGGTATGCATACGAAAACAAAAGTGGATTGTCTGTAAAAGTTAATAGGATAATGTTCCTTCTAGACACCCTAGATCTTGCGGGACAACGAATTGTTTAGAACGCAGAGCTTCTGCTAGCACCCTGAAATACTTGGCCGCAAACGCAACGAGGCGCCCGAAGGCGCCCCGTGGCGGTACCGCGTCGGCCTGGATCAGGCGATGGCGCGGCTGGCGATCGCCTTGGCGAAGGACATGGTGTTGCCCTCGCCGCCCAGGTCCGGGGTCAGCGAGTCCTTGGCTTCCAGCGTGGCGATGATGGCCTCGCGCAGCTTGGTCGCCTTCTCGGGCTGGCCGATGTGGTCGAGCAGCTGCGCCGCGCCCAGCAGCAGGGCGCAGGGGTTGGCCTTGCCCTGGCCGGCGATGTCCGGGGCGGTGCCGTGCACGGCTTCGAAGATCGCCGCGTCGGTGCCGATGTTGGCGCCCGGGGCCAGGCCCAGGCCGCCGACCAGGCCGGCGCAGAGGTCGGAGATGATGTCGCCGAACAGGTTGGTGGTGACGATGATGTCGAACTGCTCCGGACGCATCACCAGCTGCATGCAGGTGTTGTCCACGATCATCTCGTTGCACTGGATGTCCGGGTACTGCTGCGCCACTTCGCGCGCGGTCTTCAGGAACAGGCCCGAGGTCGACTTCAGGATGTTGGCCTTGTGCACCACGGTGACCTTCTTGCGGCCGGTCTTGCGGGCCAGGTCGAAGGCGTAGCGCACGATGCGCTCGGAGCCGCGGCGGGTGATCTTCTGCACCAGGGTGGCGGTTTCGCCGTCCGCGGTCAGCGACTGGCCTTCGCCGATGTAGGCGCCTTCGGTGTTCTCGCGCACGGTGATCAGGTCCACGCCCGAGGGGAAGCGCGACTTGGTGTTCGGGAACGACTTGGCCGGACGCACGTTGGCGTACAGGTCGAAGCGCTTGCGCAGTTCGACGTTGATCGAGCTGAAGCCCTCGCCGACCGGCGTGGTCAGCGGGCTCTTCAGGGCGATGCGATTCTTGCGGATCGAGTCCATGGTCGAGGCCGGCAGCAACTCGCCGTGCTTCTCCAGGGCGACCAGGCCGGCATCGGCGAATTCGTAGGACAGGCCGACGTTCATGGCGTCGAGCACGTGCAGGGTGGCGTCCATGATCTCCGGGCCGATGCCGTCGCCACGGATGACCGTAATGGTTTGCGTCATGAGGGAGTTCTTCCAGCGATAGGGCGCGGCGCAAGCGGCGCGGCGCAAGGTTGAGCCCCGTAATTATGCCGGAAGCGGCCCGTCCCTGCATTCGGCGGCGTATTGGACGATGGTCGGGGTGGCGGACGGCCCGATCCGGCGCGCACCGCCCCTGTGGGAGCGGCGTAAGCCGCGATAGGCCGCCGGTTGCGACGCAAGCTGGAGGCCCAATCGCGGCTTACGCCGCTCCCACAGGTCAGGTAATGGACGGGCCTCAGCCGTGATCGTGCCCCGCCGGCGCCGCGGCCTCGCCCTGCTCCAGCCGGTCGAGGAAATCGACCGCGCGGCGCAGGTGCGGGATCACGATCGAGCCGCCCACCACCAGGCCGACCGAGAAGGCCTCGAACATTTCGTCGCGGTTGACCCCGGCGTCCTTGCACTGGGCGACGTGGTAGCTGATGCAGTCGTCGCAGCGCAGCACCATCGAGGCGACCAGGCCCAGCAGTTCCTTGGTCTTCAGGTCCAGCGCGCCGGGCTGATAGGTCTGGGTGTCGAGGGCGAAGAAGCGCCGCACGACCTGGTTGGGCTCGGCCAGGATGCGTTCGTTCATGCGCTTGCGGAACGCGGTGAACTCGGCGACGCGGTCGCTTTCGGTACTGTCGTTGCTCACGGAAACTCCTTCGATGATGGGGCGCGCTTGCCGTTCATGGCGTTATGGTCCGGCTTGCGGATGGTCCGGCCCGTCCATCCCTGGGCGGGTGTTCGCGGGCGTAGGCGGCAGCGCCGCCCGATCGCGCCCACTCACCCCGCCAGCAGCGGCTCCAGCCCGCCCGCGCGATGCAGGGCGATCATGTCGTCGTAGCCGCCCACGTGGGTGCCGCGGATAAAGATCTGCGGCACGCTGGTGCGCCGGGTCAGGCTCATCATCTTCTCGCGCTGGGCCGGGTCCAGGTCGATCCGGACCTCGGTCCACGACTCGCCCTTGCTCTTCAGGAAGTTCTTCGCGGCCACGCAATAGGGGCAGATCGCGGTGGTGTAGATCACGATCTTCTCGGGCGCTTCGGACGGCGCAGTATCGGTGACGCTCAAGACGGTTCTCCTGATGAAACTCGGCGGGGGGGTTGCGGTCTGACTATGGGCCCGCAGGGTGCGCCATTAAAGCGCGCCTGCGGAACGCTGTCGTCCACCGCCCCCCTCCATGCGCCCTCGGACGGTAGCGAATTAATGGATGATTCACACCGCCGGACGTGGCGGGCCGCATTCTGCCGTGCGAACGTGCACTTGCCGCCCGCGACCACCCCGCGACCGAGGAACACCCGCTTGCGCCGCATCGCCCTGCTTTCCGCCGCCATCACCATCGCCGTCGCCAGCCTCTGCGCGCCGGCCCAGGAATCGAGCCTGCCCGACATCGGCTCGTCCGCGGGCGAACTGCTGACCCCGGCCCAGGAGCGCGAATACGGCGCGATGATGCTGGCCCAGCTGCGCCACTACGACTATCTGCTGGAAGACCCGCTGATCAACAGCTGGCTGGACACCCTGGGCACCCGCCTGGCCGCCAGCAGCGACCGCCCGCGCCAGCCCTTCACCTTCTTCGTGATGCGCCAGCGCCAGATCAACGCCTTCGCCACCCTGGGCGGCTACATCGGCGTCAACGTCGGCCTGGTGCTGGCGGCCGAGCGCGAGGACGAGGTGGCCGCCGTGCTCTCGCACGAAATCGCCCACGTCACCCAGCAGCACGTGCTGCGCGGGGTCGAACGCGCCCAGCGCGACCAATTGCCGATCCTGCTGGCCATGCTGGGCGCGATCGTCGCCGCCCAGGCCGCCGGCGGAAACTCCGCCGACGACGCCGCCCAGGCGGCGATGGTGTCGGCGATGGGCCTGATGCAGCAGCGCCAGATCGACTACACCCGTTCCAACGAGTCCGAGGCCGACCGCCTGGGCATCCAGACCCTGTCGCGCAGCCAGTACGACCCGACCGCGATGGCCGATTTCTTCGCCAAGATGCAGGCCAAGTCGCGCAGCAACAAAGCCGGCTACTTCGGTCCCACCCCCGACTACCTGCTGACCCACCCGGTCACCACCACTCGCATCAGCGAGGCCAAGGCGCGCGCCGAGCAGATCGCGCAAAGCACGGTGATCGCGACCACTTCGACCCCGAACGCGACCCGCAGCGAGCGCATCCCCAAGAACGGCTACAGCCTGCCCGGCGACGCGCGCGGCTTGGACAACCCGCTGCTGCCCAGTGCGTTGCGCCTGCAAGGCTATGCGCTGTCGGGCGGCGACACCGGCCTGTTCGAATTCGCGCGCGAGCGCATGCGCGTGCTCAGCGCCGAGTCGGCGCGCGACGCCATCGCCGAGTACGAACGTCTGGGCAAGGGCGCCAAGCTCGACGAGGCCCAGCGCTACGGGCTGGCGGTGGCGCGCATGCGCGCCAACCAGGCCGGCGCCGCGGCGCCGGTGTTCGCCGAGCTGTTGGACAAGTACCCCGGCCACCTGTGGCTGAGCCTGGCCCTGAGCGAGGCCGAGGCGCAGAGCGGCAAGGTCGCCTCCGCCGACGCCCGCTTCGAATCCCTGCTGCGGCAGATGCCCAACAACCGCGCCGTGGCCCTGACCTATGCGCGCACCCTGTCGGAGCGCAACACCCTGGAATCCGGCAAGCGCGCCCAGGCCGTGCTGCGCCCGCTGCTGGGCAGCGCCAGTGAGGACGCCCTGTTCCAGCAGGCGTTCGCACGCGCCTGTGAGATCGCGGGCGACCCGGTCCGTGCCGGCGAAGCCTACGCGGAAGCCGCCTACCTGGGCGGACGCCCGGAGCAGGCCCTGGTCCAGCTGAACACGCTCAAGAAGCGCCCCGAGCTGGATTACTACGCCCGCGCCCGCATCGAGGCGCGCATCGCCGCGATCACCCCGACCGTGCTGGAGCTGCGGCGCCAAGGCGTGAAGGACGAGGACCTACGCAGGCGCTGACGCGCCTGGATTCGGGATTCGCAACCGCCGGCCGTGACGATTTGCCCACCAAATCCCAAATCCCGAATCTCGAATCCCGGCCTTTAAGACAGTGTCACGCGGACGTCACAAAACGGTAGTGTACTGGCGCGGTCTCAGGCAGCCCTGCTTGCAGCGGCTGTTCCAAGCCCCGCCTCCACTCCCCCGGTGACCGCGTGCAGAAGCGCATTCTCATAGTCGAAGACGAACCCGCCATCCGCGACATGGTGTCCTTCGCCCTGCGCAAGGGCGAGTACGACCCCATCCATGCCGGCGACGCGCGCGAGGCCCAGGCGGCGATCGCCGACCGCGTCCCCGACCTGATCCTGCTGGACTGGATGCTGCCCGGCACCAGCGGCCTGGAGCTGGCCCGGCGCTGGCGCAAGGAATCGCTGACCCGCGAGATCCCGATCATCATGCTGACCGCGCGCGGCGAAGAAAACGACCGCGTCGGCGGCCTCGAAGCCGGCGTCGACGACTACGTGGTCAAGCCGTTCTCGGCGCGCGAACTGCTGGCGCGCATCCGCGCCGTGCTGCGGCGCTCGCGCGAGGACGACGAGGACGGCAGCGTCGGCATCGGCCCGCTGCGCATCGACGGCGCCGCCCACCGCGTGTTCGCCCAGGGCGACGGCGGCGACCAGGCGGTGCAGATCGGCCCCACCGAGTACCGCCTGCTGCACTTCTTCATGACCCATCCGGAGCGCGTGTATTCGCGCACCCAGCTGCTCGACCACGTCTGGGGCGGCAGCGTCTACGTGGAAGAGCGCACGGTCGACGTGCATATCCGCCGCCTGCGCAAAACCCTGGAACCGCACCGCCTGGACGGCATGGTCCAGACGGTACGCGGCGCCGGTTATCGTTTTTCTGCCTCACTCGCCGCGTAAGCTTGGCGGGTATGCCACCCCGCGCCCGATCCGCTTGGTTCCGCACCCTGGGACAGCTGCTGCTGATCCTGGTCGCCGCGGCCGTGGTCGGGCTGCTGATCGGCCAGCCCTGGCCGGTCGTGACCCTGGCCGCGCTGGGCGTGGTCGCCTGGCATTACTGGCGCCTGCGCAGCGTGCTGATCCGGCTGACCGCGCGCCAGCGCCTGACCCCGCCGCTGGGCGAAGGCATCTGGAACGAACTCGACCGCCTGCTGCACCGCAGCCAGGCCGAGATGCGCGGGCGCAAGCGGCGCCTTATCGAAATGCTGCGCGCCTACCGCGCCGCCGCCGCCGCGCTGCCCGACGCGATCGTGGTGGTGGAGCGCAACAGCCAGCGCATCCAGTGGTTCAACGAAGCCGCCAACGGCCTGCTCGGCCTGCGCTACCCGCGCGATATCGGCGGCTCGCTGTCGCAGAAGCTGCAGCCGCTGCAGCTGGCGCATTGGCTGGCCGCGGGCCGTAACGCCGAACCGCTGGAGGCAGCCTCGCCATGGAATCCGGCCGCGACCCTGAGCCTGCGCCTGATCCCCTATTCGGAAAACCTGTGGCTGCTGGTGGCGCGCGATGTCAGCCGCCTGCTGCAGCTGGAGCAGATGCGCCGCGATTTCGTCGCCAACGTCTCCCACGAACTGCGTACGCCGCTGACCGTGGTGCACGGCTACCTGGACATGCTGGACCCCAGCGAACACCCGGACTGGGCGCCGATGCTGGCCGAGATGCAGCGCCAGTCGCAGCGCATGACCCAGTTGGTCGAGGACCTGCTGATGCTGTCGCGGCTGGAGTCGCAGGACAGCCTGCCGGCCGAAGAGACCGTGTCGATGTCGTCGATGCTGTCCACGCTCAAGCGCGAGGCGATGGCGCTGAGCCAGGGCCGCCACGAGATCGCGATGGAGGACCTGGCCGGGGTCGATCTGTGGGGCTCCAACAAGGAACTGCACAGCGCCTTCTCCAACCTGGTCAGCAACGCGATCCGCTACACCCCGGCCGGCGGTTCGATCCGCATCCGCTTCCGCCCCGAGGACCAGGGCATGGGACGCGGGGTGGTGCTGGAAGTGATCGACAGCGGCTACGGCATCCCGGCCGCGCACCTGCCGCGCATCACCGAACGCTTCTACCGCGTGTCCACCAGCCGCTCGCGCGAAAGCGGCGGCACCGGCCTGGGCCTGTCCATCGTCAAGCACGTGCTCAACCTGCACCAGGCGCGCCTGGAGATCGCCAGCGACGTCGGCCGCGGCAGCAACTTCGCCTGCCACTTCGGCGTCGACCGCGTGCGCAGCCGCGACCTCGCCTATCTCGATACCCTGCCCGACGCCCTGCCCTGATCTTTCCCAGCGCGCCCCACCCGTGAACCTCGAGTCCGCCATGAACGCCGCCCTCACCACCGCGCCGCCCGACGCCAATCACGACGGCGATCCGCTGCGCGATCACAGCCTGTACTTCAATCGCGAGCTGTCGCAGCTGGACTTCAACTTCCGCGTGCTGGCGCAGGCGCAGGATCCGCAGGTGCCGCTGCTGGAGCGCCTGAAGTACTTGTGCATCTCCTGCACCAACCTCGACGAGTTCTTCGAGATCCGCGCCGGCACCCTGCGCCACGCCCAGGACCTGGGCCTGATCCCCGGCGCCGACGGCCTGCCGCCGGCGACCGTGCTGTCGCGCATCCACGACCGCGCCGCCGAGTTGGTCAAGGCCCAGTACGAGTGCTGGAACGAGGTGGTGCGCCCGGCCCTGCGCGACGCCGGCGTGCGCGTGCTCGGCCGCGACTCCTGGAACGCCGCCCAGACCCGCTGGCTGCGCAACTACTTCCGCGAGGAAGTCATGCCGGTGCTGTCGCCGCTGGGCCTGGACCCGGCGCATCCGTTCCCGAAAATCCTCAACAAGTCGCTCAACATCGTGGTGGTGCTGGAAGGCAAGGACGCGTTCGGGCGCGCCGGCAACCTCGCCATCGTGCGCGCGCCGCGCTCCCTGCCGCGCATCATCCAGATGCCGGAGAACGTCTCCGGCGGCAAGCACGACTTCGTGTTCCTGTCCTCGGTGCTGTCGACCTTCGTCGACGAGCTGTTCCCGGGCATGGACGTCAAGGGCGCCTACCAGTTCCGCGTGACCCGCAACTCCGAGTTGCTGGTGGACGAGGAAGAGGTCGACAACATCGCCCTGGCCCTGCGCGACGAGCTGGTCGGCCGCGGCTACCTGCGCGCGGTGCGCCTGGAGATCGCCGAGCAGTGCCCGAAGCCGATCGTGCGCAGCCTGCTGGAGAATTTCGATCTGCCCGAGAACGCGGTGTACCGCATCAACGGCCCGGTCAACCTCAACCGCGTGATCCAGGTCTACGATCTGGTCCAGCGCCCCGAACTCAAGTTCCCGCCCTACCAGCAGCGCCAGTTGCCCGGCGTGGAGAGCATGTTCGAGAAGGTCGGCAACGGCGACGTGCTGCTGCACCATCCCTTCGACGCGTTCACGCCCGTGCTGGAGCTGATCCGCCAGGCCGCCGAAGACCCGAACGTGCTGGCGATCAAGCAGACCCTGTACCGCGCCGGCAAGGACTCGCCCATCGTCGAGCAGCTGGTCCAGGCCGCGCGCAACGGCAAGGACGTCACCGTGGTGGTCGAGCTGCGCGCGCGCTTCGACGAAGAGGCCAATCTGGGCCTGGCCGATCGTCTGCAGGAAGCCGGCGTGCAGGTGGTGTACGGCGTGGTCGGCTACAAGACCCACGCCAAGATGCTGCTGATCGTGCGCCGCGAGGGCCGCAAGCTGCGCCGCTACGTGCACCTGGGCACCGGCAACTATCACAGCGGCACCGCGCGCGCCTACACCGACTTCGGCCTGATCACCGCCGACCCGGACATCGGCAACGACGTCCACCTGATCTTCCAGCAGCTGTCCGGCCTGGCGCCGTCGCTGAAGCTCAAGCGCCTGCTGCAATCGCCGTTCACCCTGCACGCGGGTGTGCTCAAGCGCATCGACCGCGAGACCAAGCACGCGCGCGCCGGCCGCCCCGCCCGCATCGTCGCCAAGATGAACGCCCTCAACGAGCCGCAGGTGATCCGCGCGCTCTACCAGGCCTCGCAGGCCGGCGTGCAGATCGATCTGATCGTGCGCGGCGCCTGCACCCTGCGCCCGGGCGTGCCCGGGGTGTCCGACAATATCCGGGTGCGCTCCATCGTCGGGCGCTTCCTCGAACACCACCGCGTCTACTGGTTCGGCAACGACGGCGAACCCGACCTGTTCTGCTCCAGCGCCGACTGGCTGGAACGCAACCTGCTGCGCCGCGTCGAGACCGGCTTCCCCATCCTCGACCCGGCCCTGGCCGAGCGCGTCTACGACGAAGCCCTGAGCAACTACCTGGCCGACAACCTCAGCGCCTGGGAACTGCGCGCCGACGGCGAGTACGAGCGGGTCGTGCCGCAAGGCGACGCCATGCCCCATTCCGCACAAGCCACTTTATTGGCGAAAATCTGCGGATGAACGACGCCTACCCGACCACCGCCCTGCCGCTCCAGGACGGCGACCTGCTCGCCGCCGTCGACCTGGGGTCGAACAGTTTCCACATGGTGGTCGCGCGTTACGTGCTGGGCCAGCTGCGCATCGTCGATCGGCTGCGCGAGACCGTGCGCATGGCCGAGGGCCTGGACCGCAAGGGCGGCCTGGCCCCGGAAGTGCGCCAGCGCGCGCTGGAATGCCTGTCGCGCTTCGGCCAGCGCATCCGCGACGTGCCGCCGCAACGGGTGCGCGCTATCGCCACCAACACCGTGCGCCGCCTGGCCGCGCCGCAAAGCTTCCTGATGCCGGCCGAAACCGCGCTGGGCCACGCCATCGAAGTGGTGGCCGGCCGCGAAGAGGCGCGCCTGATCTACCTCGGCGTCGCCCACGCCCAGCCGTCCAAGCCCGGCGAGCTGCGCCTGGTGATCGACATCGGCGGCGGCTCCACCGAGTGCATCATCGGCACCGGCTTCGAGGCGATCGAACGCGAAAGCCTGCAGCTGGGCTGCATCGCCACCACCCGCCGCTTCTTCGAGAACGGCAAGCTGTCGAAGAAGAAGTGGCGCGACGCGCTGACCGAAGTCACCGCCGAGTTCCAGCAGTTCGCCGGCACCTACCGCGCGCTGGGCTGGCAGGAAGCGCTGGGCTCGTCGGGCACCAACAAGGCGATCGGCGAGATCTGCGCGGCAATGAAGCTGACCAAGGGCGCGGTCACCGCCGAGGCCCTGCCGCAGGTGCGCGACCGTCTGCTGCAGGCCGAACGCATCGAGCTGATCGACCTGCCCGGCCTGTCCGCCGACCGCCGCCCGGTGATCGCCGGCGGCATCCTGGTGCTGGAAGCCGCGTTCAACGCCCTGGGCCTGAGCCGGATGGCGGTGAGCAAGGCGGCGATGCGCGAAGGCGTGCTCTACGACATGCTCGGCCGCGGCGGCGCCGACGATCCGCGCGACGCCTCGGTGGCCGCGCTGATGCAGCGCTACGGCATCGACGAGGGCCAGGCCGCGCGCGTGGAGGCGACCATGCTGCGCCTGTTCGATCAGGTCGCGGGCGCCTGGGCGCTGGATCCCGACGACCGCCTGATGCTGCAACGCGCCGCCCGCCTGCACGAACTGGGCCTGGCGCTGGCGCACAGCCAGTACCACGTGCACGGCGCCTACGTGGTCGAGCACTCCGACATCTCCGGCTTCTCGCGCCAGCAGCAGCAGTTCCTGGCCGCGCTGATGCGCACGCATCGCCGCGGCATCCCCAAGAGCGCCTTCGACGCCCTGCCCGATCGCCTGTTGGCTCCGGCACGCCGCAGCGCCGCCCTGCTGCGTCTGGCGGTGCTGCTGCACCGCGCCCACGAGGGCGATCCGATCCCGCAGCTGGACGCCCACGCCGAGGGCAACACCCTGACCCTGACCGTGTCCAAGCGCTGGCTGGATTCGCGCCCGCTGGTGCGCGCCGACCTCGAGGGCGAGCCGCAGGACGCGGCCGGGCTGGGCATCGCGCTGAAGCTGCTGGCGGCCTGAGGCTATCGGTATTGCGAACGCGATCACGCGCGCGCGATTGCGTGCGCGGCGGCGCTCGCCGATGATGCCGACCGTCAGCGCCCCCCGGATCCGCCCATGCAGCCTTCCCGCCTTCGTTCCGCCCTGGCCTGGGGCACGCTGATGTTCGTCGCTTCCGCGCTGGGCGCCTGCGACGCTCAACAGAAAGTCGGCGACGCCGATCCGTCCAAGACCACCGCACCGGCTGCGGACGGGGCGACCGCCAGCCGCACCCTGCTCCTGCTCGACGACGGCCGCGTGTACAGCCCGCAGGGCCCGGTCGAACTGCCGCTGGCGATCCGCGCTCTGGGCCCGGCCGCGACCACCGAAGTGATCCTGCAAGGCTGCAAGGCCGACATCGACTACCGCTACATCACCTTCGCCCTGCGCACGCTCAAAGCCGGCGGCTACGAACGCATCACCCTCAAGGGCGGCGGCGCGGATTGCGGCTAACGGCGCCACAGCGCGCAGACCGGCCCGACCGCGCGCTTGCGCGGGCCCAAGTCCGGATGACAGGATCGCGACGAGCTCAACGAATCGGGGATCCGGGTGTCCAATCGATACTCTCGCGTTTTCGCCCTCGCGCTGCTGGGCTGCGCCGTCGCGCTGACCGGCTGCGGCGACGGCCAGGTCGAAGTGAAGCTTCCGACCGCTAGCGCGCCACGGCCTGCGCTGAAAACACAGACCTTGCACATGCTGGCCGACGGCCGCTTTCGCGGCACGGATGCAACGATCGACTTGGCGACCGCGATGAAAACGCTGGGGCCCGCCGCGACCACCCAGGTGATCCTGTGCGCGCACGGCGCTCAGTTCGAGCAGGTATCGCAGGCGTACGCGACGATCCGCAAGGCCGGCTACGAACGCTCGACGATGGCGGTAGGGGACAGCACCGACTGCAAGTCCTGAGTCCCGCGGCGCGGCCGCGCGCCGCCGCAGCGGCGCGCCGTCCGCGACTCAGGCCTGCGGCGCTATCGCCTTGCGCAATTCCGCGGCGCGCTTGAGCACCTGCGGCGGCGCGATCTCCTCGGGCGTGCGGAAGATGCCGACGCGGCGCAACCAGCGCCCCGGCGCGCGCGCCGAGGTCAGGGCCACGATCGGGATCGCCAACAGCAAGCCGGCGATGACCGGCGACATCCACGCCGCCAGCGACGGCGACACCGCATAGGACATGCCCAGCGCCAGCACGCCCAGCAGGGTCGAGCCGCCGTAACTGCGCACCAGCCCCGACAGCGGCAAGGTGCCGTCGTCGCGGCGCTGCGATTCCCAGCCCGAATCCTTGCCCGCCAGCACCTCGGCGATGCCGCGCGATTGCACGTACATGGTCACCGGCGCCATCAGCGCGGCCAGCAGGGTTTCCAGCAGCATGCTCAGCAGGGCGCGCAGCGCGCCGCCGCAACCGCGCCGGGTCGCGCCGTCGGTCATCGAGGCCAGATAGCCCATGAGCTTGGGCGCCAGCAGCACCGCCATGGTCGCCACGAACACCCAGGTGAAGCGCTCGGGATCCTGCTCGCGCCAGTAGCGGGTGGGCGAGAAGCCCGGCAGCGAAAGCGTGCCCCAGACGAAACCGGCGCGCTCCAGCGGAATCGCCAGGCCGATCAGCATCAGCATCGCCCACATAGGCGCGGTGAAGTAATGGCCGATGCCGATCAGCAGGTGCCAGCGACTCACCCAGTGCAGGCCCTTGGCCGGCAGCACCGCCGAGTGCTGCAGGTTGCCCTGGCACCAGCGGCGGTCGCGCACCAGCATGTCGGTCAGCGAGGGCGGGCCCTCCTCGTAGCTGCCGGCCAGTCCCGGCACCATGTGCAGGGCCCAGCCGCCGCGCCGCAGCAACGCGGCCTCGACGAAATCGTGACTGAGCACGGTGCCGCCGAACGGCCGATAGCCGCGCAGTTCGGGCAGGCCGGCGTGGGCGGCGAAAGCGGCGGTGCGGATGATCGCGTTGTGGCCCCAGTAGTTGCTCTCGGCGCCGTGCCACCAGGCCACGCCGTGCGCGATCACCGGCCCGTACACGCGTCCGGCGAACTGCTGCATGCGCGCGAACAGGGTGTTGCCGTTGACGATCATCGGCAGGGTCTGGATCAGGGCGACGTCGGGATGGCCCTGCATCGCCACCGCCAGACGCACGATCACCTCGCCCGTCATCAGGCTGTCGGCGTCCAGGATCAGCATCTGCGGATAGGCGCCGCCGTAGCGGCGCACCCATTCGGCGATGTTGCCGGCCTTGCGCTCGGCGTTGTCGTCGCGACGCCGGTAGTACAGGCGCGCGTGCCCGCCGGTGCGTTCGCGCAGGGCCGCGAAGGCCTCGCGCTCGGCCTGTGCGATCGGCTCGCGGGTGGTGTCGCTGAGCACGAAGAAATCGAAGCGGTCCAGATGGCCGGTCGCCGCCACCGATTCGTAGATCGCCTGCAGGCCGGCCATCAGCCGCTGCGGATCCTCGTTGTAGGTCGGCATCAGCAGCGCGGTGCGCACGCCCGGTTCGGGCAAGGCGCCACCGTCGCCCAGGCCCAGGCGCGCGCGCCGGCGCGAGACGATCTGGACGAAGCCGGCCAGGGCGCTGAAGAAGGCCAGCGCGATCCAGGCGAACAAGGCCACGAACAGCACCAGCAGCAGCGCCTCGAGCACGTTGATGCCGTTGCCGCGCAGCACCCACCAGATCTGGTAGGCCGCGATCAGGGTCAGCAGCGCCGAGCCGCCGACGATGTAGGCGCGCCGCCAGGCCATGCCGCGCGGTTCGGTCGGCAGGCGCGGATTGGCCAGCGCGCCCTCGCCCAGCGACTGGATCGGCATCTCCAGCGGCGTTTCCGGCGGCAGGATGGGGGCGACGTCGGCGACGCTCGCGTGCATGCCCGTCGTGCTCATGCGGTCCAACGGTAAAGCCAGATTTCGGACAAGGCGCCGCGCGCGTCTTCCAGGCGCATGCGCAGCTCGACGCTGCGCTCCTGGCCCGGTTCGAGCTCGAAGGCCACGCGCCAGCTGCCGGGCGCCGGCATCGCGTGCGCGACCACGTTGGCGACCCGGCCCTTGGACGCGGACACCACCGCGCGCGGTTCGCTGCCGGCCGGCAATCGCGCCAGCGCGCCGCCGGCCAGATCGATCACGATCCGGCGCGCGCCTTTGCCGCCCGCGCCGATGCGCGTGCCGGTAACCGTTGCCAGCTGCGGCAGCCATTCGTGGCGGTCGCACCAATGCAGGCGGTAATCGAAACGGTGCTCGCGCCCGGGCGCCAGGGCCTGCGTCGGGCGCCAGTAGGCGACGATGTTGTCGTGGAATTCGTCCGCGGTCGGAATCTCGATCAGGCGCACGCTGCCCTCGCCCCAATCGCCGACCGGCTCCACCCACAGGCTGGGCCGGCGCTCGTAGTGGGCTTCGCTGTCGGCGTAGTCGGCGAACTCGCGCTTGCGTTGCATCAGGCCGAAGCCGCGCGGCGCACGGTCCTCGAACGCGCTTTCCTGCAGTACCGCGGGATTGTGCAGCGGGCGCCAGATCTGTTCGCCGCGGCCGTTGATCAAGGCCAGGCCGTCGGAGTCGTGCACGGCGGGGCGGTAGTCGTCGATGCCGTTGCGGTCGTTGGCGTCGAACTGGTACATGCTGGTCAGCGGCGCGATGCCGGCGCGGTCCAGGCTCACGCGCGGGTACAGGCGCATGCTCACGTCGAACACGGTCTCGACACCGGGCACGATCTCGAAGCGGAATGCGGCCGCGGCGCTGGGGCTGTCCATCAGCGCGTGCACCACCGCGCGACGCGCCTCGCGCGCCGGCCGCTCCAGCCAGAACGCGCGGAATACCGGAAATTCCTCACCGGCCGGATCGGCGGTCTTGATCGCCAGGCCGCGCGCGGACAAGCCGTAGGCCTGGCCCTTGGCGACCGCGCGGAAGTAGCTGGCGCCGAGGAAGGCGCAGACTTCGTCGAAATACTCGGGCCGGTTGAGCGGCGCGTGCAGGCGGAAACCGGCGTAGCCCAGATCGTTCTCGCTGGGCGCGCTCACGCCCTCGAAGCGGAACTGCGAGGGCTTATAGATCACCGGCTGGGCGCGGCCGTTCTCGACCTCGTACACGTCGACGCGGTCGCGGAAGAAAAAGCCGCGATGGAAGAACTGGGCTTGGAACGGCAGCCCCAGACCGCGCCATAGCGCCTGATCGGGGTTGTAGCGGATGCCGCGGTACTGGTCGTAACCGATCTTCTCCAGCGAGGCCGGCAGCTGCTTGGACTGCGGTTTGAACGGCTGCGCGGCCAGGGCGCGCGCGAGCGCCGGCACGGTGTCCTCGCCGAATGCGGCGGCGGGCGTCGCGGCGGGTTCGGCCGCCAGCGCGTTCGCGCCCCACAGGCCCAGCACGGGCCACGACAATCCGGCCAGGATCACTTCTCTTCGGCGCATGCGCGCTCCTTCCAATAGCGTCTGGACGCGATTGTAGGGAGTGAGTTGTTAAGGCCACCGCGATTTGTGGCGGGTTTCAGCCTCGAAATGTGCCTTCGATTGCAAGTAATCGTTTACAGGGTGCGCGGCGGCGCGCAAGAGCAACGCAGGCATGGCGGTGGTTCGTTTTGAACACGTGCTGGCGTGGGCGCGCCGCGGAGCCTAGAGCAAATCCCCCTTAATCCCCCTCTTCAAAGGGGGAGATATGGGCGTGGCGCTTGTTGGTTTTGAGGCGGTGCTGGCGTGGCTGTGCTGCGGAGCCGGAGCGAATCCCTCTTAATCCCCCCTCTTCAAAGGGGGAGACATGGATGTGGCGCTCGTCCGTTGATCCACCCTTCCCAAAGGCGAGATATAAAAAAACCCCGGCTTGCGCTGGGGTTTGGGGGACGAACCAAGACGATTTCGCGTCGGTTCGAAAAATCGGCGACCTGGCGTCAACGCGCGCTGGCGACGGCGGTTGACGCGGCGGTCGCGGCGCCCAGCTCGGCCAGATCGGAGCCGGCCAGGCGCAGGTTCTTGCGCAGGTGCGCGCGCAGCTGCGCATCCGGCGCGCGCGGCGCGGCGCCGCCGAGGCGACGGTGCATCAGGCTTTCCAGCAGGAACAGATAGGCTTCGCGCGTGCGCGGATCGACCAGCTGATGGCCGCCCTGCGCGTCCACGAACAGGCTCACGTCCTTGTCCAGGGCGCGCAGCGTAGCAGCGTAATGCAGCACGCTGCGGATCGGCACGCGCTCGTCGTCGCCACCGGCCAAAAGCAGCACAGGGCGGCGCAGGCGTTGCGCGTTGGCGACCGGCGATTGCGCGCGCAGGCGTTCGGCGATCGCGGCGTCGGCCGGATCCAGCGCCAGCAAGCGCATGGTGGTCGACATCGGAATGCCGCGCGCGAACTGGTCCTGGCTGCGCGCGTACCAGCGCAGCACCCAGCCGAAGTCCGCCGGCGGCACCGCGGCCACCGCGACCTTGAACAGCTCCGGCTGGAAGGTCACGCCCTGCAGGGCCGAGTAGCCGCCGAAGGAAGCGCCGACAATGCCGACGCGCTCGCCGTCGCCGATGCCCTGAGCGAGCAGATAGCGCACGCCCTCGACGATGTCGCGCTGCACGCGGCCATTGCCGAAGTCGCCGCGGCCGGCGGTCATGTAGTCCAGGCCGTAGCCGGTGGAACCGCGGAAATTGGGCTCGAACACCACATAGCCGCGATTGACCAGCAATTGGGTCTGGGCGCTGAACTCCGGCCGGGTCAGATTGAAGGGACCGCCGTGCACATTGGCCACCAAGGGCGCGCGCGCGACGTCCACGCCCGGCGGCACCGACACGAAACCGTGCAGGCGCATGCCGTCGGAGGCGCGGTAGGCGAAGGCGATCTTGCGCGCCAAGGCGGACTCCGGGATTCGCGCCACCGTCTGGCGGCCATGACGGAACCCGGCGTCGGCGAGGATTTCGCGGAAGCTTGCGCCGGCGGGATCGTACAGATGCAGGCGTTCGCCCTTCTGCGAGCCCGCGCGCTCGTGCACCAGCCAGTGCGCGCCGGCGCCGCTGCCGACTTCGATGCGCAGGTTGCGCCCCGGATAGCGGCGCTCGATCGCCGCGACCCGGCGTTGCGCCTCGGCGGTAAGGCCGTAGTTGGCCGCCACCGTGCTGCGATAGCTGGCGATCAAAGGTAGTCCGCTGAGCGGATCCAGCACGACCTGATCCAGGTCGGCTTCGCCGCGCGGATCGGCATGCACGGTGCGCACGACACCGTCGCCGCCCAGGCGCGCCAGCCGCAGATAGCCATGACCGACCGTGGTGTTCAGCCACAGGCCTGCGCCGTCGCTGGCCAAGGGCGAACAGCGCTGCAGTCGCGTGCAACGCATCGCCACGCGCAAGCGCGCGCCTTCCTTGCGGTAGAGCGCATAGCCCTCGCCTTCGACCAGGGTCAGATAGCGCAGGCGCCCGTCGCTGTCGTACGTGCTGTCGACGATCTCCTGGACGGACTCGTGCAGCAAGGTCTGGCGGCCTTGCGTGTCGACGCGGTACAGCCGCCAACGCTTGGCCAGCCGCGACACCCGTGGCGGGCTTTCCAACACGATCGCGGCGGCCGGCAGGGCCGGGTCCACCGCTTCGAAACTGCGTTCCCAGCGGCCGCCGAGTTTGGCGATCGCGCCCGAGCCGCGCTGCCCCGCCGTGGCCAACGCGTACAACTGCTGCGCGGACTGCAGGAACAACCAGCGCCCGTCGCGCGACCAGCTCAGCGCCTGGGCTTCGGTGTGCGCGAGCAACCGTCGCGGCGCGCCGCCCGCGGTCGGCAGCAGCCAGACGCCGCGGTTGCGCTCGCCCTGGAGCAGGTAGGCGACGTTGCGACCGTCCGGCGCCAGCCAGGCGCCCAGCAGCGCCGGGCGGGCCAGGAACTCCGCGCGCGCGTAGCTCGGTGCCGGGCTGCGTGCGCGCTCGACGGCGACCGCCGCGCGCAGCTGCGCGGCTTCGTCGGCATGCGCGCGTGCGCACACGCACAGCAACGCCATGATCAGCGCGTCGCGCAGCACGGTGCGCCACCAGGGTGGGTGAGGCGCACGCGCAGGCGGGCGCGTTCGCGCCGACGGCGCGATCGTACTGGGGCTCATGGGCCTCTCCTGCGGGGCCCGCCTGGGCAGGCCCACGGTTGAATGTTCTTGATCGGTCGGTGCTGGCTCGGCGAGCGACGGCCTAGGCCATCGCCGCTTGCGCCGATGGCAACTCGTCCAGGGTTTCGCGCGGCCGGTAGATCAGCCACAAACTCATCAGCGCCGGCAGGCCGAGCGCCGCGCAGGCCGCCAGCCAGGCGATCCGCGCCGGCCGCGACAAGGCGGTGCGCGGCAGGCGCCATAGCGCCCCCAACACCGACAGCAGCAACAAGGCGCCGGCGATCCACTGGGCCGTGCGCGGTGCTTGCGGCGTCGCCATGTCGCGTTCGGGCAGATAGCCCGAGTGCAGAGCCAGCAGCGCCTTCTGCGCGCGATACAACAGCGGCGAGGTGTACCAGTTCTGGTAGCGCCAGGCGATCGGGTAATCCAGGCTCAGCTGTCGGCGCGCTACCGGCGTCGTCCGGCCGGCGTCGTCCACGCGCAGCAACTGCTGGTAGGGCAAGACGCCCTCGGCGTTGTGCGAGGCGTAGGTAAACAGGAACGAGACCAGATAGCCGTCCAGCAGCTCCATCAGATCGATGCGCACCAGATCGCCGCTGCGTCCCGGCAGCGCCACGCGTTGGCGCGGCTTGAGCACGCCGTCGTCGTTGTCCAGCTCGCGCAGGTCGTAGAAGTACAGCGCGCGATCGCTCAACAGGACCGCGCTGTCGCCGACCTTGTCCAGGCCGGTCAGAACTTCGCCCCGCGGCAGCCGCGCGCGCGGCAACACGCGGCGCGCGTCGCTGTCGTACTGATAGACCGCATCGCGCGCGACCAACAGGCCCTCGGGACCGGGCTGCGCGGGTTGCGGGAAGGCGGCGTCGCCGTCGACGCCGAGGCTGCCGACCGCGCGCTTGTCGACCAGGCTGTAACCCTCGAAACGCATGCGGTCGTGGCTGAATACCCAGCGCTGCCGCTGCGTCTCGTCGTCGAACTCCATCGGCTCGCGGTTGGTCAGTTGGTTGCGTTGCGGCAAGCCGCGCAGTCCGGGGCCGGTGCCGTAGATCTCCGAGATCAGGGCCTGCTCGCGCCACAGTTCGGCCTGCGGGTCGCGACTGCCGGCCAGGCCCATGCGCATCAGGTCCCTGCCTTCGGAGAATTCGGCTTCCTTCTCGCCGCCCGGCGGCGCCACCGCCATGTTGTTGGGATGCGAGCCTTGCGCGATCCATACAAACTCGACGCCGAAGCCGACGATCACCAGCGCGAACCACAGCGCGAACTGCAGCGGGATCGCGGTGAGCAAGGCGGCGGCGGCGTTGCGCGGCGGCGCGCTCAGGTCGGGCTTGAACGCGATCAGCAACATCGCCGCCAACACGATCAGCAGGTACAGCTGCAGCGCGATCGCGCCCAGGCCGGTGGCGCGCGCGATCAGCAAGCCGAACACCAGCACCAGCGCGGACCAGCCGTAGCGCTTGTCGGCCAGCATCGCGTAGCCGCCGGCCAGATAGGCGCACAGCGCCAGCAGCAGGCCGGAGGCGGCCAGCAGCAGGTGACGCAGATCGAGTACGCGCGCGGTCATGAATTCCTGCCAGGCCGCGACCAGCAGCAACGGCAGCAGCACCGCGATCGCCAGCAGCAGCGCGCCGGCGCCGACCAGGGCCAAGGCCACGCGCGCATGCGGCAGCGGCCGGTGCAGCAGGTTCAACCAGGCGTTCGGACGTCGGTAGCCGCCCATCTGGTACAGGCCCAGCAGCAAGCCGCTGACCGCGTAGACGATGCCGATGACCTGGTAGACCAGGTAGGACTGCTGCGCCAGATCGACGACCCGGCTCATGAAGCCGAGCACCACCAGTTGCACGGCGGCGTAAGCGATGGCCCAGGCGCGGAAGCGCAGCAGTTCGGCCTTGAACAAATCCCACATGGCGTAGTCCCCGAATATGGCGGCCGCGTCAGCTCGCCGCGTCCGCGGCGGCGGCCGGTGCGGCGTGGTTCTTGGCCAGGAAGCCGTTGACCGCGCGGTCTAGGCTGACCGGCATGCTTTGCACCGAACGCGCGCCGCTGGCGCGCAGGAATTCAGCGAAGTCCTCGTCCTGGTCCAGCACCAGGTAGTGGTGCAGGCCGTCCAGGCGCTGCGACTGCAGCAGGCCCGGCACGGTGCGCGGATCGGGGCCCTTGAACGGAATGTCGGCGACCCAGTGGCGCACGCGCGCGCAGAAGTCCTCGGGCGCCGACATGTTCTTGAGCTGACCGCGCTCGAGGATGATGAGGTTGTCGGCGACGCGCTCGATCTCCTCCATCTGGTGCGAGCAATACACCACCGTGCAATCGTCGCTGGCGTTGCTGTACATCAGCGACTCCAGGAAGGCGCGCTTGGCGACCACGTCCAGGCCCAGGGTGGGTTCGTCCAGCACCAGCAGTTCCGGCCCTTGCGCCAACGCGATCGCCAGGTTCAGACCCGCGCGCTCGCCGCGCGAGAGCTGGCCGACCTTCTGTTCGGGCAGCACGTGGTAATGATCGAGCACGCCGCGGAACGCGGTTTCGTTCCAGCGCGGGTACTGGCGGCGGTGCATGTCCACCACCGCCGCGACCCGCATCCAGCCCGGCAGGGTGTGCTCTTCGTTGACGAAACCGATGCGCTCGCGGTCGCCGGGGGTGAGCCGCTGACTGTCGCGGCCGAGGATGCTGGCCGAGCCGGCGGTCGGCGGCAGGAAGCCGAGCAGGATCCGGAACAAGGTGGATTTTCCGGCGCCGTTGGCGCCGACGATGGCGTGGATGCGGCCGCGCGGGATGCACAGGTCGAGGCGGTCCAGGGCGAGCTTGCGGCCGTAGCGCTTGCTCAGCCCCCGGGTCTGGATCACGTAGTCGTGGCTATCGGACATGGCGGCGGGCCTGGGATCGGAGGCGGGCATCGGGGGTCAGGCGGTCTTGCGCGGAACCAGCGCGAGAAACTCCCGCTGCAGGCGCGCCTGCAGTTCCTCCGGCGCATAACCCAGCCCGATCACGTCCTGCATGAAGCGCTGCACGGCTTCTTCCAGGCGGCGCTCGCGCTCGGGTTCGCTCAGGCGCTGGCGCACCGGCGCCACGTACAGGCCCAGGCCCTGGCGCGCCTCCAGCCAGCCTTCGGCGGCGAGTTCGGCGTAGACCTTGGCGACCGTGTTGGGGTTGATCGTCAGCTGCTGGGCCAGGCCGCGCACGCTGGGCAGTTGGTCGCCGGGCGCGAGTTCGGCGGTGGCGATCTTCATGCGCACCGCGTCGGCGATCTGCTTGCCGATCGGGCGCGGATCGCCGGTCGCGATCTGGATCATCAGCGGGCGGGTGCGGGCCATGGGGCGCTCCTGGACTGTACTAACTGTACTGTTGTGACTAGTACAGTCGAAACGACCTCCCCTGTCAATCGGCTTCGTCGGCGTATCCGGCGTTTCGTCGCAAACCCCGGCCATCGCGCGTCATGGCGCGGTCATGGCCCTGACATGGCCGCTTAACGCCTTTCCAACAGGCTTGCCCAAACCGGGAGCCGCGCATGCGCTACGCGATCGTCACCGAGACCTACCCGCCGGAGATCAACGGCGTGGCCCTGACCGTGCAAGGTCTGGAACAGGGTCTGCGCGCGCGCGGGCATCGGGTCGACCTGGTGCGCCCGCGCCAGGCCCACGAACGCAGCGGCGCCGAACACGAGCTGTTGCTGCGCAGCCTGCCGCTGCCGCGCTACCCCGGTCTGCGCGTGGGCCTGCCGGCGACCCGGCGCCTGATCCAGGCCTGGAGCGCGCAGGCGCCCGACGCGATCTATGTGGCCACCGAGGGTCCGCTGGGCTGGTCGGCGCTGCGCGCGGCGCGGCGCCTGGGCATTCCGGTCGCCACCGGTTTCCACACCCGTTTCGACGAATACATGCGCGACTACGGCGCGCCGTTCCTGGTCGGCACCGCGCTGCGCTGGATGCGGCGTTTCCACAACGACGCCGACGCCACCCTGGTGCCGACCCGCGAGCTGGCCGAGTTCCTGCGCGCGCAAGGCTTCGAGAATGTGGTGCGGCTGCCGCGCGCGGTCGACACCGCGCTGTTCGAGCCAAGCCGGCGCAGCGAGGCGCTGCGTCGCGCCTGGGGCATCCCCGACGGCGGCGTGGCCGCGATCTACGTCGGCCGGATCGCAGCGGAGAAGAATCTGGACCTGGCCGTGCGCGCGTTCCGCGCGCTCCAGCAACAGCGGCCCGAGGCGCGCTTCGTCTGGGTCGGCGACGGCCCCGAGCGCGCCAGGCTGCAACGCGAGCAACCCGACTTCGCGTTCTGCGGCGTGCAGCGCGGCGCCGATCTGGCCACGCATTTCGCCAGCGGCGATCTGTTCCTGTTCCCCAGCCGCAGCGAGACCTTCGGCAACGTGACCCTGGAAGCCATGGCCAGCGGCGTGCCCACGGTCGCGTTCGATTACGGCGCCGCGCACGAGCACCTGCGCGATGGCGAGCATGGCGCCGCGATCGCCGACGGCGACGAGGCCGGCTTCATCGCCGCCGCGGCGCGCATCGGCGGCGACGACGCGCTGCGCGCGGCGATGGCGCGCGCCGGCCGCGCCGCGATCGCCGGCCTGCGACCCGAGCAGGTCGCCGCCGATTTCGATGCCTTGCTGAGCGGACTGGCCGAGACCGCGCCACGCCGCCCGCCGCGGCACGGCAACACCCTGGCCGTACAAGACGAACGGGAGGTCGTATGAACCGCATGCCCTTGCGCAAACGCTTCAACGCCGGCGATTCGGGCTGGTGCCTGCGCGCCAACCGGGTCTGCGAGCGCAGCGGCTCGCGCGCCTACTTCGCCGCGATCAGCCGCCTCGGCGACGGGGTGTTCTGGTACCTGCTGATGGGCACGCTGGTGGTGGTGGACGGCTACGCCGGCCTGCTGGCCTCCGCCCATCTGGCCGCCACCGGCGCGATCGCGCTGACCCTATACAAGCTGCTCAAGCGCTGGACGCGGCGGCCGCGCCCGTTCGCGTCCGACACCCGCATCCACGCCTGGGTCGCGCCGCTGGACGAATTCAGTTTCCCCTCCGGGCATACCTTGCATGCGGTCGCCTTCAGCCTGGTGGCGATGGCGCATTACCCGGTGCTGGCCTGGCTGCTGGTGCCGTTCACCGCCAGCGTCGCCTTGTCGCGCGTGGTGCTGGGGCTGCATTACCCCAGCGATGTATTGGCGGCGACGGCGATCGGGAGTGCCTTGGCGGGGCTGTCGTTGTGGTTGGTGCCTGGGGTGTCGTTGTTTGGTTGAGGTGGGGCGCTTCTCTCGCGCGTCATTGGCTGTGCGTTCGTTCGCTTGCGGCGGCCCTCACCCCAACCCCTCTCCCGCAGGCGGGAGAGGGGCTAGAAGCGCGCGGGGGAAAAGGGGCGGCCCGGAGAGCCTCTAGGCCTCAACCCCACTCCATCAAGGCCGCCCGCTCGATCGCCGGCGCGCTCTGCCCCGCCCAGTCGCGATCGTTCGCCACCTGCGCCTGCGCGCGGCTGGCGTCCAGCGCGGCGAAATCCAGGTCCGCCACCGCCCAGGCCTGATCGCCGCGGGTGATCGCGACGATGCCGTCCGCGGGCAGGCCCACGTCCATCGGCGCATAGATCGCGGCTTCGCCGGTGTTGGTGTCCAGCGCCGGGCTCCAGGCCGCGTCGCCCGCGGTCACCGCCTGGGCGACGAAGCAACGGTTCTCCAACGCGCGCGCCAGGCAGCCCACGCGCACGCGGGTGGCGCCGGCCTCGGTGTCGGTGCAGCTGGGCGCGATCAGCACGCGCGCGCCGGCTTCGCATTGGGCGCGCACCGGCAGCGGAAACTCGATGTCGTAGCAGACCGCGATGGCCGCGCGCGTCTCGCCCAGCGCGAACACGCGCAAGGCATCGCCGCCCTCGATCACCGCGGCGCGTTTCTCGAAGCCGGTCAGCTGCAGCTTGTCCTGCCACAGCACGCCGCCGTCGGGCGCGAAGGCATAGCTGCGGTTGCGATAGCGCCCGCGACCGTTGTCGAGCAGAAAGCTGCCGGCGACCACGTGCATGCGCAGCTCGCGCGCGAGCAGGCCGTACAGCTCGCGCCAGGCGTCGTGATAGGTCTGGATCGCGATCAGCGAGGCGTGCAGATCGCCCTGGGTGGCGGCGCCGAAACTCGCGCCCAGCTCCAGGGCCAGGTATTCGGGCAGCACCGCCAGTTCGGCGCCGGCGCGCCTGGCCTCGCCCAGCCAGCGCGCCTGCTTGTCGGCGAACTCGGCGAAGCTGCGCGGCGCGCCGATGCGGTACTTGGCGACCGCGACCTTCAACGCTGACGCTCCAGCGCACGCAGCCAGAAGCCCAGCGTGTGCGCGACCTCGCCGCGCCCGACTTCGCGCCAGGCCAGGCTCGCGCGCAGTTCCGGCTGCCGACGGTAACCGCGCTTGCTCCAGAACTCGTCCTTGTCGCGCTGAAACGGCGGCCGGCGGCGGTCGTCGGCGGCGCGTTCGACCGCGCAGAAGGCGGTCCAGTCGTAGCCGCCCAGCGAGCGCGCATGCGCTTCGCGCTCGTCGAAGAAGCGATGACCCAGGCCGCGCCCGCGATACGTCGGCAGCAGCACCGACTCGCCGCAATAGAACACGCGCTCGGGATCGAAGGCGCTGTCGGCGAACGGCGTCCGGAAGGCGTCGGACTCGTCGCTCAGGGGCAGGCCGGTGGACGCGCCGACCACTTGGTCGCCGTCGAAGGCCAGCACCGCGATGCTGCGCCAGGAGCGCAGATAGGTCTGCAGGTACTGGGCTTCGTAGTCGCTGTCGCCGTCGTACAGATACGGCCACTCGCGGAACACCGCGATGCGCAGCCGCGCGAGATCGTCCAGGTAGGGGGCGATCGCCTCGCCTACGACGCAACGTATTTCGATCGGGGACGCATTCATGACAGGCAGTTTAGGCCAAGCGCAGCACGGGACACTCGGCGGCCGACCGGCGCAGCAGCGACCCGATCGGCGGCCATGACACAAAGTGCGGCCGCGGGCGTCTGCCCGCGGCCGCGATATCGCCGAATCAGCGCGCCAGCGGGCGCGAGCCGGCGAGCTGGTACCAGTCGACCTTGCGGGTGATCACCATCACCGCGGCCAGGATCAGGAACAGCAGGCCCGCGCCCATCACCAGCGCGTTGTCCTCCGACACCAGCAGGCCGTACAGCGCCGCGTACAAGGTCGCCAGCATCGCCGCGAAGCCCAGGCCGCGGCCGACGCTGCGCAAGACCGCGCTGAGGTAGAAGCCGAGCAGGCCGATGCAGGCCACGCTCGCGGCCAGATAGGCCCAGGCGAAGGCGATGTGCTCGCTGAGGCTGACCAGCAGCAGGAAGAAGATCGCCAGCGCCAGGCCGACCAGGCCGTACTGGATCGGGTGGATCGGCAGTTGCTTGATCAGTTCGAAGATGAAGAAGCCGATGAAGGTCAGCAGCACGAACAGCAGGCCGTACTTGCTGGCGCGATCGGCCTGCGAGTACACGTTGACCGGATCGACCAGGGCCACGGCGACCGCATCGATGCCGCCGGTGGCGACCGTGTCGGCGCGTTCGCCGCCGCTCATCTCGCCGCCTTCCACGCTGGGCACGGTCTTGCCGTCCAGGAACTGGCGCTGCGCGCTGGTGGCCAGCGAAGACACCTGCCAGTCGGCGTTGAAACCCTGGGCGCCGATGTCGCGGGTACGCGGCAGGAAGCTGCCGCCGAAGCGCGGGTGCTGCCAGCTGGACTGGATCGCGAAGCGGTTGCTCTTGGCCAGCGGCACCAGCGCCAGCGACTCGGTGCCGCCGAGGTTGAAGTCCAGTTGGGTGCGCAGGTTCAACACCTGGCCGGGCTCCGGCACCGCCAGACGCGCGTGCACGCCGCCGCCGTCGCGGCTGCCCATGCCCTCCTCGACCTCGACCGCGGCGCCGTCGATGCGCAGCGCCGGCGTCGACAGCAGGCCGCGCACGTCGGCGAAGCCGTAGCTCAACCAGGGCCGGCCGATCTTGCGGGTATGCCCGGCGGGCAGCGCGGTCTTGGGCAGCTCGGCGCGGAAGTCGGCCTTGGCCTGGGCCTGCCACTCGTACACCCGCACCTCGTGCAGGCCCAGCCGGCGCGTGCTGGGCTTGAGCGGGCCGCGCACGTCCAGGGTGGTCGGGAAATAGGTCCAGCGACTGCTTTCCTCGCGCACGACCCGGCGCACGAAGCCCTTCTCGTCCTTCTCGTCTGTTTCGATGAAGTCGGTGTACGGCACCACCAGCACCGGGCCGGTGAAGGCCTGGGCGCCGGCGTAGCTGCGCGCGATCGTCGCCACGGCCTGGTTGCGATAGCTCTGGCGGTCGTTGATCACGCCGCGGATCAGCAGCAGCGGAATCAGGATCGCCAGGGTCATGCCCAGCACCAAGAATATTTTCAACCAAAGTCGCATGTCCCCTCTCCTGTCGTTGCGGTGACGGCAGGATGGGCGCGGCCTGGGTGGGGAGGATGGGGGAACGGTGAAGCGATGGTGAAGTGTTGGGGCTAGGAGTGAGCGTGGATGAGTGAGGAGCGAGCGAGTGCGCTAGCGGCTTTCGCTCACTCCTCACTCCTCTAAGCTCACTCCTCGCGCGGCCTACAGGCCGCGCGACAGCACCAGGCTGGCCAGGGCGCCGCCGCCATCGCGGTTGCTCAGCGCGGCGTGGCCGCCGTGCAGGGCCGCGACCTCGGCCACGAAGCACAGGCCCAGGCCGCTGCTGCGGCTGCCGCCGGCCGGGCGCGACAACGAGTAGAAGCGTTCGAACACGCGCGGCAGCGCGTATTCGGGCACGCCGGTACCGCGGTCGCCGACGTCGACGCGCTGGGCCTCGCCGTCGCGGTACAGGCGCAGCGCGATCTCGCCTTGCGCGGGCGAGAAATCGGCGGCGTTGTCGATCAGGTTGACCAGGGCCTGGCGCAGCAGGAAGGGGTCGCCGTCCAGGGTGGGCAGGTCTTCTGCCAGGTCCAGCGTGAGGCGCAAGCCGCCCTGGGCCAGGCGCGGCGCGCACTGTTCGGCGGCCTCGCGCGCGATCGCGGCCAGGTCCACCGGCTCGGGGTTGTCCAGGCGCTGGCGGTGCTCGACCGCGGCCAGCGCCAGCAGCTTGTCGATCATCTGCGCCAGCCGGTCGCTCTGGCGGCGGATGCTGGCGGCGAAGCGCGCGCGGTCCTCCTCCGCCATCGGCGCCTCGCCCGGCCGCGTTTCCAGCAGCTCGGCGCTGCCGCGTATCGCCGCCAGCGGGCTCTTCATCTCGTGGGTCAGGGTGTGCACGTACTGCTCGACGTACTGCTTGCCCTCGAGCTGGGTGCGCATGCTCTCCAGCGCGCGCCCGAGTTCGCCGAACTCGCCGACCGAGGCCGGCAGCTCGGCGCGGCGGCCGGCGCTGACCGCGTGCGCGTAACGGCGCAGGCCGTTGAGCTGGCGCGACAGCCACCAGGCCGCGAACAGGCCGATCAGCAGCGCGGTGCCCATCAGCACGCCGCCCCAGCGCAGCACCACGCGCTGGCTACGCTCGATGAAGGGCGCGATGGTGCGGTTGGGCTTGGCCACGGTCAGCGAACCAATGATGCGGCCGGCCGGGTCGCGGATCGGCGCGGCCACGTGCATCACGCTGGAGTTGGGATCGTCCGGATCGCTGGGCGTGGAGCGCGCACCGTAGCGCCCGCGCAGGGTCAGGTAGACGTCGTTCCAGCGCGAGTAGTCGCGGCCCAGGTCGCGGCCGTCGCTGTCGAACACCACAATGCCGCGCGCGTCGGTGATGTACAGACGGTAGTTGGTGGCGCGCTTGCCGAAGCCCCAGATCTCGGCGCCGAAGTCGCGCCCGCGCAGCTCGCGCACGCGCCGGGCGAAGGCGCCGTCGTTGATGCGCCCAGCGATGAAATCGTCGGTGGCCAGTTCGGCCAGCACGTTGGCCGAATCCACCAGGGTGTCTTCCATCGCCTGGCGCACGCCGGGCTTGACCTCGGCCAGGAACACCCGCGTCAGCAGCAGCGCGGCCAGCGCGACGATGCAGAAGTAACCCAGAAAAATGCGCAACCCGATCTTCATGCGCGCGGCTCAGTTCGCATCCAGCGAATAGCCCAGTCCGCGGTGGGTGCGTATCGGATCGGACTCGCCGTCGATCTCGCGCAGCTTGCCGCGCAGGGTCTTGATATGGGTGTCGACGGTGCGGTCGCCGCTGTCCAGGGCGTCGCCCCAGACCCGGTCCATCAGCTGCGCGCGCGACAGCACCGCGCCCGGCCGTTGCAGCAGCGCGGCCAGCAGGCCGTACTCGTAGCGGGTCAGGTCCAGCGGCTGGCCGCGGTAGCGGATGCGCTTGCCTTCCGGATCGTGGCGGAACGCGCCCTCGGCCGCGGCCGGCGCCTCGGCCTGGGCGCGCCCGCGCCGCAGCACCACGCGCACGCGCGCGACCAGTTCGCGCGGAGAGAACGGCTTGGTCACGTAGTCGTCGGCGCCGATCTCCAGGCCGAGGATGCGATCGGCCTCGGCATCGTGCGCGGTCAGGAAGATCACCGGCAGGTCGCGCTCGCGGCGCAGCTCGCGGCACAGGGCGAAGCCGCCGATGTCGGGCAGACCGACGTCCAGCACCGCCAGGTCGTAGGCCTGACGCTGGGCTTCGCGCAGGGCCTCGCCGCCGGTCAGGCAGTGCTCGGCCTCGAAGCCCTCGGCGCGCAGCGCGTAGAGCACGGTGGCGGCGATCGCGGGTTCGTCGTCGACCAGCAGGATGCGGGGCATGTGGAAGGCCGGGATTCGGGATTGGAGATTGGGGATTCGTTACGGCAAAGCATAATCGCTAGGCTCAGCGGGTGCCGGTTCTGTATGGTGCGAGTCGCCGCCCAGGCTCAGCAGCCCTTGCCGCCCGACTTGGCTCTTGCGAATCCCAAATCCCAAATCCCCAATCCCGAATCCCGAATCCCGGCTCCAATGAACTACCGCCACGCCTTCCATGCCGGCAACCATGCCGACGTGCTCAAACACGTCGCCCTGCTGGTGCTGTGCGACGCTCTCGCGGTCAAGCCCGCGCCGCTGTTCGCGCTGGACACCCATGCCGGGCGCGGGCTCTACCCGTTGGACGGCAATTCGGCGCTGCGCACCGGCGAGGCCGAGGGCGGCATCGCCCGCCTGCTGGCCGAGGCGCCCAAGCATCCGGCGATCGCGCGCTATCTGGGTGCGGTCAAGGCCTGTCGCGCCGAGCACGGCAGCGCCGCCTACCCCGGCTCGCCCTGGCTGCTCGCGCACGCGCTGCGCGCCGACGACCGCATCGCCGCCTGCGAGCTGCAACCCGAGGAAGCCTCCCAGCTCGAACACAACTTCGCCCGCGACCCGCGCATGGCCGTGCACCAGCGCGACGGCTACGCCGCGATGAAGGCTCTGCTGCCGCCCAAGATCGGCGCCACCCGCTACAACCGCGGTCTGGTCCTGATCGATCCGCCCTACGAGGCGCAGTTGGAGGAGTTCGACACCGCCATCGGCGCCCTGCGTGAGGGTCTGGGGCGCTGGCCGCAGGCCTGCTACGCGTTGTGGTATCCGATCAAGCTGCGGCGCTCGCTGCAGCCGTTCTATCGTCGCGCGGCCGCGCTGCCGGCCAAGTCGGTGTTGGCCGCCGAGCTGCTGGTGCGCGCCGACGATTCGCCGCTGCGCATGAACGGCAGCGGTCTGCTGCTGGTCAATCCGCCGTATCAGGTGGACCAGACCCTGGGCGCGGTGCTGCCCCTGCTGAGCAAGGCTCTGGGCGAAACCCCGGCGGCCAGTTCGCAACTGCAGTGGCTGGCGCGGACCGACGCCTGAGCGCGTCGCGGCTGGTCGGCTAGCGCGCGGGCCGCTGCATCTCGACCAGGTCGTAGCCGGGCGCGAAGCCGTCGGCCACCTCGCGCGTGGCGACGAAACCGTGGCGAGCGAAGAATGCGCGACTGAATTGAGTGGTCTCGATCACGATGCGCTCGAACGCCGGCTCGGCGGCGATGCGACGCAGACGCTCTCGCAACAGATGCTCGCCGTAGCCACGCCGGTGCAGGTCGCGCCTCACCATCCCCCAGCACAGGCCGGCGACCTCGGGCGCGTCGTCCAGGGCCGCGTAGCCGCCGCATGCGACGAGGCCCTCGCCCGGCGCCTCGATCACGAAGTAATCGTCGATTTCGTCCAGGGTCTGGATGAAATCGGCGCGTTCGAGTTCGGCGAAGTAGTCGGGCACGTTGCTGGTGAACAGCGCCAGGCAGGCCGCGCGATCGGCCGGCAGGTACCGTCGCAATCGCATCAATAGCAATCCCAGTGGTAGGCGACACGCCCGAACTCGCCGCGCTTGAGATCGTCGGGGTCGATGAAGAAGTTGGCGATGCCCGAGTCGCCCCACATCATGACCTCGTCGCTGTCGAGCTGCAGCAACAGCACCTGGCGGTCGCCGGCCTCGCGCGGGTCGCTCTGGGTGAAGTCCGGGTGGCCGCCGAACTTGTGGCCGCTGCGCGACAAGCGCTCGAACAGGGCGTCGGTCAGCGCATCGCTGTCCTGCTCGGGATGCGCCCGCACGTAGGCCTCGACGCGCTCGTCCAGCGACTCGCCGATCGCCGCGGGCCAGCCGCTGTCGTTGCTGCCCAGGCTTTCGCGCTCGGCGATGAAGCGCATCCGTCGAGGTTGGTCCGGTTCGAACGGCAGGCGCTGCTCGCCGCCGGGCCGAGCCGGCGGCGCCACCGCCGGTGCGCTCGCGTCGGGCCAATGCACCACGCGAAATCCCCGCGCCTGCCTCAACGCGTCCATGCCGTCGTGCTTGGGGTCGTCGAAGTTGGCGCCGTAATAGTCGCCGCTGTCGGAAATGAAAAACTGCAACAGGCCCTGTTGCGGCGCGCCGTCCAAGCGCGCCTCGGCCAGGTCGACCTGGGCCAGCAGCACCAGCGGCCGGCCACCGGGATCGCGCGGATAGTCGCGGCCCGCGGCCCAGTAGGCGCGGCCGCCGACCTTGCTGGCCTTGAGTTGGTCCTGCGCCATCGGCGTCAGCGCGATATGCCGCACCGGGCGCTCGCTCGCGGCCAGGCGCGGGCGCAGCGAGGCCAATAGCTCCTCGGCCGCACGCTCGCTAAGCGCCTGCGCGGCGGGGTCCGCTTTCTTGGGCGGGGCCGCGCTCACCGCGTCATGCATCCGCCCCCGCAACTCCGCGGTGTAGGCGTAGGCGGCGTACGCCACCACCCCGCCGACCGCCGCCACCAAGCCCGTCGACAACAACACCGCATGCAGCGTTTTCATGCCCGCGTCCCTTCCCTGCCCGATCGCGGCGATTATCGCCCAGCGCCGGCCATGAAAAACGCCACGGGATTTGTGCCCCGTGGCGTCTTCGTTCGCAGCCGTCGCGGCGTCAGAGACCGGCTTTGGTATCCGGCTCGAAGAAGCTCCAGCGCACTTCCGGGAAGGCCTGCTTCATCGCCCGTTCGACCACGTTGATCTGGTCGGTCAGGGCGGGCACGCTGTGCTCTTCGCGCATGCGCGCCTGCACCGACACCATCACCTCGTTGCCCAGCTGCAGGGTGATCACGCTGATGACCTGGGCGATCTCGGGGCGGCCGTTGAGGAAGTCGCGGATCTGCTGCTGACGCGCCGGATCGACGCTCTGGCCGATCAGCATCGCCTTGACCTCGATCGCCACGAACACCGCGACCACGATCAGCAGGGCGCCGATGGCGATGGTGCCGATGGCGTCCCAGATCGGGTTGCCGGTGATCACCGCGGTCATCACCGCGGCCAGCGCGAACACCAGGCCCAGCAGCGCGGCCAGGTCCTCGCCGAAGATCACCACCAGTTCGGCCTGGCGGCTCTCGCGGAACCACTGCCACAGGCTGCGGCTGCCGCGCGCCTTGTTGACCTCGACCAGGCAGGCGCGCATCGACACCGCCTCGGCGGCGATGCCGAAGGTGAGCACGCCGGCCGCCCACCACCACTGCTTCAGCGGCTCGGGGTGCTGCAGCTTATGGATGCCCTCGTAGAGCGAGAACATGCCGCCGACGGTGAACAGCATCACCGCGACCAGGAAGGACCAGAAATAGATCGCCTTGCCGTAGCCCAGCGGGTAATCCGGCGACGGCGGGCGCTTGGCCTGGCGCAGGCCCAGCAGCAACAGCAGCTGGTTGCCGCAGTCGGCCAGCGAGTGCACGGTCTCGGCCAGCATGGCGCTGGAACCGGTGAAGAACGCGGCCACGCCCTTGGCCACCGCGATCGCGAAATTGGCGCCCAGCGCGAACAGAATCGCGCGGGTCGAATCACCACCACCTGCCATGGTCGTCCTGCTCGTGAGGTTCGGAAGCGGCGGAGTCTAGCATCCGCGCCTGCGCGCCCCGGAGGCGCGCGTGGCGGTTGCGGCCGGCCGGTCAATCGGCCAGTTCGCGCTGCAGCTTCTTGCTCAGGCGGGCCCGGATCAGCTCGTAGCTGCGGCGCAGCAAAGCCTGCAGCTCGGCCGCCGGCAGGCGCTGCGGCTGCAGCACGTTGACCCAATGCGCGCGGGCCAGGAACGGCGCCGGGCGGAAGCCGGGGCGCTCGGTCAGCTCCAGGAAACGCTCGTCCTCGACCCGGAAACTGAGCCCGCCCGGCTCCGGTCCCTGCAGCCGGCAGGCACAGAACATCCGCCCGCCGACGCTGAAGACCGTCACCTCCTTCCACTTCAGGTCTTCGACCACCCCGGGCCAGGCGCCGACCCAGGCGCGCAAGGTTTTTTCGTCCATGTGATCCCGAAATGAAGCCGCAACGGCTTCCAGTGTGCCAATATCCGGGCATGGCCGCGCGCGAAAGACTCCCGCCTTGGCACGAGCGTCAGCGTCTCCCCAACGGACGCGAGTTGCTCATCCGTCCGATCCGACCGGAGGACGCCGAGCCGCTGCGCGCGGGCTTCGGCTTATTGCAACCCGATGAGGTTCGTCAGCGTTTTCTTTACGCGCTGAAGGAGCTCACCCCGGAGATGGCCGAGCGCTTCACCCGGATCAATCCCAAGACCGAATTCGCCCTGGTCGCGGCCGAACCGCTGCCGCCCGGCGAAGCCCTGGTCGGCGCGGTGGCGCGCGTGGCCATCGACGACAACGGCAAGGACGCGGAATTCGCGATCCTGGTCAGCCATTTCATCGCCAACATGGGACTGGGCCGCTATCTGATGACGCGGCTGGTGAAGTGGGCGCGCGGCAAGAAGGTCGAGCGCATCTACGGCGACGTGTTCGAGCACAACCACGCGATGATCGCGCTGGCGCAGTCGCTGGGCTTCGAGCGCGAATTCCAGCAGGACGCGCCCGGCCTGATCCGGGTCTCGCTGGACCTGCGCAAGCCCAGCCCGGAGTGACACCCGCGGCGCCCGTCGCGCCGCCCCCGCCCCTGCTTCCCCGCCTCACCGACCGGTGGCTGTCCGTGCCTGCGCGCTCATCGCGTTGGCTAGCGTGCAAGGGACTGGCGGCAGGCCGTGCCGCGCATCCACGGACGGACCGGGCTGGACGCGGATATGAGCATCGACGAAGCACGCCTCAACGAATTCCTGGGCCGCGCGGTCGGCGACCTGGGCGCGGCCATCAGCGCCAGCCTGGTCCTGATCGGCGATCAGCTCGGTTATTACCGGGCGCTGGCCCAAGACGCCCTGAGCCCGGCCGAACTGGCCGCGCGCACCGGCACCCATGAGCGCTACGCGCGCGAATGGCTGGGCAATCAAGCCGCTGGCGGTTACGTGCAGTACGACGCGGCGAGCGGGCGCTACCGGCTCAGCGAGGAGCAGGCGCTGTGTCTGGCGGACCCGGGCGGGCCGGTCGATCTGCCCGGCGCCTACTCCATCGTCGAGGCCGCGTTCCATGCGCTGGAACGCACCAAGGACAACTTCCGCAGCGGCGCCGGCATGGAATGGGGCGAGCACCACCCCTGCCTGTTCCACGGCACCGAACGCTTCTTCCGCGCCGGCTACAACGCGCACCTGCTGGGCGAATGGCTGCCCGCGCTGGATGGGGTGCTCGACAAGCTGCGCCGGGGCGGCAAGGTCGCCGACGTCGGCTGCGGCCACGGCGCCAGCACCACCCTGATGGCCAAGGCGTTTCCGAACACCAGCTTCATCGGCTACGACTACCACCCCGCCTCGATCGAGACCGCGCGCCGTCGCGCCCAGGAGGCCGGCATCGATAACGCCTATTTCGAGGTCGCCGACGCCACCAGCTACAGCGGCCGCAATTTCGATCTGATCGCTTTCTTCGACTGCCTGCACGACATGGGCGATCCGGTCGGCGCCGCGCGCCACGCGCGCGATGCGCTCAAGCCCGACGGCCACTGCCTGCTGGTGGAACCCTTCGCCGGCGACCGCGTCGAGGACAACCTCAATCCGGTCGGGCGGGTCTATTACGGCGCGTCCTCGCAGATCTGCGTGCCGGTGTCGCTGGCGCGGCACGGCCCGGCGCTGGGCGCGCAAGCCGGACAGGCGCGCCTGCAGCAGGTGATGAGCGAGGGCGGTTTCAGCCAGTTCCGGCGCGCCACCCAGACGCCCTTCAACCTGGTGCTGGAAGCGCGGCCCTAGCGCTCAAAAAAATCCCGGCGCGTCGCCGCGCCGGGATCGGGTGTCGCGGGCGATGGACGCGATCAGACGATGGTCAGGGTCACGTCGATGTTGCCGCGGGTCGCGTTGGAGTACGGGCAGACCTGGTGCGCCTTCTGCACCAGCGCCTCGGCCTGCTCGCGCGGCAGGCCCGGCAGCGAGATCTTGAGCTCGGCCTGGATGCCGAAGCCGGCCGGGATCGGGCCGATGCCGACCGCGCCTTCGATCGAGGTGTCGGCGGGCAGGGCGATCTTTTCCTTGCCGGCGACGAACTTCAGCGCGCCGATGAAGCAGGCCGAATAGCCGGCCGCGAACAGCTGCTCCGGATTGGTGCCATCGCCGCCGGCACCGCCGAGTTCGCGCGGGGTGGTCAGCTTGACGTCGAGCACGTTATCGGAAGACACGGCGCGGCCGTCGCGGCCACCGGTGGCGGTGGCATGGGCGGTGTAGAGGACTTGGTCGAGGGACATGATCGGACTCCTAGGTGGTGGGGGCGTTGGGTGGACGAAACCGTCGCCGGTTTCGAAGGTGTTCGGGTGTTGCGTACGGCGGGACTCGATCGGCGACGTGCGCGCAGGCGCCCGCGCCGCTAGCCGGTTCAAAGGTGCTGCATGAGATTGCCGCGCAGCGATTCCAGCTGCGCCTTCATCGATCCGAGCTGCTCGGGCGCGCAGCCGGCCGCGCCGAAGATGCCCATCGGCACCGCGCGTGCCGGTTCCTGCAGCGCGCGCCCGGCCTCGGTCAGCGCGATCACGACCTGACGCTCGTCTTCGCGCGCGCGGGTGCGGTTGATCAGGCCGGCGGCCTGCAGGCGCTTGAGCAGCGGGGTCAGGGTGGCCGAATCCAGATACAGGCGCTCGCCGATCTCCGAGACGGTCAGCTGGTCGCGTTCCCACAGCACCATCATCGCCAGGTACTGCGGATAGGTCAGGCCCAGGCCCGCCAGCAGCTTGCGGTAAACCTTGTTCAAGGCCAGCGAGGTCGAATACAGGGCGAAGCAGAGCTGGTCGTCCAGCTTCAGCGAGGCGGCCTGCGGGGGCTGTGCGTTCGGGGCGGCGGGCTGCGTGTTCATGGGGCGTAATTTACATAGCGCGCTATTTAATAGCAAGCTATTTTATGAATGAAAGATAAATTTCGCCCGCCCCCGCTTCCTGTGGGAGCGGCGTAAGCCGCGATTGCGCCCTCCAAGCAGCGCCGCCGCTCGGTTCTCGCGATCGCGGCTTACGCCGCTCCCACAGAGAGCCGCTCCCACAGAGAGCCGGTTCTACACAGAACCGCTCTTACAGCGAGCCACGCCACTAGAGAGCCCTCCCACAGGGGCCCTCCAAAAGACAGCCCTCTCGCATAGAGCCGTCCTAAGAAAAGCCGCCCCCCGGAAGGCGCTCCCGCAGAAGGCCCTCAGCCCCAGCCTCGCCCCGGAACGAATCGGCACGACAGCGCCTGCGCTCGCCCGTCTCACGCTCTGCGACGCCGGCCGCGTACAAGGAAGTCCCCCGAATACGCACGGGCCGCTCACCGCCCTCGCGTACACTCGGCGCCCATTGCGCTGGCGGCGAAGGCTGCCGGCGCTGCACTCGTTTTGGCCTGCCGCCGCGACGAGCGCCCTCGCCCTCCGTCCTCATCGATCCAGCGTCCGCCGAACCCGATGCCCAAGTTCCCGTTCCCCGCTCCGCCGCTGCCCAAGGCCGGCCAACAACGCGCCTGGTGGCGCGCGCCGGTGTCGCCCTCGGCGCTGGCCTTCCACCTGGCCGCCGCGGCGGCCGCGCATGCCGGCCCGCTGCTGGCGATCGCGCGCGACAACCACGCCGCACACCAGTTGGAATCCGACCTGCGCACCCTGCTGGGCGGCGACGACGAACTGCCGGTACTGCCCTTCCCGGACTGGGAAACCCTGCCCTACGACCAGTTCAGTCCGCACCCGGACATCGTCTCGCAGCGCCTGGCCGCGCTGCACCGTCTACCCACTCTGCAACGCGGGATCGTGGTGGTGCCGGTGCAGACCCTGCTGCAACGCCTGGCGCCGCTGAAGCATGTGGTCGGCGGCAGTTTCGACGTGCGCGTCGGCCAACGCCTGGACATGGACGCGGAAAAGCGCCGCCTGGAATCGGCCGGCTACCGCAACGTGCCGCAGGTGCTGGACCCAGGCGACTTCGCGGTACGCGGCGGCCTGCTCGACGTCTATCCGATGGGCGCGGACACGCCGTTCCGGGTCGAGCTGCTGGACGACGAGATCGAGACCATCCGCGCCTTCGATCCGGAGTCGCAGCGTTCGCTGGACAAGTTCGACGCGGTGCGCCTGCTGCCCGGCCGCGAAGTGCCACTGGACGAGGCCTCGCTCAAGCGCGCGCTGGACGCGCTGCGCGATCGCTTCGATCTGGATACGCGCCGCAGCGGCCTGTACCAGGACTTGAAGGCCGGCATCGCGCCGTCGGGCATCGAGTACTACCTGCCGCTGTTCTTCAACGAAACCGCCACCTTGTTCGACTACCTCGGCGCGAGCGCGCTGCCGGTACTGGGCGAGGGCGTGCTGGAAGCGGCCGAACAGTTCTGGATCAACACCGGTGAGCGCTACGAACAGCGTCGCCACGATCTGGAACGGCCGCTGCTGCCGCCCGACACGCTGTATCTGTCGCCGGACGCGCTGCGCGAACGCCTCAACCAGGGCGAGCGCGTCGAGGTCTGCGGCGAAGGCCATCCGCAGCGCGAGCGCGCGCTCGCGCTGGGCGACCAGCCGGCGCCGGCGCTGCCGTTGGCGGCCAAGGATGCGGCGCCCGCGCAGGCGCTGAAGTCGTTCCTGGGTAGCTACCGCGGCCGCGTGCTGATCGCCGCCGACAGCGCCGGCCGCCGCGAAGCCTTGCTGGAACTGCTGCAGGCCGCCGAGCTGCGCCCGCAGGTGCTGAGCGACTGGAGCGCGTTCGCCGCCGGCGATGCGCGCTTCGCGATCGCGGTGGCGCCGCTGGACGACGGCTTCGCCCTGACCGATCCGGCGCTGGCCGCGCTGACCGAACGCCAGCTGTTCCCCGAACGCGCCTCGCAGCCGCGCCGGCGCAAGCGCGTCGGGCGCGAACCCGAAGCGATCATCCGCGACCTGGGCGAGTTGTCCGAGGGCGCGCCGATCGTGCACGAGGACCACGGCGTCGGCCGTTACCGCGGCCTGATCGTGCTGGAAGCCGGCGGCCAGCCCGGCGAATACCTCGAGATCGAATACGCCAAGGGCGACCGTCTGTACGTGCCGGTCGCGCAGTTGCACCTGATCAGCCGTTACTCGGGCGCCTCGGTCGAAACCGCGCCGCTGCATTCGCTGGGCGGCGAGCAATGGAGCAAGGCCAAGAAGAAGGCCGCCGAAAAGGTCCGCGACGTCGCCGCCGAACTGCTGGAGATCCAGGCCAAGCGCCAGGCCCGCGCCGGCCTCGCGCTGGATCTGGACCGGGTGATGTACGAGCCGTTCGCGGCCGCGTTCCCGTTCGAGGAAACCCCGGACCAGCACGCCGCGATCGAGGCGGTGATCCGCGACCTGGGCAGCAGCCAACCCATGGACCGCGTGGTCTGCGGCGACGTCGGCTTCGGCAAGACCGAGGTCGCGGTGCGCGCGGCCTTCGTCGCCGCCGCGGCCGGCAAGCAGGTCGCGGTGCTGGTGCCGACCACCCTGCTGGCCGAACAGCACTACCGCAATTTCCGCGACCGCTTCGCCGACTGGCCGCTGCGCGTGGAAGTGCTGTCGCGCTTCAAGACCGCCAAGGAGATCAAGTCCGAACTGGAGAAGCTGGCCGAGGGCAAGATCGACGTGATCGTCGGCACCCACCGCCTGCTGCAGCCGGACGTGCGCTTCCCCGACCTGGGCCTGGTGATCGTGGACGAGGAGCAACGTTTCGGCGTGCGCCAGAAGGAAGCGCTGAAGGCGCTGCGCGCCAACGTGCACCTGCTGACCCTGACCGCCACGCCGATTCCGCGCACGCTCAACATGGCCATGGCCGGCCTGCGCGACCTGAGCATCATCGCCACCCCGCCCGCGCACCGATTGGCGGTGCAGACCTTCGTGGTGCCCTGGGACGACGCCCAGCTGCGCGAGGCCTTCCAGCGCGAGCTCGCGCGCGGCGGTCAGGTCTACTTCCTGCACAACGACGTCGAAAGCATCGGCCGCATGCAGCGCCAGTTGCAGGAACTGGTGCCGGAGGCGCGCATCGGCATCGCCCACGGCCAGATGGCCGAGCGCGAGCTGGAACGGGTGATGCTGGATTTCCACAAGCAGCGCTTCAACGTGCTGCTGGCCTCGACCATCATCGAGTCGGGCATCGACATCCCCAACGCCAACACCATCATCATGAACCGCGCCGACAAGTTCGGCCTGGCCCAGCTGCACCAGCTGCGCGGCCGCGTCGGCCGTTCGCATCACCGCGCCTATGCGTATCTGGTGGTGCCGGACAAGCGCTCGATCACCGCCGATGCGCGCAAGCGCCTGGACGCGATCGCGGCGATGGACGAACTGGGCGCCGGCTTCACCCTGGCCACCCACGACCTGGAGATCCGCGGCGCCGGCGAGCTGCTGGGCGAGGACCAGAGCGGGCAGATGGCGGAAGTCGGCTTCAGCCTCTACACCGAACTGCTGGAACGCGCGGTGCGTTCGATCCGCCAGGGCAAGTTGCCCGACGTGGACGCGACCGAAGCGCGCGGCGCCGAGGTCGAGCTGCACATCCCGGCGCTGATTCCGGACGACTACCTGCCCGACGTGCACACCCGCCTGACCCTGTACAAGCGCGTCAGCGGCGCGCGCGACGTCGACCAGCTGCGCGAACTGCAGGTGGAGATGATCGACCGCTTCGGCCTGCTGCCGGACGCGGCCAAGCATCTATTCGCGGTCGCCGAGCTCAAGCTGGCCGCGACCGAGCTGGGCATCCGCAAACTCGACCTGGGCGAGAAGGGCGGCCGGGTCCAGTTCGTCGAAAAGCCGAACGTGGATCCGATGGCGGTGATCCGCCTGATCCAGACGCAGTCCAAGCTGTATCAGATGGACGGCGCCGACAAACTCAAGATCAAGCTGGACCTGCCCGACGCGCCCGCACGCCTGGCCGCGGCCAAGGGTTTGCTGACGGTGCTGCGACAGGCGGCCTGAGCGTAGGGCGCGGCGAGCCAAGGCGAACCGCACCATCGCCCACGCACCGCACTCAACGCCTGTGCGGTGACCACCACACCCTACGCCCCTCGTAGGGTGTGGTGAGCCAAAGGCGAACCGCACCATCGCCATGCACCGCACTCAACGCCGGTGCGATTACCACCGCCCCCCCACGCCTCCCGTAGGCTGCGGTGAGCCAAAGGCGAACCGCACCATCGCCATGCACCGCACTCAACGCCGGTGCGGTTACCACCACACCCCACGCCCCCCGTAGGGTGTGGTGAGCCAAAGGCGAACCGCACCATCGCCATGCACCGCACTCAACGCCGGTGCGATTGCCACCGCACCCCACGCCCCCCGTAGGCTGCGGTGAGCCAAAGGCGAACCCCACCATCGCCTCACCGCGCGCCACGACACTCGCAACGCAAGCGCGGCCCCTAGCCACCGCCATTCCGGCGTACGATGCGATGCCCTTCCGCACTCGCCACGCACCGCCGATGAAAGAGCTGCTGTCCACCCGCACCACGCTCACCCTGGCCGCCGCCGAAGGCATCGCCCAGGCCGCGCAAACACAGGCGCGCGCGGGCGGGCATGCGGTGAGCATCGCGATCGTCGACGACGCCGGCCGCCTGCTGCTGTTCCGGCGCATGGACGGCACCCCCAACGCCAGCGTCGAGGTCGCGATCCGCAAGGCCGAGCACGCGGTCAACTACCGCCGCGACACCGTGTTCCACCAGGAACTGCTGGCCCAGGGCCACACCGTCGTACTCGGCCTGCCGCAGGCGTTGCCGCTGGAAGGCGGCGTGCGCCTGCAACACCAGGGCCAGATCCTGGGCGCGATCGGCGTATCCGGCGCGCCCTCGGCCCAGGACGGCGAGATCGCGCGCGCCGGCGCGCAACGCTTGGACGCTTGAGGACCCCGCGCATGCCTTTCTCGAAAGCGATGTCGATGCTGCTGGCGCTATGCGTGTTGGCCGGCTGCGCAAGCGCGCCGCCGCGCACCGCCACCGCGCTCGAATTCGTGCTGGTGCGCCACGCCGAGAAGGCCGCCGACGATCCGCGCGATCCCAACCTCAGCCCGGACGGCCAGGCGCGCGCGCAGCGCCTGGCCGACAGCCTGAGCGGCAAGGACGTGTTCGCCGTCTACGCCACCGACTACAAACGCACCCGCAACACCGCCGCGCCGACCGCCAGCGCGCATGCGATGGCGGTGACCGTCTACGACGCCAAGCAGCCGGCCGCCGAGTTCGCCGCGCAACTGCGCGCTCGGCATCCGCTGGGCACGGTGCTGGTGGTCGGCCACAGCAACACCGTGCCGGAGATCGCCGCGGCGTTGTGCGGCTGCACGGTCGCGCCGATGGCAGAGAACGAGTTCGACCGCCGCATCGCGATCGTATTCGACGCCCAGGGCCGCGCCAGCCTGAGCGAGACCCGCTACTGATGGCGCAGGCCGCGCTGCCGGCCTGGGACGGCGACGTCGCGGCCGCGCGCGCCCTGCAGGAAACCCTGGCGCGCGAGCTGGTGCTGGAAGACGACTTCCCCACGCCCTTGCGACGCATCGCCGGTTTCGACGTCGGCTTCGAGGAGGAAGGCGCGATCACGCGCGCGGCGGTCGTGTTGCTGGACGCCGACAGCCTGCAGCCGCTGCGGCAGGAAGTCGCGCGCATTCCGACCCGCATGCCCTATGTGCCCGGCCTGCTGAGCTTTCGCGAATTGCCGGCCTTGCTGGCCGCGCTGGAGGCTTTGGGCGAGGCGCCGGACCTGGCCTTCGTCGACGGCCACGGCATCGCCCACCCGCGCGGGCTGGGCATCGCCGCGCACTTCGGCGTCGCCACCGGCCTGCCCAGCATCGGCGTGGCCAAGAAGGTGCTGGCCGGCCGCCACGACGAGCCCGGACCGCAGCGCGGCGACTGCGCGCCACTGCTGTATCGCGGCCGCACCATCGGCCAGGTCCTGCGCAGCAAGCCGCGCTGCCGGCCGCTGATCGTCTCGCCCGGCCATCGGGTGTCGATGGCCAGCGCGCTGGCCCTGACCCTGCACTGCCTGCGCGGCTATCGCCTGCCCGAACCGACGCGTCTGGCCGACCGCCTGGCCTCGCGCCGCGACCGCGGCTGAAGGACAAGGCGCAACGCAGCGGCGGCGCCGAACCGGACACCGGCTGGGCGCAGCCGCGCCACGCTTCGGCGCTGCGGCCCGCGTCTCATGGCCGCGCGCGCACGCGCTCGCCTAAGCTCGGTACCTGACGCTCAACGGGACAAGGAGTCCCCACGATGCAAGGCGTGCTGTTCGTGACCGCATTGCTGGCCTACGCCGGCACCTACACCCTCAGCGTCCATTTCGCGCGCGGCCTGCTCGGCGCCGGGCCCGAGGCCTTCCTGCCGCGCTTGATCGGCCTGACCGCGCTAGCCTTGGCGACCCTGGCCTTCGTGTTCTGGGCCCAGGTCACCTTCGTCGATTCGCAGTTGGCGGCGATGCCCGAGCCGGTCGCGCACGCCCGCTACGCGCAACGCGTGCTGGCCCTGTCGGTCGCACCGGCGCCGGTGATCGCGCTGGGCGCATTGATCCTGGGCTGGCGCTCCAAGCGCGCCCACCGCGCGCAGGCACGGCAGCTGCGCGAGCGTCCCGCCGCGGCGCGGTGAACGCCGCGTCGCGGCGCGCGCGCCGGCGTCGGTTACGATCCGGGGCTCCCGCATCGAGGCCGTCGCCATGAGCCGTCTGTTCGCCGCCCTGCTGTCGCTGACCGCCCTGTCCGCCTGCGCCAGCGGCCCTGGCACCGGCCCCTCCGATGGCGGCGAGCGCAGCGCCACCCTCAAGCCGGGCGAGCGCATCGCCCTGGCCGATCGCTCGCAGCTGCGCTATATCGGCGTGAGCAACGACTCGCGCTGCCCGCCGAACGTGCAATGCATCCGCGCCGGCGACGCCGACGTGAACTTCGAATTCGCGCCCGCGTCGGGCGCCACGCAGGCGCTGAACTTCAACACCGAGCGCGCGACCGTGCTGACCGCCGGCGCCTGGACCATCGAGCTGACCTCGCTGGCGCCCGGCGACGCGCCGGCGGCCACGCTCAAGATCGCCGCCACGCCCTGAGTCCGCGCGGGCGGCGCGGCGCCCAAGGCCCGACGCCGCAACACGCCGTTGCGCGCAGGGCACGCTCGCGCCGCGACCGCCGTGACAAGCTAGCGACCTCGAATTCGCGCAGCCAGAGAGCCACGCCATGAGCACGATCGTCGCCCCCCGCGTCCACGACCTCGGCGGTTTCCAGGTCCGCCGCGCCGTGCCTTCGATCCAGGCCCGTTCGGTCGGGCCGTTCGTGTTCGTCGATCACATGGGCCCGGCCGTGTTCGAACCCGGTCACGGCATCGACGTGCGTCCGCATCCGCACATCGGCCTGGCCACGGTCACCTTCCTGTGGTCGGGCAGCATCGGCCACCGCGACACCCTGGGCAGCGTGCAGGACATCAATCCCGGCGACGTGAACTGGATGACCGCCGGCCGCGGCATCGCCCACTCCGAACGTACCCCGCAGGCGCTGCGCGCGGGCGAGCATCCGCTGCACGGCATGCAGACCTGGGTGGCGCTGCCGCGTTCGTTCGAGGAGACCGCGCCGGCCTTCCACCACCATGGCGCGGCGACGCTGCCGCAGTTGCGCCGCGACGGCGCCTGGCTGCGCGTGGTCGCCGGCCGCGGCTACGGCGAGGAGTCGCCGGTCAAGGTGTTCAGCGACACCCTGTACGTCGCCATCGACCTGGACCCCGACGCCGAACTGGCGATCGAGGACAGCCACGCCGAACGCGCGCTCTACCTGCTCGAAGGCGAGGCCCAGCTGGATGGCGCCGATATCCCCGAAAAGCACCTGGTGGTGCTGGACCCGGGCACGCGCCCGCTGCTGCGCGCCAAGACCCCGCTCAAGGCCATGCTGCTGGGCGGCGAGCCCCTCGACGGCCCGCGCCACCTGTGGTGGAACTTCGTGTCCAGCTCGCGCGAGCGCATCGAGCAGGCCAAGCAGGACTGGCTGGAGGGCCGTTTCGGCCAGGTCCCGGGCGACGACGAGTTCATCCCCCTGCCCGAGCGCTGAGTCCGGCCGGCCGACTTGGCCCCGTGCAGGCGCGGCGGAGGCGCACACCCGCCTATTCAGCTGCAGCCGAAACCACAGGATTTGTCAATCCCCCAGAACTGCCTTATGTTCTGACGCAGGTCACGTTTTATCGTCCAGACCTCAAGGGGGAACCAGTCGTGAAAATGCCGGCATGCCGCATGTCGATCCTGCCCGTGCTCGTCGGGCTCCTGTACGCAGGAAGCGCACAGGCTCAACAACAGGATGGATGCCCGCAGTTGCCGCCTTCCACGCAACTGATCTGGGACCACAAACCTAGCGCCGGCTCGGATGTCTGCCTCGCCTTACGCGCAGACGGCAGCCAAGCGTTCGGCATGTACATCTCGAACAAATCGCCGTTCACGCCTAAGCGCGGCGATCGCGCCGAGGCCGGCAACATCGACGGCAAACCCATGTATTGGTACCGCGGCGAACTCGCCGGCAAGCCCGACGTGCAGGTGCGCGAAACCCTGCTCGATCTCGGCGACGGCCGGGTCGCCCATATCTGGCTGCAGGCCGCATCGCCCGACAAGCTCGGCGAGGTGCTGGGCCTGACCCAGGGGCTGCGATTTCCTTCGGCCCGACTGAGCAGCAAGTGATCCGATGACGGCGATGGCGGTCTCGATCCGCCCTCGCCGTCCTCGCTCCGTTCCCCTTTGCTCGCGAGCGCGCGCGGCGTACCGTGTGCGCAGGCGCGTGCGCGCCGGTGCGTGACACGACCATCCCGAAGCTCCCGATCCGTCATTCCAGGAGGAAGATCATGATCAAACGACTCGGCGCCGAATTCATCGGTACGTTCTGGCTGGTACTCGGCGGTTGCGGCAGCGCGGTGCTCGCGGCCAACTTCGGCGGGGTCGGCAATCCGCTCGGCATCGGCTTCCTGGGCGTGGCCCTGGCCTTCGGCCTGACCGTGCTGACCGGCGCCTACGCGCTGGGGCATATCTCCGGCGGCCACTTCAATCCGGCGGTGAGCTTCGGGCTGTGGGCGGGCGGACGCTTCGCCGGCAAGGACCTGCTGCCCTACATCGTCGCCCAGGTGCTGGGCGGCCTGCTCGCCGGTTTCGTGCTGTGGCAGATCGCGGCCGGCAATCCCGAGTTCTCGGTCGATCCCAACGCCGCCGGCGCCTTCGCCAGCAACGGCTACGGCTCGCATTCGCCGGGCGGCTATTCGGTCGCGGCGGCGTTCCTGTGCGAAGTGGTGATGACCGCGATGTTCCTGATCGTGATCCTGGGCGCCACCCACAAGCGCGCGCCGGCAGGCTTCGCGCCGATCGCGATCGGCCTGGCCCTGACCCTGATCCACCTGATCAGCATCCCGGTCACCAACACCTCGGTGAATCCGGCGCGTTCGACCGGCGTGGGCCTGTTCGCGGGCTCGCAGGCGATCTCGCAGTTGTGGCTGTTCTGGCTGGCGCCGATCCTGGGCGGCCTGCTCGGCGGCGTGATCTACCGCTGGTTCGACAAGGACTGAGCCCACGCGCGCGGCGCATCGCCGCAACCCGTTTCGCGAGCCACGAGAGGCCGCGTCCCACGCCCCCGTCGAGCGTGGGGCGCGGCCTTTTCGTCATGGCGCCGCGTCGCGCGCCTCAGCGCGTCGCCTTCTGCTTCACCGCTTCCTCGGCCGCGTCCAGCGCGGCCTGCTGCAAGGTCGCGGCCAGCTTGCGGTTGCCGGCGCTCTCGGCGGCGTCGAGCATCTGGTAGCTGGCCTGCAGCAGCTTGATGCCGCGCGGCGGAATCTTGACGATCTTGCCGCCGACGATGGCGAAGCCGCCCGCGCCCTGGCTCACGCCGGGCGATACGAAACTGGCGACGATGACGAACTTGTTGGGATCGATCCCGGGCATGACTGCACTCCTTCGCACGGATACGGCGCGACCGGACGGCCGCGCCGGCGCGTGATGCCCATCGGCGGATTCGTCCGATGAAACGCGCCGTAGCTAGCTAACGCGGCTGGCCGCGCGCGCCGGCCAAGCGCGCGCGTCGATCAGCGCTCCCACCACGGTCGCGGCGTCTTGCGGCCCTGCATGCGCGCTTCGTACTCGCTCGCGATCGTGTCCAGCGTGGTCGCGGCGAAACGCGCCAGCAGTTGCTCGCGCGCTTCGTCCAGGGCACCGCGCAAGGCCGCGTTCACGCCCTGCTCGACCAGGCAGCGCGGGTGATCGTCGGACAGGCCCAGCGCGAACACCGGCGGTTCGCCGATCGCGCGATAAACGTCGAGCAGGCTGATCCGCTCCAGCGGCTGGGCCAGGGTCCAGCCGCCGCCGTGCCCCTTCACCGATCGCACGTAGCCGCCCTCGCGCAGCCCGGCCATGGTCCGGCGCACCACCACCGCGTTGGTGTTGAGGATGCCGGCGATCAGCTCGGAAGCGATCGGCGCCGGATGCTGGGCCATGTGGATCAGCACATGCAGCATGCGCGACAGGCGGTTGTCGTTTCTCATCCGGCGCGCTCGCGGGTGGTCGTCCGGGCCCAGCTTAACAGTCGCGGACATCATGTAACACATGAAGTTGCATCATGGTCGGCGCGGGTGTTAAAACGCAACTTCAATTGATACGTATTGACCGTCAGGCTCGCGACGCCTCCTGCGTCGACGGGCGCGGTCGCCCAGCTCAGGAGCAGGACCATGCAGTACGAAGTCATCGTCGTAGGCGGCAGCTATGCCGGCCTGGCCGCCGCGATGCCGCTGGCACGCGCGCGCCGACGCGTGCTGGTGATCGACGCCGGCCGCCCGCGCAACCGCTATGCCGCGCATTCGCACGGCTTCTTCGGCATGGACGGCTGGGCCCCGTCGGAGATGCTGGAGGAGGCCAGCCATCAGCTCGCGACCTATCCCAGCGTCGAATTGCTGCAGGGACACGCGCAACAGGCGCGCGCGCACGGCGAGGACTTCGTGCTCGGCCTGTCCGATGGACGCAGCGTGAGCGCGCGCCGATTGATCCTGGCCACCGGCGTCGCCGACGAACTGCCGGCGATCCCCGGCCTGCGCGAACGCTGGGGCCGCAGCGTGGTGCATTGCCCCTACTGCCACGGCTACGAGTTCGAACGCGCGCCGCTGGGTGTGCTCGCGACCCAGGCCACCTCGCTGCATCAGGCCCTGCTGGTGCCCGACTGGGGCCCCACCACCTACTTCAGCCAGGGCGCGTTCGAGCCCGATGCCGAACAAACGCAGCGCCTGGCCGCGCGCGGCGTCGCGATCGAACGCAGCCGCGTGGTCGAGGTATTGGGACCGGACGACGGACTCAGCGGCGTGCGCCTGGAAGACGGCCGCGAACTGGCGCTGGCCGGCCTGTTCGTGGCGCCGAGCACCCGCCCGGTCGACACCCTGGCCGAGCAACTGGGCTGCGAGTACGAGGAAGGCCCGTGGGGGCCGCTGCTGCGCGTGGACGAGTTCAAGCGCACCACGGTGGCCGGCGTGTACGCGGCCGGCGACGCCGCCAGCGCGATGGCCAGCGTCAGCCTGGCGGTCGCGGCCGGCACCCTGGCCGGCGTCGGCGCGCATCAGTCCTTGCTCGGGTCCTGATCGGCGCCAAAACGAACGGGGCCGCGCACTGCGCGGCCCCGTCGTGGGCGTCGGCTTCGATACCCGGGTTTAGAACTTGCCTTCCTGGAAATCGACGAAGGCCTGCATCACTTCCTGCTTGGTGTTCATCACGAACGGGCCGTAGCGCGCGACCGGCTCGCGCAGCGGGCGCCCGCCGACCAGGATCAGGCGGCTGTCGCGGCCGAGGTCGCGCAACTTGAGGCGCTGGCCGCCGGACAGCACCGCCAACTCCTGCGCATCGACCGCGCGCGCGTCCTCACCGTCGCCGATCTCCACCCCGCCCTCGTACACGTAGACGAACACGTTGTGGCCTTCGGGCAGGTCGTACTCCCAGCTGGCGCCAGCCGCGAGGGCGACGTCGATATAGACCGGATCGGTCGCCGGCTGCGCGATCGGACCGCGCAGATCGCCGATCGCGCCGGCGATCAGCTTCAGCTGCACGCCATCGGCCGGTTGCAGCGCGACGATGCGCTCAGGCGCGAACTCCTGATACTTGGGCTCGGTCATCTTCTCGCGCGCCGGCAGGTTCACCCACAGCTGGAAACCGCGCATGCGGCCCTCCTGCTGCTCGGGCATCTCCGAATGCACCAGGCCACGGCCGGCGGTCATCCACTGCACGCTGCCAGGCACCAGCACGCCCTCGTTGCCGTGGTTGTCCTTATGACGCATGCGCCCGTCGAGCATGTAGGTCACCGTCTCGAAGCCGCGGTGCGGATGCTCCGGAAAACCGGCGATGTAGTCCTCGGCGCGATCGGTGCCGAACTCGTCCAGCAGCAGGAACGGATCCAGATCCGGCAACTCGGCCCCGCCGATCACCCGGGTCAGGCGCACACCGGCGCCATCCGAAGTCGGCTGACCACGCATCTTGCGCCCGACGCGCGCATAGCGCGGGGCCAGGTCGTGGGTGGTGGTGGTGGACATGCTCCTCTCTCCTGTCTCGCTCGCCGTATTGGCGTTGGAGCATAGGATGGCACTGCAAAAACAGAACGAAGCACTTAAGCGCAGGAGTATCTATTACAAATTTGGAACAATCAGCCTGATGTAGCGAGATTGGCGCAGGGGCCGCACACCCGGCTATGACACGGCAGCGGCACCAGCGTTCAAACCGCCATGGCCATAGTCACCATTTGCAATTGTTATTCGCACTCACGTTTCACCAGTCACGCATCGCGCCTGCAGTCGCAGCGGATGTGGTTGCGGTTGCGGTTGCGGTTGCGGTTGCGGTTGCGGTTGCGGTTGCGGTTGCGGTTGCGGTGGCCGTGGCCGTGGCCGTGGCCGTGGCCGTGGCCGTGGCCGTGGCCGTGGCCGTGGTCGTGGTCGTGGTCGTGGCATTGAAGTCCAAAAGCACCGCACTCACACGACCAACCGTAGACCCGAAGGGCGGCGCGCAGGACGCGTGCCGTTTTTCGAATGGACAGGGATGTCCATTCGAAAAATCCCGGCGCACGCAACGCGCTCGCAAGGGAGGGTTGGTCACGCTAACCCTTCTCTTTGGTTACTTTCTCTTGGGTTAGCAAGAGAAAGTGACCCGCATGCGCAGCACGCGGAAGCCGTTGACCTTAGGTCAGAAAAAACGAAAGCAGAGCAACAGCAAATCCTCCCCAACCCTCCTTTTCCAAAGGAGGGAGCTAAGAGCCAAAGAGCTAGGAGCTAGGAGCTAGGAGCTAGGAGCAAGGAGCAAGAAAGCGATCCGAATCTCAACAAGGACACCGGCCAGCGCAATAGCCGGAGCTCACGGTCGCGGCTCGCGCCGCTCCTACCCAATAGCCGCGAACGACCTGTCGCCCACCGAATCGAAAGACAGCGCAGCCCCTCAAGCGCGGCAGCGAAACACCACGTCCCTACGCCTTGCGCGTATACACATACACCGTCGCCGGCGGCACATTGCGCAACACAAACTCGCCGCGCCGCACCTGCAGCCCCAACTCGCGCATCACCGCATCGGCCACCGGCGCCGCCGGCCCGTAGGTGAACTGCACGAAGGTGCCGTCTGCCCGCAGACACTCGAACGCCGCCGCCAACAGACTGCGCTGCAACTGCGGCGGCATCGTCAGCAGCCCCAGCCCGGACACGATCGCATCCGCAGGGCCCTGGTCCAGATAGCCGTTCGCGTGCGCTAGCTCCGGCAGCGATCGCGCGTCGCCCAGCAATACCTGCACCTGCGGAAAGCGCAGATGCAGATGCGCGTGCAACTCCTCATTGAGCTCCAGCACCAACAGATCGCGGTCGGCGATGCCGGCCGCCAGCAGCGCGCGCGTGATCGCGCCGGTGCCGCCGCCCAGCTCGATCACCCGGCGCGCGTCGTCGGGCAGCTCGGCGATCATCGCCGCGGCCAGCTCGGGGCTGGAGGGCGCGACCGCGGCGGTGCGCAGCGGGTTCTTCAACCACTGGCGGAAGAAGGTCCAGGTACCGGGCTTGCGCGTTTTCAAGGCTTCGTCCTTCACAGCGGCTGCAGCCGCCAGCAGCGATGGATACGCGCGTCGCGGGCGAAGTCGGGCGGGATGGTCTCGGCGCTGATCTCGCGGCAGTCGGCGAATTCGGCGATCGCCTCCTGGTCGAGGCGGAAGCGACGGAAGTTGTTGGAGAAGTACAGCACGCCGTTGTCGGCCAGGCGCGCGACCGCAGCGCGCAGCAGGCGGACGTGCTCGCGCTGGAGATCGAAGTCGTCGGCGCGCGCGGAATTGGAGAAGGTCGGCGGGTCGCAGAAGATCAGGTCGTAGCGGCCACGGTCGGCCTCCAGCCAGGCTACTGCGTCGGCCTGGACCAGGCGATGGTCGGCGCCGCCGATGCCGTTCTCGCGCAGGTTGTCGGCGCACCATTGCAGGTAGGTGGCCGACAGATCGACGGTGGTGGTCTGCACCGCACCGCCGACCGCCGCGTGCACGCTCGCCGCGCCGGTGTAGCCGAACAGGTTGAGGAAGCGCCGGCCGCGCGCCTCCTCGGCGATGCGCAGGCGCATCGGCCGGTGATCGAGGAACAGGCCGGTGTCGAGGTAGTCGTGCAGGTTCACTCGCAGCTTGGCCGCGCCCTCGCGCACCACCAGGACTTCGCCGCGCTGGTCGAAGCGGCCGTACTTGCTGCCGCCCTTGCCGCGCGCGCGGGTCTTGAGGGCGATGCGCTCGCGCGGTACCGCGAAAGCCTCGCGCGCGGCCGCCATCAGTTCGTTGAGGCGGCGGCGCTGGTCGGCTTCGGGGATCGTGGCCGGTGCGGCGTATTCCTGCACGTGCAGGTGCAGCTGCGGTTCGGGCTCGTCGCTGGCGTAGACGTCGATCGCGGCCGCGTACTCGGGCAGGTCGGCGTCGTAGGCGCGGTAGCAGCTGACCCCTTCGCGCTCGCGCCAGCGCTTGAGCTTGTGCAGGTTTTTGCGCAGGCGGTTGGCGACCATCTGCGCGCCTTCGGACAAGACCGGCGGCGGTGCGTCCGGCGCGCTGTCCGCGCGCGCACGCGGCGCGATCGGGTCGCACACGATCAGGGTGCATTCGATCGCGCCGTTGAACAGCTGGTACTTCTTGCTGGCGCGCAGGCCGGTGGCCTGGGCCAGCTCGGCGTCGCCGCACAGCAGGCTGGCGCGCCACTGCGGCGCCAGGCGCTTGAGGGTATTGCCCAGCGCGCGGTACAGGGCGGGATCGGCGGCCAGACGTGCGTCGTAGGGCGGGTTGCAGACCGCCAGGCCGGTCGCGGCGACGGGCTCGCCCTCGGCCGCTTCGATGGCCGTCGGCGCGGGCAGCTCCTGCAGTTGCTCGACCGCGGCGACCTGCCAGCGGATCACCCCGGCCAGGCCGGCCATGACTTCGTTGTCGCGCGCGGCGCGGATCGCATGCGGGTCGAGGTCGCTGCCCTGGAACACCGGCCGCAGCGCGGCGCGGCCGGCGTCTTCGCGCACGCGCGCCTGATCGCACAGTTCCTGCCAGGCCGCGCGGTCGAAACCGCGCCAGCGCGTGGGCGCCAAACCATCGTGGCGCAGCAGGCCCGGCGCGACGTCGGCGGCCATCAGCGCGCCTTCGATCAGCAAGGTGCCGCTGCCGCACATCGGGTCGATCAGGGCGCCGCCCTCGGCGTACACGCGCGGCCAACCGCCGCGCATCAGCACCGCGGCGGCGAGGTTTTCCTTCAAGGGCGCTTCGCCCTGCTTGAGGCGCCAGCCGCGGCGGTGCAGCGAGCCGCCGCCCAGATCGATCGAGACGATCGCGCGGTTCTTGCGGATCACCAAGTTGAGGCGCAGGTCGGGCGCGTCCACGTCCACGTCGGGGCGCGCGCCGGTGCGCGCGCGCATCACGTCCACCACTGCGTCCTTGACCCGTTGCGCGGCGTAGCGCGCGTGGGTGATCGCGGTGCCCGAGACGTGCGCGTCGACGGCCAGCGTGTTGGTCGCGTCCAGATGCTGCGGCCAATCGATCGCGGCCACGCCGGCGTACAGCGCGTGCTCGTCGGGGCAGTCGAACTCGGCGATCGGCCACAGCACGCGGCTGGCCAGGCGCGACCACAGCACCGCGCGCTGGGCGTCGCGCAGTTCGCCTTCGGCGTTGGCGCCGGCCAGGGCGGCGGTCGCGCGCGCGCAGCCCAGCGCGACCAGCTCGTCGGCCAACAGATATTCCAGACCCTTGCCGCAACTGACGTAAAACTTCACGAAGACTTCCTGGTGTGCATGGCGAACAGCGGAGTGAGCATCGACGAGCACGGAGTATCCGCATCGACGGTCAAGGGCGCGTGTGGCGGCGGCGCGGCCGTCACAGGCGTTGCAGCAATTGCGCGAAAGCGTCGGCGCTGGTGTCGACGTGCGCGGCCAGGCGATGGCTGTCGTCGACCAGCAGCAGGCGCGCGCGCCGCGACCAGGCCCACTCCACCACTTCCTGCGCGGGGATCAGTTCGTCGTCCCAGCCGTGCACGATCGTGGTCGGCACGCGCGCGGCTTGCAGGCGCGGCGCCGGCCCCATCCGCACCGGCGGCGCCATCAGGAACAGGCCGACCACCGGCACCTGCAGCGAGACCAGGCCCGAGATGTAGGCGCCGAGGCTGGAGCCGGCCAGCACCAGCGGGCCGCGCTGGGCGGCGGCCTGGGCCAGCGCGAGCAGGCGCTGCAACCGCTGCGGCACGTCGCCGAGTTCGCTGATCTCGCGGCGCGCGTCCAGGTCGGTGTAGTCCGGGCGCTCGTGGCTCCAGCCCAGGCGCTGCGCGGCCTCGGCCAGGGCGGTGACCTTGGTCGCGTCGGGGCCGCTCTCGAAGCCATGGGAAAGGATGCAGTGTCCGCGCGTGCTCATGCGTGTCGGGGTGGCGTATCGGTGAGGGGCCGGGACGGTGGCGGTCGCACGGCGCTGCGGAGTTCAGTCGGCAAGCACGATCAACGCGTCGCCGCGCCGGATGTGTCCGCCTTCGAGGATGCGCGCGCACAGGCCGCCGTGGCCGCGCATCGCGTTGTAGCCGCCGGGGCCGAGCGCGTCTTCCATGCGCGAGCAGGGGTCGCAGTCCTCGGTGCCTTCCAGCAGCGCTTCGCCGAGGCGGAAGCGGCGGCCCTTGAGCGCCACCAGCGGCAGCCCGGATACCACCACGTTACGGCGCAGCAGGGACGGCTCGACCGCGTCGCGGCCGGACAAGGCGGCGATCGCCGGCAGGTGCTCGGCCTGGATCAGGGTCACCCCGCGCTTGCCGCTGCCGCCGGCATAGCGGTCGCCGACCAGGCCCAGGCCGGCTTGGGCCAGCACGGCTTCGACCGGCTCCATCGGCACATCGCGCTTGGGACGCAAACCGATCCACTCCACCCGGCCGGGGCGCGGCAGGTGGGCCATCAGACGTCCTAGGGCGGAGTCGGCGGGCGGCAGGGACATGGCGGGCTCCGGTGCGAAGGCGAATGTTAGCATCCGCCCCCATGCCGCCCCTTCCGCCCCTGCGCGTGGAACCCCTGCCCTACGAGGCCCTGCTGGACGCGCGCGCGGCCGCGGCGGTGGACCTGGTGGTGATCCATTGCACCGAGTTGCCCGACCTGGCGACCGCGCGCGAGTACGGCGAGCGCGTGCTCTACCCGGCCTCGGGCACCGGCAACAGCGGCCATTACTACGTCGATCGCGACGGCAGCCTGCACCGCTACGTCGAGCCCCTGCGGGTCGCCCACCACACCCGCGGCTACAACCCGCGCTCGGTCGGGATCGAGCTGGTCAACACCGGCCGCTATCCGCACTGGCTGGACTCGCGCCACCAGGCCATGGACGAGCCCTACACCGAGGCCCAGATCGAGGCCCTGATCGCACTGCTGGCGCAATTGCGCGCGCAGTTGCCCGCGCTGCGCTGGATCGCCGGCCACGAGGACCTGGACACCACCCGGGTCGAGGCCAGCGACGATCCCAGCGTGCAGGTGCAGCGCAAGCTGGACCCGGGCCCGCGCTTTCCGTGGGCGCGGGTGCTGGACGCCTGCGGCTTGCAGCGGCTGCGTCCCGAAGCCTGAGCCGCGGCCCTAACGCCCGCGCCGGCGCTCGCGGAGCCCAGCGGGACGCGCCGTATACTTCCGGACCGTACCGACCCGGCCGCGCACGCCCCATGACTTCATCGCCCGTCTCCGAACTGATCGAACTGCTGTCGCTGGAGCGGCTGGAAGACAACCTGTTCCGCGGCCAGAGCCGCGACATCGGCACCAAGTACGTGTTCGGCGGCCAGGTCCTGGGCCAAGCCCTGTCGGCCGCGCAAGCGACCCTGGAGGCGCCGCGCAGCGCGCACTCGCTGCACGCCTACTTCCTCAAGGCCGGCGACATCGAGGCCCCGATCGTTTACCAGGCCGACCGCACCCGCGATGGCGGCAGCTTCTCGGTGCGGCGGGTGACCGCGATCCAGCACGGCCAGCCGATCTTCTTCCTGGCCGCCTCGTTCCAGAAGGACGAGGACGGCGGCGAACACCAGCTGTCGATGCCGGAGGTGCCCAAGCCCGAGGACATCGCGCCGGCGTCGGCGGTACCGCCGGAGGTGATGGCCACGCTGCCCACCAAGATCCAGCGCTGGCTGTCGCGCCAGGGCCCGTTCGAGTTCCGCCACGTCTATCCGCGCGACGAGCTCAATCCGCCCAAGCGCCCGCCTTACCAGCAGGTCTGGTTCCGTCTCAGCGAGCCGGTCGGCGACGCGCCCGAGCTGCACCGCGCGCTGCTGGCCTACGCTTCGGATTTCCACCTGCTCGGCACCGCCACCTTCCCGCACGGGATCAGCTACTACCAGCCCAATGTGCAGATGGCTTCGCTGGATCACGCGCTGTGGTTCCACCGCCCGTTCCGCGCCGACGACTGGCTGCTGTACTCGATCGACAGCCCCAGCGCCCAGGGCGGGCGCGGGCTGGCGCGCGGGCAGATCTACGACCGCCACGGCCGCCTGGTCGCGAGCACCGCGCAGGAAGGCCTGATCCGGGTCGTGCAGGACGCCGCAGCGGCCGCGCACGTGCCCTCGAAGGAATGACATGAGGCAGGTCTTTTCGAGCGCGCGTTTGGAAAACGTCGAGTCGGTGGCGCAGATGCTGCGCGACGCCGACATCGAAGTGCGGGTCACCAACAACCGCTCCTACAAGGGCAACCGCCGCAGCGGCTTCAGCTACAGCGACAACGACTCGCCCAAGCCGGCGGTGTGGGTGGTGAAGTCCGAGGATCAGGTGCGCGCGCGCGAAATCCTGCGCGCGGCCGGCCTGATCGATTCCACCCGTGGCGGCGAAGGCTACTCGGCGATCAGCTTCCGCGCGCCGGAGCAGATCGCGCCCGCGCGCAACCCGGCGCAGCAACGCGCGTTCCGGATCAAGCTGGCTCTGATCGGCGGCATCGTGCTGGTACTGGTGCTGGCGATCGTGCATTCGCTGCGCGAAGACCCGGCCGAATCGGCGCTGGCCCAGCACCCGCTGGACGGTTCGGTGGCGGCGATCCCGCAGCCGCTGGCAGCGGCGGTGTTCGTGAAAGAGCTGAGCAAGGCCGCACCGATCGACACCCTGTGCCTGTCGATCGACGGCAAGGACGTGTCCAAGGCCATGATCGACGCCATGCAGGCGCAACTGCGCGGCCGCCGCGTGGCGCCGCTGTCGGAGTGCGTGCGCATCCCCGACGAGGAGCAAGGCAGCGTGCATCGCGCGTCCGGACACCCGGCGCTGCTGGTCGACGTCAAGGCGTTCCGGCCACAGACCCGCGAGTCCGGCAAGATCGAGTACGAGGCCTACCACCACCGCATGTCGGCCTCGTACAAGACGCTGGAAGTGAAGTCGGTGGACGGGCAGTGGCAGGTGGTGCGGACGCTCAAGCACGTGGCGATGTAGGGCGGTTGGAAGCAAATCCCCCCTAGCCCCCTTTTTCAAAGGGGGGACAGCAAACGACTCAGGCGCATGTCCCGCTGGTCTTCCCCCTTTGAAAAAGGGGGACCGAGGGGGATTTGCTTTTGCGCCGGTCACATTCCCCGCCCGCCCGCGTCTCGGTCCAGGTATCCCCGCCCGGACCCGCCATGACGACCTCGTCCCCTGTTTCCATCGCCTGCCTCGTCCTCGCCGCACTGCTCGACGTCCTGGGCCCGCTGCTCGCCGCCGCGATCGCCGCGCTACTGGCTATCCTGGGCGCGCTCGACGGCCACCCGACCGTCGCCGCCCTGCCCACCTGCCTGAGCTGCCTGCGTTGAGCGCCCACCCGAGCCCCGCCGCCGACGGTCTGATCGATGCCATCGATGCCGACCTGCCCGCCGCCGCGGCCGGCGATCGCGCCGCGTATTCGCGCATCGTCGCCGCCTGCCAGAACTCAGTCACCGCGATCGCGCTGGCGATCGTGCGCGACGTGCCGGCCAGCGAGGACATCGCCCAGGAAGCCTTCCTCAGCGCCTGGCAGAACCTGCGCCGGCTGCAGAGCCCGTCCAGCTTCCTGCCCTGGCTGCGCCAGATCACCCGCAACCTCGCCCGCGACCACCTGCGCAGCCAGCGGCGCGCGCCGCGCGGGGTCGACGACGTCGAGGCGGCGATCGAGGCCGCGGCCGACCCGCAGCCCAACCCCTGCGAGCGCTTGCTGGACGACGAACGCCAGACCATGGCCGCCGAACTGATCTCGGCCCTGCCCGACGACAGCCGCGAAGTGCTGCTGCTGTATTACCGCGAAGGCCAGAGTTCGCAGCAGGTCGCGTCCCTGCTGGGCCTCAGCGACTCCGCCGTGCGCAAACGCCTGTCGCGTGCGCGCGCCAGCGTGCGCGAGGAGATGCTGGCGCGTTTCGGCCGCTTCGCGGTCGACAGCGCGCCGTCGCTGGCCTTCACCAGCATGGTCGCCACCGCGCTCACCATCGCCAGCCCGCCGGCCGCCGCGGCCGGCCTGCTCGGCGCCGGCGCCGCGGCCGGCGCCAAGACCTTCGGCCAGATCGTGCTGGGCGCGGCCGGCAGCATCGGCATCGCGGTGGTGGCGGCGTTCGCGGGCATCTACCTGGGTCTGCGCAAGCAGCTCAAGGGCGCGATCGACGACGCCGAGCGCTACGCGCTGGTGCGCAGCGCGGTGATCTGCGGCCTGGTCTCGATCGCGTTCGTGGTCGCGCTGCTGCTGATCGCGCATAGCGGCCTCGGCAGCTGGTGGCTGCCCAGCCTGACCACGCTGGGCTTCATCGTCGCGATCCTGTGGCAGACCGCGGTGGCGCAGCCGCGCATCCTGCGCCGCCGTCACGCCCTGGAAGCCGCGCGCGATCCGATCGCGGCCGCGCGGCGTCGCCGCTGCGAGCGCATCCAATCCTGGATCGGGGTGGTGATCGGCGTGGGTTGCGGCGTGGGCGGCCTGATCGTGGGCCTGATCCAATCCGGGCGGCTGTAAGGCGCCCGGTCGGATCCTGGACCCGGCCGCGCCGGAAGGCGCTTCGCCCTAGCTAGGCGAAAAACCAAAAAAAAACCCGTGCCGCGGGACGCGGCACGGGAATCTGGAGGGGCAATCCTTCCATTCGCTACTACTGCTGGGTGCAACGTGAAACGCTTGCGGCTCCGGCCAGCGATCAGCGACGCGGCTTGGGCCGCAGATCCTCGCGGGTCAGATAGCCGTCGCGGTCTTCGTCCATGAAGGCGAAGGCCTTGGCCAGGCGCGGCATCTTCTCGCCGACTTCGATCTTGCTGAGCTTGCCGTCGTGGTTGAGGTCGGCTTGCGCGAAGTGCTGGTCGAAACGCTGGGCGCGCTCGGCCTCGCGCTGCGGGCGCTCGCGCTCGTGGTAGCTGCGCAGCTCGCTGCGCACCACGTAGCCGTCGCGGTTGGCGTCGATCTGGGCGAACTTCTCGCCCAGCTTCGGCAGCTTGGCCGCCTCGGCCTGGCTGATGCGGCCGTCGCCGTCGGCGTCGGCGCCGATCAGCCCGCCCATGCCGCCGTGACGGCCATGGCCGCCGTGGCCGCCCTTGCCGCCGCGACCGCGGTGGGAGGGGCGCTCGTCGGCGCTGAGGCGGCCGTCGCCGTTCTTGTCGAGGGCGTCGAACTTCTCGGCCAGGCGCGGCATCGCCGCGGCCTCGCTGCGATCGATCGCACCGTCGTTGTTGCGGTCCAGGGAGGGGCGCTGCGGGCGGTCCGGGCCCTCGCCCTGCGGCGCGGCCAGGGCCGCACCGGCGACGGCCGCGGCCAGCGCGGCGACCAGCAAGGTGGAATGTTTCATTGCGGTGGCTCCTGCAAGGGCGCCCGGGGCGGCGCCGATGCAGTGGTCAACGCCCAGGCCGGCGGTCGGTTGACACGCCCGTGCCGGAAAACGTGAACGCAGCGCTAGCGCCACGGCGCTGGGACGGCGCTATGCTGCCCCCATGGGCACCCAACCGCAGCCGGACAGCGAGGACCTGCGCCTGTTCCACACCGGCGAGCACGCCTGCGGCTATTGGCCGGAGCGCGTCGCCCGCGACCTGGTGCTGGACCCGCGCGATCCGCGCCTGCGCGCCTGGTACCCGCATGCGTTGGGCTGGGGCTTCCGCCGCTCCGGCGATATCGTCTATCGCCCGCACTGCGCCGGCTGCCGCGCCTGCGTCGCGGTGCGTATCCCGGTCGATCGCTTCAGCCCCGATCGCAGTCAGCGCCGCTGCCTGGCGCGCAACGCCGAAGTCGAGATGCGCGTGCGCCCCGCCGAACGCAGCGAGGAACACCTGGAGCTGTACCGTCGCTACTTGTCCACCCGCCATGCCGGCGGCGGCATGGACAGCCACGGCGCGGCCGAGTTCGACCAGTTCCTGATCGGCAGCTGGAGCGAAGGCCGTTTCCTGGAACTGCGCGAGCAACGCCGCCTGATCGCGGTGGCGGTGACCGACGTGGTCGATACCGCGCTGTCGGCGGTCTACACCTTCTACGATCCCGACCTAGCCGAGCGCGGCCTGGGCACGCTGGCGATCCTGCGTCAGCTCGAATGGGCCAAGCGCGAACGCCGCGAACATCTGTATCTGGGCTACTGGATCGCCGGCCATCCGAAGATGGACTACAAGCGCCGCTTCCATCCGCTGGAAGGCTTCGACGGCCACGAGTGGCGCGATCTGCACATACGCGACTTCATCAAGCTGTAATCGCGTTCCTTTACATAGGCAGGGATTTCGGATTCGGCGCGCGCACCGCGACGCCGACCGGATGCGCGACGCGGCGACGGATCCCGCGCCCCACGAACCCCTGCGAAGCCATCGTCATGAACTCTCCCGCCTGGTCCCTGGCCGCACTCGCGGCCGCCTGCCTGTCCCTCGCCGCCTGCTCGCCCGCGAGCGGCAGCGGCGGCAAGATCGACAACGCCATCGGCATCGTGCAATGCGACGAATACCTGGCCAAGGTCGCCGCCTGCATCAACCAGAAAGTGCCCGAAGCGCAGCGCATGCCGCTGCGCGCGAGCGTGTCCCAGGAGTACGCCACCTGGAAAGAGGCCCTGGCCAACCCGGTCCACCGCGCCGCGCTGCCGCAGGCCTGCACCATCGCCGAAGAGCAGGCCAAGGACGAATACGCACGCTACGGCTGCGCGATGTGAGGGCCGCGCCGACGTCGCACGCGCCCGGATCCGCGCCCTCCGCGGCGCCAAACGGGCGGCCCGGCGCGACCCGGTTTTACGAGGCGCTAACACAGAACGTCGCCGACTCGTGTACCTAGTGGCCCGTCGTCTACGCACGACCGAGTCGGCACTGTGTTCGGCATGGAGCCGCCGCCTACCATTCATTACGGGGATATTCGATGAAGCACACCGCTCTAATCCTGGCCGCCGCCTGCACCCTGGCGCTGGCCGCCTGCACCAAGCCGGCCGATAAGCCGGCCGACGCCGCGACCGATCCGGCCGCCGCCACCGCCACCTCGACGCCGGCCGAAACCGCGCCGACCGACATGGCCGCGCCCACCGCCACCTCGGTTCCGGCTGAAACCGCGCCGGCCGCGGTCGCCGCCGCCGACAGCGTCGGCATCCCCGAGTGCGACGACTACCTGAGCAAGGTCAACACCTGCTTGGCCGACAAGGTGCCGGCCGACCAGCGCGCGATGTTCCAGACCGGTCTGGAGAGCAGCCGCACCGCGTGGAAGCAGGCCGCCGCCAATCCGGCCTCCAAGGCCGCGCTGGCCAGCACCTGCAAGACCGCGCTGGACCAGATGAAGACCGCGCTCGGCGCCTACGGCTGCGCGCTGTAATACCCGACACGACGCTTCGAACGACGCCCCGGTCCGCCGGGGCGTTTTCGTTGGCGCCTGTCATCGATCGCGCACGCACGCATGCGATCATGCGCGCCATGCGCAACCGATTCCTCCTGCTGATTCCCTTCGCCCTGCTCGCCGCCCTCGCCGCCGGCTGCGTGCGCGTCCAGGTCCACGGCGACCCCAAAGCGGCGCAGGCCGGCCCCATGAGCCAGACCGCGCGATTGCGCATCGCCACCTACAACACCTCGCTGTACGACGACGCCGACGGCGGCCTGCTGCGCCGCCTGGAAGGCGACGATGCCGGCGCGCGCAAGATCGCGGCCGTGCTGCAGCGCGTGCGCCCGGACGTGGTCCTACTCAACGAATTCGACTACGACGCCGACGGCCGCGCCGCCGATGCGTTCCAGCAGCGCTATCTCGAGGTCGCCCAGCACGGCGGCGAACCGCTGCGTTACGCCTATCGCTATTTCGCGCCGGTCAACACCGGCGTGCCCAGCGGCCTGGACCTGGACCACGACGGCCACGTAGGCGGCGACGGCCGCGCGCGCGGCAACGATGCCTGGGGCTACGGCCTGCACCCGGGCCAGTACGGCATGCTGCTGCTGTCGCGTTATCCGATCGACAGCGCGCAGGTGCGCAGCTTCCAGCGGCTGAAGTGGAGCGCCCTGCCCGGCGCGCGCCAGCCGCGCGATCCCGCCAGCGGCGCGCCCTGGTATGCGCCCGCGATCTGGTCGCAGCTGCGCCTGTCCTCGAAGTCGCATTGGGACGTTCCGGTACGCACGCCGCAGGGCACGATCCACATTCTCGCCTCGCACCCGACGCCGCCGGTGTTCGATGGCCCCGAGGACCGCAACGGCGCGCGCAACCACGACGAGCTGCGGCTGTGGGCCGAGTACCTGTCGGCCGGCGAGAAGCCCTGGCTGTGCGACGACCGCGGTCAGTGCGGCGGCCTGGCCGCCGACGCCGCGTTCGTGATCCTGGGCGACATGAACGCCGACCCCGTCGACGGCGACGGCGCGCGCGGCGCGATCGCGCAGTTGCTCGAACACCCGCGCGTCGACGCCGGCCACGTGCCGCGCAGCGCCGGCGCGCCGCAACGCGCGGCCGATTACGGCTTCCCGCGCAAGGGCGACACCGCCACCCACACCGGCGACTTCGGCCCCAAGTCCGGCACCCTGCGTTTGGACTACGTGCTGCCTTCGCGCGGTTTGAACGTACGCGACACGGGCGTGTTCTGGCCCGCGCGCGAAAGCGCCGACGCGGCGATCGCCGACGGCAGCGACCATCACCTGGTCTGGATCGACCTGGGCAAGCCGTAACCGCCTCGTATCCGGCATAGCGCGAAGGCATTCGCGCCTTCGGCGCTGCACTCCCCTCACCCTAACCCTCTCCCGCAAGCGGGAGAGGGGACGCTATCACTGCGGCTGCTGTTGCCGTTGCTGTTGCTGTTGCTGTTGCCGTTGCCGTTGCTGTTGCCGTTGCCGTTGCCGTTGCCGCGGCATTGGAATCCAAAAGCACCGCACTCACACGGCCACTCGTGGACCCGAAGGGCGGCGCGCAGGACGCGCGTCGTTTTTCGAATGGACAAGGATGTCCATTCGAAAAATCCCGGCGAAAGCCTCGAACTCGCAGGGGAGGGTTGGTCCCGCTAGCCCTTCTCTTTGGTTACTTTNCATTGGAATCCAAAAGCACCGCACTCACACGGCCACTCGTGGACCCGAAGGGCGGAGCGCAGGACGCGCGCCGTTTTTCGAATGGACAAGGATGTCCATTCGAAAAATCCCGGCGAAAGCCTCGAACTCGCAGGGGAGGGTTGGTCCCGCTAGCCCTTCTCTTTGGTTACTTTCTCTTGGGCTAGCAAGAGAAAGTGACCCGCATGCGCAGCAGGCGGAAGCCGTTGACTTTCGTGACGAAGAGACGAAAGCAAAGCCAAAGCAAATCCTCCCCAACCCTCCTTTGATAAAGGAGGGAGCCAAAAGCCAGAGAAAGTGACCCGCATGCGCAGCAGGCGGAAGCCTTTGACTTTCGGTCTGGAAAGACGAAAGCAAAGCAACAGCAAATCCTCCCCAACCCGCCCGGCCAGCAGGCACAGCCTGCCGGCGTTCAGCCGTGCACGAACCTGCGGTTCGTAAGCCGCACGGCTTCACCCTTCTACAAAGGAGGGAGCCAGAAGCAAAGACGCAACCTGGGGGGCAAGAAGACGCCAAAGGCACTGGACATCCGGCTCCGCCGAAGTAAAGCCGAGCCCGCCTTCGCGGCGATGACGAGCAACAGCCAAAGCCAAGCGGATTCGAAGAGCGGAAAGCAACGAGCCAGAGGCAAGGACAACCTCAGACCCCAGGATCAGCTCAAGCCCCGGGCTTGTTCGCAGCCGCCGGCACAGGATCAACCGCAGGAGTTGCCTCAGGAGCGGGAGCGGGAGCCGGAGCCGGAGTCGGCGTCGCCACCACCGTAGCCGCCTGCGGCGCGAGCGCGCGACGCGGGCCGAAACCGAAGGCCTCGTCGCTGCGTGCCGACACGATCATGCGCACCATGCTGGTCGGCACCATCAGCTCCAGCGAGATCGGCCGCCCCTCGCTGGTCTGCATCTCCAGCGTCATCTCGATCAGCGCGCCGGCGGTGTCGATCTCGCGGCACAGCACGTGCGGCCCGGCCGGCCCGTCTAGCAGATACGGCTTGATCGCTTCGCCCAGCGCCTCCATGGCCTGCGGAAAAAGGAATACGGCGTAGCCTCGGGACTCTTCCATGGGCGGATCCCCCTGTCAGGATCGTGGTTCGAATGATGGATGGATGCGCTTAGCGCAGCTCGATGTCCAGTGCCGCGGCCGCGCGCCGCGCGTGTTCGCGCGCGCCGTCGATGTCCTCGGCCACGGCCAGCGTCACCGCGACCCGGCGCTGGCCTTCCACCCGCGGCTTGCCGAACAGGCGCAGCTGGGTGTCGACCTGGCTCAGCGCGGCGTCGACGCCGTTGAACACCGGCACGCCGTGCCCCTGCGCCAGCACCGCGCACGAAGCCGACGGCCCGTGCTCGCGGATCAGCGGAATCGGCAGGCCGAGGATCGCGCGCGCGTGCAGCGCGAACTCGCTCAGGTCCTGCGAGACCAGGGTGACCAGGCCGGTGTCGTGCGGACGCGGCGAGACCTCGCTGAACCAGACCTCGTCGCCCTTCACGAATAGCTCCACGCCGAACACGCCCCAACCGCCGAGGTCGTCGGTGATGCCGCGCGCGATGCCCTGCGCGCGCGCCAGCGCGCGCGTCGACATCGGCTGCGGCTGCCAGCTCTCGCGGTAGTCGCCGTCGCGCTGGAGGTGGCCGATCGGCGCGCAGAAGGTGGTACCGCCGACGTGACGCACGGTCAGCAGGGTGATCTCGTAATCGAAATCGATGAAGCCCTCGACGATGACCCGGCCGGCGCCGGCGCGGCCGCCGGTCTGGGCGTAGTCCCAGGCCTTGTCGATGTCGTCGGCGCTGCGCACCAGGCTCTGGCCCTTGCCCGAGGACGACATCACCGGCTTGACCACGCAGGGCACGCCGATCTGCGCGACCGCGGCGCGGTAATCGTCCAGGGTGTCGACGAAGCGGTAGGGCGAAGTCGGCAGGCCCAGGGTTTCCGCGGCCAGGCGGCGGATGCCTTCGCGGTCCATGGTCAGGCGCGCGGCGCGCGCGGTCGGGATCACCCGGGTGTGGGTGCCGCGCTCGGCGAATTCCTGTTCCAGCTCGACCAGGGTCTGGGTGTGGATGGCCTCGATCTCGGGCACGATCAAATGCGGCCGCTCGGCCGCGATCAGCGCGCGCACGGCCTGCCCGTCCAGCATGTCCAGCACGTGGCTGCGGTGCGCGACCTGCATCGCCGGCGCGTCGGCGTAGCGATCGGCCGCGATCACCTCCACACCGTAACGCTGCAGTTCGATCGCCACCTCTTTGCCGAGTTCGCCCGAACCGAGCAGCAGCACGCGGTAAGCGTGCGGGGACAAAGGCGTACCGAGGGTGATCATGCGCGTTCCTGAGAGGGGCCGTAGGCTGACGCTAGTCTAACTTTCCGCGCGCCCGACCGGGTCCGGATCTGTATCGGCGCGGGGGCCGCATGCGATGCTGTGGGCATGCCGCGTTCCGTGTCGCTACCGCTGCGCGCCGTCGTACTTGCCGCAGCCCTGGCCGTGGCGAGCGCCTGCGCGCGTCACGAGCCCGGCGAATCCGGCAGCGAGCTCAGCGGCATCCTGGTCGACGGCCAACTCGACGAGATCAGCGGCCTGGCCGCCTCGCGCCGCCACCCCGGCGTGCTGTGGATGATCGACGACGGCGGCAATCCCGAACGCCTGTTCGCGGTCGCCGACGACGGCGAGCGCCTGGCCACCTTCCGCATCGAAGGCGTGACCAAGACAGACTGGGAAGACATTTCCTCGTTCCGCTTGAACGGCCGCAACTATCTGCTGATCGCCGACACCGGCGACAACGGCGGCCTGCGCCGCAGCCTGCAGCTGCACATCGTCGAGGAGCCGGCCAAGCTGGAGAACGCGCGCCTGCGCCCGGCCTGGTCGATCGCATTCCGCTGGCCCGACGGCGCGCGCGACTGCGAGGCGGTGGCGGTGGACGCCGGCAACGGCCGCATCCTGCTGATCTCCAAGAAGCGCCAGCCGCCGGAACTGTTCACCCTGCCGCTGCGCCCGGCCGGCACCGGCCTGCTCACCGCGCAACGCAGCGGCGCCCTGGCCGGGGTGCCGCAGCCCAGCGCCGAGGTCCTCAAGCGCAACCCGCGCAGCGCGCGCCTGCAAAGCCAGGTCACCGCCGCCGACGTCTCGCCCGACGGGCGCACCCTGGCGGTGATGACCTACCGCTACCTGCTGCTGTACCCGCGCCGCGGCGGCCAGAGTTGGAGCGCGGCCGTGGCCGCGCCGCCGAAGCAGCTGACCCTGCCCTGGCTGCCGCAGGCCGAAGCCCTGGGCTGGGCCGCCGACGGCCGCAGCCTGTACGCGACCGGCGAATTCGTGCCCGCACCGCTGTACCGCATCACGCCCTAGCCCCCGCCTCCCTGTAGGAGCGGCGCAAGCCGCGACCGCGCAAGTGGGACGGGCGGCGCCTCGGTGCGGTAGGGCCGTTCGACCTCCCGTCTCCCATCGCCCCTCTGCCCGCCATCCAGCGCCGCGACCGTGCGGGGTCGGGGTCGCGGCTTGCGCCGCTCCTACCCTCAGGACCCGGATTAGGCAGCCTACCGCTCGTCCGAAACCCCTTGCAAGGATAGATATCATTTTGATATCACATATCGAACCCATCGACGACGCGAGCACGCGCCATGAAAGAGAACCCGACCCACTCCCTGCCCGGGATCCCGACCCTGCTGTTCCTGCTGCTGGTCGGCGCCTTCGGCTTCTGGCTGTTCATCGGCGGGGTCGCGGCCAAGGCCGACCTGCAGATCGGCGCCGCCATCGTCGTCGGCATCCTGGTGTTCCTGGCCCTGACCGGCCTGTACAAGGTCGAACCCAACCAGGCCGCGGTACTCAGCCTGTTCGGCAAGTACGTCGGCACGGTCAAGGACAACGGCCTGCGCTGGAACAACCCCTTCTACGCCAAGAAGAAGATCAGCCAGCGCGTGCGCAACTTCGAAAGCGGCAAGCTCAAGGTCAACGAACTCGACGGCAGCCCGATCGAGATCGCCGCGGTGATCGTCTGGCAGGTGGTCGATTCGGCCGAGGCGGTCTACAACGTCGACGACTACGAAAGCTTCGTCCACATCCAGTCCGAATCGGCGCTGCGCGCGATGGCCACCAGCTATCCCTACGACCAGCACGAGGACGGCCAGTTCGCCCTGCGCAGCCACGCCGCCGAAATCTCCCAGCACCTCAAGGACGAGTTGGCCGAACGCCTGGCCGACGCCGGCGTACAGGTGAACGACGCGCGCATCAGCCACCTGGCCTACGCGCCCGAGATCGCCCACGCCATGCTGCAGCGCCAACAGGCCAACGCGGTGATCGCCGCGCGCACCCGCATCGTCGCCGGCGCCGTCGGCATGGTCGAAATGGCGCTGGCCGAGCTGCAGAAGAACGGCGTGGTCCAGCTCGACGAAGAACGCAAGGCGCAGATGGTCAGCAACCTGCTGGTGGTGCTGTGCGGCGACCGCAGCACCCAGCCCATCGTCAACGCCGGCACCCTGTATTGAGGCGAGGCACGCATGGATCAGTCCACCCAAGCGCTGCTGCTGCCCGCGATCATCGTGATCAGCGGGCTGCCGATCCTGATCGCCGCGGTGCTGGTCGCGCGCGGCAACCTGCACCTGCTCAACGGCCTGGATGCCTCGCGCCTGCGCGATCCGGCCGCGGCCGCGGCGCGCTTCGCACGATTGCTGGCGCTGATGGCGATCGCGATCTTCGTGTCCGCGCTGGGCTACTACTGGGCGCATGGCAACGACGGCCGCATGCTGTGGGTCACCGTGGCGCTGCTGGTCGCGGTCAACGGCTTGGCCGTGGCCTTAATGCTGGCGCTGGCCCGGGCCAAGCGCGACTACCGCCAGCCGCGCGACGACGAACGGGCCGGCCGCCGGTGAGCGAGAAGAAAGCCTACCCGCTGCGCATCAACGCCGACGTGCTGGCCGCGGCGCAGCGCTGGGCCGACGACGAACTGCGCTCGCTCAACGCCCAGATCGAATACCTGCTGCGCGACGCGCTGCGCAAGGCCGGAAGGCTGCCCCACCCCAAACCCGCAAACCCTGAAGGAACGGACGACGCATGAACCACACCCAATGGAAATACCACGTCAGCGAGATCGGCCTGCAACTGTTCGGCGCTTCCGCCTTCGACCGCATCCGCGAGGAGCTCGACAAGCGCGGCGCCCTGGGTTGGGAGCTGGTCACGGTCGCTCACAATTCCAACAACTCCAGCACCTGGCTGTACTTCAAGAAACCGGCCTGATCGCTTGCGGCGAACCATCGCCGCGCACTACCTGGGAGCCCGTCATGCTGCATATCGTCAAACTGATCGAACGCCGCTATCCGCGCCACGACCCGGCCCGCCCGGCGCCGCTGGCGCGGCTGGCCACGGTGGCGCTGCTGGCGCTATCGGCGGCCGCGTTGATGGCCGGCATGCTGTTGCAGCTGCGCTGAGATGAGCCGCTACGCCATCTCCGCGCCGGGGCCGGGCGCCGCCCTGGTGCCCACGGTCTCGCTGCTGCTGGTGCTGATCGGCATCGTCTTCGCGGTGCTGCGCGCACCGCAGGACCCCAAGATCCTGCAGTTGCTATGGATCGCCGTGCCGGTGCTGGCGTTGGTCGGCGGCCTGATCTGGCTGGGCGCGCGGCGGCGATCGGTGGAACTCGAATCCGGCCTGCTCACGGTCAAGGCCGGGCCGCATACCGTGCGGGTCGCGGTGGCGAGGCTGGACCTGGATCGCGCGCGCATCGTCGACCTGGACGAGCACGTCGGCCTGCGTCCTTCGATCAAGACCTTAGGCTCCGCCCTGCCCGGCTATCAGGCCGGCTGGTTCCGGATGCGCGATCGCTGGCGCAAGGCGTTTTACCTGCTGACCCAGCGCCGGCGCGTGCTGTGGCTGCCCGAGCGCAACGACGGCCCCTCGCTGCTGTTGTCGCTGGAGCAACCGCAGGCCCTGCTGGAGGCGCTGCAAGACGTGGCAAGGCGCGCGCGCAGCCGTTAACCTGCGCGCATGCGCGGCATAGTTCCGGTCCTGATCAATACGCCCGAGATCGAGCTCTGGCCCGGCGGTCTGCTGCGTGCGCGCAGCAACCACGACGCGCGCGCACTGGCGCGCGCGCGCCACGTGCTGCGGCGCAAGCGCGACGGCCAGTACCTCGCCGCCGACCTGCCCGAAGGCCTGCTGCCGCTGATCCCGCGCCTGGGCCACGAGCCCGGCCTGGACGCCGCGCTGGACGCGCTGGAGCACCACAGCCAAAGCCGCCGCGCCGGTCTGGAGCGCGTACGCGAGCTGCCGCTGGATCGCCTGGAAGAACGCCTGCACGCGCTGGGCCTGGACGATGGCTACGGCGAGCGCACCGGCCTGGCGCTGGTGCCCGAACCCGATCGGCTGGGTTTCGCCGGCCACGACCGCTACCGCCGCCCGCTGTGGCTGCACCCGTCGGCGGCGCGCGCCTGGGCCCACCTGCACGCGGCCGCCCTGGACGACGGCGTGGTGCTGGAAGCGATCTCCGGCTATCGCAGCCACGACTATCAACTGGGCATCTTCGAACGCAAGCTCGCGCGCGGCCAGAGCGTCGAACAGATCCTCACCGTCAACGCCGCGCCCGGCTACAGCGAACACCACTCCGGCCTGGCCCTGGACATCGGCGCGCCCGACCAGCCGCCGGCGGAGGAGTCCTTCGAAACCACCGCCGCCTTCGCCTGGCTGCACGCCCAGGCCGGCGGCTACGGCTTCGTCATGAGCTACCCGCGCGACAATCCGCACGGCATCGTCTACGAGCCCTGGCACTGGCGTTTCGCGCCGCCCTGACTCGTCGCCATCGCAGCCCCGGGCTAGGATGCAGGCCCGCGCCGCGCGCGCCGCCTCCGGGAGTGCCGCCTTGATCACCTGCTATCTGCGCTACGTGCTGGATCCGGCCAAGCTGGCCGAATTCGAAACCTATGCGCGCATGTGGATTCCGCTGGTCGCGCGTTTCGGCGGCACCCATCACGGCTATTTCCTGCCCGGCGAAGGCCCCAGCAACATCGCACTGGCGCTGTTCTCCTTCCCCAGCCTGGCCGAATACGAGACCTACCGCAGCCGCGCCGCCGACGATCCGGACTGCCAGGCCGCGATGCGCTACTACGAAGACACGCGCTGCTTTCTCAGCTACGAACGCAGCTTCTACCGCCCGGTCTTCGAGTGAGCGCGATGAGCGAGGTCGAGGTGCGCCTGCTCGGCCGCGACGAGATCGCGGTGCTGGACCGCGTCGCCGCCGACGTGTTCGACCACGCCGTCGACCCGCGCTGGGCCGGCGAGTTCTTCGCCGACCCGCGCCACCATCTCGCGGTCGCCGTGCTCGATGGCGTGGTAATCGGCATGGCCTCGGCCCTGCATTACGTGCATCCGGACAAGGCGCCGGCGCTGTGGGTCAACGAAGTCGGCGTGAGTGCGGCGCAGCAGCGCCGCGGCATCGGCCGGCGTTTGATCCAGGCCTTGATCGCGCATGCGCGTGAGCTGGGCTGCAGCGAAGCCTGGGTCGGCACCGAGCTCGACAACGCCGCCGCACGCGGCCTGTACGCCTCGGTGGGCGGGCAGGAAGCGGCGATGGTGGTGGTGGCCCTGCCGCTGCACGGCGCCGGCTGAGCGCATGCCCTTCACGCCCATCCACCTCGGCCCCGGCTTGGCGCTCAAGGCGATCGGCGGCCGCCATTTCAGCTTCATGGTGTTCGGCGGCGCGCAGGTGCTGATGGACATCGAGCCGCTGATCGGCATCCTGCGCGGTTGGCCGGTGCTGCACGGCCGTACCCACAGCCTGCTCGGCGCCCTGTTGATCGGCCTGCTCGCGGGCGCGATCGGGCGGCCGATCAGCGCCGTCTGCCTGCGCTGGCTGCGCATCCCGCATGCGCCGTTCACCTGGCGCGCCGCGTTCGCGGGCGGCCTGCTCGGCACCTACTCGCACGTGCTGCTGGACGCGATCATGCACTACGACATGCAGCCGGCCTGGCCGCTGTCGCTGGCCAACCCGCTGCTGCGCTGGATCTCGGTGGACCAGCTGCATCTGCTCTGCGTGGGCCTGGGCCTGTTCGGCGTCGGCTGGATGATCGTGCGCGCGGCCTGGAACAGCCTGGAATAGGCGGGCCGCGCCCGCAGCGTCGGCCGGCCCGCTTCGGGCACAATGCGCCGGACCCGCTGTGTTCGGCGACCGAATCCCATCCGCTCACGACTCATGACGCCGCGCACCCTGGCCGAGGGCCACGCCCAGCCCCGCAACAACTTCAACCTGATCCGCCTGGTCGCGGCCTGGCTGGTGATCTACGGGCACAGCTACGCGGTCACCGCCAGCGGCGGCCAGGACCTGCTGCTGCAGCTGGTGCGGATCAAGTTCGCCGGCGGCATCGCGGTGGACATGTTCTTCGTCATCAGCGGCTTTCTGATCGCGGCCAGTCTGGAGCGCAACCGCCTGCCCGGGTATCTGGCCGCGCGCGTGCTGCGCATCTTCCCGGCCCTGATCGTGTGCGTGGCCCTGTCGGTGCTGGTGCTGGGCCCGCTGCTGAGCACCGCGGCCGACTACTGGCGCTCGCCGATCACCTGGAAATACCTGAGCGCCAACGCCCTGCTCAGTCGCGACACCCAATACTTCCTGCCCGGCGTGTTCGAGACCCTGCCCAGCCACGCCATCAACGGCTCGCTGTGGTCGCTGCCGATCGAGGTGCGTCTGTATCTGTGGCTGGCCCTGATCGGCCTGCTGCGCCTGCTGCCGCGCCTGCGCTTCAACCTGCTGTGCCTGGGCCTGCTGGTGTTCGGCTACGCCAAATACGGCGGCCAGAGCCTGTCGCCGGAGAAGATCAACTGGCTGTACTGCACGGCCTACTTCCTCACCGGCAGCCTGGCCTGGGTCAACCGCGACCGCGTGCCGTTGCGCGGGTGGTTGCTGGTCGCGGTGCTGGCGCTGGCCGCGCTGTTGCGCGACAGCAGCTATTACTACCTGGGCTATTTCGTCGCGCTCAGCTACACCACGCTGTTCCTGGCCTTCGTGCCCAAGCTGCCGCAGATCCGCCGCACCGATCTGTCCTACGGGCTCTACCTGTACGGCTGGCCCGCGCAACAACTGGTGCAGTACTACGCGCCCAGCACCGGGCCGCTGATGAACACCCTGTGGGCGACCCTGATCGCGGGCACGCTCGCGGCGCTGTCCTGGCATGTGGTCGAACGTCCGGCCTTGCGCCTGAAATCGCGCTTCGGCGGCCGCAGCGATCCGCACGCACCGGCGGCGGTCGAGGACGCGGCCGTCGCGCCGGCCACGGCGCAGCGCGAATGAGCGCCTCCGACGACGAGGCGGTGCTCGCGGCCTGGCGCCGCAACGCCGCGCCCTGGACCCAGAGCGTGCGCGCGGGCGGCATCGAGAGCCGGCGCCTGGTCACCGACCGCGCGATCGTCGACGCGGTGCTGCGGCAGGCGCCGCGCACCGTACTGGACCTGGGCTGCGGCGAGGGCTGGCTGGCGCGCGCGTTGAGCGAACGCGGCCTGGCCGTGACCGGCGTGGATGCGGTGGCGGAACTGGTCGACGCGGCGCGCGCGGCCGGCGGCGGCGAACGCTATCTCGCCTTGTCGTACGCGCAGATCGCGCAAGGCGCGCTGGACGCGCGCTACGACCTGGCGGTGTGCAACTTCTCCCTGATCGGCGAGGCCGAGGTCGAGACCTTGCTGGGCGCGTTGCCCGGCCTGCTGCACGCCGACGGCCGCGCGATCGTGCAGACCCTGCACCCGATCGCCGGCTGCGGCGATCTGCCCTATGCGGAAGGCTGGCGCGCGGGCTCCTGGGCCGGCTGCGACGGCGACTTCGCCGATCCCGCGCCCTGGTACTTCCGCACCCTGGGCGGTTGGCTGGCCCTGCTCACGCGCTGCGGCCTGCGCACGCTCGCGATCGAAGAGCCGCTGCATCCGCGCACGGGCAAGCCGGCCTCCTTGATCCTGATCGCCGAGCCTATCCGCACTTAGCCCGCCGGATCTCGTCGTAGGATGCGGTGCGCGCAGCGAACCGCATCGCGCTACGCGACGTGGCTTGCGTAGGTGCGTATGGCGCGATGATGCGGCTCGCTGCGCGCACCGCATCCTACGAATCCGCATCCGGAGGCCGGCAAATCTGCCGCATCGATCCTGATCGCCAAGCCTACCCCTACGGATCGGGCCCAGCTTCGACCCCTCGTAGGATGTGGTGAGCGCAGCGAACCGCATCCTACGAATCCGCATCCGGAGGCCGGCAAATCTGCCGCATCGATCCTGATCGCCAAGCCCCCTACGGATCGGGCCCAGCTTCAACCCCTCGTAGGATGTGGTGAGCGCAGCGAACCGCATCGCGCTACGCGGCGCGGCTTGCGAAGGTGCGTGTGGCGCGACGATGCGGTTCGCTACGCTCATCGCATCCTACATACGGCAGCGGATCAATCCTGCGAGCGCTTGGTCTCGGTCTTGCTCGGCGCGGCCAGGTCGGCGATGCGCCACAGATACAGGCTGGCGTAGGTGCGGTACGGGCCCCAGCGCTCGCCGATCTCGATCAATTCCTTGGGCGTAGGCATGAGCGCGGCCTTGTCCACCGCCTGCGCGCCCTTGCGGATGCCCAGATCGTCCACCGGCAGCACGTCGGGGCGGCCTAGCCGGAACATCAGCATCATCTCCACCGTCCAGCGCCCGATGCCGCGGATCGGCACCAGCGCCTCGACGATGGCGTCGTTGTCCATCACGCTCATGCGGCGCAGGTCCGGAATCTCGCCGCGCGATTCGCGCAACGCCAGGTCGCGCAGCGCGAGCAGCTTGTTGCCCGACACGCCGCAAGCGCGGATGGTCGCGTCGTCGCAACGCGCCAGCGTGTCGCAATGGAAGCGGTCGCTGGCGATGGCCGTCTCCACCCGTCCCACGATGGTCGCGGCGGCCTTGCCGCTGAGCTGCTGGTAGAGGATCGCGCGCGCCAGCGCGTCGACCGGATCGAAACTTTTGCGCCAGCGCGGATCGGGCGCGATCGTGCCGACCCGTTTCATCCACGCGCCCAGCTTGCGGTCGCGCTTGGCCAGATGAGCGTAGGCGGCGTCGGTGTCGAAGCCGCGACTATGGCGCGGCACGCTCAGCGCCTCGCCGCGTCGGTCGCGTACAGCAGCCAGGCCAGGATCATCAGGCTGCCGCCGAACGGCAGCAGGCGGGTGCTGGTGCCGAAGAAATACGCCGAGGCCAGGCCGCCGGCGAACAGCAGCACGCCGATCAGCAACGCGGCCAGCGCGATCCGCGCCAGCCGGCGCGCCGCCGCGGGCGCGAGCGCGGCCAGGGCGATGCCGTGGCCGAAGGCGAACAGCGCCGCCATCTGCAGGCGCGACTGCGCGGTCGGATCGGCGACGTGCGCGGCATAGGCCGACAGCGCCACCGACAACGCGGCGAGCAGCGCGCCGGCGACGGCCAGCGCGCGCGTGGAAGGGAGCGAAGAAGTGGGCGACGTCATGCGAAGGGTCCGCTCGTGCGTGTCGGCACGATAGCAGGCGGGGTGCGCGTGGCAAGCGGCGCAGCTTGCGATTCGGTGTGACGGTGAGTTCGGGTTTGGGCGTGTTCGGCGGGTGCGTGGCCGGTCGAGTTCCACCCGGTAACGAATCGCGGCTTACGCCGCTCCCACAGAAAGCGGCGACGCGGCTTCGGCTTTCTGTGGGAGCGGCGTAAGCCGCGATCGCCACTCCGGTGCTGGAGCCGATCCATCCGCCGAACGACCCCACAAAAAAACGCGCCGCGGAATCCGCGGCGCGTTCGGTGTAACGCAGAACCGGAAGACTTATTCCTTGACGGTCCAGTACACGTCGTAGTCGCCTTCCTCGGTGAAGCTCTTCTCGACGCCGGCCTTCCAGGTCTCGTACGGACGGTCGATGGTCTCGTCGCCCTGGGTCATGGCCCAGGCGCGCAGCGCATCGCGGACCTTGGCCAGGTTGGCCATGTGGCCCTTGAACGGGACGGTGGCGACCTTGGCCGGGCCCAGGAACACCGACTTGACCGGGCCCTCGAGGTTGACCTGCAGTTCGGTGGCCGGACCGGTCGCGCCGACCTTGCGCACCGGCTGGGCGACGTCGAACGAATAGGTCTCGGTGCCGAACTCGTTGGTGATGATGCGCACCGGACCGGCGGCTTCCAGGCCATTGGCGGCCATCACCTTCTTGATCCACTCGATGTTGCTGTTCATCTGCGCCTGGACCTTGGCGTTGTCGCGGTCCACGGCGGCGGTGACGATCAGCAGGTTCTCGGATTCGCGCTGGACGAACTTCGGCTTGTTGGCCGGGTTGTCCTTGCTCAGGTCGGCGTAGTCCAGGTTGGGCACCGCGGCCAGCATGTTGCTCAGGCGCGAGAGGCCGAGCTTGATGTCTTCGCCGACGCTGCTGCTGACGTACAGACCGGAATAGCGGCCCAGCATGTTCCAACCGTACTCGACGTCGTAGGTCTGGGTGATCTCGACGTTGCGGTTGTTGCGGCCGGTCGGACGCAGGGTGAACTCGGTGCGCTTGTTGTTGCCGCGCAGGATGTCGTCGATCTTGTAGGCGACGCGCTTACCCGGCTCGGAAGCGGTGATTTCCCAGCTGCCGTCGCCCAGGTTCTTTTCCTTGGAGGAGTACTCGAGGCGCGCGCCCACGCCGGCGTCCGGGCCAGCCAGCTTCAGCTGCATGTTCGGGTCTTTCATGACCAGCGGGTTCCAATCCTTGAACCGGTGCAGGCTGTTCAAGGTGTCGAACACGATCGTCATCTTGCGGTTGGTCTCAACCGAGTGCGACAGGTGGCGGCTGGACGGCAGCACGACGCCGACGACCAGGAACAGCACGGCGACGATCGCCAGGGAAATCAAAAACTCGATCAGACGGGTCATTCAGGTTTCTCCAAGGCCGGGACCCGGATCGGGCCGGGGCGCAGACCCACAATCGTATCAAGGAAGCTGCAATCGGGGCAGTCATCCGTCGCAACCGGCCGATGCGGGCAAGCCGGGGCCGGGGCGCCCCGGGGGCCGGCCCGGCGAAATCGCAAGCTACGGCAAGGCACGCTGCTGGCGTGCGCGGCGAACGCGCCGCGAGCCGTATCGATCGGGGCTGAAAGTGGGCGCAACGGGTGCGCAACGCCCCCGCCGCCGGGCCCGACGCGGCGCGCCGGGCCCATGGAGCGCTGGGCTCAGACCAACTGCAGCTCGAAGGCCTTGAGCACGGCCCGGGTGCGGTCGCGCACGCCGAGCTTCGACAGGATATTGGACACGTGATTCTTGATCGTGCCCTCGGCCACGCCCAGGGAGTTGGCGATCTCCTTATTGGAGAAGCCGCCGGCCATCAGGCGCAGGATCTCGGTCTCGCGCTCGGTCAGCGGGTCCGGGCGGTCCAGGCTGACGAAATCGTTGCGCATGTGCTCCAGGCCCGACAGCAGGCGCTGGGTCACCGCCGGTTGCACCAGCGAACCGCCGTCGGCCACGGCCTGGATCGCGCCGACCAGTTGCTCCAGCGACACGTCCTTGAGCAGGTAGCCCTTGGCACCGGCCTTGAGCCCGGCGAGCACCAATTGGTCGTCGTCGAAGGTGGTCAGGATGATGGTCGGCGGCAGGTTGCCGGCCCGGGCCAGGGCCTGCAGGGCCTCCAGGCCGGACATCACCGGCATGCGCATGTCCATCAGGACCACGTCCGGACGCACCTGCGGGACGATCTCGACCGCCTGGCGGCCGTCGCCGGCCTCGGCGACCACTTCGATGCCCTCGGCCAGCGCCAGCAGCGAGCGCACGCCTTGGCGGACCAAGGTCTGGTCGTCGACGAGCAGGACGCGGATGGTGCGGGCGGGACGGGCATTGTCGGAGCTGGGGGTCATGCGGTGACTCCTTCACAAGCGGCGGCCGCGGCCGCCGAGGCCGGCAACGTGAGGTGCAGGCAAAAGCCCGCCTCCGGCCGGGTTTCGATACGCAAATCGCCGCCGTACTGGACCAGGCGCTCGCGCATGCCGCGCAGGCCGTTGCCGGAGACGGGATTGTCGGCGCCGTGGCCGTCGTCGCGCGCGTCCATCACGATGCAGTCCTGGTGCCGACGCACCTGGATGTCGAGATGACGCGCGCCGGCGTGGCGCACGGCGTTGGTGATGATTTCCTGGGTGCAGCGCATCAGCACGTGGGCGCGCTCGGGATCGTCCAGGGTCAGCGGGGACTCGATATCCATGCGGATATCGAGCGCGGGTACGTTCTCGGCCAGCGGCCGCAGGGCCACGGCCAGGTCGATCGCGCCGTTCTCGCGCAGTTGGCTGACCGCTTCGCGCACGTCGGTCAGCAGCAACCTGGCCAGAGTATGCGCCTGCTGCACGTGTTCCTTGACGCGGCCGTCGGACAGATGGCCGGCGACCTCCAGGTTCAGGCTCAGCGCGGTCAGGTGATGGCCCAGCAGGTCGTGCAGCTCGCGCGAGATGCGGGTGCGCTCGTTGATGCGCGCGCTTTCGGCCAGCAGGGCGCGGGTGGCGCGCAGCTCGGCGTTGAGGCGGCGCTGCTCTTCGCGCGCCTGGGTCTGCTGCAACGCGACCATCGCGGTCACGAACACGAAGCTGGAGAACCCCATGTACAGCAGCGACTGCAGCACCGCCACCAGCGGCGGGATGTCCAGCGCCTGCACGAACACCGGGGTGATCGCCAGGTTGCCCACCAGCAGCCAGACGATGCCCACGCGCAGCGGCAGCATCCACGGCAGCAGGCCGGCGATGACCATGAACAGCACGCTGCCCAGGCCGGTATTGGAGTAGTAGCTGACCCCGATCGCGCAGCCGGTCAGCACCAGCAGCAACAGGTGGTCGACGATGCCGGTCTCGCGCTCGCCAAGCGAACGGGTGATCCACCAGTAGACGACGCCGAAGGTCAGGTAGACCGCGACCCAGCGCAGCACCTGCAGGTAGACCGGTATCAGCGACTGGCCCGGCTCGAGCTGGAAATAGCCCGGGTCCAGCCAAATCGAAAGCAGCCAGCAGCCCAGCAGGACCCACGTGAACAGGCCCGCATAGCGCAGCAATCGGGTATGGGTGAGGCGTGCCAGCATGAACGCATGCTAACGGCTGCGGCCCGCCCCGGAGCCGTCCGAAAGTAATGGAACGCCTGAGGGCACCGCCCAGCGGCCCGATTCGGCATCTCGCCGGCCGTCGAGCGCGGCGGTCGCCCGGAGGGGTCCGCCATGCGATAATCGGCCCGCCGGCCACCTATTTCGTGGCCGGCTTCGAATACTGGAGCCCGGAATGTCGATCGTCGTCCGCGACGTGCGTGAGCACGAGCTGGATTCCGTCCTTGCACTGAACAACGCCGCCGGACCCGCGATCCTGCCGCTGGATGCAGCCAGACTGCGCCACTTCTTCGACCGCGCCGAATACTTCCGGGTCGCCGAACGCGACGGAACCATGGCCGGTTTCCTGATCGGCATGGGCAGTCATTGCGAGCACGACAGCAGCAATTTCCGCTGGTTCCGCGAGCGCTATCCGGACTTTTTCTATATCGACCGCATCGTGGTCGCCAGCCGCCGTCGCGGCGGCGGCGTCGGTCGCGCGTTCTATGCCGACGCCCAGAGCTATGCCGAGTTGCGCTATCCGCAGCTGGCCTGCGAGGTGTTCCTGGAAGGCGGCAACGACCCGGCCCTGCTGTTCCACGGCAGCTTCGGCTTCCGCGAGGTCGGCCAGCACGTGATGGCCGAGGCCGACGTGCGCGCGGCGATGCTGATGAAGCCCTTGTGCAGCTACGCCTGGGTGCGCGACACCTACGGCGACCAATTGCCCGATCAGCCCTGGCTGACCCGTCCGCGCATCGCACTCGCCCACGACGACTCCCTGGCGCAGCGCCCGACGGGCACCTGCCCATGAGCGTGGCGGTGGATTACGAGCAAGCGGGCGAACTCAAGATCGGCCAGGTCGGCATCGCCAACCTGCGCGTGCGCACCCTCGACGTCGCGCGCCTGATCGAGGAAATGCGCGGCCGCGTGCAGCGCGCGCCCAAGTTGTTCGGGCGCGCCGCGGTGGTGATCGATTTCGGCGGCCTCAGCCACACCCCGGACGCGGCCACCGCGCAGGCGCTGCTGGACGGCCTGCGCGCCGCGGGCGTGCTGCCGGTCGCTCTGGCCTACGGCACCAGCGAGACCGAGCGCCTGTCAGAGGCCCTGGGCCTGCCGCTGCTGGCCAAGTTCCGCGCCCAGTACGAGCGCGGCGACGACGAACCCGCGCCGACGCCGGCACCCGCCGCACCGGCTGCCGCGCCCGCCCCGGCGCGCCGCGAAGCCGCTGCCGCCGCCGCGCCGGCCAAGCCTGCCGCGCCCGCGGCCGCGCCCGGACTGATCCAGTCCGCGCCGGTGCGCTCGGGCCAGCAGATCTATGCCGAAAACCGCGACTTGACCGTGCTGACCGCGGTCGGCGCCGGCGCCGAGGTGATCGCCGACGGCTCGGTGCATATCTATGGCCCGCTGCGCGGGCGCGCCCTGGCTGGCGCGCAGGGCAATCCGCAGGCGCGCATCTTCTGCCGCGAGTTCCATGCCGAACTCGTGGCGATCGCCGGCCACTACAAAGTGCTGGAAGACATTCCCAAGACCCTGCGCGGCAAGCCCGTGCAGGTCTGGCTCGAAGACGAACAAATCATGATCGCGGCGCTGGATTGAGGCCGCACTTTAGGAGGAATACAACTTGGCCGAAATCATCGTAGTCACCTCGGGCAAGGGCGGCGTCGGCAAGACCACGACCAGCGCCAGCGTCGCTTGCGGGCTCGCGCGCCGCGGCCACAAGGTCGCCGTGATCGACTTCGACGTCGGTTTGCGCAACCTCGACCTGATCATGGGCTGCGAACGCCGTGTGGTGTACGACTTCGTCAACGTCGTCAACGGCGAAGCGACGCTCAAGCAGTCGCTGATCAAGGACAAGCGCTTCGACAACCTGTTCGTGCTGGCCGCCTCGCAGACCCGCGACAAGGACGCACTGACCAAGGAAGGCGTGCAGAAGGTGCTCGACGATCTGATCGCCGACGGCTTCGACTACATCGTCTGCGACTCCCCGGCCGGCATCGAGAAGGGCGCGTTCCTGGCCATGTACTTCGCCGACTCGGCGGTGGTGGTGGTGAACCCGGAAGTGTCCTCGGTGCGCGACTCCGACCGCATCCTCGGCCTGCTCGCGTCCAAGACCCGCCGCGCCGAGAACGGCGAGCGCGTCAAGGAACACCTGCTGCTGACCCGCTACAGCCCCAAGCGCGTGGAAACCGGCGAGATGCTCAGCATCGGCGACGTCGAGGAAATCCTCGGCCTCAAGACCATCGGCGTGATCCCGGAATCCGGCGACGTGCTCAACGCCTCCAACAAGGGCGAGCCGGTGATTCTGGAAACCGAGTCCGACGCAGCCCAGGCCTACGACGACGCGGTCGCGCGCCTGCTCGGCGACACCCGTCCGATGCGTTTCGTGCAAGTGGAAAAGAAAGGCTTCTTCAGCAAGATCTTCGGAGGCTGAACATGGGACTGTTCGACTTCCTGCTGGCCAAGAAGCAGACTGCCTCGGTCGCCAAGGACCGCCTGCGCATCATCGTCGCCCACGAGCGCGCCGGTCGCGGCGGCCCGGAGTACCTGCCGATGCTGCAGCGCGAGCTGCTCGAGGTGATCCGCAAGTACGTCAACGTCGACGTGGAGTCGGTCAAGGTGGACCTGGTCAAGGAGGGCGAGCACGACGTGCTCGATATCTCCGTGGCCCTGCCCGATCGGACCAATCCCGCGCAGGCGTGAAGCGAGGAGCGAGCAACTAGCTATGAGTGACTGGTAACGAGTAGCAGCAAAAGCGCTGCGCACTTACTAGTCGCTCGTTACTGGCCACTCGTTGCTAGCTCCATGCTCACCCTCTCCGACATCGACCCCGCCGCCGTCGCCACCCTGCTCGCGCGCTACGGACTGAGCCTGGTGCGGGTGGCCGACGGCGAGCCCATTCCGGGCAGCTATTGGGGCGAGTGCGAGGCCGGGCTGATCGGCAGCCGCGTGTACGCGCGCGGCGACACGCCGGTGCATTCGCTGCTGCACGAAGCCGCGCATCTGATCGTGCTGCCGCCGCAGCGCCGCGCCGCGGTGCATACCGACGCCACCGACTCGGTCGAGGAAGAGGACGCCGTGTGCGTGCTGCAGAGCCTGCTCGGCGAGGCCCTGCCCGGCGTGGGCCGCGAGCGCGTGCTCGCTGACATGGATGCCTGGGGCTACACCTTCCGCCTGGGTTCGGCGCAGGCCTATGTCGAGCACGATGCCGACACGGCTTGGCGCTGGCTGCACGAGCGCGGCCTGGCCGACGCGACTCAGCGGACCCTGCTGCTGCCGACGGCGTCCTGACGCCGACCGCCCGATCCCTCGACTACCGCGGCGCCGCCGCGCAGCGCGCCCGCAGGCGCTGCCCGGCGACGGCCACCGCGGCCGTCGCGCACGCCCTCCGGGCGCACGCATTGGGGCTCGCTACAGCCCCGCATCCGATACCGTCCCTGGCACGGTCGATCCAATGGGTACCCGCTACGGGCGATCCTTCGCCGCGGCCGCCGTCCTCCGGAGGTTGCCGCCAAGCCTGTAACTCCACACCCACCGCCATCGCCGCTGACGTCCCGACGGCTTCCCTAGCCGCCGACGACCGGTCCATCTCCTACCTCGCGCCCGCCGCTCCGCAGAGCGCCGGACGAGCATCCATGGCTCGGCACGGCCATCCAGGCCGACGCCGTCGAGCATTCGCTACCGCTCCCTGAAACCCCTTTCACGATCGGGCAACACCGCCGCCCCGCACTCCCGACGCCCTCCCCGGTGTCTTGATGGTCGGTCCTGCGCGGCGCGTGGCGCGCCTGCGCGAGTTCAGACCTTCCATGGCGTACCGGGCAACCATCCCCATGGCCATGCAGCACTGCCCTGGAGCGTCACCTTTCCCGCTTCTTCGTCACAAATCAAATGATTCTTTTATGACTGCTGTCGGTTTTAGTCGATGATCCGGGCCGCAACAAGCCCGGCTGACGCACGGAGCTCAATCCGAAATTGCGCGCAGTTGGCGCCTTTAGAGTGCATGAAGCCGACCATTTACCAACATAACGGGCATCGCCTTCACCCGTTCTTCACGCAAATATGAACGCCAGCTGTACGTAATTAGCCAGCCGGTTGCCGCTCCGCGTCACCGATTCCGTTACCGCCCGTCCGGGTCGGGCGCCGTTTGCGCGAAAAGCGCCGGCGCGCGCGCCGGTTCGCCGGAACCAGGCAAGCCGCCCGGCTGCCCGCGCACAGGTCGCGGCCAGCGCAGGCAAGCCGGCCTTCGCGGCCCGCGCCGCAGCCGCATGCGGGCCCCCGGGTTCCGTCTTTTCGGCCTTGCGCCGCACCGGACGGCCCTCTAGCCTCGGGGCACCCCGCGCCCGGCGCGGTGCATTCGTCCCGGAGAGAACACCCTATGAAGCCCTTACGCGCCCTGCTCGCGCTCAGCATTACCGCCGCCGTGATCGGTCTGGCCGGTTGCAAGAAAGAACCGACCGCGCCCACCACCGGCACCGCGCCGACCACCGCGCCCCAGGGCGAGACCGCCGATCAGTTCATCGCCCGCGTCAACGCCGAATACAAGGCGATGTACCCGGAGATGAGTTCGGCGCAGTGGCTGTCGAACACCTACATCAACGACGACAGCGCGATGATCGCGGCCAAGAGCAACGAGCGTTGGCTGACCCAGCTCAACAGCTGGATCGAGCAGTCCAAGCGTTTCGAAGGCCAGCCGATGTCGCCCGACACCGCGCGTTCGATCCAGTTGCTCAAGCTGCTGACCTCGATGCCGGCGCCGAAGGATCCGGCCAAGCTCGCCGAGCTGACCAAGATCGCGACCAAGATGGACGGCATGTACGGCTCCGGCAAGTACTGCACTGGCGAAGGCGACGCCAAGAACTGCCGCCAGCTCGGCGACCTCGAGGACGTGCTGCGCGGCAGCCGCGACTACGATGCCCAGCTCGACGCCTGGCAGGGCTGGCACACCATCGCCCAGCCGATGCGCAAGGACTACACGCGCTTCGTCGAACTGGTCAACGAAGGCGCGCGCGACATGGGCTACGCCGACACCGGCGAGATGTGGCGCTCGGGCTACGACATGAGCCCGGCCGAGATCGCGGCCGAGACCGACCGCCTGTGGGGCCAGGTCAAGCCGCTGTACGAGCAGTTGCACTGCTACACCCGCACCAAGCTGGAAGCGACCTACGGCGCCGACAAGGGCCACGTCGCCGGCAACATGCTGCCCGCGCACCTGATGGGCAACATGTGGCAGCAGGACTGGGGCAACCTCTGGGATGTCCTGGCGCCGTACAAGAACGCCGGCAGCCTGGACATCAACGGCGCGCTGGCCGCGCAGTACCAGCAGCAGTTCGACGCCCAGATGGCCAAGAATCCGGACTCGCGCGAGCCCGAGCAGCAGGCCCAGCTGGAGGTCGACGCCCAACTCGCCACCGCGCGCCAGATGACCGAGCGCGCGCAGGACTTCTACGTCTCGCTGGGCATGCCGAAACTGCCCGAGACCTATTGGAGCAAGACCCAGTTCGTCAAGCCGCGCGACCGCGACGTGGTCTGCCACGCCAGCGCCTGGGACATGAACATGGCCGGCGACGTGCGCACCAAGATGTGCATCAAGCCGAACGAGGAAGACTTCACCACCATCTACCACGAGCTCGGCCACGTCTATTACTACATGGCCTACAACAAGCAGCCGCCGCTGTTCCAGGGCGGCGCGCACGACGGCTTCCACGAGGCCATCGGCGACACCATCGTGCTGGCGATGACGCCCAAGTACCTGCAGTCGATCGGCCTGGTCGGCGATCAGCAGCAGAGCAACGAGGCGCTGATCAACGCGCAGATGCGCATGGCCCTGGCCAAGGTCTCGTTCCTGCCGTTCGGTTTGATGATCGACCGCTGGCGCTGGGGCGTGTTCGACGGCTCGATCAAGCCGGGCGATTACAACAAGGCCTGGTGGGATCTGAAGGCCAAGTACCAGGGCGTGGCCCCGGCCACCGCGCGCGGCGAGGAGTTCTTCGACGCCGGCGCCAAGTACCACGTGCCGGGCAACACCCCGTACACGCGCTACTTCCTCTCGCACGTGCTGCAGTTCCAGTTCTACAAGGCGCTGTGCGACGCATCGGGCTACAAGGGTCCGCTGTACGAGTGCAGCTTCTACGGCAACAAGGAAGCCGGCGCCAAGTTCCAGGCCATGCTGAGCAAGGGCCAGAGCCAGCCCTGGCAGAAGACCCTGAAGGAACTCACCGGCGGCGAGAAGATGGACGCCTCCGCGGTGCTGGAGTACTTCGCCCCGCTGCAGACCTGGCTGAAGCAGCAGAACGAAGGCAAGACCTGCGGCTGGCAGCCCGACGGCAAGGTCGCCGTGGCGACCAAGCCCGCGGCCGGCAAGGGCTGATCGCCACGCGCCATGTTCCTAACGAAGGCCGGCATTCGCCGGCCTTCGTTTTTCTGCGGGCGTCGCGACGAACCCCGCCCCTTTCCCAGGAGCGGAACCGCCATTCATCCCACGCACCTTTCCAAAGAAGCACCGCCATTCATCGCCCCCTTTGAAAAAGGGGCCGGGCGCCCCGTGCGAATCGGTGTCGATTGTCTACTCGCGGCGCCGGGGGATTTGCTGTCGCTGGCGTGAAGCCAAAGCAAATCCCCCCTAGCCCCCCTTTTTCAAAGGGGGGGACGAGGCGGCGCCGAAAAGGGATGCAGCGCATCGCGCAGTGCGAGCACGCATCTCGCCCCACCTCGCAAAGAGGAACCGCCATTCATCCCACGCGCCTTTCCCAAAGAGGAACCGCCATTCATCGCCCCCTTTGAAAAAGGGGGCGGGCGCCCCGTACGAATCGGTGTCGATTGTTTACTCGCGGCGCCGGGGGATTTGCTGTTGCTGGCGCGAAGCCAAAGCAAATCCCCCCTAGCCCCCTTTTTCAAAAGGGGGGAACGAGGCGACTTCGAAACAGCGCATCTCACGCCGCCTCACAAAAAAGGAGCCGCCATTCATCGCCCCCTTTGAAAAAGGGGGCGGGCGCCCCGTACCAATCGGTGCCGATTGTTTACTCGCGGTGCCGGGGGATTTGCTGTTGCTCGCGCGAAGCCAAAGCAAATCCCCCCTAGCCCCCCCCTTTTTCAAAGGGGGGAACGAGGCGACTTCGAAACAGCGCATCTCGCGCCGCCTCACAAAAAGGAGCCGCCATTCATCGCCCCCTTTGAAAAAGGGGGCGGGCGCCCCGTACCAATCGGTGTCGATTGTTTACTCGCGGCGCCGGGGGATTTGCCGTTGCTCGTGGGAAACCAAAGCAAATCCCCTTAGCCCCCTTTCTCAAAGGAGGAGGGAACAAGGCGGCGCCGAAACGGATGCAGCGCATCGCGCAGTGCACGCACGCATCTCGCCCCGCATCGCTTCGTTGTGAGCCTCGTCAAGTTATGCCCGAGCATGCGCTGCTACGGTCGCCGACATGTCCAACCCCATGCCTACGGATAGCCGGGTGGTCTCGCGCCGGACCCTGCCCCTGCTGATCGCCGCGCTCGCGCTGGCCAGCGCACTGGTGGTCGCGCTGGGCTGGCAGTTGCACCAGGCGCGCGAGAACCAGCGTTGGTTGGCGCAGCGCGCGACCCAGCCCTACATCGGCATGTACGTGCCGCGCATCGCGATGACCTCGCTGGACGGCGCCAGCCGCACGCTGGGCCAGCCCGAGCGCGACTACCAGGTGCTGTATTTCTTCACCACCGGCTGTCCGCACTGCCGCGCCTCGGCGCCGTTGGTGAAGGCCATCGCCGCGCAGCTCGACGCCGCATCCGAAGGACGCGCCGAAATGCTGGGCGTGGCCCTGGACCCGGCCGCCGCCGCGGGCGCGTACGCGCGCGAGCACGGTTTCGCGTTTCCGGTGATCGCCACCCAGGACCGACGCAGCGCGATGCTGTTCCGCGCGCGCAACGTACCCCTGCTGCTGGTGATCGGCCGCGACGGCCGCGTGCGCTATGCGCGCGTGGGCGCGATCAATACCAAGGAAGGCGTCAACGGCGTACTGACCGCGGTGCGGCGCAAGGAGGCGTCGGCAGCGGGCCCCACCACCAAGGAGAGTTGAGATGAAGCATCGGACACGCAGTGTGCGCATCGCCCTTGCTGCCTTGCTGTTCTCCACCGCGATGAGCTTCGGCGCATTCCAGGTCGTCGCCGGCGACGGTAGCGGCGTGCAAGCCGAAAACGAAGCCTGCAGCGCCTGGGCCTGTCGCCAGGAATGCCAGGGGTTCGGCGGCGACCTCGGTCCCGGCGGTCCGGGCCAGCCCTTGCAGTGCTATTGCTGCGGCTGAGCCCCGCTCCGGCACCATCGCAGTTCCCGACCGGCCGGCGGAGCGATCCGCCGGCCGGTCGCGTTGGCAAACCCCTTTGCGGACGGCACGCGCGCGGCGCAATACTGCGGCCATGAGCCCGCGCCCCACCCTCGTCGCCGAACTCGCGCCGCAGCCGCTGCAACACGCCACCGCCCTGCCCGCGCGCTACTACACCGAGGCCTCAATGGCCGCGCTGGACCGGCGCCTGATCTTCGATCCGGGCTGGCAGTTGATCGCCCACCTGTGCCAGCTGCGGCAGCCCGGCGATCACGTCGTGGCCGACCTGGCCGGCTTGCCGACGATCGCGGTGCACGGCGAGGACGGCGAGATCCGCGTGCTGCACAACGTCTGCCGCCATCGCGCCGGGCCGATCGCCAGCTGCGACGGCCTGGCCGCGCGTTCGCTGCGCTGCCGCTACCACGGCTGGACCTACGGCCTGGACGGAGTGCTGCGCTCGGCCCCGGAAATGGGCCAGACGCCGGACTTCGCGGTCGCCGACGTGCGCCTGCCGCAACTGCGCGTGCGGATCTGGCAGGGCATGGTGTTCGCCTGCGTGGGCGAGCCCTCGATGAGTTTCGACGAACTGGTGCAAGGCATCGACGAACGCATCGGCGGCGAACGCGGGCTGGCCGACTACGGCCACCACCACAGGGTGAGCTACGACGTGGCCTGCAACTGGAAGGTCTACGTCGACAATTACCTCGAGGGCTACCACGTCCCGCACATCCACCCCGGCCTCAACCGCCTGCTCGACTATCGCAGCTACGTCACCGAGACGGCGCGCTGGTACTCCTACCAGTGGAGCCCGCTGGAAAGCGGCGACGGCCTCTACGGCGACGGCGACGCGCTGTACTACTGGCTGTGGCCGAACACCATGCTCAACATCCTGCCCGGGCGCCTGCAGACCAACCGGGTGGTGCCGGTCGGCGTGGACCGCTGCCGGGTGGTGTTCGATTTCTATTACCGCCGCGACGATTCCGGCGAGGCGCGCGCGCGTCGCGACGCCGATCTCGCCTTCAGCGACGAAGTGCAGTTGGAAGACCTGACCATCTGCGAGGACGTGCAGCGCGGCCTGGCCTCGGGCTCCTACGTCGCTGGCCGCTTGAATCCGCTGCGCGAGAACGCGGTCCACCATTTCCAGGAACTGCTGCGCGCGACCTACCGCGACGCCGGGGCGCCGGACGGGGCGTGAGCGCCGTCGGCCGACCGCTGGGCGTGTGGTCGGCCACCGCGCTGGTGGTGGGCAGCATGATCGGCAGCGGCGTGTTCCTGCTGCCGTCCGCGCTGGCGCCCTACGGCGGCGCGACCCTGATCGGCTGGGCGATCACCCTGTGCGGCGCGCTGCTGCTGGCGCTGACCTTCGCCCGCCTGTCGGCGCGGTGGCCGCACAGCGGCGGGCCCTATGTGTACGCGCGTCAGGCCTTCGGCGACACGCCCGGCTTCGTGATCGCGTGGAGCTACTGGATCTCGATCTGGTGCGCCAACGCCGCGATCGCGGTGGCGTTCGCCGGCAGCCTGGGCGCCGTGTTCCCGGCCGCGACCGCGACGCCGGCGCGCGCGGCCGCCTGCGCGCTGGCGGCGCTGTGGCTGTGCAGCGCGGTCAACCTGGCCGGCATCCGCGAGGCCGGCCGCATGCAGCTGCTGACCACCGCCTTGAAGCTGCTGCCGCTGCTGCTGTTCGGCGGCGTCGCGCTGTGGTTCGCCGACACCCATGCGCGCATGCCGTTCAATCCCAGCGGCGAGTCCTTGCCGCAGGTCGCGCACGCGACCGCGGCGCTGAGCTTGTGGGCCTTCCTGGGCCTGGAGGCGGCGACCGTGCCGGCCGGCGCGGTGCGCGACGCCGAGCGCACGGTGCCGCGCGCGACCGTGTTCGGCACCTTGATCGCGGGCGCGGCGACCATCCTGGCCTGCACCGCGGTGCTGGGCGTGCTACCGGCCGCGACGCTGCAGGCCTCGCAAGCACCGATGGCCGACGCCGCGCGCGCCTTGTGGGGCGCGCCGGCCGGCATCGCGCTGGCGCTGGTGGCGGCGGTGTCCTGCTTCGGCGCGCTCAACGGCTGGGTGCTGCTGTCGGCGCAGCTGCCGTTGGCGGCGGCGCGCGACGGCCTGTTCCCGCAAGTGTTCGCGCGCGTGGACGCGCGCGGCACGCCGGTGGCGGGCGTGCTGATCGGCAGCGCGCTGGCGTCGGCCCTGGTGCTGTCGAACTACAGCCGTTCGCTGGTGCAGCTGTTCACCTTCTCGATCCTGCTGTCGACCGCGGCCACCTTGCTGCCCTACGTGGCCGGCAGCGCGGCCTGGGCCTTACGCGGACGAGGCCGCGCCAGTCGCGCGATCGCGGTCGCGGCCTTGCTCTACAGCCTGTATGCCTTGTTCGGAATCGGCGCGCAGGCCCTGCTGTGGGGCGCGGCGCTGGTCGGCGCGGGCCTGCCGCTGCATTGGTGGTGGCGTCGACGCGCGGCAGCCGCGCCCCCGTAGCCGCAAACCTGTCCGTCGCCCGGCCGCCCGCCCGCCATTCGATCCGATCGCGCGGCGGCTTGCGCCGTAACGAATCGCCGGACCTATTCGCCGTTCAGTTCGCGCAGCTCGGCCGCTCGATCGGCATTGAGCTTCATCGGGCAGTAGCCGTACATCGGCGAGCCCACGTACGCGCCGGCCAAGCCGCAATGGGTGTTGCGGTACTTCAACCAGGCCTTTTGCGACTCCTCGAACTTGGCTGCGTCCTCGGGATGGTCAGCGCTCAGACGCGCGTGAATGGCCTGGTAGTGGCGCGTGATCTCGAGCTTCGCCCGCTCGGAGACTCGGTTGGAACACACCTCGACCACCGCGTTGTTGATCGGACCGTGTTCGTCGACGCAGGCGCTGTAGAGGGCGTCGTAGTTCGGCGCAGTCTGCGCGTTCGCCCGACACGGCAGCAGCATCGGCAGCGCCGCGAGAACAACCAGGATCGTCTTCATCGCCTGCGACTCCCACGCCACGCGCGCTGGCCGATCGACGAATCGAGCCGGTACGCGCGGCGAGTTGAACGTGATGGTATGCCCGACACCATTGTGCATCAGCCCAGGCGCGAATCCGTCACCTAAGCGCTCGCACCGCGTCCACGCCGCGCGCGCTTGCGCCTCATCGCGCAGGCGCGGACGGATAGACCCAGGTCGCGAAGAACGCGCTGAGATCGCGGCCGCTGGCCTGCTCCATCGAGCGCTCGAAGTCCTGGCTGGTCACGGCGGTGCCGCGGTGGGCGCGCGTGTATTCGCGCAGGCCGTTCCAGAACGCCGCCTCGCCGAGTTCCTCGCGCAGCAGGTGCAGCACGTAGGCGCCCTTCTGATAGACCACCGCGCGATCGTCGCCGCTGGGCTTGTCCCAGTCCGGGAACACCAGCGGCTTGTCCTTGCCGGTTTCCTTGAGCTTCTCGTAGCGGCGGCGCCAGCCGTCGACCTGCTTGAGGTATTCCTCGCGGCCGAAGCGTTGTTCCATGTAGCTGGCGGCGAGGAAGTTGGCGAAGCCCTCGTTGAGCCAGAAATGGCCCCAATCGCGGCAGGTGACCAGGTTGCCCCACCATTGGTGCGCGGCCTCGTGCGCGATCAGCGATTCGTCGCGGCGGTCGCCGAGCACGCCGCGGCCGTACTCCTCGGACAGCAGCGAGAAGCCCGCATGCTCCTGGCCGATGGTGCGCGCGACCAGGGCCTGGGTGTAGACGCCGCCCGGATACGGCACGCCGGCGCGGCGCTCGAAATAACGCAGCATGTCGCCGCTGTCGGCGAAGATCCGGCGCAGTTCGTTCTGGCTGTAGCCGGCGCCCAGGTAGCGCAGGCGCACCTTGCTGCCGCGGTCGCTGGCCTCCTCGAAGGGGCCGGCGGCGAAACCGTAGGTGTAGGCCGGCATCGGCACGGTCTGGCGCCAGCGGTGCAGTTCGCTGCCGTTGCCCAGGCTGCGGCGGCCGACCAGATAGCCGTTGCCCACCGCCTTCAAGCCGGTCGGCAGGACCACGCTGAGGTCCAGGCTGGCGCGCTCGTCGGGCGCGTCGATGCCGACCAGCCACTGCGCGGTCGAGAACAGGGTGTAGATCTGGCGGCGCTCGGGATGAAACTGCAGGCCGAAGCGCGGGCTGCCGTGGTAGGCGACGGTGATCTCGCGCAGCTGGCCGCGCAGGGCCGGCCGCGACAGCCGCACCTTGAGTACGCGGCCGGTCTGGTCGAACGACAGCGAGCGCTCGCCTTCGCGCACGCGGTCGATGTCCAGGCCGTCGCGGTCCAGCACGATCAGGTCGGTGGCGTCGACGGTGGCGACGAAGCGGATCGCGACCTCGCCCTTGAGGCTGCGGGTCTTGAGATCGGGTTCGATGCGGGCGACGTAATGGCGGATGTCGATATCGCGCGCCGACGCCGCGGCCGTCCATGCCAAGGCCAAAGCCAGGCCGGCGCACCGAAGGGCGCGCGCCCCGCCTCGTGTCCTCGCTGGGTTTCTGTCCTTGCCTACTGCCATGCCGTTCCGTCATGCCGCCCGTCTTCGGGGCGAAGTCTAGCGTCCCCGGACGCGGCTCGTTTGAACGCGTCCGTACCGATGCGTCGGCCGCGGTTCATAGGGACGGCGGGCCCGCCACGCTCGCACGTACCGCCTCGGCCAGGCGGCGCAGGTCGTCCTCGCCTTCGGGGGCGGGCAGATACACGACCGCGGCCATGACGCGTCGCAGGTCATCGGCGCCCGGCGCGGCATCGCCGGGCACCGCGTACAGACTGGAGGCGCCGCAGGTGGCGTCGAAGCCGCGCGCGAGCAGGCCGGCGATCAGTCGCGGCGGATCGTCGCTGAGCACCGGCAGCACCCAATGGGTGGCCTGGGCGGCGGCGCGGCCCGGCCGCGCCAAGGGCGAGGCCGACAGCAGGCGCTCGCCGCGCTGCGCGCGTTGCGCCACCCGCGCCGGCGGGTAGTCGCGCAGGCGCCGCAACAGCAGCCGGGACTGCGCCGCGCAGGGCCGGTGGCGGATGCGCTGGAACAGCTCGCCGCCGGCGAAGCCGCGCACCGAGCGATTGATCAGGGCATCGTGATCGATGCCGAGCGCGCGGCAGGCGCGATAAAACAGGCGGTAGGCGGCGCGAACGGTCAACGCCTTGAGCAGCGCGTACTTGCCGACCCGCTGCGCGAATGCCGCGGTTTTCTGCAGCGGCAGGCGCGCCTGCGCCGCGCCCACGCGCTCGCGCAGGTCCGGGTCGGCGAAACGCAGCAGGGCGCCGCCCAAGGCGGTCGCGGTCTTGATCGGGCCGAAGCTGAGCAGGCTGACGTCGCAGCCCGCCTCGCCGAACCAGCCGTCGCCGGTGTAGGCCTGGGCGCCGTCCTCGACCAGCAGCAGGCCGTGGCGGCGCGCGAATCCCTGCGCCGCCTGCAGCGGCATGCGGCTGCCGAACAGGTGCGCGACCAGCAGCATGCGGCTGCGCGGGGTCAGGGCCGCGGCCAGCGCGGTTTCGTCCAGGCTCAGCGTGTCGGCGTCCACGTCGACCGGCACCGCGCGCAGGCCGTGCTGCTCGATCACCGCGATCATGTCGCGGATGGTCACCGCCGAGACCAACACCTCGCTGCCCGGCGGCAGCTGCAGGGTCGCCAGCAGACGATCGAAGCCGCTGCGCACCGACAGGCTGACCAGGCTGCGGCGGCCGTCGTCGGCCAGCGCATCGGCGCCGGCCTCGGCGGCGGCCTGGGCGCGCTCGGGGTCGCCCCCGCGCACCGCATACGCCAGCGCGTGGGCGAGATCGAGCCAGCCGATATCCGGGCGTTGCCGCGGCAGCATCGCTGGCGCCCCCTCGCTAGAGCGTTTCCGGCGGTTCGATCGCGGGCGCGTCCTGGGTCGGCGGCAGCTGCCGCGAACGCGCCGACTCCCAACGCCAGAACGCCCAGCCCACCACCACGAAGGCCAGCGCGGCCAGGGCCAGCGAGGTGCCGCTGCCGCTGACCAGCGGCGACAGCACGCCGGCGATCAGGGCGTTGAGAACCAGGCCGGTGAAGGCCTGCAGCGAGGAAGCCGACCCGCGCTGACGCGGGTACATGTCGAGGATCGCCAGGGTCACGATCGGGAACACCAGGGCGACGCCGAACGAGCACAGCGAGATCGGAATCACCGCCCACGGCACCCGCGGGGTGGCGTCGAACAGGTTGTAGGCGACGTTCAACGCCATCGCCAGGATGGTGCAGGCGAAGCCGATCCGCACCATGCGCTGGCCGCCGACCTTGCCGGCGGTGCGCCCCGACACGAAGGCGCCGATCACCATGCCGCCGATCATCGGCACGAAGAACCAGGCGAACGAGCGCTCGTTGAGCTGCAGCAGGTCCAGCACGAACGATGGCGCCGAGGAGATGTACAGGAACAGCGCGCCGAAGTTGAAGGCGCTGGCCGCGGTCAGGCGCTGGAAGCGCGGGTTGATGAAGATCGCCACGTAGTCGCGCAGCAGCCGGCGCGGCACCAGCGGCAGGCGCGAGGCCGGCGGGTGGGTTTCCGGCAGCACGCGCAGGGTCGCGATCAGCAGCAGCACCGAGAACGCGACCAGGAACCAGAAGATCGCCGGCCAATGGCTCCAGCCCAGGATCCAGCCGCCGATGATGGGCGCGATCGCCGGGGCGATGCCGAAGATCATCGAGACGTGGCTCATCAGGCGCTGGGCGTCGTCGCCCTGCAGCACGTCGCGGATCACCGCGCGGCCGACGATCAGGCCGACGCCGGCCGACAGGCCCTGGATCGCGCGGAAGATCAGCAAGGTGCTGAGGTCGCGCGACAGCGCGCAGCCCACCGACGCCAGAGTGAACACGAACAGCCCGCCGATGATCACGCGCCGGCGTCCGATCGCATCGGACAGCGGGCCGTGCACGATGCTCATCAGCGCGTAGGCGATCAGGTAGACGCTGATGGTCTGCTGCATCGCCAGCTTGTCGGCGCCCAGCTCGGCGCCCATCGCCGGAAACGCCGGGAAGATGGTGTCGATCGAGAACGGCCCGAACATCGCCAGGCCGGCCAACAGCGGAGCGAGGTAACGCGCGGGTTTGGCGCCCGCTCGCGATGTCGCAGGTTCGGACATCAGGGCGCGGCCACCGCGCCGGTGTCCGGCGGGCCCTTGAGTTCGACCAGGTTGCCCTCCGGATCGAACAGATACTGCGACGGGCCCTCGCCTTCGGCGCCGTAGCGCGAACCGAAGTCGCCGATGCGCACCGCGTGCGCGTTCAAGTGGGCGACGATGGCCTGGCGATCGAAAGGATCGGCGCGCAGGCACAGATGATCCATGTTGCGGCCCTCCACGCCCGGCGCGGCGCCACCCATGCGGCCGAGCTTGCCGTCGATGCCGACCAGGTCGATCAGCGACTGGCCGGCGCGCAATTGGATCAGGCCGATTTCGTCCTGGCGGCGCTCCAGCGAACAGCCCAGCACCTCGCAGTAGAAAGCGACCATGGCCTCGGGATCGCGCACCCGCAACACCACGTGATCGAGTTGCAGCAACTGGAACGGGGGTGCGCTCATGCGATGGATCCGCGGCCTCGTGATGATCGCGACAGCATACAACCGCGTCGTCGCGTCGGCGTCGCGCGCGACTGTCCGGATCGGTCGTTTGGCCGTCGCGATCGCGCCTTCGCGTTCAAGACGCAGGCGCGGTTGCGGCAGGCGCGGTTGCGGGCTGCGGCGCCTTCGCGGGCGCGGCATCGCGCTTGCGCGACCGCGGCAGCGCCTGCAGGCGGCCCACGCCTTCGATCGGCACCGCTTCGGCGCGGCGCGCGTCGGGCCACCACAGGAACACGTAGGCGCTGCTGGCGCCGAGCAGGCGCGCCTGCCCCGGCAACGGCGCGGCCGCGCCGGCCAGGGTCACGCGCACGGCGTGGCCGGCGCCTTCGTCGCGGATCCGATTGGCCTTGGCGATCACGTAGGAACAAGTGCTCAAGGCCATGCCCATGAACACCACGATCGCGATGCCGGTCTCCGGCTTCAATCTCAGCAGGGTCCAGCGGAACCAGTCCGACTGCGGAAACACGAAGCGCCCCCACCACCGCCGTTGCAGTTCGCGCACCCGGCGCGGGTGCTGCTTGCGGTACATCTCCGGCCAGCTGACCAGCCACGAGATCGTCACCGACAGCGCCAGCACCAGCGCGTAGCCCGGATCGCGCAGTCCGGCGACCAGGTAGTCGCTGGCCTGCATGTATTCCAGGATCGGCAGACCGAACTGGCGGTAGAACCAGTAGTTCGCCCACAGCCCGATCATCGACACCAGCACATAGCCGGTGCTCAAGCCCAGGCTGGGCTCGCGCAGCATGCGGCGCCAGGCGAGTACCGCCCAGGCCTCGCGCGCCAGCGCGGCTTCGGCTGATAGCGGCCGCCGGTCCGCCTGAGGCGAGGCCTCGATCGCGGGCGCGCCCTGGCCGTCGCCCTGGCCGCCGCGACGGCGCCTGCGCTTGGCCCGCGGCGAACCGGGGCCGCCCGAACCGTCGCTCATGGCGTCCGGCTCCGGCGCGCCGGCGCGCGGCAGGCGCGTGGACGTGTCGCGCCCCCCCGGATCCCTACCCCCTGGCATGCCTGCATAGACGATCGACGGCCCGCGAACGACGAAGCCGCCATGGTACGGCGGATCGCCGCAAACTGAACCGGCCGCATCCTGACCCGGCGCCGGCATCGGGCTATAATCCCGAGCTTGAAACACGCGGTGGGAGAAGCCGGCCGGCCCCGCAAGGGCGTCGACCGCTGCCGAAGGCGCAACGCCCGTAATCGCTCAGGCCCTATACCGCCGCGTGTACAAAACTCTGGAGAGACCGACCGTCCGGATCATCGGACGGAACCGGCGCCGAAGGGGCACGAAGCGAGCCGTACAGGAGCGACCCTCCCCCCGCTGCCTGTTGCGCAGCGCGCTTCCAAACTCTCAGGCAAAAGGACAGAGGGGCGAGCGGGGCTTTCGAGCGGCATTGCCGCGAGCCCGCGAGCGCTCGTTGGCCGTGAGGCCGGCGGGCCGCAACGCCCCTTCCTAAGCCTTCGGACGCCCCTGCCATGACCCAAGCCTCTCTGCGCGACCTCGAGCACCACGACGCCTTCCTGGAACGTCACATCGGCCCCAACGACGCCGAGATCGCGCACATGCTGCGCACGGTCGGCCACGACTCGCTGGAAGCGCTGACCGATGCGATCGTGCCGTCCAAGATCAAGTCGCCCGCGCCGCTGGCGCTGTCGGCGCCGATGACCGAAGTCGAGGCGCTGGCCAAGATCCGCGCCGTCGCCGACAAGAACCAGGTCTTCCGCAGCTTCATCGGCCAGGGCTACTACGGCACGCTCACCCCGAACGTGATCCTGCGCAACATCCTCGAGAACCCGGCCTGGTACACGGCCTATACGCCGTATCAGGCGGAAATCTCGCAGGGCCGCATGGAAGCGCTGATCAACTTCCAGACCATGGTCGCCGACCTGACCGGGATGGAGATCGCCAACGCCTCGCTGCTGGACGAAGGCACCGCCGCGGCCGAGGCCATGACCCTGGCCAAGCGCTCGGCCAAGTCCAAGTCCAACCTGTTCTTCGTCTCCAAGGACGTGCACCCGCAGACCCTGGAAGTGCTGCACACCCGCGCCGAGGCCATGGGCATCGACCTGCAGGTCGGCGACGACGGCGAAGCGCTCAACAGCGACAGCTTCGGCGTGCTGCTGCAATACCCCAACACCCGCGGCCAGATCGGCGACCACAAGGCCCTGGCCGACGCCGTGCACGCGCGCGGCGGTCTGGTCGCGGTCGCGACCGATCTGCTCGCCCTGACCCTGATCGCCGCGCCCGGCGAATGGGGCGCCGACATCGTGGTCGGCAACAGCCAGCGCTTCGGCGTGCCGTTCGGCTTCGGCGGCCCGCACGCGGCCTTCATGGCCTGCCGCGACGCCTACAAGCGCTCGATGCCGGGCCGCCTGATCGGTGTGTCCATCGACGCCGAAGGCAAGCCCGCCTACCGCCTGACCCTGCAGACCCGCGAGCAGCACATCCGCCGCGAGAAGGCCACCTCCAACATCTGCACCGCGCAGGTGCTGCTGGCGGTGATGGCCTCGATGTACGCCGTCTACCACGGCCCCGAGGGCCTGACCCGGATCGCGCGCCGCGTGCACCGCCTGGCCGCGATCCTGGCCGGCGCGCTGCGCCAGGCCGGCCTCACCGTCGGTCCGGACTTCTTCGACACCCTCGATATCGTCGGCGTCGACGCCGATGCCCTGCGCGCCAAGGCCGTCGCCGCCGGGATCAACCTCAACTACTGCGGCGATCCGGCCCGCGTCGGCATCAGCCTGGACGAAACCACCACCCGCGCCGAAGTGACGCAGTTGGCCGCGCTGTTCGGCGCGCGTATCGACGACATCGACGCGCTCGACGCCGCCACCGCCGACGCCCTGCCCGCCGGCCTGCGCCGCAGCAGCGCGTTCCTGCAGCACCCGGTGTTCAACACCCACCACAGCGAGCACGAACTGCTGCGCTACATGCGCGCGCTGGCCGACAAGGACCTGGCGATGGATCGCACCATGATCCCGCTGGGCAGCTGCACCATGAAGCTCAACGCCACCGCCGAGATGATCCCGGTGACCTGGCCGGAGTTCGGCAACATCCATCCGCTGGCGCCGGCCGATCAGACCGTGGGCTACCAGCAGCTGATCGACGAACTCGAAGCCATGCTGGTCGAGTGCACCGGCTACGACGCGGTCAGCCTGCAGCCCAACTCCGGCGCGCAGGGCGAATACGCGGGCCTGCTCGCGATCCGCGCCTATCACCGCTCGCGCAACGAAGGCCACCGCGACATCTGCCTGATTCCGGAATCCGCGCACGGCACCAACCCGGCCTCGGCGCAGATGTGCGGCATGCAGGTCGTGGTCACCAAGTGCGACAGCAACGGCAACGTCGACGTCGAGGACATCCGCCGCGCCGCCGAGAAGTACAGCGACCGCCTGGCCGCGCTGATGATCACCTACCCGTCCACGCACGGCGTGTTCGAGGAGGATGTGGTCGAGATCTGCGAGATCGTCCACGCCCACGGCGGCCAGGTCTACACCGACGGCGCCAACATGAACGCCCTGGTCGGCGTGGCCAAGCCCGGCAAGTGGGGCTCGGACGTGTCGCACCTCAACCTGCACAAGACCTTCTGCATTCCGCACGGCGGCGGCGGTCCCGGCGTCGGTCCCTGCGCGGTCAAATCGCACCTGGCGCCGTTCCTGCCAGGCACTTATGCCGACATCCCTGTCGGCGAGAATCAAACAGCAGCCATCCATGGCCGCACTTCTCGCAAGAAAGCAGTGGGCATGGTGTCTGCGGCTAGTTATGGCTCCGCCTCGATCCTGCCGATCTCGTGGATGTACATCACCATGATGGGCGCGTCCGGCCTGCGCCGCGCGACCCAGGTCGCGCTGCTCAACGCCAACTACATCGCCACGCGCCTGGCCCCGCACTACGAGACCCTCTACACCGGCCGCAACGGCCTGGTCGCGCACGAGTGCATCCTCGACCTGCGCCCGCTCAAGGACGCCACCGGCATCGGCGCCGAGGACGTGGCCAAGCGCCTGATCGACTTCGGCTTCCACGCCCCGACCCTGAGCTTCCCGGTCGCCGGCACCCTGATGGTCGAGCCGACCGAAAGCGAATCGCAGCACGAGTTGGACCGCTTCATCGACGCCATGATCCAGATCCGCGACGAAATCCGCGCGGTCGAGCAAGGCACGCTGGACCGCGAGGACAACCCGCTCAAGCACGCCCCGCACACCGCCACCGCGGTCTCGGCCAGCGAGTGGACCCACGCCTACCCGCGCGAGCTGGCCGCGTTCCCGCTGCCCAGCCTGAAGCTGCAGAAGTACTGGCCGCCGGTCGCGCGCGTGGACAACGTCTACGGCGACAAGAACGTCATGTGCGCCTGCATCCCGGTGGACGCTTACAAGGAAGAAGCCGAAGCGTAAGCTGTAAAGCGCGACCGGCCCGCGGGCCGGTCGCGACGCGGCGACCGCGCCGCGCGACCATGGCGAACGGAGTCGCGGCTGAATGTATCGGCTGGGTTTCGCGACAGGGCCCGGCCGCTGAGGCCATACCGGTTCGCCCCTCATGAAAAATGCACAACAAATGCGCACCTTGTGTGCGCTCGCCGCAATGCGATCCGTTCCGCCTACCCGGCTGTCATCGGCACGCGTTATGTTGATCCCGATTCTCCGCCGGAGCCGCCCATGAGCGCGGTCGAAACGCCCGCAGCCGACGACGCCGCGCGCCTGCTGCAAGTCATCGAAACCCAGACCGAGATCGCGCGCCTGGGCCTGGATCTGGGCGGGGTGATGGACCTGGTCGCGCGACGGGCGCAGATCCTGACCGGCGCGGTCGGCGCGGTGGTCGAACTGGCCGAAGGCGAGGACATGGTGTATCGCGCCGCCTCCGGCATCGCCGAGCCCAGCCTGGGCCTGCGCCTGCGGCGCGCGGCCAGCTTGTCCGGCGCCTGCGTCGCGGTCGGCGCGCCCTTGAACTGCGAGGATTCGGAGACCGACCCGCGCGTGGACCGCGAGGCCTGCCGCAGCGTCGGCCTGCGCTCGATGATCGTGGTGCCGCTCAAACATCACCAGACCGTGGTGGGCGTGCTCAAGGTGATGGGCGCCGCGCCGTCCGCGTTCGACAGCGACGACCTGCGCATGCTCGATCTGATGTCGGGCCTGATCGGCGCGGCCATGTACCACGCTGCCCGCTACGAAACCGACGAGCTGTTCCACCAGGCCACCCACGACCAGCTCACCGGCCTGCCCAACCGCGCCCTGTTCTACGACCGCCTGCGTCACTGCCTGGCGCAGGCGCAGCGCGATCGGCGCCGCATCGGCATTCTCAACCTCGACATGGACGGCCTCAAGCCGGTCAACGACCGCATGGGCCATCGCGCCGGCGATGCGGCGTTGGTGGAGTTCGCCGCGCGGGTGCGCCGCAGCGCGCGTAGCGGCGACACCGTGGCCCGCGTCGGCGGCGACGAGTTCGGGGTGATCCTGCCCGGCATCGAGCACCGCGACGGCGCCGTCGCCCAGGCCCAGCGCCTGGCCGAATCGCTGGACCCGCCGTTCGCGTTCGACGACCGCAGCATCGCGCTGCAGGCCAGTATCGGCTGCGCGATCTATCCCGACGACGGCGAGGACCTGGGCGAGCTGCTGCACAAGGCCGACCAATCCATGTACAGCGCCAAGCGCCGCAAGAAGGGCGAGCCGGGCTGAGCGGACTGCGGCAGGGCCCGGGCCGCGCTGCGCACGCCCCACCGCGGTGCTAGGCTGCCGCCAAGGCCCCGGGAAGGCCCCGGCGCCACAGGGGCGCGCCGCTGGCGGCGCGGCCGTAGGACAAGGAGTTCCGCCATGCCCGAGTTCGATATCAACGCCTCGGCCGAGCAGGTCGCCATTTTGTTCAATCAGGGTCGCGGGGTGGACGCCGTCGCCCGTCTCGACGCCCTGCGTCGCGATCAGCCGCCGGTGGTGCAGGAAGCCCTGGACCGCTACGTCGCCACCCGCGCGGCCGGTCCGATCACCGCCCTCTACGGCATGACCCTGCTGCCGATGCCGGGCATGAGCGCGGTCACGCCACCGCGCGAGGATCTGGGGCGTTTGCTGGCGGCCGGCCACACCGCGCCGCGCTTCCCCGAAGATCGCGAGACCGCGCGCCTGTCGCAGGCGCAGCAGTACGACGTCTACGCCAGCGTGATCGGTGTGCGCGGCGATCAGGCCGCGCGCGACGCGTTGGGCACGCAGGACCGCGTGATCCTGGGCATGCGCAACGACACCCGCAGCACCGCCAACCGCGGCGCCGGCGAATACGACGACCGCATCGTGGTGGTGTGGAAGGACGCCAAGGGCGGCCGCCACGCGCGCGAGTTCAACCACTCCAACACCGAACCCAGCGCGCAATACGACCACCATGCCGGCAGCGACGGCACGCGCCTGATCGCCGAAAGCGGCGGCCAGGTGGCGCCGCGCCTGGCGCGCTCGCCCGGCTACGAAAACGTCGACCGCCGCAAGATCGAAGGCGAAGACGTCAACAACGACCGCGTGCGCGACCTCGGCCGGCTGGCCGAAGGCTCCACCGAGATGAAGGCCGACACCCATCCGACCTACGGCGCCAACCCGGGCGAGGAATTCGCCCTACGCCCGACCGCCGCCGCGGTCGCCGCCGGGCAGAACCGGGTGCAGCGCGACACCAATGCCGACGGCTGGTTCAACGCCCGCGACGTCAACGGCCGGCAGGACTTGAACGACACCTTCAAGATCCACCGCGGCGGCAGCGCCAACACCGATTCGGCCGGCTGCCAGACCATCGGCGGCGGCGAGTACGACGCCTTCATCACCGCCGCTGGCGGCAACCCGCGCCAGACCCGCTGGCAGTACGTGCTGACCTCGGTGGCGCCGCCACCGCCGCAACGCGCGCAGCCGCAGGGCGGGCGGCGCGCCGACGCGCACGACGAGGCGCCGTCGCTGCACCCGTCCGACCCGCGCCATGCCGATCATCGCCTGCACGGCCAGATCGACGGCCATCTGCGCGCGCTCGGCGGCGACTACGCGCGCAACGCCGAGGCGATCGGATTGAGCGTGCTCGCCGCGGCCAAGACCCACCACATCACCCAGGCCGACGGCCTGGTGCCCAACCGGGCCAACGGCGAGGTGCCCGCCGACCAGACCCTGTTCCTGCTCCAGGGCCGCCCCGGCGACCCGGGCGCGCAGCGCGTGGCGATCTCGGTCGAGGTCGCGGCCAATACGCCCGTGCAGGCCAGCCTGGCGCGTCTGGACGAACTCAATCGGGCCGCGCCGCAGCCCCCCGGGCCGGAGCAGGCGCACAGCCAGGACGCCTCGCCGCGCCGTATGGGCTGACGCCGGCGGCGCCGGGTCTGGCGCCCTGCATCCGGCCTGGCCGGCGCGACGTACTTGGGTAGGCGATCGACGCGAGCAGGCGGGCCACGCCCGCACTGCCTCGCGACACGCACCAGTGCTAACCTCGCCCCGAAACGCCTCCGAACGGCACGGGGCGTCTTCACGCGAACCCGTCACGACCTGCTACGCCCGCTCAATCGGAAAAGGAATTCCCCATGCCCGAACTCGATATCAACGCCTCGGCCGACGAAGTTGTCGGCATGCTCAACCGCGGTCAGAACCGCGAAGCCGCCGCCCGTCTGGACGCGCTGCGTCTGAACCAGGACGCGGTGGTGCAGGAGGCATTGGACCGTTACGTCGCCGTGCGCGGCCAGGAGCACCTGACCGCGTTGCGTGCGCCGAACGCGCTCTCGGCCGAGGACGCGACCGCACTCAATCCGACCCTGGACCGCCTGCGCGGCGCGACCGCGGCGCCGCGCTTCCCGACCGACGCCGAAACCCAGAACCTGTCGCAGGCGCAGCAGTACGACGTCTACGCCAGCGTGATCGGCGCGCGCGGCACCCAGGCCGCGCGCGACGCCCTGGGCACGCAGGACCGCGTGATCCTGGGCATGCGCAACGAAAACTCCACCCTCGACAATAACGGACGCGGCGAGTTCAACGACCGCCTGGTCGTGGTCTGGAAAGACGCCGACGGCGGCCGCCACGCGCGCGAGTTCAACCACGCCACCACCGAACCCACCGCGCAGTACGACCACCACGCCGGCAGCGACGGCAACCGCATCTACGCCGATACCCAGCGCCAGGCGCCGCGGCTGGCGGCCTCGCCCGGCTACGAGGATGTGCGCACGCGCAAGATCGAGGGCGACGACGTCAACGGCGACCGCGTGCGCGACATCGGCCGTCTGGCCGAGGGCACGGTCGAGATGGTGCGCACCGAGCATGCCAGCAACGGCCACACCCGCAGCGGCCGCGAGTTCTCGCTGCGTCCCTCCGACGAGGCGGTGCGCAACGGCGCCAACATGGTCGAGCGCGACACCAACGCCGACGGCTGGTTCGACTCGCGCGACGTGAACGGCGTCCAGGATCTCAACAACTCGTTCAAGATCCATCGCGGCAGCAACACCAACACCGACTCCGCCGGTTGCCAGACCATCGGCGGCGGCGAGCACACCGCCTTCATCGACACGGTGCGCGCCAATCCGGACCAGACCCGCTGGCAGTACGTGTTGACCTCGGTCGCGCCGGGCCAGCAGCAGGAGCGCGCGCAGGCGCCCGCCGAGCAAGCCCCGAACGGCCAGGGCCGCGCCGCGTCCGATCCGCGCGATCCCGGCCACGCCGACCACCGCCTGTACACCCAGATCGACGGGCACGTGCGCGCGCTGGGCCCGCCCTACGACCGCAACAACGAAGGCGTGAATCTGCATCTGCTGGCCGAGGCCAAGCAGGCCCATCTGTCCGACATCAGCGCCATCGCCACCAACAACGCCACCGCCACGCGCGCCGCCGGCGAGACTTTGTTCATGGTCCAGGGCCGGCCCGGCGATCCGGCGGCCGCGCGCGTGGCGGTGTCGGCGGACGTCGCCACCCATGCCACGCCGGAGGCCAGCCTCAACCGCCTGGACACGATCAATCGCAACCAGCCGGCGGCGCCCGCGCCGGCCCTGGAAGATCCGCAACGCACGCAGCAGCAGGAAGCGCCGCGGCGCGCGCACCAGTAACCGTAGAGGAGTTCGCCTGTGCCCCCCAGTTCCAAAATCCTGCTCGCCGCCGCGCTGTTGAGCGCGTGCGCCACCGTCGGCGCCGCCGCGCCGACGAGCAAGGCCGGCAGCACCGGCCTGGCGGGGTTCTCGCCGGTCAGCGGGCCGGTGATCCAGAACGGCCGCTACACCGCGGCCCCGGAGGCCATCGTCGCGTTCGTGGCCGCGCTGCCGACCCGCGATGTGCTGCTGCCCAAGCAGTTGCGCCACCGCCTGATGACCGCGCAGGTCTATCTGCGCAGCGTCCCGGGCACGGGCGACCGCACCGAGTACCTGCTCGCCGACAAGAACGGCGCCCGCTACAGCCTGTGGGTGCGCAGCTTCGAGGGCCGCCGCCGCGGCAGCGCCGGCTATCTCGTGCAGATGCGCATGCCCTGCGCCAGCGTCGCCACGGTGCAGACCGAGTCGACCGAGGATCTGGCGGCGGCGCGACGCGCCTGCGCGCGGCCCCAGGCCGAGTTCGCCGATAGCGGATTGCGCGCTTATCTCGTCGCCGCGGGCAAGGCGCCGGTCGATGTCACCGCCAGCTTGCGCGCGCCGGAGCTGAGCCTGGGCCGCGAACGCCTGGACCGCTACCGCGCGCTGGGCGCCAATCCGATCGCGCTGGACGACAGCCGCGCCGCCGTCGCGCCGACCTTGCGCTGGGTGGTGGAAGCCGACCCCGAGCGGCCGCTGCCGGCCAAGGACACGCGCGGCTTCCAGGGCGGCATGAAGGCCCACGCCGGCTTCGTGATCTGGAACGGCGATCGTTTCGAGGTGCGCGACAGCCTGCCGCGCAAGTTGTGGCCCTGCCCGCCGCGCGACGAGAGCTGCCCGGACCCGCAGGATCGCTACGTGCTCGGCAAGTAACGAGCCGCCCAGCTCCATCGCAGGCGCGTCGAACGGCGCGCCTGCGGCGCCCGGCACCCGCGGCGCCCCGTTTCGTCGCCCCACGCCCGCTTTCGTCGCGCGCCGCTGGCCCCGGCGCGGGGCGTCGCTATGCTTGCCTGCAACAACGTAGCCGGGCCGCACCGTGATCAAGAGCTTGTTCTTCCTAGTCCGCATCATCGCCGCCTGGACGGTGCTGTTCTTCATCCTGGCGCTGGCGTGGTCGGCGCTGCCCAGCGTCGACGGCAGCTACGGCAACAACGATCCCTGGCCGGTGTTCCTGGTCGGACTGATCGTCGCTGCGTTCGTGATCACCGGCGCGTTCTCGCATCTGCGGCGGGTGCGCCTGATCGCCGGCCACATCGACGGCAGCGCCCTGGCCAATCGCCAGCGCCGCCAGATCGAGGTGCCGTTCGAGGCCGGCGAAGCCTTCGACCTGCTCGACGCCGCGATCCGCGAACTGCCGCGCAGCGAGGAGATCGAAAGCGCACGCGACAGCTTGCAGGTGCGCGCCAAGGTGCGTCGCCCCGACACCTACGGCCGCCGACCCCTCGGCCGCTACAACCCGCTCAACTGGTTCGGCGTGCCGCGCAATCAAATCCTAGCCCTGGTCGCCCCGCGCGACGGCAGCGGCAGCGTCACCCTGGTCTGCGAGCCCGAAAGCGGTGCCTGGAGCGACTGGTTCCGGGTCGACGACGGCACCAATCTGGAGAACGCCGAGGCGATCACCCGCGCCATCGCGCGCCGCGTCGCCGAGCGCCGCCGCAACGAACAGGCCGCAGTCGCCCAGACCGTGACCGAGAAGGAACTCACCGTCGCCAAGCTCAGCCTGTTGCACGCGCAGGTCGAACCGCACTTCCTCTACAACACCCTGGCCAGCGCGCAGTACCTGACCCGCACCGATCCGGCGCGCGCCGACGAGATGCTCGGCCATCTGATTCAGTACCTGCGTCACTCGCTGCCGCGCACCGAAGACGCGCTGTCGACCTTGGGCCAGGAGCTGGAACGCGCGCAGGCCTATCTGGAGATCCTGCGCATCCGCATGGGCCCGCGCCTGGCCGTGCAGATCGAGGTACCCGACGCGCTGCGCCAGACCCCGCTGCCGCCGATGATGCTGCAGACCCTGGTCGAGAACGCGATCAAGCACGGTCTGGAACCGCGCAGCGGCGGCGGCATGGTCTGGATCCTCGCGCGCCGCGACGGCCACGCGGTCGCGGTGACCGTGGCCGACGACGGCGAAGGCTTCGGCGCCCAGCCCGGCGGCACCGGCATCGGCCTGAAGAACGTGCGCGAACGCCTGCGCCTGGTCTACGGCGCCGACGCGTCGCTGGCCGTGGTCGCCAACTTCCCCAACGGCGTGGCCGCGACCATCACGGTCCCCGCCGCTTTCGATCGAGACGCACGTCATGGCTAAGGCCGTCATCGCCGAAGACGAAGCGCTGCTGCGCCAGGCCCTGCTGGATCTGCTGGCCCAGGCCTGGCCGGAGCTGGACATCGCCGCCGCCTGCGAGGACGGCGCCGAAGCGCTGGAGGCCATCGCCGAGCACAAGCCCGACGTCGCCTTCCTCGACATCCGCATGCCCGGGCTCAGCGGCCTGGAAGTGGCGGCCGCCGCGGCCGAGGCCAGCCCGCAGACCCGGATCGTGTTCGTGACCGCCTACGACCAGTACGCGGTGGATGCTTTCGAACGCGGCGCGATCGATTACCTGCTCAAGCCGATCGCGCCGGAGCGCCTGGCCGCGACGGTGCAGCGCCTGCAGGCGCGCGTGGCCGGCAGCGGCGGCGACAGCGCCGCGCTCGCCGATCTGCTGCGCCAGCTGGGCGCCCAGATGCCGCGCCCCGAGGCGCCGCCGCTGACCTGGATCACCGCCAGCGCCGGCCGCGAAACCCGCCTGATCCTGGTCGACGACGTGGTCTACTTCCGCGCCGACCACAAGTACACCACCGTGGTCACCGCCGATGGCGAAGCGCTGCTGCGCACGCCGATCCGCGAACTGCTGGGCGTGCTGGACCCGAACGTGTTCAAGCAGATCCACCGCTCGACCATCGTCAACCTGAAGGCGATCGCCGCGATCGTGCGCGACGACAGCGGCCGCGGCACGGTACGGCTCAAGCAACGCCCGGAAACGCTGAGCGTGAGCCAGCCGTTCATGGCGCTGTTCCGTCACATGTAGTTCCAGGCCCCGCCGTTCCCAAACGCAGCAACGCCCATGCGACCCGGTCGCGTGTCGGCGGCGCTCGTCCACTCTTCGAGGTGTCGCATGCGAAATCTGATCGCTCTGGCTTATTTCCTGTTCGCCCTGCTCGGCTGCGACACCGGCGGCAGCACCCTGATCGCGCGCGCCACCAGCAACGGCCACGACACCCTGCATGCGCGCACCCGCGTGCACGCCGGGATCGGACGTTTCGAATGCATCGCCAGCGACAGCGGCCGCTGCCACTACGCGCTGTTCGCGCGCGAGTGCGCGCCGCGGCAACCGGACTGCCGTGAGCTGGCGTTCGAGCGCTTCAGCATGAAGGTCGGCGACAGCCGCGAGATCGTCGGCCTGCCGATGGCGCTGGACCTGTGCGTCGGTCAGCACGAGCATCCGGCCACGAGCGGCCCCGATTGCAAATCCTCGCAGCCCGACACCGCGCTGGCCGCCAGCATCGAGGCGGCGCGATGAGCGCGCGATCGCGGCCCGGGCCAGGCCTGCGGGCCGCCCTCGCCTGCGCGATCGCGGTGCCCTTCGTCTACTACGCCACCCAACTGATCGCCGCGCCGTTCTTTCCCGATTACAGCTTCCTGCGCCAGGCCGCGAGCACGCTGGGTTCCGACAGCGCGCCGCTGCCGTGGATCTTCAACAGCGGCGCGGTGCTGACCGGCATCGCCACCCTGATCGGCGCGGCCGGTATCGCCGCGGCGCTGCGCCGGCTCGGTCGCCCGCCGCTGGCGATCGCGCTGGTGACCCTGGCTCTGCTCATCAATGCCGTGGTCTCGATCAAGGCCGCGTATTTCCCGCTGCCGCACCCGCGTCATGGCTCGGGGCCGCTGATGATCGGCATCCTGCTGTTTCCCTCCTTCATGATCCTGGCGCTGTGGTCGCTGGAGCGCAGCGGCGCGATCAAGCGCTATCTGCTGGCGACCAATCTGTGGATCCTCGCCCTGATCCCGTTCATGGCGCACTGGACCGGACTGGACACCCGCGCCTGTACCGGTCTGCTGCAGCGCCTGGCGACCCTGGCGATCTACCCGCCGATCGGCATCGCGGCCTGGTACCTGGCGCGGCGCCTGCGCGCGCCCGACCCGCGCGCCTGAGGCGATACGGCGCCCGCGCGCCGCGCCCCGCTCACGCGAATTCGCAAAATCGGCACTTGACGCCTGACCTGCGCGGATGTATATAACCTTCAAGTTACATAACTTCTAGGTTATATAAATGCAGACCCAGCGTCTCGACGCCACCTTCGCCGCCCTGGCCGACCCCACGCGACGGGCGATCCTGGCCCGCCTCGCCAGCGGCGAAGCCACGGTGACCGAACTGGCCGAGCCGTTCGCGATGAGCCAGCCGGCGATCTCCAAGCACCTCAAGGTGCTCGAACACGCCGGCCTCATCACCCGCGGCCGCGATGCGCAGCGCCGCCCCTGCCGGATCGAAGCGCAGCCCTTGGCCGAGGCCAACGTCTGGCTCGAGCACTACCGCCGGATCTGGGAACAGAACTATCAGCGCCTCGATGCGCTGCTCGTCCAATTGCAGGCCGAGCAGGCGCCCAAACCCACCAAGAAACGCTCACGCTAAGGAGTTACGCCCATGCACGCCCACAACGCCCTCTCCGTCACCGCCCCCGGCGAACGCGACATCGTGATCACGCGCGCGTTCGATGCGCCGCGCGAACTGGTGTTCGACGCCCTGACCAAACCCGAACTGCTCAAGCGCTGGTTCCACGGCCCGGACGGCTGGACCCTGACCGTCTGCGAGGTCGACCTGCGCGTGGGCGGCGCCTACCGCTACGTCTGGAGCGGGCCGGAAGGCGTGGAGATGGGCATGGGCGGCGTGCACCGCGAGATCGAGCGTCCGCAACGCATCGTGCGCAGCGAACGCTTCGACATGGACTGGACCGGCGGCGAAACCGTGGGCACCGCGGTGCTGAGCGAACGCGACGGCAAGACCACCCTGGTCACCACCGTGGTCTATGCCTCGCGCGAAGCGCGCGACGGCGCGCTCGCCAGCAACATGGAACAGGGCATCGCCGCCGGCTACGACCAGCTCGACGCCTTCCTGGCCGGCGCCGCCGCGACCGCACCGTGATCCCACGCGCGGGCGCGCAGCGCCCGCGTCCTCCCGCCGCAATCCAGCGCGCACAGCGCGAAGGTCCTGCCATGAACGCTCAAACCATCCATCCCGCCGTTCCCCAGCGACGCACCGGCCGCAGCATCGTCGCGGTGCTGCTGGGCCTGCTCTCGGTGATGCTGCTGTCCACCGTCACCGACGTGATCCTGCACGCCAGCGGCGTGTTTCCGGCCTGGTTCCAGCCGATGAGCGCCGGCCTGTGGCTGCTCGCACTGGGCTATCGCGCGGTCTACACCGTGCTCGGCGGCTACTTGTGCGCGCGCCTCGCACCGTACCGGCCGATGGCGCACGTCTGGGCGCTGGGCCTGATCGGTACCGTGTTCGGCATCGTCGGCGTGGTCGCGACCTGGGGCCGCGGCCCCGAGTTCGGGCCGGCCTGGTACGCGATCCTGGTCGCGCTGACCGGCCTGCCCAGCTGTTTGATCGGCGGCTGGCTGTACGCGCGCCGCCGCTGATCGCGGGTCGCCCTGCGTCCCCGCCCTTTCGCGCCGACGCACGCAGCAGGAGAGCCGCGCATGCTCGGGAAGGTCGCGTGCACTAGGCATCCGATCCGCGACGTGCCGCGCGCACGCAAGTTCCAAGAGGAAACCTTCGGGCGCGCGGCTGCGCGCACACGCGCCCGGCCGCTTCAATGCGACAGCGCCTGCGCGCCCGCGCGGCGGGCGATCTCGGCGACGAATTCGTCGAGATCGGCGCTGCCGGCGTTGCTCAGTAGCACCACGCTGATGCGCGGCTCGATCACGCGCAACAGCTGGCTGCGCGCGCCCATGATCTGGCCCGGGCGCTTGGCCACCCATAGTTTGCGGCCGCCGATCTTCATCTCATAGCTCCACAGGCCATAGCCGTAGTCGTCCAGGCCCGGACGCAGCATGCGCTGCAGCGAATCGGCGCTGAGCAGGCGGCCGCCGTACAGCGCGTCGGCGAACGTCGCCAGGTCCTGCGCGCTGGAGTACATGGCACCGGCCGCGTACCAGTTCTCCGGATAGGCGGGCAGATCCGGCGTCATCGCGCCCGCCCCGTCGCGTCCGAAGTAGGTATCGGCCAGGCGCTCGACGATGCGGTCCTGGCGCAGCAGCCCGGTGTCGGCCAGGCCCAGCGGCTGCAGGATGCGTTCGCGCAGCGCCTGCTCGTAGCTTTGCCCGGTTACGCGCTCGACGATTTTGCCGAGCACGATGTAGTCGCAGTTGTTGTAGTCGAAGACGGTGCCGGGCGCGGCCACCAACTTGCCCGCGCAGTACCGCGACAACAGCGCATCGCTGCTGTGCGGAAGTTGGTACACGGGCAGTCCGTCGCGGATCGCGGTCTGGGCGTCCTTGACCGCGTCCAGATTGGTCAGGCCCGACGTGTGGTTGAGCAGTTGCCGCAGGCGAACGCCATGCGCGCCCTCGCCCGCGTAATCGGGCAGATAGGCGGCGATGCTGCGCTCCAGATCGAGCCGGCCCTGATCGCGCAGCTGCAGGATCAGCACCGCGGTGAAGGTCTTGGTGATCGAGGCGATCTTGTAGCGCGTGCGCGGGGTGTTGGGCACGCGGAACGGCAGATTGGCCAGGCCGAAACTGGCCAGGTACTCGGCCTTGCCGTCGCGCGCGACCAGCACGGTGCCGCTGAAGTCGTGGGTGCGGGCGTAGTCGGCGACGAAGGCGTCGAGGGTGGGGGCGACGGCCTGCGCTTGCCCGGCGCTCGCCGCGGGCCATAGCAGGACCAAGCTCAGAATCCAGGATTTCATGCGCGGCTCCGGTGCGAACGGGCGCCGGGCCGCCGATGCGGCCCGCTCCCAGGCTTGGCGCGAGCGCCAAGGTCGGAACCGGAGATACCGCCGCGGCGCGCGCGGTTGCAGTGCGCCGCGGGTCGCTTAGCCGACGAAGCCCGCGCGGCCGCGCAGGCGCGCCTGCAGCGGCTCGATGTAGGTGCGGCTGGCGCGCACCGGGGTGCCGTCGCGCAAGCGCAGCATCGCGTCGCGGTTGGACAGCGGCTGCAGTTCGGCCACGCAGTCCACCCGCACGATGGTGGATCGGTGCACCCGCACGAACTGGGCCGGATCGAGCCGGCGCGACAAGCGCCCCATCGATTCGCGCAGCAGATAGCCGCGATCGCCCACGTGCAGGGTCGCGTAGTCGCCGTCGGCCTGGATCCATTCGACCTCGGAGGCTTCGACGAAGGCCACACGCCGGCCCACGCGCACCACGAAACGGGTCAGCCAGTTGCTCTCGTCGTCGTCGTGGTGCGCGCTGGGCGCGGCCAGCGTGCCCGGCGGCTGGGTGCCGGCGCGCCGATAGGGATGGGCCTGGCGCGCGCGTTCCAACGCTTCGGCGAAACGCTCGTCGTCGATCGGCTTGAGCAGGTAGTCGATCGCGTGCAGCTCGAACGCGCGCACGGCGAAGTTCTCGTAGGCGGTCAACAACACCGCCAACGGCCGCTGCTCCGGCGACAGCGCCGCCAGGGCTTCCAGGCCGGTCATGCCCGGCATCTGCACGTCGATGAACACCAGGTCCGGCGCCAGCGCCACGATGCCGGCCAGGGCCGAGGTGCCGTCGGCGAACTCGCCCACCACCTGCATGTCCGGCTGCGTCGCCAAGCGGGCGATCACACCGCTGCGGGCCAGGGGTTCGTCGTCGATTACCGCTACTCGCATCATGCTTCAGTCTCCTTGACCACCAGCGCCGCCGGTGCCTCGTTGAACGGCAGCGACATGCGCACCTCGTAACCGCCGTCGGCGCGCGCACCGGCGGCGAAGCTATGGGCATCCGGGTACAGCGCCTGCAGGCGTTCGGCGATGTTGCGCAGACCGATCGCGCCGGCGCGGCGCGATTCCTCTCCCGAGGCCGCGGGCGCGGGCGCGCCGTCGTTGCCCACGTGCAGGTGCAGGCGGTCGCCCTCGCGTTCGATCCGGATGTCCAGGCGGCCCGGCTCGCTGCGCTGGGCGATGCCGTGACGGATCGCGTTCTCGACCAGCGGCTGCAGCAGCAGCACCGGCACCCGCGCGCGCAGGGTGTCCGGGCCGATGTTCCATTTCAGACGCAGGCGCTGGCCCAGGCGCGCGCGCTCGATTTCCAGATAGGTATCGGTCAGCGCCAACTCGTCGGCCAGCGCGACCTCGTGGCCCTCGGCGCCGTCCAGGGTCACCCGCAGGAAGCCGGCCAGGCGCGTGATCATCTGTTGCGCTTCGCGATTGCGGTCCTCGGCGACCAGGGCCGAAATCGCGTTGAGGGTGTTGAACAGGAAGTGCGGGTTGATCTGGTAGCGCAGCGCGCGCAGTTCGGCGTCCTGCGCCAGCACCAGGGCCTGGCGGTTGCGCTCGCGCGCGTCCTGCAGATCGGCGTAATAGGTGATCACCGACTGGATCGCGCAGTACGCGATCAGCACCAGCCAGCAGCCGCCGACGCCGCCGAAGATCAAGGTCCAGTTGGTCGGATCGCGGAATTCCGAGCCCTGGGTATTGGCGATCCAGTGCGCGGCCAGGTTGCTCAGCACCGACATCACGTAGGTGATCGCCAGCAACGCGATCACCATCGTCCACTTGGAGATCCCGCGCCGCCAGAACAGGTGCTGGATCGCGGTCAGCGGCGACATCCAGATCAGATTGGCGAGCAGGAAGGTGGCCCAGTAGGCGGTCTCGTGCGGGTCGTCCAGCGACGGCAGCGCGATCAGCAGGGTGCACACGCCCAACAGCAGGCGCGCCAACAGAGACAGCCACAGCCGTCCCGAACCGGGCGACTCCTGCGCCGGCGTATCGGCCGAGGCCGGCTCGGCGCTTGAATCCGGTATCGCGGCGGGGGTGGTCATGTCGGGTTCGGCAGGTCGTTACGTAGCGGCAAGCCGATTCTCCAGCGTATGTCGCCCGCGACCAAGCCCGATGTGCCGTTCGTGTGCCGGCGCGCAGGCCGGCGGAGCGGCAGTAAAGAGTCGCCGTCCTTGGCAACGCAATAGGCGCTCGAAACGGCGCCGACGCGCCGTGGACGCGTGACGGAACGGCGATGCCGGTTCGAGCGAGGCTCTATTGGGCCTCAGCGCGCGGCACGCGGCCAGCGTGCGCACGCGCTCTTGCGACGAAGCGGTAGGCGCGTGCGGCGGGACGAAACGCGGGTGCGCCGGCCGCCGGTGCCGTCCCGTCTCGGCCCTGGGCGCGACTGCGGCGGGCCGCGTTCAGCCGGCTACGGTGGCCGCCCCGGCTTCCCGGAACGGCAGCGACAGCCGCACTTCGTAGCCGCCGTCGGCGCGTCCGCCGGCGGCGAAGGAATGCGCCTGCGGGTACAGCGCGCGCAGGCGTTCGATGATGTTGCGCAGCCCCAGCGGGGCGACGCCACGGCCGGACTGGAACGGCCGGGTCTCGCCGGCGCCGTCGTTGCCCACGTGCAGGTGCAGGCGGTCGCCGTCGCGCTCGATCCGGATCTCGAGCTGGCCCGGCGCGGTGCGCGGGGCGATGCCGTGACGGATCGCGTTCTCCACCAGCGGCTGCAGCAGCAGCGCCGGCACGCGCGCGCGCAGGGTGTCCGGGCCGACGCTCCAACGCAGGCGCAGGCGCGCACCCAGGCGCGCGCGCTCGATCTCCAGATAGGTCTCGGTGAGCGCCAGCTCCTCGGCCAACGCGACCTCGTGGCGGTCGCCGCTTTCCAGGGTGGCGCGCAGGAACTCGGCCAGGCGCGCGATCATCTGACGCGCGTCGCCGCTGCGGTCCTCGGCCACCAGGCTGGAGATCGCGTTGAGGGTGTTGAACAGGAAATGCGGGTGCAGCTGATAGCGCAGCGCGCGCAACTCGGCCTCGCGGGTCAAGGCCAGCGCCTGGCGGTTGCGCGCCTTGGTCTCCTGCAACTCGCTGTAGTAGGCCGTGCCCGCATGCACCATGCAGTAGGCGATCATCACCAGCCAGCAGATGTCGCAGCCGGTGAGCAGCACGCGCCAGTCCAGCGGATAGTCCGGCGGCCAGCCGCGCGCGCGCGAGATCGCAGCGCAGGCCAGGTTGTTGCCCACCGACATCAGGTACGTGACCACCAGCAGCACCAGCGCCATCGCCCACTTGGCCGAGCCGCTGCGGCGCATCGTGTCCTGAATCGTGGTCAGCGGCCACATCCAGAACAGATTGCAGAGCAGGAAAGCGCCCCAGAAATACATCGCCTGCTCGCTTCCGAATACCGGCAAGGCCATCAGCACGGTGCATGCCATCAAGGGCAGGCCGACCAGCACCGGCAGCCAGTACGGCGACATCGGCGTGGCCTGCAAAGCACTGCCGATCGAGCTCGGCGGCGCCATCGGATCGCGCAGTTCGCCGCCTAGGGACGCCGTACGATCCACGCGCCGCTCCGTTAGCCGCCCGCGTCGCGCGCGAGCGCCCGGCACAGCTCGGCGGTGGCGTCGTCGACCGGGAAGCAGCACTCGATGTGCAACTCGTCGATGGTGACGTCGCGCGGCGTGCCGAAAGTGGTGATGGTGGAGAAGAACCGCAGCAGGTGTTCGTCGCGGCGCAGCACCGTGGTCAGCAGCGGCGTCGGGGTCGCACCGAGGTCGCGATGGCGCCAGCGCGCGGGTACGCCCGGATAGGCCAGCACTTCGTCCAACAGGGCGCGCGCGGCGGCATCGCCGGGCGCGGCCGCCACCTCGTCGTGCAGATGGCGGATCAGGTCGCCGGCCACCTCCTCCCAATTCGCCACCGCCGGGCGCAGGTCTTCGGGATCGAAGAACTGCCGGATCATGTTGGCGTGCGCGCTGGGCTTGCCGCGCATCACGTAGGCGTTCACGCGCATCGCGGCGGCGTTGGCCATCAGCACGTCCCAGCGCCGGTTGAGCACGAAGGCCGGGTACGGCTCCTGCTGGGCCAGGATGAACTCGATCGCGCGCCGTACCTGCGACAGCTCGGGCGTGTTGAGCGCGGTCTCCGGGTACTTGGGCGCGTAGCCGGCCGCGACCAGCAGCGCATTGCGCTCGCGCAGCGGCATCTCCAGCGCATCGGCCAGCCGTGCGATCACCTCGCGGCTGGCCTGGGCCTTGCCGGTCTCGACGCAACTGAGGTGGCGCGCCGACAGGCCCGCGTCCAAAGCCAGGTCCAACTGGCTCAAGCGCCGCGCCGCTCGCCATTCGCGCAGCAGGGCGCCGACCTGGGTCGGCGCGGCGGACGGGGTGAGGCGTGCGACGGCTGTATCCATCGCCTGCATCTTACGACGCCCGGTAGCGAAAACCATGACCTGCCAGGTCATGGAAGCATGACCTGCGACGACATTGAGGGCATGACCTCCAGCACCAATCATTTGCGCCAACGAAGGACGGTCCTTCGACGGAGCTACCCCATGAACCGCAGGCGCTTTCTCGCTCTCTCCACCGGCGCACTCGCCGCCGGCGCCCTCGCCACCGGCTTCGGTCTAGCCGAGGCCGCGCCCTCTGCGACCGGCCCCTTGAACGCCGCCGCGTTCAAGGCCGCGCGCCGCTATGCGCGCACCCGCTACGGCCGCATCGCCTATGTCGAACGCGGTCGCGGCGCGGCCGCGCTGTTCCTGCACGGCTTTCCGCTCAACAGCTTCCAATGGCGCGGCGCGATCGAACGCCTGGCGCCCTACCGCCGCTGCGTGGCGCCGGACTTCATGGGCCTGGGCCATACCGAAGTCGCCGACGGCCAGAGCGTGGCTCCGGACGCCCAGGTCGAGATGTTGCTGGCGTTGATGGATCGCCTGTCGATCGAACGCGCCGACGTGATCGCCAGCGACAGCGGCGGCGCGGTCGCGCAGTTGCTGCTGGCGCGCCATCCCGAACGCGTGCGTTCGCTGCTGCTGACCAACTGCGACACCGAGATCGAATGCCCGCCCGCGGCCATGCTGCCGGTGATCGCGCTGTCGCGCGAAGGCAAGTTCGTCGACCAGTGGCTGGCGCCCTGGCATGCCGACCACCGTCTGGCGCGCTCGTCCGAGGGCATCGGCGGCATGTGCTACCTGGACCCCTCCAACCCCAGCGACGAAGCCATCGACACCTATTTCTCGCCGTTGCTGGCCTCGGCGCAGAGCAAGGCGCGCGTGCACGCCTACGCGGTCGCGCTGGACCATAACGTGCTCGAAGGCGTGGGCGCATCGCTCAAGCGCAGCACCGCGCCGGTGCGGGTGGTCTGGGGTATGGGCGACACGATTTTCTCGCCGGCCGGCGCCGAGCACCTGGAACGCAGCTTCGGCCGCTACCAGGGCACCCGCCGCCTGGAGGGCAGCAAGCTGTTCTGGCCGGAGGAACGCCCGGACGTGGTCGCCGAGGAAGCCCTGCGCTTGTGGGATGCGGTGTGAGCGCCCGCGCGGCGTCCCGGCAAGACCGGGGCGCCGCCGCTCAGGCCATTTCCTGCCAGCGGTACCAGCGCCGATGCGCGAGCGCCAGCATGTCCAGGTCTTCGCGCGTATCGCCGTAAGCGTAGATCTGCGCGTAAGACGACAGGTCGTAGCGCTCGCCGACGCAGCGCGGCTTTTCCGGACCCACGCATTGCGCGCCGCGGTAGCGGCCGGTCAGTACGCCGTGTTCGACTTCCAGACTGGAGCAGAGCAGGTCCAGGCCGTGACGTTCGCACCAAGGGCGCAGATACAGGTCGAAGGCGCCGGAGACCACCACCACGGTATCGCCCTGCTCGCGATGCCAGGCGATGCGTTGCAGGGCACCGGGCCGGATCGCGCCGGGCAGCACTTCGTCGGCGAAGCGGCGCCCAGCCTGTTCGGCCTGCGCGGCGTCCAAGCCCTGGAAGCCGAACCGCGCCACTCGCGCGCGGATCGTGCTGCCCGACACCAGGCCCAGCTTGTAGCCCAACACCATCGGCGCGAACAGCCAGCGCCCCAGGCGCAAGCGTTGCGGCGGCACCGCGCGCGCGACGAAATCGGCGAACAGTTCGCGATCGGTGATGGTGCCGTCGAAATCGAAGAGCGCCAGATTCATGCGGCTGCGGTTCGCCTGCGATGAGGGAACCGCAGCATAGCGGGCGGCGCCCGCGCCGGCGCGCGAATCGGGCCGGCTCAGGCCAGGTTGGTGAAGCGGTCCACCGCCCACTGGCCGTTGTTGAAGTAAGTCCAACTGGTCCAGGTGGTGGCGCCACCGACGCCGGGTTTGAACGTGAGCGAGGCCACGGTCTTGAACTTGTTGAAATCCAGCGGCGTCGGATAGTCCTTGCCGCCCTTGGTCACGTCGACGTAGTTGTCGGCGACTTCGCGGGTCGCGTTGTACGGGCCGCAGACTTTGCCGGACTTCAGGGTGAACGTTACTGCGCCGAGTACGGGCATGTGGCACCTCTCGCGTTGGGCTCCGCCTGTGGGAGCGGGAACGGCCGCCTGCGCAAGGCGCCGACGCCGGTGGGGCCGGCCGTGGTCCGGCCTGAGTCCCCATCCCTAGTAACGCCCCCGAACGGTCCACGTGAACGCGACCCGGCCGCCCCCTAAGATGGCCGAGATTATTTTTCGCCGGCATGTAGAGCAGCCGCCCCCTGCTCCGACTACTTCATGCCAGCGCCCATTCCGGGCGCCGCCAACGACAGGAACCTAGCCATGAAGTACATGCTGATGATGACCTTCCCGAACGCCGCCTGGAAAGTGTCGCGGATGGAGCTGTGGCCCGAGCAGGACGTGAACACGCATATGGAGTACCTGCGGCGCATGAACCACGACCTGGTCGAAGCCGGCGAATTCGTCCAGGTCCAGGGCCTGACCGGCCCGGAAGCGGCGACGATGGTGCACGCGCGCGCCGACGGCAGCCCGGCGGTCACCGACGGCCCGTTCCCGGAGTCCAAGGAATTCCTGGCCGGCTATCTGATCGTCGACGTCGACAGCGCCCAGCGCGCCTACGAGATTGCCGCGCGCTGGTCGGCCGGCCCCGGTCCCGGCGGCGCGGCGCTGAACCTGCCGGTCGAGGTGCGCCAGGTCATGGACCATTCGGCGTGCGAGGCCTCGTAAACCCCGTGTCCAACGCCCCCGCCGAACACTTGCTGCGCAGCCTCGCGCCGCAGGTGCTAGGCGCGGTGGTGCGCCGCTACGGCGACTTCGCCGCGGCCGAGGACGCGGTGCAGGAGGCGCTGCTGGCCGCGGCCACGCAATGGCCGCAGCAGGGCGCGCCCGAGCATCCGCGCGCCTGGTTGATCCAGGTCGCGGCGCGGCGCATGACCGACCATATCCGCAGCGAACTCGCGCGCCGACGGCGCGAGGCCGAGGCGCTGCGGCAAACGCCGGACGACGAATGGCTGGCGCCCGCGCCCGACGCCGCCGACGTCGGCCACGACGATGCGCTGATCCTGTTGTTCATGTGCTGCCATCCCGCGCTGACGCCGCCATCGGCGATCGCCTTGACCCTGCGCGCGGTCGGCGGCCTGAGCACGGCCGAGATCGCCAACGCCTTCCTGGTACCGGAGGCGACCATGGCCCAGCGCATCAGCCGCGCCAAGCAGCGCATCCGCGACTCCGGCGTGTCGTTCGAGATTCCCGATCCGCGCGAACGCGGCGAACGCCTGGCCAGCGTGCTGCACGTGCTGTACCTGATCTTCAACGAAGGCTACGTCAGCAGCGCCGGCGAGCGCCTGCAGCGCGAGGATCTGGCCCAGGAAGCGATCCGGCTCGCGCGCGAGGTCCAACGCGGCCTGCCGCAGGACGGCGAAGCGGCGGGCCTGCTCGCGCTGATGCTGCTCACCGACGCGCGCCGCGAAGCCCGCAGCGGGCCCGACGGCGAACTGATACCGCTGGAGGCGCAGGACCGCACGCGCTGGAACCGGCGCGCGATCGCCGAGGGCGTGGCGCTGATCAGCCGCACCCTGTCGCGCGGCGCGGTCGGCCCCTATCAACTGCAGGCGGCGATCGCTGCCGTGCACGACGAAGCGCAACGCTACGAGGACACCGACTGGGCGCAGATCCTGGCCTTGTACGGCTTGTTGCAGCGGATGTCGGACAACCCCATGGTCGCGCTCAACCACGCCATCGCCGCCGCCATGGTCCACGGCCCCGCGTACGGCCTGGCGCGGCTGCGCGAGCTCGACGCCGACCCGCGCCTGGCCGGTCATTACCGCCTAGATGCGGTGCGCGCGCACCTGCACGAACGCGCCGGCGAGCGCGAGGCCGCGATCGCCTGCTACCGCGGCGCGGCCGTGCGCACGGCCAGCATTCCGGAGCGCGACTATCTGCGCCGGCAGGCCGCACGGTTGTCCGAGCAGGCCTAGACGCGCTCAGCCGCGGCGCGCGCGGTGCCAGTCGTACAAGGATTCGGGCAGGCGTCCATCCAGGGCGAGGCCCAAGGCCGGATAGGCGTCCAGAGTGTCCAGCACCTTGGCGCGCAAGCCCGCGAGGGCCGGCGCATCCAGTTGCCCGGGATCGCCGCCCAGGGCGTCCAACACGCTCGCAGCCCAGGCGTAGAACGCATCGGAATGCGCCAACAGATCCTGCGCCAGCCATGCGCGCAAGGGCACATGCAGGCGATAGCCGCGCTCGCCCAGCGCATCGGCCTGCGCGCGCAGCGATGCGTAGGCGCCGCGGTACCACTCGGTGTGGCCGGCGGCCTCGCGCCGGATCAGCAGCGGCGCCGGCGCCTGGTGTTCGCGCAGGGCATGCCGCAGGCTGAGTTCGAGGTCGCGCGCGTCGCGCACGGTTTCGGTTTCGACCAGGAACGCGCGCTCCAGATCGAAGGTTTCGTAGTAGCGGGTCTGCAGCTCGCCCAGGCGGCGCAACGGGCTGCGCGAGAAGCCCAGCTTGAGCAGGTCCTCGTACGCGCAAGGCAGCACGTACAGATAGCAACGCCCCGCGCTGGCACTGTGGGTGACATCGGGATCGCCGGTGGACAGGAACGCCATCGCCACAGCCTAAATCCTCAAGCGCGCATCCGCTGCGACGCACCGCCTGTTGACCTCAACTTCGCTTGAGGTCGCAGACTGCGCGCCTGCCCGGCCGTAGCGGCCGACACCCCACGTCAAGGATCGCGCATGTCCCTGCCCGCCTCCCCGGTCTATCGCCTGGATCATTTCGTCGTGCCCGCCGCGGCGATGCCCGCCTTCATCGAACGCCTGCGCTACACACAGCAAGCTCTGGACGCCCTGCCGGGCTGCAAGCAGAACCTGGTATTGAGCCGGACCGGGCCCAGCGGCGAGTACGACGTCGCGACCCTGGTCGAATGGGAAAGCGCCGAAGCGTTAGCCGCAGCCAAGGCCGCGATGCAGCGGCACTATGCCGAAGCCGGCTTCGACCCCGCACAGTTCATGCGTGAGCTCGGCATCCGCGCCGACCTGGCCTCCTACGTGCCGACGCCGTTCGTCGTGGTTTGAACGGGCGCTCAGGCGATCGCGCGCGTCAGCAAGTCCTGCATCGCCGCGCGCATCGCCTGCGCATCCGCACCGGCGTCGACCTCCAAAGCCGCGCGATCGAACGCCGCCGAGAGCAAGCGCGCATACGCATCGATCTCGGACGGTGCGCGCGCCATCGCCGCAGCCAGTCCCTCGCGCAGCGTGCGCGCGGCGTGTGCGTCGTCCAACGCGGTCAGCTCGGCCATGCCCAGCACCGCCGGGCCGTCGATCAACAGCAAGCGGGTCCGGCCGGGTACCGCCATCGCGGCGAGGTAGGCCTGGCTGCCGGCCAGCAGGGCCGCGCGCGGATCGGCGAGCGTCGGCGCCGCGGCCTCGATGTCGGCCGCCACCGCCTCGGCCTCGCGCGCCAGCACGTGGCGGAACAGATCGCGCTTATCGGCGTAGTGGTGATAGAGCGCGCCGCGGGTGATGCCGGCGGCCGCGCAGATGTCCGGGGTCGAGGTGTCCGCGTAGCCCCGCTCCACGAACAGGCCGCGCGCGGCCTCGAGCAGGGCCAGGCGGGTGGCATCGGTGCGTTCGCGATTGCTGCGGTGGGCACTCATTGAAATACATTCAGCCTGTATGTTAATTTGACGATTGCATACAGCCTGTATGTTATTCCCCAGGAGCCGACCGTGAAAGTGACCAGCTACTACCCCGTGCTCATGACCGACGACGTCGCCGCCACCGCCGCCTTCTACCGCCAGCACTTCGGCTTCGTCGCCCTGTTCAGCGCCGACTGGTACGTGCACCTGCAACTGGACGGCGACCCGACGGTCAATCTGGCCGTGCTCGACGGCAGCCACGAAACGATCCCGGCGGTCGCTCGCGGCCGCGCTGGCGGCCTGCTGCTGAACTTCGAGGTCGAGGACGTCGACGCCGTGCACGATCGTCTGCGAGCCGCCGGCCTGCCCATCCTGCGCTCGCTGCGCGACGAGGAATTCGGCCAGCGCCACTTCATCACCGCCGACCCCAATGGCGTGCTGATCGACGTGATCAAGCCGATCCCGCCGAGCGCGGACTACGCCCTGCAGTACGAGGCCGGCGCGCTGCCGACCTGAGTTCGCGCGCTCAGGCGAAAGGCAGCAGCGGCCCGCCCAGCCACAGCCAGCGCGCCATCCAGGCCACGGTCAGGCCGATCAGGCTGGTCAGCGGCATGCCCACGCGCAGGAAATCGCCGAAGGTGTACTGGCCGGGATTGAGGATCAACAGATTGCCGTGGTGGCCGATCGGGGTCAGGAACGAGGCCACCGCGCCCATCGCGGTGCAGACCACGAACGGCAGCGGCGGCAGGCCCAGGCTCTGCGCCAGGGCCAAGGCGATCGGCGCCAGCAGCACCGTGGTCGCCGCGTCCGACAGGATCTGGGTCAGCAGCGCGGCGGCGGCGAACATCAACAACAACAGCCCCAGCACCGGCAGGCCCTGCGCGTGCGCGGCCAGCAGCTGCGCGATCAGATCGGCGGTGCCGGTCTTGTCCATCGCGATGCCCAGCGGGATCACGCCGGCGATCATCACGTAGATGCGTACGTCGATTTCCTCGTAGGCGCGCTCGATGCTCACGCAGCGCGTGAGCACCATCGCCACCGCGCCCAGCAGAAACGCGATCTGCGGCGCCAGCGATTCGGTGGCCGCCAGCGCGATCGAGGCGGCCATGATGCCCAGCGCCAGCGGCGCGCGCCGACGCGTGCTGCCGCGCGCGTCGAAGGGCATCAGCATCAGGAAGGCGCGATGCGTGGCCAGTTGCTCCAGGCGCGCCTGCGCGCCCCACAACACCAGCAGATCGCCCTCCTCCAGGCGCAGCTCGGACAGTTCGCCGCCCAGCCAGCCCTCCTTGCGCCACAGTCCGACCACGACCACGCCCAACGTGCTGAGAAAATCGATCTCCGACACGCTGCGGCCGAGGAACTCCGAACGCGGCGCGACCACCGCCTGCACCAACCGCTCCTCGCCCAGCGCTTCGGCCTTGCCGTCCTCGCGCGGCTTCTCGCCGTACTTGACCACCGCGTGCAGGGACAGGCCGGGCTCGTCGCGCACCGAGGCGATTTCGTCGGGCGAAGCGCGCACCAGCAGCACGTCGCCCGCCGCCAGCGGCGCCTGCGCGCGCTGATCGCGGCGGCGGATGCCGTGACGCAGCCAATCCACCACCTGCAGCCGGCCCTGGAAGGCCTTGTCGAACGCGGCCAGGGTCTTGCCGCTCCAGGGCGAACCCTCGTCCACCAGCAACTCGGTGTAGTAGCGGTCCAGCTTCAGGTATTCGACGTTGCCGCTCTCGCCCTGGCGCTTGGGCAGCAGCCAGCGCCCGGCCAGCATGTAGATCGCGCCGATCGCGACCAGCATCGCGCCGATCGGGGTGATCGCGAACAGGTCCATGCGCCCGGCGCCGTTGCGCGCGAGCAGATCGTTGGCGAGCAGGAACGCCGGCGCGCTGATCAGGGTCAGCGTGGTGCCCAAGGACGCGGCCAGCGACATCGGCATCAGCAGGCGCGAGGCCGCGAGTTTGCGCTCCTGCGCGAGGCGCATCAGGATCGGCAGCATCATCGCCGTGACCATCAGATGGTGCGAGAACGCCGCCATCGCCGCGGTCGCGGGCATGATCACCGCGATCGCGCGCGCCTCGCTGCCGCCGGCCGCGCGCCCGATCGCCGCGCCGATGCGGTCGGTGATGCCGGTCGCGGACAGGCCCGCCGACAGCACGAACACCGCCGCGACGATGATAGCCGGTTCGCTGGCGAAACCCGACAGCGCTTCCTTGGGCGACAACACGCCGGTCAGCGTCAAGGCCAGCATCGCCAGCATCGCCACCAGGTCCACGCGCAGCTTCTCGCTGATGAACAACGCCAGCGCCGCGGCCAGGATCAGTAGAAATACGATCTGCTGCGGATCCATCCCCGCCCCTGTTGCAAAAACTGCGTACTAACTTAGCCGATGCGCATGAAGGCGGTATTCATGCGGGCCGCGAAGCTGCGCCGATACGCACAGCATGGATGGCGGGACGGATCGATCCGCCAGCGCCGATCAGATCGTTTGCGCCAGCATGAAGATCGGCGCGTACAAGGCCGCGATGCACGCGGGAAGACCCACCACAAGGATCGCCAGCCCCGTCCAGAACGCCGCCAACCTGCGCCTGTCCGGCCTGGGCCAGAACCGCCAGACCGCCAGCACGATCACGGGCAATAGCCACAACGCCGGATAGGCCCGCAACAACCAGAGCGTAGGCCACGGCAGGTCGGCGCCGAAGGCGCTGAACGTCAGACCGAAACTGGGCACGACCAGGGTGGGAATCAGCGCCGTCAGAATCGCGCAGACCACACCGACCACGACCAACGCCGGCCGTTGCGCACCCGGCGTCGCCGGCACGCGAGTTGAAGGCGCTTGATAAGGGTTGTTCATGAGCGTCGGCTTGCGAGCGTGAGGTGGCCTACTTCGTCGACAGCAGGGCACGGACCCGATCGAGGTCGACGCCGTCGCGCCGCTTGGCGGGCCCGCACAGCGATACCTGCACCGCGTCCTCGCCCGCGCTTATCACCAGCACGCTCTCGCCCGGAAACAAATGGATCTGCTCCGCCATATGCACGGCGGTGTTCCTGACAGGGTCGTTATACAAGCTGGTCGTATAGACACGCTTGACGGATGCGGGATCGCCTTTGAACGACTTGCGCACCACGAACGCATGATCGATGCGATACCCGTCCTCGTCCTTGAGCCCGCTGACCGGGCCCGCCAGTTTGGACTCGGTGATCGTCGCCAGAAACACGGTCTTGGCCGCTTTCAATTCGTCTTCCAACGGCACCGCCAGGCAGATCGCGGACGCGGGCAAGGAAAAACAGGTCGCCGCAATGGCCAGCAGCAGGCGATTCGCCGCCCGCATGCGCTTCGCACTCTGTGTACGCATGGCTGTCCCTCTCCATCGACTGGCGCCAGCCTAGCAAAGATGCGAGCCGACCCAAGGCATGATGCGACGAACCGATTCGGCGCGCTGCCAGCATCGAGATGGGGGATCAGACCTCGCGCGCGAGTTCCGGATGTTTGATCCGCCACACCAGTATCGCGATCAGGCCCAGCGCCATGAACACCAGTCCCGCCCAGAAATCGCTCCACGCGTAGCGACCGCTGGACTGCGCGAGCCATAGCCTCCACAGCGACATGCCCAGGCCCAGCCAGAACAGCCAGCGGTAGCGGCGCGAGGGATAGCGCCGATCGAACTCCTCACGTTTGGCCATGCGCGCGCGCATCGCGCTCGGTAGCGGCAGCAGCTTGCCCAGGGCGCCCAGCCCCGCCATGGCGCCAGCCAGTACGATCGCCATGACCGCCAACAGCAGAATCACGCCCTTGGCGGCCCAGGCCACGAACACCGCCACACACACCAAAATCGCGACGAACAAGGCGATCAGCACGCGCATGGTCTGGGAACGCGGTGGATGGCTCATGCTCTGCCCCTATGGATGGCGACGGTCGGGCACGGCCCGGACGGCTAAAGATACGAAAAAGCCCCGCATCGCGGGGCCTTTTCGCAACACCGCTCCGCTTGCGCGAGAGCGTCCTGAGCGGGCCTCAGGCCCAGGGATCGCGCAACACGATGTTGGCGTCGCGGTCCGGACCGGTGGAGACCATCGCCAGCGGGCAGCCGGACAGTTCCTCCAGCGCGCGCAGGTAAGCGCGCGCGGCGGCCGGCAGCTTGTCCCACTCGGTGACGTTGTGGGTGCTTTCCTGCCAGCCCGGGAACTCCAGGTACACCGGCTCGCACTCGTCCCAACCTTGCGCGTCGAGCGGGGCGTACTCGGTTTCCTTGCCGCGGTAGCGGTAGGCGATGCACAGCTTGAGCTTCTCCATGCCGTCGAGGATGTCGAGCTTGGTGATGCACAGGCCGGAGATGCCGTTGATCGCGACCGCGCGCTTGAGCGCGACCAGATCGATCCAGCCGCAGCGGCGCGGCCGGCCGGTGGTGGCGCCGAATTCCTGACCGCGCTTGCGGATGCCCTCGCCGATCTCGTCGTCCAGCTCGGTCGGGAACGGGCCGCCGCCGACGCGGGTGGCGTAGGCCTTGGCGATGCCCAGCACGTAGTCGATCGAGTCCGCGCCCACGCCGGTGCCGGCCAGCGCGCCGCCGACGGTGGTGTTGGACGAGGTCACGTAGGGATAGGTGCCGTGGTCGATGTCCAGCAGCGAACCCTGCGCGCCTTCGTACAGCACGCGCTTACCCTGCTTGCGCAGGTCGTGCAGGATGCCGGCGACGTCGGACTTCATCGGCTCGACGTATTCGCCGAAGGCCAGCGCCTCGTCCAGGGTCTGCTGGTAGTCGACCGCGTCCACGCCCAGGTACTGGGTGAGCACGAAGTTGTGGTAGTCCAGCGCGCTGCGCAGCTTCTCGGCGAGCTGGTCGGGATAGTGCAGATCGGCCACGCGGATGCCGCGGCGCGCGACCTTGTCTTCGTAGGCCGGGCCGATGCCGCGGCCGGTGGTGCCGATGGCCTTGCCGCCGGCGGCCTTCTCGCGGGCCTGATCCAGGGCGATGTGGTACGGCATGATCAGCGGCGTGGCCGGGCTGATCTTCAGGCGCGAGCGCACTTCGACGCCGGTGGCTTCGAGTTCGTCGATTTCCTTGCGCAGCGCGGCCGGGCTCAGCACCACGCCGTTGCCGATCAGGCACAGCGCGCCGTCGCGCAGGATGCCGGACGGGATCAGGTGCAGCACGGTCTTCTTGCCGCCGATCACCAGGGTGTGGCCGGCGTTGTGGCCGCCCTGGAAGCGCACGACCGCGCCGATCCGCTCGGTCAGCAGGTCGACGATCTTGCCCTTGCCTTCATCGCCCCATTGGGCACCGAGAACGACGACTGACTGACCCATTACACGCACTCCGAATTGGTTTGGCACGGCCCGGCGGGACCGGCATCGCGGAAGGCCCCGCATCGTGCGGAAGCCGAAAACGACAAAAGCCGGCGGGAATCCCCGTCCGGCTTTTGTGCATTATCCGGGTTTCGGGTGGCCGCGGCCACCCCGGCCGCCACAACGGACAGATTCGGCTCAGCCGGAGGCCGGAACGCCCGTGGGGCGGCCCTGGCGGGCACCGGCCGCGCGCAGGGGCCCTCGGCCGCGCCGCCCCGGCACCGTCCGTCATCGACTGGCGTGGTCCATCGCCCGCATCCCGTCGCCCATCGCGCCCCCGCTGGCGCGCCCCGCGGCCGCCTGCGAACACTGCCGCGGTCCGCACCCGGAGCCACCGCGATGATCCCGACCTCACCGGCGACGCCTCAGCCCGCCCCCGACCCGACCGTCGCCGCGACCGCGCCCCGCCGCCGCAGAGCCGGCGTGGCGCCGGAGCGCCGCGCGTGCCGCTGGTTCGCGACCGCGGCCCTGAGCCAGCTGCTGTGCGTGGCGTATGCGATCGGCCACGACAACGTCGCCCTGCAGGGCGTTTGGCAGGCGTCGCCGATCGCGCTTCCATTGCCGCCGCCGCGCCACGACCGCGAATCCGGCCGACCACCCGTGGCCGCCGTCGACGTCCTTGCGCACTCCGCTTCGGAGCTGCCGCGATGATCCCGACCGCACCGGCGCCCACCTATCCCGACGCCGACATCGCCGTCGCCGCGAGCAGGTCGCCTGCCGACACGCTCAGCCGCAAGGCCGGCACGGCCCTGAAGCTCAGCGCGAGCGCCTGGTTCGTTGTCGCGGCCCTGGGCCAGTTGCTGTTCGTGGCCTATGTGCTCGGCTACTACGGCCGCGCCGCTCTGCAGGGCCGCTGGCAGGCCTGGAACGGCGTGTTCCCGCGCGGCTACGTGGCCGGCGACACCGCGGGCAATCTGGTGGTGGCCGCGCACCTGGGCTTCGCCTGCCTGATCGTGGTCGCCGGGCTGCTGCAGCTGACCCCGGCGGTGCGGCGGCGCTGGCCCGCGTTCCACCGCTGGACCGGCCGCGCCTATCTGGCGATGGTGGCGGTGATGAGCCTGGGCGGGCTGAGCATGATCCTCACCCGCGGCTCGGTCGGCGACCTCTCGCAGAAGCTCGCGATCGGCCTCAACGCGCTGCTGATGCTGGCCTTCGCTTATCAGGCCTATCGGCATGCGCGCGCGCGCCGCATCGACCTGCACCGGCGCTGGGCGCTGCGCCTGTTCCTGGCCGTGAGCGGGGTCTGGTTCTTCCGCATCGGCCTGATGTTCTGGATCGTCGCCAACCAGGGCCCGGCCGGTTTCGATCCCGCCAGTTTCCGCGGCCCCTTCCTGACGTTCCTCGCGTTCGCCCAGTACCTGCTACCTCTGGCGGTGCTGGAGCTGTACCTGCGCGCGCAGGACCGCGGCGGCGCCGGCGCGCGCATCGCCGCGACCGCGCTGCTGTCGATGCTGACCCTGGTCACCGCGGCGGGCGTCGGCGCGGCCACCATGCTGATGTGGTTGCCGCGCCTGTGAGGCCGACGCCGCCGCCGTCTTAGTTGCTATCGTCGCGCCATGTCCGAACCGGTCCCGCCCCTGTTGCCCGCTCCGCCCGCGCGCATGCTCGGCTGGCGGCGCGTGCGCTTCGTGCTGATCGCCGCTTTCGTCAGCAGCCTGCTGATGAAACTGGGCTCGCACGCGCCGTACCCCATCGTGCTGCTGCGCATGCTGATCGTCGGCTTCGCGACCGTGCTGGTGTTCGGCGTGTTCGAACGCTGGCCCGCGCGCCTGCCGCGCTGGAGCGCGCGCTGGGTGCTGCAGGTGGTGGGCGTGGCGGCGACGATTCCGTTCGCCGCGATCCTGGCCTACACCCTGACCACCGCCGACAACTCGCTGCCGTGGTGGCAGGACAAGCTGTATCTGGCCGGCGTGACCAAGGTCATCGTCTACGGCCTGCTGGTCGCGCCGTGGATGGCGATCGCCGCGTTGCTGCGCCAGATCCGCGGCGAAGCGCAGCGCCAGGCGCTGGCCTTCGAACTGGAACGCAGCCGTTACGAACGCAACGCGCTGGACGCGCGCCTGCGTCTGCTGCAGGCCCAGGTCGAGCCGCATTTCCTGTTCAACACCCTGGCCAATGTGCGCGAACTGGTCGACGCCGGCTCGCCGCAGGCCTCGACCGTGCTGGCCAGCCTCATCGCCTACCTGCGCGCCGCGGTGCCGCGCCTGCACGGCCCGGCCGCCACCCTGGGCCAGGAGCTGGAACTGGTGCGCGCCTACCTGGAAGTGATGCACATGCGCATGCCCGACCGCCTGCAATACGCCCTGCACGCCGACGAGGCCGCGCTGGCGCTGGACTGCCCGCCCATGACCCTGCTGACCCTGGTCGAGAACGCGGTCCGCCACGGCATCGACCCCAGCGAGGAAGGCGGCCGCATCGATGTGCGCGTGCGCCTGCGCGACGGCCGCTGCCTGGCCGAGGTCGCCGATACCGGCATCGGCCTCAGCCGCACCGGCGACGGTCTCGGCACGGGGCTGGCCAATCTGCGCGAACGCCTGCAGCTGGCCTACGGCGACGACACCCGTCTGGTGCTGATCGAATTGCGGCCGCACGGCGTGCGCGCCGAAATCGAATTCCCCGCACAGCGGAGCGCGCCATGAACGCGCAACGCCCGACCGCCCTGATCGCCGACGACGAACCGTTGCTGCGACGCGCGCTGACGCGCCAGCTGGCGCAAGCCTGGCCGGAGCTGGAGGTGGTCGCGCAAACCCGCAACGGCCGCGAAACGGTCGAGCGCTTCGAGGCGCTGCGCCCGGACATCTGTTTCCTCGACGTGCACATGCCGGGCCTGTCCGGCGTGGAAGCGGCGCGCCTCATCGGCCGGCGCGCGCATCTGGTGTTCGTGACCGCCTACGACCAGTACGCGGTCCAGGCCTTCGCCCAGGGCGCGCTCGACTACTTGGTCAAGCCGGTGGAAGCCGAGCGTCTGGCCGACACCATCGCGCGCCTGCGCGAGCGCCTGCGCGCCGCGCAACCCGCGCCCGACACCGAAGCCCTGCTGGAACGGCTGGCCGCGCAGCTGCAGAAGAAGAGCGCGCCGGAGACCCTGCGCTGGATCCGCGCCTCGGTCGGCCAGGCGCTGCGCCTGATCGGCGTCGACGAGATCGACTTCCTGCGCTCGGACGAGAAGTACACCCGCATCGCCTGGCGCGGCGACGGCGGCAAGCCCGGCGAGGCGCTGATCCGCACGCCCTTGAAGGAACTGGCCGCGCAACTGGATCCGGCCCAGTTCGTGCAGGTGCATCGCGCGGTGGTGGTGAACCTGCGCGCGATCAGCCACGTCACCCGCGGCGCCAACGAGACCGCGCACATCCACCTCAAGGGCCGCGACGAAGTGCTGCCGGTCAGCCGCAGCTACCTGCACCACTTCCGCCAGATGTGAGACGCGCGGCGTCGCCGCGCGGCGGGTCTCAGGCGCGCACCGCCCACAAGGCCAGCACGCCGACCGCGACCGCCACCGCGCCCACGATGCGCAACTGGCGGTCCGGCATCGCTTGCAGTTGTTCGGCGGCGCGCTTCCAACCGCGCGGCGCCACGAACAGGAACAGCCCTTCCAGCACCGCGACCAGGCACAGTGCCGAAATCAGCTCACCGCTCACTCAACGGTCCGACTTGAGGTATTGCAGGAACGGGTCGTCGCGGTCGAGCACGATCACGCTGTCGCCGTCCTTGAAGGACTGGCGATAGGCCTCGAGGCTGCGCTGGAAGGCGTAGAAGCTCGGATCCTTGTTGGCCGCCGCCGCGTAGGTGCGCGCGGCCTCGGCATCGCCTTCGCCGCGCAGGCGCTGGGCGTCGCGTTCGGCCTCGGCCACGATCACGGTCTTGTCGCGGTCGGCGGTGGCGCGGATCGCCTGCGACAGCTCCACGCCCTCGGCGCGCTTCTGGCTGGCCACCTGCAGACGCTGCGAGCGCATGCGGTTGTAGACCGAGGCCAGCACGTTGCTGTCCTGCGGCAGATCGATGCGCTTGATGCGGATGTCGATGATGCGCACGCCCAGGGTGGAGGCGGCGCGGTTGATGCCGACCAGCTGCTTGCCGATCACGGTGGCGCGGTCGCCCGAGACCACCTGGGTCAGGGTGCGCGAGTTGATCTCGTTGCGCAGCGAGTCCTTGATGATCGGCGCCAGGCGCGCGGCGGCGGTGTTCTCGTCGCCGCCGGTGGCCTGGTAGAAGCGGCTCAGGTTTTCGATCTGGCCGATCGCGAAGAAGTCGACGCTGACATCGAGCTTGTCGGCGGTCAGATAACGTTCTGGCGCGGCGGTCAGCACCTGCAGGCGGCGATCGAACACCGAGGCGTTCTCGATCAGCGGCCACTTGAAGTGCAGACCGGGGCCGATGTCGCGGCGCACGATGGTGCCGAGGCGGAACACGATCGCGCCGTGCCCTTCCCTGACCACGAACATCGATCCCAGCAGGGCCAGCAGCACGGCTACGACCACGGCGATCCAGGCGGAGAATTTCATTGTGCGGGCTCCTCGCGGCCATCCGGGCGCTTGCTGCGGGCCGGGCGCGACATGGTTTCGTTACCCGATTCGGACGAAGGCGTCGCGATGGTCGGCGCCAGCAGCTCCGGCGTCAGCAGCGGCGTCGAACCGCCGCCACGGCGTTCCGGCAGCGGCACGTACAGCATCTGGCGCGAGTCGCCGCCGACGATCTTGCGGTTGTCGCCCATCACCTGCTGCACGGTTTCCAGCCACAGGCGCTTGCGGGTGACTTCCGGCGCGGACTTGTACTGATCGACCAGCAGCGAGAAGCGGCTGGCGTCGCCTTGCGAGCGCGCGATCACCGCGGTCTTGTAGCCCTCGGCCTCGGTGCGTACCTGCGACGCCTGACCGCGCGCTTCCGGCACCACCTTCTTGGCGTAGGCCTCGGCCTGGTTGATCGAGGTGGCCTTGTCGGCGTCGGCGCGCTGGGCTTCGTCGAACGCGTCCTTGACCTCGTCCGGCGGCCGCGCGTTGGGCAGGTTGAGCTCGGTCAGGGTCAGACCGGTGCGGTAGGCCAGCAGCGATTCCTGCAGGCGCGCGCGCACCACCGTGGTCAGGGCGCCGCGGGCGCTCAGCACGGTGTCCAGGTCGGACCGGCCGATCTGCTCGCGCAACACGCTCTGCGCGGCCTGCTGCAGCACGTCGGCGGAATCGCGCGAACCGAACAGGTACTGCTGCGGATCGCCGATGCGGTACTGCACGTTGATTTCGACGTTGACCATGTTGCCGTCGCGGGTCAGCACCGGCACGGTCTCGGTATACGCGTTGCTCTGGGTCGCGTTGACCTTGGTCACGCGCTCGATCGGCCACGGCGCCTTCAAATGCGGACCGGGCTGGAGGATGCGCGAGAAATGGCCGAAGCGCAGGACCACGCCGCGCTCCTGCTCGGTGACCAGCACGAAGCAGTTGAAGACCAGCCACAGGCCCAGGATCGCGGCGGCCCAGCGCAGGATGCTGCCTCCGCCCATGCCGCCACCGCCGCCGAACAGGCCGCGAATAGAGTCGAGCAAGGCATCCAGGCCGCGGCCGTCGGACTTGCGTTGCCGCGGCGATCGACCGTTGGGGTCGGATCCGCCGGAATTGTCACTGCCAGGGGTGTTCCAGGCCATGCCTGCTCCAAAGAGGGAACTGCACCCGTGTTCAGCTGACGGGTCGGTTGATTCTAGGTGGGGGCCCTGGCCGTCTCAAGCAAGGTCGTCCGGTACAGCCACCGATTCCAGCAAAGACCGCAGCGGTTCGCCGTGCGGCTGGGCGAACAGGCGCTGGGCGTCGGCGATGGCCAGATCGACCTCCAGCTCCCAGCCGTGCTCGTCGGCGCGCTCGGCGCGGACCGCGCCCAGCTCGTGCAGGCGGGCGCGCAGGCGCGCGCCCTGCGACGGCACCCGCAGCGCGCCGGCGACATGGCGCAGCTCCAGGGCCTCGGCCAGCGCGGTGCGCAGCAGGTCCAGCCCCCGGCCATCGCGCGCCGACAGCCAGACCCGGGTATGGCCCTCGCCCGGACGGTCGATGCGCGGCTGAGCGCCGTCCAGGCGGTCGATCTTGTTGAACACCAGCAGCTGCGGCAAGTCGCCGGCGCCGATCTCCTGCAGCACCGCGTCGACCTGGGCGATGCGCTCGTCGCGCAGCGGGTCGGCGGCGTCGATCACGTGGATCAGCAGGTCGGCCTCGCGCGCCTCCGACAGGGTCGAGCGGAACGCGGCCACCAGATCGTGCGGCAGATCGCGCACGAAGCCGACCGTGTCGGCCAGCACCGCCGCGCCGCCGGACAGATCGATCCGGCGCACGGTCGGATCCAAGGTCGCGAACAGCTGGTCGGCGGCGTAGGCCTCGGCGCCGGTCATGGCGTTGAACAGGGTCGATTTGCCGGCATTGGTGTAGCCCACCAGGGCCACGCGCGGCAGTTCGCTGCGCATGCGCGCACGGCGCATCTGAGTGCGCTGCACCTCGACCTTGTCCAGGCGCTTCTGCAACTGCTCCAGACGCTTCTGCAGCAGGCGGCGGTCGGTTTCCAGCTGGGTTTCGCCGGGGCCGCGCAGGCCGATCGAGCCGCCGCGCTGGCGCTCCAGGTGGGTCCAGCCGCGCACCAGGCGCGTGGCCATGTGCTTGAGCTGGGCCAGTTCGACCTGCAGCTTGCCCTCGGCGCTCTGCGCGCGCTGCGAGAAGATGTCCAGGATCAGGCCGGTGCGGTCGACCACGCGCCGCTCGAGCGCGCGTTCCAGGTTGCGTTCCTGGCCGGGCGACAGCGGATGGTTGACCAGGATCAGGTCGGCGCCGGTGGCGTCGGCCGCGGCCTTGACCTCGGCCAGCTTGCCGCTGCCGATCAGCATCGCCGCGTTGGGGCGGTCGATGCGCGCGGTCAGCACGGCGGCCACGGTGGCGCCGGCCGACTTGGCCAGATCGGCGAATTCTTCCAGCAAGCCCTCGTCCGGCGGACCGCCGGCGTGGGGCTGGATCAGTAAGGCGTGTTCGCCTTTTCGTGAGCGTTCGAACATCGAGTCAGCAAGATGGGGAGGAAAACCGGGAATGCAAGCGCGGCGGGACGCCACGGCCCCGCCATCGTCTCATCCCTGTCGGCCCCTAGCCCGCACTCACTCGTTCTCGTCGTCGCCCTCGGCGCCGCCGCCTTCGCTGGACTGCACGTAGCCGCCGCCGGGACCGACGCGGACGTTGCGCGCGGGCACCACGGTCGAAATCGCGTGCTTATAGACCATCTGGCTCACGGTATTGCGCAGCAGGACCACGAACTGGTCGAAGGATTCGATCGTGCCCTGCAGCTTGATGCCGTTGACCAGGTAGACCGAGACCGGTACGCGTTCGCGCCGCAGCGCATTCAGGAAAGGATCCTGTAAGGATTGCCCCTTGGACATCAGTAGTTCCCCAGCTTTCTAGTTATAAGGTTCGGTGCCAAAGACGGCCCTGGACATCCTGTCGGACCGCGTCGCCGGTAGCTGTCCCCACAGCGGTGACCGGCCGATGGTAACGCAAGTGGCCGTTGCGGATACGGCTCGAACTCAGGCTTTGCGATGGGCGTGCCGGGATCCGCCGATGAATAGCGCGGCGGCCCGTTCCAAGGCCTGGGCGTCGGCGGCCGGGTCGAACCAGCGGGCATCCAACTGCCCGCGCAGCCAGGTCAATTGGCGCTTGGCGAGCTGGCGGGTGGCGTAGATGCCGCGGTCGCGGAACTCGGCCAAGGCCTGCGCGCCGCCCTCGCCGTCCAGGAATTCCCAGGCCTGGCGGTAGCCGACCGCGCGCAAGGCCGGCAAGTCCAACGGCCGCGGATGCGCCTGCAATTCCGGCAAGCCGCGCAAAGCCCGGACCTCGTCGAGGAAGCCGCCGGCCAGCATGGCGTCGAAGCGCTGCGCGATGCGCGCGTGCAGGACGGCGCGATCGGTCGGCGCCAGCACCAGCTTGAGCACCCGGTACGGCAGGCGCGGCGCGCCGGCGGCCTCGCGCCGCCAGTCGCTGATGCGGCGGCCGGACAAGCGGTAGACCTCGAGCGCGCGCTGGATGCGCTGGGCGTCGGTGGCGTGGATGCGCGCGGCCGCCTCCGGGTCCAGCGCGGTCAACTCCGCGTGCAGGGCCGCCCAGCCGCGTTGACCAGCCTCGGCTTCGAGCTGGGCGCGCACACCGGGGTCGGCCTCCGGCATCGGCGCCAGCCCCTGCAACAGGGCGTGGAAGTACAAGCCGGTGCCGCCGGCCAGGATCGGCAGGCGCCCGCGCGCGGCGATCTGGTCCAGCGCGCGCCGGGCGTCGACGGCGAACTCGGCCGCCGAGTACGGCTGCCAGGGCTGGCGCAGGTCGATCAGATGGTGCGGCACCCGCGCCTGCTCCTCCAAGCTGGGCTTGGCCGAGCCGATGTCCAGCCCGCGGTAGACCAGGGCCGAGTCGACGCTGACGATCTCGCCGCCGTAGCGCTGCGCCCAGTCCAGCGCGAGCGCGGTCTTGCCCGAGGCGGTCGGGCCCATCAGGGCGATCGCGAGCGGGCGCGGGTCGGCGGACATGCGGAGGCGGCGGTTCCGGTACGGAGGCGAGCGCGCAGACTCGCACAGCCGCGCACCTCGCGGAAGCGCGCGCCACCCAGCGGTTTCCACAAAGCTTGTGGGCAAGCGCTGGGGCAAGCCTGTTGATAAGCCGCTGCGGCGCAGGCGCAGCAAGGCCCGCGCGCAGTTCGATCAAATTTTCGCCAGTGCCTGCGCGCTATCCACAAAGCCTGTGGACAAACCTGCGGACAGTATTGGGACGACATAGCTGAGAGCCAGGCGCAGCAAGGAGCGCAAGAGGTCTGTCGAAAAAATGACCAGCGAAATCGCTTGACTTGCCTGCGCGAAGACGCATGCCCGACGGTCGCCGCGCGAACCGCGGATGCGGAACGAATGCGATCGGATTCGTCAATACGCAATCGCCGCCATTGCGTGCTGCAACGCAATACGAAGCGGGCGTCGCGACTAATCCACACGGCCTGTGGACAAGCCTGCGGACAGTCTCGCGCGAAGCCCGCGCAGAGCCAGGCGCAGCAAGGCCCGCAAGGAATTTGGCTAAAAATTAGCCAGCGAAATTGTTTGACAGATTCCGGCTTTTCGGCATCCCGAACGAACGCGTGCGCATGCCCAGATTGGCGATCGCGTCAAGCTTGAATTTCCGATTCCGATGCGCTTGCACGCGCATCGCGCGCGACTATCCACATCGCCTGTGGACAAGCCTGCGGACAGTTGCATGATGAACCGCGCGCAAGCCAGGCAGCGCAAGGGGCGCAGCAAGTTTGGCGACAAATTCGCCATCGCTGCGAACGGCGGACGCCGAAGCGCGGCGTTCGCGCACCAAGGTGCAATGCGACGCGAAACGAGCGCCTCGCGGAGCCCCTCTCCCGCGTGCGGGAGAGGGATTGGGGTGAGGGGCTACGACAGAGAACGTCGTTCGCGCTTGGCCGCGCGCCCTCATCCGCCCTGCGGGCACCTACTCCCGCCTGCGGGAGAAGGGAATGCGCAGCCCGCTCGGATGCGCGCATAAAAAAATCGCGCGTCTTGCCCACGTTGCGCCATGAAGCACAAGGCCATCGCATCGCCGCGCGCAGACGCCAGATGCGGCATGCCCGCGCAATCGTGCGCGCCATGCCACGATCGAATGCGTGCGCCGGCCAACGCCGGCACGTCTGCGACCTATTCGTCGTCCGGCCACTTCGGCATCGACGGCGCCGCGGCGCGGCGCGGCATCGCCTGTGCCGCCACCGCCTCCCACACCTTGAGCGCGTCCACCGTCGCGGCGACATCGTGCACGCGCAGCAGGCGCGCGCCGCGCTGGGCCGCGATCAGGTGCGCTGCGACCGAGCCGTGCACGCGCTCGCGCGCCGATTCGCGACCGGTGAGCTCGCCTATGCTCTTCTTGCGCGACAGGCCGGCCAGCACCGGCACGCCGAGTTCGGCGTAGCGTTCCAGTTGCGCCAGCAGGGTCAGGTTGTGTGCCAGGGTCTTGCCGAAACCGAAGCCTGGATCGACCACGATCTTTTTCTTGGCGATGCCCGCCATCTCGGCGGCGAAGATGCGCTCGGCCAGGAAGCGATGCACTTCCGCGACGACGTCGTCGTACTCTGGCGCGGCCTGCATGCTGCGCGGCTCGCCCTGCATATGCATCAGTATCACCGGCACGCCCAGCGCGGCCGCGGTATCGAGCGCGCCCTCGCGGCGCAGCGCGTACACGTCGTTGATCAGGCCGGCGCCGGCCGCGACCGCGGCGCGCATGACCTCGGGCTTGGAGGTGTCGATGCTGATCGGCAGCGGCGTGTCCCGCGCCAAGCGCTCGATCACCGGAATCACCCGGCGCAGCTCTTCCTCCACCGGCACCTCGTCGGCGCCCGGTCGGGTGGACTCTCCGCCGATGTCGAGCACGTCGGCGCCCTCCTCCGCCAGGCGCAGCCCATGCGCGACCGCGGCCTCCGCGCTGTCGTGCGCGCCGCCGTCGGAGAACGAATCGGGGGTGACATTGACGATGCCCATCACGCGCGGCCGGTCCAGCTTGAGGGCGCGGCCGTTGCAATCCAGGATCGGGGCGAGGTCGAACATGGGCGGTCTCGTGCGGCGTCGGGGCGAGCGGGCATGCTACCGCGCACGGGTGGAGGATGCGTCCGAGATGAGCGCGGGGGTTACCCGGCGCACGAGCGGTCGTCGGCAAGCGCGTGTCGCGATCGCGGCTCACGCCGCTCCCACAGGAAACCCGCGGCCGTACTCCCGCGCGCGGCAGAGCCTGCACGCCCGACGGACCCGCTGCTTCCTGTGGGAGCGGCGTAAGCCGCGATGAACCCTCCCACCCGACGCCTCCCGCCCCAAAAGAAAAACCCCAGGGCTAGCCCGGCGCTCTCGTAAGCGAATCCAGCGAAGCCCGTGGCCGTACTCCCGCGCGCGGCAGGGCCTGCACGCCCGACGGACCCGCTCGCTTTCTGTGGGAGCGGCGTAAGCCGCGACGAACCTTCCCACCCGACGCCTCCCGCCTCAAACGAAAAACGCCGGGGCTAGCCCGGCGTTCTCGTAAGCGAATCCAGCCTGATTCAGGTCTGCGCGGCGGGACCGCCGATCGCGCCCGGACGGCCCTTGTCGTCCTTGCTGGTCTTGCCCGACTTGACCCAGTCCGCCGGCGGACCCGGTTCGCGTCCGGCCATGATCTCGTCGATCTGGCCCGCATCGATGGTCTCGTACTGCAGCAGGGCGCCGGCCATCATTTCCAGCTTGTCCAGGTTGCCCTTCAGGATCTGGGTGGTGCGGGCGTAGGCGTTGTCGAGGATGCCGCGCACGACCTCGTCGATCTTGCGCGCGGTCTCGTCGGACACGTTCTTGTGCTGGGTGACCGAACGGCCCAGGAAGACTTCGTCCTCTTCCTCGCCGTACGTGATCGGGCCCAGCTCGGACAGGCCCCACTTGGTGACCATGTTGCGGGCCATCTTGGTGGCGCGCTCGATATCGTTGGACGCGCCGGTGGTGACCATGTCGGCGCCGAAGATCAGCTCCTCGGCCACGCGCCCGCCGTACAGCGAGCACAGGCGGCTTTCGATGTTGATCTTGTTGTAGCTGTAACGGTCGCCTTCCGGCAGGTACATGGTCACGCCCAGCGCGCGGCCGCGCGGGATGATGGTGACCTTGTAGACCGGGTCGTGATCGGGAACCAGGCGGCCGACGATCGCGTGGCCGGCCTCGTGGTAGGCGGTGAGCTTCTTCTCTTCCTCGCTCATGGCCATCGAGCGGTTCTCGGTGCCCATCATGATCTTGTCGCGCGCGCGGTCGAAGTGCTCCATGCGCACTTCCTTGCCGTTCTCGCGCGCGGCGAACAACGCCGCCTCGTTGCACAGGTTGGCCAGGTCGGCGCCGCTGAAGCCCGGCGTGCCGCGCGCGATCGTCATCGGCACCACATCGTCGGACAGCGGCAGCTTGCGCATGTGCACGCGCAGGATCTGCTCGCGGCCCTTGACGTCGGGCAGGCCGACCACGACCTGGCGGTCGAAACGGCCCGGACGCAGCAGCGCCGGGTCGAGCACGTCGGGGCGGTTGGTCGCGGCGATCACGATCACGCCTTCGCCGCCTTCGAAACCGTCCATCTCGACCAGCAACTGATTGAGGGTCTGCTCGCGCTCGTCGTGACCGCCGCCCAGGCCGGCGCCGCGATGGCGGCCGACCGCGTCGATCTCGTCGATGAAGATGATGCAGGGGGCGTGCTTCTTGGCCTGCTCGAACATGTCGCGCACGCGGCTGGCGCCGACGCCGACGAACATCTCGACGAAGTCCGAACCGGAGATCGAGAAGAACGGCACCTTGGCCTCGCCGGCGATCGCGCGCGCCAGCAGGGTCTTGCCGGTACCCGGCGGGCCGACCATCAGCACGCCGCGCGGAATCTTGCCGCCCAGCTTCTGGAACTTGGACGGATCGCGCAGGAACTCGACGAGCTCGCCGACTTCCTCCTTGGCCTCGTCGCAGCCGGCGACGTCGGCCAGGGTCACCTTGACCTGGTCCTCGCCCTGCAGCTTGGCGCGCGAACGGCCGAAGCTCATCGCGCCCTTGCTGCCGCCTTGCTGCATCTGGCGCATGAAATAGACCCAGATGCCGATGAACAGCAGCCAGGGCAGCACGTTGATCAGGATCAGGAAGATCGACGGACCGCTCTGCGGCGGCGCCTGCTCGATGGCGACCTTGTGGTTGATCAGATCGTTGACCAGTTCCTTGTCGTCGGGCGAGTAGGTCGTGAACGTGGTCCCGTCCTTGCGCTCGCCGTTGATCGTGGTCTTGTCGTCGGAGATGTTGACCTTCTTGATCCGGTCGCCCTGCACCTGCTGCACGAATTGGTCGTACGCGACCACATCGCTGGCACCGGCCGGCGGACCGAACGCGCGGAACACCAACATCAATACGACGGCGACGATCACCCAGAGCAACAGATTCTTGGCCAAGTCGTTCATTCAGTTCCTGCCTGCTGCCCGTGGGGGGCCTGGTTGCCGCTGGCGCGTCTGTGCGCCGTGAGATCGGAATACCGGGCCTGGGCCCGAATCCCGCACCTTACTTAATTTGTGCCCGCTTGCCCTGTGCCAGGGCGTAAACCTCGGGCGAACGCTTGCGCGAGGCCGCGGGTTTGCGGATCGAGACCTTGGCGTAACGACGGCGCAGCTCGCGCACGTAGTCGTCGAAGCCCACGCCCTGGAACAGCTTGATCAGGAACGCGCCGTCCACGCGCAGATGACGGTCGGCGAAATCCATCGCCAGCTCCGACAGGTGCATCGCTCGCGGCAGGTCCACCGCATCCACACCGCTCATATTGGGGGCCATGTCCGACAGCACAAGGTCCACCGTATGTCCGCCCAGGCTGGCCTCCAGCTGGGATAGGACCGCATCCTCCCTGAAATCGCCATGAAGGAACTCGACCCCGGCCAGGCTGGGCATCTCCAGAATGTCCAGGGCGATGACCCGGCCCTTGGGGCCCAAGGCCTGCCTGACCCACTGCGACCAGCCGCCCGGGGCCGCGCCCAGGTCCACCACGACCATGCCCGGCTTGAGCAGGCGGTCGCGCTCGACCAGCTCCTCCAGCTTGTAGGCCGCGCGCGAGCGCAAACCTTCGGCCTTGGCCTTCTTCACGAAGGGGTCGGAGAAGTGTTCCTTGAGCCAGCGTTGGCTGCTTTTACTGCGGGTTGCCATGGCGGCCGGCGGGGCTAGTGGGCCGCCATGATACCCTGACGCCCCCTCCGTACCCCGTTGCGTGCCCGAATGCCCACCCTCCTGACCTCCTCCCAGACTCGATTCCTGCGGGGCCAGGCGCATGACCTGAAGGCGATGCTGCAGGTCGGCGGCAAGGGCATCACCGACGCCCTGGTGGCCGAGATCGACCTGGCCCTGGAGCACCACGAGCTCATCAAGGTCAAGGTCGGCGCCGACGACCGCGAGGTCCGCGACGCCATGATCGCCGAGCTCGCCGAGCGCACCGGCGCGGCCCTGGTCCAGCGCATCGGCCACACCGCCGTGTACTACCGCCAGAGCAAGGACAAGCGCCAGATCGTGTTGCCGCGGGCCTGAACGGCTTAACGGCCGGGATTAGGGAGTCGGGATTGGGGATTCGGCAAAGCTGAACGGCCCAACCTCCCGCTTAGCCGGCCCGCCCCTCGTTCAAGCCCCCAAGCCCCTCGTTCAAACGAATCCCGAATCTCCAATCCCGAATCCCAGCCCTATGCAACTGACGCTGGAAAACCCGGACCACACCTACTTCCTGCGCGGCGCCGACGGCCAGGTCGCCCTGGTCAACGAGCGCCGGCTCGAAGCCAGCTTCGTGCTCTCCCCCGACACCCTGATCGAGGGTTGGGCGGTCCAGGACGTGCGTCAACTCAGCCTGGACGACCTCGCGCCCCTGCTGGCGCTGGACCCCGAACTGATCGTGCTGGGCGCGGGCGCCACCCAGGCCTTCCCGCCGCCGGCCACCCTGGCCGCCTGCCTCAGCCGCGGCGTCGGCCTGGAAACCATGACCAACGCCGCCGCCGCGCGCACCTTCAACGTGCTCGCCGGCGAAGGCCGGCGCGTGGTCGCGGGGTTCGTGCTGGGCGCATGAGGCCCTGGGCCGCACGGCTCGCGACCCTGCTGGCGACGGCCGCCCTGGCTGCCTGCGCGCCGCCCGACCCGGCCGAACGCTACGAACGCTGGCGCGAGACGAACGCCGCCGCCAGCGACGCCTATTTCGCCTATTTGCGCCAACACGGCGTCGACCGGGCGCTCCCACCGCAGCAATTGCTGCGCAGCGGTCGACGCTGGCGATGGTGTGGCGCCGAGGAGTTCGCAGTCCCGCCGCAGGCCCAGTGGCCGGCCATGGTGCCGACCCTGCGGCTGGTGCGCGAGTTGCGCGGCGCGGGCTTGCTGGGCCCGGCGATCGTCGCCTCGGCCTACCGCGAGCCGTCCTTCAACCGCTGCGAAGGCGGCGCCGAGCGCAGCAAGCACACCACGAACGCAGCCTTGGACTTCGATCTGACCCAGGCCGATGCCGCGCAGCGACGGCGCCTATGCGACTACTGGCGACAGCAAGGCGCTGCGCGCCGCTTCGGCCTGGGCTTCTACGCCGACGACGCCATCCACATCGACACCGCCGGTCATCGGACCTGGGGTTACGACTACACGCGGCGTAGTTCGTTGTGCGCGCCCCCGCCTAAGCCGTCCCGCATTGGCGAAAGCAAACCCCATCGCCGCGGCTAACACCGCCTCCCGTAGGAGCGGCGCAAGCCGCGACCGCGCAACTTCGGCCACGACGAGGTCGCGGCTCACGCCGCTCCTACCCCAAAGCAAGATCCGCCCGTCGCGGCGTAACCGCCGGCTTCCTGTGGGAGCGGCGTAAGCCGCGATCGCGCAACTTCGGCCACGACGAGGTCGCGGCTCACGCGGCTCCTACCCCAAAGCAAGATCCACCCGTCGCGGCGTAACCGCCGGCTTTCTGTGGGAGCGGCGTAAGCCGCGATCGCACAACTTCGGCCACAACGAGGTCACGGCTCACGCCGCTCCTACCCCAAAGCAGAATTCGATATCGCGGTGTGGTGCCGTCGGCGCCCGATCACTTCTTCGGCAGATACAACAACGGATCCACCGGCTTGCCGTTGTAGCGGACCTCGAAATGCAGCATGTCGCGCGCGGCGCCGCTGCGGCCCATTTCGGCGATCTGCTGTCCCGACTTCACCAACTGGCCTTCGTTGACCATGCGGTTGCGGTTGTGGCCGTAGGCCGACAACCAGGCATCGTTGTGCTTGATGATGATCAGTTCGCCGTAGCCGACCAGGCCCGAACCCGAATACACCACGACGCCGTCGCTGGCCGCGCGCACCGGCGCGCCGCTGCTGCCGGCGATGTCGATGCCCTGCTTGGTCGGTTCGCCGGCGACGTAGCGGCTCAGCAGCTGACCGTCGGCGGGCCAACGCCAGTCGATGCCGCTGCTGACCGGCGCGGTCGGCGCCGGCGGCGGACGCGAGGGCGCCGTCGCTACCGGCGGACGCACCGTCGGCGCGCTCGGCGTGCCGGTGACCGGCGTCGTGCCGCCCGGGCGCGCCGGCACCGGACGCGACACCGGCGGACGCGAGGCGGTGGCGTTGCCGCTGCCCGGATACAGCTTCAGGCGCTGCCCCGGATAAATCGTGTACGGCGCGCTGATGCCGTTCCATGCAGCCAGATCGCGCGCGTCGATGCCGTTGCGGAACGCGATGCCGTACATGGTGTCGCCGCGCTGGACCACCGCGCTGGCGCCGTATTTGGGCGTGGACACGCGCACCGGGGCCCGGCCGCCGCGTGAGGGTTCGCGGACCACCGTGCTCGAACAAGCCGCCAGCACAAGCGCCGCGGCGACCACGACCAGAGCGCGGCCGGTCTTGGCCGAGCCGGCGGGGATGGTGTCGATGAGCGACAGTCCGTTGTTAGTCATGCGCGCTTTCATGCTCCAGATTGGGCGTGCCACCACAGCCAGCCGATGCCGGCCACCACCACCGCGGTCGCGATCCAGCCCAAGGGCTCGATATAGCGACGCAGCGCAGCCTCGGCGCGCGGCCCGCCGATCCGGATCACCAGCGCCAGCAGGAACACCCGCTTGCCGCGACCGATCAGCATGCTCAGCACGTATTGCAGCATGGGAACGCCGACGATGCCCGACGCCCAGGTGAACACCTTCATCGGAATCGGCATGAAGCCGCCGATCACCAGGAAGGTGAACACCGCCCACGGCGATTCGACCATCTTGGCCTGGACCGTGGCGATGCCCGCCTCGATGTTGTCCAGCATGCCCAGGGCCGCGAACATCGGCTTCAGGGCCTCGAACGCGTAATGGCCCAGCGCGTAGCCGACCAGGGCGCCGGCCATCGAGCCGATCAGGCTCAAGGTCGCAAACCAGAACGCGCGCTTGGGCTGGGCCACGCACATCGGCGCCAGCATCACCTCGGGCATCACCGGGAAGATGATCGCTTCGACGAAGCTCAAACCGGTGAGATAGGCCGGTGCATGACGGTGAGCGGCCCAGGCCAGCGTGCGCTCGTAGAGCGGACCGAAAATCTTCACTCAGTATCCCTGTGGCGCGCGGCGTTCAATCGATCATGCCCGACAGCAGCGGCACGAACACCACCGGCGCGAGCGTGGTTTGGCTGACGTTGCCGTCGGCGTCCTTGCGCAGCTTGAGCAGCGACTGCGACGAGGAGCCGCCGACCGGCGCGATCAGGGTGCCGCCCGGCGCCAGCTGCGCGGTCAGCGCATCGACCAGGGCCGGCGCGGCGGCGGTGACGATGATGGCGTCGAAGGGGCCGTTCTCGGGCCAGCCGATGCGGCCGTCGTCGTGTTTGCTGCGCACGTTCAAGCCGAGCTGGCGGAAGCGCTTGCGCGCGGTGCGCAGCAGCTCGCCGATGCGCTCGACGGTGTGCACGTCCAGACCCAGCGCGGCCAGGATCGCGGCCTGGTAGCCCGAACCGGTGCCGATCTCCAGCACCTTGCCCGGCATGCCGTCGGCGAGCAGGGCCTCGGTCATCTTGGCCACCACCCACGGCTGCGAGATGGTCTGGCCGTGGCCGATCGGCAGCGCGGTGTCTTCGTAGGCGCGCGTGGCGAGGGCCTCGTCGACGAACAGATGGCGCGGCACGGTGCGGATCGCATTGAGCACGCGCTCGTCGCCGATGCCGTTGTCGCGCAGGCGCTCGACCAGGCGGTCGCGCACGCGCTGCGAGGTCATGCCGGTGCCGATCGCCTCGGGTTGCAGACGCATGCGCACGTTCATGCGCCCTGCTCCAGCTCGGCGGCGAGCCCGCCGACCCAGCTGGCGACCTGATCCAACGCCTGGTAACGGGTCAGGTCGACGTGGATCGGGGTGATCGAAATGCAGCCGCGGCGCAGCGCATGGAAATCGGTGCCGGGGCCGGCGTCCTGTTCGGGGCCGGCAGCGCCGATCCACCACCACTGGCGCCCGCGCGGATCGCGTTGCGGGATGCAGGCCTCGGCGCGGTGACGGTTGCCCAGGCGGGTGACCTCGAAGCCGGCGATCTCGCCCCAGGGCAGGTCGGGCACGTTGACGTTGAGGATGGTGTCGGCCGGCAGCGGATCGGTGCGCAGGCGCGCGATGATCTCGACCGCGGCGCGCGCGGCGGTCTCGTAATGCTTGCCGTCGTGGTCCACCGTCTGCAGCGACATCGCCAGCGCCGGCAGGCCCAGGAAGCGGCCTTCCATCGCCGCGGCGACGGTGCCCGAATAGATCACGTCGTCGCCGAGGTTGGCGGTGTTGTTGATGCCGGAGACCACCAGGTCGGGCTCGACCTCGAGCATGCCGGTGATCGCGACGTGGACGCAGTCGGTCGGAGTGCCGTGCACGCGCCAGGTCGAGGCGTCAAGCTGGTGCACGCGCACCGGGGCATCCAGGGTCAGCGAATTGCTCGCGCCGGAACGGTCGCGGTCGGGGGCGACCACCAGCACCTCATGGCCGGCCTCGCGCAGGGTCTGCGCCAGGACGCGGATGCCGGGGGCGTCGACGCCATCGTCGTTACTCACGAGAACTCGCATGGACTCCCTTGCGTTACCGCACAGCTTCGAAACGGGGTGGGCACCGAGGTCCGTGGAACGTAGGTTCTTCGCAACCTCGGGAGCGCGCGAACGGCGCACGGGCCCATGATAGCCGATGGGCGTTACCGGCTCCCGCACCGCTCGCGGCGCGGGACCACGATCCCGATCGCTGCGGCCAGGATCGGAAAGATCGCGCTGGGTTTGGCCCCTGCCTTGGGCTAGGAGCGGCGTGCTGGCCGTGATTTCGCGGCCGCGGCTCACGCCGCTCCTACCCCGAATCGGGAGCGTGCGAGGCATCCGAATCCAAGGGCAGGCCCCGACCGCCCTGCTAAAGTTTCCGCATGGCCGATCCGAACGACGACGACGAAGACGCCGCCGAACTGTTCCGCTCCGCGATCGGGCCGGTGCGGCGGCTGCCCGAGGCCGCGCTGCCGCCCAGCGCGCCCAAGCCCAAGCCGCGCGCGCGCATGGCCGAACGCGATGAGGCGCAGGCGCGCGAGGAATTCCGGCATGCGCTGGACGCCAGCCTGGCCGGGTCCGGCGAGCTCGAATCCGGCGATGCCCTGTCCTACCGCCGCGACGAACTGCCGCCGCGGGTGTTCCAGCGCCTGCGCCGCGGCGAGATCTCCGCCCAGGAGGAACTGGACCTGCACGGCAGCGATGTGCGCGAGGCCGAGGCGCTGCTGCGCGCGTTTCTGCACGACGCGCGCGAGCACGGGCTGGGATGCGTGCGGGTGATCCACGGCAAGGGCCACCGCCGCGGCACGGAGTACGTCGACAGCCGGGGCCTGCCGGTGCTGAAGAACCTGGTCGACCGGCTGCTGCGGCAGCGCGGCGACATACTGGCCTTCCACTCCGCACCGCCCTCGCAGGGCGGTACCGGAGCGGTGCTGGTGCTGCTCGCGCCGCCGCTCAGGCGGCGCTGAGCAAGGTCAATCTTCGTGCTTGGCGAGTGGCTTGCGCGGCAGGTTGACCCAGGTCACATCGATGCCGCGGCGACGCGCGATGCGTTCCACCTGCGCCATGTAGAGCTCGTCGTTGTCCATGATCGACGGCGCTTTCTGCGGCGGTACGTAGGCGCTCTTGGTGCTATGCCCAGCGCAGGCGGCCAGACCGAGGACGGACAGCGACAGCAAAACGACTTTCAAGGACGCGTTCATATTCCCGTCTCCTGAGGCTTGCAGCGCCCGGCACCATTGCCGGTCGCTCTTTTGGCTTATACGCCCGCCCTCAGGAGCAACCAGTGCCCCCCGTTGCTTTCCGACGAACGGTCGATCAGGGCCGAACGAGCGTCGAGATTTCGCCCAGTTCGGCGAGTACGACCGTGGCATAAGCGCCCGCCGGCAGCACGAAATCCAGTTCCAGTGCGACGCCTTCCGGGCCGTCCAGCCAACGCCAGTTCAGCGCGGTCGGACGCAGGCGCAGGGCGCGCCGTTCCTGGTTGAGGCCGGCCTGCTCCAAGCCCTCGCGCAACGCGGCGGCGTCCTCGCCGGCCAGCGCCGCCAGCTCGATGGCGGCCGCGGCCTCGCGGCTGCGCAGCTCGCCGCGGCCCCAGAGCGGGCCGCTGGGATGGATGTCGAACCCAGCCAGGCGCGCGGCCAGCGTGTCGTCGTAGGGCTCCGGCCCGAACACGCTGCGGCTGCCGTCCAGCATCCACACCTCACCGTCCAGGGGCAGATCCCAGCAGTCGGCGCTCACGCGCGCGGCCAGGACCCGATTGAACAGCTCCGAGCGCGCGGCCGACAGCAGCAGGCTGCGCTGTTCGCGCTTGACGCGACGGCCGCCGAACATCGCCAGCGCATTGGCGACGTTGTCGCCGTCGCGGCCGAAGCGCTGCTCGCCGAAATAGTTGGGCACGCCGCGCGCGGCGATCGCCTGCAAACGGGTTTCGATCGCCGCCCGCTCGCCTTCCGGCTCGCGCAGGGTCAGCACGAAGCGGTTGCCGGCCAGGGCGCCGCGCGGCAGCTTCTTGGCGTGCCAGGCGCTGTCGAGCACGCGCAAGCCCTCGCCCGACGCGGAGGCTTCCTGCAGCGTCGCCAGATCGGGCGCGACGCGCTTGGGCAGGTGCACACTGAAGCGTTGGCGGGTTAGCGCGTGACGGTCCTTGAGGCCGGCGTAGCCGATCGCCAGCTCGCCGACGCCGGCCCAGGCGGCGATCCGCTTGGCGGCGAAGGCGGTGTTCATGCCGCGCTTCTCTATCGTCAGCAGCAGGTGCTCGCCGCTGCCGCTGGGCGCGAAGCCCGGCAGTTCCTCGACCAGGAAATCCTCGGGCACGCTGCGGATGCGCGCGCGCAGGGCCGGCGCGCCATGCGCGCGCGCCAGCGCGGGCTCGCCGCTCACGCCGGCACCAGCAGACAGATCGCGGTCGCGGCGATGCCTTCGCCGCGGCCGGTGAAGCCCAGCTTCTCGCTGGTGGTGGCCTTCACGCTGACCGCGTCCAGGGCGATGCCCAGGTCCTGCGCGATCGCCTCGCGCATGGCCAGCGCATGCGGACCGACCTTGGGCCGCTCGCAGACCACGGTGACGTCGGCGTTGCCGACCCGATAACCGCGCTGCGCGATCAGCTCGTTGCAGTGACGCAGAAAACGACGACTGTCGGCGCCGCGCCAGCGCTCGTCGCTGGGCGGAAAGTGCTGGCCGATATCGCCCAGCGCCAACGCCCCGAGCATGGCGTCGCACAGCGCATGCAGGACCACGTCGCCGTCCGAATGCGCAAGCACCCCGCGATCGTGCGGCACCCGCACGCCGCCGAGCATCACGTGGTCGCCATCGCCGAATGCGTGGACGTCGTAGCCTTGGCCGATGCGCATGAGTGGGTGCCGCCTGAGGGAATCGGGGGCAATTATGACGAAATTCCCGGGGGAGCCGTCGACTCAGCAGCCCGCGAAGCCTCGTTTTTTGCCGTCATTCCCGCGAAAGCGGGAATCCAGTGACTTTAGCGGCATGTCCAAACGGCAGGCGAAAGCCCCGCAGATTCGACAATGCAGGAACAGCCTTAGGGCTGAGGTCGCCGACAGAAGCGGACCTACCTCGGCTCTTCCCGCATCGCGCTGAAGTCACTGGATTCCCGCCTTCGCGGGAATGACGAGCGAGAAGCAGCTGCGATCGAGAACCAAGCGCGGCAGCGTTCGTACTTGCCGGCGTCCGTACTTGCTGTCATTCGCCCCTACGCCGTTTGTTCTTGCCGTCATTCCCGCGAAGGCGGGAATGACGATCAAGAGCGGCGACTCCAGGTGAGAGCGAGGCTGAATGACGATCAAAAGTGGCGACCCAAGCGGGAGCGACGCCGAAAGAACCGCTAAACCTTCCCCAGCAAATACTCCGCCAGCGCCAAATCCGCCGGCGTCGTCACCTTGAGATTGTCCTCGCGGCCTTCCACCAGACGCGGATGCAGGCCCGCGTATTCCATCGCCGCGGCCTCGTCGGTGACGACCAGGCCGGCCACCGCGGCGTCGCGCAGCGCGGTGCTCAGCGCGCCGCGGCGGAAGGCCTGCGGCGTGAACGCGCGCCACAAACCCTGGCGCGGTTCGGTGGAGAGAATGCGTCGATCGTTGGCGCGCTTGAGGGTATCGCGCAGCGGCGCGCCGAGGATGGCGCCGTCGGAGTCGGAGTCGGCCGCGACGATCAAGGCATCCAGGTCGGCGCGGCGCAGGTTCGGGCGCGCCGCATCGTGCACCAGCACCAGGCTGTCGTCGCCGACGCCGTCGGGCAGCGCGCGCAGCGCCGCCAGTACCGAATCGGCGCGCTCGCCGCCGCCGACGCAGCGCAGCACCGGCTTGCCCTGGCGTTCGCTCCAACCCGGCCACAGCGCGTCGTCCGCGGCCAAGGCCACCATCGCGCCGGCCACGCGCGGATGCGCGAGCAAGGCGTCCAGCGCGTGCGCGATCAGCGGCTTGCCGGCCGCGACCAGATATTGCTTGGGGGTTTCGCCGCCGAAACGCGTGCCGCGACCGGCCGCGGGCATCACCGCCCAGATCGGCGCGCTCATCGGCCCGGCTCCGCGTCGATCCGGAACGGGCGGAATACCGCCGTCACGGCGCCGGCGCGTCCGTGCCGGCCGGCGCGGCCTGCGCGTTGGTCGGGGTTTCGGGTTCGACCACGCGGTAGAAGGTTTCGCCGGGCTTGATCATGCCCAGCTCGCTGCGCGCACGCTCCTCGACCGCCGCCTCGCCGGACTTGAGGTCCTCGACCTCGGCCGCGAGGGCGGCGTTGCGCTGACGCAGCCCGCCGTTATCGCGGGTCTGCTGCTGCACCTGTTGCTCCAGCGCGGCCACCGAACGGGTGCCGCCCTGGCCCATCCACAGACGGTACTGCAGGAAGGCGAGCAGGCCCGCCAGGACGATCACCAGCACTCGCAGCCAGCGCATGTCCGCCCTCCCCGGCCGCTCAGCGCTTCAAGGACACGAACGCGTCGCGGCCGGCGTAACGGGCCGCGGCGCCCAGCTGTTCTTCGATGCGCAGCAACTGGTTGTACTTGGCGACGCGGTCGCTGCGGCACAGCGAGCCGGTCTTGATCTGGGTCGCGGTGGTGGCCACGGCGATGTCGGCGATCGTGGTGTCCTCGGTTTCGCCCGAACGGTGCGAGACCACGGCCGCGTACTTGGCCGCGTCCGCCATGGCGATCGCTTCCAAGGTCTCGGTCAGGGTGCCGATCTGGTTGACCTTGATCAGGATCGCGTTGGCGACGTGCTTGTCGATGCCTTCCTGGAAGATCTTGGGATTGGTCACGAACAGATCGTCGCCGACCAACTGTACCTTGTGGCCGATCTTCTCGGTGAGCAGCTTCCAGCCGGTCCAATCGTCCTCGGACATGCCGTCCTCGATGGTCACGATCGGATACTGCGCGGCCCAGTTGGCCAGGAAGTCGACGAACTGCTCGCTGGTCAGGCGCTTGCCCTCGCCCACCAGGTGGTACTTGCCGTTGTCGTAGAACTCGGTGGAGGCCACGTCCAGACCCAGCAGGATGTCCTCGCCGGCCTTGTAACCGGCCTTGCCGATCGCTTCCAGAATGGTTTCCAGCGCTTCCTCGTTGCTGCGCAGGTCGGGCGCGAAACCGCCCTCGTCGCCGACCGCGGTGCTCAGGCCGCGGCCCTTGAGCACCGACTTGAGCGCGTGGAAGACCTCGGCGCCGGCGCGCAGCGCTTCGGCGAAGTTGGGCACGCCCACCGGCAGGATCATGAACTCCTGCAGGTCGACGTTGTTATCGGCATGCGCGCCGCCGTTGATGATGTTCATCATCGGCACCGGCAGCACCGGCGCGCGGCCGTTGGCCAGGTACTGCCACAGCGGCAGCCTCTTCGACGCGGCGACCGCGTGCGCATTGGCCATCGACACGCCCAGCAGCGCGTTGGCGCCCAGGCGGCCCTTGTTCTCGGTGCCGTCCAGGTCGATCAGGCGACGGTCCAGACCGGTCTGGTCGGCGGCGTCGAAGCCGGTCAGCGCCTGCGCGATCGCGGTGTTCACGTTCTCCACCGCCTTGCGCACGCCCTTGCCCAGGTAACGGGTCTTGTCGCCGTCGCGCAGCTCCACGGCCTCCTTGCTGCCGGTGGACGCGCCCGAGGGCACCATCGCGCGGCCGAAGCTGCCGTCGGCCAGGGTGACCTCGGCCTCCAGCGTGGGATTGCCGCGGCTGTCGAGGATTTCGCGGGCGTGGATCTTGGTGATCGTGGTCATGGGCGGGAATGGGACCGGAGATTGAGGGGTATGGAATGAAATTCGCGGCGGCGACGCAAGTTCGGGCTCAGGGCTCGGGCGGCACGCGCGCGATCGCGGCGGTCAGCTCGGGCGACACCTTGCAGCGGCCATCGCTGACGCCCGCGATCTCGGTCGCAACGATGGCCACGGCCTTGGCGCTGAGCAGGTTCTGGCGAATCGAGTTCGCATCGCTGCTGCCCAGCGTGCCCATCGCGACGATCAACGACTGGGTCTGGCCGACGCTGCCGGCGGGGTTGTCGCGCGCCGACAGCACGGTCAGATGGCCGGAACCCAGCACGCTGGACGCGCTCACCACCAGGGCCGGATAGCGACCGGCGGCGTAGACCTTGGCCGCGACCTTGGGGCCGCCGACTTCCTGCATGTAGGGCCCGACGCACTTGTAGAGCTCGCCGGTCAGGTCGGCCAGCGACATATAAAGTGTCTCGTCGGCGGTCTCGGCCGGAACGGGCGCGGCGGGTGGCGGCGCGGGCGCGGCGCTTGCCGCGAAGGCGAGCGCCAAGGGCGCGGCCGCGAACGCGGTGATCCGCCTGCCGCGTCGTCTGTCGCCGCCGGGGCCCATCAGAACGAACTCTCGAGGAAGCCGTTCTTCTTGGTGATGCGGTCCAGCTCCACCAGCGTTTCCAGCAGCGCGCGCATCTTCGGCAGCGGCACCGCGTTGGGACCGTCGGACAGGGCTTCCTCGGGGCGCGGATGGGTTTCCATGAAGATGCCGGAAATGCCCACCGCCATCGCCGCGCGCGCCAGCACCGGCACGAACTCGCGCTGGCCGCCGGACTTGCCGTCCATGCCGCCGGGCAGCTGCACCGAATGGGTGGCGTCGAACACCACCGGGCAACCGGTGTCTCGCATCACCGACAGCGAGCGCATGTCGCTGACCAGGTTGTTGTAGCCGAAGCTGGCGCCGCGTTCGCAGGCCATGATCTGCTCGTTGCCGACGGCCTTGGCCTTGGCGGTGACGTGCTTCATCTCCCAGGGCGAGAGGAACTGGCCCTTCTTGATGTTGACCGGCTTGCCGGCGCGCGCCACGTTCTGGATGAAATCGGTCTGCCGGCACAGGAAGGCAGGGGTCTGCAGCACGTCCACGACCGAGGCGACCTCGTTCATGGGCGTGTACTCGTGCACATCGGTCAGCACCGGCAGATCGAGCTGGCGCTTGACCTCGGCCAGCACCTTCAGGCCTTCCTCCATGCCCGGGCCGCGGAAACTCGTCGCCGAGGTGCGGTTGGCCTTGTCGAAGCTGGACTTGAAGATGAAGGGGATGCCGAGCTCGCCGGTCATCTCCTTGAGCTGGCCGGCGACATCGAGCTGCAACTGCATCGATTCGATCACGCAAGGGCCGGCGATCAGGAAGAACGGCCGGTCCAGGCCGACTTCGAATCCGCACAAATTCATCGGGCAGCTCCGTCAGGGATCGAACGATTGAGGACCGGCTTCATGCGCTGGCTTCCTTGAGCAGGCGGCCGCCGGCTTTGGCCTCGCGCGCGGCGCGCACGAAGCCGATGAACAGCGGGTGGCCGTCGCGCGGGGTCGACAGGAATTCCGGATGCGCCTGGCAGGCCAGGAACCACGGGTGCTGCGACCTTGGCAGTTCGACCATCTCCACCAGCAGATCGTCCATGGACTTGGCCGCGATCACCAGGCCGGCGTCCTCGAGCTGAGTGCGATAGCGGTTGTTGAACTCGTAGCGGTGGCGGTGACGCTCGCCGACCACGTCCTTGCCGTACAGCTCGCGCGCCAGGGTGCCGGGCTTGATGCGCTGATCCTGCAGGCCCAGGCGCATGGTGCCGCCCAGGTCGCTGTCCTCGCTGCGGCGCTCGACCTCGCCGGTGGCGGTGCGCCACTCGGTGATCAGGCCGATCACCGGATGCGCGCAGGCCTTGTCGTTCTCGGTGCTGTTGGCGCCGTCCAGGCCGGCGACATGGCGCGCGTAATCGACCACCGCCGCCTGCATGCCGTAACAGATGCCGAAGTAGGGGATGCCGTTTTCGCGCGCGAACTTAGCGGTCGCGACCTTGCCCTCGAAGCCGCGGTCTCCGAAACCACCCGGCACAAGGATGCCGTCCACGCCCTTCAGCGACTCGACGCCGTCGCGCTCGATTTCGCTGGACTCCAGCCACTTCAGCTTGACCTTGGTGCGCTGGCGCAGGCCGCCGTGCTTGAGCGCCTCGGCCAGCGACTTGTAGGCGTCCTGATGGTCGATGTACTTGCCGACCACCGCGATCGAAACTTCGTCCACCGGGTGTTCGGTGGCGTCGACCACTTCGTGCCACTCGCGCAGGTCGGCCGGACCGGCGTTGACGCGCAGGCGTTCGAGCACGATCGCGTCCAGGCCCTGCTCGTGGAACCACTCCGGCAGCTTGTAGATGTTGTCCAGATCGACCGCCGAGATCACCGCGCGCTCGGGCACGTTGGTGAACAGCGCGATCTTGCGGCGGTCGCTGTCGGGCAGCGGCTGTTCGCTGCGGCACAGCAGCACATCGGGCTGGATACCGATCGAACGCAGTTCCTTGACCGAGTGCTGGGTCGGCTTGGTCTTGAGCTCGCCGGCGGCGGCGATGAACGGCACCAGGGTCAGGTGCATGAACAAGGCGTATTCGGGGCCGCGCTCGGTACGCAACTGGCGGATCGCTTCCAGGAACGGCAGCGACTCGATGTCGCCGACCGTGCCGCCGACCTCGACCAGGGCCACGTCGTAGCCTTCGGTGGCCTCGACGATGCAGCGCTTGATCTCGTCGGTGATGTGCGGGATCACCTGCACGGTGCCGCCCAGGTAGTCGCCGCGGCGCTCCTTGCGGATCACGTTCTCGTATATACGGCCGGTGGTGATCGAGTTCTTGCGGCTGAGCCGCGTGCGCAGATAGCGCTCGTAGTGGCCCAGGTCCAGGTCGGTCTCGGCGCCGTCGTCGGTGACGTAGACCTCGCCGTGCTGGAACGGGCTCATCGTGCCCGGATCGACGTTGATATAGGGGTCGAGCTTCATCATCGTCACGCGCAGGCCGCGCGATTCGAGGATGGCCGCCAGCGAGGCTGCCGCAATGCCCTTGCCTAGCGAGGACACCACGCCGCCGGTGACGAAAATCAGGGGAGTCATGGTTTTACTGCCGCTGGAAAGCCGTAGTTTACCGGCAAGGCGGCCGGCCCGCGACTGCTTGACAGCGGAACCGACCGGCCGAATCGGGCGCAAAGCCCGTCCTGACTGGCTTTCCGCGCTCGGGGCCGAGCTGCCAGCCCCCGCCGCGAGCCCGCTCCTACCCCAAGGCGGCGGTCCCGGCGCCCTAGGCCAACTTCGCGCCGCGCTCCACCAACAGCGCCCGCAGCACCGACCGGTGGCAATGCGCCTCGTCCTCGCAGTAGCAGCCGACCGAGAAGTCGGTGTGTAGAGATAGCGTCGCCAGCAACTGCAGCGCATGGCTGGCGTCCGGCGCGGCCATTTCGGCCTTGTACCTGCGTACGAAGGCGGTCCATTGCGCCGGCGTCTGCGCGGCCTGGGCCTGCTTCATGGTGTCCAGGCTGGGCGCGAGATTCGGGAACCAGACGTCGTACCAGTCCTGACGGGCGAACTCGCTCTTGGGTACGCCGCGTGGCGGCCGCCGCACCGTGCCGATGCGCAGGCCCTCGCCGGGCGCGCGCGGGCTGCCGAGTCTGACGATGCGTACGGCCATGGCGGCCTCCTAGGCGGATCCAGTCCCAACGCGTCCCGGCGCTCGCGCGGACAGGCCGGGCCAGGTGCGTCGCGCATCACGATAGCCCAGGGCGATACCGCCAGCCAGGACCGCGCAGCACAAGGCCATAAAGATCATGTCGCCCAGATACGCATCGAGCGCTTCACTCGGCGTCATATAGACCAACTGGTCGTACTCGCACAGTTCCGTCCACACCAGCACGAACAGGATCAGCGCCGGGACCATCAGATAGCGCCCGGCGATCCAGCCAGCGACCATCCCGGCCAGGCCCAGGAAGCCCAGTCCGACCAGCCAGAGCCAATCCGGGCCGCTGCCGTCGAGGTCGAAGCTGATCAACACCGCCAGATACATGCCGCCCAGCTGGACGCACAAGCCGGCGACGACCCGCGCCAGCGCGATCAAGATCCGCTTCATACATCCTCCCGGCGTTCGCCGATGTCCCAGGTCGCGGACCAATCTATGCCCGCAGCCACGGCGCGCGGCGTACTTGCCGGCAGCGATCGACCAGGTAGCGCGTGCGTGTACCCGCGGCCCCCTCGGGCGCTACCCGAAACCGCGCGCGGCGCGGCGTCCACGGCGGGGCCGCGCGAAAACGCGCGGTCCGCCCTACTCCACCACGCCCACCATCGGCCCCAGCTTGGGACCGGAGTCGTAGCGGTGCAGCGCCGGCGCGTACAGGCCGGAGATCGCGCCATCCAGGTAGAGCGCGTCCGAACACTTCAAGGTGTCGCGGAAGTACTGCGCGAATTCGTAGAAGGTGACCGGATCGTCGCTGATCACGAAATAGGCGATCTCGCCGTCGACCCCGACGCCGTTGCGGATCTGACGCGACTTCGAGCCTGGGTCGAAACGCGGGTGGATCGCGCCTTGCTGCAACAGCAGCGGCCCGGACTGCGTGGCCAGACGCACGCCCGAGGCCAGCGCCGGATAGCGCGAGGATTCCACGACCTTGGGGCCGTCGGCGCCGAGCAGGAACACCCCGTTGGGCTTGAGGTAGAAGTTGCCCTCGCCCTCGGCCAGGTTCAGCGGCGCAAGCTGGCGGCCATCGGCCACGTACAGCCCGACCGGCGCGTAGTCGGGCTCGTACATGCCGGCGTTCATGGCGAAACGCAGACGCTTGCCTTGCGACTTCAACCAAGTATCCAGACGCTTGAGCCGATGCAGCGGCGCGCCCTGCTCGTCGTGCAGGAACAGGCGCAGATCCTCGCTGCGGGTGTCCACGCGCATCACGGTGTAGCGCGGCTCGCGCGCGTGCGCCAGGCCGAAGAACGCCGCGAATGCGAACAAGAACCCTGCTTTCATGAGGCCCATCCTAACGCCGGATCGCCGCCAGGCGATCGTCGCGGCGGCACCCAAGACGATATCGGCGAGCTTGTGGGTCATCGGCGGTCTCCAGCCCTGGCGTCCTCAACACGATCGCCCGTGCCGCGTCGAGCACCAAGGACGCGGCGGTGCATCGATCCGCGCTGATGCAGCGGCCGCACGCCTGCGAAAATCCAGAGCCGTGGCTTACTCCCCACGCTCCGAAATGGCCGACGTTATCCGGTTCTGCGCATTCAGCTCCTCGAGACGGAACCACATCATCCGAATCCGCAGATACTCGATCACGTTGTCCAACTCGAGCCCGCGCGCCATGGTCAACTCGGTCTGGGCATCGTAGTAGCGGGACCAGGCCACCTGGCTGGCCACCAGCTTCTCGCGCTGCGCCGGTGGCAAGCTCCGGCTCAAGCGGCAATAGGTGTCGTCCAGCTGGTGCTGGACGCGCTCACGGGCTTCGCGCAGGCAGCGCATGCTGCGGCCAACCGGATCGTCGCTCCTTTGCGCCTCTTCGGCGCAGGCGCGCAGCATTTGGTCGTCCGTAGGCGCCTGAGCGGTCTCGGCGGGCGCTCGCCCGGCGATCAAAAGCAGGCCGAGCAGCCATGCCGGTTCAAGTTTCATCGTGCCCCCTGTTGCCGGCATTCTCCGCCGGCGCGGGGATCCACCTCAAGGCGGCTGGCAGGCCATGCGCCGAATCGGGCCGCGTCAGCCGACCGAAATACTCCGCGCATCCGACATGGACGTCCGCGCCGCTTCGATCAGATCGTCAATTTCAGCACCACCACCCCGATCAAGCCTGCGCACATTGCAATGAACGGCAGGCCGATACCCAGGAATTCCATGGCGCGAGCGAGCGACCGACTGGACGAATCGAGGTACGCCAAGAGCGCGGCGAAGAACGCCGCCGAGAACAGCGTTATGGACACCACCACCGACACGATCAACCACAGCAGGCCCAGCAAGCCGCAACGCACGCCGCCGACGGCATCCGACGAGCCCGTGTCCAGCGCCCATAGCACCGCATAGGCCAGCAGCGGCGTCGCAAACGCGGTCGCGAAATACAACCACGAACGCGAACGCGGCGACGCAAGCAGGTCCGACAGGCGGTCGATTCTTGACATACCGCGCATCCTAATTCACTTCCGGCGGATCTTCGCCCGACGGGACGGGCCCGCGAGTCGCCCGCTCACGCCCACTCGACCTCAGGCACCCACAGCCGGGTCCAGCGGCCGATTTTCTGCTCCCGGCTCAAAAGCTGCGGCGAAGCACCGACCGCCGGGGCGAAAGCGTCGCGCTCGTCCAGGCAGCCAGCGTTGACCGCCGCGTACATGCGGCCGTCCTGCTCGTAAGTCACCGCCACCAGCACGCCGCAACGCCCGCACAAGCGGAACAGGGCGGCCTCGGAGCCTTGGCGGTACGACAACAAGGCCTGCGCGTCGGCCACGGCGATGCGCAGCGCGCCGGCCGGGTCGGAGACATAGGCCGCGCCATGCATGCGGCAGAAGCTGCAGTCACAGGCGCGCGGATGAGTGTCCGCCGGCACCGGCGCGCTGGTGTAGACAAGCCGCACCGAACCGCAGTGGCAGCCACCGGCCAGCGAGGATGCAGCCGATAGGGGGCTCGACATCGCGCTCATCCCACCAGGAGGTCGAAGATCTGGGCGCCCGAGGAAAGATCGGCGCGGTAGAACTCGGTGTAGCCGCAGGTCTCGCAGCTCACGTACTTGAACTTGTTGGTCGATACATCCAGCACCGAGGAGACCAAACCGCCGGCGGCGCGCAGCTCGCCTACGGTGCAGGACTCGCCGTTACATTTGACGCAGCGGAAGGATGACATGCCGTTCTCCTCGGGTTGCATGGTCAGGGGGTGCAACGATGGCTCGCGAATTCCATCAACCTTTCGGTCAGCGAGCCACCCTCCTGCCACCGGATGTCGAGTATCACCCAGCGCCCGCGCTGCTTGCCCAGCAGCACTGCATCGGTCCAGCGCACCTCATCGTCGACTAAAGCGACCCAGACCCTTGCGACATCGCGGTCGACCCGCTCAGTCGCCGCCACCATCGCGTCGGCTTCGTCCGCACCCCAAAAAAAGGGGTTCTGATCGAGCATGTAGGGCTTGATGCCGCGCGGGGTGATGCGTGCGCAGGCGTTCTCGTACACGTCGTATGCGGCCAAAGCCCGGTAAAGATCCTCGCCCAACAGCGGAGCCATCGTCGCGAACCGCCCCTGTACGGGCTCGGGTCGGTCGGGATGGATCGCCAGTCGATAGAAATCCGCCGCCACTTGGGCGGGGCGCTGACCGGCCATCACGGCGATGGGCGCAGCAAGCATCGCGAGGACGAACCCGCACCGAAGAAGTTTCACGCGCCCAGTCTCCCATCCAGCTGCGGGCGAGACGCCCGGCCTGAGCCAACTATCGGGCTAGCAGCGCCGAAACGGCAAGTATCGGCCGAGGGTTCCAGCGCTCTCCGTCCCAACCGCGCAGGTCGCAACTAAGACAGCGCGACCGCCACGCCTGCGAGGTAACACAGCAGCGAAATCGCGATACCGATCAGCGGCGCCCTGAACCAGTAGATCTTGGCCACCACGAACAAGGTGCCCAACATCAACGCGCCGACCGTGAGCAGATAAGCCGAGGAGAAGAGCACTTCGGGATGCGCGATGGCGAGATATCCGTAGATCAGACCATACAGTATCGCTGCCAGGCTGTGACTGACATTGAAGCCGACCCAGAAACCCCACATGCTGGCCTGCCGGGTGATGCCCGGCGACACCTCGCGCATCCGCGCCTCCAGCGCCGGATCGCGCGGGCGCAGCTTGGGGCCGACGAAGGTGATGACCAGGTGGATGGTACCGAGCGTGAGCAGCACCGCCGCGCTCACGACCAACAAAAGGACGGCTATCACTGAGCACGACTCCCGATCGCGAATTGTCCGAACCCGACCTGCGTTGCCACGTTAGTTTAGCCCGTCGATACCGAAGCCGAGCCACCGCGCGGATCGAAGGGCTGCGTCGCTTCCGCCGGGGCGCGCTACTCGCGACGGCCGTCAACAGGCGCATGATATCCGGACCCGATCGATCCAGGTTTCAGGGAGTCGCCGGATGACCAACACAGACACGAACGCTGACGACCACGAGCGCTACCGGACCTTTCTGGAGACGGTGGTGTCGTCCGGGCGCCTATGGGGGATCTGGCGCGGTGAAACCTGGGCTACGGCGGACGATCCCTCCGGCCGCCGCAGCGCCTTGTTTCTGCTGTGGCCGACCCGGAGTAGCGCGGAGGAAAGCCTCAAGGCCAACCGTGCCGCGTTTCCGGGCGAGGCCGACGTCGATGCCATCGAACTGGGTACGTGGCTGGAGGCGTACACCGACGAGCTGATCCAGCGCTCGGCCAGCCCCTTCGTGCATCCGGACCTGCGATTGAACGGCTCGATCGTCGACCCGGAGGATTTGCGCAAGGACCTGATAGCCGTGCAGGGCGGTTTGCGTCTGCAGGCTACGGATTTGAATAAGCTGCGAAAGAAGATCGAAAGCCAGACGCGAAGCCAGGCGCCGCACGCGATCGCGCCGTCGGACCGGTCCAGACCTCGGGAACCAGGTACATGACAGATCCCGCCTCCACTCCAGCCTGTCCGAAATGCGCAAGCGCCGCGCATACGCGCCCCAAGCTGTTGCTGATCGAGCCGTTCGACTCCGCGCATTTCGAGCAGGCTCCCGACACCCGGTTTGGCTGCGAATGCCATGGGCAACTCAGCGTCGACGGCCTGAAGCCGCATGCCGTAGCCGAGGCACCCCTGCAGCAATTCGTGTCTGGCCTCTACTGCCAAGCCTGCGCCATCGGCTTCGTCCCGGATGAGATGGCCAAACCTGCGCCGCAACGGTGGATGCCAACGCCACAGGGGTTTCGTCCGATCCAGCCGGACGGCTCGCTGGGGCCACCCCAAGCGCGCATGGGCGAAGGCCATAGCGACGCCGAATAATCCGAAGTAGCGCCCTTCCCTAGGTGTCGTAATCCCCATCCCAGGGCGGATTGAAGGCCATGTAGTTGCCGGGCTCCACCGTCACGGTGATGTAGGGCTCGTCGTTGCCGTCGTCCTCGTCGCCCGGATCGAAGATCAGACCGAACGGACGACCGAAACGCTCCACGCTGAACGGCGCGACCTTGATGTCGGCGAATTTGTACTTGCCCAGGCCCGCCAGCAGCTGCGCCGTGAATTCCTGGATCGCGGTCTTGGTGGTAAGCCCCTGCTCGTGCTCGCTGTAGACCTTGGCTTCCTTCAGCAAGCCGAACTCATCGAAAAGATACAGCGCGATGTACTCGCCGCCCGTTTCGGAGCCCAGCCGCGGCACGAACGGGAAGGTCAGGAAGAACTGATCGCCGCCGGCGGTCTTGCCGACGTATTGAGCGTGATAGTCGTCGTGATTGATCCGAACGAAGCGCGGCGGCAAGCCCGGGACGTACTCGGGAACCGCGCTCAAATCGCCTTCCAGATAGCCCTTGCGCCGTTTCGCCAGGACCTCCTTCTCGGCCTCTCGCAGCGCCGCGCCGGCGTCGTCGAAGCTGGCGCGCGTCTCGCGCGGCTTGGCACCGATACGGCCATTGGTGGTGACCACTTCCTTGCCTTGAACCTCGACGGTCCAGTACTTGTTCGACTGATCGTCCTGCAGATAGAACTCACGCCGTTTCATTTCGCCCCCACGCGAAGCATCAGAACCATCCTCAAAGACCGATGCTTAACCTATTTGTGCATCGACGTCGTCCGAGCACACGACTGGATTCGCCCGATCGCTAGCCATGATCGGCACGAATCTGCCAGAGAAAGCTTGCGATCAAGCCGACCACGCCGACCGGAACGCAGATCGCCCACTGCGCGGTCTCATTAGGCACTACCGATACGGTCAGCCAGCACAGCCCAGCAGTCACAGCCAGGCCGACGTACATCCTCCAGGACATCAGCAGGTCGCCGATGGCGAGAATCAGATCCAACAAGCCCAGCATCGTCCATTCTCCGTTCAACCCCCAACGGGATCCGTGGCGACGGAATCCCGATCTACCCGCCGCCGTCGCGCCGCAACACTGCCTTCGTGGTCTCGTGATCGATCGGCGCCGAAGTATGCTCGTGGAAGACCTTCCAGGTCTCACCGGTCCAACGCATCGCCACGGTGATCCGGTTGTCTAGCGACCGCAGCCGCTGGCCGTCTGCGGAGTAAGCCGTGTAACTGAGCAGGGCGTGGCCCACGGCCAGCGCACCGTCCACGCTGGCCTCGACCTCGTCGAAGCCGACCACGACATAGTCGCTGCCCAGCGACCCGAACCACTCCGTCGCCATTTCGCGCCAGGCCTCGAGGCCGCGCAGCGACCAGCCGCCCCACATATCGAACACCTGCAGGTCGTCGGCGTACATCGTCAGGAAGGCTTCGACGTCCTTGGCGCGCACGGCGGCTTGGTAGGCACTCAGCACCTGATGGAAGGGAGTGGGCTCTGGATTCATACGCATGCCGTCGCTGGCGTGGGTGCCAGCTGCGGAATGTAGCGGCAAGCCGCAAGCGTGCGCCACCGTGGCGGCGCTCAGACCTTGCGCTTGCGCCGAATCGCGCTCCATTGCCAGGCCAGGCCCACGCCGACGCCAGCCAGCACGATCAGCACCGACACGGCGGCGGCCAAGGCATCGTCCGGAACTCGGGGAGGGAAAATCAGCAGGGCCGCGATCGCGGCCAGCACCGGCACGTGGAAGCGCCACATGACCGTGGCGTCCAGCGCGGCGAGGATGTGCTCGGTCGAAGGCCGCATGTCGGCATCTCCGTTTGCCGGTAGCGCGCCGGCGCGCGCGACGGCAGTGTCGCCTTAACGAGTCGGGCGCGCCCTGGCGGACGCGCCCGACCGTCTGGAACTCAGCGCTTGCCGTCCTCTTCCTCGGGCTCGACGGTGGGATCGGCGGCCTTGTCCTTCTTCTTGTCTTTCTTCTTGTCCTTGGCGGCTTGCTCGGCCTTGGCCTTCTCGGCGTCTTCGGCCTTCTTCTGGGCCTGCGCGGCGGCCTGCTCGGCCGTCGGGTTCTGGGCGGCGTCCTGCGCCATCGCCAACGGCGCCACCAGGGCGGCGGCGATCAGGCTGGGAATCCAATACTTGCGGGTGGTCATGGTGCGGTCCTCCGATGTCGTGGGGCTCACAGGAAAGGCGGGACGCCTAGGCCGCTCCCCTCAGCGACGGCGCGACCGTAGCGGCTGCTTCCCTGCTCGCGACTGAACGGCCAAATGTTAACCCGTACGGACCACTCATTCCGGGTCGTCGCTGCCTTCGTACGGTTCCCTAGACCAAGCGTCTTGCGGGCTGGCCCTGTAGGCGCACCACCCTGGCGGCATACCGGCCAGATCAAGCAGGCTTGGATCGCGGCCGATCATGCAGCCCAAGCACACCAACTTACAGTCCGCTGACGCGCTCGTCGTGCCGCACATGAATTGCCATTCGCCGTCGTGGTCGTGATACACCTCCAAAATAGGAAGCGTTCCTTCGATGACATGCCTGGTCGTGAACGACGCGCTGTTGACTGGAACGTCGAAAGGCCAGTCTGCCTCACCAAAGCCGTGATCGTGTCCCATCGTCCGTGCCCGACTTGATTGAATAGTTGGAGGGCGAGCCCTCAATCCCAATAGATCGTACAGACCTCGTAAGAAGCGGCGGACTCTCGCCCTATGCGCCATCAGCCACCATTTCGGCAGGACTCAATCGCATCCTGCGTCGCCCTCCGGGTGACCTCGCTCGCTTCCTTGTTGGCCACATCTGTTATCCACAGGTACTTCTGGCCCGTGGAAGAGCTTACAAATCGATTAATTGCCGTGATCTCAGCTCGACTGAACTGGATCGGACCATCGATGACCGCCCCTTTGCTTCTATAGAACAGTTCTCGAGCGTACAAACTGTAGCGAGCCCCTGGATCCGACCCGCTGAACGCGTTCATTTCATCAAGCTCCTCTTGAGTCAGCGTGGAGCGTAGATATGCCTCATACGCCGGCGCCATCGAGCCGCCATCAATACTCATAACGCAATCGCTGAATTTTCGCCCCGCGCCGGGGTCGTTCTTGACGGCAAGCCTTAGTCCTGCAACCGATTGCTCGGACAAACTCCTCGCCGCCGCACCAGGTAGCTCATTCGCTGCGGTAGCGACGCTCGCCAGCAGTAAGAAGACAAGCATGACAAAGCCTCGACGTCGTCTCATATATCCCCACTATAGGACCATGCGCAGCCCCGCCTCTAATGAACGGCTGGACTCACCGATTCTCGAACTGCTTCTCTGAATTCCTAAGCACCTATTACAAGCGCCACATGTTCGGCGACAGCGTCGCTACGAAGCCCAGCCTTACAACACCTGAACATCGCCGCGCGAGACCCATCCGACGCCTGAGTCCAGCCCACTCGCGAAGCGGTTTGGACAGAGTGAAGCGTAGTAGTGCCTACGGTGTATTGAGCTGTGAAAGCTCGACACAGTAAGAACGTCCACCAGCCGTCTTGAATTCAACTCGACAATCGTACGCTACAGACCCGCCGGGCACGGGCAATGGGTCGTTGGACCGTGAATAAGTGTCTTATCGGAGCGAACCTGTCGCACACCCATTTCCTAGGAGTTACCTCCACGAAGCCTTTTGGCTCCAGGGAACTTCCTACGACCCACCGAAAGGCCGAATCAAGCTCTTCTTTGGATAGAAACGACATTTCCATCTACGGATCAAGCGCTGAACTTGGCCAGCTCACGACAGCGAGCGAGCCCGGATGAATTCTCAGAACGCACGCCAGACGGCATACACGCCCCACGCTACCGATAGCGCCACAGACACACGAGCCAGCCCACCCCACACGGGACTGTTCGCATTGTGGGCGCAACGCCAAATGCTCACCAAGGCAAAAACCATATAGAACAAGAGCATTGCGACTAATAGCAGGCTAACCGACAGGCTCGACAGGGCGGAGTATTGGCGGAGTGGCGCAAGCACAAAGGCAACCGCGCCAAAGGCCGCCAAAGCCACGAATTGCCCGAGGACGCCTACCAGCCAGTAGGCTTGCCAGAGGCGCGCGGAGCCTGACCAACAGCGAGCGAAGAAATTTTGACTGGATGCCGATGGGGTTGAATTCACTGGGAATGCTCTACGCCTGAGTCAAGCCGGCCCGGGAGGCGGATTCTGCTTGAACGAATTGTTTGACTGCACGAGCCACTGCCTAACTCTCTCGTGATGCGGGCCCCATGCATCCCAAGCCGACTGCGCCCAGCGCCTCACCATTGCCGCATGCGCCGACGTTTCCGTCGCCTGCAGAACGTCATGTACCGTGACGGCACCCAGCGCCGAAGGTGGCTCGAGCCAACTAAACGTATGCTTGATCCGTCCCGCGGCGAGCATGGCCTCATTGGCCCTGTCGGGCGCCAAGCCATGCTCCAGGAACAGGCAGAGCCGGATCAAGTGGACCCCGACGGACTGGATGCTTTGTCGGCAGGGGCTGCCTGGATGCTGCACCGCATAGGCATCCACGCTCAATCTGTGGATCGATAGCAATGCGGGTTCGCTGTATTCGCGCGCCAAGACCTCGCCGAAGGCCGCCCAGCAGGCCGGCGACGACACCATATAGGGATGCATCGGGCCAGCGCGCCGAGGGAACGCAGCGCCGCAACCTGGGCATGTTTCAAGGTTCATGCGTGGTGCCGGCGCGATCTAGCGCCTGAATTAGGCCGAATCGCGAAACGGCTTCGGCGTGCATGAATGTTAGGCGACACCATGACGACGGCGCCGAACAAGAGCCGCAATAACCGCCACTTGCCAGAACAGCCAAAGCGCAAGCCAAGCAACGGCGAAGGGCCAAACCGCGTACATGTAATGGACACCCTCTCGCAGTGTCCTTGCAACCAGCGCCCCATCCAGAAAGACCGCGAGCACGGCAAGCAATACCAAGCCGAGCCCAGGGCCTCGGTTGGTATACACAACCGAGACGCAAGGGTAAAGGACCAGGGACATAAGCCCGAACGGCAATGCGGAGTTCCAGCCGTGTCCACCGCCGGCCGCCATGAGCGACAGGAGAGCTGAAAGGAGTCCGAGCGCAATTCCGGCGATCAAATATTTGAGCATTCGAAGGAGCCGTTGATACGCCTGATGTCTGAACTAAGCCCTGCCCATAAGGGGGTTCGGCTTGAGTGAGTTGCCAGGCCACATGCCCACGCTCTTCCAGTCCGAACATTTTTCAGCCGGGTCTATGAGTTGCGCACGCCAAGCGCCGGTCAGAGGATCCCAAGCTCTTTGGTCCATCAAAATGCGCCCGTCGAGTAGCGAAAAGGTAAGCGAGTAGTAGTCGTTGGTCGAACTGCGCATGTGGTGCCACGAACCACTGGCTTGAACTTGTGAAACGTTCTTCAGCTTAACGAGAATGCATCGATTGAGATTGATACTGAAGCGCGGTGACGTTATCCGAACTTGCGTCCAAGCCTGCGAACTGGCCGGATCACGGGAATGTGCACCTTAACCGGCCCATAGGTCGCGGGAATCGCGCTCAGAGTGCCATCTGCCTTAATGGGCAGTATCCGGTTTTGGTGGGCAGATACCGAGCCTGTCACAAGCGAAAACACCACAGTTGCCGCGAGCTGTTTCATATGGCCCAAGCTGGGCCACAAGGATCGAGCTGCGCAGAAGCGCCCGGCATTTGCCCGCAGCCTGAGACCGTCGGTTTCGGTCCGGTTGACATTCAGAACCCCAATCGGTGAAGCAAGTGAGTCAGCTCGAATTGCTGGCAGGGCGCCTCCAGCAGTGCCCCGTCCTCGAGAATCCCCATCTCGAAACCTCCTTCGACATCCTCGTAGTAGAGCAGCCCCTCGGGAAGCTCTGCTACCACCAGAACGGACCCCATGGCGCCGTACCTGCGTATCGGGACGGCGTAGAACGGTACGCGCCGAGTAGCGAATGCCTCCCGCTCTGAGGGCGAACACGCTTCAAGTTGCTCCACAACCAGCAGCTCCAGCTCCGCGACCGTGATCGGCTGCCATGCACCCAATGCGGGACCCCGAACAGGATCGGATGCGGCTGGCTTCGCAAGCGCGCGCCATCGCAGCAAGGCCCATATCAACATGGCGAGCGCCAGTAAATTGACGCCCACCTTCCCGGCGTCTATCCAGCCCAGCGTGATGTTCAGATGCACGCCAAGCCAGACCGAGTAGAAGAACCAAGGGGTCTGAAATGAAGGCACTTGAGCGGCAAAGACCGCGATACCTAGCGCTCTGGCCCAAGACAGATTGCGGAAAGAGCCGACGCCCGCGATGAGCGCCGCCACGATGGCGGGGGCCAGAACCAGCAAGACGCCCGTCGAGAGCCCGCCTAAGGCCGCGAGCCACAGTGTCGTGGCGATGCCGGCAAGACCTTGAAAGATGAGAAATACAGCTATGAACTTGTCTTGCTTGGTCATCGACCGGCCCCCGCAACCCTGCACGCCGCCAAGCGCGCCGCGCGAGGCCCATGCCATTCACTTTACGGTGTTGCGAGGAGCCGACGGCACCGGCTGGACGACCCCATCGACCGGATGGGCGCGCACCACCCCCAGCTTGACCCCGCCCCACCCCGTCGCCATGCTCGCTGCGCTCACTCAGGGGACCTTCCATGCGCCGTCTGGCTATTTCGTTCATGTTGTGTCTGGGCCTTGCGGCCGTCGCGCCGGTTTGGGCTGGCCATACCGGGGTGCCGGTGGGGCAGATCCGGATCGACGAGCTGATGGGCGATACCCAGAAGACCGGCGGCGGGATCGGCAGCAGCGAAATGATCTGGTGGCTGCCGCCGCAGCTGTGGGCCTATGTGCTGGACCAGCAGAGTGCGGGCGCCAAGGGCGCGACCAAGCAGGCGACCCAGGAGGCGTCTGCGCAGTTCCTGGACCTGTTTTCCCGGCATACGGTGATCGCGGCCCTGCGGATCAACAATGAGACCCGGGACATCAGCTTCACCAGCGAGGCCGATCTGCGCAGCCAGCTGAAGCTGGTCGACATGCATGGCGGGGTGCACCGGCCGATCGCGGCCGACAAGGTCGACCCGGCCCTGAAGGGGCTGCTGAACACGATGAGGCCGCTGCTGACCAGCATGATCGGTCCGGCGGGCGAGAATATGCAGTTCTATGTGTTCCCGGGCCGTACCGCCGACGACAAACCCGTCGCCGACCCGCTCGGGGATGGCAAGATGCTGGTCCGGCTGGACCGTAGCGAGTTCAGCTTCCGCCTGCCCCTGGGCGGCCTGTTGCCGGCGCGGCGCGACCCCGCCAATGGCGAGCTGTTCCCGGGCGGCTACCGCTACAACCCCTACACCGGCGCCGAATTGCAGGCCGTCGGCGCCGGGCGCTAACCGATTCCCCCTTTGCTTCACTACCCCATGCAGGTTTCATGAGCAGTCGTTACAACGCCGCCGATATCGAAGTCCTTTCCGGCCTGGACCCCGTCAAACGCCGTCCGGGCATGTACACCGACACCACCCGGCCCAACCACCTGGCCCAGGAAGTGATCGACAACGCCGTCGACGAAGCCCTGGCCGGGCATGCGCGCAGCATCGAGGTGATCCTGCACGCCGACGGCAGCGCCGAGGTGTCCGATGACGGCCGCGGCATGCCGGTCGACATCCACCCGGAGGAGAAGATCCCCGGCGTGGAGCTGATCCTGACCCGCCTGCACGCGGGCGGTAAGTTCAGCAACAAGAACTACACCTTCTCCGGCGGCCTGCACGGCGTCGGCGTCAGCGTGGTCAATGCGCTGTCGACTCTGGTCGAAGTGCACATCAAGCGCGACGGCAACGAATACCGCATGACCTTCAAGGACGGCGACCGCGCCACCCCGCTGGAGGTGGTCGGCACGGTCGGCAAGAAGAACACCGGCACCCGCGTGCGCTTCTGGCCCGACGCCAAGTACTTCGACACGCCCAAGTTCAACCTGCGCTCGCTCAAGCACCTGCTGCGCGCCAAGGCCGTGCTCTGCCCTGGCCTGAGCGTGAAGCTGCACGACGTCGCTAGCGGCGAAACCGCCGAGTGGTACTACGAGGACGGCCTGCGCGACTACCTGCGCGGCGAGCTCGAGGGCCGCGGCGAGCTGCTGCCGCCGGACCTGTTCGTCGGCCAGCTCAAGAAGGACACCGAAGTGGCCGACTGGGCGGTGGCCTGGGTGCCGGACGGCGAGCTGGTGCAGGAAAGCTACGTCAATCTGATCCCGACCGCGCAGCACGGCACCCACGTCAATGGCCTGCGTACCGGCTTCACCGACGCGCTGCGCGAGTTCTGCGACTTCCGCAATCTGCTGCCGCGCGGCGTCAAGCTGGCGCCGGAAGACGTGTGGGACCGGGTCGCGTTCGTGCTCAGCATCAAGATGACCGACCCGCAGTTCAGCGGCCAAACCAAGGAGCGTCTGTCCTCGCGCCAGGCCGCCGGCTTCGTCGAGGGCGCCGCCCACGATGCGTTCTCGTTGTGGCTGAACCAGCACACCGAACTGGGCGAGAAGATCGCCCAGCTCGCGATCGAGCGCGCCGCGGCGCGTTTGAAGACCGAGAAGCAAATCGTCCGCAAGAAGATCACCCAAGGCCCGGCCCTGCCCGGCAAGCTCGCCGACTGCACCTCGCAGGATCTGTCGCGCACCGAGCTGTTCCTGGTCGAAGGCGACTCGGCCGGCGGCAGCGCGCGCCAGGCGCGCGACAAGGATTTCCAGGCGATCCTGCCGCTGCGCGGCAAGATCCTCAACACCTGGGAAGTCGCGTCCGGCAGCGTGCTGGCCTCGCAGGAAGTGCACGATCTGGCGGTCGCGATCGGCTGCGATCCGGGCAAGGACGACATCACCGGCCTGCGTTACGGCAAGGTCATCATCCTGGCCGACGCCGACTCCGACGGCCTGCACATCGCGACCCTGCTGAGCGCGCTGTTCCTGCGCCATTTCCCGGCGCTGGTCGCGGCCGGCCACATCTTCGTGGCGATGCCGCCGCTGTTCCGCGTCGACGTGGGCAAGCAGGTGTTCTATGCCCTGGACGAGGAAGAGAAGCGCATCCTGCTGGAGAAGATCGAACGCGAGAAGATCCGCGGCGCGATCAACGTCACCCGCTTCAAGGGCCTGGGCGAGATGAACGCCTCGCAGCTGCGCGAGTCGACCATCCACCCCGACACCCGCCGCCTGGTTCAGCTGACCGTCGACGACGGCACCGAAACCCATTCGCTGATGGACATGCTGCTGGCCAAGAAGCGGTCCGGCGACCGCAAGCAGTGGTTGGAGACCAAGGGCGATCTGGCGACGCTGGAGGTTTGAGCGTCGCCGCGTTTTCAGGAGCCGCCGTGGAAGACGACACACCCTTGACCGCCGCGGACAGCCGCGCGGAATCCGCGCTGCACTACGCGGCATGGTCCGGCGATCTGGATGAGGTGCGGGCGCTGATCGCGGCCGGGGCCGACGTGAACTGGCAGGATTCCATCGGGGAAACGGCGCTGTTCGGCGCCGCAGCCTGCGGCCGTACGGACATCGTGCGTTGCTTGCTGGAGGCCGGCGCCCGCCACGACCTACGCGAACGCAGCGGCTACACGCCGCTGCACTGGGCCGCCAGCCACGGCAATCTGGCCACGCTCGAAGTTCTGGCGCTCGCGGGTGCGGACACGGCGGCCACGGACGACGCCGGTCGCTTGCCGATCGATGCGGCGCATATCCACGGAAAAGGCGCACATGTTGCGTATCTGAAGACAGTGGGACCGGCGCGCGCCTCGCGGCGGCGCTAGGCTTGGTGTATAGCTGAGGCAGCGCCGCGCTGCCTTAAGCGCGTCGCCCCGCTTGCGGCGCCGCCTCCGCTCGGTCGCCGCGCACGCTCATCGGACCGAGATCTGCGATGAACAGCAACGAGCAACCCACACCGCGCCCTCTTCTGTTCTGGCTGGCGATCGCCGCGGCAGTCGCGCATGCGCCCTTGGTCTGGTTGATGCGCACCTTCGGCGGGCCCTGCGGCGATGGCTTGTGCGGGTTCTGGGAAGCGATCTTCCTGTGGCTGATGTCGGGCTTCGGCGGCGTGGTATTGGCGCTGGTCGGCTGGGCGCGCGGCGAGCGGCCGCGTTGGCTGGTGGCGCTGGTGCCGGTGGCCTTGGTCGTGCCGGTGGCCGTGCTGTTTATCACGGCGACGTTGACCCAGGGCTAGGTCGAAACGCTGCGCGACGACATGCCGCACAGCGCGTCGCGCTTTGGGGTAGGAGCGGCGTGAGCAGCGATCGGGGAGACAGGCACGCTTGCGCAAGATGGTCACGAGCCCTGCGCCAGGCGCGTCGTATGTGTTGTGGCGTGGTCGCGGCTTGCGCCGCTCCTACAGGATGCTGGCGGCGGTACCGCGCATTTGCACGCGGCGCCTACCCTGGAGCAGCTTGCCTAGGCGGATTGAAGCGCGCGCAGGGCCGCGCGCAGCGGCGTGCGCAGGGTTGCGGGGCGGCAGCGTTGCAGGTCGACCTTGGGGGTCGCATGCCAGCGCGCACAGTCGTCGATCGCGCGGGCGATATCGGCGATCAGGGCCTCGTCGGCGACGACGTCCTCTTCCAGGAACAGCGCCTTGACCTCGAACACGCCCTCGCGGCGGTGGGCCTTGGCGTCGAGGCGGCCGACCAGACGACCGCGCGCGAGGATGGGCAGCACGAAGTAGCCGTAGCGGCGCTTGGGCTCGGGGGTATAGCACTCCAGGGTGTAGTCGAAGCCGAAGAATTCGCTGGCGCGTTCGCGATCCCAGACCACCGGATCGAAAGGCGACAGCAAGGTGGCGTGGCTTGCGCGCAGGCGTCCCGTCGCAGCCAGCGCGAGCGCGGCGGCGTGGTCGGGATGCACGTAAGCCGGCGCGTCCCAGCCCTTCACCGCCACCCGCAGCAGGGCGCCCTGCTCCACCAGCGGGTCCAGGTCGGCGTCGCGCAGGCGCGGTTTGGTGCGGTAGTAGTCGGCGATCCAGCGCGCCTGGGTCAGGCCCAGCGCGCGCACGGACTTGAGCAGGGTCTCGCGCCGTACCGTGGCGATATCCAGGCGCGCGGTGTTCCAGTCGGGCACGACGCTGCCGGCCACGCGCTCGGTGAGGTCGTAGACGCGGTGAAAGTTCTCGCGCCGCGCGACCATCAGCTCGCCCAGCGCGAACGCGGCTTCCAGCCAGCGCTTCTCGTCCTTCCAGCCCCACCAGCCGCCGCCCGCCTGCTCGCGCTCGAAGTCGGAGGATTTGACCGGGCCCAGGCCGCGTATGTGCTCGAGCAGGCGCTCGATCTTGGCGCCGCTGCTGCTGCGATGGGCCTGGGCGTTGCGGATCGCCCAGTGATGGGCGCGCTGCGGCATGGCGTTGCGATGCAGCAGGTAGTCGCTCATCGGCGCGAAGCAGGCTTCGTGGGCCCAGACCTCGAAGATCTCGCGCTGGGCCAGCAATTCCTCCAACCAGGTCTGCGGGTAGGCGCCCAGGCGCGAGTACAGCACCAGATACGGGCTGCGCGCGACGATGTGGATGGTGTCGATCTGCAGCAGTTGCATGCGCGCGATCGCGGCCAGCAGATCGGGCTTGCGCGCGCGCCGGCGCGGACGCGCGAGCAGGCCTTGCGCGCTCAAGTGCAGCGCGCGTGCCTGCGCGAGCGTCAGGACGGGCGCCGCGACCGCGGTCTTCATCCGGCCAGGCAGGTCCGCAGCAGTTCGGCCAGCAGCGGCTGCAGCTTCGCGGCCTTGGCTTCGTCGTAGGCGAAGCTGGCTTCGTCCATGTAGTTGCGCTGGCTCAGCTCCAACTGCACCGCCTGCACGCCGGTCTCGGGCGAGGCGTAGTGACGGGTGATGTAACCGCCCTTGAAGCGGCCGTTGACGATCCAGTCGTAGCCGCCCTGCCCGACCAACACCGCTTCCAGGCGCGCCTGCAACTGCGGCGAGCAGCTGGCGCCGCCGGAAGTGCCCAGGTTGAGATCCGGCAGGCGGCCCTCGAACAGGAACGGCAGGTCGCTGCCTTTGATCGAGTGGCCTTCCCACAGCACCACGCGGCCGTGTTCGCCGCGCAGGCGCGCGAGTTCGGCGTCTAGATTCTCGTGATACGGCCGCCAATATTTCTCGACGCGCTCGGCGACTTCCTCAGGCGACGGCGCCTGGCCGTCCAGATACACCGGCTCGCCGGTGAACTGCACCGCCGGGCACAGGCCGGTGGTGTTCTGGCCGGGGTACAACGAGGTGTCGTCGGGCGGGCGGTTGAGGTCGACCACGTAGCGCGAATAGCGCGGCACCAGGATCGAAGCGCCCAGCTCGCGCGCGAACGCGTACAGCACCGACACATGCCAGTCGGTATCGGGCGCGCGCCGCGCCGAGGGCTGCATGCGCTCGGCCAGCGCCGGCGGGATCGCGCTGCCGTCGTGCGGCAGGCTGATCAGCAGCGGCGCACTGCCGTGGTGGAGTTCGAAGACCGGTTCGGTCGGCGCGGGGACGGTGCTCATGGCGGTTCAGGGTTTCAGCTGGCGCTCGAAGAAGGCCATGGTACTGCGGTGCACCTGCATCCAGGTCGCGTAGCGCAGGAAGAAGTGGTCTTCGTCGGGAATCACCAGGCTTTCCATGGGCACGCCGCGCGCACGCAGGCGCTCGACCAGGTCCACGCTCTGGTTGAACTTGACCGCGCGGTCGTCGTCGCCGTGCACGAACAGCACCGGCGAGCGCCAGTTCTCGACCTGCGCGACCGGCGAGGACTGCCCCGCCAGTTCCAGTTCGTCGGGCTTGAGGCCCCACAGGCCGCTGTTGTCGCCGCCCTTGGCGCTCTCGCGCCAGTCGTGCACGCCGTGGCGGTCGACGCCGGCGGCGAACAGATCGGAATTGCGCGACAGGGCTTGCGCGGTCAGATAGCCGCCGTAGGAGCCGCCGTAGATGCCGATACGGCGCGCGTCGACCTCGGCCAGGCCGGCCAGGTGCGCGCGTGCGGCCAGCACGTCCTGGTATTCGCTGGCGCCGCGCGGGCCTTGCTTGGCCGCGCGCCGGAACGCCTGGCCGTAACCGGTGCCGGCGCGGAAGTTCAGCGCCAGCACCACGAAGCCGCGGCTGGCTAGCCACTGATTGCTGGCGTAGTCGTTGTAGTAATAGCTGCTGTAGTGCCAGCCCGGCAGCATCTGCCGGATCGGCCCGCCGTGCACGTAGATCAGCGCGGGGCGCTTGCCCTTGAAGCTGGCCGGCGGCAGGAACACGGTCGCATGCGAGACCACGCCATCGGCGGCGCGCAAGGTCAGCGTCTTGGGCTCGACCAGCGCCTGCGCTGGGAACGCCGCCGGCAGCTGCGCGGGGAAGATACGGCGCGGCTTGCCGCCTGCGGCGGGCATCACCGCGATCGCGGTCGGACGGCGCGCGTCGGCGTGACGGAACGCGATCCATTGCGCGCCGGACAGCGGCAACGGGTCGGTGGCGATCTGGCCGTCGCCGCTCAGGCGCTTGGGCGCGGCGCCCTCGGAGGCCGTGTACAACTGGCGGCGCTCGATGTCGTCGCAGTTGGCGCTGTAGACCAGGGTGCCGGTGTCGCTGAGGCCCGCGGTTTCGACTTCGCAGTCGCCGCGACTCACCGCGACCGGCGCGCCGCCGTCGGGCGACAGCGCGTACCAGTGCAGCCAGCCGTTTTCTTCCGAACTGAACAGCAGGCGGCCATCGCGGCCCCAGCGCAGTGGCTCGGGCACCGCGAACTGGGCGTAGCCGCCGGCTGTGTCGCCCGAGCGGAACAAGCGACGCGCCACGCCGCTGTCGGCATCGGCGACCCAGACCTCGAAAGGATTGGCCGCGGTCAGATCGAAGGCCTGGCCCGGACGCGTGCCGGCCGTGCGCAGGAAGGCGATGCGCTTGCCGTCCGGCGACCACACCGGCGCGCTGTCGTTGTTGTAGTCCGGGGCGATCCAGCGCACCGAGCGCGCAGCCAGATCGAGCACGCCGATGAAGCTGTGATCGCCGCGGTTGCTGACGAACAGCAGACGGCCGCCGTCCGGCGAGAAGCCCGCCGCACTGTTGGCGCCGCGCGTCTTCAGCAGCGCTTCCACGCACCAGGCCGGCGCCTTGGCGAACGCATGCGCATGGCAACCCACGCCCTTGCCCTGCACGATCAGCGCGTCGCCGCCGGGCGCGAAACTCACGCTACGGCCCGCGGCCACGCGCTTGGGCGCGATCGCGCCGTCGGTAGGCACCGCCCATACCGCCTGTTCGGCGCCGTCGGGATCGCCGGTGGGGTTGCTGGCGTTGCCGGCCGCGTCCGGACCGCCGCCGCGCACATAAGCCAGGGTGCGGCCGTCCGCGCTGAGCGCGAGCGAGCTCAGCAACTGGCCGTCGTCTTCGCTGTAATCGGTAAGCTTGCGCGGCGCGAACTCCGGCGCGCGCGCGACCCAGAGGTTGCGCGCGCCGCGCTCGTTGGCGACCCAGGCGATGACCGGCGCCTTGGCCGCGGCCACCGGCGCTTCCGGCTGCGGTGCGGACAGCAGGTCGGCGATCTCCATGCCCTGCGCCGAAGGCGCGCCGACCAGCGCGCCCACCAGCATCCAACCCTGCCACCGCTGCCTCATGCGTTTCGCTCCGTGATTGTTGGATAGAGTGTTCGGTACGGCCGCTACCGCGACTCAACGCATCAGCACCACTTCCTCGGCGCTGGTGGGATGGATCGCAATGGTGTCGCGCAGATCCTCGAGGGAAATGCCGCGTTTGAGCGCGACCGCGAAGCCCTGCAGGATTTCGTCGGCGGCCTCGCCCATCAGGTGGATGCCGACCACGTGGCGCTCGTCGCCGATGCAGATCAGTTTGAACAAACTGCGCTGCGGAGAATTGGCCAAAGCGTGCAACATCGGCCGGAAGCCGGCGCGGTACACGTGCACCTGGTCGCCGTGGCGCTCGCGCGCCTGCGCTTCGGTCAGGCCGACCTGGCCGATCGGCGGATGCGAGAACACCACGGTGGGAATGTCGCGCTGGTCCAGCAGCGCGCTGGCGCCGCCGTAGAGGCGGTCCATGAGCCGGCGCGCGGCCGCGATCGCGACCGGGGTCAGGGCGGGATCGGCGGTGACGTCGCCGACCGCGTGAATGCCTTCGACGTTGGTGGAATGGCGCACGTCGACCTGGACATAGCCGTCCGCATCGACGAGCACGCCGGCCGCCTCCAGGTCCAGCGACGCGGTGTTGGCCCTGCGCCCGGTCGCGAACAGCAGGCGGTCGTAGCGCTCGCTCAGCGCACCGCCGGTATCGCGCAGGCGCACGCCCTCGCCGTCGCGCTCGACCGCGGACAGGTGGTAGCCCAACTGCAGATGCACGCCGGCGTGGCGGTAATCCTCGGCCAACTGATCGACCAGTTCGCCATCGAAACCGTCCAGCAGCCTGCCGCGCACTAGCAGATCGACGTGGCTGCCCAGCGCCTGCAGCAGGCCGGCCAGTTCGACCGCGATGTAGCCGCCGCCGACGATGGCCACGCGCTCGGGCGCGGCGGTCCATTGGAAGAAATCGTCGGACACGCCGCCCAGGTCGGCGCCCGGCAGCGACGGCCGCAGCGGATGCCCGCCGGTGGCGATCAGGATGTTGCCCGCGCTCAGACGCACGCCGTCCATGCATTCGACGGTGCGCGCATCGATGAAGCGCGCGCGCATCGGCGCGACCACGATACCGGCCGCGTCCAGGCGGCGGCGGTAGCTGTCGTGGATGTTGGCGATGTAGCGCTGGCGATGGGCGATGAAGGTCGGCCAGTCCAGCGCCGGCGCTTCGCCGACGTCGAAACCCAGATCGCGCGCCATGCGCAGGCGGCCGGCGACATCGGCGGCCAGCCACATCGCCTTCTTCGGCACGCAGCCGACGTTGACGCAGGTGCCGCCCAGCAGATGCGGTTCCAGCAGGGCGACGCGGGCGCCGTGTTCGGCGGCGCGGAAGGCGCCGGCCAGGCCGCCCGAGCCGCCGCCGATCACGATCAGGTCGAAGTCGCGTAGTACGTCGCTCATGCGAATCGCTCCGGTCGATAGGGCGTGGGATCGATCGCGGGCGCGCGCCCGCCGATCAGGTCGGCGACGAGTTGGCCGGTGCCGGCGCTCATGCTCACGCCCATCATGCCGTGTCCGGTGGCCAGCCACAGGCCATCGCGGCCGGGCACGCGGCCGATCAGCGGAATGTCGTCGCTGCTCATCGGACGCCAGCCGTACCAGCGCTCGCGTTCGACCGGGCCGACCGGCTCGTGCAGATACTCGGCCGCGCCGCGCTCCAGCGCGGCCAGGCGACGCGGATTGAGGCTGTCGTCGTAGCCGGAGAATTCCATGGTGCTGCCCAGGCGGTAGCCGCTGCCCCAGGTGGTCACGCAGACCTTGCGCTCGCGCAGCACCACCGGCCGGCGCGGCACGCGCGCCGGCCGGTCGTAGGTGATCGAATAGCCTTTGCCGGGCTGGATCGCACGCTTGAGTCCGGCCAGACCGATCGCATCGGACAGCTGCGGCGACCAGGCACCCAGCGCGAGCACGACCTCGCGCGCATGCAGCGCCCCCTGGCTGGTGCCCAGCGCGACGCCCGCGCCGTCGGTGTCCAGCGTCTGCAGGCGGCAGCCCTCGACGATCACGCCGCCACGCGCGCGCACCGCCTGCGCCAACGCATCGACGTAGCGATCCGGGCGCAGCACCGCATCGTGGTCGAAGCGGATCGCGCCGGCCAGGCCGGGCTTGAAGGCGGGATCTTCAGCCTCGTAGCGGCGGCCGTCGATCAGTTCGATGCGGATGCCGAGTTCGCGCAGCAGGTCGAGTTCGATCTGACCGGCGGCGAACGTGCGCTCGTCGCGGAACACGTAGTCGACGCCGCTTTGTTCGAACTCGCACTGCAGGCCGTAATCGCGCACCCAGTCCTGCAGCCGCGCGCGCGAGTCGTTGAGCAGCGCCGATTTGGCCAGCGCGCTCTGGCGCCAGTCGCGCGCATTGCAGCGCAGCGCGAAACGCAGCAGCCAGCCCCACAGGCGCGGGTCCAGGCGCGGGTGCACGTACAGCGGCGCATCCGGGGTGAGCATCCAGCGCAGCGCCTGCGCGATCACGCCGGGCGCGGCCAGGGGCGTGGCGTGACTAGGCGTGATCGTTCCACAGTTTCCGTGCGAACTGCCGCTGCCCAGGGTGTTGGCTTCGAGCACGCAGACCCGCCGCCCGTCGTTCAGCAAGGCCAGCGCCGAGGCCAGGCCGATGACGCCGCCGCCGACGACGGCGATGTCCGTGTCGCGCACCGCGTCCGCACGCGCGTTTTGCAGGGATTCACTCGACAAGGCAGTGCTCGGGTCGATCGAAGATCCGGAAGTGTGACCGCAATCCAGCGGCGGGTGTCATTCGCGGCTTGCGCCAACGAAAAACGCGTCGCCCGGGCACTTACGGTTCAAAGACTCGGCGAGCCGACCCCGCAGCGATGCGCCGGCCCGCGTGAGTAACGGAATAAACAGTAACGGATGTGGACTCCATCCACCAACCATCTTTCGACACTTTGGGGAATCACGCACATGCAAGCGAAGACCGCCCTGCTTAGCGCCGCCATCGTCGGCGCGCTCACCCTGCTGGCCAGCCAGTCCGAAACGCTCTCCAACGCCGTTCAACGCCACGCGCCGGGTTTGGGCCAGGCCGCGACCGCCGACGTCGGCCGCACCGCCCACTCGCATCCCGCCGGCAGCGGCCTGCAGCCCCTGCTGGCGCGGGCCGCCGACGGCGCGCGCCCCGGCAGCGAGCAGATGTTCGCCTCGACCTCGCCCGCCGAAGCCGACGCCTCGCCGGCCGCGGACCGCGCGCGCGGCCTGCTCGAAGGCCCGGCCGCGCGCGAAGCGCACCGCGTCGCCGCCGACGGCTTCGTCGCCCGCGACGTGATCGTCGACCGCGACGGCACCGAGCACGTGCGCATGGACCGCAGCTATCAGGGCCTGCCGGTGATCGGCGGCGACATGGTCGTGCATACGCGCAACGGCAAGCTGCTCTCGATCACCCAGGGCGACGAGATGAAGACCTTCGCGCGCCCAGGCATCAAGCCCACGCTGAGCGCGACCCAGGCCGAGATCGAAGCCGGTGCGGCCTTCGACGGCTCGGTGACCGAAATCGAATCGACGCGCCTGGTGGTGTTCGCGCGCGGCGGGCAGCCGACCCTGGCCTATCAGGTCGACCTGCTCGGCGATCGCCGCAACGATCAGGCGCCGGGCAACATGACCTATTACCTCGACGCCGCCAACGGCAAGGTGCTGCTGGAAGACGACCGCTTCCACTCCGCCGCGGCCACCGGCACCGGCAAGACCCTGACCCTGGGCAACGTCGGCATCGGCACCAACTCGGTCAGCGGCGGTTTCCAGATGACCGACGTCACCCGCGGCAGCGGCTCGACCTGGGACGCGAACAACCGTCAGAGCACCTCCGGCGCCACGCTGTTCAGCGACAGCGACAACAGCTGGGGCAACAACACCGTCTCCGACCGCGCCACCGTCGCCGCCGACGCCCACTACGGCGTGGCCGCGACCTGGGACTATTACAAGAACACCCACGCCCGCAACGGCATTTCCAACAACGGCGTGGGCGCCAAGAGCTACGTCCACTACGGAACCAACTACGTCAACGCCGGCTGGAACGGCGTGATGGTCTACGGCGACGGCGACGGCGTGACCTACCGTCCGCTGGTGGCGCTGGACGTGGCCGGCCACGAGATGACCCATGGCGTGACCGGCGCCACCGCGCGCCTGGGCTACTACAACGTCAAGGACGCCGGCGGCCTCAACGAGGCGGTGTCGGACATCTTCGGCACCCTGGTGGAGTTCACCGTCAACAACGTCAACGACCCGGGCGACTTCGTGATCGGCGAGGAGATCTTCATCAGCAATCCCGGCGATAAGAAGGGGCTGCGCCTGATGTTCAAGCAGGACGCCGACGGCAAGTCCTTCGCCTGCTATCCGTCCGGCGGTTTCAGCGCCTCGCTGGCCTATCAGCGCGGACCGCACGATCCGCACAACACTTCCGGCGTCGGCAACCGCCAGTTCTATCTGCTCAGCCAGGGCGCCGTGGCGCCCAGCGGCTTCGGCTATACCAATGCGCAGATGGTCTGCAACGGCGACACCAGCCTCGTCGGCATCGGTCGCGCCAAGGCCGGCGCGATCTGGTACCGCGCGCTGACCCGTTACTTCGTGTCCAGCACCACCTATCCGCAGGCGCGCACCGGCACCCTGCAGGCGGCGGCGGATCTGTACGGCAACGGTTCGGCCGAGTACCAGGCCGTGGCGCGCGCCTGGTCGGCGGCGGCGGTGAACTGATCCGGATCGCAGGCTCCACCCGAACGGCCCGCACCCGCGGGCCGTTCGCGTTCAGGGCAGCGCGGGCAGGACCGGCTGGCGCAACGCGGGCCGACGCGCGTAGGTGAACCAGCGCCACAGCCATTCCATCGGGCCGTAACGCAAGCGCGCGAACCACAGACGCGCGAACGCCAGTTGCAAGCCGAACAGCACGCAGGCGCCCAGCACCTGCGCCACGCGCGAGGCCTCGCCCCACAGGCCCAGGCCGTAGCCGTAGAACACCACGGTGCCGATCACCGACTGCATCAGGTACAGGGTCAGCGCCATGCGTCCGGCCGGCGCGAACGCCAGCGGCCAGCGCGCGCCGCGCTCGAGCGCGCGCACGATCCAGGCCAGGTAGGCCAGCGACATCAGCGGCGCGGCCAGCATCTGCAAGGTGGTGGCGAACATGTCCGAGGCGCTCAAGGTCCTGCCGGTCAGCACCGGCTCGCTGTCCACCGCCAGCCCGATCAGGGTGATCGCCAGGCCCAGCGGCCCCGCGCCCCAGCGCAAGGCGGCGTAGAAGCGCGGATAGCGCGCGGGCGCGACGATGGCGCCGCTGCGCACGAACCAGGCGCCGATCGCGAACAGGCCCAGCGCCATCGGCACGAACATCCAGTAGCTGGGCAGGGTCGCCGCCACGAAGTAGTCCCAGCGCAAGGCGCTGGCCTGCACGTAGCTGCCCTGCGCATAAGCCGCGATCTCGCGTGCGCGCAGGGCCTGATCGACCGCGAAGTCGCCCAGGTCCGCCGCGTCCTGGCCGACCAGCGCGATCGCCAGCGAGCTCAGCAGCAGCATCGCCACCAGCATCAGGTTCAACAAGGCGCCGATCGGCCACAGCGCGCCCTGCGGCGCGTTGCGCAGGAGCAGCAGCGCGAACGCCGCCAGCGCGTAAGAGACCAGGATGTCGCCGGACCAGATCGCGAGCGCATGGATCAGGCCGATCGCCAGCAGGCCCACGCTGCGGCGCAGGTACAGCGGCAGGAAATCGACGCCGGCCGCACGCGCGCGTTCGCTCATGCTGGCGAAGCCCATGCCGAACAGCAGCGCGAACAGGGTCCAGAACTTGCCCTGCACGAAGATATAGACGAAGCCGTCGGCCAGCCGGTCCGGCCAGGCCTGCGCGGGCGCGATGCCGGTGCCGACGTCGAACAGGGAGCCGGTGAAGGATTCGACGTTCATCAGCAGCACGCCGAGCAGGGCGATGCCGCGCAGCGCATCGAGGCTGAGGATGCGCTGGCTGGACGCGAGCGGGCCCAGGGCGGCCGGAGCTTGGGAATTCATGCCGGCACTCTACGCGCCGTACCCAGCGCGGCGGATCGGCTGGAAGTTGGGGGCAATGAGTGTGCCAGCAACGAAAACGGCCCGCAGCGCGGGCCGTTTTCTTGTCGATGCGCGGCGCAGCTTAGTGCTGGTGACCGCCGTCGCCGTGCACGTGGCCGTGCTCGACTTCCTCGGCGCTGGCCTCGCGCACTTCCACGATCTCGACCGCGAAATGCAGGTCCTTGCCGGCCATCGGGTGGTTGAGGTCGACGTCGACCACGCTCATGCCGACCTTCTGGATCGTCACCGCGCGCGGGCCGAAGTTGGTCGGCAGCACGGCCTGCATGCCCGGCTCCAGGCGCGCGTCCTTGAAATACTTCTTCGGCACGCGCTGGGTCAGGCCTTCCTGACGCACGCCGTAGGCATCGGCCGCGGCCACGTCGACTTCGAACTTCTCGCCGGCCTCGCGACCGTCCATGGCGGTCTCCAGGCCCGGGATGATGTTGCCGTGGCCGATCAGGATCGCCAGCGGATCGCGGCCTTCCGAGCTCTCCAGCGGCTCCTGGCCCAGCTCGTGGGCAGCGCGCTCGGAGACGGTGTAGTGGAAACGGACGACGCGATCTTTCTCGATTTTCATTGCGGGACTCGACTGGCGGCCGACACAGCGGCGCGGATGGGTAAGAAAGCGGCGACGGCGGTAGGCCGGCGCGGCGAAGGCTTGTCGTCGCCGGCGCCAGCCGCCAAGCTAACGGCCGTGACGAAGGCCGCGCATTATCCCGGCAACACCGCCCCCGCGCCAGCGCGCGGCACGAGCCCGTGGCCGGTCGCGGCTCCGCGCTGGCTGGCGATCGGCCTGGCCTGCGCCCTGCTCGCGGCCTGCGGCGGCGGTCGCGAAACCGTGCGCCGCCCCGCTCCGACCATCAGCCCGCGGGTCTGGCCGGTGGTCGAGCCGGCCGACCCGGCCTCGGCCAATGCGGTGCTGATGCGCGCGATCAGCCTGGTCGGCACGCCCTACCGCTACGGCGGCAATACTCCCAAGGGCGGCTTCGACTGCTCCGGCCTGGTCAACTACGTCTACCGCGACATGCTGGCGCTGACTCTGCCGCGGACCTCCCGCGACCTGGCCGGCTTCCAGGGCCCGAAGATCGCGCCCGAGCGCCTGGCGGCCGCCGACCTGGTGTTTTTCGGCAGTTCCGGCAACGTCAGCCACGTCGGCATCTACGTCGGCGAGGGCCGCTTCGTGCACGCCCCCAGCACCGGCGGCACGGTCCGCCTGGACCGTCTGGACGGGCCTTACTGGCGCGACCATTACAGCGGGGCGAAACGGGTTCTGAAGTAGTCGGCGGCCAAAATGTGAGCAAAATCACAGGCTTGTTAACGGACTGCTAACGAAATTTGAACCTTCTGCTCCCTTTCGGCAGGCATGATCGCTCGGTGTTGATTCAGTGATGACCGCGTGACGACCCAGCTTCTCCGCCAAGGCCGCCCAGCAGCCACCACCGCCCCCCGCCTTGCGCGGGCCGCATTCCGCATTGCATTTGCCCTCTGCCTGGCCGCCCTGGCGCTGCCGGCGCTGGCGCAGGAGCAGCCCTCCGCCGTGGCCTCGTTGGCCGGCGGTTCGGCCATGAGCGGCGACTCCGCCGACACCCCGGCCCCGGCCACCCGCCACCTGCTGCCCGACGCGATGACCCTGCCGGATCGCGCCCTGCTGCTGGCCACCGATCTCAACCGTCTGCTGGCGCCCGGCGCCGCGAACCTCAACAAGACCAACGCCAGCGCCGCTCCGGCCGGCGAAGGCCGCATCAAGGGCATGCTGCAGCGCGCCCTGGCCCTGCTCGGCACGCCCTACCGCTGGGGCGGCAACTCTCCGGACAAGGGTTTCGATTGCAGCGGCCTGGTCGGCTACGTGTTCCGCAACGCCCTGGGCATCGAGCTGCCGCGCGTTTCGCGCGAGATGGCCAAGACCGGCGAGCTGATCAGCGACCGCGACGACCTCAGCGAAGGCGATCTGGTGTTCTTCGGCCGCAAGGGCCGGGTCGACCACGTCGGCATCTACCTGGGCGAAGGCCGCTTCGTGCACGCCCCGCGCACCGGCAAGGACGTGACCGTGTCCAGCCTGGACACCGGCTACTGGAGCGGCAAGTTCATGGAAGCGCGCCGGGTCGAAGGGATCTGAAGCGCTAAGCCGCTAAATCTCCAATAAGAAGGCCGCCTCAGGGCGGCCTTTTTTGTTCCTGCCTCGCCCCTACCCACCTCCGCCTTTTCAACGGGGGAGCCGCCTAAGGGCTCACAGCGGGTCGGAACTCTGGCTGAGGTAGCGCTCCACCGTCGCCTCGATGCCCTTGCTCAGCTCCATCACCTTGAGCGCGTACTCGGCCAGGCGCTTGTCGTCCTCGCTGGTCGGGGTCCAGGGCGGTACCGGGGTCGGCTTGCCTTCGACCTGGTCCATGGCCACGAACACGATCACGCAGTGGGTGCACAGCCGCTCCTCGGGCTCGCCGTCGTCCAGGCCCGGGTCGCGCGCTTTCACGTCGACCGCGAAATGCATGCTGGTGGTGCCGGTGTGGATCAGCTTGGTGTGCACGGTGACCAGATCGCTGATCCGGATCGGGGCGACGAAGCGAATCCCGCCCACCGCGACGGTCACGCTGTACTTGCCGCTCCAGCCGACCGCGGCGGCATAGCCGGCCTGGTCGATCCACTTCATCACCATGCCGCCGTGGACCTTGCCGCCGTAATTGACGTCGGTGGGCTGGGCGAGGAATCGCAGGTTCAATTCGCGCTGTTGGCCTTTCATGCCGACACTCCCTTGCACAGATGACGGACCACGGCCGCGCCGACGCCGAGCACGGCGCCGCGCAGGCGTTCGTCGGTAAGCACCCCGGTCTCGGGCAGGCGCTCGGCGGCCGCGCCCACCGCGACCTGCTGCGGCACCACCAGCAGGCCGAGCTTGGACAGCGCGTCGCGCAGCACCAGCAGAGAACGGATCCCGCCCAGCGGCCCCGGCGAGGCCGAGACGATGCCGGCCATCTTGTCCTGGAACAGCAGGGTGCCGGAGCGGCCGTCGGCGGTGGCGCGCGACATCCAGTCCAGGGTGTTCTTGACCAGCGCCGGCATCGAGCCGTTGTACTCGGGCGTGCTGATGAGCAGGCCGTCGCAGCCGGCCATCAGCGCCTGCAAGCGGTGCACGTTGTCGGGCATGCCGGCGGCCTCGAGGTCGCCGTCGTAGACCGGCAGCGAGTAGTCGCGCAGATCGATCAGCTCGACGTCCGCGCCGGCGGCGCGCGCGCCTTCGGCCAGGATCGGGATCAGGCGGCGGTTGTAGGAAGCCTGACGCAGGCTGCCGGCGAAGGCGAGCAGGCGCGGACGCGGCGGCGGGGTGGCGATAGTGCGGTCGGCGTCGGGCGAGCGCGGATCGGAGAGGCTGGCGGACATGCGCTGGCTCCGTGAGTCGGGGCGCCGATTATGCGCACAGCCGCCGTGCTTGCGGCGATACGCGCGACCGGCGATGCTCGCCGCGATCGCTCGGGGAGACAGGACATGGGACGCACGATACTGGCGGTGCTGGCAGGGCTGGTGGTGGCCTGGATCACGATCACGCTGTGCGAGTTCGGCGGGGTGATCCTGCATCCGCCTGCGCCGGGCACGAACCTGGCCGACCCCGACGCGCTGGCCGCGCACATCGCCGGCGCGCCGCCGGCCGCGATGGCGCTGGTGCTGTTGGGCTGGGTCGCGGGCGCCTTCGACGGCGGCCTGGTCGCGGCACTGATCTCGCGCCTGCACAAGCGCGGCGCGGCCCTGAGCATCGGCGTGCTGGTGGTGCTGGGCGTGATCGCCAACAGCCTGATGATCCCGCACCCGCTGTGGATGACCGTCGCCGGCCTGCTGCTGCCGATCCCGGCGGCCTGGCTGGCCTCGCGCCTGGTCGGCGGCCGACGCAAGGACGCCGCATGAGTCGCGGCGAGGTGCGCAACGCCGGCAAGGCGATCCTCTACACCGTCGGCCTGTTCGCGGCCGCGTTCGCGATCGGCGCCTGGCTGGCTGGCTACGCCGCGCCCGGCCACGAAGCCGCGTGGTGGATCAGCGGCGCATTGCTCGCGGTCGGTCTGGTGGTCGGTCTGAAAGTATTGGAAGCCGCGGCGCTGCTGGCCGCGCCCTTCTGGCTGGCCAAGATGGCCGCGCGCTGGGCGGTCACCGGCAAACCGCTGGACCCGCGCCAGGACGGCGACCGCCACGACTGGATCGCCTATCTGCTGTTCGTTCCCTCCTACGCCTTGTTCGCGCTGCTGACCGGCGCCGGCATCGGCTTCGTCAGCGGCGGCCTCGGCTTCTTTTTGAGCGCGTTGCTGTACGGCGCGGTCGGAGTGGTGCTGGGCGCGGTGGCGGCTAGGGTTTTGTTGAAGCATGCGTTGGATGCGGGCTAAGGCTGGCAGCGACGCGCGACGATGCGGTTCGCCTTTGGCTCACCGCATCCTACGGGCTGTCGTCGACGCTCCGACCGCGCTCTGAAGTCACTTCTTCCGGCCCAGGCAAATGGTGCTTGGGCTCTCGCGGAGATGATGGTCGCAGGAGCAACGGCATTTGCGCCTGCAGCGCTGCACTACCCTCACCCCAACCCTCTCCCGCAAGCGGGAGAGGGGGCTCAATGCTAGAGCGTGGCGTAGACGCGAAGCAGGCCGCCTGCCAACTCACTTCGCCGGCGCGACGAACTCTCCATAGGCCTTGAGCTGCTCAGCCACCGCCTTGCCATCACCGACCACCACGATCGACTGATCGGCCGGCACGAAATACTTCTTGGCCAAGGCCTGCACCTGCCCAGCATCCACCGCTCGAATGCGCGGCACATACTGCCCCAGGAAATCCGACGGCAGCCCCATCAGCCACTGATTGGCCAAGGTCGCCGCGACCGAACCCTGCTGCTGGTTGCTGATCATGTAACCGCCCGCGATGTAACGCTTGGTGTCCTCCAGCTCCTGCGCCGGCACCGCTTCCTGGCCCAGACGCTCGAACTCGTGGAAGAACTCCTTCAGCGCCGCACCGGTGACCTCGTTGCGCACGTCCGCGCCGCCCTGCACGCGCCCGCCGGCGCGCGCGGCCTGCAGGCCCGCGCTGGCGCCGTAGGTGTAGCCCTTGTCCTCGCGCAGGTTCTGATTGACGCGGCTGCTGAAGCCGCCGCCCAGCACCGTGCTGGCCAACTGCATCGGCACGTAGTCGGGATCGGTGACCGGAATCGCCGGGCGCCCCAGGCGCAGCGTCGACTGCACGCTGCCGTCGCGCTGGATCAGCACGAAGCTGGGCTTGGCCTCGCGACGCGCGGGCGCCGTGTCGGCGATCGCCTCGCCGCTGGCTTTCCAGTCGCCGAAGGAGGCCTGCGCGAACTTGAAGCCGTCCTCGGGCGTGACCCGGCCGGTGATCACCAGCAAGGCGCGATCGGGACGGAAACGGCGCGCGTGCTCGGCGCGCAGCTGCTGCGGCGTGATCGCCGAGATCATGCTCTCGGTAGGCTGCGTGCGCGCGTAGGGATGGTCGCCGTAAGTAGCCGTCAGCAGTGCGCGCGAAGCCTTGAACGAGGGCTGCGCTTCGGCCGCCTTCAGCGCCTGCAGGGCGTTGGCCTGGGCCAGCTTGACCTCGCCGTCCGGGAACGCCGGCGTGCGCGCGATCTCGGCCAACAGAGCCAGCATCGGCGCGGCGTTGGACACCAGCGCATCGCCGTAAAGGTTGATGCCGTCGTTGTTGGCCGAAGCGCCAACGCTGCCGCCGTAGCCTTGCGCCGCTTCGGCGATGGCCTTGGAATTGCGCTGCGCGGTGCCTTCGTTGAGCAGGCCCGCGAGCTGCGCGGCAAAGCCGGACGCGTCGGCCGCATCGGCGGCGTAGCCGGCGTTGCGGATCGCCAGCACGTAGTCGACGCGCGGCATGCCGTCGCGCGGCAGCACCCACACCTCCAGGCCGTTGGACAGCGTCTTCTTGACGATGTTGGGCACGGGCAGCGGGCGGTCGGGCGCGTATGCGGGCAACTGCGCGGGCAGCGCGGCCTTGGGGCCGGCCTGCGCGGCGCCGGCGAAAGCCAGGCTCAAGGAGATCGCGACGGCGATCAGGTTCGGATGGGTCTTCATCGTCGTCTCCTCAGTTCTTCTTGGCGGCGGCGGGCGCAGCGGCCGGGGCCAGCATCGCCGCGGGCTTGCGGTCGATCACGGTGCGGTTGGCCGGGGTCAGATAGGTCTTGGCCACGCGCTGTACGTCGGCCGAGGTCACGCCTTCGATCCAGCCCGGAATCTGGTTGACCACCCTGGCATCGCCCCACAGGGTCTGCAGCTTGGCCAGCGCGTCGGCGCGGTCGATGAAGGTCTCCAGGCCGTTGTACCAATTGGCCAGCAGCTGGGTCTTGACCCGCTTCAGCGCGGCATCGTCCACACCCTGATCGGCGACCTTGGCGATCTCTTCGTCGAACGCCTTGAGCAGCGCGTCGGCGCTGGAGGTGGGCTTGTACAGCGCGTTGACCACGAACAGGGTCGGGCCGTCGTATTCCCACTCGCTGGTCAGGCCGTACAGCAGCTCCATGTTGAGCGCGAGCTCGCGGCCCTTGACCGTGCCCTGATAGAAGCGCGAAGCGTCGCCGTCGGCGAGCAGCGCGCCCAGCACCGCCATCGGCGCCTGGTCCTTGCTGCCGCGGTCGGGCATCTTCCAGCCCACCGCGATCGCCGGCACCTGGGCCAGCGCGTCGGATTGGACGATGCGCTTCTCCTGGGTGTTGAGGCCTTCGCGATAGTCCGGCGCGGCCGGCGTCTTGCGCGCCGGGATCTCGCCGAAGTACTTCTGCGCCAGCGCGAAGCCCTGCTCCGGCGTGATGTCGCCGGCCAGGCCGAGCACGGCGTTGTTGGGGCCGTAATAGTCGCGGTGGAACGCGGCCACGTCCTCGAGGCTGGCGTTCTCCAGGTCCTGGAAGCTGCCGTAGCCGTCGTGGTTGTTCTCCCACTTCTGGAACGCCTGCTGGCCGATGTCGATCCACATGAAGCCGCCGTAGGGCTGGTTCTTCACGTTGACCCGGATCTCTTCCTTGACCACGTCCTGCTGGTTCTTGAGCGTGGTCGGGTTGAAGTCCAGGGTCTTCATGCGGTCGGCTTCGAGCCACAGGATCGGCTCCAGGGCCGAGGCCGGCGCGACTTCGATGTAGTTGGTGAAGTCGGCGCGGGTGGAGCCGTTGTTGCGGCCGCCGCCGCCGGTGATCACCCGGTCGAACACGCCTTCCTTCGCGTTCGGCGTGCCTTCGAACATCAGGTGCTCGAACAAGTGGGCGAAGCCGGTGCGGTTCTTGGGCTCCAGGCGCATGCCGACGTGGTAGACCACGCTGACGCCGACCGTGGGCGAGGTGTGATCCTCGGACACGACCACAGTCAGACCGTTGTCGAGTTTCTTGACCGCGACCGGCAAGGTCCAGCGATCGGCGTCGGCCGCAAATGCGGCCGAAGTCGTCGTCAGGCCGGCCAGCAGCAGCGCGAGATGGCGCAGGCGCATGGAAGTCTCCGTTTTCCCCAGAAGACGCCCACCCTAACCTTGCCCGGCACCGGCATACCGGGCCAGAAGTCACGTGAAGACGCGGCGCTTAACGCGGACCCGGCGCGATGCGGGAATAAGCTGCAAAATCGCGCGCCGATGCTGGCTGCGCCTGCGCGAATCGCCGACACTGTGCGCCCCCTCGCATGCCCCGAACCCGCCCGATGCCATCGCTGCGCCACGCCGCACTCGCTCTCGCCCTGTCCCTGGTCGCCACAGGAAATGCCGCCGCCGGCAGCACCGCCGCCGAACCCCTGCTCCCCGAGGCCAGCGCCTATTCCAGTCGGGACAGCTGGCGCCAGCCGGTGGCGCCGTTCCGCATCGCCGAGCGCAGCTGGTACATCGGCACCGCCGGCTTGAGCGCGGTCCTGATCAAGACCGACGCCGGCGCCGTGCTGATCGACACCGGCCTGCCGCAGGCCGGCGACATGCTGCTGAAGCACATGCGCGCACTCGGCGTCGAACCTTCGCAGCTCAAACTGATCCTGCACAGCCACGCCCATATCGACCACATCGGCGCCCTGGCGCAGATCCAGCGCGCGACCGGCGCCCAGGTGGTCGGCAACGCCGAGGCCGCGGTGCTGCTGGCGCGCGGCGGCAGCGACGACATCCACTTCGGCGAGGGCATGCTGTTCCCACCGGTGCAGGTACAGCGCATCGTCATGGACGGCGAAACCGTCGAGCTCGGCGGCCTGCGCTTCACCGCCCATTTCACCCCGGCGCACACGCCCGGCAGCATCAGCTGGACCTGGGACGACCGCATCGACGGCAAGCCCGCCCACATCGCCTACGCCGACAGTCTGAGCGCGCCCGGCTACCAGTTGGTCGACAACCCGCGCTATCCGCGCATCGCCGACGACTACCGGCGCGGTTTCGCCGCCGTGCGCGCCCTGCCCTGCGACCTGCTGCTGACGCCGCACCCGGACGCCAGCGGCTGGGACCCGGCCGACACCGCCGCCCCGCACAAAACCCCGATGAGCTGCCGCGCCTACGCCGACAAGGCCGAGCGCGCGTTCGACAAGACCCTGGCCGAACAAACCGCCAAGGCCAAGGAAGCCCGCTGATGCCCTACACCCCGATCGTCGCCACCCTGGGCTATGTGCTGTCGCCGGACGGGCGCGAGGTGCTGATGGTCCATCGCAACGCGCGTCCCGACGACCACCAGCTGGGCAAGTACAACGGCCTGGGCGGCAAGCTCGAGCGCGACGAGGACGTGGTGGCGGGCATGCGCCGCGAGATCTTCGAAGAGGCCGGCATCGTCTGCGACGAGCTGCACCTGCGCGGCACCATCAGCTGGCCCGGCTTCGGCAAGCACGGCGAGGACTGGCTGGGTTTCATCTTCACCATCACCCGCTATACCGGCACGCCGTTCGCGAGCAATCCCGAGGGCACGCTGGAATGGGTGCCGCTGGAGCGCCTGCACGACCTGCCGATGTGGGAAGGCGACCGCGAATTCCTGCCGCTGGTGTTCGACGCCGACCCGCGCGCCTTCCACGGCGTGATGCCGTACCGCGACGGCCGCATGCAGTCCTGGCGCTACTCTCGCGCTTGAAGCCGGCGCGCTTGAAGCCGGCGCGCCTGAAACCTCAGCGTCGCGCTTCGGTCGCCATGCGCAGCGCCAGCGCGGCCAGCACCGTGCCCATCAGCCAGCGCTGCACCGACAACCAGGTCGGGTGACGGCCGAGAAACGCGGCCATGGTGCCGGCACTGATCGCGATCGCTGCGTTGACGGTCACGCTGATCGCGATCTGCAGGCTGCCCAGGGCCACCGACTGCGCCAGCACGCTGCCCTTGGCCGGATCGATGAACTGCGGCAGCAACGACAGATACAACACCGCCGCCTTGGGATTGAGCAGGTTGGTCATCAGGCCCATCGCGAACAGCCGCCGCGGGCTGTCCTGCGGCAACTCGCGCACCTGGAACGGCGAGCGCCCACCCGGCTTCAGCGCCTGCCAGGCCAGGTAGCCCAGATAGACCGCGCCGGCCATGCGCAGCGCGTCGTAGGCGTAAGGCACCGCCATCACCAGCGCGGTGATGCCCAGCGCCGCGCACAGCATGTAGAACACGAAGCCCAGCGCGACGCCGCCCAGCGAGATCAGGCCCGCCTTGGGCCCCTGGCAGATCGAGCGCGAAATCAGATAGACCATGTTCGGCCCGGGTGTGAGCACCATGCCCAGCGCGATCAGGGCGAAGGCGATCAGATTGGCGGTGTCGGGCATCGCAGGGGCTCCGGGAAGTGACGCGCCGCGCGATCGTCGCGCGGCACGGGATCAGGCGCTGTCCTTGCCGGCCGCCTCGGCCGACTCCAGGCCGACGTTGGTCGACGCCGCCTCATAGACCGCACGGTCGAGCAGGCCGGTTTCCTTGGCCACCAGCACCGGCACCAGCATCTGCCCGGTCACGTTGGTCATGGTGCGCATCATGTCGAGCACGCGGTCGATCGCGTACAGATAGCCGATGGTCTCCAGCGGCAGGCCGGCGGCGCTGAGCACCACCGTCGCCATCACCACCGCCGTGCCCGGCACGCCGGCGGTGCCGAAGCTGCCCAGCACCGAGGCCAGCATGATCACCAGGTACTGCGACAGCGACAGGTCCAGGTCCGCGTACTGGGCGATGAACACCGCCGCCATCGCCGGATAGATCGCGCCGCAGCCGTCCATCTTGATGGTCGCGCCCAGCGGCACCGCGAACGCGGCGTAGTTCTTGTCCACGCCCAGGTTGTGGGTGACGCTGCGCAGCGAGACCGGCAGCGCGGCAAAACTCGACGAGGCCACGAACGCGACCTGCATGCCCGGGAACGCGCCGCGGAAGAACTTCAACGGGTTCAGACCGTGCGCGAGCAGCAGCGCGCTGTACACCACCGCGATGTGCAGGCCGCAGGCCAGGTACAGCGCGATCACGAACTTGCCCAGCGGCAGCAGCTTCTCGAAACCGTAGCCGCCGATCAGCGCCGCGATCAGGCCGAAGGTGCCCAGCGGCGTGAACTCCAGCACGAAGCGGGTGATCTGGATCATGGTGTCGCTGGCTTCGCCGGCGAGCTTGCGCAGCCCGGCCACGCGATCGCCCAGCTTGACCAGGGCGAAGCCGATCAGCCCGGCGAAGAAGATCACCTGCAGGACCTTGCCCTCGGCCATGGCCTGGAAGGGATTGGACGGCACCACGCCCAGCAGCACGTCGATCGCCGGCGGCACGTCCTTGCGCTTGTAGTCTTCGGCGATCTGCAGCGTGCCCACGCCCTCGCCCGGCGCCACCAGATGCGCGACCGTCAGGCCGACGCCGACCGCGAGCACCGCGGTGAGCGCGAACCAGGCGAAGGTGCGCCCGCCCAGCGCGGCCACCGATTTCTGTCCATGCAGGGAGGCGACCGCGTTGATCACCGCGAACAGCACCAGCGGCACCGCGATCATCTTGATCAGGGTCACGTAGAGCTTGCCCAGCGGCCCGAACCAGGTCTCGGCCGCGGGGCCCATCAGCCAGCCGGCGAGCGCGCCGAGCACGAAACCGCCCAGCACCCGTTGCCAGAACGGGATCTTGAACCAGGCCGACACCAGGGTCATGCGCATACCTCGCCGCGACGAACCAGCACCTTAGCCGAGGCGCCCGACCGCGGCGACCCCCGCCGGTGCAACACCGGTATCCCATTCCAGCAACAACCGCAGGTCATAATCGCGGTTTCGTCCGCCACCGGTCCCCGAGATGTCCCGTACGCGCACCGCCTGCCTCGCCCTCGCCGTCACCCTGTCCCTCAGCGCCTGCGCCTCGGCGCCACCGCGCGCCGCCAGCGGCGCCGCCGCCGTGGGCGCCGCGACGCTCGCGGTCGACGTGCCCACCATCCGCCATCCCCAGGACGAAACCCCGCAGTGGTGGTTCCGCGACGGCGCCAGCCAGGCCGCCGCACGCGGCGCGATGGGCGGCAAGGCCAAGAACGTGATCCTGTTCGTCGGCGACGGCATGAGCCTGACCACGGTGGCCGCCGCGCGCATCTACGAAGGACAGAAGAAGGGCGGCCCGGGCGAGGAGAACCGCCTGAGCTGGGAGCGCTTCCCCTCCACCGCGCTCAGCAAGACCTACAACACCGACTCGCAGACCCCGGACTCGGCCGGCACCATGAGCGCCATGGCCACCGGCGTGAAGACGCGCGCGGGCGTGCTCAGCATCGGCCAGCAGGCCGCGCGCGGCAGCTGCACCGGTGCCCTGGCCGCGCCGATCCTGAGCCTGTGGGAGCTCGCCGCCGGCAGCGGCCTGGCCACCGGCGTGGTCACCACCACCCGTGTCACCCACGCCACCCCGGGCGCGACCTTCAGCCATTCGGCCGACCGCAACTGGGAGAACGACGCCGACCTGCCCGAAGACGCCAAGACCGCCGGCTGCCACGACATCGCCCGGCAGATGATCGAATCGCCCTATGGCAACGGCCCGGACGTGCTGATGGGCGGCGGCCGCACCAACTTCATGACCGTCGAGCAGCGCGATCCCGAGTACGACGACAAGGTCGGCCAGCGCCTCGACGGCCGCGACCTGATCGCGAGCTGGAAGCAGCGCCACCCGGACGGCAGCTACGTCTGGAACGCCAAGCAGTTCGCGGCCGCGCCGGCCGGCAAGCCGCTGCTGGGCCTGTTCGAACCCGACCACATGCAGTTCGATCACGACCGCCCCAAGGACGGCGCCGGCGAACCCAGCCTGGCCGAGATGACCCGCGCCGCGATCGCGCGCCTCAACCGCCTCAGCGCCGACAAGGGCGACAGCGGCTGGGTGCTGCTGGTCGAGGGCGGCCGCATCGACCACGCCCACCACTACGGCAACGCCTACCGCGCGCTCACCGAAACCGTCGCCCTCAGCGACGCGGTGCGCGCGGCCAGCGAAGCGACCTCCGCCGACGACACCCTGATCCTGGTCACCGCCGACCATTCGCACACCCTCAGCTTCGTCGGCTATCCGGTGCGCGGCAATCCGATCCTGGGCAAGGTGCGCGGCACCAGCGGCGAAGACGGCGACGCCGCCGACTACGCGCGCGATTCACTGGGCATGCCCTACACCACCCTCAACTACAGCAACGGCCCCGGCTACGTTGGCGCCAGCGCGCAGCAGCCCGAAGGACCCAAGCGCTTCCTGCACACCGCCAGCGGCACCCAGCAGGCCGAGCACGGCCGCCCCGACTTGACCCACGTGGACACCGAGCAGCCCGACTACCTGCAGGAGTCGCTGGTACCGACCAGCAACGAATCCCACGGCGGCGACGACGTCGGCATCTGGGCCCGCGGCCCCGGCAGCGACGCGGTCCGCGGCAGCGTCGAACAGAACACGATCTTCCACTTCATGCTGCAAGCCATGCCGAAACTGCGCGCGGCGCTGTGCGCCAAGGGCGACTGCGATGCGCAGCAGGTGCCGGTGACGCTGCCCAAGCCGGAAGATTTCAAGAGTCGCTGAAGTTATCGCGACGCATCGAGCCTCACTCCAACCCACCCGCCCCGACCACACAACGGTCGGGGCGTTCGCTGCAGCGCGCGGCGATGACCCACAAACGCACGCCGCCTGCGTTAGCGGTAATAACTGCTGAAGCGCCACTAACTTCGATGGCCATTACAGGCGCACCTGCGGCTCCTCCCTAGAGGCACGGCTCCTTTCGCGGGAATGCCGGCAAAAGCAAAGCCTAGCCGTGCCAACCGCCGCAGCCACGCTAGCCGTTGCAGGTGCCGTTGCCGTTGCCGTTGCCGTTGCCGTTGCCGTTGCCGTTGCCGTTGCATTTGAATCCAAAAGCAACGCACTCACACGACCAACCGTAGACCCGAAGGGCGGCGCGCAGGACGCGCGCCGTTTTTCGAATGGACAGGGATGTCCATTCGAAAAATCCCCGCGCCAGCCCCGAACCCGCAGGGGAGGGTTGGTCACGCTAGCCCTTCTCTTTGGTTACTTTCTCTTGGGCTAGCAAGAGAAAGTGACCCGCATGCGCAGCAGGCGGATCCTTTTACAAAGGAGGGAGCTAAGAGCCAAAGGCTAAGAGCGAGGAGCTAAGAGCAAGCGGTCGGCGTTCGGTCGCACACGAACCTGCGGTTCGTACGCGCGCGCCTAGAACGGCTTGGCCAACACCAGATACACCACGCCGACCAGCAACAACACCGGCAGCTCATTGAACAAACGCAGCGTCCTAGAGCTGGGCAGCGCCCGCCCCTTATCGACCCCCTTGAGCCAGCGCCCGGACACGATGTAGTGCCCCAGCATCAACACCACCAGCGTCAACTTGGCATGCAGCCACTCCCCGGTGATGCCGAAATGCAGCCATAAGGTCAGCCCCAGCAGCGCCGCCAGCCCGAACATGATGTGGCCGAAGCGATACAGGCGCCGGCCCATCAACACCAGGCGCGCCCGCACCGCCGGCTCGTCGCCGACTTCGGCCAGATTGACCAGGATCCGCGGCAGATAGAACACCCCGGCCATCCATGCCATCACGAACACGACATGGGCGGTCTTGGTCCAGAAATACGCATTCATCGCAGGCTTCCTGTGGGTGGCGGTTGCGGGCCGGGCGCGCGGCCGCGCTAGGATGCCACGCCGCCGCCCGCGGACGACGCCACCGCCCCCATGCAGGACACGATGAGCAAACAGTACGACCGCGACTACTTCCAACGCTGGTACCGCGACCCCGAGATCGGCGGCCGCGCGCGCCTGGAGCGCAAGGTCGCCCTGGCCGTGGCCAGCGCCGAATACCATCTGGAGCGCCCGATCCGCAGCGTGCTCGACATCGGCGCCGGCGAGGCGGCCTGGCGTGCGCCGCTGCTGAAGTTGCGCCCGAAGCTGCGCTACCTGGGCTTCGACAGCAGCGAGTACGCGGTCGCCCACCACGGCGCGCGCCGCAACCTGCACTACGCGCATTTCGGCGATTTCGAGACCCTGCGCCCCTGCCCGCCGGTCGACCTGCTGGTGTGCAGCGACGTGCTGCACTACCTGACCCCGCGCGAACTCGAACGCGGCCTGCCCGGGCTGGCCGAGCTCTGCGGCGGGGTCGCGTTCCTGGAGACCTTCACCCGCGAGGACGGCGTCGACGGCGACACGGTCGGCTTCAAGCGCCGCCCGGCCCGCTATTACCGCGAACGCTTCCAGGCGGTCGGCTTCGCCCCGCTGGGCTCGCATCTGTGGCTGGCCCCCGCCCTGCGCGAGGGCGCGGCCGCCCTGGAAACCGCGGGCTGAACGCCCACCCCGGCTTAACCCCGGGCCCTTCGCTATCGGCTATGCTGCGCCGCAGCAAACCGCCGTTCGCTCACCGTCGTTCCTGGGGATCCGCCCGATGCTGCTTTACCAGATGCACGAACTCGGCCGCGCCTGGCTGGCGCCGATGACCTACTGGGCCGATGCCGGCTCCAAGATGTTCGCCGCCCCCGGCAGCTGGCTGTCCACCGTGCCCGGCGCCTCGCGCGTGGCCGCGGGCTACGAGCTGCTGTACCGGATCGGCAAGGACTACGAGAAGCCCGAGTTCGGCATCCACTCGCTGCAGATCGACGGCGACACCTACCCGGTGATCGAGCGCGAGATGAAGCGCAAGCCGTTCTGCCGCCTGCTGCGCTTCAAGCGCTACGCCGACGACGCCGACAACATCGCCGAGCTCAAGGACGATCCGCCGGTGCTGGTGGTCGCGCCGCTGTCGGGCCACCACAGCACTCTGCTGCGCGACACCGTCAAGACCCTGCTGCGCGACCACAAGGTCTACATCACCGACTGGATCGACGCGCGCATGGTGCCGGCCAGCGAGGGCGCCTTCACCCTCGACGACTACGTCGCCTACATCCAGGAATTCATCCGCCTGATCGGCGCCGAGAAGCTGCACGTGATCAGCGTCTGCCAGCCGACCGTGCCGGTGCTGGCGGCGGTGTCGCTGATGGCCGCGCGCGGCGAAACCACGCCGCGTTCGCTGGTGATGATGGGCGGCCCGATCGACACCCGCGAAAGCCCGACCCAGGTCAACGACCTGGCCGTGCACAAGCCGCTGTGGTGGTTCGAGGGCAACCTGATCCATCACGTGCCGGCCAACTATCCCGGCAGCGGCCGTCGCGTGTATCCGGGCTTCCTCCAGCACAGCGGCTTCGTGGCCATGAATCCGGAGCGCCACTTCCAGTCGCACTGGGATTTCTATCAGGACCTGCTCAAGGGCGACCTCGAGGACGCGGCCTCGCACCGGCGCTTCTACGACGAGTACAACGCCGTGCTCGACATGCCGGCCGAGTACTACCTCGACACCATCCGCGTCGTGTTCCAGGAACACCTGCTGCCGCGCGGCCTGTGGGACGTGGCCGGCGAGCGCGTGAACCCCGCCGCGATCGGCAAGACCGCGCTGCTGACCATCGAAGGCGAGCTCGACGACATCTCCGGCCAGGGCCAGACCCGCGCCGCGCACCGCCTGTGCACCGGCATCGCCGAGGCCGACCATCAGCACATCGAGGTCAAGGGCGCGGGCCACTACGGCATCTTCAGCGGCCGCCGCTGGCGCGAGCAGGTGTATCCGCAGGTACGCGACTTCATCGCCAAGTACGCGGCGTAAGGGCTAGCGACCCTCCCCTCTCTTCCGCTGTGCGGGAGAGTGGACATAACGAAGGCCCGGCGGAGCGATCCATCGGGCCTTCGCTTTTTCGCCATGCGCATGCCACGACAACCGCATCATCCGCATGCTGGCTACCCCGCGACGATGCGGTTCGCTTTCGCTCACCGCATCCTACGACAGGCAATTGCGGATCGGTTGTTCCCGCCTCTTCCTTGCCGTTGCTGTTGCTGTTGCTGTTGCTGTTGCTGTTGCTGTTGCTGTTGCTGTTGCCGCGGCATTGAAGTCCAAAAGCAGCGCACTCACCCGACCAACCGTAGACCCGAAGGGCGGCGCGCAGGACGCGCGCCGTTTTTCGAATGGACAGGGATGTCCATTCGAAAAATCCCGGCGCAGGCACCGAACTCGCAAGGCTCCCCAACCCGCCCGGCCAACAGGCATAGCCTGCCGGCGTTCACCCGTGCACGAACCTGCGGTTCGTAAGCCACACGGCCTCACCCTTTTACAAAGGAGGGAGCTACAAGCAAGAGCCTGCCGGCATTCAGCCGTGCTTGAACCTGCGGTTCGTAAGCCGCACGGCTTCACCCTTTGATAAAGGAGGGAGTCAAAGGCAGAAAAGCCTTCGCTGAGGCCTCACCCTTTGTTGGGTGGGTTAAGAGGGACTCGCTTAACCTCAAAAACGACGAAGGCCTGGCGGAACGATCCGTCAGACCTTCGCGTTTTACCTACGCTCCGCTCAGTTGTACTGCGAAGACTTCACCAGCAGATGCTTGGCCAGCGCGCCGTGGAAGATCGCGACGCCGCGGGCGATGTGCAGGGTCACGAACAGCAGCACCACGCCCAGGGCCACCGACAGCGGCCAGGTCCACGGCGCCGAGTGCATCACGTTGACGCTGTCGATCCAGAAACCGGCCTGATGGCTGCCCAGCAGCACCGCGATCGGCGCCAGGATCAGCGACAGCGACACGCTCAGGCCGGTCACCGCGATGGTGAAGTAGAGGATGCCCAGCGGCATCATCAGCAGCATGTACAGCAGCGTGCCCCAGGTGCGCGGATCGACGAACATGTCCTTGATGCGGTCGAACAGCGGCTTGCCGCGTCCGCTGTACAAGGGCCTGCGCGGCATGCGCTCGCCCAGCATCACCTCGACCAGGCGCCCCTCGACCAGCGACAGCACCCGCACCGAGCCCAGGAACAGGATCACGAACGGAATGCCGATGATCAGCAATGCCAGGCCCGCCGACAGCGACGCGCCGGTGACCACCCAGGTGAAGTAGAAGATGCCGGTGGCCAGCGACAGCAGCATGTAGAACAGCGCCGCGTAGGTGCGCGGCTCGGCGATCACGCCGAAGAACTGGCCCAGCGCCGACTTGCGCGGCTGCGGCCGCGGCGTGCGCAAGGCGGTCTGCACCGTGACCTCGGTGTCGCGGTAGATTTCGGCGACCTCGTCGGGCGCGCCGTAGCTGCCGGCGACCGAGGCGATCACGTCGGCCTCGCTCTTGCCGGGATTCTCGGCCATCTCCGAGCGCAGGTATTCCTCGGCGTCGTACAGCGCGTCCTGGACCAGGGCCGGGTCGGCGCCGCCCAGCGCCGCGCGCAAGCGCTCCAGGTAATCGGGGATCGAAGTCGGAAGCGGAGTAGCGTGGCTGGCGTTCATACGGACGGTCCTTCAAGGACGGAATCGACGGAATCTCGGGTGGCGCGCCAGGCCGCGGTCCATTCGTGCAGGACCTCGCGACCGGCGTCGGTAATGCGGTAGTAGCGGCGCGGCGGTCCCGACACCGAGGGCTCGACGTGGCTGTCGAGCAGGCCGGCGGCGCCCAGGTTGCGCAGCACCGGATACAGCGCGCTCTGCTTGCCGCTGAGCACGCCCTCGCCTTCGCGCTCCAGGCGCTTGGCGATCTGATAGCCGTACATCGGCTCCTGCGCGCCGCCGAGCACGGCCAGCAAAGCCAGCGACACGGTGCCGGCGCTGAGCTCTTTCTGGAACTTGCGGAGATGGAGTTCTAGGTCGGTCATGGCCCGGTCCTACTAGCTTGGTGTCCACAGTAGTGCGAACTTCGCTATACCGCGCATGCCATTAGTAACTAGGCCTTACTACCGCTCCCGATCGGCCGCCGCGCTACCCTGCCGGTCCCGCCGATACGGAGTCCGCCATGGACCTGCCCCGCCCCGGTCCCGCGCATGCGCGGCTGATGCGTCTGGCCGGCCGCTGGAGCGGCGAGGAGCAGCTTTCGCCCTCACCCTGGGGCCCCGGCGGCCGCGCGATCGGACGCAGCCAATGCCGGCCTTCGCTGGACGGCATGGCCCTGATCCAGGACTACGAGGAGGAGCGCGACGGCCAGGTCGTGTTCCGCGGCCATGGCGTGTTCCTGATCGAACCCGGCAGCCAGGCCGTGCTGTGGTGGTGGTTCGACAGCATGGGCTTCCCGCCCGAACCCGCGCGCGGCGACTGGGACGGCGAGGTGCTGCGCTTGGAGAAGACCACCGCGCGCGGCCAGGCGCGCTACCGCTACGAGTTCGACCAGGATCGCTACCGCTTCGTGATCGAGAACCGCTTTCCGGGCCAGGACGAGTTCACCGAATTCATGCGCGGCGACTACACTCGCTCGACCTGAAGGGGAGATCCTACGATGCGTTCGAAGCCGTACTCGTCCAAGCCCTCGGCGTGGCTGTCGCCGCTGCTGATCGCCGCGACCCTGTCCCTGCCGCTGGCCGCCGCGGCCGCCGACGCGGCCAAGCCGCGCTCGATGCAGGAGATCCTCGACGCCACCAAGCCCACCGACTGGCGGGCGCTGGATCCGCGCGACACCCTCTACCTCAATCTGCCGCGCGGCCGCGTGGTGATCGAGCTGGCGCCCGACTTCGCGCCCGCCCACGTCGCCAACATCCGTGCGCTCGCGCGCAATGGCTATTGGAACGGGCTGAGCATCAACCGCTCGCAGGACAACTTCGTCGTGCAATGGGGCGATCCGGCCGAGGACGACAAGAGCCGCAAGCCGCTGGGCAAGGGCACCAAGGCCAAGCTGCCGGCGGAGTTCGCGCGCAGCAGCGACAAGCTGCCCTTCCATGTCCTGCCCGATCCGGACGGCTGGGCGCCGCAGGTCGGTTTCGCCGACGGTTTCCCGGCCGCGCGCGATACCTCGGCCAAGTCGGCCTGGCTCGCGCATTGCTACGGCATGGTCGGCGCCGGCCGCGACGTCGCCGCCGATTCCAGCAACGGCACCGAACTGTACGTGGTGATCGGCCAGTCGCCGCGCCAGCTCGACCGCAACATCACCGTGGTCGGCCGCGTGGTCCAGGGCATGGAGCTGCTGTCGGTGCTGCCGCGCGGCACCGGCGCGCTGGGCTTCTACGAGAATCCGGCCCAACGCGTGCCGATCGCCTCGATCCGCCTGGCCGCCGACCTGCCCAAGAAGGATCGGGTCGGGATCGAAGTGCTGCGCACCGACAGCGCCGCCTTCGACGAGATCATCGAGTCGCGCCGCAACCGCCGCGACGAGTGGTACAAGCAGCCGGCCGGCCACATCGACCTGTGCAACGTGCCGCTGCCCACGCGCGAAGTCAGCGAAAAGGCCCCGGCCGCCAAGCCCGCCAAACCCGCCAAGGGCAAGGCCAAGTAAGCCGCGCGCCGCCGCGACGCTCAGCCGTCGCGGCGGTGGTTCAGCACCTGGTGCTGGAACAGGCACATCCGCACCACGCTGCGGTAGCGGCCGTCGCTGAAGAATTCGTCCACCAGCACGCCCTCGCGCTGGAAGCCCGCGCCCTCGTAGATCGCGATCGCGCGCAGGTTGTCCACGTCGACCAGCAAGTACAGCTTGTACAGGTTCAGCACCCGGAACGCGTAGCTGATCGCCAGCCGGGTCGCCGCACGCGCATAGCCGCGGCGCTGCTGCTCGGGCGAAATCATGATCAGGAACTCGCCGCGCCGATGCAGGTGGTCGATCTCGACCAGCTCGACCAGGCCCACGCGTTCGCCGTGCGCGTCCTCGACGATGAAGCGGCGCTCGGACTGATCGTGGATGTGCTTGCGGAACAGTTCCTCCAGCTCGACGAAGGACTCGTAGGGCTCCTCGAACCAGTAACCCATCACGCTGCGATTGTTGTTGAGCTGATGGACGAAGTGCAGGTCGCTGCGCTCCAGCGGACGCAGGGTCACCGACGGCGCGGGGGCGGATTCGCTCGTGTTCATGCGCGCACCCTACTCCATCGCCGTGGACGCCGGATGACGCGCGCGCGGAGCCGATTCCGCGCCGTCACATGGCCTTAGCCCGGCCGCGCCTAGCCTCGTTTCTGCTCTCCCGCGATAGGAACCAACCATGCCCCTGCTGCGACTGCGCGTGACCGGTAGCGAAGACGATGCCCGCGCCATCGGCAACCTCCTGGTGAGCCTGGACGGCATCGAACACGTCGAGGAAGTCGCCGACCTGATGCCGCGCATGGACGACTCCGATTCCAGCTCGGCCGGCCTGCCCGACGACCGCGGCCCGGGCACCCACGAGCTCGAAATCGACGCCCCCAACCGCGCCAGCGCGGAGAAAGTGCGCGAGGCGGTGGAGGCGCTGGCCTTCGACCTGGATGTGCTGGTCGAGTTCGAGAGCGAAGAGGAGCGCTGACCCAGCTGGCGCAGCTTTGCGATCCGTTCTTGGCGAGCGCTGTCGAGACATGAGCGGCGGGGTCGCGCGACTCACAAGCCAATCCCCCTCAATCCCCCTTTTCCAAAGCGGGAAGACAAACGGGGTTGTCGCTCGCGCTCAGCGCATCGCTTTGAGCGCCGCGGTCGCGCCCGGCAGCAGCACGCGCAGGCGCGCATCGTCGGACACGTCGGCGCTGACGTAGATCGCCTGCAGGAACGCGAGCAGGTCGTGGCGGCGCGCCAGCCAGGCCGGGTCGCGGTAGGCCAGCTTGGCATCGCCCAGGCGTGCCGGCAGGCCGGCGAACCACGCCGTCCATTGCGCCTCGTCGCGAAAACCGCGCCGCGCCGCGTACAGCACCGGCGCCGCCAGACGCTCGGGCTCGCCAAAGACGTAGGCATGCCCGCTTTCGGGCACCGCCTGGGCCGCGACCGCATCGACGATCGCGGCCAGTTGGGCGTCGTCCAGCGCCGGATTCAAGCTCAATTGCATCAGCCAGTCGGCGCCATGGGCGACGCCGTGGCGCCAGCCGTTGCGCGCGTCGTAACCGCGATAGTCGCGCACCGAGGTTTCGTAACGCACCGCGCGCGCGACCATCGTGGCGCGCTCCTGCGCGCTCATCCACGCCGCGACGCGATCGGTGCGCGCGACCTCGGCCAGCAGCAGGGCCGCGAACGGATGCACATAGCCTTCGCCTTCCGGCCCGTCCAGGCGGAAGTACAGAAGGTCGCTCAATCGGCGCAGGGCCGGGGCCGGCAAGGCCCCCTTGCGCATCCAGGCCGACAAGGCCTCATAGGCGATGCCGTCGCGCAGGGTCGGATCGGGATCGCCGAGACAGAACACCAGCCCCTGCGCCAATGCCTCAAGGCGGACCGGATCGGCGAGCGCGAATTCCTCGCGCTTCAAGGTCTCCAAGGCCGCGCGGTCCCAGCCCTGCGGGGGACAAGCGAAGGACGGCGACGCAGCGGCGTATCCCGGCGCGGCGAGCAGCAACAGCCAGCACGCGACGGCGCGCACTCAGGCCGCCTTGCGGCCGCGTCGGCGCAACAGACGCAGCAACCACAGCGCGCCCAGCACCACCACGCCCAAGGGCAGCAGCACCGCGAAGGCGCGGATCATCCAGGCCACCACGCCGGTCACGATCGCGCCGAAATCGCCCAGGGCCTGGCCGATCTCGCTGCGGCTGGCCGATCTCGCTGCGGTTGGCCTGCGATTGCGGCGCGTTGAAGCGCAGCGTGAGCAACTGGGTGTCGACCCGGCGCTGCTGCTGCGCGCCTTCCTGCTGCGCGCCCTGCAACTGCGCCTCGATCTGGGCGATCTGGGTCGAGAGCACCATCATGTCCTGGATCTTCAGATCGTGGCGGCCCTGGAACTCCAGCAGCCGCGCGTGTTCCTTGCGCAGGCGATCCTGCAGCAAGGTGTTGTCGCGCATCACCACGGCCAGATCCTCGGCATGGGTGTTGCGGCTGGCGATCTCGTCGCCCTTGCCGGCCAGCGCGATCAGCGGGTCCACGCCCGCGGGCACCACCCGCACCTGCAGGCTGGCGCTGGGGACGTCGCCGCCCTGCTGCTGCAGGCCCAGCACCGCGCAGGGACCGAACTTGCCGCCGTTGCAGGCGTCCTGGGCCGCGCGCAGGCGCTTGGGTATCTCGGCCGCCTCGATCTTGAGGTCGACTTCGTGCTCGTAGGCCAGCTTCACGCCCAGATCGGCGGCGCCACCCGCCGCGCGGCCGGGCGAAGCGGCGGTGCTTTCGGGCGAAGCGGCGGCCGCCTCTTCCTGCGGCGCATGTTTGCTGCAAGCGGCCGCGGCCGCCAAGGTCAAGGCCAACGCGGCCGTGGTCCAAACGCTGCGCATCGCGATTCTCCCCGAGCCCCCTGTGGGCTGGGCCGACTATGACATCGCCGCGATGGGCGCCACCAGCGGGGGTGGCGCCCGACGTTCAGCGCGCCGCAAGCCGGCCCTGTCGCGACGGTCGCTCGGCCCGATTACGCCGGAGGCCGGGGAATGTTGATGACCTGCGGGTCGCATTCGAACGACTGTCCGGTCTTCTCGTCCTCGACCGTCACGCCGAAGTAGATCGCCTGCGCGGTCTTGTTCTGGGCCTCTAGCTGCAGCGAGCGGTTCTGGATCCGCAGGGTCGCGTACTCCGGCGCCGCCCTGTTGTCGTTGCTGATGCGCACCGAGCGCATTTTGAAGCGCGCCGCCGTGCTGGGCACGAACACCACGTCGATGGTGCCGGCCTGGTCGATCTCGTAACTGGCGCGGTCGAAACCGCAGACGTAAGCCGCGTCCGGCGTATGCGGAAAGCCCTGGTTCTCGCCTACGTGGGTAACGGAAAGAAAGATGGTGAGGATGATGCCGCCAACCGGGTCTGCCATGACCTGCTCCTTGTCGGTACTGCCGTGGGGTTTCCTGTCCACGCGGACTGGAAACCGGTCCGTCGCGCGCACCCCGGCGGGTACGCGCGACGCCGGCCCATGCTAGCAACGAGGCATCGCAGCCGCTGCCGACCCGCGCCGCGAAGCGCGGGCTCGCAAGCGCCGGTCCTGCATCGGCCGCCTCAGAACCGGTGCTTGAAGCCCACCGTCACGAACCGGCCCAGCCCGTCGTACTGGGTGATGTCGTAGGGCAGCGCGCCGCCGGCCGGATCGAACGGCGGATCGCGGTCGGTCAGGTTCTGCACCGACAGGTACAGCGTGCTGTCGCGCAGGCCTTGGTAAGCCAGGTACAGATCGAAGGTGTGGCTGTCGTCGACCTTGCCGCGCAGGCCTGGGTTGCTGCGCGCGTCCACCACCTGCTGGGCATAGCCGCCGATGTAGCGCCACGACAGCTGCGCGTTCCAGTCGCCGCGGTTCACGCCCAGCGAGGTGATGCCGCGCCACTTCGGCAGCGCGCCGAAGCGGTTGCCGCCCGCGCCTTCCAGCGCCGCCTGGCCGGCGACCTGTGGCTGTTCGTAGCTGAGCAATCGGGTCCAGCTGCCGTCCAGGGTCCAGTCGGTCGCGCCCGCGTGCCAGACCTGGCGGCCCTCGATATCGAAACCGGTGGTGGTCAACGTGCCCTGGTTGGCGTAGCGGTTCTCGATCAGCTGCAGGCGGCCCTGCGCATCGCGGGTGACGCGGCCGGGATAGGCGGTCGGGTTCGACACGATCGCCTGCAGGCTGTCGGGCCCGATCAGATCGCGTTGGCGGATGCGATACAGGTCCACGCCCAGGCTGGTGTCGGCGCTGGGCGACCACAGCACGCCGAGATTGACGTTGCTGGAGCGCTCGGCGTCGAGATCGGGATTGCCCGCGCGCAGGATGGTCACGCCGCGCGAACCGCCGGGCTGCACCGGATCGTAGGGATCGATCACGCTGCCGTAGCTGATGGTGGTGCTCTGCGCGATCTCCGGTAGCGACGGCGCGCGGAAGCCGCGCGAGGCGTTGAGGCGCAGCAGCCAGTCCTCGTTGGGCTGCCAGCGCACGCCCAGCTTGGGCGAGAAGGCGCTGCCGAAGTCGCTGTAGTGATCGCCGCGCCCGGCCAGTTGCACCTCGACCGTGTCGAAGGGCTTGAGGCTGAACTCGACGAACGCCGCCGAGACCCGGCGCTGGCCGTCGATCAGATTGATCGCCGGGCGCAGCTCGGTGCCCGACAGCACCTGCGGGCTGGTGCGCGCGTCCTGGGCCTCGTCGCGGAACTCCACGCCCGCGGCCACGCCCACGTCGCCGGCGCGCCACTGCCAGGGGAAGCCCGACACCTTGGCGTTGACCGTGGCCAGGCGATAGGTGCCGGGGCGACGCGTGGACAGGCGCAGGGTCTCCAGCGCGCCGGGCGTGCGGCCCGGATTCAAGAAGTCGTAACTGCCGTCGGCCAGCACGCGCTCGAACGCGTAGCGGTCGACGAAGTTGCGCACGTACTCGCGCTGGCGGCTCTCGGAATAGTTGGCCGCCAGCTCCCAATCCCAGACCTCGCCGCGTCCGCGCAGGCCGACCAGGGTGCGCTGGAACTGCGATTGGTTGATCTTGTAGCGCGGGCCCAGGTCGAGAAAGGTGGTTTCGAACGGCGTCGGCACGCCGTAGGGATTGTTCGGATGCCCCACCGGCAGCACCACCGGGATATCGACCAGGCGCCCGGTGTTGCGATCGTAGGCGCGCAGGCCCGCGCCCACCGACAAGGGCGCGCCGAAGTAGGTGCCGTTGTGGCTGGTGCTATAGAGCAGCTCGGCGAAACCCTGCACCGAATCGTTGAACCAATAGTCGCCGGCCAGCGAGGCCTGATAGCGCTCCGCGTCGGGCAGCAGGGTGCGATAGGGCTGGGTGTTGAAGGCGCAGGCGTCGCCGGGTAGCGGGCTGCCGAAGTCGGCGTAGGGCCGCGCCACGGTGCCAGGCTGGCAGTTCGGGAAACGCTGCGGCGCGCGCGGGTTGCTCAAGTAAGCGCCGCCCTGGGTGGACCAGCCGGCGAGCCGGCCGCCCGGCTGATCGCGGTAGTCGCCATCGCGGGTCAGATCGCGTTCGTCGGCATCCAGGCGGCCGCGGTCCAGCACGTCCAGACTGAAACGCAGGCTGTAACCGTCCTTGTCGGGATCGCCGACGCCGGCGCGCAGGCCCAGGCTGCGCTGGTCGATGCCGCCCTCGGTGGCGGCGCCGTAGGCCGCGTCCAGCTCCACGCCTTCGATCTTGCGGCGCAGGATGATGTTGACCACGCCGGCGATCGCATCCGAACCGTACAGCGCAGAGGCGCCGTCCTTGAGCACTTCGATGCGCTCGACCGCGCCCAGCGGCAGGGCGTTGAGATCGACGAAGTTGTCCTGGGTGTTCTGGGCGAAACCATAGGCCGCAACGCGATAGCCGTTGACCAGCACCAGAGTGTTCTTCTGGCTCAGGCCGCGCAGCGACACGCCCGCCGAACCGTTGGCGAAGCTGCCGGTGTACTGCTCGTTGAAGCTGTTGCCGCTGTTGGCGGTGAGGCTGCGCAACAGGTCCGACACGGTGACCTTGCCGCTGCGCTCGATCTGGGCGCGGTCCAGCACCAACACTGGATTGACGCCGGCCTCGTCGCTGCGGCGCAGGTTGGTGCCGGTGACCTGGACCGCGTCCAGGGTGACGCCGGCGTCGGCGGCGGCTTCGTCGGCCTGCGCCAGCGGCGCGGCCAGGGCCAGCGCCAAGGCCAGAATCAAAGGTCGGCGGCGCGGCGGAAGGGAAACGTAAAACGACATGCAAGCACTCCAATAGACGGACAAGGAAAGGCAAGAAAGACGAAAGGTCCGTCCGTAGCGGCACGCCGCAGCGCACCCGCGCCACCACGCGTGCGGCACGACCTGGGAGAGGGAGAGATGGCCGCGAGTCGAATGCGCTCGCGTGCCGCTCCGGACGGTGAGCGGTGGCAGGCTCAGCCCGTGACGGGCATCGCCTGCGATCTACACCGGGCGACGCGGTCGCGCGGCGGAGCGATGAGGAGGCGGCGCGCAGGCAGCGCGCGGAGATCGAAGTGCGGGGTCATGCGGAACTCGTGCGGGGACGGCGGCGTTACGGAAGGCAGGTGTCGCGATCAGCGACGACACGACTCCGTACAGCGCAGGGCGCCCGCCGGCAGGCGGCGGAAACGCGGGTTCACAGGTCCGATGACGATCACGGTTCGCAGGTCTTGCTCGGTGCCGCGAGCGGCGGCGGTGGAGAATTTGTTGCATCGCCGCATGCGAGCGTCAAGCGGGGTTTTCGACGCATGCCGCGGCTCGCGACACGCCATGCCGGGATTTCCAAACGAAGCCTGAACGTGCGGCGCGCGCGAGCCGGTCGGCTATGCTGCACGCGAGGCCACGGCCCGATCAGCGAACCACGATGTCCGACGACAAGCCCATCGACCACTACGACAAACCCGCCGGCGGCTGGGATGCCCTGCGCAGTTCCTGGCAGGCGCTGCGCGACCAGCAGGTCGTGATCAAGGGCGCCGGCACCCTGCTCAAAGCCAATCAGCCCAAGGGTTTCGATTGCCCGGGCTGCGCCTGGCCGGACCGCAACGCGCACTCGACCTTCGAGTTCTGCGAGAACGGGGTCAAGGCGGTCGCCAACGAGGCCACGTCCAAGCGGGTGACGCGCGAGTTCTTCGCCGCCCACAGCGTCGCCGAGCTGGCCGACATGGACGACCGTGCGCTCGAGGCGCAGGGCCGGCTGACCGAGCCGATGTCCTATGACCCCATAAGCGATCGTTATGTGCCGATCGCCTGGGAACAGGCGTTCGCACGCATCGCCGGGGCCCTGCAAGGCCTGGACAGCGCGAACGAAGCGATCTTCTACACCTCCGGACGCACCTCCAACGAGGCCGCGTTCCTGTACCAGTTGTTCGTACGCGAGTACGGCACCAACAACCTGCCCGACTGCTCCAACATGTGCCACGAGCCCTCGGGCGTAGCCCTGACCGAACAACTGGGCAGCGGCAAGGGCTCGGTCACCCTGGACGACTTCGAGCGCGCCGAGGCGATCTTCGTGTTCGGCCAGAACCCCGGCACCAACCACCCGCGCATGCTCGGCGAGCTGCGCAGCGCGGCCAAGCGCGGCTGCCGCATCGTCGCCTTCAATCCGCTGCGCGAGCGCGGCCTGGAACGCTTCGCCGACCCGCAGTCGCCCACCGAAATGCTCAGCGGCGGCAGCACCCGCATCGCCAGCGAGTACTACCAGCCGCGCATCGGCGGCGACCTCGCCGTCGCCACCGCGCTGGCCAAGCAGGTGGTCGAGGCCGGCGCGGTCGACCAGGCCTTCGTCCACACCTATACCCGCGGCTACGACGCCTTCGCCGACGCCCTGCGTGCGACCCCGTGGCCGGCGCTGGAGCGCGAGTCGGGCCTGAGCCGCGAACAGCTGGAGCAGGCCGGTCGCATCTACATCGACAGCCGCGCGACCATCCTGTGCTGGGGCATGGGCATCACCCAGCACCGGCGCAGCGTGGCCACCATCCAGATGCTGGCCAACTTGTTGCTGCTGCGCGGCAACATCGGCAAGCCCGGCGCCGGCCCCTGCCCGGTGCGCGGCCATTCCAACGTGCAGGGCGACCGCACGATGGGCATCTACGAACAGCCCTCGGCGCGCTTCCTGGACAAACTGGGCGCGGCGTTCGGCTTCGCGCCGCCGCGCGAACACGGCTACGACACCCTGGCCGCGATCGAGGCCATGCGCGACGGCCGCGGCAAAGTGTTCTTCGCCATGGGCGGCAATTTCGCCGCCGCCACGCCCGACACCGGCCTGGTCTACGAAGCGCTGCGCAACTGCGCGCTGACCGTGCACGTGAGCACCAAGCTCAATCGCTCGCATCTGGTCCACGGCCGCGAGGCCTTGATCCTGCCCTGCCTGGGCCGCACCGAGATCGACCTGCAAGCCACCGGCCCGCAGGCGGTCACGGTCGAGGATTCGATGAGCATGGTGCACCTGTCCTCTGGCATGAACCCGCCGGCCTCGCCGCAGCTGCTGTCCGAGCCCGCGATCGTCGCCCGCCTCGCAGCCGCCACTCTGCCCGACAGCGCGACGCCCTGGCTGGCCCTGGTCGAGGACTACGACCGCATCCGCGAGCGCATCGCCCAGGTCGTCGACGGCTTCGAGGATTTCAACCGCCGCGTGCGCACGCCCGGCGGCTTCCATCTGCGCCATCCGGGCCGCGAACGCGAATTCCCGACCGCGACCGGCAAGGCGCAGTTCTTCGTGCATGCGCTGGCCGACGCCGACGCCGACGCGAGCGCGCCGGCCCTGTTGCAGCTGATGACGGTGCGCTCGCACGATCAGTACAACACCACCGTCTACGGCCTGGACGACCGCTACCGCGGCGTGCACGGCCTGCGCCGGGTCTGCTTCATCGGCCGCGAGGACCTGGAAGCGCTGGGGTATGCCGACGGCGATCTGATCGACATCACCTCGGTCTGGGACGACGGCCGCGGCGGCATCGAGGAGCGCCGGGTCGAAGGTTTCCGCCTGGTCGAATACGACATTCCGCGCGGCTGCCTGGCCGCCTACTTCCCCGAGACCAATCCGCTGGTGCCGCTGGGCAGCCATGCCGAACGCGCGCGCACGCCGGCGTCGAAATCGATCCCGGTGCGACTGAGCCGCAGCGCCGTCGCCGTCGCGCGATGAGCGAGGACCCCGCCCTGGACTTGCTGCGCCTGTTGGCCGAGGAGGACCGCCAATCCATCCATCGCGTCGCCAAGCGCCTGGGCCTGGGACTGAGCGAGCTGCAGCGCCTGCTGGCCGCGCTGGGCGACGACCCGCGCTACGACGGACTCGACCTGATCGTGCAGCAGCGCGAGGGTGAGCGCGTGCTGCTGGCGCTCACCGACAAGGGCCGCCGCCTGTGCGGCCAGGCATGAACGACGCCCTGCATTCGGTGCGCACCCTGCGCTTGCACGGCGACGCGCGCGGCGAACATGAGGACGCGGTCGTGGTCGAAGCGCCGGTCGCGCTGCTCTACAACGGCCTCGCATTCGCGGTGATGATGGCCACGCCGGAATCGCTGGAGGACTTCGCGCTCGGCTTCGCGCTCAGCGAAGGCATCGTCGCCGCGCCGCAGGAGTACCGCCTGGTCGACGTGGTGCGCAGCGAGGCCGGCGTCGCCCTGCATGGGGCGATCCCGCAATCGCGCTACGACGCCATCGCCGACCGCCGCCGCAACCTGGAGGGCCGCAGCGGTTGCGGCCTGTGCGGGGTCGAATCGCTGCGCGAAGCGGTGCGCCCGGTCGCGCGCGTGGACAACCCCCTTCGCGTCGGTCGCGCCGAGATCCGCGCCGCCCTCGACGCGCTGGCCGCACAGCAACCCTTGAACGCGCGCAGCGGCGGCGTCCACGCCGCCGGCTTCGCCCACCCCGGCGGCCTGCTGGTGCGCGAGGACGTCGGCCGCCACAACGCCCTCGACAAACTGATCGGCGCGATGGCGAGCTCGGCGCCCGCGCTGGACCCGCGCACGGGCTTCCTGGTCATGACCTCACGCGCGTCCTACGAACTGCTGCACAAGGCCGCCACCGCCGGCATCGGCCTGGTCGTGGCGATCTCGGCCCCCACCGACCTGGCCATCCGCACCGCCGATGACGCCGGCATCACCTTGGCCGCGTTCGCGCGTGGGGACTCCTTGAACGTCTACACGCGGCCCGAGCGCATCGTCTCGGACTGAGGAGCGGGCACGGGCTCAGCGCAGATGCTTGTCGAGGAACCCCAGCACGCGCTCGTAGTACTGACGCTTGGATTTCTCGCCGTAGAAGCCATGGGTTTCCTGGGAGGGGAAGTAGCCCTCGTAGGGCTTCCCTGCCTCCTCGAGCGCACGCTTCATCATCCGCAGATGCTCGGGCGACACGCGCTCGTCGCGCATGCCCTGCACCAACATCAGATCGGCCTTGATCTTGGCCGCATGCGCGGTCGGCGACTGACGGCGCAATTCGGCCATGTCGTCGCCCAGGGTCCGATCCAGGTAGGCACGGCCCCAGCGCGAACGCTGCACGTCGCCCCAACGATGCATGGTGGGCAGATCGTAGGGGCCGGCGAAACCGATCGCGCAGCGGTAAAGGTCGGGCTCGCGCGCGGCCGCCATCAGCGCCGCATAGCCGCCATAGCTGGCGCCCCAGAGACAGATGCGCTCGGCGTCGACGCCGGCGTCCGCGATGGCCCAGCGCGTGGCGTCGTTGAGATCATCGATCATCTTCGCGCCCCATTGGCGATGGCCCGACTCGACGAAGTCGCGCCCCCGTCCGCCCGAACCGCGGAAATTCACTCGCAACACCGCGTAGCCGCGCGTCGCCAGCATCTGTACCTCGTCGTCGTAGCCCCAGTCGTCCTGGATATCGAAGGGGCCACCGTGCGGCATCACCACCAACGGCAGCGGCGCCGCGGGCGACTTGGTGGGGGCGGTCAACCAACCGCGCAAGACCACACCGTCGCGGGCCTTGAGCTCGATCGCGCGCGTGGGCGCCATCTGCGCCGCCGTCAGCCAGGGCCGGCGCTTGGCGAGCAACTTCAGGTCGCCGCTGGCGGTGTCCAGCAAGTAATAGCGATCGGGTTCGCGCGGGCTACTGACGGTGACCACCGCCGACCGGCCGTCGCGGGTGGCGCTGGTCACACGTGCGAATTCGCCAGGAAACGCGGTTTCCATGTCGGCGGTGAGTGCCGCATGCGGATGCGAGGCGTCGAAGAAGCGGGTCTTGGGTTGCAGGCCACCGTAGACCGCGCCGATCGGCTCGTGACCATCGAACGACCAGACCAAGCGCTGCGGGTCGCTGTCGGGGTCGCTGGCGACGACGCTGCGTTCGCCGCTGGCCAGATCGATGCGTTCGATCACATCCGGCCCTTGTTTCCGCTCGCTCCACAGGTAGCCGTAGCGGCCGTCGTAGCTGGTGCCCACCGGCAGGACTTCGACGCCGCTGACGGTCTCGTCGTTGATCTGGGTCCAGTCCTCGCCGCGCAGCAGGTAGACCTGCTGGCGATCGTCGGTTTCCCAGGCCCAGCTGAAGCGCACCGTCCCCTTGCGGTCGGCAAGGAAGTCGGCGTTCGGGATCGGTGCGTCGACGATCTCCTCGCGCTTGCCGGCGCCGTCCTTGCTGACCCGGACCACGCGCGTCCAGCATTCCTTGATCGTGACCTTGCGGCAATCCGAAATCAGCATGCGCTCGGGATCGTCGACCAACGCGTCGATCACGTTGCCGGCGAAGGCGCGCCCCTTGCTGTTGTCCACGTCCAGCGAGCGCAGCACGCCCAGGCTGTAGGGCTGATCGCGCGTGCCCCAGCGCACCGAGGTGGAGGCGAACAAACGCGTATCCGACACCCAGGTTTCGCTGTCGACGAAACCGTCCTTGCCCGGATCCAGCTGAGCGGCGATCTGCATGTCGCTGCGACGCACCACCACCAGCACGGTGCGGTCGTCCAGAGGCACGCGCGCGGCCAGATAGTCTCCGCGTGGCGACAGGGTCAGCGACTCGTACTGCGGCCGGCGCAGGAACTCGCCCAGGCGATCGGCACTGGGGGCTGGCACGGCGGGCGCGGGCGCGGCCCCGGCCACGCCCGCGGCCAGCGGCAGCGCGCAGGACGCGGCCAAGAGTAGTAGGCGCATCGATGTCCCCGTGGCCGCAGGTAGCGCGGCCGTCGCCGCGCACGATAACGCAGCCGCATCGGCAAAGCCCGGGGGCGACCAACGGCCTATGCGGAGCGCCCCAGGCGCGCGATATCCTGCGCGGATCGCGGCGTCCGCCGCCCCCTCGAGACCCCGTATGCGCCTGTTGCGTAAGTCGCCGCTAGCCCTGGCCCTGCTGGCCGTCACCCTGGCCGCCTGCCAGCCGAAGACGGCCGACGCGCCGCAGGCGCCCGCGGCCGCCGCCAGCACCGCGGCGACCACCTCCGACGCCGCCGTCGACGCCCGCTTCGCCGAACTGTCCAAGCAGTGGCTGGACGGCTGGCTGAAGCTGAACCCGGTGTCCGCGACCCAGATCGGCGAGCACCGCTACGACAGCGAGGTCGACGACCTCAGCGAGGCCGGCCGCAAGGCCCAGGTCGATTTCGCCAAGAAGCTGCTGGGCGAGTTGGACACGGTGGATCTGAGCAAACTCTCGCGCGAGAACCAGATCGACGCGGCGATCCTGCGCAACCAGCTGCGCTCGGACGTGTGGGGCATCGAAACCCTGCAGGGCTGGGCCTGGGACCCGCAGGTCTATAGCGGTCTGGCCGGCGGCGCGATCTACAACCTGATGGCGCGCGAGTTCGCGCCGATGCCGCAGCGTCTGAAGTCGGCGACGGTGCGCATGGAGAAGATCCCGCAGATCTTCGCCCAGGCGCGCGCCAACCTCGACCCGACGCGGGTGCCGAAGATCCACGCCGAGACCGTCGCCAAGCAGAACGCCGGCGTGCTCAGTCTGGTCGATACCTTCATCGTGCCCAATGCGGGCCAGCTGCAGGGCGCGGACCGCAAGCGCCTGGACGCGGCCGTCGCCGGCCTGCGCAAGGCCGTGGCCGAGCAGCAGAAGTGGCTGGACGAAACCCTGGTGCCGAACGCCAAGGGCAACTTCCGCATCGGCCAGACCCTGTACGACGAAAAGCTGCAGTACTCGTTGAACTCGTCGCTGTCGCGCGCCGAAATCAAGCAACGCGCCGAGGCCGAGCTGGTGCGCGTGCGCGGCGACATGTACGCGATCGCGCAGCAGGTGCTCAAGGACAAGCCGGGCGCGCCGGCGCTGCCGGACAAGCCCAGTGCGCCGGAGCAGCAGAAGGCGATCGAAGCCGCGCTGGAGCTGGCCTACGCCGAGAAGCCCGCACGCGACAAGGTGGTCGATTTCGCCAAGCAGACCCTGGCCGACGCCACCGCGTTCACTCGCGCCAAGGACCTGGTCACGGTGCCCAACGATCCGGTCAAGATCATCCTGATGCCGGAGTTCCAGCGCGGCGTGGCGGTGGCGTACTGCGATTCGCCGGGCCCGCTGGATCGCGGCCTGGACACCTACTATGCGATCTCACCGATTCCGGACGACTGGAGCGACAAGCAGGTCGATTCGTTCCTGCGCGAATACAACAACCGCATGATCCACCTGCTGTCGATCCACGAGGCGATGCCCGGCCATTACCTGGAAGGCGCGCACTCGGCCAAGTCGCCGTCGACGTTGCGCGCGGTGCTGCGCTCGGGCCTGTTCGCCGAGGGCTGGGCGGTCTACACCGAGGACATGATGGCCGACGCCGGCTATCTGGATAACGACCCGCTGTTCCGTCTGGTCCAGCTCAAGTTCTACCTGCGCACCATCGCCAACGCCATCCTCGACCAGGGCGTCCAGGTCGACAACTGGACCAAGGAACAGGCGATGGAGCTGATGACCCAGCAGGCCTTCCAGCAGGCCAGCGAGGCCGAAGGCAAGTGGGTGCGCGCGCAGCTGACCTCGGCGCAGCTGCCGACCTATTTCGTCGGCGCGCAGGAGCACTTCGACATGCGCAAGGCGGTGGAGACCAAGCTGGGCGCGCAGTTCAACGCCAAGACCTACCACGACCAGGTGCTGTCCTACGGCGCGCCACCGGTGCGGTTCGTGCGGCAGATGATGTTGAACGAACCGATCAAGTGACGCGACGGCCCGTGCGCAACGCGCACGGCTTTGCCATCGCGTCATCCCCGCGAAAGCGCGGATCCATCGGCTTTAGAGGCCAGCAGCGCATCGCTAGCGACACCGAAGACCGGCGTATTCATGCGCCGGTCTTTTTTTGCTCGTTCGATCGACGGCAGGGTCGGTCGGCGATTCCCAAAGCGCGACGGTGACGGGGCGATGACCGCCCCCGCCCCCCCATCGCGGCTCAATGATCGCGCCCGTTCCACGGCACGATCTTCAGCGTCGCCAGGTCGACGCCGTCCAGGCAGCGCACATTGATGCAGCCCATCGCCGAACCGTCCGGCCCCTTGCCTTCGCTGAAGGGCGAGATCCCGCAGTTCGGGCAGAAGTGGTGCGCGATCACACCGGTGTTGAAGCGGTAGGTACCCAGGTCGGCTTCGTCGGTGGTCAGGCGCAGCGCCGCGCGCGGCACGAACCAGAGCAGACCGCCGCGACGGCGGCACATCGAGCAATTGCAGTCCAAGGCCTGATCGATATCGCCGTCGACTTCGTAAGCGACCTTGCCGCAATGGCAACTGCCGGTATGGGTGGTCATCCTGATGCTCCCTGTGCCTGTCGCGCCACCGTCGGCGCGACGTGAGCTTAACGTTTCGGCGCTATGCTCGCCTGCGTTCCGCACCTATCACTCTCGGACGGCGAAACACCGATGAGCCCCTCGCGCAGCAAGAAGCCCGCCCCCGCCGGCGATCTGTTCTCCGCGCCTCCCGTCGACGGCGGCAGCGGCGGCGACACGCGTCATGTCCCGCCGGTGGACGGCATCCGCGTCGGCATCGGCGGCTGGACCTACGCGCCCTGGCGCGACAACTTCTATCCCAAGGGCTTGGTGCAGCGGCGCGAGCTGGAATACGCGAGCCGCGAGTTGAGCAGCATCGAGATCAACGGCACCTTCTACAGCGCGCAGAAACCGGCCACTTACGCCAAGTGGGCGGCGGAAACGCCGAACGTCTTCGCGTTCTCGCTCAAGGCCCCCGGGCGGATCACCCAGTCCGGCGCACTGGCGCGCAACATCAAGGCCGCGCAGGCCTTCATCGACGGCGGCCTGGCCGAGTTCGGCCAGCGCCTGGGCCCGATCCTGTGGCAGCTGGCGCCCAGCCGCAGTTTCGACGCCGACGACGTCGCCGCCTTCCTCGACGGCCTGCCGCGCGAGCTCGACGGCCGCGCCCTGCGCCACGTGCTGGAAGTGCGCCACGACAGCTTCCGCGATCCCGCCTACCTGCGCCTCGCGCGCGAGCGTCGGGTCGCCACCGTCTACACCGACTCCAGCGACTACCCCTCGCTGGCCGACATCACCGGCGACTTCGTGTACGCGCGGCTGATGCGTTCGCGCGCCGAAGTCGCGACCGGCTATCCCGAATCCGAGCTCGACGATTGGGCGCGACGCGCGCGCGAATGGGCCGAAGGCGGCGATCCGGCCGACCTGGCGCATGTCGGCGCCATCGGCGAGGCCGGCGCGCGCCCGCGCGAGGTCTATCTGTATTTCATCAGCGCCGCCAAGGCGCGCAATCCGGCCGCGGCGATGGCCCTGTTGCAGCGTCTCGGCGCGCGCTGAGTCCCGCGACGGCGACGCCGCCGCGGGCACATGGCTAACGGCACTGTCCGCAGCCCGCGCCACAGGCGAGGCTGCGGTCTGTCCACGTCTTCCCCGCAACGCGAGTACGCGCCATGGCCAGCCGTCGGGATTTCCTCGCCACCGCCACCCTCACTGCCACCGGATTGGCGCTGGCGCCTCTGGCTGCGTGCAGCCAGGATACGCCGCGCCCCCTGGGCAACGGCCCGAACAAACCGGCCGGCGCGCTCACCGCCGAGCAACCGTTCCGCGGCCCGCTGCTGAAACGCGCCATTCCCTCCAGCGGCGAGCCACTGCCCGTGATCGGCATGGGCACCTCGGGCAGCTTCGAGGTCGGCGCCGGCGCGGACGCGCGCGAGCCCCTGCGCGAGGTCCTCAAGCGATTCATCGATGCCGGCGCGACCGTGATCGACACCGCGCCGACCTATTCCAGCGCCGAGGACGTGCTCGGCGACCTGCTGGCCGAAACGCGGACGCGGCCCAAACTGTTCCTGGCCACCAAGCTGTCCGGCGTGAGCGGCCGCGACGAAGGCCTGGCCCAGTTCGGCGAATCCTTGCGCCGCCTGAAGACCGACAAGATCGACCTGCTGCAGGTGCATAACCTGCGCGATACCCGCACTCAGCTCGCGCTCGCGCGCGAGCTCAAGCAGCAAGGCAAGGTGCGTTACGTCGGCCTGACCCACTACCGCGACGATGCCCACGCGCAACTCGCCCAGGACATGCGCTCGCTCAAGCCCGAGTTCGTGCAGATCAACTATTCGCCGGTCGCGCGCGCCGCCGAACGCACGATCTTCCCGCTCGCGCGCGAGCTGGGCATCGCGGTGATCGTCAACCGCGCCTTCGAGGACGGCCGCTTGTTCGCGCAGGTACGCGACAAGCCGCTGCCGGAGTGGGCGGCGGAGGTCGGCGCCGGTTCCTGGGCGCAACTGTTCCTGAAGTTCGTACTCAGCGAACCTGCGGTGACGGTGGTGATTCCGGCCACCTCCAAACCCAAGAACCAGACCGACAATCTTCAGGCCGGCGTCGGCGCCATGCTGGACGCCAAGCAGCGTGCGGCCCTGATCGCGGCGATCGGTTGAAGCGTGCATGAGCGCGGCCGCGCCGACGCGTCAGCTGGCCCGCCTGTTCGGTATCGACCAACGCGAGGCCGAGCCCGCGGCGGCCGGCGCGCTGTTGTTCTTCCTGCTGTTCGCCGGCTATTTCATGCTGCGCCCGGTGCGCGAGACCATGGGCATCGCCGGCGGCGTGGACAACCTGCAGTGGCTGTTCACCGGCACCTTCGTCGCCACGCTGGCGGTGATGCCGCTGTTCGGCTGGGTGGCCGGACGCGTGCAGCGCCGCCACGTACTGCCCTGGACCTTCGGCTTCTTCGCCCTGAACCTGGCCGGGTTCGCGCTGGGCTTCCACTGGGCGCCGGACAATCTGTGGTTCGCGCGCAGCTTCTACATCTGGCTGTCGGTGTTCAATCTGATCGCGATCTCGGTGGCCTGGAGCGTGTTGGCCGATCTGTTCCCGACCGCGCAGGCCAAGCGCGTGTTCGCGCTGATGGCATCCGGCGCGAGCTTCGGCGGCCTGCTCGGCCCCTTGCTGGGCGTGGTCCTGGTCGGCCGCATCGGCCATGCCGGATTGTTGTGGCTGTCGGCGGCGCTGCTGGTCGCGGCGATCTACGTCGCACGGCGCTTGCAGCGCTGGCGCGACGCCCACCCCCTGCATGCCGAAGCCAGCGCCGCGGCGCGCGCGCGTCCGCTCGGCGGCAGCCCCTTCGCCGGCTTCACCGACGTACTGCGCTCGCCCTACCTGCTCGGCATCGCCGCCTTTGTGTTGTTGCTGGCCAGCGTCAGCACCTTTCTCTATTTCGAGCAGGCGCGGCTGGTCGAACTCACCTATCCCGACCGCGCCGACCAGACCCGCGTATTCGGCACCATCGACGTGCTGGTGCAGAGCCTGGCGATCCTGTCGCAGTTGTTCCTGACCGGTCGCCTGGCGCAGCGGCTGGGGATAGGCGTGCTGCTGGTGGCGGTGCCGGTGGTGACGGTGTTCGGCTTCCTGTGGCTGGCGCTGGCACCGACCTTCGCGGTGCTGGCGGTGGTGATGGTGGTGCGCCGCGCCGGCGAATACGCCTTCGTGCGGCCGGGCCGCGAGATGCTGTTCACCTCGGTGCCGACCCAGGCCAAGTACAAGGCCAAGAACTTCATCGACTCGGTGGTCTATCGCGGTGCCGATGCGGTCAGCGGCTGGGCCAAGGCCCTGGTCGACGCGGTCGCCCAGCAACCGGCCCTGGCCGCCCTGATCGGCGCGGCGATCGCGCTGGCCTGGGCCTGCACCGGCTACGGCCTGGCGCGCGCGCAAGCGCGCCAGACCGCCGCCGAGGCACTCCTGCCCCAGGACGCCTCGGCTACGCGCTGAGCGCACTCACTGCGCCGCTTCCAGCGCGTCCAGGTCGGCGCCCACGATCAACTCCAGATTGCGGCTGACCTGGTCCGCGTCCCAATCCCACCAGGCGATGCGCAGCAAGCGTTCGATCTGCGCCGGCTCGTAGCGCATGCGCAGCACCCGCGCCGGATTGCCGCCGACGATCGCGTACGCCGGCACGTCCGCGCTCACCACCGAGCGCGCGGCGATGATGGCGCCGTCGCCGACGCGCACGCCGGGCATCAGCATGGCCTGGTAGCCGATCCAGACGTCGTTTCCGACCACGGTATCGCCCTTGTAGGGCAGTTCATCGGGCAAGGGCGTGCTGCGTTCCCAGCCGTTGCCGAAGATGTTGAAGGGATAGGTCGAGAACCCCGACATACGGTGGTTGGCGCCGTTCATGACGAAAGTCGCCCCGCGCGCGATCGCGCAGTAACGGCCGATGATCAGGCGGTCGCCGATGAAGGGGAACAGGTACAGCACGTTGCGGGCGAACCCTTCCGAATCCTCGGGATCGTCGTAGTAGCTGTACTCGCCGACCTGGATCTGCGGGTTGTCGACGGTGTTTCGGATGTAGCAGATCTGCGGAAAACCGCGCATCGGATGCGGGTCGTTGGGATCGGGACCGTGCATGCGGGCTCCTGCGTGCGTGACGAGGCGGAAGTATGCCAGCCACCTGTCGACACCGGATTCACCGCATTTCGTTCATACCGTAGACGTCGTAGCGTTCGATACGGCCCACGCGCGCGATCGCTTCCTGCACGCGCCTGCGCGCGATGAGTTCGGCCTTACCTGCGCACCAGGTGCGATCGCCCGGCAGAGGTTCGGCTTGGCGGTAGGCCTGCAGCCACTCCAGAATGTCGCCGCGCTCTTCCGGCGAGGCCAGCAGTTCCAGCAGCGCCAACTCGGCCTCGTCCAGGCGCGCGGCAATAAGCAGCGCATCCAGATAGGTCTCCTGCGAATCCTTGCGATGCTCGCGCAGATAGTTAAGCGCGCGCTGTACGCCATCGGCATCATGCTTTTGCAGCGCTCCGCGCAGTTGCACCGAGACCTGGACCATCCTCCCGTAACCGCTGATGTCGTCGCCCGCGCGCGCCGCCGCGGCCAAGGCTTCATCGGAGCGGCCCAGGGAGGCGTAGAAGTCGCCCAGGTTCAAGGTCTGGCTGACGTTGGCGCCGCCGTCTTCGGTGTGAAGCGAGGCGCGGCGCAATTCCAGCAGCGCCTCGTCTAGATGGCCGAGACGGCGCAGGGCGATGGCGCGGTTGTTCATCAGCCAGACTTCGTCACCCAGATTCTTATACGGCGCCTGGCCGGCCGGCGCTTCGGCGATGCTCGCCAACACTTGACTGGAATGGGTCAGCGCCGCCTCGGTCCGGCCCGCGGTCAGCAGGGCGTAGCTAAGCTGCCTGCTCAGTTCCAGCGAATCGGGCTGTACCTCGGATAGCGAGCGGTAGAGCTCCACTTCCTGCGCGGCCGCGTTTTCGACGTCGAACGCCCCGGCATCGCGATCCACGATCGCGTCGAAGCGCTTGTCGGCGCGCAGCTTGACCAGTTCGATCGGCGTGGACACGCGCCGGATCGCCGCAGTTGCGGCATCGGCCTGCCCACGGTCGATGCGCATCACCGCCAGCTCGTACCAGGCCAGACTTGCACCCTGCCCTTTGCGGCGCCAGTTGGCGTCGTACAAGGCCTGCAACAAATCCAGGCGCACCTGCGAACGCGGCTCCAGCCGGAAGATCAGCGGGAAGATATGCTGGTCGTCGAGGTTGTCCAGTAAGTCCGGCCAATGCTCGATCAAATGGATCAGCGATTCGGCCGCCGCCGTGTTGTCGCCCTGCATGCGCTCCAGGATCGACAGGCGAAACCAATCGTCGGCGTCGCCAGGATCGGTGGCGACGGCGCGCCGGTGCAGTTCCAGCGAATGCTGGTACTGCTCCAGGCGCCAAGCGTTCAGGCCGGCGATCGACAAGGTGCGGCGTTGCTCTTCGGCGGACAGGCGGGCGAACCGCCTATCGCCGATGGCCGCGCTCAAGGCACGGTCGGCTTCCTTGCGGTATGCGCATTCGGCCAGGGTCAAGGCGGCAATACGGCGCTTCTCGTAAGTCCGGAAGAAGAACGGCTTGCGTGCTTTCTCCGCGATGACGGCCTGTGCGCCAAGATGCTCGCATTCGCTTTGCGCGAACGCCGTCGGACCGAAGCACAAGATCAGAGTCAGTGCGACACCAGTCCTGCGAAGTGTGCCGCGCATGTCGTTCCCCTACCGGCGCGCTGCGCCGACGGCTCTCCAAGATACGGGCAGGTTAGCCGAAGTAGTACCGCCGTTGGCGGACCGCGCAGGACGTATACACGCGTTGGCACGGCGCCGGCGCGCTCAGCGATACATCGGCTGGCGCTCGATACGCCCCACTTTCGACACCGCTTCCTGCACATCTTTGCGTGCCCCCGATCTCCAGACCCTGCCCGCACCAGGCGCGCTCGGAAGGCTGCGACGCAGGCACCTCGAAGTCCTGCAGCATTACCAGCATGTCGATGCGGTCCGTGAGCGACCGCAACTGCTCGATCAGGACCTGCGCGATGCAACCGCACACTGGCCTGGACCATCTTCCCCTAGCCGCTCATATTCGATCCGGCGCGCACGGCCGTGGCCAGGGCCCTGCTTGCGCGCTGCCTTCCAACGCCGACGCGCGGTGGGCGATCCACCGCGCGCCGTCAGGCTCAATACGCGATGCTGAAACGACGTCGGCTATGCGCCGGCTGCTCCAGTTCGTCGATCAAGGCCAGCGCGTAGTCCTCGACCGAAATCGCGGAATTGCCGGCCTCGTCGACCAACAGCTGCTCGCCGCCCAGGCGGAAGCGGCCGGTGCGCTCGCCGGGCGAGATCAGGGCCGCCGGGCTGAGGAAGGTCCAATCCAGGGTCGACTCGGTGCGCAGCGACTCGAGCACGTCGCGGCCGCCCAGCGCGGCGCCCTTCCACTGCGCGGGAAAGTCCGGGGTATCGACCAGCTGCACGCCGGGCGCGACCTCCAGGCTGCCGGCGCCGCCGACCACCAGCAGGCGCGGCACGCCGGCCTGCTTGGTCGCGGCGACGATGGCCGCCGTGCCGCGGTTGAAGTAGTCGCGCACGTCGTCCTGGGCGTGGCCGCTGAAGGCGCTGATCACGGCCTCGTGGCCGGCCAGTTGCTGGGCCAGGCGGTCCTGGTCGAGCACGTCGGTGGCGAACACGCTCAGGCCAGCTTGCGCGCTCAGCTTTTCCGGATGGCCGACCAGGGCGGTGACCCGGTGGCCGCGCGACAGGGCTTCGTTACGCAGCGCCGAGCCGATGAAGCCGCTGGCGCCGATCAGGGCGATGTGCATGGGAATGCTCCGTTGGGGTTAGGTGGCGCTAGTATTCCCACTGCAAGATCGCTCGATAAGATGCGTACCTGGACTAGAACTATGAAGCTGGACTTCACGATAGACCGCCTCAAGCGCATGGCCCTGTACGCCCGCGTGGTCGAGCTGGGCTCGATGAGCGCGGCCGCGCGCGAACTGGACATGACCCCGTCGGCGGTGAGCCAGCAGTTGCGGCGCCTGGAAGAAGAGATCGGCGTGGTCCTGCTGCACCGCTCCACCCGCAAGCTCACCACCACCGAGGCCGGGCAGGCCTACTACGAGGATTGCGCGGGCATGCTGCACGCGGCGCGCGCGGCTGAGCGCCGGCTCGGCGATCTGCGCGACGAACCGCGCGGCGAGTTGCGGGTGGCGGTGCCGGCGGGTTTCGCCAGCCATCTCGCCGGCGCGCTGGCGCCCTTGTTGCGCGCGCATCCGGCCTTGTCGCTACGCCTGTTCGCCGAGGACCGCCAGATCGATCTGATCGGCGAGCGCATCGATCTGGCGGTGCGCGTGGGCCGCCTGGTCGATTCCAACCTGGTCGCCCGCCGCCTGGCCGAGTGGAACTATCTGCTCGCGACCACGCCCGCCTACGCACAGGCGCACGGGCTGCCGCGCACGCCGGAGGAGCTGGGCCAGCACCCGATGCTGATCCTGAGCGTGATCAACCAGCCCGAATACGTGGAACTGCACCGCCCCGGCGAGCCGATGCGGCGGGTGCGCGTGGGCGGACGCATCGTCGGCAACAGCGCCGAGGCCCTGAAACAGATGATGCTGCAAGGCCTGGGCATCATGCGCCTGCCCGGCCCCGACGCGGCGCCACTGTTAGCCGACGGCCGCGCGCTGCGGGTGCTGCCCGAATGGTCGATGGCGCCGCTGGGCGTGTACGCGGTGACCGCCCAGCGCGATTCGCAACCGGCCAAGGTGCGACTGGCGATCGCCGCCTTGCAGGCCTATCTGGCCGAGTGACTAGTCCAACCGCGCCAGCGCGCGCACCGGGAAGGTACCCGCGCCGCGCACCTTGGGCGGCACCGCGCTGAAACGGAAGCCCTCGTCCGGCAGCGCGGCCAGATTGCGCAGGTGCTCGACGATCAGGATGTCGGCGCCCAGCAAGGTGCTGTGCACCGGTCGCGCGCGCCCGCGGGTGTCGTCGATGTTCATCGAATCGATGCCGACCAGCTTGACCCCGCACTCGCGCAGATACACCGCCGCGTCCTCGGTCAGGAACGGATGCCCGACCGCGTAGGCGGGATCGGCCCAATGCGCGTCCCAGCCGGTGTGCACGAGTACGGCGCGTCCGCGCAATTCCTTGTCGCGGAACCAGGACGCGTCGATCGCGTTGACCTGGCGGTGGTCGGCGCGCACCACGATGCCCTCCAGATCCGCGCAGGCCTCGGGCTTGAGCTCGGACAGATCGTGGCCGTGCGCATAACGGTGCGAAGGGCAGTCGATGTAGGTGCCGGTGTTGGCGACCATCTCGATGCGCGCGATCTGGAACTCGGTGCCTTCCTCGTAAATCGCGCGCGAGGCCTCGCGGCTGAGGTAGTCGCACACGCGCGCGGCAGGCATGCCCGGATACGTGACCAGGCCGTCCTCGATGGTATGGCTGAGGTCGACGTAGATGCGCCGCCCCGGATCGGCCGCGTCGGTCTTGCGCTTGTGCGCCTCGACGATGATCGCCTTGTTGAGGATGCGCGCCTGGCCGACCATCAGCAGGCGCAGGTCCTGCACGATGTAGTCGACCAGGGCGGCGTCGGCGATGTCGTCGCCATCGATGTCGAGGCGGAAATCCTGGCCCTGGATGCCGCCGCCGTTGGTGAACTCGATTTCGAAATCGAAGCGGACGCGGTGCTGCACGGGATCGCGGTAGCTGTCGTTCATGTATCAGGCTCCCTCAGCGCGCGCTGCGCTGGCTGATCGCGACGCTGCCCAGAATCATCGCGCCGGCGATGCCCATGGTCAGGGTCAGCGGCTCGTCCAGCAACATCCAGGCCCAGGCCACGCCGAACACCGGAATCAGGTACGTCACGGTGGACGCGCGGTTGGCGCCGATGCGCGCGATCAAGCGGTAGTACATGACGAAGGCTGCGCCGGTGCAGAGCACGCCCAACATCGCCGCCGAGAACCAGGACTTCATCGGGATGTCGTGCGTGGGCCAGCTGCTGAGCGCGAACGGCAGGGTCAGCAGCGCCGCGGAACCGAGCGTGGCCGAAGCGACCGCTGCCGGCGGCAGGCCGCTGAGATGGCGACGCACCAGGTTGATGCCGATGCCGTACAGGAAGGCCGCACCCGCACCGGCCGCCACCGCCCAGCTGATGCTGGCGCCCGCGGTCTTGCCGCTGGCCAGCACCACCACGCCGGCGAAGCCGACCAGCAAGGCCACGCTGCGGCGCGCGCCGATCTTCTCGCCGAAGAACAAAAACCCGACCAACGCGGTGAACAGCACCGTCATCGCATTGGCGATAGCGCCGATGCCGGCCGGCGCGCGCTGCGCGGCCCAGGCGAACAGCATGAAGGGCACCGCCGAATTGATCGCGCCGATCAGCACGATCTTCGGCCAGATCCTGGCGGGGAATTGCGCGCGCGCGCGCCACAGGAACGGCAGCAGCACCAGCGAACCCAGGGCCAGTCGCACCTCGACCAGCGGCATCGCGCCGAAATCGTGGACGGCGATGCGCATGAACAGGAACGAGGCGCCCCAGATCGCGCCCAGCAGTCCCAGTTCCAACGGGGTCAGCCAGGCCCGCGTCGCGGGGGTCGGCAAGGAGACGGCGGTGTCGATGGAAGGCATGACGGGGCTCGCGTGGGGGCGGAGGGAGGTGCGCGTGGTTCGAATGCCGAAACTGATCGATGCAGGCCGGGTAAGGCCGGTATGGGGAAGCCTGCGGAGCCGCCAGGCGGTCCGGCCGCACCGTGCCACCGCGGCCGGCCCGGGCAACAGCCAAATTGCTGGCTGAGACCATTGTCCTCACCCGTATCGCCATCACAAGCGCATACTTTGGAGGTCAGGCACAAACAGGATTTGAGGCTACCCATGGCCCTGCGTTCCGACTTGCTGCCGGCGCTGGCGGCGTTCGAAGCCGCCGCCCGTCACCAGAATTTCGCCCATGCCGCCGAAGAGCTGCACCTGACCGCCAGCGCGGTCAGCCACCATGTGCGCAAGCTCGAAGCGCGGCTGGAAGTCAGCCTGTTCCAACGCCACGCGCGCGGCGTGTCGCTGACCGCCGAAGGCCGCCAGCTCGCCGACGCCGCGGGTTCGGCCATGGCCGACATGGAAGGCGTGCTGCGCAGCCTGCGGGTCGCGCGCGCCGAGCACGACAAAGTGCGCATCACCACCCTGCACTCGCTGGCCTACACCTGGCTGCTGCCGCGCCTGCCTTCGTTCGTCGCCGCGCATCCGCAACTGCGCTTGAGCGTGGACACCGAGATCGCGCTGACCCGGTTCGACGAAGGCGGCCCCGACCTGGGCATCCGCCACGGCCCCGGCCACTGGCCCGGCCTGACCGCGCATCACCTGATGGACGACTACCTGTTCCCGGTCGCCTCGCCCCACCTGCCCGGCGTGTCCGAACTCGACGAGGCCGCGCATGTCGCGCGCCTGCCGCTGATCTCCGACCACGCACGCCAGGGCTGGCACGACTGGTTCCGCGGCGCGGAAGTGCACGGCGTCAAGTTGGACGAACGCTACAGCTTCAGCGACACCACCGACGCGCTGGCCGCCGCGGTCCACGGCCTGGGCGCCGCGCTGGCGCGCCAGCAAGTGGCAGTGCCGTACCTGGCCTCGGGCCAGTTGGTGCGCCTGCCGGGCCCGGCGATCAAGGCGCGCTGGGGTTATTACGCGGTCTACCCCGCGCACCGCCGCCTGCGCGCGTCAGCGCGCTTGTTTCTGGAGTGGCTGCTGGCGGTGGAGAAGGACTGAGGCCGCGTCGCCGCATCTCGCCTTCTGTGGGAGCGGCGTGAGCCGCGATTGGGACCTCACGCGCCATCGCCGGTCTCGTCGCAAGCCACGCAGGCGCGGTCGCGGCTCACGCCGCTCCTACCCCAAGGCCGTGGCTAAACTCGCGAGCTCGCCACGCCCAGTTTCCTGTGGGAGCGGCGTGAGCCGCGATCGGACCCCACGTGCCATCGCCGGTTTCGTCGCAGGCGCGATGCGCGGTCGCGGCTTACGCCGCTCCTACCCCAAAGCAACGCCCCAAGCTCGCGAGATCGCCACGCCTAACTCCCTGTAGGAGCGGCGTGAGCCGCGACCCGGAACCCACTCGCCGTCGTTGGTCTCGTCGCAGGCGCGAATACGCGGTCGCGGCTCACGCCGCCCCTACCCCAAGGCAGGCGCGAACGATCCTTGACGCTACCTAGCCGGACGCTTCGCGCGCGGCTTCTTCTTCGTCGGCGCATTCGCCTTGCGCAAGGCGGCGGCGTAAGCCAGGTCCAGCCACGGCCGCAGTTCCTCGGCCGAATCCAGCGCCGACTCCGGCACCGACCAATAGCTCAGCGCGACGAGTTCCTTCTGCTTGTGATAAACGAACGCCGCGCAGCCCGCGGCTTCGAACTGCGCGCGGCTGACGTCGTCGACCTTGACGTACAACGCGTCGTCGTCGACCAAGGCGAAGATCACGCCGTCGCGGTACAAGCCATGCCCGCCGAACATGCGCCGCGACGTGACCGTGCCGAAGCCGGCCATCAAGTCGCGCAGATAATCGAGATAGTCGTTGCTCATGCCTGCTGCGCTCCTTCCGACGCGAACGCCGGAAGGATACGCCGGTCGGCGCCGCCGAATTGCGCCGATCGGGACCGATCGGCGCATGCCGACCGGACCCTGCCGATCAGACCATGCCTATTAAAACCGGTGCCACAGCCTCACGAAGTAGGCCGCGCCGTTGAGGCCGAACTGCACGCTGTCGAACACATGGCCGTTGTCGGTCTCGTTCGGGTCCTGACGGGTCGGCTTGACGTCGAACACGTTGGCGCCGCCGACGGTGAGCTTGGTGTTCTCGCTGAAGGCGTAGGTCACGCTGACGTCGGCCGAGGTCTTGGCTTCGTAACGCGCGTTGGGCACGCCGCCGGCGGTGCCGGTGAAGGTGCCCAGGGTCTGCGCGCCGAAGTAGATCACCTTCAGGTCGCCCTCCCAGGCGCCGCGCGAATAATCGAAGCCGACCACGGCCTTGGACTTGGGCGCGCCCTGCTCGATGAACAAGCGCTCGCGCTCGGACAGCAGCACGTCCTCGCGCCCGACCAGGGCCGGCGGCGCGTGGATGCCGGTGACCTTGGTGCGGTTGACGTTGAGGGCGACGAAGGTGCCCAACTTGCCGCCGCCCCATTCGGCCTCGTGATTGAAGGTCAGGTCCACGCCCTCGGTCTTGGTATCGACCGAATTGACGAAGAACTGGGCCTGGCCCACGCCCAGCGAATCCAGGATCGCGCCGATGGTCGGATCGCTGGTGTCGAAGCGGCCGCTGAGCACGATGCGGTCGTCGATGTTGATGCGATAGGCATCGAGCGTGAACGAGGTGTTCGCGGTCGGCGACCAGGTCAAGCCGAGGGTGTAGTTCTTCGAGGTCTCGTCCTTCAGCAGCGGCAGGCCCGCGGCGTTGGCGATGGTGCCGCCGTTGGGCGCGATCACCACGTCGACCGGTTCGCCGTTGATGAAGTCGGTGATGGTCGAGGAGAAGTACTTCTGCTGCAGCGACGGCGCGCGGAAGCCGGTGCTGGCCGAGGCGCGCAGCATCAGCGTGTCGGTGGCGCGGAAGCCGGCGGCGAGCTTGCCGGTCAGGGTGTCGCCGAAGTCGCTGTAGTCCTCGTAGCGCAAGGCGAAGCCGGTGGTCAGGCGATCGCTGAAATCGGCTTCCAGGTCGACATAGGCGGCCCAGCTGTCGCGCTCGTGGCTGCCCGCGTCGCTGGGCTGGAAGCCCGGGAAGCCCTGGCTGCCCGCGTTGCCGCCCACGCCGACGCCGTCGGCGTCGATGTAGGAGCCCGGCTCGCCGGCGAAGATGCTGTAGCGCTCGTCGCGACGTTCCAGGCCGAAGGCGGCGTTGAAGCCGTGGAAGACCGTGTCGTAGTAGCGGCTGACGTCGAAGTTGTAGGTGTTCTGGCGGAACGAGAAACCGCCCGCGTCGAAGCTGCTGGCGCTGACGCCGCGGCCGCCGTTGAGCAGGTCGAGGTTGGCGATCGAGGCGTTGAGGGTGTGGTTGATGTCGTAGCGCAGCTCGTTGTAGCCGTAGGTGGCCGACAGATCGGCCTGCCACTCGCCCATGCCCCAACGCAGGCCGACGGTGCCGAAGCGGTCTTCCAGATCGCCATCGATGAAGGGCACGAAACCGTTCGGATACATCGCCTCGGAGTTGCGCGAGGGGATGTCTTCCGAACCGATGCCCTCGCGCGCGAACGCGGCCGAGGAGGCATCGCGGTTCTGCAGGCCGGCGGTGAAGTACAGGGTCGCGTTGTCGGTCAGCGGCTTTTCGCCGTTGAGGAACAAGGTCTGATTGCGGATCTTAGAGTCGCCGATGATGCGCGGGCTGCCCTTGGGCTCGGAGCGGTCGGAACGGCCGCGGTCCTGATACTCCAAGGTGATGCCGAGCACGCCGTCCGTGCCCAGGCCGACGCCGCAGTAGCCCGACGCCAGCCAGTTCTCGCCGTCGCCGCGCGAGTACTGGCCCCAGCCGGCCACCGCTTCGCAGCCCTTGCGCTTCTTCAGGGCGATGTTCATCACGCCCGCGATCGCGTCCGAGCCGTACTGGGCGGCGGCGCCGTCGCGCAGGATCTCGACGCTGTCGATCGCCATCAGCGGGATGGTGTTGAGGTCGGTGCCGGTGTTGCCGCGATTGCGCGCGCCGAACAGGTTGACCAGGGCGGTGGTGTGGTGGCGCTTGCCGTTGACCAGCACCAGGGTCTGGTCCGAACCCAGGCCGCGCAGCGCGGCCGAGTCGATCAGGTCGGCGCCGTCGGCGCCGGTCTGACGGGTGGAATTGAACGAGGGCGCCGCGTACTGCAGCGACTGCGCCAGGTCGAACTGGGCGCCTTCCTCGGTGGCCTGCGCCATCGGCAGCACGTCCACCGGCGAGATCGAGGCGGTGTCGGACGAGCGCTGGCTGCGGCGCGAGCCCAGCACGGACACGGTGTCCAGGGTTTTGGCCTCACTGGCCGGCTCGGCCGGCGCTTGCGCGTCCTGGGCCAGGGCCGGCGCGGCGACGGCGAGGCCGCCGGCCAGGCAGATCGCGTAATGGACGGCACGGAACAAACGAGTGCGGTGTTGCGTCATTGGCCTGACCCCAGGTACCGGAATTGGCACCTAGCCTAAGCCGACTCGCCCCCGAATGGCCAAGATTCGTAAAGATTCCGCTAAGAATCTGCAAAGCAGTTCCGGTATACGCGGCCGCCCGACTCAGTCCGACCCGCGCCGGCGCCCCAGCAGCCGGTCGACGCCGAGCAGACCGGCACCGAAGACCAGGAACAGGATCAGCACTCCGACCGAGTTGCGCAGCACCACCGGCCAGCCCAGCGCGCCCACGTCCAGGAACGGATACGGGTACTCGTGCACGACCTGCCCGCGCAGGAAGGCCCAGACCACGTACAAGGCCGGGAACCACAGCCAGCGCCCGAGATCGCGCCAGCCCAAGCCACCGTGCGGCAGCGCCGCCAGCCACCAGGCCAGATACAGCGCCGGCGTCGCGTAGTGCAGCCCGCTGTCGACCCACCACTGCGCGCCCTGCGGCTGCCAGAGGTGGCGCAGGATGGTGACGTAGACCGTACCGGTCACCCCGATCGCCAGCGCGATCCCGCCGCGCACGCGCGCGCTGGCCAACCAGCGCGCCAGGCCCGAGCCGCCGCCGAACACCGCCACCGCGCAGGTCGCGCTGACCAGCAGGTTGCTGAGGATGGTGAAGTAGCTCAGGTAGCGCACCGTCGCGAACGCCGGCCCCACCGTGTCCCAGGTGTTGGCGATGAGCAGCCAGTACTGGCCGACCAGGGAGGCCAGCGAGACCGCGCCGACCAGCGCGGCGAAGGCGCGACCCGCCGCGCCGATCGGAGGGGCGGCGCCGGCGCCGGACGCGGAACGGGTATCGCTGACTGGCATGGCCGTGCGCTCTCCCCAGGTGTGCGGCGCAGCGTCGCATGCGCGCGCCCGCGGCGCATCCGCGCCAAAGGGCGATAATACGGCTCACCCCACGACCGCGAAACCGATGACCCCAACCGCCAAGGCGCAAGTCCAGATCCACTTCTGCGTGCTGCTGTGGGGCTTCACCGCGATCCTGGGCAAGCTGATCTCGCTGCCGGCGCTGCCGCTGGTGTGGTCGCGCATGCTGATCGTGGTGGTCGCGCTGGCCCTGCTGCCCAAGGTCTGGCGCGGCCTGCGCGCGATGCCGGCGCGGCTGCTGTGGTCCTACGCAGGCATCGGTGTGCTGGTGGCGCTGCATTGGCTGACCTTCTACGGCGCGATCAAGTTGGCCAACGCCTCGGTCGCCGCGACCTGCATCGCGCTGGCGACAGTGTTCACCGCCTTGATCGAACCCAAGCTGGCCAAACGGCCGTTCTCCAAGCGCGAACTGGCGCTGGGTGTGGCGGTGCTGCCGGGCGTGGCCCTGGTGGTGGGCGGCGTGCCGCACGAGATGCGCGCGGGGATCGCGGTCGGCGCGGTGTCCGCATTGCTGGTGGCGTTGTTCTCCTCGCTCAACAAGCGCCTGGTCGAGCACGGCGATCCGCTGACCGTGACCGCACTGGAACTCGGCGCCGGCACCCTCGCCCTGACCGTGCTGGCGCCGGTGATGCCGCTGCTGTTCCCGGCCTTCGCCGGCGATCTGCTGGTGCTGCCGGGCCTGCGCGACGCGGTGCTGCTGGTGATCCTGGCGCTGGTGTGCACGCTGCTGCCGTTCGCGCTGTCGCTGGTGGCGCTGCGCCACATGACCGCGTTCGCGGCCCAACTCGCGATCAACCTGGAACCGGTGTACGCGATCGTGCTCGCCATCGCCCTGCTGGGCGAACAGCGCGAGCTCAGCGGCCTGTTCTATGTGGGCGTGGCGATCATCCTGTCGGCGGTGTTCGTGCACCCGCTGATCAGCCGCCCGCGCGCGGTGTCGCAGCCGGAGTTGCTGGGGACAGCCGAGGCCAAGAACCTGTCCGAGTAGGAAACCACGGTCCGTACTGGGCTCGCCCGCTCACTCGCGCTCAAGCCACGCCTTCGCCAAGCGCGGAACGGCTTGGGCCGCATTGCCGCGAATGAACTCGAATCCATAAGGTATCTCGTCCATCTCCAGCGAGATCAGCACTTTCTCTGCCGAGTCCGCAGCCGCGTCGACTAGCGTGGCGGCCGGATAGACCGTGAGCGAAGTGCCCACCACCATCACCTTGGCGGCGGTGGCGATGTGTTGCCAGGCTAGCTCCATGTGTTGGGTCTGTTCCCCAAACCACACGATATCCGGCCTGAGCTGACTGCCCTCCTCGCACACCTGACCAAGCAGGATAGGAGCGTCCTTGATGCGATACCGCTTGGGCGTGTCCGAGGTGCTGCGCGCGTACGCGAGCTCCCCGTGCAGGTGGATGACCTTGCTGGATCCTGCGCGCTCATGAAGTTCATCGACGTTCTGGGTGACTACGACGACTTCATAAGCCGACTCCAGAGCGGCGATGGCGAGATGGGCCGGATTCGGCTCGGCTGCCCAGGCCTTGGCGCGGCGCTCGTTGTAAAAAGCCAGCACCGCCTCGGGGCGCTTCCTCCAGCCTTCGAGGCTTGCGACCTCCTGCCAGGAGTAGTTGTTCCACAGGCCCTTCGAATCGCGGAACGTGGGCAGACCGCTCTCCGCGCTCAGGCCGGAGCCCGACAGAACCACCACTTTATTCGCTTGAATCTCTGGCTTCATAGCGGTACGAGCACCGAGTCAGTCCGTCCCATCGGACGACTGATCGCCAAACGCCCCGCCGCCGTCATGCCGGAAGGCCTCAAACGGCAGCTGTACCGGCGAAAGAAGGAAGGAAACCCCATCCTCTTCTTGTTTGACATGCCATAGCACCAGTCCCTCGGGCTTGATGCCGGCATCGAACCGGAATACGAAGGGCGGAAGCCAGAGCAACTCGATATCCCCGTCGCCCTCCCAGCCCATGGCCAGAAAACGGTCCTTGACCGCCGCTATGTAGGCCGCGGCCTGCGACCCGACGAAAGCGGAGGGCGCCTGCGTGAAGTGCAGATTGTCGATCCACTCGAAGATGTAGCCATGGAAGGAACGCAAAGCTTCGGGGCCGTAGGAAATCGCGTTCTGCTTTGGAATCGAATAGCCCACCGATGACGCCCCTGCCCTTATCCACGCTTGACCGAATTTACGCCGCCGGCGCCGGGCTCACAGCTGCCACAAGCCATGGTCGTTGCCGCCCTGCAGATAGATGGCGAAGGTGCCGTGGCCGGGTATCGGCGTGGGCTCGACCGCGACGAAGCCACCCGCTTGCACCACGGCGGCGACTGCCGCCTCGATATCCGCTACCAGCCAGTAAGGCCGCACCACCGGCTCCTCGGTGGTCCGCAAGGGTGCGCGCACGCCGACCAGGCCGCCGCCGGCCAAAGGCGCGGTACGCGCATGGCCTAACCCGGGATCGGGCGCGCCGAAGCGCACGCCGTTGGCCGCCTCGTAGGCGGTGCATACGGATTCGACATCCTTGCTCACGATTTCCAGATAGTAGACCTGCACGTTCCTCTCCTTAAGCGTTGTTGCCCGATGCCAACGGATACAACTCGCGCAGGATTCGGCTCTCTTCGTTGGAAGGCATACCCTGCTCGGCCAGATCAACGGCATGCACCGTCACCTCGAGGTGCCAAGCGAAAACATCCGTATGCTGGAACGACAACAGTGCATCGTTGACGACCACAACTGCGGGTAAATCCTGTCTAGTCGTGTCGAACAGCGTGTAGACCGGCTCCGGCAATGTGATGGTCACGGTGTCTGCCGACATGGAAGCTGGCTCCTGAATTCGACCGTCGCGGCCGCACGCGGCTCGATCGAGACTCCGAAGTCTATCGCTTCTTACACTGCGAATTGACCCACGTCGCCGCGTCCTGTATCGGGTGGTCCGTTTGCACGTCCGGGGCCAGCACGGTTTCGTAGGCATTCCCGTTGCGGTCCAGGGTCGCGGCGGTGGTAAGCATCAGCCTCCCGCCGTTGGGCAGTGGAATGGTCGCGTTCGCCGTCGAGTATCCCGCCGTAGGCGTGCCGAAATAGCGGACATTGGCCTGACCGCGAAACATGATGGAGGTGATCTCGCCGGAACTCGCCGTTTCCTTGCCGATCACGAATGCCACGTAGCGCGGGAGTCGTTGCGGCGTGAGAGTCATCGATGCATTGAGGAAATGCTCGCCGCCGCCAAGCGTGATCTTGCCGCCGCGGTACGCGATCTCGGTGTCGTCGCCTTTCGCGCTCCGGAAGCCGCCCAGCCTGCCTTCGCTCAACAGCGGCGCCAGGCCGACCAGCATCGGCCACATGTTGCCGCCCTCGTTCGAGGAAAAATCCAGCACCAGGCCGCAGGCGGGTTGTTCCAGCGAAGCGATCAGGGCATTGCGCACGCTGGACGCAGCTGCGGTCGAATCCTTGCCGCTCCAGGCGTTGATCTGCAGTACCGGTACGCCCTGCGCTGCCGGTAGCGCGACCGCGATCGGCTGCGGTGCGGCGGGTGCGGTGGGTGCGGCGGATGGAGTTGGAGCGGGAGCCGGCGGTCGGCTCGCGGTGGGCGACTCGTACCAGGTATGGCGGTCGCCCAAGGCACGGACCACGAACTGGACGGCGGCGTCTTCGCCCTCGGCTCGCTCGACCGCCGCGGCCTCGGCCTCCACGCGCGGCCAGTCGACGCGCGAAGAGCGATAGGCCTCATCCTTGGTCACTGCGATGACCGCGCTCAGCGTTTCGGAAGCCACGGCCGGGCACGCCGGCGCCAACAACAACAAGGGCAGGAGCAATCGCATGCGGGTCGGCTGCATCGGGGTGTTGACCGATTGTGGGTACAGCCGCGCGAGCCGGTCAATCGAAGCCGGCCGACCGCAGGGCCAGCGACTCCCCTTTCGGCTCGGCCCTGCCTCGATGGCTCTCCCCGCAGACACGGCCGCCCGCGCCGATTATCCTGCCGTTCGTCCACGCGAACCGATCGCACCGAGGAAGCCCGATGAACCCGAATACCCAACAGGATCTCGCCCGACTGTTCATGCGCATCGTCCTGGGCGCGCTGATCCTGCTGCACGGCATCGCTAAGCTCAAAGGCGGCATGGGCGGCATCGTCGGCCTGGTCGAGTCGCACGGGCTGCCCGGCTTCCTCGGCTACGGCGTGCTGCTGGGCGAGGTGCTGGCGCCGATCCTGTTGATCGTGGGCTGGCACGCGCGTGTCGGCGGCGCGCTGATCGCGGTCAACATGCTGTTCGCGATCTTCCTGGTCCACCTGGGCCAGTTGAACCAGCTCAACGACCAGGGCGGCTGGGCCCTGGAGCTGCAAGTGATGTTCCTGGTCTCCGGCCTGGCGATCGCCCTGCTCGGCCCGGGCAGCTTCAGCGCCAACGGCAAGTAAGCGCGGCGCTCATTCCTCGGACGCGACCACTCGGTTGCGTCCGCCGCGCTTGGCCGCGTACAGGGCCTGGTCGGCGCGGGAGAACAACTGCTCGGCGGTTTCGCCGGCGCGCGCCACAGCGACGCCGATGCTGGTGGTCACCGCCAGGGTCTGGGTGGTGTGTTCCACCGACTCGCGCAGGTATTCGCATTGCAGAGCCGCGTCGCTCAGGCCGCGGTCGTGGATCAGCCACACGAACTCCTCGCCGCCGTAGCGCGCGACCAGGCCGCTGCCGCCACTGGCCGAACGCAGCACGCGTGCGACGTCGCTGAGCACCTCGTCGCCGACCGCGTGGCCGTGGACGTCGTTGACGATCTTGAAGTGGTCGATGTCCAGCACCGCCACCGCGACCTGGCGTCCCGCCAGCAGGGCCTGCTCCAAGGCGACGCCGAACGCACGCCGGTTGGCCAGCCCGGTCAGGGCGTCGGTGCGGGTCTGCTCGGTGAGGTCGGCGTTCTGCGCTTCCAGTTCCTGCTGGTAGTGCTGTAATTGCTCCTCGTACCAGGCGCGCTCATTGAGCTGATGGCTGAGTTCGCGACTGACCCGGCGCAGTTCCATCAGGTGGGTGACCTGGCGCGACAGCGCCTGCAGCGCGGCGATCTGGAACGGCGCCAACTGGCGCGGCTGGTCGTCGAGCACGCACAGGGTGCCCAGCGCGTAACCGTCGGAACTGACCAGCGGCGCGCCGGCGTAAAAACGGATATTGGGGTCGCCGGTAACCAGCGGGTTGCCCTGGAAGCGCGCGTCGTCGCGCGCGTCGGGCACCACCATCACGTTCGACGGCTCCAGGATCGCGTGCGCGCAGAAGGCGTAATCGCGCGAGGTCTCCTCGGTCTCCAGGCCACGCCGGCCCTTGAACCATTGGCGGTCGGCGTCGATCAGCGACACCGTGCTCATCGGCGTGGCGCAGATCGCGCCGGCGATCGCGGTCAGGTCGTCGAAGGCCGAGTCCGGCGGCGTGTCCAGGATCGCGTAACGCTGCAGCGCGGCCAGGCGCTCGGCTTCGTTGGCGGGCTTTTGCGGCTTGATCATCGTCACTCTCGTAGCCAGTGGCGGCGTCGCGGCCGTGACGCGGCGACCGCCGCAGCTTCGCGCAAACGCGCGTGCCCCGCCAGTCTCCGCCGTTTCCCGTATCGGTTTCCTACAGTTTATGCACGCGGAACTTGCGCCCCTTGATCTTGCCTTCACGCAGACGCGCCAGCGCCTGCGCGGCCTGCGCGCGCGCGACGGCGACATAGGATCGGGTCGGGAACACGTCGATCTTGCCGACCTGGTCGGCCTTGAGCCCGGCATCGCCAGTGAGCGCGCCGAGCACGTCGCCGGGGCGCAGCTTGTCGGTGCGGCCGGCGTCGATGCGCAGGGTCGCCATCGGCGCCACCGGCACGTTGCTGGCGCGGCCGGCCAGCGGTGCGGCGCGTTCCCAACGCAACGGCCGGCCCTGGCGTTCTTCGATCGGCTGCGCGCGCGCGATCTCGCGCGGACTGCACAGGCTCAGGGCCACGCCGCCGCGGCCGGCGCGACCGGTGCGGCCGATGCGATGGATGTAGACGTCCGGATCGGTCGGCAGTTCGTAGTTCACCACCGCGGCCAAGTCCTGCACGTCCAGGCCGCGCGCGGCCACGTCGCTGGCGACCAGCACGTTGCAGCTGCGGTTGGCGAAGCGCACCAGCACTTCGTCGCGGTCGCGCTGCTCCATATCGCCGTGCAGGGCCAGCGCGGTGAAGCCGTAGTGGCTCAGCGAGCCGACCACTTCCTCGGTGTCGCGGCGCATGTTGCAGAACACCACGCAGGAATCCGGGCGGAACTCCAGCAGCAGCGCGGCCAGCAGCGGGGTCTTCCTGGCCGGCTCGACTTCGTAGAAATGCTGTTCGACCACCGGCTGCCCGGCGGCGCCTTCGACCGTGACCTCGACCGGCTCGCGCATCATCTTCGCGGCCAGGGTGCGGATCGCGTCAGGGAAGGTGGCCGAGAACAGCAGGGTCTGGCGCTTGCGCGGGGTCTTGCCGACCAGCTCGCGGATCGGCTCCTCGAAGCCCATGTCGAGCATGCGGTCGGCTTCGTCCAGCACCAGCACCGACACCGCATCCAGGCGCAGGGCCTGCTTGCGCACCAGCTCCTGCAGGCGGCCCGGCGTACCGACCACCACGTGCGGTGCGTGCTCCAGCGAGGCCAACTGCGGGCCCAGCGGCATGCCGCCGCAGAGCACCGAGACCTTGAGGTTGGGAATCGCGAAGGCGAGCTTGCGCAGCTGGCGACCGACCTGGTCGGCCAGCTCGCGCGTGGGGCACAGCACCAATGCCTGGGTGCGGCCGTCGGCGGGGTCCAGTCGGTGCAGCAGGCCCAGGCCGAAGGCGGCGGTCTTGCCGCTGCCGGTCGGGGCCTGCGCGATCAGGTCGCGGCCCTCCAACAGGGCCGGCAGGCCCTGAGCCTGGATGGGGGTCATGCGCTCGTAACCGAGCGCGGCCACGCCCTGCAATAAGGCGGGCGACAGCGGGAGGGAGGCGAAATCGTCGTTCTGGCTCATGCGCCATGATCGCAGCATTGGCCCGAGCCTGCGCTCCAACCTCGCCGCGCGGCCCCGGTGCGCCGTATGCTGCCGGCGCCGGCACGGCCCAGGGAAGGCCGCCGCCGGGAGACCGGCCGCAAGATCTGCCGCCACACGGAGCGCGCGCATGGAACCGCAATTCCTCCATATCCGGGTCCTGCTGGGCATCATCCTGGGCCTGGCGATCACTACCCTGCTCAAGGGCCTGGCGCGCTTCGTCCAGCACCCCGGCCGCGATCGCATCTACTGGGTGCACCTGGGCTGGGCGGTGTCGATGTTCATCCTGCTCACCCATTTCTGGTGGTGGGAGTTCCGCCTGATCCACGTGCATGCCTGGACCATCACCGCCTACGCGTTCCTGATCGTCTACGTGGTCGTGCTGTTCCTGCTGTGCACCCTGCTGTTTCCCGACGACATCGGCGACTACGGCGGCTGGCAGGATTACTTCCAGTCGCGGCGCAAGTGGTTCTTCGGGATCATGGCGCTGAGCTATCTGATCGATTTCATCGACACCGCGATCAAGGGCAGCATCTACTTCGAAAGCCGCGGCCCCGAATACCCGCTGCGCAATCTGGGCTTCGTGCTGATGTGCCTGATCGCGATGCGCACGCGTTCGGAGTGGTTCCACCGTGCGTTCGTGGTCGCGGGCATTCTCTACGAGCTGTCCTGGATCTACCGTCTGTACGACTTCGTCGACTGAAGCATCGGAGCGCAAGGCATGGATGCAGAAACCCTCAAGGTGCTGATCGCGGTGGTCGGCGCCAGCGCCTCGTTCTGCTGGGGCGTGTGGACCTGGCGCACCGCTCGGCGCGATCAGCTGCAGGCCATGCGCGAAGAAGGCGAGCGCAAAGCCGAGGCCCGGCGCATCGAGGCGACCCGGCCGTTCCTGGAGAAACAGCTCGAGCTGTACGCGGAAGCGGCGCGGGTGTGCGCGCGCATCGCGTCCGCGCACGACCACGGCGACGCGGTCGCGCGCTTCTGGGAGCTCTATTGGGGCGAGCTGGCGCTGGTCGAGAACCGCGAGGTCGAGGCCGGCATGGTGCTGTTCGGCCAAGCGTTGCAGTACATGCCCGAGAACCGCTCGGAGCTGCGCCATCGCGCGCTGGAACTGGCGGCCGCCTGCCGCGCCTCTCTGGCCCGCTCCTGGGGCGTGGACGCCTGGGTCGCGCCGGACCTCGCCTCCGAGCGCGGCGCGCCGCCGCGGGCCTGACGCCCGCGGGCCCGCGAGCGCCGCATCGCCGCCTGTCGGCGGCCGCTTGACAAGCGCGGCGCCCGCAAATAAACATTTAGCAAATTAGTTAAATGCTGAATACAGCCGGCGCCGCCCCAGCCTGGGAGCGGTCCGCGCCCAGACCAGGGGATCGCCATGAACGCACTGCCCGACAGCCTGAGTACCCATCGCGTGCGCGCTCACCCCGATGCCGAAGCCGCGGTGCGCGCGGTCAGCGTAGGGGCGGTGGTCTGGGAACCGGTGCGCTCGGTGTGGTTCAGCACCATGGTGCTGGGTGCGACCGTCGGCGGTGCCTGGTACTTCAGCTGGTCGGCCCTGGCCCTGTTCGTGCTCAGCACCGCCACCGTGCTGCTGCTCGGCCACTCGCTGGGCATGCACCGCAAACTGATCCACGACAGCTACGACTGCCCGAAGTGGCTGGAGTACCTGCTGGTCTACTGCGGCGTGCAGGTCGGCCTGGCCGGGCCTTTAGGCCTGGTGCGCACCCACGACCTGCGCGACTACGCCCAACGCCTGCCGCACTGCCACGACTACCTCGCCCACCGGCAACCGTTCCTGATCGACGCCTGGTGGCAGCTGCACTGCGAACTGCGGCTGGCCGATCCGCCGCCGATCGCGATCGAAGCGCGCATCGCCGACGACCGGTTCTATCGCTTCCTGCAGCGCAGTTGGATGGCTCAGCACCTGCCCTGGGCGCTGCTGTTCTTCGCCCTGGGCGGTTGGGGCTGGGTGTTCTGGGGCGTGTGCGCACGCGTGAGCGCGGGCGTGTTCGGGCACTGGCTGATCGGCTACTTCGCCCACAACCATGGCGGCATGCACCACGAAGTGCGCGGCGCCGCGGTACAGGGCCACAACGTGCGCTTCGCCTCGCTGCTGACCATGGGCGAGAGCTGGCACAACAACCATCATGCGTTCCCGGGCTCGGCGCGTTTGGGGCTGTATCCGGGCGAATGGGATCCGGGCTGGTGGACGCTGCGCGCGTTGGCGCGTGTCGGCCTGGTCGGTCGTTTGCGCGAGCCCGCGGACCTGCCGCCGCGTCCGGAGCTGCACCGGCTGCCCGAGCCCGCAGCCACGCCCTGCGCGTTCTGCCAGGGTCTGCGCGCGCGGGGGCTGTCATGAGCGCGGCGCCGCCGATCGGGAAAGTTCGTTGGCTGTACGGCAATTGGTTATGGCCGCTGCTATGCGGTGTGCTGGTCGGTCTGGGCTTACGCTTGATCTTCAGCGCGGACGCCGGAGAGCCCTACGCGACCATGCTGATTTCGTTCCTGCTGCTCGCGCCGTTTGTGGTCGGCATGGTGGCCGTCTATGTGGTCGAGCGGCAAACCCGCAAGGACTTGGGTTTCCACTTGGGCATGGGCGCGCTCGCCAATGTGTTCTTCGTGATCGGAACCATGGCCGTGGGCCTGGAAGGCGCGATCTGCGTCGTCCTCGCAGCCCCTATCTTCGCGATCATCGGCGCGCTCGGCGGCTTGTGCATGGGCCTGATCTGCCGCCTGACCAAATGGCCGGGCACCTCGCTGTACGGGGCCGCCTTGCTGCCGCTGGTGCTGGGCGCCGTGGAGAACCCGCATCCCCAAGGCCGCATCGAACGTATCGAGCGGGAGGTTTTCGTGGCCGCGCCGCCAGCGGAAGTCTGGCGCCAGCTGATGACCGCCGACGCGATCCGACCCGATGAAGTCGATGCCGCCTGGACCTACCGCATCGGCGTGCCCAAGCCCCTGGCAGGCATCGTGCGCCAGACGCCGACCGGCCTGGTTCGCGATGTGCGCATGGGCAAAGGCATCCACTTCCAGCAGATGTCGACCGACTGGCAGCCGCAGCGCTACGTGAACTGGCGATACCATTTCGACGCCGATTCCGTGCCCGCCGGCGCGCTGGACGATCACGTGCGCATCGGCGGCGAGTACTTCGACCTGCTCGACACGCGCTACACCCTGACCCCGCGCGACGGCGGCACCGAACTGGCGATGAGCTTGGACTACCGCGTCAGCACCGCCTTCGATTGGTATGCCGCGCCGTTGGGGCGCTGGCTGCTGGGCGGCCAGAGCGAGACCCTGCTGTCGTTCTATCGGCGCCGCGCCGAAGCCGGCCACCGCCCGGGCGCGCCGCCGCCCGGCTGACCGCCCTGCCCTCGGCCGCGCCCGGCTGTGATGTTTCGCCCCTCCCCGCGAATCATGTGTTCGACTAGGGCGGAAACGGCGGCATCGGCATGAAGGGTTTGGAGGGGGCGGTCGGCATGGACAACGCACGGCAACGCTTCGGCGAACTGCTGGATGCGCATCGCAAGATCGTCTTCAAGGTCGGCAATACCTATTGCCGGCACCCCGACGATCGCGCCGACCTGGCCCAGGAGATCGCGACCCAGCTGTGGCGCGCCTATCCCGGCTACGACCCGTCGCGGCCGTTCTCGACCTGGATGTACCGGATCGCGCTGAACGTGGCGATTTCGTTCGTGCGCAGCGACGGCCCGCGCCAACGCAATGCGGTGCCGCTGGACGAAGACCTGCACGAACTCGCCGACGAATCCGCCGGCGACCACGAGAGCGCGCAGCGCGTGCGCGCCCTGCATCGCTTCATCGGCCAGCTGGAACCGCTCAACCGCGCCTTGCTGCTGCTCTACCTGGAAGACCGCAGTTACCGCGAGATCGCCGAGGTGCTCGGCATCAGCGAGACCAACGTGGCCACCAAGATCAGCCGTCTCAAACAACGCATACGCAGCGAAATGCCGGACTGACGGCGACGCGCGCACTTCTTTCCACCACGCGATACACGACACGATGAGCGCAACGACGATGGAACTGGACGATCTCAAACAAGCCTGGCAGGACCTCGACCGCAAGCTCGAGCGCCAACACGCCATGGACCTGCTGCGCTTCCGCGAAGAACGCGGCAAGCGCCTGAAATCCGGCCTGTGGCCGCTGGTCGTGGGCCAGGGGCTGCAGATGCTGATGGGGCTGGCGGTGCTGCTGCTGGGCGTCGATTTCTGGACCAGCCACCGCGAGGTCCCCCACCTGTTCGTGTGCGGCCTGATCCTGCACGTCTACGGCGTGGCGCTGATCGCCTGCGGCGGCATGGTGCAGGCCATGATCGCGGCGGTGGACTACTCGGCGCCGGTGCTGGACATCCAGAAACGCCTGGCGCGGCTGCGCAAGTTCTACGTGCGCACCGGCATGGTCGTGGGCCTGGCCTGGTGGCTGATCTGGATGCCGTTCATGACCGTGGTCTTCATGGCGCTGTTCGGCGTGGACATATACGTCAATGCGCCCTCGGTGTTCGCGATCGGCGGGGCGATCGGTGTGGTCGGCCTGCTCGCGACCTGGTGGTTGCACCGCTGGTCGCGCCACCCCAGCCGGCCGCGCCTGGCCAAGGCCATGGAAGACAGCATCACCGGCCGCAGCCTGCGCCGTGCCCAAGCGATCGCCGACGAGATCGCACGCTTCGAGCGCGACTGACGCGCATCAGGCCCGCGCTACGCGCCGGCCGCAATCGCATGCGATACCGCGCCGCTACGGCGGCGCCATTCCCCCAGCGGCCGGCTCAACCGGCCGCTTTTTTCGCGCGCCGGCTCTCGCGCTTGAGCGGGCCGCCGACCGGGCAGATCTCGAACGCGAACTGGGTCAGGGTATTGACCAGGTTGTCGGGCACCAGCTTGTAGACCACGAACTGCCCGCGCCGCTCGCTGGAAATCAGGCCGGCGTTGACCAGCACCGACAGGTGGCGCGAGACCGCCGGCGCGCTCATGTTGAAACGCGCGGCGATGTCGCCGGCCGGCAGTTCCTGCTCGGACAGATAGGCCAGAATCTGCCGCCGCGGCGTGGACGCCAGCGCCTCGAAGATCTTGTCCTGTTTCATAACTGAGCGCTCATGGCTGGGCTTTCATGGTCGGCCCGCGAGGGCCGGCGCGCACGGTCGATGCGGTGCGGGAACATCATAGCCTTCCGCACCGCGCGGGTATGAGCGCGGGCGAAACCGGCCCCGCGCGGCGCCGCACGCGCGCAAGCCGCGGCGGGTGCGTGCACCCGTCGCGGCCTGGACTTGCGGCGCGGTCGCGCGTCGCAAGCCGGCCTCAACCGCGGCCCGGCAGCGGCGGCGGCGCGCCGCGCGCGGCGGCTTCGGCGACGCGCTCTTCGTAGCGCTGCTCGTTCATCCAGCCCGACACCACCCGGCCGTAGCGCGAAATCATCATCATGTTGAAGAAGTGCATGGCGCCCAGCATCAGCACCGACACGCCGATCTTGCTGCCGATATGGGCGATCGGGTTGCTGAGCAGGGCGTCGGCGTTCCAGCCGTCCAGGCGGATCGCGATCACGCCGATGTTGATCAGGTAGAAGCCCACCACGAGCAGATGGTTGGTGGACTTGGCCAGCACTTCGTTCTGGCCGAAGCACATCACCAGGAACACCTCGCCGTTGCGCGACAGGGTGCGGGCCACCCAGATCGTCATGGCGACGGAGATGGCCAGGTAGGCGAGCAGGCCGACTTGGGTGACTAGGGCTTCATCGATCATGGCGGTACACCTCTATTGTTTAGTCATTTGCTTATTTAACTAAAATGCTAAATCAATCGATGACAAAGTCAAGCGCCGTTCGTCGGCGTGCGCCGGGCCGAGCGGCCGGGCCGCGGGCATCGTGGAAGCGAAGCGCCGGACGAGGCCGGGAGCGTGGGGCGGTACGTGAGGGGCGGCGCTGAGACGCCGGGGCGCCCGCTTGCGGGCGGCGACGCCCGCCGGATCGGTCACGGCGGGGCGCTGAGGGCAGGACGTCGCGCGCTGCGGACGCCCTGCCCGGTGCTTGCTAGACGCGGATCAGGCCCGCGCGCGCTTGGGGAAACCGACCATGCGCTTGAGGTCTTCGTCCCACAGCTTCAATCGCGCGCACTTCAGGCTGGACCACAGGGTCAGCTTGGGCGCGGCCTGCAGCAGCGGGCTGGACTCGTAGGCCTCGCGCAGACGGTAGTTGGGGATGCGGCTGGCGAGGTGGTGGATGTGGTGGTAACCGATGTTGCCGGTGAACCAATGCATCACCCGCGGCAGGTCGTAGAACGAGCTGCCGGCGATCGCGGCCTCGTGCGAGTTCCAGTCGTCCTTACGGGTCCAGTAGGCATCCTCGAAGGTGTGCTGCACATAGAACAGCCACACGCCCATCGCGCCGGCCAGCAGCACGATCGGCAGGTGCACCAGCAGCACGGTGTGCCAGCCGATGGTGAAGCCCATCGCGACGAAGGCCACGATCAGCATCAGGTTGTTGAGCAGCACGCTCGCCCATTCCTTCTTCCAGGTGAAGGGCAGATCGAACGGGAAGCGGTGCTTGAGCACGAACTGGTACAGCGGGCCGATGCCCAGCAGCACCGGCGTGCTGCGGTAGAAGCGGTAGCTCATGCGGCCCAGCCAGGAACGCGCGCGGTACTCGGCGACGGTCAGGGTCTCGATGTCGCCCATCTCGCGGCGGTCGAGGTTGCCCGAGGTGCCGTGGTGCACGGCATGGGTCTTCTTCCAGTAGCCGTAGGGGAACAGGGTCACCAGACCCAGGCAGCGGCCGACGATGTCGTTGGCGCGGCTGCTGGCGAAGAAGGAGCCGTGCCCGCAGTCGTGCTGGATGATGAAGATGCGCACGTACAGGCCGGCGGAGGGCAGCGCCAGCAGCAGCGTCCAGCCGTAGCCCCATTGCGCCACCACGCTCCAGGCCATCAGGGTCCACAGTGCGGCGAACGGAATCAGGGTGTTGATCAGTTGCCAGACCGCCCGTCCCAGGTGCGGTTTGGCGAAGCGCGCGCACAGTTGGCGCAGGTTGGTTACGGCGGCGTGCGATTCGTCTGCGGCGCTCAAGCGGATTCTCCAGAGGAAGACCCATTGTCGGCGTCGCTACGTGTCCTAGCAATGACGTTCGTTGGCGTATGGTTGTGATGGCCATTCAGATTCGCGGCGCCGGCGCGATCGCCGCTACCCTATCGGCATGGCCGTCTGGCACGTCTACCTCATCGAATGCCGCGACGGCAGCGTCTACACCGGGATCGCGGTGGACGTGGACCGCCGTTACGCCCAGCACGCGGCCGGCAAAGGCGCCCGCTACACACGCTCGCACCCGCCCCTGCGACTGCTGAACAGCTTCGCCTACCCCGACCGCTCGACCGCCTTGCGCGCGGAATACGCGATCAAGCAGCTCAGCCCCGAGCGCAAACGCGCCCTGGGCGCCGGCGCTCAGGCGCCGCCGGGCTGAACCTGGACCTGAACCGAACGGGGTCGGTCACTCAGACAACGCGGCGACGCTCTACCACCGAAACCACCGACACCCTGCTCCACTACGCCCTGAAGTCGATCCCCGCCTACACCGAGATGACAGCAAAAAGCCCCCTGCTGCCGTTGCGGTTGCAGTTGCGGTTGCGGTTGCCGTTGCCGTTGCCGTTGCATTCAAATCCAAAAGCCACGCACTCACTCGACCAACCGTAGACCCGAAGGGCGGCGCGCAGGACGCGCGCCGTTTTTCCAATGGACAGGGACGTCCATTCGAAAAATCCCGGCGAAAGCCTCGAACTCGCAAGGGAGGGTTGGTCACGCTAGCCCTTCTCTTTGGTTACTTTCTCTTGGGCTAGCAAGAGAAAGTAACCCGCATGCGCAGCAGGCGGAAGCCTTTGACTTCCGTGACGAACCCACGCAAAGCAAAGCAACAGCAAATCCTCCCCAACCCTCCTTTTCCAAAGGAGGGAGTCAAAAGCAAACGAGCGGATCAAAGACGAAAGCGAACTTACTCGCGGTAGGACGCATTAGGAATCAACACGATCTTCCCCGCCCGCTCCCCCGCGGCCGCCGCCGCAACCGCCTGCTTGATCTGATCGATCCCGTAGGTCGCCTGCACCCGCGCATGCAACTTGCCCTGCGCGATCAGCCCCGCCAACTCCGCGAACACCGCCGCACGCCGCTCCGGCGGCGCGGTGCGATACCAACGCGCCAACCAGAACCCGCGCAGCGCGACATCGCGGAATACCAGCGAAGCCGGCGACAGCGCACAGGCCTCCCCGCTCATGGCCCCGTAGTTGACCAACACCCCACCCTCGCCCAGCGACTGCGCCAAACGCTCGGTCGCGACGCCGCCCACCGCGTCCACGCCCAGCCGGATCGTCGCCCCGCCGGTGACCTCGCGCACGCGCTTGGCCAGATCGTCGCCGTCGACCAGCACCGCGTCGGCGCCCAGCGCCAGCACGTCCTCGCGCGCCGACTCGCGCCGCACCACGTTGACCGTCTTCAGACCGCGCAGCGCCGCCAACTGCACCAGATAACCGCCGACCGCCGAATTGGCCGCGTTCTGGATCACCCACTCGCCCGGCGCCAGATCGACGAACTCGGACAGCAACAGGCTCGCGGTCGGCGGATTGACCGTGATCATCGACAGCTGCACCGGATCGGCATCGTCCGGCAAGGGCAGCAGCGCGCGCGCATTGACGACCATGTGGGTGGCCCAGGTGCCGCCGCTGGGCGGCAACAACACGGTGCGCCCGACCGCGGGCGCGCTCACGTCGTCGGCCAGGGCCAGCACCCGGCCCACGCCTTCGTTGCCGCCGACCGCCGGCAAGGGCGGCAGCAGCCCGTACTGGCCGGTCAGGGTGAGCAGATCGGAGGGATTGATCGGCGCGGCCAACACCTCGACCAGGGCCTGCCCCGGCGCCAGCGCCGGCAGCTCGCTATCCACCGCTTCGATCACGTCCTGCGGCACCGGACCGCGCGTCGCATACCTGGCCTGTTTCATGGCCGCCTCTCCCAGTGATCGCCCGTCGAGGGCCGGAACGCTCACGTTACCGCGCTCGTGCGGCTTGCGCGCGGACGCCGGCGCTGCGACCCTGCCCGTCGTTCTCCAAGCACCGGTGCCATGTCCCCGATCGAATTCGAACTCGACCGCGATCACGTCGAACTCAACCAGTTGCTGAAGCTGGTCGGCCTGGCCCACAGCGGCGGCACCGGCAAGGCCATCGTCGCCAGCGGCGCGGTCAGCGTCGACGGCCAGGTCGAGCTGCGCAAGACCTGCAAGATCCACGCCGGCCAGGTCGTACGCCTGCAGGGCGTGGAAATCCGGGTGATCGCGCCGCGCTGAGGCGCCGATTCGGCACGCCGATCGCCCCCTGACTTTGGTTGGGCGACGAACGGCAGCGGACCCGGCGACGGCCATCGCGCACCATGCGCCGATGCACAGCCCGCCCACGCCCGGCGCCCGCCGCCGCCACGCCACGATCGCCCTCGCGGTCGCCGCCCTCGCCTATCTGGCTTCGCTGTACGTGTTGCAGCGATTGCCGGGCGCGAGCCTGGCCGATCCGCTGTTCCTGTTCGCCGTGATCGGAATCGCGTTCCCCGCGCTGGCCTGGGCCTTGACCCGCAAGCCGCGCCACCCGCCGCGTCCGCAGGGCCGCGCGCGCCTGCCGGGCGTGCTGGTCTATCTGGCGATGTTCTCGCTGCTGATCCTGGGCTGGGGTTTCAGCGCGCTCAACGAGGCGGTGCCCGAGGATCCGGCGCAGTCGATCGCCAAGCTCGCCTTGAAGCTGCTGACCATGGTGGTGCTGCCGGCCTGGCTGTTCCTGCGTCTGCGCGAGCGCGGCCAGGCGCCGTTCGGCGCACGCCGGCTGTGGCTGGCGTTCGTGCTGATGTCGCTGGCCTATCTGGCGATGCAGGCGGTGTTCGGGCGCGGCCTGATGTCGCTGTCGCAGCTCGCGCCGGCCGCGACCACCTTGGCGTGGGCGATCCCGCTGTGCTTCGTCTGGCAGACCGTGGAAGCGGGACTGTGCGAGGAACTGCTGTTCCGGCGCGTGCTGCAGGAGCATTTCGCGCTCGCGACCGGCTCGCAGGTCGCGGCGATCGCCTGGGCCTCGTTGCTGTTCGGCCTGGCCCATGCGCCCGGCTTGTACCTGCGCGGCGCCAGCCTGCTCGAAGGCGTCGCCGCGCCGACGCCGGGCTGGGCCATCGCCTATTCGATCGTGATGATCGCGCCGGCCGGCATCGCCTTCGGCGTGCTGTGGGCGCGCACGCGCTCGCTGTGGCTGATCGTGCCGCTGCACGGCATGGTCGACCTGATCCCGCAGCTGGCGCCTTTCATCCGCGAGTGGACCGGTGCCGCCTGAGGCGTGGCGGGCTCAGGCGATCGGCAGATCTTCGTCCGCGCGGCACAGGGCATCGTGCAGCTGGCGTATGTCGTCGGCCTTGGGATCGGCGACGCCGGAGCCGAACGTCGCCACGTAGCGGCAGGCGCCGTAATTCAAGGCGGCCTGCGCGTACTCGGACAACCACGCCTGGCGTTCGCGCAGTTGCGCGTGCTCGGACGTCCACACCGCCTTGGGCGGCACGATCTTGCGCTTCAGGCCCACGCGCCAGGGCTTGGGGCTGACGCGGGCGCGGAAACAGTTCTGCACCGCGCACATGGTCGCGTACACCGGGTCGGCGCCGAGCGCGCGGAAACTTTCGACGACTTCCGGCTCGCGCGGTCCGAACGTGCGGTGCAAGGCCAGCAGACGAAAACCCGCCGGAGTCCGATACAGGCGCAGCAGCCAGTCCGGGCGCGCCGCGACGAAGGCATCGATGCGATGACGGGCGCGCGCCTCCGGCCCGCCGTTGGCCGCGTGAGCGCGCTTGCGCAACCACCCGACGATGACCCTGGCGACGATGAAGCCGGCGAACAAGGCGCCGATGCCGTAGCCGATGGACCGCGTCCACAGCCCCAGCGCCAGCGCGACCGCGGCCACCACCGCCATCGTCGTCCTCGACAGTCCGTCGTTGGCCGGCTCGTCGAAATCGACGTCCGCGAACAGCACGTCCGGGGTGTTGAGGCACAAGGCGCCGTAGCTGTTGCGGGTGATCACCGCGTCGCCGTGGCGGTCGACGATCTCTTCGCGGATCGGCAGGCCTTGGGCGCCGCCGTAGCCGACCTTGCGCTCCAGGCGCGGCAGGGGTTCGCCGGCGACGATGCGGTCGAAGGCCTCGCGCACGCGCGCATCGGCATGCGCCTGGGCCTCGGCCGGGCCGATGTCCGACCAGCCGAAGCGGCGCACGGTGAACTGGCGGCGGTGCGTGCGCTGCTGCAGGCGCGCCTCCGCCCAATAGGCTGGAACGATCATTCGTACTCGCGGTCCCCGGTTCGTTCGCCGATTCTAGCCTCGACGGGCGCGGTCACCGTGGCCACGCCCGAACCTGCATCGGATGGCACAGACTTTGCACGAACACGCCACAAGGCCCGGGCTGCGCCCCGAATCGATGCATTCGCCCCACGGACGCGTCCTGAATCCGACGCCGGTCACGTTATCATGGGCTAGTGAGTCGCCACGCCCGACGGTCCGCCGTCGGCACGCTCGCTTGGGGATCGACCCTCCGCCCGATGGCCCGCCATCGCGGCGACGGCCGGACAGGACGAACGGACTCCACTGGGTGCCGGCACACGCCGGCTTTTTCGTAGTCGTTGAAGGAATAACCGCACAATGAAGACCGCACACAGGGGAATCTCGCTCGGCAGCGCCTCGCTGCTGGCATGCGCGCTGGGCCTGGGCCTGACGCTGACCGCCACCCCCGCTTCGGCACAGCGCAAGAGCGCACAGGAACAGCGCGCCGAGAAGACCGCGCAGATTCCGACCTGCAGCAAGAGCCTGGGCACGATCTCGGTCATCGAACCGGAGGACTCGGTCAATTGGTGGACCGGCCAGCAGCTGCCCGCACCGAGCAAGCTGATCAAGGTGTTCGTGAACAAGTCGCGCTGCTTCACCCTGGTCGATCGCGGCGCCGGCATGGACATGGCCATGCGCGAACGCGAACTCGCCGCCAGCGGCCAGCTGCGCGGCCGCTCCAACGTCGGCAAGGGCCAGATCAAGGCCGCCGACTACGTGCTGGTCCCCGACCTGATCGCGCAGAACAACGACGCCGGCGGCAATGCCATCGGTGGCCTGCTCGGCGGCTTGATCGGCGGCAAGGCCGGCGCGGTCGCGGGCAACCTCAACTTCCGCAAGAAGACCGCGGACGTGGTGCTGACCCTGACCGACGTGCGTTCCTCCGAGCAGGTCGCGATGGCCGAAGGCCACGCCAAGAAGACCGATATCGGCTTCGGCGCCAGCGGCGCGCTGTTCGGCAGCAGCGGCCTGGGTGGCGCGGGCGTGTCGGGTTACGCCAACACCGAGCTGGGCCAGGTCATCACCCTGGCGTATCTGCAGGCCTACACCGACCTGGTCGGCGAACTCGGCGGCGTGTCCGGCAATGCGTCGGCGTCCAACGCCCAGCAGGCCGTGACCGTGGTCAAGCCCGGCCGTCTGTACACCGATGCCAGCGGCAAGGGCAAGGTGGTGCGTTCGCTCGACGTCGGCATGATGCTCTACCCCACCGGCAACAAGCAGGGCGCGATGTGGGAAGTCGAGGACGAGATGGGCAACAAGGGTTGGGTGACCTCGCTGGCGCTCGAACTGTCCAAGTAAGTCCATCGCCGTCGCGATGAAGCAGGGGCCGCCGCGAGGCGGCCCTTTGCTTTGCGGCTCAGCGTTCCGGCCAATGCCAGGCCGGCGCGTCCAGCAGGCCCTGCCCGGCCAGGGTCGTGCGGCTCATCGCCTTCTCCAGCCGCAGGGTGTTGCAGCCGGGTTCCTGCTCCAGCGCCGCGATCAAACGGGTCGCGTGCGAGACCACCCAGACCTGAGTGCGGCGCGCGGCGTGCGCGATCAGACGCGCCAGCGCCGGCAGCAGATCCGGATGCAGGCTGGTCTCGGGTTCGTTGAGCACCATCAGCGGCGGCGGCCGCGGCGTATGCAGGGCCGCGATCCACAACAGATAGCGCAAGGTGCCGTCTGACAGCTCGGCCGCCGACAGCGGCCGCAGCAGGCCGTGCTGGCTGAACTCCAGACTGAAGCGGCCGTCGGCGCCGACCACGTTCACATGCGCGCCCGGGAACGCGTCGGCCACCGCGGCGTGCAGCGCCTGCGGATCGCCGATCTCGACGATGGTCTGCCAGGCCGCGGCGAGGTCGCGGCCGTCGTGACTGAGCACCGGCGTGCGCGTGCCCAGCTGCGGCAGGCGCGCCGGCGAGTCGCCGTCGGCGCGGAAGTGATCGTAGAAGCGCCAGCCGCGGATGGTCTCGCGCAGGCTCAGCACCTCCGGCGCGCCGACCGGGTCGGCGATCTGGCCGTACAGGCTCTCGAAGGCATTGAGGTGTTCGGCGACCACCCGCCAGCCGCGGCCGTCGCGCACGCGCGCGGTCGCGCCGCGACGATCGACCAGCAGATTGGATGCGCGCAGGAACGGCCCGCTCCAGATCGCCTCGCGCTTGATTTCGGGATCCAGCGAAAACGCCGACAGCGACGGCGGCGGCAAGCCCAGATCGATCGCGTAACCGAATTCGTCGCCGGCGAAGCCCAGGCGCAGCGACACCGCTTTCTGGCGCGCCGCGCCCTGCACCGGCACTTCGCCGCGCTGCATGCGCGCCGACAATTCTTCGGGCCCGGCCCAGAGCGTGGAGCGCAGGCCGCCTTCGCGCGCCAGCGCCGGCACCACCCCGCCCTGCGCGGTCTCGGCGAGCAGGCGCAATGCACGGTACAGGTTGGACTTGCCGCTGCCGTTGGCGCCGGTGACCAGGTTCAGTCGCCCCATCGGCACGACCAGGTCGTGCAGGGAACGGTAGTGGGCGATCGCGAGCGTGCTCAGCATGGGCGCAGGGTATCGAATCGGCGGGAGGCCGCGCGCATTGGAGCCCGGCCGCATCTCAGGCCCTGCGACCGCGGCCCGCTCGAGCATGTTTCATCCAGCCTTGAGCGGGTCGCAGGCATGATCGGCAGGCCAGTCGCCACGGCTGCGCACCTGTCCCCAGACACGGAGGATGTATGAGCTACGTCGACGGTTTCGTCCTGGCGGTACCGCGCAAGAATCTCACCGCCTACAAGCGCCTCGCGCGCAAATCCGGCAAGGTCTGGCGCGAGCACGGCGCGCTCGCCTACGTCGAATGCGTCGCCGACGACGTCAAGCCGGGCAAGGTCACCTCCTTCCCGCAGGCGGTGAAGCTCAAGACCGACGAGGTGGTGGTGTTCTCCTGGGTGGTCTACAAATCGCGCGCCCAGCGCGACAAGGTGGTGGAAAAGGTCATGAAGGACCCGCGCCTGGGCGACACCATGGACCCGAAGAAGCTGCCCTTCGACGGCATGCGCATGTTCTGGGGCGGGTTCAAACCGATCCTGGAGCTGTGAACGCGCGCGCCTGCAGCCCCGCACCCGGCGTGTCGGGATTGCGCGGCGGAGGCGCCAGTCCCAGCGCGGCCGAACGCACCGCGGCCTGGGTGCGGTGGCGCACGCCCAGCTTGGCGAGGATGTGCTCGACATGGGTCTTGGCGGTGCCGCAGGCGATGCCCAGGCGGTCGCCGATCTGGCGGTTGGTCAGCCCTTGCGCCAGCAACGCCAGCACCTGGCCCTCGCGCTCGGTGAGGCGCTCGTCGATCGGAAAATGCGCGGCCTCGACATCGCCGCGCGGTCCCTTGCGCTGCGGACGCTCGCGCCACGCGCGCTGGATCGCGCCCAGCAGTTCGGTGCGCGTGGTGTCCTTGAAGACATAGGCCTGTGCCCCCGCGCTGCGCGCTTCGCGTACGTGCTCGAGGCTGTCGTGCAGGCTGATCACCACGATATCGCGCGTGAGCGGCTGCCAGGCCAGATGGCGCAGCACCTGGCAGCCGTCGATACCGGCCATGCGCACGTCCAGCAGGATCAGATCCGGGCGCAGGCGCTCGGCCAGTTCGATCGCGGCGCCGCCGTCGCCGGCTTCGGCGATCACCTGCAACCAGCGCAAGCCGCCCAACAGCGTGCGCAGGCCGGCGCGCACGATCTCGTGATCGTCCACGATCAACACACGCAAGGGCAGGTTCAAAACGATCGGCATGCGGCTTCCCTCCGGCAACCTCGGCGTGCGGACGCGCGCCCCGTCCGGCGTTACGCCGCGACGAGCGCACGGCCTCCGACGTCCCCGGGTCGCGGCGGTCCGCAGCGGCCATCCACGCCAGCATCGCGCGAAACCCCGTCTGCAGCCGATCTTCCGGCCGCGCGATCGGCGAGAACAGCCACACGAATCACACTACGGTCGAGGACATGGCCCGGCATACGCCGATCGGCAGAGCCGCGCTCCGCTGTTCAGCGGGCGTAGGCCCGGCGGGCGGCGGCTAGTTTGCGGCGGCCGCGATGGGAATTTGGTGTGCGTCGCGGTGCCCATCCAACCCATTCGGAGCCCGAAATGACACATCGTCTGATGTTCTTGTCCACCATTTGTGCGTCTTTTTTACTCACATCCGCGGGCGCTAGCGCTGCCGGGTCCACGCCTTGGGGCTACGAGCACGGCACCGTCGACTGGGGCAGCCTGCATCCGAGCTACGCCCTGTGCTCGTCGGGCACGCGCCAATCGCCGATCGATGTGATCCGTTCCAATGCGCGCGTCATGAGCCTGCCCAGCCTGAACTTCAACTACTCGACCTCCGCTAACGTCACGGTCCACAACGACGGCCACACCATCCGCACCGGGGCGCCAGCCGGCAACACGCTGACCATCGCGGGCAAGAGCTACACGCTGGTCCAGTTCCACGTCCACACGCCCAGCGAGAACTACATCGACGGCGAGCAGTACCCGCTGGAACTGCATTTCGTGCATACCGCCACCGACGGTTCAGGCGCGATCGCGGTGGTGGGCGTGCTGTTCGACGAGGGCGCTCGCGATCCGCAGCTGGACAAGATCATCGCGGCGATGCCCGCGCACGAAGGCCAGTCGGCACCGGCCCAGGCCCTGAACCTGCGCGCGCTGATCCCGAGCGGACGCAGCTATCGGTTCAGCGGCTCCCTGACCACGCCGGACTGTCGCGAGAACCTCGCCTGGCACGTGATGGGCAGGGTTCGCACCGCCAGCCTGAGCCAGCTCGCCGCGTTCTCGGCGCGCTTCAGCGGACCCGAATTCCCGGAAGGCAACCGCCGGCCGGTGCAGCCGCTGAACGGCCGCGTCGTCAGCACCGAAGCCGGCGACTGAGCGCGCGCGGCCGCGGCTTTACCCTGCGCGTCCGTGCTGAAACAATCGGGCGCATCCGCACTACCGTCGGGGAGGACGGATGCGCTCGAATCTCAGCTGGTGGCTGGCGTTGTTGGCGACGCCCGGCCTGTCCTCTTGCGGCGAACCTCCGGCGGGCGCGCCCGCGGCCGACGGCACGGGCGCACGCGTCGCGTTCGCCGATCCCGCCGCCAGCCGCGTCAGCGTGGAGCGCGGACCGTTGCCGCCGCGCTACGCCGCCGCGCTGCCGTCCACGGCCGCCGACCTGCAAGGCTGGTGGGAGGACCGCGGCCGCTTCCCGCCGATCATGCATGCCAGCGACGGCATCGCCAGCGGCGATGCGGGCTGGATCGCGCGCCTGCGCCGCAGCGCCGACGAGGTGCCGGCCGCGGACGTCGCCGCCTGGACCGCGCAATGGCAGCAGCAGCTGCGCTATGGCGAAGCCACGCCGGCGTTCTGTACGGCCACGCGCGCGATCGCTGGCGAAGTCGATTCCACCTTGCGGCGCGCGCTGATGCCGAGCTTCGCCGAGCGCTGCGCCGGCCCCGCCGACAGCGCCGCGGTGCTGCGCGCCGACACGCCGGACGCGGCGGTGCTGGCCTACTACGACAGCCACAACGGCGGCATCGGCCCACGGCCACTCTTCAGCCCGCGTCTGGAGCGCACCGCGCGCGCGGCCATGATGGGCGAGGACGAAACGATCGCGCGCGAGGCCGCGTTCGTGCTCGCGGAACTGCACCAGCCTGAGGCCACGGCCGCGCTGGAACGCCTGCACGCGCAGATCCGCGACCCGCAACGCGCCGACGAGGTCGCGATGGCGTTCGCGCGCACCGACCAGGGCAGCGGCCAGCCACAATTGCAGGCGGCCTGTGCGCGCCGCGTCGACGATCCGATCTGCACCGGGCTGGGCAAACCGCCAACTCCGAAGGAGGCCGCGACGCCCAAGCCCGCCGCCCTGGCCCAGGTGCGCGCGCGCATCGACCAGTTGCAGGCGCTGGGCTTCGTGCGCGTCGGCGAGGTCGATCCGACCCAGGTCGAAGGCGCGGACACCGAGGCGGTGCTGCAAGCGGCCGGCTACGCGCACTGGTTCGATGTCGAGACCGGCCAGTTCCCGAACGCGCACGACAGCCTGCTGCGCGAACTCGCCGCGCTGGTGCGGCCTTCGCTGAGCGGCGTCGTGTTCGAGGAGATCGCGCCCGAGGACGACGAGGGCCCCTACCAGCTGGTCGCCTACGCCGACGGCATGATCTACCGCACCCGCGCCGAGAACCAGGGCGATTGGTACGACGTCGACGCCGTGCTGCGCCTGCTGGACGCGCTGCTGCGGGCGCGCAAGTCCCAGGACCGTTATCTGGCGCTGGATACCGGCGACCACACCCTGATCGTGGTCGGCGGACCGCGCGCCGCGATCGACGCGGCGCTGCGGCAGAAGCTGCTCACGCCGGGCGACCCGGCCGAGGCCGAGCGCGCGGGTAAGGCGTTTGAGACGCAGGTGCTGCAGCAGTTGCGCAGTAAATCCGGCGACTGAAAGCCCGGCGTCGTAAGCGCGAACGGCCCGCGAGCGCGGGCCGTTCGCGTTTGCGCTTGGATCAGACCTGCACCGTCTTCCAACGCCCGCGCGCGAACAACCACAGCGTGAACAGACCCACCGAGGTCTCCGATACGAATACCGCCCAGAACACGCCCGACTGCTGCCAGTTCAAGCTGATCGCCAGGAAATACGACAGCGGGATCTGGATCAGCCAGAAGAACACCACATTGATCTTGGTCGGGGTCATGGTGTCGCCGGCGCCGTTGAAGGCCTGCACGGTGACCATCCACCAGCCGTAGACGAAGAACGAATAGGACAGGATGCGCAGCCATTCGGCGCCGACCGCGATCACTTTGGCGTCTTCGGTGAACAAGCCGATCAGCTGCTGCGGGAACACGAAGAACAGCACCGACACGATCACCAGGTAGGCCATGTTGTACCAGCCGATGCGCCACACCGCGGCCTCGGCGCGCTCGGGTTGTTCGGCGCCCAGGTTCTGTCCCACCAGCGTCGCCGCCGCGTTGGACATGCCCCAGGCCGGCATCATCGTGAACATCATCAGTCGGATCGCGATGGTGGCGCCGGCCACCGCCTCGCTGCCGACGCTGGCCAGGATGCGCATCAGGAAGATCCACGAGGTCATCGCCACGATCATCTGGCCGATGCCGCCCAGCGAGGTGCGCACCACATGCCACAGCAGCGCGCCCCGCCAGACCAGTTGCGCGGCCACGACGCGGATGTGCTTGCCGCCGTGGAACAGCACCCACAACTGGAACGCCACGCCCGCGCCGCGGCCGATGTTGGTGGCGATGGCCGCGCCCTCGATGCCCAGCGCCGGCACCGGCCCCAGGCCGAAGATCAGCAAGGGGCACAGCAGGATGTTCAGGCCGTTGGACAGCCACAGCACGCGCATCGCGATGGCCGCGTCGCCGGCGCCGCGGAAGATCGCGTTGATGACGAACAACAGCATGATCACCGCGTTGCCGCCCAGCATCCATTGGGTGTAGCGGTAGCCGTGCTCGATGCTCCAGGCGTCGGCACCCATCAGCCGCAGCAGATCCTGGGCATAGACGATGCCGAGTACGGCCGGCAGCACCGACACCAGCACGGCGACGAAGATCGCCTGCACCGCGGTTACCGCCGCGTCCTCGCGCTTGCCCTCGCCGATGCGGCGCGCGACCAGCGCGGTCACCGCCATCGCCAGGCCCATCGCGACCGCATACAGCAGGAACAGATAGCTTTCGGTCAGGCCCACCGTCGCCACCGCGGACGGGCCGAGCTTGGCGACGAAGAAGATGTCGACCACCGCGAAGGTCGACTCCAGCACCAGCTCCAGCACCATCGGCACCGCCAGCAGGAACACCGCGCGCCGCAGCGGGATCTTGGTGTAATCGGCGTTGGTGCCGCGCACGGCCTCGCGGATCTCGCTCCACAGCGAGCCGGTGGGCACGTGCGGCGCGGCGGCCGGATCGGATTCTGGAACGGTTGGGGTTTGCTGACTCATCGGGACCTATCCATGCGCTGGAGGGACGGGAGTACGGCGGAGGCCGTCGTACCTGCTTACGGGTACGACGAACCAGGAGCGGCGAATTCGACATGCGGCGAACGATTCATCGTCGCTCGCCCCCGCAGCCGACCCATCGCCCCGCGCATCCTGGCGCGCGGTCGTCTCAAAGGCTGGGACGGCGCCCCTATTCAGCCATGCCGCGACGAATACGGAAACTGTCGAAAAGTTCGAAAAGTTGCGTCGCAAGGCGTCGATCAATGCGCGCACCGACGATCGGAGCACACCCAACGCCCGCTCATCGTGCTCTCCAGGTCGTCCGACCACACGCATCGGCGGCTGGTGCGTCACGAGAGCACGCAGCACCGATACGACAACCGCGCCGTTCTCACCCTCTCGCGATCCGCACGGCTACCGGAACCAGAACGCATACACCGGCCCCACGCCGAAAAAGGTATAGACGCGATGTCGATCCCGGCCCCGCTCGTTCGTCGGACACAGTGAGGGCTACACCTCGCCTAGGAGACTACCCATGACCGGCACCGTCCGTTTGCACCGCGTTTTCACCGCCCCGGCCGAGCGCGTCTATCGCGCCTTCCTCGATGCCGCGGCCCTGTCCAAGTGGCTGCCGCCCGACGGCTTCACCTGCACCGTGCACGAGCTGGACGCGCGCGTCGGCGGCAAGTACCGCATGAGTTTCAGCAATTTCTCGACCGATCAGGGCCACAGCTTCGGCGGCACCTATCTGGAGTTGGTGCCGAACGAGCGCATCGTCCACGACGATCGTTTCGACGCCCCCGAGCTGCCCGGCACCATGGTCACCACCATCAGCCTGCGCCCCGTGTCCTGCGGCACCGAGCTGCAGGTGGTCCAGGAAGGCATCCCCGATGCGATCCCGCCGGAGCAGTGCTATCTGGGCTGGCAGGAATCGCTGACCCTGCTGGAACGCCTGGTGGAACCGACGATACCGGGCTGATCGCGGCCGCACCACGCAAGCGAAGACGGCCCGATCGCCGGGCCGTCCATTCGCTCGATGCTCACCGAAGCCCCAAGGAGCGGTGCAAGTCGCGACCACGGGGTAGCCGCGCAGGCCGCCGGTTTCGCCGCGCTTGCAGGGGCGCGGCGCGGCTGGCGCCGCTCTTACAGGAGGCGACCGCGGCATCCGCGACCGCCGTCGGCTCACAGCATCGGCAGCTTCAGGCCCTGCTCCTTGGCGCAGGCCTGGGCGATCTCGTAACCCGCATCGGCATGGCGCATCACGCCGGTGCCGGGGTCGTTCCACAGCACGCGCGCGATGCGCTTATCGGCCTCGACGCTGCCGTCGCAGACGATGACCACGCCGGAGTGCTGCGAATAACCCATGCCGACGCCGCCGCCGTGGTGCAGCGAGACCCAGGTCGCGCCGCCGGCCACGTTGAGCATGGCGTTGAGCAGCGGCCAATCGCTGACCGCATCGCTGCCGTCCTTCATCGCCTCGGTCTCGCGGTTGGGCGAGGCCACGCTGCCGCTGTCGAGGTGATCGCGGCCGATCACCACCGGCGCCTTGAGCTCGCCGTTGCGGACCATCTCGTTGAAGGCCAGGCCTAGCTTGTGGCGCAGGCCCAGACCGACCCAGCAGATGCGCGCCGGCAGGCCCTGGAAGCTGATGCGCTCCTTGGCCATATCCAGCCAACGGTGCAGGTGGGCGTCGTCGGCGATGATCTCCTTGACCTTGGCGTCGGTCTTGTAGATGTCCTCGGGATCGCCGCTGAGCGCGACCCAGCGGAACGGGCCGACGCCGCGGCAGAACAGCGGGCGCACATAGGCCGGCACGAAGCCCGGGAAATCGAACGCGTTCTCGCAGCCCACGTCCTGGGCCATCTGGCGGATGTTGTTGCCGTAGTCGAAGGTCGGGATGCCTTGGCGTTGGAACGCGAGCATCGCCTCCACGTGCACGCGCATCGATTGCTTGGCCGCATCGCGCACGCCCTCGGGATCGGTCTTCTGCGCGGCCAGCCACTGCTCGACGGTCCAGCCGATCGGCAGGTAACCGTGGACCGGATCGTGGGCGCTGGTCTGGTCGGTGACCGCGTCCGGCCGCACGCCGCGGCGCACCAGCTCGGGCAGCACCTCGGCGGCATTGCCCAGCAGCGCGATCGAGCGCGCCTCGCCGGCGGCGGTGTACTTGGCGATGCGCGCCAGCGCGTCGTCCAGGTCGCTGGCCTGCTCGTCGACGTAACGGGTGCGCAGGCGCATGTCGATGCTGCTCTGCTTGCATTCGATGTTCAGCGAACAGGTGCCGGCCAGCGATGCCGCCAGCGGCTGCGCGCCGCCCATGCCGCCCAGACCCGCGGTCAGGATCCACTTGCCCTTCAGGTCGCCGCCGTAGTGCTGGCGGCCCATTTCGACGAAGGTTTCGTAGGTGCCCTGGACGATGCCCTGCGAGCCGATGTAGATCCAGCTGCCGGCGGTCATCTGGCCGTACATCATCAAGCCCTTCTTATCGAGCTCGTTGAAGTGCTCCCAGGTCGCCCAGTGCGGGACCAGGTTGGAGTTGGCCAGCAGCACGCGCGGCGCGTCGGCGTGGGTGGGGAACACGCCGACCGGCTTGCCCGACTGGATCAGCAGGGTTTCGTTGTCCTCCAGCTCGCGCAGCGATTTCAGGATCGCGTCGAACGAGGGCCAGTCGCGCGCGGCGCGGCCGATGCCGCCGTAGACCACCAGCTCGGCCGGGTTCTCGGCCACTTCCGGATCCAGGTTGTTCTGGATCATGCGGTAGGCCGCCTCGCTCAACCACGACTTGCAGGTCTTGTCGCTGCCACGCGGGGCGCGGATGACGCGGGTGGGGTCGTTGCGGCTGGCTGCGGACATGGCGGTTTCCGGCATTCGAGGGTGTAGGAAATTATCGCGCCGCGTTCCGAGCGCCCGCCAGCGCGGGCGACGCGAATGCGCGCCCGCGCCCGCCGATTTCGCCCCGATTTGCCACGCCAGAAGGAAAATGTATACGCTGTATACATGAGCGCGCCCGCCACCGCCGACCGGATCCTGCGCGCCGCCCGCGCCCTGTTCGAGCGCGACGGCGCCGCCGCGGTCAGCATGCGTCGGGTCGCCGAGGCGGTCGGAATCACGCCGATGGCGATCTACCGCCACTTCCCCAATCGCGAAGCCCTGCTCAAGCGCATCAGCGACGACAGCTTCCAGGAGATCGCGCACCACTGGAGCGCGCGCAAGGAAGGCGGCGACGTGATCGCGCGCCTGATGGCGATCCAGCGCATCTACCTCGACTACGCGCTCGCCCATCCGCATTTGTTCGACCACGCCTTTTCGATCCGGCGCGAGGACGCGCGCCGCTACCCCGACGATTTCCGCGCGCGCCGCTCGCCCACCTTGAACGTGGCCGCCGACGTGGTGATCGAGGCGCAGCAGGCCGGCCTGCTGAAAGCCGGCGACCCCTGGGACATCGCGATGACGCTGTGGGCGCAGTCGCACGGCCTGATCTCGCTCTACCGCGGCGGCCGTTTCAACTACGACGACCGTCAGTTCCGCACCTTCTACGAGGCTTCGCTGGGACGAGTGCTGGATGGGCTCAGGGCTTGAGCGTTGGCAGAAGTCCCTACGGGCCTCGCCCACGCAGACGCCGTTGCGCGGCCGTGGGGTAGGAGCGGCGTAAGCCGCGACCGCGCTGCTGCGCCTTCGGCGAAACTGCCCACTTATCGAGACAGGGAGGATCAGCTAACTGCATTGCGCCGGCCACTGTGAGATCACGGTCGCGGCTCACGCCGCTCCTACCCCAAAACCAAGTTCGGTCCGAAGCCTGATCGATACTGCGTGAACCAGATACGAAAACGCCCGGCCGGAGCCGGGCGTCGCGGAAAGCGGCAGGCGCGTATCAGTGGATCGACGGATCCAACTGGCGCAGTGCCTCGGCGATGTCGGTCTGACCGGTGCGATCGATGTCCTCACGGGTGTAGACGCGGCCGTTGGCGGCGACGCAGCCCTTGCGTCCCTTGCCGTTGCTCGCCGAACGGTCGCGGATATGCGTGCCGGTCTGGCGCAGGCAGTTGCGATCGACTTCGGCCTTGGACTGGGTGTCGGCCTGGGTACCGGAGGTACCGTCGGTACGGACCTGCGTCGACACGTCGGTCCGTGCCGAAGTCGTTTGGCCCGAGGTCGTCTGGGCCGAAGTCGTTACGCCCGCCGTCGTGTGGCCGGACGTGGTCTGGGTCGGAGCGGTGGTCTGCGCCGAGGCCGCGAAGGCGCAGGCCGCGAGCAGGCTGGCGAGCAATACACGTTTCATACGACACCTCGAACGCGCTGGGGAGATCGACGGCCGTAGCCGTCGTAAAGCCACCATACGCCTCCGGGCACGCTGGGTGCGTGCTATCCCCGCCCGCGTTTAGGCGTTCGTCAGCCTCGCGGACAGGTCGTACGCCGGGCGTCGCGGAACGCCATCGCTTCGGCCGAGGTCACCGGCCGGCCTTCGATGCCGTCGTCGAACAGGACCCGCCAGACGCCGTCGCGATCGCGGTGCCAGACCGAGTGGAAGCTGCCGATCGAAAAGCGCTGCTTGGCGTCGGGTGCGCGGTCCTCGAACAAGGACGGCCCACTGGACCAGGCCACGTCCGCGGCCCCGCCGATGGTCACGCGCGTGGGGTACCACTCCAGCCGCACCGCCTTGCCTTCGATGATGCCGGCCCAACGCTCGGCGATGGCCTTGCGGCCGCGTGTCGGTGCGCTGCGGCTGGCGCCGAACGCGGCCCCGGACTGCAGGTGCTCCGCGAATGCGGCCGCATCGTGGTCGGCGACCGACTTGGCGAAGCTGAGCTCGCGCGCCCAAACCTCGCATTCCTTGGCACTGAGCTCGGGCAGCGTGCTCGGCGGCGGCGGCGGGTTCTCCATTACCACCGGCGCGGGCCCGGTCTGCGCCCAAACCGGCGCCCCCACGGCCAGGAATAGCGCCGCGACGGCGCAGCGAACGGCGGTACGGCGCATGGCGACTCTCCGGGCAAAGGGCCAGGCCACTATCGGCACAGGCGCCCGGCGCCGCCAGCGACGGAAGTCATGCCGACGTCTGGACGCAATCTGCGCCCGTTATGATCCGGCCATGCGCTCCTATCTGCCGGCGGCCGCGACCGCCCTGCTCGCCCTTTTCCTCGCCGCCTGCGCCACCCGCGCGCCGCAACCGGCCGCGGCCGAACCCGCACCGGTGCTGTTGATCTCGATCGACGGCTTCCGCAACGACTATTTCGAGCGCGGCATTTCGCCCAATCTCGAACGCATCGCGCGCGACGGCGTGCGCGCGGCGTGGATGAATCCCTCCTATCCCTCGCTGACCTTCCCGAATCACTACACCATCGTCACCGGCCTGCGCCCGGACCACCACGGCATCGTCCACAACAGCATGTGGGAAGACGGCCTGGGCGATTTCCGGGTCGCCGACCGCAAGGCCGTGGGCGACACCCGCTGGTGGGGCGGCGAGCCGATCTGGGTCGGCGCCGAGAAAGCGGGCCTACGCAGCGCGACCTTGTTCTGGCCCGGCAGCGAGGCGCCGGTGCAGGGCCGTAGGCCGACGCGCTGGCGGCCGTTCGACGAAACCGTCTCGGCCGATGCGCGCGTGGACGAAGTGCTGGGCTGGCTGGGCGAACCGGCGGCGACGCGGCCACGCGTGATCACGCTGTACTTCGATGCCCTGGACAAAGCCGGACACGAGCACGGTCCGGATTCGGACGAGGCGCGCGACGCCATCCGCACGATCGATGCCGCGATCGGCCGCCTGCTCGACGGCCTGGCTGCGCGCGACCAGCTCGAACGGGTGAACCTGATCGTGGTCTCGGACCATGGCATGGCCACGGTCGCGCTGGGCCACGCGATCGCGGTCGAGGACATGGTGTCGATGCAGGAGGCGACCGTGGTGTCGATCGGACAGTCGATCGGCATCGTGCCCAAGCCCGGCCAGGAAGCGACGGTGGCGGCGAAGCTGGTCGGCCGCCACGAACAATACGACTGCTGGCGCAAGCAGGACCTGCCCGCGCGCTGGCACTACGGCCGCCATCCGCGCGTGCCGGCGATCGTATGCCAGATGCACGAAGGCTGGGACGCGATCCAGCGCTCGGCGCTGGCGAAACGTCCGAACGCGAACCGCGGCTCGCATGGCTACGACCCGGCGCTGCCGTCGATGCGCGCGATCTTCCTCGCCCGCGGCCCCGCGTTCCGGCGTGGCGCGACCCTGCCCGCGTTCGACAACGTCGACGTCTATCCGCTGCTGGCGCGCCTGGTCGGCATTCGTCCGGCGCGCAACGACGGCGACATCGCGCCGCTGCTGCCGGCCCTGCGCGACGACCAGCAGCGGCCTTAACGGACCTCGATCGTCCAGGCCACGTTGCGCACGGGCGGCACGTCCTTTTCCCAGGCCCGGCGGTAATCCATGCGCAGCTCGCCCTGGCCCTTGGCGACGGCGCGGAAGCGCCAGGTCTGGGTGCCGCCACCGCCGACCGCGCCGGGATTCGACAAGGCCATCGCGGGCTCGCCGACCCGTTCCAGCGTGCCCGCCGCGGCGGCCTGATCGACGATCCAGCCGTAGCCGGTGCTGGGATTCGCCTCGACCTGGACCACGACGGTTTCGCCCACGCTCAACACCACCGGCGCGGCGCTCTCGGCGGCGCTGAGCACGCGCTCGGCGGAGGACGCCGGCGCGGAGCCGGCGCCGTTACCACTGGCGCAGGCCGCCAGGCTCAGCGCGAGCGCGCAGCCGACAAACAGATGACGAGAATTCATGGCGGAGCTCCCTGCTCGGACGGTGCCGCGGAGTATGCATCGCGGTCGCCGAAACCGCCGTGACGCGGCCTCCACGTCCATGTCCGAATCCGGCGAGTCCTAGCCCCGCGACGGTGCTAGCCTGGGTTCCATGCCGACCTTCCCCGCCCCCGTCGCCCAGGACAGCCTGCCGCACTGGCGCGTCTGCGAACAGGCGCGTCTGAGCCGCGACCCGCGCTTCGACGGCCTGTTCTTCACCGCCGTCACCAGCACCCGCATCTATTGCCGGCCGGTGTGCCCGGCGCCTGCGGCCAAGCGCGAGAACGTCCTCTATTACGGCAACGCCGCGGCCGCCGAAGCCGCCGGTTTCCGCCCCTGCCTGCGCTGCCGTCCCGAGCTGTCGCCCAGCGACGGCGCCTGGCGCCGCGGCGACGCCGCGGTCGCGCGCGCGCTCAAACTGATCGACCAGGGCCTGCTCGCCGAACATCCGCTGTCGGCGCTGGCCGAACGCGTCGGCCTGGGCGAGCGGCAACTGCGGCGCTTGTTCGTGGAGCGTCTGGGCGCGGCGCCGATCGGCGTGCACGGCACGCGCCGTCTGCTGTTCGCCAAGCAGTTGTTGACCGAGACCGCGCTGCCGATCACCGAAGTCGCAATGGCCGCCGGCTTCGGCAGCCTGCGCCGCTTCAATGCCACGTTTCTCGAGGCCTACCGCATGGCCCCGCGCGATCTGCGCCGGCGCCCGAACGAGAACGCCGGCGCCGGCGACGACGTGCTGACCCTGCGCCTGGGTTACCGCCCGCCCTACGACTTCGCGACCATGCTGGATTTCCTGCGCGGTCGCGCCCTGCCCGGCGTGGAAAGCGTCGACGAGTACAGCTACGCGCGCGTGATCGGCCCGATCGAACGGCCGGGCTGGCTGCGGGTGAGCGCCTGGCCCGGCGGCGAACACGCGCTGAAACTGGAACTGCACGGGCCGGCGCCCTCGCGGTTGTTGGAGATCATCAACCGCCTGCGTCGCATGTTCGATCTGGACGCCGATCCGAACGCGATCGCCGACGCGCTGTCGGTGGACCCGCGCCTGCGCCCATTGTTGAAGAAGCGCCCTGGGCTGCGCCTGCCCAGCGGCTGGGACGGTTTCGAAATCGCGGTGCGCGCGATCCTCGGCCAGCAGGTCAGCGTGGCCGCCGCGCGCACCCTCGCCGCGCGCCTGGCCCAGCGTTTCGGCCAGGCCCTGCCGCATCCGTTCGCGCCGGGCCTGGAGCATCTGTTCCCGACCCCGGACGCGCTAGTCGACGCCGACCTCAGCCAGATCGGCCTGACCCGCGCGCGCGCCGACACCGTGCGCACGGTCGCGCGCGCCCTGCTCGACGGCCGCGTCGACAGCGGCGTGGGTTTCGGCGCCGAGCGCACCCTGGACGATTTCGCCGCGCGCTGGGTCGCGCTGCCCGGCATCGGTCCCTGGACCGCCAACTACATCGCGATGCGCGCGCTAGGCCACCCCGACGCCTTCCCTGCCGACGACCTGGTGCTGCAGAAAGCCGTGCCCGAGGACGGCAGCCGCATGAGCGCGAAGGCGCTGATCGCGCGCGCCGAGGCTTGGCGACCGTGGCGCGCCTATGCGGTGATCCATCTGTGGCGCGATTCCATGGGCGCGCCCAAGCCGGTCGCCAAGCCGATAGCGCCGCGCACGCGCAGCCGCGCGCAGGCCGCCGTCGAAGCGAGGAGCGATGCCGAATGATCCCGCAACGCCGCGAGCGCCCGTCGCGCCGCGCCCTCGCCGCAACCGCGAGGCCGCGCGCATGAGCCAGATCCGCCTCAAGGACGGCCCCATCACGTATCGCCACATCGACAGCCCGGTGGGCCCGCTGCTGCTCGCCAGCGGCGACGACGGCCTGCGCCTGATCGAGTTCGAAGCGCCCTGGCATCCGGCCGCGATCGACGCGCGTTGGCAGCAAGGCGACAACGCTGTGCTCAGCGAAACGCAGAAGCAGCTCGACGAATACTTCGCCGGCACGCGGCGCGCGTTCGACTTGCCGTTGGCGCCGCACGGCACCGCGTTCCAGCTGCAATGCTGGCGTACCCTGGCGCTAATTCCCTGGGGCCAGACCTGGAGCTACGGCCAGATGGCGCGGCACCTGGGCCAGGCCAGCGCGATGCGCGCGGTCGGCGCCGCCAACGGCCGCAACCCGCTGCCCATCGTGCTGCCCTGCCACCGCGTGATCGGCGCCGACGGCAGCCTCACCGGCTTCGGTGGCGGCCTGCCGACCAAGCGTTTCCTGCTGGAACTGGAAGGCGCGCTCGCCCCGGCGAACGATTTGTTCGGCTAGTCACCGCGCGTCTCCGGCTCCCGCCCCCTGTGGGAGCGGCGTAAGCCGCGATAGCGAGACCGCACTGTCGACGAATGTCGCGCCACGTGACGAACGCCTCCTTACGGGGCGTTCTCGCTTGCAGTGCGTTGCGGATCGTCGGTTTCGTCGCGCGTTGCGGTTGCACGATCGCGGCTCACGCCGCTCCCACAGCAAGCGGGTCGCGGTCGCGATCAGGCGGTTTCCAACAACACCCGCATCGCGCGCTGGTACGCGGCCGCGACCGCGTCGCGATCGCGATGGCGCCCATCGGCGACGACGCGACGGCCGCCGACCCAGGTCTCGCGCACCGCCGGGCGGTTGCCGGCGAACAACCAGCGGTCCAGCGCATCCTCGTCCTGCGCGCCGGCGAAGATCGGCGCCTGCGCATCCAGCACCAGCGCATCGGCGTACTCGCCGACCGCAAGGCTGCCGATCGCGTGCCCGGTCGAATCCGCTGCGCTCGCGGCGACCCCGCGCATCAGGGTCTCGCCGACACTGGGCACCGCCGCGTCCACGGCGATATTGCGCCGGCGCGTGATCAGGCGCTGGCCGTATTCCAGCCAACGCAGCTCCTCGATCGGCGACACCGAGATATGCGAGTCCGAACCCACGCCCCAGCGCCCGCCCGCATCCAGATAGTCGCGCAAGGGGAACAGGCCGTCGCCGAGATTGCCCTCGGTGGTGGTGCAGATCGCCACCGTCGCGCCGCTGCGCGCGATCGCCTGCGTCTCGTCCTCGTCCAGGTGGGTGGCGTGGACCAGGGTCCAGCGCTCGTCGACCGGGGCGTGATCGAACAGCCAGCGCACCGGCCGCGCCTTGCGGATGGCCAGGCAGTCCTCGACCTCGGCGACCTGTTCGGCGATGTGGATGTGCACACGGCTGTCGGCCGGCAGCGCGGCCAGCGTCTCGGCCATCGCCTGCGGCGGCACCGCACGCAGGCTGTGCAGCGAACAGCCCACGCGCAGGCCGTGACCGACATCGCCACGCAGGCGCTGCAGCAGGTCCAGATAGTCCTCGACCTGGTGGCCGAAGCGGCGCTGGCGTTCGCTCAGCGGGCGCTCGTCGAAACCGCCGGTCATGTACAGCACCGGCAACAGGGTCAGGCGGATGCCGGTGTCGCGCGCGGCCGCGATCAAGGCGCGCGACATCGCGGCCGGATCGTCGTAACGGCGGCCGTCGGGCGCGTGATGCAGGTAATGGAACTCGCAGACCGTGGTGTAGCCGGCCTCCAGCATCTCGACATAGAGCTGCGAAGCCACCGCATACAAGGTATCGGGCGAGAAGCCGGCGGCGAAGCGGTACATGGTCTCGCGCCAGGTCCAGAAGCTGTCGCGCGGATCGGTCTGGCGCTCGGCCATGCCGGCCATCGCGCGCTGGAACGCGTGCGAATGCAGGTTGGCGATGCCGGGCACCAGGCGCGCCGCGTCGGCGACCGGCGCGACGCCGTCCACGGCGAGGATGCGGCCGTCGTCGTCCAGGCGCAGCCCGGTGTCGTGGCGCCAACCGGCGGGGGTCCACAGCGTGGTCGCGTCGAGATTTTCCATGCGCCGGATTCTACAGACCCGCCCTACGTACGCGCTGCGCGCAGCGTCGCGACGCGCCGCAGGCGCCCGATCGCACGCGCTCCGCCAGACACCCGCTCCGTTAGAATCGAGCCATGAACCGCCCCAGCCCCCACGCCGCCTCCGCCGGCGACGCCCTGCCGCCGCAGGACCTGCCCCTGGATGGACTGATCGTCGGCGCCTCGCTGGCCACCTTGGATGCGGATGAAGGCTACGGCGAGATCGCCGACGCCGCCCTGGGCTGGCGCGACGGCATCCTGCGCTACGCCGGCCCACGCGCCGGCCTACCCGGCGACCCGGCCACGCTGGCCGCGCAGGTGATCGTCGCCGACGGCTGGATCACCCCCGGCCTGGTCGACTGCCACACCCACCTGGTGTTCGCCGGCGACCGTGCGCGCGAGTTCGAACTGCGCCTGCAGGGCGCCAGCTACGAGGAGATCGCGCGCAACGGCGGCGGCATCGTGTCCACCGTGCGCGCCACCCGCGCCGCCGACGAGGACGAGCTGCTGCGGCAATCGCTGCCGCGCGCGCAGGCGCTGATCGCCGACGGCGCGACCACCCTGGAGATCAAGTCCGGCTACGGCCTGGACTACGAACACGAACGCAAGATGCTGCGCGTCGCGCACCGCATCGGTGAGGTGCTGGGCGTGAGCGTGCGCACCACCTATTTGGGCGCGCACGCGCTGCCGCCCGAGTTCGCCGGCCGCGCCGACGACTACGTGGCCGCGGCGTGCGGCTGGATGCGCCCGCTGCACGAGGAAGGCCTGGTCGACGCGGTCGACGCCTTCTGCGAAGGCATCGGCTTCAGCCCAGCCCAGACCCGGCGCGTGTTCGAGACCGCGCGCGCGCTGGGCCTGCCGGTCAAGCTGCACGCCGATCAGCTCAGCGACCTCGGCGGCGCCGCGCTGGCGGCCGAGTTCTCCGGCCTGTCAGCCGACCATGTCGAGTACACCTCGCAAGCCAGCGTGCGCGCGATGGCCGAGCACGGCACGGTCGCGGTGCTGCTGCCGGGCGCGTTCCATGTGCTACGCGAGACCCGACTGCCGCCGCTGGACGCGTTCCGCGAACACGGCGTGGCCATGGCCGTGGCCACCGACTGCAACCCCGGCACCTCGCCGCTGCAGTCGCTGCGCCAGGCCATGCAGCTGGCCTGCACGCATTTCCGCCTGACCCCGTTGGAGGCGCTGCGTGGCGCCACCGTGCATGCCGCGCGCGCGCTGGGCTGCGACGACCGCGGCGCGTTGCGCGTGGGCGCGCGCGCCGACTTCGTGCGCTGGCGCATCGGTCACCCCTCCGAGTTGTGCTATTGGCTGGGCGGCGCGCTCGCGGGCGAGGTCTACGCCAACGGGCGCCGTATCGCCGGCAGTACGACCGAGTAAAGCGTCTCCTTTCCCAAACCCCGAGGTTTCCGCATGCGCTCTCTGCTCGTCGCCGCCTGTACCCTCGCCCTGTTCGCCGGCCACGCCCGCGCCGACGAGGCCCTGAGCCCGGCGCAGAAACTCGCGCGCGCCGCGACCATCGTCGACACCCATATCGACGCGCCGACCGAACTGCTCAAGCATTGGAACGATCTCGGCCTGGATTCGCCCAAGGTCGAGTTCGACTATCCGCGCGCGCGTCAGGGCGGCCTGGACGTGGCCTTCATGTCGATCTACACCTCGCCCGAGCAGGACAAGGACGGCAGCGCCTGGCAGGTCGCCAGCACCCAGATCGACGCGGTCGAGGCCATGGTCGGCCGGCATCCGGACAAGTTCGCGATCCTGCGTTCGCCGCAGGATTACACGCGCCTGATCGACGGCGGCCGGGTACTGCTGGCGCTGGGCATGGAGAACGGCGCGCCGATCGGCGACGACCTGGCGCGCCTGAAGCAGTTCCACACGCGTGGCGTGCGCTACATCACCCTGGCCCATAGCCACAGCAACCGCATCGCCGACGGCTCCTACAGCCTGGAGCGGCCGTGGAAGGGCGTGAGCCCGTTCGGCCTGCAGGTGATCGCAGAAATGAACCGCCTGGGCATCATGGTCGACGTCTCGCACCTGTCCGACGACGCCACCCGCGCCGCGCTGGCCGCCAGCCGCGCGCCGGTGATCGCCAGCCATTCCGGCCTGCGCCATTTCACCCCCGACTTCGAGCGCAACCTCAGCGACGAACTCGCGCTGGCGATCGCCAAGCAAGGCGGCGTGGTCCAGATCACCTTCGGCAACGCCTTCGTCGACCCCAAGACCGCCGCCGACACCACCGCCTATTTCCGCGCGCGGCCCGAGTTCGACCGCGCCCGCACCGACGCGGTCGCGCGCGGCGAAACGCCGCCCAGCGCCGAGGAATTCGATAAGGAATGGGAGCGCACGCACCCGGCGCAGCAGGTCAAGATCGACGCGGTGCTGGACCAGATCGACTATGCGGTGAAGCTGCTGGGTGCCGACCACGTCGGCATCGGCTCCGACTTCGACGGCGTCAGCGGCGCGTTGCCAGAAGGCCTGCGCAGCGTCGGCGACTACCCGAACTTGATCGCCGGTCTGCAGGCGCGCGGACACAAGGACGAGGACATCCGCAAGATCCTGGGCGAGAACCTGCTGCGGGTGTGGCGCGAAGTCGAGAAGGTCGCGGCCGCGGGCAAGTAAGGCCAGTCAGCGCGCTGCGCTCCGATCCCGTAGCTAGCGGCCCTCACCCCAACCCTCTCCCGCCGCGCGGGAGAGGGGGCACATTCGCGACAGTCGACGTAACGCCGGAAGCGACGCTGCATCGCCGCCGATAACGAACCCATAGCGCCGCGCCGTTGCGGCTGCGGCTGCGGCTAGGGTTGCGACTGCAGTTGCAGTTGCAGTTGCCGTTGCAGTTGCCGTTGCCGTTGCAGTTGCAGTTGCAGTTGCAGTTGCAGTTGCAGTTGCAGTTGCAGTTGCAGTTGCAGTTGCAGTTGCAGTTGCCGCGGCATTGAAGTCCAAAAGCAATGCACTCACACGACCACTCGTAGACCCGTAGGGCGGCGCGCAGGACGCGCGCCGTTTTTCGAATGGACAGGGATGTCCATTCGAAAAATCCCGGCGAAAGCCCCGAACTCGCAGGGTAGGGTTGGTCACGCTAGCCCTTCTCTTTGGTTACTTTCTCTTGGGCTAGCAAGAGAAAGTGACCCGCATGCGCAGCAGGCGGAAGCCGTTGACCTTCGAGCCCTTCTCTTTGGTTACTTTCTCTTGGGCTAGCAAGAGAAAGTGACCCGCATGCGCAGCAGGCGGAAGCCGTTGACCTTCGGTCAGAAGAGGCGACAGCAAAGCAACAGCAAATCCTCCCCAACCCGCCCGGCCAGCAGGCACAGCCTGCAGGCGTTCACCCGTGCACGAACCTGCGGTTCGTAAGCCGCACGGCTTCACCCTTTTCCAAAGGAGGGAGCCAGTAGCGAGAGAAAGTGACCCGCATGCGCAGCAGGCGGAAGCCGTTGACCTTCGGTCAGAAAAGACGAAAGCGAAGCAACAGCAAATCCTCCCCAACCCGCCCGGCCAGCAGGCACAGCGCGCTGGCGTTCACCCGTGCACGAACCTGCGGTTCGTAAGCCGCACGGCTTCACCCTTTTCCAAAGGAGGGAGCTAAGAGCAAGAGCTTGCTAATGACGAACAAGCGCGAAAGCCCTCCTGCGTAGTCACAAGCGAGCAGAGCCACGAAGGCCCGGCATCCCCATCACCCCATCCCACACCACAAAACAAAAAACCCCGCCGAAGCGGGGTTTTCAGCGCAGCGTCGGAACCGACGCTTACTCCTTGGCAGCGGCCTTCTTGGCCACGACCTTCTTGGCTACCGGCGCCTTCGCAGCCGGGGCCTTCGCGGTCTTCTTCGCGGCCGGCGCGGCGGCCGTGCCGGCGGCCTTGGTCACGGCCTTGCGGGCGTTGCCGTAGCTGGAGTTGTAGCGCTTGCCCTTGGCGGTCTTGCGGTCGCCTTTACCCATGGTCGTGCTCCTGAATTATTCGTTAGTGCGGTATGCGGTCGCGCGCCGGACGGGCGCGGTCGACGTAAGGATCCGGCCCACGCGTCGCGCGCGAGGCTGCGAAGCCTAGCACAAGCGGCTTTCGCGGTCCCGGCCGGCCCTCAGTGGGCGCAGCTGGCGTCGTGCACGTGGCCGTGATTGAGCCGCAGATTAGCCAGATGGGCCAGCCCGACCAGGGTACCGCCCAGGGTCATCACGATCGCGTGCGGCACCACCGAATGGTGCAGCGGCGCGTACAGCACGCCCAGCCACAGCACCAGCAGGCCCGGCGCCAGCAACGACAGGGCGCGCACGGCGTGGTGGCGGCGATAGCCCCAGACCACGCTGAACAGACCCAGCAGGGTCGCGAATACCACGAAGGCCAGCTCGAAGCTGTCGTCGAACCAGCCGGCCACGCCCAGGGTGGGCAGGACCGCGATCAGCAGCGGCAGCAAGGCGCAATGGACCGCGCACAACAAGGAGCCGAAGGCGCCAAGGCGGTCGAGGAAACTGCGGGGACGTAGGGGAGGCATCAGCAACGCGAGCAAGGGCGGGGTGACTTCTGGGAGGGTGCAAATCGCATTTCGTTACTATATAACATTCCACATCCTCCCGTCACCTGCCCGGATCATGCCCCCCATGCTAGCCCGTCGCCCGCGCCGCAGCCTGCTTGCGATCGCCCTCACCCTCGCCCTGCCGCTCGCCGGCCCCGCCCTCGCCCAGCAAGCGCCCGACCAGGCCTCCGGCAGCGACACCGCCAGCGACAAACGCCACGATCAGCCCACCGACCTGGACTCGGTGGTGGTGACCGCCTCGCCGCTGCGCGCCAGCGCCGAGGATCTGGCCCAGCCGGTCGAGGTGCTGTCCGGCGAGAAGCTGGACGAAGCCCGCGGCGCGACCCTGGGCGAAACCATCGGCAAGCTGCCCGGCGTACAGAGTTCCAACTTCGGCGCCGGCGTCGGCCGCCCGATCATCCGCGGCCTCGAAGGCCCGCGCGTGGGCGTGCTGTCCGGCGGCATGGCCACCCAGGACGTGTCGACCGTCAGCCAGGACCACAACGTCAGCGTCGAGCCCTTCCTGGCCGATCAGATCGAAGTCCTGAAAGGCCCGGCCACCCTGCTCTACGGCAGCGGCGCGATCGGCGGCGTGGTCAACGTGGTCGATGGCCGCATCGCCGAAAAACCGCTGGACGAAACCGTGTCCGGTCGCGCCGAGGTGCGCCACGATACGGTCAACGACGGTTTCACCGGTATGGCCCGCGTCGACGCCATGGGCGCCGACGGCGCGCTGGTGCTGCACGCCGACGGCGTGTACCGCAACAACAAGGATTACCAGACCCCGCTGGGCCGGCAGCGCAACAGCTTCGTCGACACCAAGACCGGCGCGCTGGGCGCGTCGCTGGTCGGCGACCTGGGCTTCCTCGGCTTCTCGGCCTCGCGCTACGAGGACAGCTACGGCAACCCGGGCGAGCCCGGCGATATCGCCGCGGGCGAAGCCGGCGTACACCTGGAAATGAAGCAGAGCCGCTTCGAGAGCAAGGCCGGCATCAACCAGGAGTTCGGCATCTTCAGCGGCCTGCGCGCCAGCGTCGCCCACACCGATTACGAGCACGTCGAATTCGAGGGCGAGGAAGTCGGCACCCGCTTCACCAACGAAGCCACCGAAGGCCGACTGGAGCTGACCCACAAGCCGTTCGGCGGCTGGATCGGCGCGTTCGGCCTGCAGGGCTACGACCGCACCTTCGAGGCGATCGGCGAAGAGGCCTTCGTACCGCGCACCCGCACCAAGGGTTACGGCGCCTTCGTGACCGAGCAGAACGAATGGGATGCGCTGCAAGTCGAATTGGGCGCGCGCGTCGACCGCATCGAGAGCAATCCGGCCACCGGTTTCGATCGCTCGTTCACCCCGCTCAGCCTGTCGGCCGGCGCGATCTGGAAGTTCAACGAGGCCTGGCGCCTGAGCCTCAACCTGGACCGCGCCGAACGCGCGCCGGCCGAAGAGGAGCTGTTCGCCGACGGCCCGCACGTGGCCACCGCTTCGTTCGAGATCGGCGACGCCGATCTGCGCAAGGAGCGCGCCAACCAGTTCGAACTCGGCCTGCATTACCACGGCGCGCGTTTCGAGGCCAAGCTCTCGGCCTACCAAACCAACTTCGACGGCTTCATCTACCTCAGCGACACCGGCCTGATCGAGGACGACCTGCCGGTGCGCCAGTGGAGCCAGGCCGATGCGCGCTTCCGCGGCTTCGAAGCCGAGGCGATCGCGCACGTGTTCGACGGCGACGCCGGCAAGTTCGACGTGCGCGTGTTCGGCGATCGCGTGCGCGCGACCCTGGACGAAGGCGGCAACCTGCCGCGCATCGCGCCGGCGCGTTTCGGCGGCGAGCTGCGCTGGAACGCGTCCTCGTGGCGCGCCTCGCTGGGCGCCACGCGCTACATGAAGCAGGACGACGTGGCCGTGGGCGAAACCCCGACCGACGGCTATACCCTGGTCGACGCCCACCTCGCCTACCACTGGGACACCGATCAACTGGGCTGGGAGCTGTTCCTGGACGGCACCAACCTGACCGATCAGGAAGCGCGCGTGCACACCTCCTTCCTCAAGGACACGGTGGTGTTGCCGGGCCGCGGCGTGGCCTTCGGCGTGCGCATGTTCTTCTGATCGCGAGTTCGCGATGGCCTTCGCCGCACGGATCGACGCGCGGCATCGCGGCCCGCGCATGAACTCGGACGTTTAGGCAGCGTGCCCGCAGCGTCGCCGTCCCGCTCCGCGGACGGCGACGCTGGCGGACATGTACGTCCTTAGCGCGAGGTCTTCCCAGCCTTGGCCGCGGGCTTCGCCGGTTTGGTCTGCTTGAGCGCCTTGCCGGGCTTGGCGCCGGGGCGCGTGGGCCGCTGCACCGGCTTGCCGGCCTTCACCGACTGAGCGCGCAGCGACTGCAGCTGCGCCGCGCTGGCTTCCAATGCCTTGCCCAGGTACTCGACGATAACGCCCTCCACCGCCTGCAGACTCTCGGCGATGGCGTCGATCGCCAGGCCGTCGTGATCGCGCATGAGCGATGCCAGCTTCTGCTCGTCCTCGGGCAGCTTCGCGGCCAACAGATTGACCAGAGTGCCCGCCACCGCCCGACGCAGGTCCTGCAAGGGCAGCAGCGAGGGCGCGCCGCCCTCCTTGGCCTCGCCGCGCACGCGCGCACTGTCGAGCAACTCGGCCAGGCCAGAACCGCGACCGGCGGTGGCCAACATGCCGTCCACCAGGTCCGCCAACGCGCCCGGGCCCGCACGCGCCAGCAACACTTCCTCCACCACCCGGCCCAGCTTCAACAGCGGATCCCAGGGACAGGGATGCGGCAGCGGCAGGCGCAGCTCGGCGATCTCGTAGTCGTAGCGGATCGCCGCGGCGGTCAGGAACGGCCAGCAGTAACGGCGGCCGATCGGCGCCAACCAACGCACGGTGTTGAGGTAGTAGCTACGGATCTTCTGGTATTCCGGCGTCGGCATGCCGCCGGCGTACAGCCCGGTCCGTGGCAGCCCGGTGCTCGGGTCGTTGCCCGCGCCGGAACCGTTGAGGTTGATGTTCACGAAGTGGTGCCAGGTCGCGTCGCACACGATGCGGCCGGCGCCGGCCGGATCGCCGTCGTAGGCCGAGATCGCGCCGAAGCTGCGCGGATAGACCGGCGGCTTGGTGCCGCTGGAGGTCGGCGCGCCGCTGACGATGAAGCGTCCGGCCGACATCGAGACCGCCACCACCACCGGCGCGATCCGCGCGCCACCGGCGCTGGGCGCGGGCCATTCCTCGATGCCCGCGAAGTTGCCGGCGACCGGCGTCGGCGCCAGGCAGCGGCTTTCGTGCGGATGGTCGGGCAGATAGTCCACCGCGCCGGAACTGTGGCGCAGCACCGGATGCACCGCCCAGGTCGAGGCCACGAAGGGATCGCCGCCGTTGGAGAAGAACACCGGGAACATGCGCTGCGGAATCGCGTCGGCCTGATCGTTGAACTGCTTGATGCCGTCGGCGCCCGGTTCCAGCACGGTGTCGTGGCGGTCCACGGTCGCCATCGGAATGCTGGCCCAATCGCGCATCGAGCGGATCCGCGGCAGGTTGGCGCCCATGCCCGCGCCGATAGTGTCGTGGTCGCCGGTGGCGAACATGCCGCCGCCGTCGCGCATGAACTGGGCGATACGCTGCTGCTCGGCGGGCTGCAAGGCCGAGGTGCTGAAGGCGAACAGCCAGATCTGGTCGTAGTTGGCGACGGTCACCGCGGTGGCGGCGGTCGCGAAGTCGTAGCTGCCGGCGATGCTGAGGCCGGGACCGGAGCCGGAGCGATGCGCGGTGGTCACGGTGTGGCCGGCGTTGCGCACCACCTGCACGAACTCGGACAGCCCGAAACCGGCAGTGCCGAAGTCGAGCGAGCTGTCGGCGACCATCAGGATGCGTTGCGGACAGGGGAACTTGTAGAGGATATCGATGTACGGATTGCCGTGGATGAAGATATCGCCGGGCATGAACTGCTCCTTGTCGTGTCGACTGTAAGCGCGCTGTGCGCGTCGCCGGTGCAGCGGCCTCATGGCCGCATAACTCCCTGTGCGAAGGTGAACGCAACGCGCGTTGCGGATCGGCCAAGCCATGCCGATGCGCGCGGGCGCCCCACTCGCTGACCTCCCGGGCCCGCGCACCGCGTTTGGCGTCCATCCAGCGGCAGACGCTTGCGTCGACGCCCGAAATATGGGTATATGCACGTTAATCACATGCATATGCACTCAATGCCGGCCTCCCCCGCTTCGAAAGTCCGCAGCAAGCCCGCCGCCGGCGATGATCCGCGCGCGCGCGACAGCGCGATGTCGCCCTGCACCTGCTTCCGCGTGCGCAAGCTGACCCGGCTGATGAGCCAGCGCTACGACCAGGCGCTGGCGCCGGCCGCGCTCAACCTCAATCAGTATTCGATCTTGCGCCGCGTCGGTGGCGAGCCGCGCAGCATCGGCGAGTTCGCGCGCGAGCTCGGCATGGACCGCAGCACGCTCAGCCGCGATCTCAAGCCGCTGCTCGCCGCCGGCTGGCTCGCCAGCGCGGCCGGTGAGGATGCGCGCCAGCGCCGGGTCCAGGTCACCGCCGCCGGCAAGCGCGCGATCGCGCGCGCGATCCCGCTGTGGCAGGCCGCGCAGGACGCCATCGAACGCGAACTCGGTCGCGAAGCCCTGCTCGCGCTGCATGCGCACCTCGATCTTGCGATCGCCCAACTGCAAGGACCCCGCGCATGAGCGCCGATGCCGCCGTTCCGTCCGCCGCCGCGCCTACGATCCGCTATTGGCCGCTGGTGCTGGCCGCCACCGCGATGCTGATGATCACCATGGGCGTGCGCCAGTCGCTGGGCCTGTTCGTGAAGCCGCTCGGCGCCAGCACCGGCCTGGGCATCGCCCAGATCAGCTTCGCGCTGGCGATCGGCCAATTCGTGTGGGGCGCGGTGCAGCCGGTGTTCGGCGCCATCGCCGATCAACGCGGCCCCGGCCGGGTGCTGGTGTTCGGCAGCGTGCTGCTGGTCGCGGGCATGGCGCTGACGCCGATGTTCGCGTCCGAATGGGGCCTGCTGCTGACCCTGGGCGTGTTGGCCGCGGCCGGCGCGGGCGCGGGCAGTTTTTCGATCCTGATCGGCGCGACCGCGGCGCGGGTGCCGGCGCAGAACCGTTCCATGGCCGCGGGCGTGATCAACGCCGGTGGCTCGTTCGGGCAGTTCCTGTTCGCGCCGTTTGCGCAGGCGGTGATCAGCGCCGCGGGCTGGGCCGCGGGCATGTGGGCATTGGCGGTGGCGGCCCTGGCGACGCTGCCCCTGGCCTGGCCGCTGCGCCGGCGCGCAGCGCCCGCCAGCGCGGCGGCCGCGACGGCCGCACCCGGCATCGGCCTGCGCGAGCAGGTGCGCATCGCGCTACGCGACCGCAGTTACTGGTGCCTGCACATCGGCTTCTTCACCTGCGGCTTCCACATCGCCTTCCTGGTCACCCACCTGCCCGGCGAGATCGCGCTGTGCGGCCTGCCCGACAGCGTGTCGGCGGTGGCCCTGGCCTTGATCGGCCTGTTCAACGTCGCCGGCAGCCTGGCCGCGGGCGCGCTGGGCCAGCGCTATCGCATGAAGTACCTGCTGGCGGCGATGTACGCGAGCCGCGCGGCGATGATCGGCCTCTATCTGGTGTCGCCGCCCACGCCGACCACCTTCTTCATCTTCGCCGCGGGCCTGGGCCTGACCTGGCTGGCCACGGTGCCGCCGACCGCGGGCCTGGTCGGCAAACTGTTCGGGCCGCGCTACCTGGGCACCTTGTTCGGCCTGACCCTGCTGTCGCACCAGATCGGCGGTTTCTTCGGCGCCTGGTTCGGCGGTTTGGCGATGGCGAAGTTCGGCGACTACACCTGGATGTGGTACGCCGACATCGTGCTGGCCCTGCTGGCCGCCGCCGCGAACCTGCCGATCCGCGAGGCGCGCGTGCAGCGCGCGCTGGCGACGGCCTGAGTCGTCGCGGTTCTACTTGCCCCTGGGGGACGTGCGCTTTCTGTGGGAGCGGCGTAAGCCGCGATTAGCGCCACCGTACCGGGTAAGGCCATCGCGGCTTACGCCGCTCCCACAGGACAGGAGGCGAATTACGCGCTCAAGCCGCCTGCTTGGCCACGCAGTCCGCGCACATGCCGTGCACTTCCAGGGTCTGCGCCTGCGGCGCGAAACCCAGCGCGCGGGCGCGCGCTTCCAGCAGATCGACGATGCGCTCGTCTTCCAGCTCGGTCGCCGACTGGCAGCTGTCGCAGATCAGGAACGGCACCGCGTGCTGGGCGCCGCCCGGGTGATGGCAGCCCACGAAGGCGTTGATCGAGGCCAGCTTGTGGATGAAGCCGTGCTCGAGCAGGAAGTCCAGCGCGCGATACACCGTCGGCGGCGCGGCCGCGTCGTGGGTGGCCTTCATGCGATCGAGCAGATCGTAGGCCTTCATCGGCTTGCCGGCGTCGGCGATCAGGCGCAGGGCGTGGGCGCGGATCGGCGTGAGCCGCAGCCCGCGCTGCTCGCAGGCCCGCTCCACCTCGTGCACGAAGGCGTCGCCGTCGTGGACGTGGTGCTTGGGGTCGGTGCAGGCGGTGTGGCTGCTCATGGCGGGCTCCGGTGGCGCGGCGCTGACGCGTCCTAGGCTGGGATCTTAATGAGGGCGGCGTCGATGCGCTGCAAGGCCTGGGCCTGACCGGCCAGATAGACCGTGTGCGAGATGTCCGGGCTGACCTGGGTGCCGGTGATGGCCACGCGCAGCGGCTGGGCGACCTTGCCCATGCCGATGCCCAGGGCCTCGGCGGCGGCATGCAGGGCCGCGGCCACGGCCTCGGCGGTCCAGGCCTCCAGCCCGGCCAGGCGCGTGCGCGCCTCGGCCAACGGGGCCTGGGCGGCGGCGTTGAGATGCTTGGCGACCGCGGCCTCGTCGTACTGCTGCAGCGGGCGATACCAGACTCCGGCGCGCTCGGCCATGTCCTTGAGGGTCTGCACGCGGTCGCGCAGCGCGATCACCACGTCGGCCGGCGCCGGGCCGGCGGCGAGGTCGTAACCGTTGTTCAGCAGGTGCCACTCCAGGTGCTTGCCGACCTCGACCGGATCGTCGTTCTTGAGGTATTGCTGGTTCAGCCAGCCCAGCTTGGCCGAATCCAGGCGCGAGGCCTTGGAGTTCACGTCCTCTAGCTTGAACAGGCGGGTCATCTCCTCGATCGAGAAGATTTCCTGATCGCCGTGCGACCAGCCCAGGCGCACCAGGTAGTTCAGCAGCGCGTGCGGCAGATAGCCCTCGTCGCGGTACTGCATCACGTCGGCCGCGCCGGTGCGCTTGGACAGCTTGTTGCCGTCCTCGTCCAGGATCATCGGCAGGTGCGAGAAATGCGGCACCGGCGCGCCTAGCGCGCGGTAGATGTTGATCTGGCGCGGGGTGTTGTTGACGTGGTCGTCGCCGCGCACGACATCGGTGATGCCCATGTCCAGGTCGTCGACCACGACCGCGAAGTTGTAGGTCGGGTAGCCGTCGGCGCGGAAGATCACCAGATCGTCGAGCTCGCTGTTGGCGATCTCGATGGTGCCCTTGACCTTGTCGTCGAACGCGACGGTGCCCTCGAGCGGATTCTTGAAGCGGATCACCCGGTTCGGATCGTCGCGGTAGGGCGCGTTGCGGTCGCGGTAGGCGCCGTTGTAGCGCGGCTTCTCCTTGGCCGCCATCGCGGCGTCGCGCGCGGCCGCGAGCTCTTCGCGGGTCTCGTAGGCGTAATAGGCGGTGCCGGCCGCGACCATCTGCTCGGCGACCTCGCGATAGCGCGCCAGGCGCTGGGTCTGATAGATCGGGCCCTCGTCGTAGCCCAGGCCCAGCCAGTCCATCGCCTCCAGGATCGCGTCGATCGCGGCCTGGGTGCTGCGCTCCTGGTCGGTGTCCTCGATGCGCAGGATGAACTGGCCGCCCGCGCGGCGCGCTTCCAGCCAGCAGTACAGCGCGGTGCGCGCGCCGCCGATGTGCAGGTAGCCGGTGGGACTGGGAGCGAAGCGGGTGCGGCAGGTCATGCGGGGCTCGGATGGATCGGGGAATCGGGCATTTTAACGGAGTGGCCGTGGCGCTGCCGGCCGCGCCGCCAGCGCAGCGCTTCGAGGCGCGAACCGGCGCGAATCCGGGCCTGGGCCGCCCCCGCGCGCCGCGCCCGGCCTGCCGCTCGGCGCCGGTGCCCTAAACTAGGCCGATGACGACCCTTTTCATTTCCGACCTGCACCTGGACGCGGAACGCCCGCAGACCACCGCCCTGTTCGGCCAATTCCTGCGCTCGGAGGCCCGCGGCGCCGACGCCCTGTACATCCTGGGCGACCTGTTCGAAGCCTGGGTCGGCGACGACGACCCCTCCGAGACCGGCGCCTACGTGGCCGCCGAGCTGCGCGCGCTGGCCGACAGCGGCGTGCCGGTGTCGTTCATCCGCGGCAATCGCGATTTCCTGCTCGGCGATGACTATGCGCGCCGCGCCGGCATGCGCATCCTGCCCGACCCGGCGGTGGTGGTGCTGTACGGCCAGCCGACCCTGATCCAGCACGGCGACCTGCTGTGCACCGACGATGTCGCCTATCAGCAGTTCCGCGCCCAGACCCGCGACCCGGCCTGGCAGGCGCAGTTCCTGGCCCAGCCGTTGGCCGCGCGATTGGCGTTCGCGCAGCAAGCGCGCGCGGCCAGCAAGGCCCACCAGTCCGGCCTGCGCGACGCCGGCACCATGGAAACCATCACCGACGTCTCTCCGGCCACCGTCGACAGCGTGTTCGCGCGCTACGGCCTGGTCCGCATGATCCACGGCCACACCCACCGCCCCGCGGTGCACGAGCTGGACGTGGCGGGCAGCGCGCGCCAGCGCGTGGTGCTGGGCGACTGGTACGACCAGGGCTCGGTGCTGCGGGTGAACCGCGATGGTCTGCAACTGCAGGCGCTGAGCTGAACTTCGCAGCGTCATCTCGGAGCGACCTAGGGTGCGGTGGCAACCGCACCATCGCGGGCGCCCGCTTCGGCGCGAAGGTGCGGTTCGCCTAGGGCTCACCGCACCCTACGATTTCGTCGCTGCGGCAAGTCGAAGCAAGCATCTCCCCCTAGGAGAGATGCCACCTCATCAGAACTTCACTTCCACGGTCAGGAACATCTGCCGCGGCGCGCCCGATTGCAGCGTGTAGTTCAGACCGTTCGGGTCGGAGGTCACGAAGCCGTTGGTGCCGATGCTGCCGAAGTAGTCTTCGTCGAACAGGTTGGTGACGTTGAACTGCAGCTTGAACGCATCCGCCCAGCTCAGTTCGGTCCACTCGTAGGACACGGCGGCGTCGGCGACCCAGAACGAACCGACCTTGGAATCGTTGAGATAGGTCAGGTAACGCTTGTCGGTGTACTTGGCGCCGATCTGGGCCGAGAAACCGTCGCGGCTCCAGCGCAGCTCGGTCGCGTACAGGCGCTTGGGCGCGTCGACCACGTCCTTGCCCTTGGCCGGAATCAAGGTGGTGCCGTCCAAGTAGTCCGAGGCGTATTCGGACTTGTTGAAGGCCAGCGAGTTGTACCAGCTCAGGCCCTCGATCGGCGTCCACAGCACGGTCAGTTCGGCGCCGCGGGTCTCGACGTCGCCGACGTTGGCGAAGCTGGACGCGCAGCCGACGATGCCGGCGCAGCGCGCGATCGCGAGCAGGCGGTTCTCGAAGTCGACGCGGTACAGCGCCACCGACGCTTCCAGGCCGTCGCGGCTGGTGCGCAGGCCGGCCTCGATGGTGCGCGAGGTTTCCGGTTCCAGCGTCGCCACGGCTGCATTGAACGCAGCCTGCGAGGTCGAATGCGGGCCGTTCACGCCGGTGCGGAACGCGGCCATGTTCTCGCTGTAGGAGCCGAAGATCTCCTCGTGTTCGCTGAACTGCCAGCGCGCGCCGACCTGGGGCAGGAAGTTGTCCTCGGCCTCCAGCTTGCCGCCGGCGCGGCTGCCGATCAGGTTCTTGCCGTCGGTCTCCACGCGCGTGCCCTTGAAGCCGGCATCGATCGCCAGGCGGCCGTCGATGAACTCCATGTGGTCGGTGACGTAGAACTGGCGGGTGTCGGTGTCGAAGCGCTGACGGAACACGCGCGCGTCGGGATCGCGCAGGAAGTAGATCCCGTCCGGCGCGGTGTCGCGGCGCAGGTTGTAGAAGTTGCGCTGCACGCCGTGGGCGTTGCGCTCCAGCCACAGGCCGGCCTGCAGACGATGGTTGCCGATCTGCCAGGTCAGGCTGGGGGTGATGCCGGTGCGCTCGATGTCGTACTCGGTGGTGCGCATCGCGATCGGCACGGTCGGCGAGGACGCGTACGGCGTGGCCCAATGGCCCTGGCCTTCGTTGCGGTGGTAATAGGCGGTGGCGGCGAAGCTCAGGTCTTCGCTGGCCGACCAGTCGGCCGAGACGTACAGCAGGTCGTCGTCGCGCAGGCCGCGGGCGATGTAGTAGGCATCGTCGAGGCTGTTCACGCCGCCGCGGAAGATGCCGCCGGCGGCGTCGATGGCGCGCTGCCAGTCGCCTGCGTAGTTGTCCCAATCCATGCCCAGGCGGCGCGCCGAATCCAGCGACAGGTCGGCGTAGTCGGTCTCGCGCCGGCGCGAGGTCGCGGCATAGCCGGTGAGCTTGAGGTCCTCGGTCGCATAGACCAGCTTGGCGTTGAACTGAGCGTTGCGCTGCGGGCCCTCGCCTTTCCACTTGTCGGTGGTGTGGAAGGCGCCGCTGAGGTAGGCGCTGAAGCCGTTGTGGTCGCCGGTGTCGACGCGCGCGTAGCTGCGGCGGGTGGCGTCGCTGCCGAAGGTCTGGGCCAGGCGCACGCCGTAGTCGGCGGACGGGTCGCTGCTGAAGAAACGCAGGGTGCCGCCGAGGTTGCCGCTGGACGCGGTGTCGATCGCGCCGCTGCCCTGCGACAGCTCGGCGCCGGACAGGTTCTCGCTGATGATCGCGCGGCTGATGTGCAGGCCGTTGTGGTTGCCGTAGCTCATGTCGCCCAGCGGCACCCCGTCGAGGGTGAAGCCCAACTGCTGCTGCGAGAAGCCGCGGATGCTGAGCTTGCTCGACCATTCGTAGTTGCCCCAGGGATCGGAGCTCTGGAAATGCACGCCCGGCAGCTTGGCCATGACCTTGAGCGGGCTGGTGCCGGCGGCTTCGCGCTGCAGGTCGGCGCGGCCCAGCGACTGGACCTGACGGGTCTGGCCGGTACCCACCACCGAGACCGCATCCAGCGTGGTGGCGTCGTCCATGGCCGCGGCGGACGCGGCGTCGGCATCGGGCTGCGCGGTGGGCGTCTCGGCGCGTGCGGCGGCGGTGTACAGGCACAGCAGGATCGAGGCGGCGAGGATCGTCGTCTTCGTCGTCATGTCGGGGATTTCCATCGGGGAGGCCGCCGCGCGTTGGCACGTATCACTCCGGGCGGCATGCAGAGCGAAGCCGCGGAAGTCTGTCGATATCGTGTGTACGCGAGATTGCAGTCAGAAGGCAGTTCGCCCGACAACGTTGCGCAGCGCACGCTCCCCAGCCCGATTCGCGCGCCAGCACCATGAATCGTCCACGCGCTGTCTGTGGGAGCGGCGTAAGCCGCGATCGAATGCCGACGTGCTTCCGGCTCGCGTCGCAAGTGGGTTCCATCGCGGCTTACGCCGCTCCCACAGACAGCGGGCGCACGCGCGGCGCGGCGATACGCCTGCGGCCTACCTGATTTCGGCGATTGCCGCGCCCGATCGCGCGCGGAACCATCGCAGCATCCGACAGCCCCGGAGTCCGCCATGCCCAATGCCTCGCGCGCCGTCGTCACCGATTGGATGCGATACGTCGACGACAGCCGCTACCTGTCCGAGCTCAGCATCCCCGGCACCCACGACAGCGTAACCGCGCTGTACCGCAGCGACATCGGCATGAAAGAGGGCTGGACCCGCTGCCAGGACCTGGATATCGAAACCCAGCTGCGGCAAGGCATCCGCTTTCTCGACATACGCTTGCGCTACGACAACGCGGTGTCGCCGCCGGTGCTGCGGCTGTGCCACGGCTCGTCCGACATGGAGCGCACGTTCGACTATGTGCTGGGCGTCTGCGAGCGCTTCCTGGCCGCGCACAACTTCGAATGCATCGTGATGTCGGTCAAGAACGAGCAGCCGGGCCATCACGACCAGGCCTTCGCCGACCTGTTCGCGGCCAGCATCGCCCATTCCGGCAGCCGCGAGTTCTGGCACACCGGCAAGACGGTGCCCAAGCTGGGCGAGGTCAGGCGCAAGATCGTGTTGCTGCGCCGCTACCAACCCGGCGCGATCGGCATCGACGCCACCTACTGGCCGGACAACTGCCCGTTCCGACACCTCAACGCCGACGGCGTCCTCTTCGACGTGCAGGACGAATACAAGATCTACTCGCACTTCAACCGCGCCAGCAAGTTCGACGTCTACATCGAGCGGGCCTTGTCGGACGCGGTGCGCGACCCAGACAAACGCAAGCTGTTCATCAACTTCGCCAGCGGCACCGGCACGGTCTGGCCGATCACCCTGGCCGAAACCACCAACCCCAAGCTCTACCGGTTCTTTCGCGCCGCCGCGCCGGGACGCTATGGCATCGTGCCCATGGACTATCCGGAGCAGTTCACCGGCGGCATGTACCACGACTTGATCGCCGCCATCGTCAGCGCCAATCCCAGCGAAAGCCTGCGCGACGATGCCATCTACGAACTGCGGCCGCGACTGGCCCTGAACAGCCGCCTGACCGTGCTGGTCGGCGGGCGCGATGTCGGCATCTGCCAAGCCCTGACCGACCTGCCCCCGCTTTGGCCCGGCATGCCCACCCTGCCCGGCATGGCGCCGATGCCGACCGAAAGCGGGCAGCGCTGGCGCGTGCACAACGTCGGCGGCGGCTACTATCGCCTGCATGCGCTGAGCGCTCCGGAAAAGGCGCTGACCGTGGTTGACGGCGGCACCGCCGACGGCAGCGCGATCGCGATCGAAGCCGTGAACGGCCGCAACGATCAGCTGTGGAAGTTCGAGCGCATGGGCGAGGACCCGGACAGCCGGCGCCTGGACGTCGGCCTGCTCCGGATCAGTCCCAAGCACGCGCCGCACTCGGTGCTGGACGTGTTCGGCGCTCGCCAGGAGAACGGCAGCCCGGTCAAGCTCTACCACCACTACGACAGCCTCTCGATCAACAACGCCTACGCGCAACGCTGGGTGCTGGTGCGGGTGGGTTGAGGCGTGCCCGGGTGGCCTCCGTCCTGACAGGCGGCCCCGCGCGCGCCCCTGTTGCAGCAGCGAGCCCCTGGAGGGCCCGCGACGCGGATCAGGGCATGCTCAACGCTGGACGAAGGCCTCGAGCATGCGCAGCTCCTCGTCGTCGAAGCCGGCCGCGCTGCGCGCTTCGAAATTGAACGGGCCGTAGAGCACGGCGCGCGCGTACTCGGCCAGCAGTTCGCGGAAGCGCGGGCCGGGTTCGATGCCCTCGCGTTCGCAGTACCAGCGGAACCAATGCGAGCCGGCGGCGACGTGCGCGACTTCCTCGCGCAGGATCGTTTCCAGGATCGCGACCGTGGCGGTATCGCCCAGCGAGCGCAGCTTGACGATCATGCCCGGCGTCACGTCCAGGCCGCGCGCCTCCAGCACGCGCGGCACCAGGGCCATGCGCGACAGTCCGTCGTGGGCGGTCTTCTCGGCCATTTCCCACAGGCCGTTGTGGGCGTCGAAATCGCCGTAGTCGTAGCCCAGCTCGCGCAGGCGCGCGCGCAACAGCGCGAAGTGGCGCGCCTCGTCCCTGGCCACGCTCACCCAGTCGGCGTAGAACCGCGCCGGCAGGCCGCGGAAACGGTAGACCGCGTCCCAGGCCAGGTCGATGGCGTTGAATTCGATATGCGCGATCGCGTGCACGAACGCCGCGCGCCCCTCCTGGGTACCGAAACCGCGCTTGGGCAGGTCGCGCGGATGCACCAGCCAGGGCCGCTCGGGGCGGCCGGGCATGCGGATCGGATCCGGCGCCGGCGCGTCGTCCGGCGTGGTCAGCTCGCCGCGCGCGTAGGCGTCGGCGGCGGCGAAGGTCGCGGCGACCTTGTCCTCGGGCGTGGCGGCGTCCAGGCAGGCGCGCGCGGCGTCGTACAGGCTGGGCACGGGTCAGCCGGCCGGGGCGGCGGTACGAGCAACAGCAAATCCCCCCTGCCCCCCTTTTGCAAAGGGGGGAAAAGCCGGAGCGAAAAGCGGGGGGCTCACGAGACCCGGCGGGTCTTCTTGGCGTCGTCGGAGCGCAGCTGCTGCAGACGCTCGAAGTAGCCCGGCTCGATACCGGTCACGTACTCGCCGTTGAAGCAGGACGAGTCGAAATGATCGATGCGGTGCTTCGGGCCCGACACCGCCTGCTCCAGCGCGTCCAGATCCTGGTAGATCAACCAGTCGCAGCCGAGCAGGGTCTGCACTTCGTCGTCGGTGCGATCGTGCGCGACCAATTCGTCGGCCGAGGGCATATCGATGCCGTAGATGTTCGGGTAGCGCACCGCGGGCGCGGCCGAGGCCAGATAGACCTTGCGCGCGCCGGCGTCGCGCGCCATCTGCACGATCTGCTTGGAGGTGGTACCGCGCACGATCGAGTCGTCGACCAGCAGCACCACCCGGTTGCGGAACTCCAGCGGAATCGGATTGAGCTTGCGGCGCACCGATTTCGCGCGCTCGCCCTGGCCCGGCATGATGAAGGTACGGCCGACGTAGCGGTTCTTGATGAAGCCCTCGCGGTACTTCACGCCCAGCACGTTGGAGATTTCCAGGGCGGCGTCGCGCGAGGTGTCGGGGATCGGGATCACCACGTCGATGTCGTGGTCCGGACGCAGGCGCAGGATCTTCTCGCCCAGGGTCTGACCCATACGCATGCGCGCCTTGTGCACCGAGACATCGTCCATCATCGAATCCGGACGCGCGAAGTAGACGAACTCGAAGATGCACGGCGCGTGCTGGCGCGGCTCGGCGCACATCTGGGTGTACAGCTCGCCGCGCGGCGTGACCACGATGCCCTCGCCCGGGCGCACGTCGCGCACGCGCTCGAAGCCCAGCAGGTCCAGCGCCACCGACTCCGACGCGATCGCGTACTCGTCCTGGCCGCCGCTGTGGCGCTTGCCCAGCACCAGCGGACGGATGCCGTTGGGATCGCGGAACGCGACCAGGCCCAGGCCGAGCACGATCGCGACCACGGCGTAACCGCCGACGCAACGCCGGTGCACGCCCTCGATGGCCTTGAACGCGGCTTCCGGGGTCAGCCCGCGCTGCATGTCCAGCTCGTGCGCGAACACGTTGAGCAGCACTTCGGAATCGGATTCGGTGTTGACGTTGCGGCGGTCCTGTTCGAACACGTCGCGGCGCAGCGCGTCGGTGTTGATCAGGTTGCCGTTGTGGGCCAGCGCGATGCCGAACGGCGAATTCACGTAGAACGGCTGGGCTTCGTCGGAGCCCTCGCTGCCGGCGGTGGGATAGCGGCAATGGCCGATGCCGACCCGGCCATCGAGCAGGCGCATCGCCTTCTCGTCGAACACGTCGCTGACCAGGCCGTTGCCCTTGTGCACGCGCAGCTTGGCGCCGTCGGCGGTGGCGATGCCCGCCGCGTCCTGGCCGCGATGCTGGAGCACGGTAAGGCCGTCGTAAAGCTGGGCCGCGACGTCGTTATGGCCGACGATGCCAAGTATGCCGCACATGATTCTGAGTCCTAAGGCTGTTGCGTGGAGTTACATCACGAAGGCTTCGTCCTGCTCGACCGGCACGGGCAGGGTTTCGTCGCGCTTCGAGCGAGGCGCGACTTCGAGCGGATCGCCCTGCGGCGCATCCTGCGATGGCGTGCCTCCTGGCAGCGGGTCCTTCAGGCCCGCGCCCTTGAGCAAGGGCAGTACGCCGGCGTTGAGAATGGGCAGCACGTCCTGGCCATAAGACTGGCCGTTGCCGCTGCCCAGGCCCGGCAGGCCCTGCATGTTCAAATCCAGCTTGGGCAACGACGGCATCCAGGCCGGCGCGCCGCCGCTGAAATCCATGGCCCGGCCGGCCCAGTCGGGCATCCAGCTGCGCACCATGTGCGCGCCGGGCACGAACAAGGGCACCAGCGTTGCCGAGCGCCACTCGCGCCGGTGCGCGAGCGGGGTGAAACCGACCAGCATCACCAGCATGCTGGCGATCAGGGCGCCGCGCGCGACGCCGACCACGAAGCCCATCGCCCGATCGACGCCCGACAAACCGGACTCGTGGACCATGCGCTTGGCCACGTAGCCGACGACCCAGACCGTGACCAACACGCCGAGGAAACACAGCGCGTAGCCGCCGAACATCTCGCCCAGTCCCGGCGCGCCGTTGTCCGACAGCATCAAGGCGGCGCTGCCGCCGAAACCGAACGCGGCCCAGCCGGCCAGCACCCAGGCCGCCAGCGAAGCGACCACGCCGATGAAACCGCGCATCAGCCCCAACAGCGCCGATATCGCGACCACCGCCAGCAGAATCAAGTCGGCGGCGCCCATCGCGACCTCGCTCAGGGATGCGGACGGACGATGCCGTCGACGCCGATCTTGGCCGCGGCCTGGCTTTTCAGCTTGTCGGCGTCGGCACGGTTGGCGACCGGACCCAGGCGCACGCGGCTGAGCGTGCCCTTGTCGGTACGGACCTGTTCCACGAAGGCGCTGAACCCGGCCGCGCGCGCGCGATCGCGCAGCTTGTTGGCCTCGTCGGCGCTGCCGAACGCGCCCAACTGGACCGCGAAGCCGGTGTTGCTGGCGGCCGGCTTGGTCGGCGCCGGCGGGGCCACCGCGGGCTTGGTCGGTTCTACGGCGGGTTTGGCGGCCGCGACCGGCGGCTTGGCCGGCGCAACGACCGGCTTGGCCGGCTCGGGCTTGCTCGCGGCGGGTTTGGCCGGCTCGGGCGGCAACGCGGCCGGCTTGGCGGCGGTGCGGCTGTCGCTCAGCGGTACCGCGGCCGACACCGTCGGCGCCGCGGTCGCGACCGGCTGCGAGGCCGAGGCGCTGGCGGCCGGCGTCGCGTCGGCGTCCAGGGTCACCACCTTGGCGCTGATGTCGTTGCGCACCTTGGTCGAGGCCAGGCGCGCGGTTTCAGCGTCCGCGCGCGAGCCGTAGGGCCCGATGCGCACGCGATAGAGGGTGCGGCCGTTGCCCGGCACGGCTTCCTGATAGCCCGGCAGCTGCGCGCCTTGCAGGGCCGCGACCACCCGGTCGGCGTCGCCGCTGCTGGCGTAGCTGCCGAAGCTGACGGCGAAATCGCCGCCCGCGGTGGCGGCCGGCATCGCGCCGCTAGCGGCGGTCTTGGCGGCTTCGGCCGCGGTGTCCACGGTCGGCAGGGTCTCGCCCTGGGCGCCGGAGGCGGCCGGCGACAGGCCGAGGGCGCCGCCGTTGGGCGCATCGCCCGGCGTCACCAAGGGCAGTTCGCGGGTCTCGAACTGGCCTTCGGGCTGTTCGGGCAAATTGAGCGGGACGTCGGAGGCGCTGCTTTCCGGCGCCGGTCCCTTGATCAGCATGGGCAGGAAGATCACCGCCAGCGCGACCAATACCGCCGCACCGATCAGTCGCTGTTTCAGGGCAGGTTCCATCGCTACTCGATCGCTCGCTGAGTCGGGTGCCGGCGCGAATTATAGCGCCGCTTGGCAGTCGAGCCGGCGTTTACGGCACGCATGGCATTCAGGTAGCGCCCGCGCGCGGCCCGCGCGACCTGCCCGATTGCGTCGCCAAGCCCGTAGCGACGGGCTATGCGCATGCGCGGACCGGTCGGCCCGCGCATGCGCAGGCGTGGGGTCAGCTGACCACGCCGCTGTCGCCGTCCTTCTTGCCGCGACGGAAGAAGCTCAGGATCTTGCCGAAGAAGGCGCCGATCACCAGCACCAGCGGGATCAACAGCTTCTTCAGGCCCAGCAGCAAGGCGCCGATCTTGCCGAACAGGCCGGCCTTGGCGGCGATGCCGCCGCCGACCAGCGCCGCCAGCCCGTAGGCCGCGGTCTTGTCGGTGCTGGCGTCGTAATCGGCGTAGCGCGCGCCCTGGTCGAATTCGACCGCGGGCAGCAACTGCTGCATGCCGGTGCGGACCTGACCGAGCTCGCCCATGCCGGCCACGGCGTTGAGGCTGAGATAGCCGCGACGGCCGAGCACACGGATGTCGTAATTGAGGGTGTGGTTCTGGCTGCCTTCGAACGCGAGTTCCTTGGCCCAGTACAGCTTCTTGGCGCCGGCATCGTAATGCGGCGGTTCGGCCCAGCCGACCAGCTCGATGCCGCCGTAGCCGGCTTCGCGCCGCTCCTTGCTGCCTTCTTTGGCCTCGTCCTTCATGTCCTGCAGCATCTGCGCATAGTCGATCTTGGCCGCGTCCTCGTCGGACACGTAGCCCTCGTCGGCATAGGTCACCACCACCGCCCAGCCCTGATCGCCGAGCAGATCGCCGTCGCGCGGCACGACCATGCCCAGCACATCGGCATCGGGCGGATTGCCCCACAACTGCTCCAGCACCTTGCGCGCGTCGGCCGAGTCCAGATAGCGGAACTCCTTGCCCAGGTTCAGATGCGCCTGCGCCTTGGCCACGGCGATCTGGCCGTCGTGATACTGCAGCGATTGCACGACCTGCGCGATCTGCTGCTCGGCCGCCTTACGCTCGGCGTCCGTCGTTTCCTGGGCATGCGCGCCCGCCGCGACGGCCATCAGGCCGACCAGCATCCACTTCCACATTCGAATTCCCCATGAGCGGGCGTCCCCACGCCCTCGGCGCTAGTGTCGCCGCTGCGCGCGCGTAGCGACAAGCCGAAACCGACCGGTTCGGCGCATACCGAACGACTGGGCGCGGCAGACGCCTGCCGCCACGCAGCGACGGCCGCGGCCTCGCCTACCCCCGCAGCGCTACCGCGGTTCCTCAGGATCGGCGCGCTCGGGCCACTCCATCAACGCGACGCGGCCGACTTCGTCGTCGAAATCGGAACGTGCCGGCAGCTCGAACCAGGCGTCCAGCCGCAGCGGCGCCATCGCCGGGAGCTGCGCGCGCCACGCGGGCAAGGCCTCGCGCGAGCGCGGCATCGGCGGCAGGCGGGTCAGCAGTTCGCAGGCCAAGGCCGTCCAAGCCTGTTCGGGACCGATCCAGCGGCCCGCAAGGGCCTGGCTGCGCGGCGGATACGGGAACGCGAGGCGTACGCGCGCGCCGCGCGCCCGCCAGGCTTCCGCCGCGGATGGATCCATGAACAAAGCCGGCACCAACAGGGTCGTCGCGCGGTCGATAGCGGGTACCGGCACGGGTGCGGGCGCCGTCAACGGCATCAAGACCAGCACCGCATCGGCCGCCGACGCGGCTTGCGCGTCCGTCGTCAGGCCGACCCGCCAACCGCGCGCCTGCGCGGCATCGCCCAGCTCTTCGGCCAGGGCCTGGCCGGCGCCGGCCTGGATGATCAGCGTTCCGCCGCTACGCGCGGGCAAGGCGCGCAGCAAGGCGTGCGCTTGCGCGCGCAACGACGGCAGACGGAACAACAAGGACGCGTCGGGCGCCGCCTCCAGACCGTCCAGGGCGATCGGCAGCAACGTCGGCAAGCTGCGCTGGAACGGCGCACGCGCATAGGCGGACTCCACCGCCGGCAAGTACGGTGCGAACACCGCCGCCACGGTACCGGCCTGCTCCATCGCCTGCAGCTGCGCGAGCGCGTCGTCGAAGCTCGCGTAGCGCAACACGGTCAGGGCCGGCATCCGCTCGCCTGCGACCGTGCAACGCCGCAACCCGTCCAGCAGGCGCGTCGCCGCACCCTGCCCGCGCTCCGGCGCCAACACGACCAGCGCCGGCGGCACCGGCGCCGATCCCGCGCCGTCCAGCGTGCGCAGGTGCGCGATCAGCGCATCGATTTCGTCCTCGGCCAGGTCGTAGCGCGGCATGGCGCTGTCCAAGGCGACGTCGTCCGGCGCGATCCCGCCGCGCAGCGCGCGCGCGAGCGACGCGCGATCGTAGGCGGGCCGGGTGCTGCCGTCGCTGCGCAGCCGGCCGTGCGGTTTGCTCAGCGCGAACCAGCGCAGATCGGGCGCCTGCAGCCAGCCTTCGCCGCCGCCACGGCCGTCCTGGCCGTGGCAGTTGCCGCACGCGACCGCGCCGCCCTGCATGCGCAGGCCGCCGTCCGCGCCGATACGGCCGCCGATTTCGCGACCGTCGCGGCCCGCGCCGATCGAATAGATCGCACGGCCCAGGTCGCTCTCGACGCACCAGGCGATGCCGAACCATGCGCTCAGGCCCGCCAACACTGCGAGCGGCAGGAATCGACGCATGCTTCAGGGGCCCGCGCGCAGGCGTTCCAGATCGGCCGCGATCCGTTGCGGCGACGCGTCCGGACGCAGTTTGGTCCAGTGCGCGCGCGCGGCATTGCCGGCGATCAGCAGGGTCGAATGGTCTTCGGCGTTGTCGGACCATTGACCGAGCTTGCCCAGAACCTGCTTCATGGTGTCCGGATCGGCGACCAGAAAGCGCCAGCCCGGCTCGTCCGCACCCTGCTTGGCGGCGAAGGCCTTCATCGCCGCCGGAGTGTCGTAGGCCGGATCGACCGACAGCGACAGGAACCGTATGTCCCTGCCGAAGCGGTCGCCGAGTTCGGCGCGCACCTGCTTCAGGCGCTGGGTCATGAGCGGGCAGGCGCTGGGACAACGCGTGAACACTACGTTGATCAGCACCACGCGATCGCCGAGCAAGTCGCTGTAGAAGCGCTGCCGTTTGCCGTCCTGGTCCACCAGCACGGCATCGCTGAAGTAGGCGCGCGCGCGTTCCGCCTTGGCCGCGTCCGCGCCCGTGTCGGCGCTGTGGGCGTACAGCGGCCACGCCAAGGCGATGCAAACGGCGGCCGAGGCCAGATAGCGCTCAAGGCTGCGCATGCGCGGTCCTCTGCGGCCCGGGCCGAGTTGCGGAGGCGCGCAAGGATGCGACCGCGGCCAGCAATTGCTTCGGCGACGGCATGCCGACCCAGCGCAGCCACTGGCCGCTCGCGGGGTGCCCGACCAGCACCATCGGCGCATGGTCCTGCGGCCTGCCGGGCGGCAAGCCGAATGCGCGCAGGCTGCGGTCGACCTCGCCGCCAGCGCCGGTCAACCACCACCAGTTGCGCCCGGCGCCGACATTGCGCGCGTAGGCATCCATGCGCGCCGGCGTGTCGTGCGCCGGGTCGACCGAGACCGACACCAGCAGCCAATCGTCGGCGCCGGGCTCCAGGCCGCGCTGCACCGACGCCATCACCGCGGTCAGCGCCGGGCAGATCGTGGTGCATTGGGTGAAGACGAAATCGATCACGACGATGCGGTCGTCGAAGCTGTCCGCTTGCAGGCGCACGGCGCTGCCGTCGCGCATGCTCAGTCGCGTTCCGGGCAAGGCCACGCGGGTCGGCGACGCCCCCTGCGCGCGAGCCAGCGCCGCGCGATGCGCGGCATGCGGATCGTCCTGCGCGGGCACCGGCAGGCAGACCACCATCCAGCAGGCCAGCGCCCATCGCGCCACGCGCGCGCCGCGCCGCCGCGCACGGGCCGGCGCTCTCGTGGTCGGGTTCATTCGGTGTTTCCTCGCATATCGCTCACTCCACGATCAACGATGCCGGCAACGCCGACAGACGCGTCGCCGACCCCGCGGCGTCGCGCACGTGCACGTAGTAACCGCCGGGCGCGTCGACCCGGCCGGAAATCCGGTACTCGCCGGCGCGCGCGGTCGGCAACAAGGGCCATTGCTGGGCGATACCGCCGCCGCCGGACACGACCCAGGCCGAGAACCGGGCAGGATCCGGCACCTGCGCGCCGCGCGCCGCGCTCAGTCGCACCAGGAATTCGACCGCTTGGCCGCGGCGCACCCCGCCTGCCGGTTGCTCCAGCCATTGCAGCGACCACGCGGCCTCCTTCGCCGGCGCGCCAGCGGCGACCGTCCAGGCCAGGCATTCGCGCACGCGCGGCGATTCGGTCGCCAGCGCCAGCACCATGCGCCCTTGCGAAGGCACTTTGAAGCTCGTGGTGTAACGACCGCGCCCGGTTTCGCGCAGGCCGCGCCGACTGATCGCCACCGCCAACGGCGTATGGCCGTAGGTGCGGATACCGCTGTCGGGCGCGTTCATGCCTTCCATGTAGTGGTAGACGGTGCGCTCGCCGGGCGCGGCGATGAAGGCGCCCGCGCCTTCCATGTTCTCGCTCATGCTGGAAGCGACCGGCAACGCGGGGGTGGCGCCGATCCCCTTGGCGCCGACCGGGATGTACTGCAGCACCGGCGCATCGCCCAGGCTGGACAAGCCGATCATCGCCAACTGCTCGATGTCGAGCGAGCGCACATAGACGTAGTTGCGGCTGAAGAACAGATCGTAGGGCCGCCCGGAGATCGTCGGCGAATGCAGCACCGCGCCATCGGCGGCGTCGAGTACGTGCAGACGATGCTGCGAAGGATTGACGATCAGCACGTAACGGCCGTCCGGCGTCGCACGCGCCGGCCCCAGGCCGGGCTCGAGCGCGATGCGGTCGATCTGCGCGCCTTGCGCGTTCAGGCGATGCACCACGCCGCGCTCGCCGTCGATCGCCCACAGGCTCGACTGCCCGGGCAGATACGCCAGCGACAGCAACTGGCCGCCCAGCTCGACCTCGCGCAGGCGCTGGCCGGACGCGTTGTCGATGACTGCCACGGCGCCTGTATCGCGGCTGCTGACATAGCCGTAGCGCCCTTCGTCGCTGAAGGCGATTTCGTGATGTCCGGGCGCGAGCGCCATGCCGCCGACGCGGCGGCCGTCGCCGACCGCGATAAGATCGATGCGCTCGCCTTCGCCGCCGGCCTCGCCGCGCTGCGCTACCCACAGCACCTGGCCGTCGGGCTGCAGCGCCAGGCGCGTGGGCTTACCAGACAGATCGATGCGTTGGCGGATCTTGAAGGTTTGCAGATCAACCACCGCCACCTGCCGGCGTTCGGGCAACGCCACGAACAGCCAGCGGTCGTCGCCGCTCTTGACCCAATCGAACGGCACCCCGCCCAGTTGTACCGCGGCGTACAGGCTGGTTCGGCCGGCGAACTGGACCGCCGGATCGAGCGCCGAGACGCTGCCCTCGGCATCCAGCGTGAGCACGTAGTAACCGGTGAGATCCACCAGCGGGCGCTGCATCAGGCCGCCGCCGAGAATCGCCGAGACCCGCTGACCGCAGGCGGGTACCGCGCCGGACATCACCGAGGTCTCCCGGTCCAGCCAGGCGCCGATGCCCAGATTGGACAACGCCTCGCCGTCGGCGAGGCGTTCGATGTCGATGCTCAGGCGCACGGTGTCGCCGGCCTTGGGCGCGGCCGCGGCCGCGATGCCGCGACGCGGGCCCACGCCGGTCTGCGATCCCTCCGTCGGCTCGGGTTCGATCCGCACCCGCAACGACAGGCCCTCGCTCTCCAGGCTGCGGTCGAGGTAAGGCTCGGCCGCCTGCGCCGAGGAGCACAACAACAGGGCCAGCGCGCACCGCCAGCCCCTTCCGCGGACTCTCGTCATAAGCAACTTTCGCGCAGGGGCAAGGCGGACTGCAGCTTGGATTTTTCTGAAACTCGCAGCACGCCCCACAAGCCGTTGCTGATGCCGAACCCGCCCATGTCGCGCCACAGGAAATCGCCGGTGGTTCTATCCTTGCCGCCCGCCGACGCCAGCACGACGTCGAAATGCGCCATCGGACTCACGCTCTCCTGCCCGCCCAGCGCCATCTGCAGCGGATTGTCGCCGATGCATTTCGCCGCGATTCCCCAGGTATTGGCCGAACCGCCCACGGGCAGTCGCGCGGCGTCGACGTTCTCGGCCAGGTAGGGGTCGCGCGGCCACGCATGTCCGTGCTGGCTGAAGGTGGTCGCGCGGCCGACGCCGGTCGGCATCAGCACCCGCAAGCGCGTCTCCGCGCCCGGACTGGTGAGCATGATCGGCACGTAGGGCTCGCCCACGGAAGTTTGCGCGGTGGCCGCGCTGCCGCCGTTGTCGCAGCACTGATTCGAGAATGCCTGCCAGGCATGGTCCACGCCGCCGAAGCCCAGGCGCCCGAATGGCGCATCCGGCGCCAGACCGAAGCGGAACCACAGCGGCTCGCTGCCGTAGTTGATCGCCATGTGACCGGAATCGTGCGCGTCCTCCGGCGCGGTCAGATTGGGCGATTGCAGGTCCTCGCGCTCGGCCGCCAGGTTGGCGACCGCATCGCCCTTCGCATAGCGGAAGTTGAGCCCCTTCTGATGCACGATCGCCATGTCGCGCATGCCGCGATAGATCGGTCGAAGGCCGCCGGTCACCGGATAGGTCACCGTCGCCGACGCGCGCGTGGCGCGCCGGTTCTGCTGGGTGGCGCCGGGGTTCTGGCGGTCGATCGCGGCGTCGTCCCGGTACTCGGACCAGCGCGAACCCTGCGGCTCGACGATCAGAGCGCCGACCGCGGCCTTCTGGCCCTGCTTGATGCGGTCGGGCGGCGAGAGGTTGCTGCCGCCGAACTCGACCGGAACGAATCGGCAGCGCCCGCCCAAGGCCGCCAGGCGGGTGGTATCCGCGCTCAACGCCGGGTAGACCTCGTCGCGCCAGGCGAAGGCGGCGGCGAAATCGCCGTCGTCGTCGGCTTCGGGCAATTGGTATAGGAAACTCGCGGTCAATTTTTGCGACAGCGCCTGCGCGCGCGACTCCAGGGTTTCCGGCGCCGTCGCCTGGGCCTGCGCGGTGCCGAGGCTCTGCCGTTCGGCCGGCGGCGGTTGCAGCAGTTCGGCGGCGTCGGAGTCCTTGACCAGATGGTCGTAGATCGAAGCCTGCATATCGCGCCCGACCTGCGCGCCGACGCAGGTCTGACGCGCCTGCAAGCGCGCGGAACGGTCGTAGACCAGTTGCGCCTTGGCTTGCGGATCCACGATCAACGGCGCTTCGTCGATCGGGTCGTCGGCGACGGCGGCGCTGCCGCTGGGATCGCGCAGCGACTCGATCGACGCCAGTTGCTCGTCATCGCGGGACGCGCCCATCTTGGCCGCCGTCTCCGCGCTGGGCACGGTTTCGAGACAGGCCGCGACGCTCGGCAAGGCCCGCAGCTCGGCGCTGACCTTGCTCACCTCGGGCGCTTCGGGCGAAATGCTGCGGCTTTCGCTGCTGACGGTGTCGGCGATCAGGCTGCTGGCGATACGGTCGAAGGCGGGTGCGTCGTAGATCTGATTGAGCGGCCGCAAGGTCGGATTTTCCGGGAACACGCTCAGCTCGGCATAGTCCGCGCTCAGCGCTTCGGCCGGGCATTGCTCGGCCGAAGCCACCGTCTCGAGCTGGCCGGCGTACCACTGGTAGACATAGGACGTGCCCGGCTCGGCCAGCGAAGTCTTGTTCACACCGACCGCGCTGCCGTCGTAGGCCTGGACGTCGTAATGGACCATCTGCGGATGCAGGCCGATGCGGTTCGACGGGCGCAAATGGTTGTTGTTGAAGGTGGTCATGTCGGACGTCGCCGAGCCCGGGTCCCGCGGCACGATGCCCGACAGCGAGCTGTAACCGTCCAGGTCCGGCATCGGGCTGGTCGAACGCAGCAAGCGGTTGCGCGGCAGACGGTTGCTCAACACCACCTGCACGCATTCGCCCGCGCCCGCACGCAACACCAACGGCTCCACCGGCACGCCCGCGCGCAGTTTGCCGCGCGCATCCAGATCCTCTTCGCGCACGAACATCACCGCGGTCGGATCGTGCAGCGGACCGGTGCCGTAGCTATGCCTGAGACCGGTCGGATTGCCCTTTTCGTCGACCGCCGCGATCGTGATCGCGGTGGTGCGCGGGTTGTAGACCAAGGTGCCGCCGCTGCCGTTCAGGCCACTGGCGCCGCCGGACGGGAAGCTGGTGCCGCTGGGCTTGTCCAGGGCCTGATTGGCCAACACCGCCGCGACCCGGTAGATGCGCAGCGGGGCGTCGGACGGACAGTCGTTGTACCGCACCAGCCCCAGCCCGGGCCGCAACAGCGTCGGGCGCGGATTGCTGGGCAGGGTATGCAGGACGTCGCTGCGCGAGTCGCGGCGGTTGCCGCTGCGCAGCACCCCCCACACGCCGCTCCACAAGCCGTCCTGACTGCTGTCGATGGCGTACAGGCGGTCGGTGAGGTTGTTGATCGTCGCGTAGTCGGTGATCCGCGTCGCGAAGGTGAACTGCTCCGACAATCCGGCGTTTTGCGAACCGCGCCAGCCCGAGTGCGGCGCCTGACCGAAACCGGAGCCGCCCTGCAACCAGGTCAGTCCGTTGATGGTCGCGTTGTGTTCGTGCTCGTGCGAACCGGCCTGGACCTTGACCCGGATCAGGTCGCCCGAATACGCGCGCATGATCGGCGTGAACGGGTCGCCCTTGAGCACGTGGTTGGTCAGCGCCGGATACGGCGTGCTGCCCAGTTGGCTGTTGAGGTCGCTCCATCTGCGATCGGTGCGGGTCTGGAAGGCATAGGACAGATCGCCCGCGTAGCCGGCGGCCTGACTCTTGCTGTTGGGGTCGTACACGCGCGCGCCGACCGGCTCGTTGCGGTAGTTGACCACCATCATGCCGACGTCGTCGGCCGAGATGGCTTCCGGACACGGGCGCGGCACCTTGCCCTGGGCCGAGTACACCGCGCCGGGCAGGGTCTGCGAGCCCTCGCCACCCGGGCAATGCGAATCGTATTTGACGATGTCGCGCACGGTACTGGCCGGTTTGCGCACCGACGGGTGGATCGCCTGACGATAGTGCTGCGGGCCGACCGTGGCGCTGGCGTCGTACTTGTACGGCACCCCCTTGGCGGTGACGCCGACGTAGACGCCCTTCTGGTAGGCGTGCTGGAAATCGCCGAATTGCAGGAAGAATTCGCGGTGGGCGTCGTCGCGACCGTCCTTGTCGACGTCGATGCGGCCGCTCTTGGGCCCGGTGATCGTCGCCTGCCAGCTGGTCGGGCCGCCGTCGCTGTTGGCGCCGAACAGGGCGCCGGCCTTACGCGAACCCAACAGCACGCCGGTCTCGTTGTGGCGCCACTCCGACCCCGGCGGCTCGGTCAGCATGGTCGCGTACAGGCCCAATTGCTGGTGCGTGGACGGGCCGAGGTGATCGTGGGTGAAAGTGATGCCCAGCCCGCGATGCACGCCGGCGGCGTTGATCAGCGGGTCGGAGAACCAGCGCTGCAAGGTGGTGCGCGCGCCCAACCAGTCGCAAGCCTTCGGGTAGGCGCCCCAGTTCTTTTCGAAGGATTCGAAGTCGCCGCCCACGCTGAGCCATTTGGCGCGGCAATCGGCCAATTGATGGCCGCTGAGCGCGCCGAAATACGGATGAGGCTCCGGCACCAGCGGCGTGGTACTGCCGTCCGGCTTCGGCACCACCGGCTTGCCGGCCTTGGCCTGGGCCGCGTTCCATTGATTGATCGCGTAGACGCGCTCGCGCACGGCGCCGGGCGAGAAAGTACCGTCCTCGTAGTTCCAGCCGTTCGCGCTGCCGTCGGCCGAGGTCAGGTCCCATTTCGGCAAATGGATGTGCTGCCCGATCACATCGGTGGGCGTGGTGATCTGATAGTCGTCGGCGTAGAAATCCTTGGGCACCAGGTTGGTGTGCTGATACATGGCGCAATCGAACGTGTTCATTCGCAGCACCAGCGGCTCCGGCGGCCGCTTGTTGTCCAGCGTCGGCACCACGTCGTCCCACAGGGTCAGGATGCGCTGCTGCGGGTAGTGATAGCCGACCTTGTTGAACACCACGTCGAGCTGGATGTTGGCGCCCTTGTACACGCGCGGATTCTTGGCGCCGTACTGGATCCCGCCGGGCAGCGCGTCGCCGACTTTGATCATCGCGTCGAACGTGGCGCCGCCGAAGAACTCGCCGCTGGCGTCGCCGGCGGTCAGCAGTTTGCCGCGATCGTCGATGCAGGGTTCGTTGTAGGGCGCGCCCGGCACCGCCGGGGCGCCGTTGACCACGAACGCGGCGGCGGAGGTCACGCCGTTGCGGTCGTAGCGATGGCTCGGGTGCTCGCGAGTGGCATGGAACTTCATCGCCACTTTTTCCAGATCGGTGCCGGTCTCGTCGAAGTAGATCGGCTTGGTCTGCTTGAGATGCTTTTCCGCGGTCAGCCGGGTCAGCTTGGACTCGTCCTTGCCGCCCTCGGCGTAGCCGGCCAGGGCATGCCGCGGCAGGCCGCCGTCGAAACCGCCGGCGCTGGCGCTCATGTCCAGCGGCGGCGTGGTTGGGCGATGGCCGATCGAAGACGACCAGCGCGAGTGCTCGGTCACGCCGGCGATCCAGAACGGATAGCCGGGATTGGTGGTCTTGCTGTCGAACACGCCGTCGAGCACCGCCTTGGACCCCAGGCCGGTCTGCTTGGGCGCCACGCTGACGGCGGCGGGCATCGGCGGCAGCGCCTTGCCCGGCAGCGGCACCACGGCCGGGATCGGCGTGCCGGCGACGATCTCGCCGTCGGGCAGCGCGCGCGCCTTACTCGCCGGCTCGCCGTCCATCAAGGCATAGGGCTTGTCGTGGTACAGGCTGCCGGTCTGACTGACCGCGAGCGGCGTGCCGGTTTCCATGACGTCGTGGTTGCGCCACATGTACCACATGCCCTGGGCGAAATGCGGATAGAAGTGGCAGTGGAACACCGCATCGCCGACAGTCTTGTTGCGGTTGCCGGAACCGCCGAATGCGATTTCGTAGGTATAGCCCGACCCCGGACCCACGCCCTGCGCGTCGATGTAGTTGGAGTTGTCGTCGTTGGGGTTGAACAGCCACTGGTGGTTGTGCAGGTGGAACACGTGCTGTTCCTTGCCCGCATGCACGTTGCGGAACTTGACGAAATCGCCGATGTAGCTGTGATGCACATTGGCCGGATCGTGCGGGTAATAGGCCTTCTGCGCGATCGCCGCAGCGCCCATGCCCTTCCAGTCGCAGTGCTTCTGAAAGCCATCTTCATGGCTCTGGTCGTAGGACTGGCCCAGTTCCTTGCGCTTGCGCGCCTCGACGAACTCGGGCTGGCAACGGCCGATCGCCAGATTGACCGGCCTGTCGACCAGCATCGCCGGATCGCCCACCGCGAACGAGGACAGGAAGAACTCCTCGTAGGCGCAGTCGATGCAATCCTGCATCGGCCCGGCCTGCAGGCGGTTGGCGATGATCTCCGCGCCGATGCCGCCCGAACCGTAGTTGATCATGAAGGCGTCGCGAACGCCGTGCAGGGTATGCCCCAGCTCCGGGTGCTCGAAGAAGTACGGAAAGGCCTGGGTTGCGGCGTTTTCGTCGTGGTAGACGGAAACGAACTCGCGGAACGGCTCCAGCCGGTTGGGCAGCGAAGGATTGCGGCGCCCGGCCTTTTCCAAGGGATAGGTATCGGCGCTGAAACGGCCGTCGCTACCGGTGCCCATCACGATGGCGTTGGTGTCGGCGTGAGCCAGGCGACGCGGGTAGTAGATTTCCTCGAACGTGGCGATGCGGTCGCCCTGCGCGACCATGTTGAGGATCGGCTGACCGGCCTTGCCTTCGCGGCACCAGATGCCGTTTTGAGCGCAATCGTTGGGGTAAAGCGCCTCGTAGTCGATGATGGGCTGCCCGGTCGGCGTCGTGCCCTTGGTCGCCAGCCGCATTTCCTCTTCCGTGACCTGGGCGCGATAGAAGCTGGCGCCGCGCGGCTGCACCGCGATCGTGCCGAACAGGCCGACGCCGCTGTTGCCGGCCGAGCCTTCGCCGCCGAAGGCCGCGCCGGGGTTGGACACCAGAAACGCGCCCTCGGCGGGGGCATGGAAACAGTAGTCGCGGCTTTCGCCGGGCTTGACCAGGCTATCGGCGTTGCCGCCGACGTAGGAACTGTCGCTGTCGATGAACGGCGCGGGCTCCAGGCCCTGCGGATGGAAGCCGACGCTGCGGCTGGCGACCTGGTCGTCGATGTTGTAGATCACGTCGCCGCCGGGCGCGTCCTTGGCCGCGTGCTCGAGCGGATGATCCACGCCGGGCAAGGGATCGGGCTCGGAATTGAACGGCCCGCTGTTGGTCGAGCCCGAACCGCCCGGCTGCAGATTCTTGAGCTCGAGCAGGTTGGTGAACCGCACTAGCAGGTACTCGCCGGCCGCCACCCGCAGCACCAGCGGTCGCGGCCGCAGGTCGGGACGCAAGGCGATGCCGCGGCTGTTGCTTTTCTCCTTCACCGACGCGAACAGGGTTTCGCCCTGCTTGGTGTAGTCCAAGGGGTAGGCCGAAGAGCGCTCGATCACGTCGTGGCGCAGCGCGTACATCATCCAGTTGACGTTCTGGGCGCCGATCCGGTTGAACACCATGGGGTGATCTATCGCGACCACGTGCGCGGTCAGGGTCTTGTCGCTGCAACCGATCTGCGTCGACGCGCCGGGCTTGGTCGGCGAGGTCGCCACGGGACCGCCTGTGCGCGGCTGCGCGATCGCCGGCGACGACACGGCGAACAACAAGACCGTGGACACGAACGCCAACCACATTCTGCAGGCCATAACTGTTCCCTCAGTCGCGTGCGATCGCGGGCCGACTAGGCGCCTGCCCTCGTGATGCTTCCGTGCGGAACACGACCGATGGTCACTAGCCCCTTCGCGTCGATAACGGATCGATTCCAGATCCCTGGCCGCACTCCCGATGGGCCAGACGCACGCTACGGCCCGATTACCCCACAGTGCGGTCGCGAAATCCAGCGAATGCGACGGCGGTGTTTGGGCGCTTGTTTAGGGCACAGAAATTATGCAATTCGCACGTGATTTGAGCCATTTTCGGCGAATTTCGCCTGCAAGAACCGTCCGCCATGACGCAGCACAGCATCGATGTGCGGCTGCGAAGACCGCACCAGCCGACTCGGCTACACCGCCGCAGCCGACCTCAGCGAGCGCTCAGAAATTCCAGCGCGGCGGCGGCGGTGTGGAAGGAGCCGAACACCAGGATGCGATCGCCGCTTTCGGCGCGCGCGAGTGCGGCGCTCAATGCGGCGGCGACGTCCGGATGACGCTCGCCCTCGCCCGCCGCGCCGCCTTGCAGACGCTGCGCGAACGCGTCCACGTCGAGGCCGCGCGGGCCGTTGTCGGCCAGACCGGCCAGATGCCATTCGTCCACGCGATCGGCCAGCGCCGCGACCACGCCGGCGGCGTCCTTGTCGGCGAGCGCGGCGAACACCGCGCGCACGCGGCCCGCGGCGGGTGCGGCCGCCAGCCAGGCCGCGAGCTCGCGCGCAGCCTGCGGGTTGTGGCCGACATCCACCAGCACGTCCACGCCGTCGCGCTCGAACCGCTGCAGGCGGCCCGGCACGTGCGCACGCGCTACGCCCTCGGCGATCTGGGCCTTGCTCGGCGCGCCGCCCAGCGCGCGCAGCGCGGCGATCGCGACCGCGGCGTTGCGCAACTGCGCCGGCGCCGACAGCCGCGGCATCGGCAGATCGGCGCGGTAGCCGACTTCGCGCCAACGCCATTGCGGCTCGGCGTCGATCTGGGCCGGCAGCGGTTCGAAGAAGAAATCGCAGTTCGCGCGCACGGCCGAGGCGCCGATCGCGTAGGCGTGGCGCAGCACGCTGGACGGCGGATCGTCGTCGCCCAGCACCAGCGGCTTCCAACCGCGCGCGATGCCGGCCTTCTCGTAGCCGATGCTCTCGCGGTCGTCGCCCAGATAGTCCTGGTGGTCCAGATCGACGGTGGTGATCACCGCCACGTCGGGATCGACCAGGTTGGTCGCGTCCAGGCGCCCGCCCAGGCCGACCTCGAGGATGGCCAGGTCGAGCTTGGCGCGCTCGAACAGCCACAACGCGGCCAGGGTGCCGTACTCGAAATAGGTCAGCGCGATCTCGTCGCCGTCCAGGCGCGCGGCCTCGATCGCCTCGAAGGCCGCGATCAGCGCCGCGTCGTCGGCGTCGCGGCCGTCGATACGCACGCGCTCGTTGTAGGCCAGCAGGTGCGGCGAGGTGTAGGCGCCGACGCGCTTGCCGGCGGCGCGCGCGATCGCCTCGATGAAAGCCACCGTGGAGCCCTTGCCGTTGGTGCCGCCGACCGTGATCACCTTGCGCGCCGGGCGTTTCAAGCCCAGGCGCGCGGCCACGGCGCGGATGCGTTCCAGCCCCATGTCGATGGACTTGGGGTGGATGCGTTCGATATGGGACAGCCAGTCGGCGAGCGTGCGTTGCATGGCGCTATTGTCGCCCAGAACCCGCCTCGGGGGGATCGCGGCGGCGGCCGCGGCCCACCGCGACGCACGCGGCAACGCCGCCCCCGAACGCTCAGGACTCGGGCGGAAGCGGCGGCGGCGGCGGCCGGGTTTCCTGACGCGGCATGCTGCGCATGAAGTCCTCGAAGCGCGCGCATTCGCCCGCGCGCTTGGCTTCGCACAGGCCGCGGCTGAGCATGAAGGCGTTGCCGCCATCGCTGACCAAGCGCTGCCGGATCAAGGCCGGCACGAACGCCCAGCCCTCGTCGAACAGCGTCCACTGGGTGATGTCCAGCCCGTCGGCGCGCACGTACACCCGCGTGCCCGGCGGCGAATCGGGCTGCAGTTTGGCTTCGCGCTCCAGCATCGCCAGGCTGGCGGCAATGGTCTCGTGCGCCAGCGGCTGCGGATCGGGGATGAATCCCTCGACCGTGCGATCGGCGCGCGCGGCCACGCGCGCAACCTGCATCGCCTGGTATTGCGCACGCAGCTTGTCGAGCGACGGCTCGGCAGCGCCGGGCACGGTCGACTCCTGTCTGGGCAAAAACTCTACCGGCACCCGCACCCGGCTCGGCCCCTCGGGGGACGGATTGAATCGCCAACTCCTGGCGGCCTCGCTGGCCGCCTCGTCCAGGGCGGCGATGCCCGAACCTTGCTCGACCACGATCTCGCCGGCCTGGCCGCAACGGTCCAGAGCGATCACCAGCACCACGGTCTTGGGCTCTTTGATATCGGGGCGGGGCTGAGCCGGCGGCCGCGGCCGTTGCGATGGCGGCGGGCAGTCCGTCGGTATCGCCGGCGCGCCCTCATCGGCCAAAACCGAACCCGGCGCGAGCGCCGAACCTGCAATGCACAGCGCCGCGAACAAAGCCCGCATGAATCCCCCTGGACGAAGTCTGGCCGCACGCTCGCGGCGAGGCCTAATTGAAGCATGCGGCCTCGGGTGTGCCTACGAGACACGACGCACCGCTTGGTCGTACTGCGGGGCGTGGCGCCCGCCATGGTTGAGCCGAACCATGCGATATGCGGCAACCCGCCGACGAATCTGCGTTGCCTGGCGCCGTAGCCGGGCCGGTCCGACGACCCCGCCGGGAATCGCAGCATCCCGCGACTAGGGCAAGTCTTCCAGCAGTTCGAAGCGCACCGGCCGGCGCACGCGGCTGGTCACGGCCTCGCCGTCGCGATAGGCGGGCGTCATCCGCCAGCGCATCGCCGCCTCCAGCGCGGCCTGGTCGAACTCGGGATAGCCGGAACTGCGTTCCACGCGGGCTTCCGCGATCCGTCCGCAGCGATCGATCGCCAGCACCAGCATCGCGACGCCGGACAGACCCTGCTCCGCCATCGCCGGCGGATAGGTCGGCGGCTGCCGCGACGGCGCCGATGCCGGATCGTAGGCCGGGCAATCGTCCGGCATGGTCCCGGTCTCGCCTGGCGATTGCGAGACCGATGATGCGGCCGGCGATTGCGCCGCGGCCGTCATGGCCAGCGGCAACAAGGCGACCAACAGCGATCCTGATTTCATGACGCTCCCTATGTCGGCCCGGATGCGGAACGATGCCGCGCCCGAGCGGACGCGGCATCGGGCCCGAGCTTACAACGCGCGGTGCACCGCTTCGCCGAACAACAGGGTGTGATGGCTGCAATCGTTGAGCCGGACCACGTCCAGATGATCGACGTCGTTGCCTTCGAGCAGGTTGAGCGTGGTCGGCGCCTGGCGGAAGGTCCACAGCTTGACCAAGGGAATGCCGAGCACCTTGCACAGCAGCACGCGATTGACCGCATCGTGGGCGACCACCAGCAGGGTGTCGTGCTCGCCCAGGCCCTCGGTCGCGCGCGCGAACGCGGGCCAGGCGCGATCGAGCACATGCTGGATCGATTCGCCGCCGGGCATCAACACCTCATGCGGGGCATCGCGCCAGGCTTGCAGGCGTTCGCCGTCGCGCTCGCGGATTTCGCTGGCGAGCAGGCCTTCCCAAGTACCGTGGGCGATCTCCATCAGGCCGGGATCCAACTGCAGCGTGGCCGCGCGTGCCTCGCCCAGCGCGAGCTCGGCGGTGCGGCGCGCGCGCACCAGCGGCGAGGCCACCGCGCGTGCGATCTCGACCTCGCGCAGGCGTTCGCCCAGGGCGATCGCCTGCGCCTCGCCGATCGGCGACAGCGGAATGTCTTCCTGGCCCTGGTAACGGCCTTCGGCGTTCCAGGGGGTTTCTCCGTGACGTGCCAGCAGGATGCGCATGTCAGACCTGCGCCAGCGAGAGGATGCCGGGGGTCGCGCGCAGCGTGGCCAGCTGCTCCTCGGTGACCGGCTTGTCGACCGTGATCGCGGCGCGCGCCTGGCCGTCGCCGGCCGCGCCCAGCGCGAAGTTCACGATGTTGACGCCGGCGGCGCCGAGCTGGCTGCCGACCAGGCCGATCATGCCGGGGCGGTCCTCGTTGCGCAGCAGCAGCACGTGCGCCTGCGGGTCGAACTCGATCTCGACGCCGTCCAGGCGCACCACGCGCGGGCCGCGGTGCAGGGTCGCCTCGATCTCGCGGGTGCGGTTTTCGCCGACCACGCGCAGCTTGAGCAGGCGGTCGAAACCGTCGCCGTCGCCGCCCAAGGTTTCGGCCACGGTCAGGCCGCGCGCGGCGGCTTCCTGCAGGGCGTTGACCGGGGTGACGCGGCCGGAGGCGGTGCCGAGCAAGGCCGCCACCAGCAGGCGCGACAGCGGCCGCGTGTCGAGCGCATCGGTGCGGCCGGCGTAGGTGATCTCCAGACGCGTCGGCGCCGGCACCAGGCGCGCGGCCAGGCGGCCTAGCGAGGACATCAGCGGCATCCACGGCCCGACCTCGCGCGCGGCCTCGGCGGTCAGCGGCGGCAGGTTGACGCAGCCGGCGACCGCGCCGGTGGCGACGAAGTCGATGATCTGGCGGGCCAGGATCGTGCTCACCGCTTGCTGCGCTTCGCTGGTGGACGCGCCCAGGTGCGGGGTCAGGATCAGCTTGGCGTTCGCGCGCAGCGGCGAGTCGGCCTGCAGCGGCTCGGTGGCGAAGGTGTCGAGCGCGGCGCCGGCGATGTGGCCCTCATCCAGCAGGGTCAGCAGCGCGGCCTCGTCGACCAGCCCGCCGCGCGCGGCGTTGATCAGGTAGGCGCCCTTCTTCATCGCGCGCATGCGCGCTTCCGACAGCAGGTTGGTGGTTTCCTTGGTGCGCGGGATATGCAGGGTGACCACGTCGGCCCAGGCCAGCAGCTCGTCCAGGGTCTTGAGCGGCACGCTGCCCTTGCCGGCGGCGGACGCGGGCAGGAAGGGATCGTAGGCGGCCACTTCCATGCCGATGCCCTGGGCCTTGCGCGCGACCGTGCCGCCGATCCGGCCCAGGCCGATCACGCCCAGCTTCTTGCCTTCCAGCTCGAAGCCGGTCAGGCCGGCCTTGGGCCACTCGCCGGCCTTCATGCCGGCGTCGGCGCGCGGAATGTGGCGGGCCAGGGCGAACAGCAGCGAGATCGCGTGCTCGGCCGCGGCCAGGGTGTTGCCGTCGGGCGCGTTCATCACCGCGATACCGCGCGCGGTGGCGGCGTCGACGTCGATGGTGTCCACGCCGGCGCCGGCGCGGCCGATCACGCGCAGCTGCTTGGCCTCGCGCAGGGCCTGGGCCGGCACCGCGGTGGCCGAACGCACCAGCACGGCGTCGACATCGGCCAGCGCCAGGGCCAGCACGTCGGGATCTTTGATCGGGGCGGGGGCGACGACGACGTCCCAGCCCGCCTCGCGGAACAGGGCCAAACCGTCTTCGTGGATGCCATCGCAGGCCAGTACTTTCATCGCAAGCTCCATTCGTGGGATGGGAGCGCGGAAAGCCTATGAGCCGGCACTGCGGGAACAGGATGCGGCTACCAGCGGGTCCTGAGAGGCACGGACCTTGGGCGACGCGGCCGCGGTAAAGCGGCATCTGACACGGGTCGGGAGACGGGGCCGGCTGGCATGGGAATCCGCGACTGAAGGCGCAGAGTAGCAAAGCCGGGCGCGGTTGCAAGCGCCGCACCGGCGTCACCCTGCCGATGTGCCTGGCTAATCAATTCGCGATACTCATGCGGACCGCGGTCACAAAGTCACGAAATCTTAGTTTCGGCCTCACTGCGCGCAAACAATTTTCTGCCTACGGTCGCAGCGCCGGCAACGACGCCGGCGCATTCGACGACAGGGAGTGGAAGATGCGAAAGAAGACCGCCTGGACCCTCGGCTTGCTGGCCGCGGCGACCATGGGCGCGGCGATCGCCGCGGTCGGGCCGACCGGCCCCGGCCAGTTCTATTACTACTACGACGCCAATGGCGCGGTGGTCGGCTACCAGGCCATCAACTGCGATGGCAGCCATGCCTCCTGGGGCAAGTTCACCAAGAACTACGCCGACGGCTACTTCATCTGCGACCCGGATCCGCGCTAAGCCGATCCGCCGACCCGCCACCGCGCACGCGCCACGACGCGCCTGCGCCCAGCCCACCACCGCCCTACCGGCGCCCCGTCGCGCAACCGCGTCGTCCGCGCCGCATCCAAGGAGAAACACCCATGCGTAAGCGCCTCGTCATCGGTCTGGGCCTCGCCCTGGCCGTCTACGCCACCGCCGCCCTCGCCCGCCCGCCGATCGCCGACGAGATCGGCGAGTTCTACGTCTATTTCGACGCCAACGGCCAGGTGGTCGGCGAGTCCTCGATGGACTGCGACGGCACCTACTACCAGTCCGGCGTGCTGACTTCGCGGTATAGCTCGGGGCATGCGTTCTGCCCGGGCGATTGAGGCCCAACCGTTGCGATGAAAGGAGGCCGGGCGATGCCCGGCCTTTTCGTTTCCGCTCCGCGGCGGGCCCATTCGCGACTCCGCCACCCGATGCGCGATCGGCCGCTGTCAATGCGGGTACGGCACGATCGACAAGCCGGTGTCATCGTTGCACAGCAGCAGATAGCGTTTTCCGGCTTCGAAGCGATGTTCGATGTACGAGACCTGGTGACTGATCACCACGCCTTCCGGCAAGTTCGGGCATTGGCGACGGATGAGGTGGTTCCCAGGCAGCAGCCGGATCGCCTCGCGTCCCAAGCCTATGCCGTCGACATCGACGAGCTCGCCGGCGAATGGCGCAATCGGTTTGCCGTCCGCGCCGGCCACGTACAGCCGCGCCTATGCCGTCTCGAAATCGATGTTGCCCGACGGCATATTCGCGCATCCGGTCATCGCCGTGGCCAGGAACGCCGCCGATAGCGCTCGATTCATCGTTCACCTGTTTCGCGAAGGACAATAAAAAAGGCCGGGCAATGCCCGGCCCCTGGTGCGAATCAATTGCAGCCGACTACTTCGGCGCGACGTTGAGTTCCTTCAGCAACTGCGGCGCCGGATAAACTTCTTGCATGATCCAGCGCATGTAGCGCTGATCGACCGCGATCATGCGGGTCATGGTCGGGTCGAACACCCAGTTCGAGCTCACCGATTCCCAGTTGCCGTCGAAGGCCAGGCCGACCAGCTTGCCGCTGCCGTCCAGCACCGGCGAACCGGAGTTGCCGCCGGTGATGTCGAGGTTGGACAGGAAGTTCACCGGCACCGTGCCCAGGCGCTTGTCGGTCAGGCCGCCGTAACGCTTGGCCGCGATCGCGTCGAGCAAACTCTTGGGCGCGTCGAAGGGATCGGTGCCGGTGGCCTTGGCCGCAACCTCCTCCAACTTGGTGAACGGCACCTGCTTGCTGCCGTCGGTCTTGGTGTAGCCCATCACGTTGCCGAAGGTGATGCGCAGCGAGGAGTTCGCGTCCGGGTACACGAACTGGCCTTTGCTCTTCTTGTAGTCGGCGACCGCCTGCAGGTAGATCGGACGCGCGACCAGGGTGTCGCCGGCGCGGGTCTTGCCCTCTTCCTCCAGCTTGAGCACGGTCGGCATGATCGCCACCGCCAGCTGGATCGCCGGGTCCTTGCTCTTGTCGAACGCGGCGCGGTCGGCCTGCATCAGGCTCATGCGCTGCTCGGTGCCGCCCAGCTTGGTCTTGGCCAGCTTGTCGAGCGCGCGCTTGACCGCCTTGTCGTCGTTGCCGCCCAGCCACTTGTCGAGCGCGGGAATGCGCTGCGCGGCGGGCAGCTTGAGGTACTCGGCCAGCCAGTAGGCCTGCAGCTGGCGGTCCATCTTGGGATCGTAGCGGCGCTCCATCTGCTTCATCGCGCCTTCGAACGACGGCAGATCGCGCTGCTGATAGCCCTGCTCGCGCTCGGGATCGGGCTTGGCGCGTTCGATCGACAGACGATAGAGCTGCAGCGCGGCGCCGATCGCGCCGGTGTTGCGGAACTGGCTGAACACCAGGTCGCGTTCGCGATTGGCGCGGGCCTGGTCGCCGATCTGCACCAGGGTTTCGTGCGCGGCCAGTGCCGGCTCGCCCTTGGCGCCCTGCTTGCGCAGCCACTCCAGCACCGCAGCGTCCTCGGCGTGCTTCTTCTCGCTGGCGCCGATGCGCTGGAAGCCGTCGAGCTGGCCGTCGTAGTTCTTCATCGCGTTCTGCCAGCCGCGCACGGTGCTGGCGTACTTGACCGCGATGTCGGGGTTCTTGGCGCCTTCGGCCTGGACCATCGCGACCAGTTTCTTGTAGTGGCCGCCGACGGTGGGATAGGTCCACTGCGCGGTGTTGTCGAAGTCCTCGGCCAGGGCGTAGCGGCTGGTCGAACCCGGGTAGCCGGCGACCATCACGAAGTCGCCCGCGCCCAGCGGCTGGGTCGCGATCTTCAGCCAATGCTTGGGCTGGTAGGGCACGTTGTCGGCGGCATAGGCGGCGGGCTTGCCGTCCTTGCCGACGTAGGCGCGGTAGAACGAGAAGTCGCCGGTGTGGCGCGGCCACATCCAGTTGTCGACTTCGCCGCCGTAGTTGCCGACGCTGCCGGGCGGCGCGTAGACCAGGCGCACGTCCTTGATCTCGAGATTGCGGAACAAACGATAGACGTTGCCGCCGGAGAAGCTGTAGAGGCGGCAGCGGAAACCGGCGTCGGCCTCGCAGGCGGCGACCAGGCTTTTCTCCACGCTTTCCAGCGCGCGGGTGCGGCCGATCGCGTCCGGGGCGGCGGCGATCGCGTCCTTGACCTGCTTGGTCACGTCCTGGATCGAGTCCAGCGCGTAGATGCGCGCGTTCGGGCCGGCGGAGACTTCCTGGCCCGGCGTGGCGGCATTGAAGCCGTCGCGCATCAGGTTCTTCTCTGGCGTGGAGTTGAGCTGGATCGCGCCGTAAGCGCAGTGGTGGTTGGTCACCACCAGGCCCTGCGGCGACACGAAGCTGGCGGTGCAGCCGCCCAGCGAGACCACCGCGCCCATCGGGTCGCCGGTGAGGTCGGCCAGCTGCTTGGCGTTCAACTTCAGCCCGGCCTTCTTCAGCGGGCCGGCGATCTCCGGCAGCTGCTGCGGCACCCACATGCCCTCGCCCGCGTGCGCGAGGCCAGCCCCGACCGCGAACGTTCCCGTCATCGCCATGGCCGCAGCCAACGCCGTATATCGCATGCAACACTCCTTGCGCTAATCGACCGGCGAGTCTAGCCCGCCGGGGGTGGGCCCGGGCATGACGAAAGTCCTGCCCGGGCTGTTCAGGTTTTGCCGATGCGGCTTATTCGGCCGGCAACTGCATTTCCTTGAGCAGGTGCGGGGCCGGATAGACCTTGGCCAGCAGCCAGCGCAGGTAGCGCATGTCGACGTGGATCGCGCGCTTGTAGCGCGGATCGAACATCCAGCTGGCGCTCACCGCTTCCCAGTTGCTGTCGAAGTTCAGGCCGATCAACTTGCCATGCGCATCCAACACCGGCGAGCCGGAATTGCCGCCGGTGGTGTCCAGGTTGGTCAGGAAATCGACGGTCTGGGTCTTGAGTTCGGGGTCGGCCGTGCTGCCGAAATCGCCCTTGGCGATCGCTGCGCGCAAGGTCTGCGGTGCGTCGAACGGCTCCGCGCCGGTGTGCTTCTCGAGGATGCCTTGGACGGTGGTCAGCGGGCGATAACGCACGCCGTCGCGCGGGTCCATCGCGCTGACCTTGCCGTAGCTCACGCGCAAGGTGGAGTTGGCGTCCGGATAGACCGCGCGGCCCTGCGATTTGCGGTAGCCGATCAGCGCGCGCATGTAGGCGGGACGCAGGCGCAGCAGTTCGCCTTCGCGGCTCTTGCTGTCCTGTTCCAGGCGCAGCAGCGCCGGCATCAGCGCGGCGGCGGCCTTGAGCAGGCTGTCGTCTGAGGCCTGCAATTCGGCGGCCGGTGCGTTCATCAGGCGCAGGCGTTCGGCTTCGTCGCCGAGTTTGCTGCCGGCGTACAAGGTGTCGAGCGCGGCTTGCAGTCCGTCCGCATCGCCACCCGCGAACACCGCATCGAACTCGGCGACGCGCTGGTCCTTGGGCAGGCCTTGGTACTGGATCAGCAGGTCGCGCAGCAGTTGCTTTTCGACGCTCGGCGCGTAACGGCGCTGGACCTGCTTGAGCTGGCCGGCGATCAGGGTTTCGTCGCGCTGCTGATAGCCGGACTCGCGCTGCGCGTCGGGCTTGGCGCGCTCGGCCGCCAGTCGCTGCAAGGTGATCGCGGCGCGCAGCAGCTGGCTCTGGCTGCGGATCGCGGTCAGCAGCTGGTCGCGCTCGGCGGTCTTGGCGGCCGCATCCAGCACCTTCTGCGCGGCGTCGATGTCGGCGCGGATCGCCTTGGCATCGCGCTGCTGGCCCAGCCAGGCCAGCATCGCGGCTTCGTCCTGCGCGCGCACGCGCACCGCGTCGCTGCGGCGCAGGCCGTCGAGTTCGCCCTGGGCGCGCTTGAGGGTGTTCTTGGCGCTGGCGACCTGGGCCGCGTACAGCACCTTGGCGGCGGGATCGTTCGCGGTCGCACGCTCGACCACGCCGATCAAGCGATCGAACAGCGCCACCCGCGAGGGCAGCTGCCATTCGATCTGTTGCTTGAACTCGGAGGCCATGCGATGGCGGAAGGTCACGCCCGGATAGCCGGCCAGCATCGCGTAATCGCCTTCGCGCACCGGATCGGTGGACACCTGCAGATGGCCCGGCGGCTGGTAGGGCACATTGTCGGGCGAGTAGTCGGCCGGCTTGCCGTCGCGGCCGACGTAGGCGCGCAGCAGGGTGAAGTCGCCGCTGTGGCGCGGCCACACGAAGTTGTCGATCTCGTCGCCATAGTTGCCGATGCTGTTGGGCGGCGCGTAGACCAGACGGATGTCGCGCAGCTCAAGCTGGCGGATCAGGTAGAAGTCGGTGCCGTAGTACATGTTGGCGACGCTGCAGCGCACGCCCGGCTCGCGTTCGCAGTCGGCCACCGCGGCCTTGGTCGCGGCGTCGACCGCATCGTAGTAGGCGCGGCCGCGCTTGCCGCGCGCGTCGGCGAGGATGCGGTCGGTGATCTTGTCGAAGCCGGTGGTGACCAGCACGCGGTAGTCGGGATTGGCCGGCAACTCGGCGGCGCGGTCGGCGGCGATGTAGCCCTGGCCGATCAGGTCGCGCTCGGGCTTGGCGTTGTACTGGATCACGCCGAAGGCGACGTGGTGGTTAGTCAGCACCAGGCCGTCGGCGGAGACGAAGGCGCCGGTGGCGCCGCCCACCTTGACCACGGCGTTCATCGGCGGCTTGGCCAGTTCGGCCAGGTCGCCCGGCTGGCCCTGGAAGCCGGCCGCGCGCAGTTGTCCGGCGATCTCCGGCAGTTGCGAGGGCATCCACATGCCTTCGTCGGAGTGGGCGGGTGCGGCGCACAGGGCCAGGGACAGGGCTAACAGACGGGGGCGCATGGTCGATCCGGATCGCAGGGAAGCGGCGACGATAGGCGATGCGGACCGGACCGGGCAAACCCGGGCGGGCCCCGGCGCGGGTCCGGGGCGTATAATTTCGGCCTCTTTCCGCGCCTCCGCGCGGCACTCGAAGGCAAGCACCCCATGACGCAAACGATGAAGGCATTGGTCAAGCGCGAAGCCGGCAAGGGCATCTGGATGGAACAGGTGCCGGTGCCCGCGCCGGGCCCGAACGAGGTCCTGATCAAGCTCGAGAAGACCGCGATCTGCGGCACCGACCTGCACATCTATCTGTGGGACGAGTGGAGCCAGCGCACCATCCAGCCCGGCCTGGTGATCGGCCACGAGTTCGTCGGCCGCGTGGTCGAGCTGGGCGCCGGCGTGTCCGGCTACACGATCGGTCAGCGCGTCTCGGCCGAAGGCCACATCGTCTGCGGCCACTGCCGCAACTGCCGCGGCGGACGCCAGCACCTGTGCCCGAACACAGTCGGCATCGGCGTGAACCGCAACGGCGCGTTCGCCGAGTACATCGTGATGCCGGCCAGCAATCTGTGGCCGATCCCGGACCAGATCCCGAGCGAGCTGGCCGCCTTCTTCGACCCCTACGGCAACGCCGCGCACTGCGCGCTGGAATTCGACGTGGTCGGCGAGGACGTGCTGATCACCGGCGCGGGCCCGATCGGCATCATCGCCGCCGGCATCTGCAAGCACATCGGCGCGCGCAACGTGGTGGTCACCGACGTCAACGATTTCCGCCTCAAGCTGGCCGCCGACATGGGCGCCACCCGCGTGGTCAACGTCGCCAATCAGTCGCTGAAGGACGTGATGGCCGACCTGCACATGGAAGGCTTCGACGTCGGCCTGGAAATGAGCGGCAACCCACGCGCCTTCAACGACATGCTCGACTGCATGTACCACGGCGGCAAGATCGCCATGCTCGGCATCATGCCCAAGGGCGCGGGCGCGGACTGGGACAAGATCATCTTCAAGGGCTTGACCTTGCACGGTATGTACGGCCGCAAGATGTACGAGACCTGGTACAAGATGACCCAGCTGGTGCTGGGCGGTTTCCCGCTCGGCAAGGTGCTCACCCACCAGTTGCCGATCGACGATTTCCAAAAGGGTTTCGACCTGATGGAAGCCGGCAAGGCCGGCAAGGTCGTGTTGAGCTGGAACTGATGCAGGCCGGGATTTGGGATTCGGGATTGGAGATTCGCAAAAGCGAACTTCGCCGAACCCTCCCGCTTCGCTTTACCCATCCCTAATCCCCAATCTCGAATCCCGGCCTCTATGTCCCTGACCCAGCGTTACGCCGACACCCTCGACGAAATCCGCGCCGCCGGGCTGTTCAAGTCCGAGCGCGTGATCACCAGCCCGCAGTCGGCCGAGATCACACTCGCCGACGGCCGCACGGTGCTGAACTTCTGCGCCAACAACTACCTGGGCCTGGCCGACCATCCCGACGTGATCCAGGCGGCCAAGGACGCGCTGGATACCCACGGCTTCGGCATGGCTTCGGTGCGTTTCATCTGCGGCACCCAGGACCTGCACAAGCAGCTCGAGAAGACCATCGCGGACTTCTTCGGCACCGAAGACACGATCCTGTACGCGGCCTGCTTCGACGCCAACGGCGGCCTGTTCGAGCCGCTGCTGGACGAGCACGACGCGATCATCTCCGACGCGCTCAACCACGCCTCGATCATCGACGGCGTGCGCCTGTGCAAGGCCAAGCGCTTCCGCTACGCCAATTGCGACATGGCCGACCTGGAGAAGCAGCTGCAGGCGGCCGACGCGGCCGGCTGCAAGACCAAGCTGATTACCAGCGACGGCGTGTTCTCGATGGACGGCTTCATCGCGCCGCTGGACGAGATCGTCGCCCTGGCGCGCAAGTACAACGCCCTGGTTCACATCGACGAATGCCATGCCACCGGCTTCCTCGGCGCCAGCGGCCGCGGTTCGGCCGAGGTCAAGGGCGCGATGGACGGCATCGATATCTACACCGGCACCCTGGGCAAGGCCATGGGCGGCGCGCTCGGCGGCTTCACCACCGCGCGCAAGGAAGTGATCGAACTGCTGCGCCAGCGCTCGCGCCCCTACCTGTTCTCCAATTCGCTGCCGCCGCACGTGGTCGCGGCCGGGATCAAGGCCTTCGAGATGCTGTCGGCCGCCGGCGAGCTGCGCGAGCGCCTGGCCGAGAACACCGCTTACTTCCGCGAGCGAATGACCCAGGCCGGCTTCGACATCAAGCCCGGCGTGCACCCGATCGCCCCGGTGATGCTGTACGACGCACCGCTGGCGCAGAAGTTCGCCGCGCGCCTGCTCGAAGAGGGCATCTACGCGATCGGCTTCTTCTTCCCCGTCGTGCCGCAGGGCCAGGCGCGCATCCGCACCCAGATGTCGGCCGCGCACACCCGCGAGCATCTGGACCGCGCGATCGCGGCGTTCGTGAAGATCGGCCGCGAGCTGGGCGTGATCGCGGCCTGAAGCGGCCATGGCGACGCCATAAACGCGTAACGACGGGCCGCCGCCAGGGCGGCCCGTCGCATCGGGCGCTTACTGCTGCGCCGCGATCATTTCCTGCTCGACCCGCAACATGCTCTGGGTGAGCATCAGCAGATCGATTTGCGCGCGCGACAGATAGACCTGCGAGGTCGGCTGCTGCTGCAGCACGGCGAAATCGATGCTCAACTGCTGCGAGTTGATGCTGGCCAGCTCGGTCTGCATCACCGCACGCTGCTGGGCCGGGCCGTTGACGTACTGACCGTTGTTGTAGGTCAGCTGGTTTTCCTGCTTCAGTTGCAGCAGCGACACGGTCAGCATCTGGCCATTGACGTTGGCCGCGGCGAAGGCCGCGCGGGCCTCGTTGATGCGGCCGGCGCTGGCATGCATCTGGCCGATCTGGTGCTGCAGTTGGACCTGGGCGAAGTTCAGCTTGGCCAATTGCAGCTTCTGGTTGGCGACGACCGGATCGGCCGAGACCAGCGGAGCCAACGCCAACATCAGCAGCATCAGCAGGGCTTGCAGGGCGGACTTGGGGGTATGACGCATGAATGCTCTCCATGAGATTGGGGGAAGCGCGCAATCGTGCGCGCGGTAAGACGCCGGCGCCGCAACGGGCGGGCCGGGTGCTGCATGAGTCGTCGATGCCGGTCTGATTGCGGATCGGGCGATCCGGGCCGGCGGCCACCTCCTTGTGCGGATAGCGCGCCCGTCATGGACGCGGCCGGCGCGGCGGCGCGGAGGCGCGACCGGGGCGGCGACGGCAGCCTAGCCGAAGCGCGTGGCGCGCGACCAGTGTCTGACGCCGCGAATGCGCGAATGGATCGTGCTCACGCCGATGCGGCGCGGATCTAGTCGCGCCAGTCGAGGGATAGCGATCGCGCAGGGCATGCTTCGGCCACCCGCGTCGCCGCGACGCGTAGACACATCCGCCCTGGCCTACGGCGAGCGAACGCGGCCACTCGGTGTTCGAGCACGCGGCGCCTTCTGCGCGTCCTCGACGCGAGCGCCGCCATCAGCGCTCGCGCGCGATGCGGCGGCGCTTGTCTTCCTTGCGCACCGGCGCCGGCGCGCCCGTGGCCACGCGCACGCCCTTGGCCTTCATCCAGGCGTCGAACTCGTCGGCGGTCATGCGCTTGCCGTTCTGCTCCATGTTGAAGCGCCAGGGCGTGTTGTCGTAGCGGGTCTTGGGCTTGTAAGCCGTCGGTGCGGCGGCGGCGGCGCTGCCGCCGCGCTTGCGCTTGTCGCGGCGCGCGCTCAGCTGCGTGCAGGCGCCCAACGGCGAAGGCGCGAGCGAGGGCGACAGCGGTTCGACCCGGCCGAAAGCCTGCGCGAGCGGGCCGTCGGCGTGCGCGCTCGAGCGGCGCGCGAGCTTGGGCGAGGCCGCGGCCGTTTCCAGCAGCAACGCAACTTCGGCCTGCGCGGCCGGAGCATCGGCGCCGCGGCACGGCAGCTCCTGCGCGCCCAGCCAGTTCGCGCACAGCAGCAGCGGCAGAGCCATCACGATCTTGCGCATGTCGCTCACTCCCCAATTCCAGGTATCGGTCCCGGGGGAGTCTAGGTGCGCTGATCGCAACTCAAAGGTGGTAAACGGTGCGCTCCGCCACAATCCCGCGCATGCGCGCTCGGCGATGTCGCGATCGCGGCGCGCGCGCACGTAGCGATGCCGCAGCAGCGCACGTTTTTTTCGGGCAGGCGACGCGTCGGTTAAGTCTTCGCGGCGATTCGGCCGGCGCGAATGCGCATCAGCGCGAGAGTTGCGCGATCTCGGATGCGCCGAGCATGCGCCACTGGCCCTTGCCGAGTTCGCCCAGCACCAACTCGCCGATCGCCACCCGCAGCAGGCGCAACACGCCGATGTCGAACGCGGCCAGCAGACGGCGGATCTGGCGGTTGCGGCCTTCGTCGAGCACGATTTCCAACCAGGCGTTCTTCTCGCCGCTGCGCAGCAGACGCGCGGACTTGGCGCGCAGCGCCACGCCCTCCTCGATCACGCCGGCAACCAGGGCCGCGAGCGTCTCGTCGTCGGGAATCGTGTCGATCTGGACGTGATAGGTCTTGTCCGGCCCGTGCTCGGGATCGGTGATGCGCGCGGCCCATTCGGGGTCGTTGCAGAACAGCAGCAGGCCTTCGCTGGCCTGATCCAGGCGCCCCACCGGCGCCAGCCAGGGCAAGGGCGCGCCCTGCCATAGCGCGCCGTCGAAACACCGGTAGACGGTGTCGCGGCCGCGCTCGTCGCGGGCGCTGGTGACCAGGCCGCGCGGTTTGTTGAGCATCAGGTACAGGCGCGCGGCCTGATCGATATCGCGCCCGTCCACGGCGATGCGCGGGCGGGCGCGCGGGGCGCTGGCGATCGGGAACTCGGGATCGCGCACCACGCGGCCGTCGACCGCGACCCGGCCGGCGGCGATCCAGCGCGCGGCTTCGCTGCGCGAGCACAGGCCTTGCTTGGACAGCACGCGGGCGAGGCCGTGACGGGGCGAGGTGGTCATGGGCACGGCCGCGCGCGTGGCGCGGCCTCGACGGCGAGGGAGAGCGAACCGCGCGCGGACGCGGGGCTTACTTCTTCTTGCCCTTCTTCTCGTCCTTGGGCGCCTCGACCACGGGGGCCGGCGCCGGGGCGGGCGCGGCGGCGCCCGGGGCGCCCTTGGCCACGCGCACGCCCTTGGCCTTCATCCAGGCGCTGAACTCGTCGGCGGTCATGCGCTTGCCGCCCTGGCTCATGTCGAAGCGCCAGGGCGTGTTGTCGAACTGGGTCTTGGGCTTGTACGCGGCCGGGTCGTTCGAGGTCGGCATGCCGCCCGCGGCCGGTTTGGCGTTGGCCAGGTTGCAGCCTTCGATGCGCATGCGCAGCAGCACGCGGTCCACCGACAGGGATTCGTCCAGGGCCTGCGAGAGCACGCCGGTGGGCGAGCCGAGCTGATAGCTGGGGGCGACCAGTTCCGGCGCGATCGGCGCGATCACGGTCGGCTGCACCGCCAGCGCGGGCGCGGTGATCGAACCGCAGTTGCCGACTTCGGCTTGGGCGATCGTAGCGATGAACAGCAGCGGCGCTGCAGCTAGGACACGATGCATGGCGAACTTCCTCCGGTCTGGCCGTCGCGATGTCCCGACGGGGTCCGGACACGACCTGGGCAGTGTAGGCGCGGGGGGCGGATCGGACAACCGCGCATGCGTGCGCAAGCCGCGGTTTCGCCGTTGCGATCACATTCCCCGCCGCCGCGCGCGAAAAAACGAAGCCCGGCACTGGGCCGGGCTTCGTGTGTTGCGGCGGGTTCCGAAGAACCGGCTGGCATCCCTTAGTTCTGGGAGTTCAGCTCGGTGCGACGGTTGGTCTCGCTCTTGCAGCCCGGGAACGCCTGACCCTTGTCTTCCAGCGGACGGCTTTCGCCGTAGCCGTTCGGACCGCCCAGACGCGACGCTTCCACGCCGTTGCTGGTCAGGTAGTCGTACACGGTCTGAGCGCGACGCTCGGACAGCTTCTGGTTGTAGGCGTCCTTACCGCACTGGTCGGTGTGACCGGCGACTTCGACGCGCAGCGACGGATTGCGCTTCAGGATCTCGACGGCCTCGTTGAGGATGGCGGTCGAATCCGGACGCAGCGTGGCCTTGTCGAAGTCGAAGTTCACGCCCTTCAGGTCGATCGAGACCGGCACCGGGCAGCCGTCCGGACCGATGGTCTGGCCAGCCTGCGAACCGGGGCACTTGTCGTCGCAGTTGTTCACGCC
>NZ_LMGS01000001.1:60030-61088 GCF_001427505.1 Lysobacter sp. Root604 | reverse complement strand
CCTTGGCGGCCAGGTTGCCGTCTTCACGGCGGCCCGGCGAGTTCGGCGACGGGAACGCGTTGAACTCTTCTTCCGAACGCTGGTAGCCGATACCCAGCAGCGCGTACGGGTTCCAGTTGCGGCCTTCGGTGATGAAGTGGCGGCGGAAGTCCAGCGAGACGCCGTACTGGCTCCACGACAGGTCCTGGTCGGCGTCGAACTTCGGGTGCTGATAGTTCAGCTCGCCGTCGATCGACCAGGTCGGGCTGATGAACTTGCCCAAGCCCAGACCCAGGAACGGCGCGTTGCGCGTACCGCGGTCGTTGTCCTGAATATTCATACCGGTGGAACCGGTGATGTACCAACGGTCATCGAAATCCTGCGCGCTGGCCGCCTGGGCAAACGCCAAGCCCGCCAACAGTGCGGTGCTCAACAAACGGATCTTCATCTCTAACTCCTTCAGATCAGTAGGAACGGTTTGATTCACGGCGGAAACGCGTGACAGGGACCCGGTCTGGCACGGTCGCTCCGGCAGGCGGTCACTGGCGGGGCCGATCATACACTGTCAAGACGATTGTTAATACCACTTAACGTTACTTCTTAACAAAGGCACATAAACGAACGAAGCCCGGCACTAGGCCGGGCTTCGTGGGTCTTGCAGCGGGTTCCGGGGAACCCATCGTCCTTAGTTCTGGACGTTCAGCTCGGTGCGGCGGTTCTTCTCGCTCTTACAAGCCGGGAACGCCTGGCCCAGATCTTCCAGCGGACGGCTCTCGCCGTAGCCGTTCGGACCCGACAGACGCGCGGCGTCGACGCCGTTGCTGGTCAGGTAGTCGTAAGCGGCGCGGGCGCGACGCTCGGACAGGTTCTGGTTGTAGGCGTCCTTACCGCACTGGTCGGTGTGACCGGCGACTTCGACCTTCAGCTCGGGATAACGCTTCAGGATCTCGGCGGCTTCGTTCAGGATCGTCACCGCGTCAGGACGCAGCGTGGCCTTGTCGAAGTCGAAGTTCACGCCCTTCAGGTCGATCGAGACCGGCACCGGGCAGCCGTCCGGACCGATGGTCTGGCCAGCCTGC
>NZ_LMGS01000001.1:0-59969 GCF_001427505.1 Lysobacter sp. Root604 | reverse complement strand
TGGCTTCCGGGCCCAGCGGGACGATGATGCCGACCGAAGCCAGCACGTCGCCGAACCAGTCTTCCTGCGGAGCGGCATTGCTGGTGTCGTCGAAGTCGGCGCGGTACGCCAGCTCGGTACGGATACCGACGCGGCCCAGGTCGCCCTGGATGCCCAGACCGACCTTGGCGGCCAGGTTGCCGTCTTCACGGCGGCCCGGCGAGTTCGGCGACGGGAACGCGTTGAACTCTTCTTCCGAACGCTGGTAGCCGATACCCAGCAGCGCGTACGGGTTCCAGTTGCGGCCTTCGGTGATGAAGTGGCGGCGGAAGTCCAGCGAGACGCCGTACTGGNCTTGGCGGCCAGGTTGCCGTCTTCACGGCGGCCCGGCGAGTTCGGCGACGGGAACGCGTTGAACTCTTCTTCCGAACGCTGGTAGCCGATACCCAGCAGGGCGTACGGGTTCCAGTTGCGGCCTTCGGTGATGAAGTGGCGACGGAAGTCCAGCGAGACGCCGTACTGGCTCCACGACAGGTCCTGATCGGCGTCGAACTTCGGGTGCTGGTAGTTCAGCTCGCCGTCGATCGACCAGTTCGGGCTGATGAACTTGCCCACGCCCAGGCCCAGGAACGGCGCGTTACGCGTGCCGCGGTCGTTGTCCTGGATGTTCATGCCCGTCGAACCGGTGATGTACCAGCGGTCGTCGAAATCCTGCGCGCTGGCCGCCTGGGCCAGACTCAGGCCACCCAGCAGGGCGGCGCAGAGGAGTTTTTTATTCATTTGTTATAGCTCCTTGGTTCAGAAAAATTTGGAAACCGCGTCTGCGAGGTTCCTACCAATTCAGGACAGCCGCCTTACGACGCCATCCCGCGCAGGTTAGGTTTGCCTATGTGAAAGCCATGTTAACAGGCATCTAACATTCGCGACGGCATCCGTGTTAAACGCCGGCGCCGCCGCGAACGTGAATCAGGGCTGAAACAGGCCCAGGAAGCCGGTGATGGGCTGCGCGTCCAACCGCGCCGGGTCCCGGGCCAGCGCGCACAGTGTATCGGCCTGCGCGGACGGCAGTCGGGCGCGGATCGCAGTCTCGAACTTGGCCATCAGCAAAGGCAGGCCCTCGGCGCGGCGGCGGCGATGGCCGACCGGGACATCGACCCGCACCGCCTCGGTGGCGCTGCCGTCGTCGAAGAACACCTGCACGGCGTTGCCGATGTAGCGCCGGTCGGGGTCGTGGTAGTCGCGGGTGAAGTCCGCATCTTCGACGACCGTCATCTGCGCGCGCAGCGCGTCGATGCGCGGATCGGCGGCGATGGCGTCGCCATAGTCCTCGGCCTGGAGCCGGCCGAAGATCAGCGGCACCGCCACCATGTACTGCAGGCAGTGATCGCGATCGGCGTAATTGGCCAACGGCCCGGTCTTGTCGATGATGCGGCGCCCGGCCTCCTGGGTGCGCAGTTCGATGCGCGCGATGCGGTCGAGGCGGTCGCGCACCTGCGGGTGCAGACGCAGCGCGCATTCCACCGCGGTCTGGGCATGGAATTCGGCCGGATAGCTGATCTTGAACAGCACGTTCTCCATCACGTAGCTGCCGAAGGGGCGCTCGAACTCGAACGCGCGACCGCGCATGGCGACGTCGTAGAAACCCCAGGTCGGCGCGCTCAAGGCGCTGGGATAGCCGACCTCGCCCTTGACCGCGTTGAGCGCGTGCACGACCGCGCGCCGGCAGGCGTCGCCCGCCGCCCAGCTCTTGCGCGGGCCGGTGTTGGGCGCATGCCGATAGGTGCGCAGCGCGCCGTTGTCGATCCAGGCCTGCGAGATCGCGCTCAGGATCGCCTCGCGCTCGCCGCCCAGCATGCGCGTGGCCAGCGCGGTCGAGGCCAGGCGCACCAGGATCACGTGATCCAGGCCGACCCGGTTGAAGGCGTTGCGCAAGGCGTAGCAGCCCTGGATCTCGTGGGCCTTGATCGCATGGTCCAGCACCTCGCGCACGCTCAGGCCGCGACCGCCCGCGGCTTCGGCGCGCCGGCCCAGGTAGTCGGCCAGCGCGAGCAGCGTGCCCAGGTTGTCGGACGGATGCCCCCACTCGGCGGCCAGCCAGGTGTCGTTGAAATCCAGCCAGCGGATCTGGCTGCCGATGCTGTAGGCGGCCTGGGCCGGATCGAGTTCGTAGGCGGTGTACGGCACGCGCGCGCCGCCGCGCAGTTCCGCGCCCGGCACCAGCGGGCCCAGATGGGCGACGCAGGCCGGGTGCACCATCGCCAGGGCCGCGCAGGCCAGCGAATCCAGCAGCATGGTGCGCGCGGTGGCGTAGGCCTCGTCGGAGTCGATGCGGTAATCGAGCACGTAGTCGGCGATCTCGCGCATCGGCGCGTCGTAGTCGGGACGGACGGCGGAACGGGGATCGGCGTGGTTCATGAGGGGCGGTGAGGCGGGGGCGGAAGCGTCAGTCTGCGGCGCGGCATGTGCGGCCGGCGCGAACGCCGCGCCGGCGTTTGACGCCAAGGACGGAACGCAGCGAGCGGCGCAACGCGCTGGTGTTTGCCCCCGCGCGGGATCACCCTTGCGCTATGGACATTCCGACCCGCCTGCCGACCCTGTTCCTGTCCCACGGTTCGCCGATGCTGGCGATCGAGGATTCCGCCGCCGGCCGCTTCCTGGACGGGCTGGGCGCGCAGTTGCCGTGGCCGAAGGCGATCGTGGTCGCCTCGGCGCATTTCATGACCGACCGGCCGATGCTGGGCGGACACCCGCAGCCGCACACCGTGCACGACTTCGGCGGCTTCCCGGCGCCGCTGTACCAGATTCAATACCCCGCCCCGGGCGATCCGGGCCTGGCCGAGGCGATCCGCGCGCGCCTGGAGGAGGCCGGTTTGAATCCCAAGGTGCGCGAGTCGCACGGCTTGGATCACGGCATCTGGGTACCCTTGCGGCGCATGTACCCGCAGGCCGGGATACCGGTGGTACCGCTGTCGGTGATGCCGCACGGCGACGCGGCCCAGCATTACGCGTTGGGTCGCGCGCTGGCGCCGCTGCGCGAGGAGGGCGTGCTGGTGATCGGCTCGGGCGGCTTCGTGCACAACCTGGGCGATCTGGACTGGCAACACCGCGACGCGCCGCTGGCGCCGTGGGCGCGCGAGTTCGGCGAGTGGATGCACGCACGCCTGGACGCGCACGACCATGCCGCGCTGCTGGATTGGCAGGCGCAGGCGCCGCACGCGCGGCATGCGCATCCGACCGTCGAGCATCTGATGCCCTTGTTCGTGGCGATGGGCGCGGCCGGTGCGCAGGCCTCGGTACGCACGATCCATCGGTCGCACGAGATGGGCTCGTTGGCTTTGGATGCGTTTGCGTTCGATTGAGGGCGGGGAAAAGCAAATCCCCCTCAATCCCCCTTTTCCAAAGGGGGAAGGCCGGAGCGACGCAAGGCCTTCTGTGGGAGCGGCTGAGCCGCGATCGAGCCGCGCGCGCGGAGACGAAAAGCAAATCCCCCTCAATCCCCCTTTTTCAAAGGGGGAAGGCCGGCGCGACGCAAGGCCTTCTGTGGGAGCGGCGTGAGCCGCGATCGAGCCGCGCGCGCGGAGCCGAAAAGCGAATCCCTCTCAATCCCCCTTTTCCAAAGGGGGAAGACCGGCGCGACGCTACGCCTTCTGTGGGAGCGGCGTTAGCCGCGATCGAGCCGCGCGCGCGGAGCCGAAAAGCGAATCCCCCTCAATCCCCCTTTTTCAAAGGGGGAAGACCAGGGCGCTCAAGGCACCGAGATTTCGTACTGCTCCCAAGGCGGATGCTCGCCGAAGCGTTCGGCCAGGAAATCGGCGAACGCGCGCACCCGCGGCGGAATCAGGCGACGCTGCGGCATCACCGCGTAGATGCCGGATTCGGCGACGCCGTAGTCCGGCATCACCGGCACCAGCCGTTTCGCGCGCAGGTCCTCGTTGACGTGCCAGGTCGAATGCACGGCGATGCCCAGGCCGGCGACCGCGGCGTCGCGCAGCAGCTCGCCCAGGTTGCTTTCGAAACGCCCCGACACCCGTACCGCGACTTCGCGGCCGGCGCGGTCGTGCAGGCGCCACAGATCCTGGCGGCCCTGGCTGCCGACCAGGATCAGACACTCGTGGCGCGCGAGCTCCTCGGGCGAGTTGGGCATGCCATGGCGGCGCACGTAGTCGGGCGAGGCGCAGATCACGCGCCGGTTCGGCGCCAGCTTGCGCGCGACCAGGCTGGAGTCCTCGAGCGCGCCGATCCGGATCGCCAGATCGAAACCGGAACTCACCAGGTCCAGCAACTGATCGTTGAGATTGACGCTGACCTTGACCCGCGGATGCAGGGCCAGGAATTCGGGCAGCAGCGGCGACAGGTACTGGCGCCCGAACGAGGCCGAGGCGGTCAGGCGCAGGGTGCCGGCGACGTCGGTCGCGGCCTGGCGCAGGCCGCCGGTCAGCGCCTCCAGGTCCTCGACCAGGGCACGGCCCTGTTCGGCCAAGGCCGCGCCCTCGGGGGTGGCGTGCAGCTGGCGCGTGGTCCGGTGCAACAGGCGCACGCCCAGGTCGCGTTCCAGCCGCTTCAGGCGCTGGCTGGCCACCGCCACCGACAGGTCCAGGCTGCGCGCGGCGGCGCTGATCGAGCCCAGATCGAGCACGCGCAGGAACAAGGCAAGGTCGCCGACTCGGTCCATGGCCTATTCTCAATTATTTATTGAAACTGATTAGTCATCTTGGTGGTTTTAGCTAAAGATGCAAGCTTCCAGACTGCGCGCCTCCCCAGTGGATGCCCGACATGGAATCCCCCGCCCTTCCCCGCTCCGAAACGGGCGCCTCGAAGCATGGCGCGCCCAAGCAGCGCATGCCTTTGGCCCTGTACGCCCTCACCGCCGGCGCCTTCGGCATCGGCACCACCGAATTCGTGATCATGGGCCTGCTGATGCAGGTCGCCGCCGATCTCCAGGTCACCATCGCCGCGGCCGGCCTGCTGATCTCCGGCTACGCCCTGGGCGTGTTCGTCGGTGCGCCGCTGCTGACCACCGCGACCCGACGCCTGCCGCGCAAGACCGTGCTGGTCGCGCTGATGCTGATCTTCACCCTGGGCAACATCGCCTGCGCGATCGCGCCCAACTACACCACTCTGATGATCGCGCGCGTGATCACCTCGCTGGCGCACGGCACCTTCTTCGGCGTGGGCGCGGTAGTCGCGACCGGCCTGGTCTCGGAAGACCGCAAGGCCTCGGCGATCTCGATCATGTTCGTCGGCCTGACCGTGGCCACCCTGCTCGGCGTGCCCGCCGGCGCCTGGCTGGGCCTGCACCTGGGCTGGCGCGCGACGTTCTGGGCGGTGGCTGCGATCGGCGTGATCGCCACGATCGTGATCGCGGCGCTGGTGCCCAAGGACAACGGCCAGCAGGAGAACGCCGCGCTGCGCGACGAGATCAAGGCGGTGACCCATCCGCAGGTGCTGCTGGGCCTGGCCATGACCGTGCTCGGCTTCGCCGGCGTGTTCACCGTGTTCACCTACATCCAGCCGATCCTGACCCAGGTCACCGGCTTCGCCGAAAGCGCGGTGTCGCCGATCCTGCTGGTGTTCGGCGTCGGCCTGATCGCCGGCAACCTGCTCGGCGGCCGTCTCGCCGACCGTCGCCTGGCGCCGGCCCTGATCGGCACCCTGGTCGCGCTGGCGGTGGTGTTGGGCCTGATGACCTTCGCCCTGCACAGCAAGATCGCCGCGGTGATCTTCGTCGCCCTGCTCGGCATCGCCGCCTTCGCCACGGTGTCGCCGATCCAGCTGTGGGTGTTGCAGAAGACCGACAGCGCCGGCCGCAACCTCGCCTCCAGCCTCAACATCGGCGCCTTCAACCTCGGCAACGCACTCGGCGCCTGGCTGGGCGGCGCGGTGATCAACGTAGGCCTAGGCTTGGGCGCGGTGACTTGGGTGGCCGCGTTGGTGACGGTGACGGGCATCGTGCTGGCGGTGTGGGCGGCGCGCCTGGACGCACCGCGCAAGCCGACGCCGCAAGCCGCCGCGGCCTGCCCGGCCGCCTGATTCCGCTCTCCCCTCATTCGCCAGGCGCCTCGCAAACGCACGCCTTAATCGCAAGGAACACCGTCATGGACACCCGCTTTCTCGGCAACTCCGGCTTCAAGGTGCCGGTCCTGGGCTTCGGCGCCGGCACTTTCGGCGGCAAGGGCCCGCTGTTCAGCGCCTGGGGCAATACCGACGTCGCCGAGGCGCGGCGCCTGATCGAGATCTGCCTGGAGGCCGGCGTTAATCTGTTCGACACCGCCGACGTGTATTCCGACGGCGCCTCCGAATCGATACTCGGCGCCGCCATCCAGGGCCGCCGCGATGAAGTCATCCTGTCGACCAAGATCAGCCTGCGCGCCGGCGAAGGCGCCAACGACGTCGGCGCCTCGCGTCATCATCTGATCCGCGCCGTCGATCGCGCCCTGCAGCGCCTGGGCACCGACTACATCGACCTGCTGCAGCTGCATCACTTCGATGCGCAAACGCCGGTCGAGCAGGTCATGTCCACGCTCGACGACCTGGTCCGCGCCGGCAAGCTGCGCTACCTGGGCGTGTCCAACTATTCCGGCTGGCAGCTGATGAAGTCGCAGGCGGTCGCCGATCGCTACGGCTATTCGCGCTTCGTCGCCAACCAGACCTATTACTCGCTGGTCGGCCGCGACTACGAATGGGAGCTGATGCCGCTGGCGCAGGATCAGGGCGTGGGCGCGGTGGTGTGGAGCCCGCTGGGCTGGGGCCGGCTGACCGGCAAGATCCGCCGCGGCCAGCCGCTGCCCGAGGGCAGCCGCTTGCACGACACCGCTGGCTTCGCGCCGCCGGTGGAGGAGGAGCGCCTGTACCGCATCGTCGGCGCGCTGGACGAGGTCGCCGCCGAAACCGGCAAGAGCGTGCCGCAGATCGCCCTGAACTGGCTGCTGCGGCGCCCGACGGTGTCCAGCGTGCTGATCGGTGCGCGCAACGAGGAACAACTGCGCCAGAACCTGGGCGCGGTCGGCTGGAGCCTCAGCGCCGAGCAGGTCGCCAGGCTCGACGACGCCAGCCGCGTCACGCCGCCTTATCCCTACTACCCGTATTGGAACGGCATGTTCTCCGAGCGCACGCCCGCGCCGGTCTGAACCGTCCGATGCTTCAGCCTGTTCTCGAATCCCTTCCCCACTTCAACGCGAGCACCGACATGAGCGCCTCCCTTTCCGGTTCCACCGCCGTCGTCACCGGTTCCACCGCGGGCATCGGCTATGCCATCGCCGAAGAACTCGCGCGCGCCGGCGCCGCCGTGGTCGTCAACGGCCGCAGCCAGGCCCGCGTCGATGCCGCGCTGGCTTCGCTGCGCGCCGCCGTGCCGGGCGCACAGCTCAGCGGCGTCGCCGCCGATCTCGCCAGCGCCCAGGGCGCGGCCGAGTTCATCGCCACGGTGCCGCAGACCGACATCCTGATCAACAACCTCGGCATCTTCGTGCCCACCGATTTCGCCAACATCGAAGACGAGGAATGGCAGCGCCTGTGGGATGCCAACGTGATGAGCGGCGTGCGCCTGTCGCGCCATTACTTCAGCGGCATGCTCGCGCGCGATCGCGGCCGGGTGGTGTTCCTGTCCAGCGAGTCGGGCCTGCAGATCCCGGCCGAGATGATCCATTACGGCGTGACCAAGGCCGCGCAGATCGCGCTGGCGCGCGGCATGGCCCAGCTCACCGCCGGCACCCAGGTCACCGTCAACTCGGTGCTGGCCGGCCCGACCCGTTCCGAGGGCGTGGGCGTGTTCGTCGAGCAGCTCGCCGAGCAACAGGGCGTGAGCGCGGCCGAGTTCGAAAAGCAGTTCTTCCAGACCGTACGCCCGACCTCGCTGCTGCGCCGCTTCGCCGAACCGGCAGAGATCGCGCGCGTGGTCGCCTTCGTCGCCAGCCCGGCGGCCTCGGTGGTCAACGGCTCGGCGATCCGCGCCGAAGGCGGCCTGGTGCTGTCCGCGTTCTGATTCCCTCATCCGCATTCAACGACCGAACCGTTTGGAGCCACTTATGAAAGCCGTCGCCCTCACCCGCTACCTGCCCATCGACGATCCCGAATCCCTGCTCGACGTCGAACTGCCCGACCCCGCCGCGCCGCAGGGCCACGACCTGTTGATCCAGGTCGAGGCGATCTCGGTCAATCCGGTCGACACCAAAGTGCGCGCGCCCAAGCCGAACGTGGAAGCGCAGCCGCGCGTGCTCGGCTACGACGCCGCCGGCATCGTGCTCGCGGTCGGCGACGCGGTCACCCGCTTCAAGGTCGGCGACCGCGTCTACTACGCCGGCGACATCACCCGCCCCGGCAGCAACGCGCAGTTGCAGCTGGTCGACGAGCGCGTGACCGGCCATGCGCCGCGCTCGCTGGACGCGGCCCAGGCCGCGGCCCTGCCGCTGACCGCGATTACCGCCTGGGAGCTGCTGTTCCAGCGCATGCCCTACGACGCCGACCAGGGCGGCATCGGCAAGACCGTGCTGGTGATCGCCGGCGCCGGCGGCGTCGGCTCGATCGCGATCCAGCTCGCGCGCCGCGCCGGCTTCAACGTGATCGCCACCGCCTCGCGTCAGGAGACGATCGACTGGTGCCGCGCGATGGGCGCGCACGAAGTGATCGACCACCGCCAACCGCTGCTGCCGCAGTTGCAGGCGCTGGGCCATGCCCAGGTCGAGGCGGTGCTGAACCTGGCCGACACCGACCGCTACTGGGACGCGATCGGCGAACTGCTGGCGCCGCAGGGCCATGTCGGCCTGATCGTCGAGCCCAGCGGCGCGCTCAAGATCGGCGACCCCTACAAGGCCAAGTGCATCAGCATCCATTGGGAAATGATGTTCGCGCGTCCGCGCTTCCAGACCGCCGACATGGTCGAGCAGGCGCGCATCCTGGACCGCGTCGCCAAGCTGATCGACGCCGGCGAACTGCGCGGCACCCACAGCGCGACCCTGGGCAAGATCGACGCGGCGACCCTGCGCGAAGCGCATCGCCGCCTCGAATCGGGCAGCACCGTCGGCAAGCTGACCCTGGCCGGCTGGTGATCGCGACGAGGGCGCGCGCATGAACGCTACGTCCTGGCTGCTGTTCTGCAGCCTCGCGCTGTTGACCGCATTCAGCCCCGGGCCGGCGGTGTTGCTGGCGGTATCCAACACCGCCGCGCACGGCGCGCGCCGCGCCCTGCTGGGCTCGGTCGGCAACGCCCTGGGCGTGTTCCTGGTCTCGGCGACCGCGATGCTGGGCTTGGGCGCCCTGCTCCAGACCTCGGCCTGGTTGTTCGGCGCGCTCAAGCTGGCCGGCGCGGCCTATCTGATCTGGCTGGGCCTGCGCCAATGGCGCGCGCGCGACGACCTGTTCGCGCGTGCGCCCTCGCCCGCCCAGGCCGGCGCGCCGCGGCGCATGTTCCTGCAAGGTCTGCTGGTGGCGACCACCAACCCCAAGAGCATCCTGTTCTTCACCGCCCTGCTGCCGCAGTTCATGCGCGCCGACGCCGCGCTGCTGCCGCAGTTCTTCGCCCTGACCCTGACCTTCGCCGCCTGCACCGTGCTCTCGCACCTGTGTTACGTGGTGCTGGCCGGCGCCTTGCGCGGCTGGTTCGCGCAGCCGCGCCGCGCGCGCTGGTTCAACCGTGCGCTGGGCACCGGTTACGCGGCGATGGGGTTGAGTCTGTTACGGCTACGGCCGGCTGCTGTTTGAGCCGCGCGCACGAAGCAGGCGCCGCCATGAAAGACCGGACTCGGCCTGCGGCGCACCTGGTTATGTTCCGGCGAACCTTCGACGCGGTCGAAGGGGGGGCTGCGCTACGGACTCACCCAAATCTCAAGAGAACGCGGTGAAATTCCCTTTATAAACTTCGGACTTTCCATCGACGGCACCAACCCGGTGGCTACGATATCGGCCGTCAGCCTTTTGGCCGCGTCTTCATCGTCCCGGTCGCCGTAGCGGACTTCACGCTTGCCCGCCGCGCTTGCGATCCGTTCGCCGCCACGTTGCGCACCGGGCGCGTTCGGCCACTTGCGTTGTACGCTCCGCCCAAACTCCTTCATTTGCTCGCGCGTGAGCGATCCCGCGAACTGGATCCACACCTGATAGTCGGCGTTGTCCTTACCCGGTTCGGCCACGGGCTTGCCCATCGCCTCCAACTTCGCCTTCAAGCCTTCGTTTTCGGTCAACAAGGTCTTGCGCTCAACATCCAGCCTTTCGCGCAGTTGAGACTCGTTCGTCGCACGCTCTTCGGCAGCCGCAATCCTCGCAATCTGCGCGGCTTTCAGGTCCGTCTCTTGCTGCTCGGCCAGCAAATAGGTGAGCCGAGACGTGGCCGCCGACCAAAAAAAGGCGGTAAACAAAGCTAGGACGAACGCGCTGAGAGCGTAGGTCATCCAATCGGAAGCGCCCAGAGTAATTGCCGCACGCCTCGCAGCATACTCGGCCTCCTCACCCAGACGCTTTGCCGACGCCCGCGGCCGCATTGGCTCCGAGCCGCACGCTTCGAAGCCGGCCTTACGCAACATACGCAGCCCTACAGCATGCCCATGTACGATCAGCATGTCCGCCAACAACGGTGGGAACCGATCGAGGTCGGTCCTAATCTTGTTGAGTTTTTTCTGAGTCTCAGAGTCCAGACCGGATTCATCCGCCTCTGCTCGGATACGGATATCCACCAACTGCATCCCTGTCAGCGCTATGCGGTGATCGGTGTTGTCGGCCACGCGCCGCATCATGATGTCCGACGCGCGCACGTTGCGTGAGACGATGTCCCACAACGAAGCATTCTGCTCCGTACGGAACGACGCGCCGGCATTACTCAGCACGACAGCGTCGGCCCGGCTTTGTCCGGTAGCCTTGTCGTGGATGAGCTTTTCGGCGCCGAGGTTGTCGTATACACCGCCGTCGGACAGATCGATGACGCCTTGCAGATCCGAGACTTCGACCTTATCCAGCATGCGTTCGCTGAGCCGCAGAGGCGGGAACATTGGCGGGAATGCGCTGGACGCAGTGACGGCGAACGCGACCCGGATCGATTCCGCAGGGGCCCCGTCAGACTGGAGCGGGCGATCGTCGCGCGCGAGCTTGCTGATCTCGAAACGCCCGGCCGAGAAACTGCACATTTCCCCGGACTTGAAGCTGGTGGACAGGATATGCAGCCGCGGCCTGGCCCGCGTGTCGTCGCCCGCAAGATCCTTCAACTTGGCGCCGCGATACAACGATTCGTATTCCCTTTCCAGCCAATAGGTGCGGCTGCCCCGGCCTAGAAGCCTGGGCAGCACGAGCAAGATCGATCCAATCCACCGCCGCACTACGCGGTTACGGATATCGCGATAGGCCAGCGCGCGGATCTGTTTGGCCATCGACTGGAAGTCGTCCTCCGACCCACAGTACTTTTCCCAATTCAGGACCAGATGCGCGGCCAGGATGCTGCCACCGGACACCGAATAGATTTCGCCGATACTTTCAAGCGCCGACCGGTCGCCGCGCCGCGCAGCGCGCAGACTCTGGATTACCCCCAGATGAAACAGCGTAGCGCGCAGCCCCCCGCCCGACAGACACAGCGCCAGCGACGCATCGTCGGTACGCGAAGTATTCGAGTCGGACATGGCATAGCCTCCCTGGCTGCTGCGGCATAGGCAGCGATTCCTGTCGCAACGATTTCCCTGTCGCAGTGCGCGACGGACGCTATCGGCGCCTATCTCAGACCTGCCGTGCTGCTGCCTGACCACCGCACCGCAGTCGATCGCGTCGCGTCCATCTTTTAGGACTCCATCACTCCAGTCAACTGCGCTCCGGAGGCAGGCGGGGAGGAGCAACGTGATGGCTAAGCGCATTCGTCCACATTGACCGGCACCAAAAATGATGACTTTGTGTTGACGATCGGCAGTGACACCACAAAATCTCGCTGTTCGCGCTGCCGCGCCCTGCGCATTCTTAAGCTATTGGAATGCGAGATTGGAAAATTCACTGAAGCAAAAAAAGGGGCCGGCGATGCCGGCCCCTGCGCTTTCAAACAAGCTCACGCACTCAGACGTTGCGCGCGGCCTCGTAGCCGTTGAAGACCAGCGAGGCCGAGGCCCGTCCCTGGGTCAGCGAACGCAGCGCGGTGGTGTAACCCGACAGCTGCGCCAGCGGCGCGCGCGCGGAGACATCGGCGCGGGTGCCACGGTCGTCGATCGCCAGCACCCGGCCGGAGCGACGTTGCAGGTCGCCGACCACGTCGCCGACGTTGCCGGCGGGCGTGTCCACGACCAGCGTCATCACCGGCTCCAGCACCGTGGTGCCGCTGAGCGCCAGCGCCGCCTTCAGGGCCTCGCCCGCCGCGCGTTGGAACGCGAGTTCGGACGAATCCACCGCATGCGTCTCGCCGTCGACCAGGGTCACCGTGAGCCCGACCACCGGATAGCCGCGCGGGCCTTCCGTTAGCGCGCTGCGCAGTCCCTTTTCCGTCGCATTGACGAAGTTGCGCGGGACCACGCCGCCGCTGGTGCGGTCGACGAACTCGAAGCGACCGTCCGTGCGCGGCTCGACATCGATGAGCACGCGCGCGAATTGTCCGATGCCGCCGTTTTGCTTCGACAACTTGCCTTCGACGCCCATGACGGCGCGGCTCGGCGTTTCCTGATAGGCCACGCGCGGCGAACCGGTGCGCACCTCGACCTTCCACTCCTGGCGCAGGCGTTCCACCATCACCTCCAGGTGCAGTTCGCCCATGCCCCAGATCAGGGTTTCGCCGGTGTCCTCGTCGCTGCCGACGTGGAACGACGGATCCTCCTGGGCCAGGCTGGCCAAGCCCTGGCCGAGACGGATCAGATCGCCCGCGTTGGCCGCGCTCAGACGCCAGGACAGCACCGCCGGCTGGGCCTGGATCGCGTCCAGCACCAGCTTGCGATCGACCGCGCTCAAGGTTTCGCCGCTGACCGCGTCCTTCCAGCCCTGCACCGCGACGATCTCGCCCGCATACGCGGCCTCGACGTCGCGGCCGCGGTCGGCCTGCACCACGACCAGGCGGCCGACCCGCAGCGCGCGTTCGCGTCGCGAAGCCCAGACGGTGTCGCCGACCCGCAGCGTGCCCGAGTACAGGCGCACGAACGACAGCGCGCCGTGCTCCTTGTGCACGATCTTGAACACCAGGCCGGCCAAGGGACCGGACGCGTCCGGGGCCAGCGCGACCTCGCCCTGCTCGCTCTCGGCGCGCACCCACGGCCGATCCAGCGGCGACGGCAGGTAGTCGACGATCGCGTCCAGCAGCGGCTCCACGCCCTTGTTCTTGAACGCGGAGCCGGCCAGCACGGGCGTGCCCGCGCCGAGCAGCGTGGCGCGACGCAACGCGGCCTTGAGCAGGCCAGCGTCGATCGCGCGCGCTTCCAGGTAGGCCTGGGCGAGTTCGTCGTCGTGATCGGCGACGGCCTCGATCAGGCGCTGGCGCAGCGGCTCGTAAGCGCGGCTGTCGTCGCCGTCCCAGGGCCGGCGCGCGATGGCGTCGTCGGGGCCCCACAGCACGATCTCGCGCGCCACGTAGTCGACCCAGCCGCGCAGCTCGCCCTCGGCGCCGATCGCCTGGCCCAGCGGCCACGGCTGCGCATCGAGCTTGTCGCGCATCTGCGCCAGCACGAAGTCCAGCGAGGCGCCGACCCGGTCCATCTTGTTGACGAACGCGATCATCGGCACGCCGTGCCGGCGCGCCTGGCGCCACACGGTTTCCGATTGCGGCTGCACGCCGTCGACCGCGCTGAACACGGCGACTGCGCCGTCGAGCACGCGCAGCGAGCGTTCGACTTCGATCGCGAAGTCGATGTGGCCGGGCGTGTCGATGATGGTCAGGCGATGCTCGGCCCGACCCTGCGGCGCCCAATGCGTCTGCACGGCCGCGGCGCCGATGGTGATGCCGCGGTCCTTCTCGATCGGACTGAAGTCGGTGGTGGCGGCGCCGTCGTGGACTTCGCCGGTGCGATGGATCGCGCCCGTTTTCCACAACAGGCGTTCGGTGAGCGTGGTTTTGCCCGCATCGACGTGGGCGATGATGCCGAGATTGCGCCAGCGGGAGACAGTGGTGGTGTTCATGAGATTTTTCGCTATTCGTTGCCAACTCGGGAGGCCGCGCGACCCGGTTGGCGACGGGGCGCGCGGCTAGGTTTCGGTCTCGGCCGCGGTATTCACGACACGTTCTCCTTGGAATGCACGGGACTGCGGTGGATGGAAAACCGGCGCCGGAGCGCAGCGCCGGGCCGAACGACGGGCAATAAAAAAGCACCCTTGCGGGTGCTAGGTATCGTGTGGCGGCGGCGCGGTCGAATCAGCTCGACACGCGCTCGCAGATCACAGGAGGCAGGCGCACCCGGCCCGCGCTCTCGCGCTGGGCATGCAGCGATATCAGTAGCGGGAACGACTTCATGGGCGGCGTGGCCGGGTTTCGGGTGCTCATAAGAGTAGGGGCGGCCGCGCCGGAGTCAATCGTCCGCGCGATGCGATGTCTGGGATGCAGCGTTGCGGCGGCGCGCGCCGGCCGGCGCACCTCCTGGGCGGGCGCACGGGCGCCCGCCGCACGCCGTGGTTGAATCGCGGCCGTTTTACCGGCATCGTGCGCGCTCCATACGCCAGCGTATTCGAGCATGACGGCCGCCAGCTCCCCGCCCGCAAGCCCCGCCGCCCCGCACCCCTTGTATCCCAAGCTGTTCGAGCCGCTGGACCTGGGCCACTGCGTCCTGCCCAACCGCGTGCTGATGGGCTCGATGCATACGGGGCTGGAGGACAAGGCCGCCGACTTCCCGAAGCTGGCGGCCTATTTCGGCGAGCGCGCGGCCGGCGGCGTCGGCCTGATCGTGACCGGCGGCTTCGCGCCCAACATCGTCGGCTGGCTCAAGCCCTTCGGCGGCAAGCTGAGCTGGCGCTGGGAAGTCGGCAAGCACCGCCAGGTCACCCAGGCCGTGCACGGCCACGGCGGCCGCATCTGCCTGCAGATCCTGCATGCCGGCCGCTACGGCTATCACCCGCTGCAGGTCGCGCCGTCCAAGCTCAAGGCGCCGATCAACCCGTTCACGCCGCGCGCGCTGTCGGGCATGGGTGTGCGCGCGCAGATCCGCGCCTTCGTCAACAGCGCCAGGCTCGCACGCGAGGCCGGCTATGACGGCGTCGAGGTGATGGGCTCGGAAGGCTATCTGCTCAACCAGTTCACCGTGCCGCGCACCAATAAGCGCGAGGACGAATGGGGCGGCGACGCCGCGCGCCGGATCGCGTTCGTGACCCGGATCGTGCGCGGCATCCGCGAGGCCTGCGGCCCGGATTTCATCATCATCTACCGGCTGTCGATGATCGACCTGGTCGATGGCGGTTCGACCTGGGAGGACGTGATCGCCCAGGCCCAGGCGATCGAGGCCGCGGGCGCCAGCCTGATCAACACCGGCATCGGTTGGCACGAGGCGCGCATCCCCACCATCGCCACCTCGGTGCCGCGCGCGGCCTTCACCGGCATCACCGCGCGCCTGAAGCCGCACGTGGGCCTGCCGCTGATCGCCACCAACCGCATCAACATGCCCGACGTGGCCGAACGCATCCTGCGCGAGGGCGAGGCCGACATGGTCTCGATGGCGCGGCCGCTGCTGGCCGACCCGGCCTGGGTCGCCAAGGCCCGCGACCGCCGCAGCGACGAGATCAACACCTGCATCGCCTGCAACCAGGCCTGCCTGGACCACGTGTTCGAGAACAAGCACGCCAGCTGCCTGGTCAATCCGCGCGCCTGCGCCGAGACCGAGCTCAACTACACCCCGACCGCGGCGCCCAAGCGGGTGGCGGTGGTCGGCGCGGGCCCGGCCGGCCTGGCCTGCGCGACGGTGGCGGCCGAACGCGGTCACCGTGTCACCCTGTTCGACGCCGCCCACGAAATCGGCGGCCAGTTCAACCTGGCCAAGCGGATCCCGGGCAAGGAAGAGTTCCACGAGACCCTGCGTTACTTCGCGCGCAAAATCGAAACCAGCGGCGTCGAGCTGCGTCTGAACACGCGCGCCGACGCGGCCGCGCTGGCCGGGTACGACGAGATCGTGCTGGCCACCGGCATCGCCCCGCGCGCGGTCGATTTCCCCGGCGCCGACCATCCCAAGGTGCTCAGCTACCTGGACGTGCTGCGCGGCGGCGTGGTGCCCGGCGCCAAGGTCGCGATCGTCGGCGCCGGCGGCATCGGCTTCGACGTGGCCGAATACCTGGTGCACCCGGCCGGCCACGACAGCTCCAGCCTGGATCCGGCGCGCTGGCGCGCCGAATGGGGCGTGGACCTGGGCTACGGCGACAACCGCGGCGGCCTGGCCGAAGCGCGGCCGGAACCGCCCGCGCGCCAGGTCTGGCTGCTGCAGCGCAGCGCCGGCAAGCCCGGCGCGCGCCTGGGCAAGACCACCGGCTGGATCCACCGCGCCACCCTCAAAGCCAAGCAGGTGCGCATGCTGGGCGGCGTCGAGTACCTGGGCGTGGACGACGAAGGCTTCCGCATCCGCGTCGACGGCAGCGAACAGGTGCTGGCGGTCGATCATGTCGTGATCTGCGCCGGCCAGGAGCCGTTCAAGCCGCTGGCCGCGCAGCTGGCCGGCGACGGCCGCCCCGTGCACGTGATCGGCGGCGCCGACGTGGCCGCGGAACTGGACGCCAAGCGCGCCATTGCCCAGGGCAGCCGGGTCGCGGCGGCGCTGTAAAGCGTTTTCAGGGCAGCTGAACAGTGGTGAGCGTCACGCTCCCAGGGGCGTCTCGCGCCCCGGAGATACCCTTCCCTGGCAAGGCCTTAGCGCCTATTCAGAGTAAAAACTTGAGTTTTTTCGCGCACTTAGGTTTTTAGATTCAGCGGGCGTTTAGTTAGTCGCGGCTACCGTGCGCCAACTTTCCCGCCACCGCTTCAGGTGGCAACCCTCGCCGCCCGCGTCGTCCACGCGGTTCACGGCACGGGGCAAAAGCGCGCCGCAGAGCCGCTGCCCTCCCCAGTACGCCATGCCGGTCCACGCCGTGTCGTCCGTCCCCGCTAGGAGGGAACGGAAGCCCCAGTGCGGTCCAGCGCAACGGAGCAAGGAGTCAATATGAAACTCGCCTGGATCCTGTGGCTGGCCTCAGTGCTTCCGCCGCAGCCCGCCGATTCGCTGTGTTTGAGCACCACCGTCTACCTGGAAGCCCGCGACCAGTCCATCCGCGGCCAGAAGGCCGTGGCCGAGGTCGCCCTGCGTCGCCGCGACAGCGGTCTGTGGGGCGATTCGGTCTGCGAGGTGGTCACCGCCCGCAAGCAGTTCGCGCCGACCCTGGTATCGCCGGGCACGCGCCTGAGCAACACCGAGGCCTGGGCCGAGTCGGTGCAGATCGCCCTGGAAGCCGAGCGCAACTGGGCCCTGCCGGCCGGCCAGCGCAAGGAGATCGTGCCGGGCGCCAGCCACTTCGCCGCCCACGCGATCGCCAGCCCGAGCTGGCGCAACGCCTACCAGGTCGCGACCATCGGCGATCACACCTTCTATCAGGTGCAGAAGCTGAAGCCGCGCAAGACCTGAGCAAGCGGGTAACGCGTAAATAAGAAAGAGGAACGAGTGGAATGCGCTCGTTCCTTTTGCTTTTTTGGGGCATGCGCGTCGGCGCACCGGTGCAGCGAAGGAACGCGGTACGAGTAGTAGCGCTACTCACTCGTTCCTCTTTACTCTGGACGCTTTCCTCGCCCAAAGGAGTCCGCCCATGAAGCTCTACACCAAGCCCGGCGCGTGTTCGACCGCCGACCACATCGCCTTGCAGTGGACCGGGCAGCCGTTCGAGGTGCAGGTGATGACGCGCGACGCGATGAAGGCGCCCGCGTTCCTGGCGATCAATCCGGCCGGCGCCGTGCCCGCGATCGAGGACGGCGATTTCGTGCTGACCCAGAACGCCGCGATCATGGGCTACATCGCCGACAGTTATCCGGACGCACAGCTCGCCGGCGACGGCAGCATCCAGCAGCGCGCGACCGCGGCGCGCTGGCTCGCGTTCGTGAACTCCGACCTGCACCCGGCCTTCCTGCCGCTGTTCGCGCCCACGCGTTTCTCCGAAGACACGAGCGACCAGCCCGCGCTCAAGGACGCCGCGCACAAGCGCCTGCGCGCGCTGTACGAAGCCGCCGACCGCCAGCTCGAAGGCAAGCAGTGGCTGGCCGGTTTCCGCAGCTACGCCGATCCGTATCTGTACATCACCCTGCGTTGGGCCGACGGGCAGAAGATCGACCTCAGCGGCTTGAATAATCTGGCTGCGTTCAAGCAGCGGATGGAAGCCGATGCGGGCGTACACGCGGCGTTGCAGGCGGAAGGTTTGGCCTAAGAGGCGAGCGGCGATGCGCGCAGCTTGCGTTGCGCGCATCGCGACGAAGATTCGTGCGCGGCGGCAACCGCGCTATCGCGGAACCCCGAAGCCGCGCGACGATGCGGTTCGCCTTCGGCTCACCACATCCTACGAATGCCGCCTTTCACGGAGCTGCGATTGCCGTTGCCGTTGCCGTTGCCGTTGCCGTTGCCGTTGCCGTTGCCGCGGCATTGAAATCCAAAGGCACCGCACTTACACGACCAGTCGTAGACCCGTAGGGCGGCGCGCAGGACGCGCGCCGTTTTTCGAATGGACAGGGATGTCCATTCGAAAAATCCCGGCGCAAGCCTCGAACTCGCAGGGGAGGGTTGGTCACGCTAGCCCTTCTCTTTGGTTACTTTCTCTTGGGCTAGCAAGAGAAAGTGACCCGCATGCGCAGCAGCCTCCCCAACCCTCCTTTGATAAAGGAGGGAGCTAGGAGCAAGAGAAAGTGACACGCATGCGCAGCAGCGGAAGCTGCTTGACCTTCGGTCAGAAAAGACGAAAGCGAAGCAACAGCAAATCCTCCCCAACCCTCCTTTGATAAAGGAGGGAGCTAGGAGCAAGAACCTCCTGGCGTTCAGCCGCGCACGAACCTGCGGCTCGTAAGCCGCACGGCTTCACCCTTTTCCAAAGGAGGGAGCCAAAGAAGCGAAGACGCAGAGCCCGGAGCTGCGCGACGATGCGACCCGCCCATGGCGCGCCACATCCCACGGCTCGCTTGTAGAGCGTGGCGATAAAGGCCACCCGGCTACCGCGTCGCTACAGCTGCGCAGCCGCGCGCAAGCGCCGGTCCAGCTCGTCCGCCCAGGCCGCATCGCGCGCCTTGGTCACCGCCGCGCGCAGGTCCGGCAACAATTTCGCCAGCTCAGCCAGATCGGTGGAACGCTCGATCTTGAGCTGCAGGAAGTAACCGCGCAGACCCAATTGTTCGCGCACCGCGTCGGACATCATGGCGTACAGCACGCCGTAACGATTCGCAGTATCGGCCATGGCCAGCCGTTGCGCAGCCTCCGTACCAGGGGCGCCGGCCGGGTTCGGCACGTTCGCGGCCGCCAGCGTCGGCCTGGCCGCCGCCGGCGCCTGCGCGCCGATGCCGATCAATCCCAAGGCGACCAATTGATCCAGCGCGTCCGACGGCCCATGCAGACCCGCCGCCACTGCGCGCAACTGCGCCACATCGCGCTGCCCGTCGACCAACAACAACAAGGAGCGCAGGACGGTCGGCAGCTTGCGCGTGCGGTGCTCGATTTCGTCGCGCCCCGCTTCCGTCTTGTTCAAGATGTCCTGGTCGCGCATGGCCCCCTCCGGCACGCATCGGCATGGCCGGCATAGCGGCCGGCCGCAGGGCCGACGCTACGCCTATCGATGCGCCCGCGATGCGATCCCGTTCGCGCTTTGCGAGCGCGCCGGCCGACTATGCCATGCGCCGTTCGCGCTTCCGGCGTCGTTAGACCAAAGAACGAGGCACAAAAAAAGCAGGCCGCGCAGTGGCGCGGCCTGTCGGGTCCTGCGGGCGCGGCGCGAACGCCGACGCGGCTCAGCGCTGCTCGATCGGCACGTAGGCGCGATCTTCCGGGCCGGTGTAGTTGGCGCTGGGGCGGATGATCTTGCCGTCCTCGCGCTGCTCGATCACGTGCGCGGCCCAGCCGGTGGTGCGCGCGATCACGAACAGCGGGGTGAACATCGGGGTCGGGATGCCCATCATGTGATAGGCCGACGCCGAGTACCAATCTAGGTTCGGGAACATCTTCTTCAGGTCCCACATCAGCGTCTCGATGCGCTCGCTGACGTCGAACAGGACCTGGTTGCCGCCGTCCTTGCACAGCGCGCGCGACAGCTCCTTGATGATGGGATTGCGCGGGTCGCCGATGGTGTAGACCGGGTGGCCGAAGCCGATCACGATTTCCTTGCGTTCGACCCGGGCGCGGATGTCGGCCTCAGCTTCGTCGGCGCTGGAGTAGCGCGAGATGATGTCCATCGCGACTTCGTTGGCGCCGCCGTGCTTGGGACCGCGCAGCGCGCCGATCGCGCCGGTGATGCACGAATGCAGGTCCGAACCGGTGCCGGCGATCACGCGCGCGGTGAAGGTCGAGGCGTTGAACTCGTGCTCGGCGTACAGGATCAGCGACTTGTCCAGCGAGTCTGCGTGCAGCGCGCTGGGCTCCTCGCCGTGCAGCAAGTGCAGGAAATGCGCGGCGACGCTGTCGTCGTCGGTCTCGCAGTCGATGCGGCGGCCGTTGCGGGTGAAGTGCCACCAGTACAACAGCATCGAACCGAAGCTGGCGATCAGGCGGTCGGCGATGTCGCGCGCCTCGCTGGCCGGGTGGCCTTCGCGCTCGGGCAGCACCGTGCCCAGCACCGAGCAGCCGGTGCGCATCACGTCCATCGGGTGGGCGTTGGCCGGCACCAGCTCCAGCGCCTCGGTCACGATCGCGGGCAGGCCGCGCAGACGCTTGAGCTTGAGCTTGTAGGCCTTGAGCTGGGAGGCGGTCGGCAGCGCGCCGTGGACCAGCAGGTGCGCGACTTCCTCGAAGGTCGACTGGGTCGCCAGGTCGTGGATGTCGTAGCCGCGGTAATGCAGATCGTTGCCGCTGCGGCCGACCGTGCACAGGGCGGTGTTGCCGGCCGCGGTGCCGCTGAGGGCGACCGACTTCTTGGCCTTGGGCAGAACTTGGGTGGCGTTGTCGCTCATCGGAATTCCTTGTTATTTGTCTTGCGCGAAGAGCTGGTCGAGCTTGTCTTCGTAAGCGTGATAGTTGAGGAAGTCGTACAGCTGCGCGCGCGTCTGCAGGGTATCGACGATGTTCTTCTGCGTGCCTTCGCGGCGCACGGTCTCGTAGAAATGCAGCGCGGCCTTGTTCATGGCGCGATAGGCGCCGCAGCAGTACAGGGCGATATCGACGCCGGCGTCGCGCAGCTCGTCGGTGGTGAAAAACGGGGTGGAGCCGAATTCGGTCAGGTTGGCCAGGATCGGCACCTTCACCGCGGCCTTGAAGCGGCGGTAGTCCTCGAGCGTGTTCATGGCCTCGGGGAAGATCATGTCGGCGCCGGCCTCGACGTAGGCCACCGCGCGCTCGATCGCCGAGTCGATGCCCTCGACCGCGGCCGCGTCGGTACGCGCCATGATCACGAACTGCTCGTCGGTGCGCGCGTCGACCGCGGACTTCACCCGGTCGACCATTTCCTGCTTGCTCACCACTTCCTTGCCCGGACGGTGGCCGCAGCGCTTCTGGCCGACCTGGTCTTCCATGTGCACGGCGGCGACGCCGACGTTGATGAAGGAACGGATGGTGCGGCCGATGTTGAAGGCGCCGCCCCAGCCGGTGTCGATGTCGACCAGCAGCGGCAGGCCGGTGGCGTCGACGATGCGGCGCGCGTCGGTGAGCACGTCTTCCATGGTGCTGATGCCCAGATCGGGCACGCCCAGCGAATTGGCGGCGACGCCGCCGCCGGACAGGTACAGCGCCTTGTAACCGGTGCGCTTGGCCATCAGGCCGGCATAGGCGGTGATCGCGCCCATCACCTGCAAGGGCGATTCGGCGGCTAGAGCGGCGCGGAACTGCGCGCCGGCGGAAGGATGGCTCATGCTGGCTCCGTTGTGATCGGCCCCGGGACTCAGGGGCGATCCGGCCATTTTACCCCAGCCGTCCGAGCCGGCCGGCGCCCTCCGCCCCGGCCGACCACGCCGAGTCCGGCTGTTGGGGCCACCCCGGGCGCTCAGCCTATGGTCTGGACCACCCGGCCTTCGGCGTCCTTGATCTGGGTCTTGCGCACCAGGAAGGACAGCAGGTCGAAACTGCGCAGGGGGTACTGGCCCTCGCGCGCCTGCAGGTTCGCGACCAGCTCGCGCAGGGTGTCGGCGGTCAGGCTCAGGCGCAGGTCCGCGCCGTCGGCCGTGGCGGCATTGCGCCGGGCGTGCTCGAACTCGATCCGGCACTCCGCCCCGACCAGCGCGAACGGCTTGGCGAACGGCAGCCGCAGCGGCAGCAGCGCCAGCAACTCGCCGACCTGGCGCGCGCCCAGCACCACCGTGGTCAGCGGCTTGCGCCAGCGCCGTGCCTGTTGCTGCCAGGACAGGCCGTCGACGAACACGAAGCCGGTGTCGGAGCCGTCACTGGCGGTGCCGGCGGCGATCTCGGCGGCGATCTCCGATTCCTGCATCAACGAGTCGCGCTCCAGATCGGTGATCCACAGCGGCATGTGCGGCTCGAACGCCTGCAGCACCTTGCGCGTCGACCAGCGCTTAAGCGCGAGTTCCTCCTCATTGGTCAGGCCGACCACCTGCAGGAACTCGAGCTTTCCGTGCGGGCTGTCGATCTCGCCCAGTTCGGGATCGCGCACGAACGCCACCGAGCGGATGCGGGTATCGCTGTCCGCCGCGATCGGGCCGTTGGCGTTGAGGTAGTGGCCGTCGGCGAAGGCGTTGCCGCTGCCGAAGACGTAGCGCGCGAGGTTCTGCAGGAAGTTCAGCGCCCACACCGGTGGCTCGCTCGCATCGCTGTCGTCGCGCAGGCGGAAGGTCAGCTCGAAGCCCCAACCGCTGCGCTCGGGGTCCTCGGATTCCTTGGCGTACAACTCGGACAGGCCGTAGCTGACGAAGTGCCAGTGCGGCACCGGCTGCTCGCGCTTGTAGGCGCTGATGCCGTCCAGCGGATCCGGGCCGCCCAGCGCGTGTTTGATCAAGGTGCCGTAGTGGCGCGGTTCCTGCTCGCCGTACAACGGCGCCAGCGCGCGATCGATCGCGTCCCAGCCGGCCTGGTCCGGGTTGCGGTCGTCGTTACCGCCCTCGTCGTGTTCCATCGTGTCGGCCGCGTTCCGTGGCAGTGAAGGCGTCATGGTAGCGGAGCGCGCAGCAAGGCGGCGTCAAACGCGGGGCGCGGCGGATGCGATCGGCCCGTTTTACCCAAACGCGATGCCGCGGTGCGCCTCAAGCGTCCTCGCCGCGTGCCAATGCGCGTTGTACCTCGTCCAGCGCTGCCGGATCGTCCAGGGTCGACAGATCGCCGGGGTCGCGGCTTTCCGCCAAGGCCTGGATCGAACGCCGCAGCAGCTTGCCCGAACGCGTCTTGGGCAGGGCCGCGACCACGTACACCCGCGCCGGCCGCGCCACCGCACCGAGTTGATCGACCACGCACTGACGCATGCCGGCGGCGGCGCGCGCGGGGTCCTGATCGCCGGCCTGCTTGAGGGTGGCGAACACCACCGGCACCTGGCCCTTGAGCTCGTCGTGCACGCCGACCACCGCCGCCTCGGCCACGGCCGGATGCGAGGCCACCGACTCCTCGATCTCGCGCGTGCCCAGGCGGTGCCCGGCGACGTTGATCACGTCGTCGGTGCGACCGAGGATGAAGGTGTAGCCGTCGTCGTCGCGGATCGCCCAATCCAGCGAGCTGTACAGCAGCTCCTTGAAATGGCCGAAGTAGCTGGACAGGAAGCGCGCGTCGTCGTTCCAGACCGTGCTCATGCAGCCCGGCGGCAGCGGCGGCACGATCACCAGCACGCCCTTCTCGTTGGCGCCGACATCGCGGCCCGTGGCCTCGTCGATCACGCGCAGGCGGTAGCCCGGCGTGGGCAGGCCGGGCGAGCCGAACTTGATCGGCCGCATGTCCAGGCCGGGCATCAGCGCCAGCACCGGCCAGCCGGTCTCGGTCTGCCAGTAGTTGTCGATGATGGGCTTGCCGATGCCGTCGGTGATCCAGTGCGCGGTCGGCTCGTCCAGCGGCTCGCCGGCCAGGAACAGCCAGTGCAGGCGCGACAGGTCGTGCGCCTTCAACCAGGCCGCATCCTGCTTCTTGAGCACGCGGATGCCGGTCGGCGAGGAGAACATGGTGCGCACGCCGTACTGCTCGCAGATGCGCCACCAGATGCCGGGGTCGGGGTGGGTGGGCAGGCCTTCGTACAGCACCGAGGTCGCGCCCGCGATCAGCGGCCCGTAGACGTTGTAGGAATGCCCCACCGCCCAGCCTACGTCCGAGGTCGAAAACATGACCTGGCCGGCGCGCACGTCGTAGATCGACCACATCGACAGGGCCAGCGCGACCGCATAGCCGCCGACATCGCGCTGCACGCCCTTGGGCTTGCCGGTGGTGCCGGAGGTGTAGAGCAGGTAGCTGGGTTCGTTGGATTCCAGCCATTCCACAGCGACGGTCGCGTCGGCGTGGCGCGCACGTAGCTCGGCGTAGTCGAGGTCGCGTCCGGCGATCAGCCGCAGTTCCGGGTCCAGCCCGCGATTCACCACCAGCACCCGCGGCGGCGGCGAGGCAGCTTCGGCGCAGGCGGCATCGACCAGCGGCTTGTAGGGGATCACCTTGCCGCCGCGCATGCCGGCGTCGGCGCAGATCAACAGCTTGGGCGTGGCGTCGTCGATGCGCAGGGCCAGGTTGTGCGCGGCGAAGCCGCCGAACACCACCGAATGCACCGCGCCGATGCGCGCGCAGGCCAGCATCGCGAACACCGCCTCGGCCATGTTCGGCATGTAGATCACCACCCGGTCGCCGCGGACCACGTCCAGGGACTTCAGCACCGCGGCGAAGGCGTTGACCTCGCGGTGCAGCTCGCGATAGCTGAGCTCGCGGGTCTGCCCGGTTTCGCTGGAAATCGCGACCAGCGCGAGCTGATCGCCGCGCGCCTCCAGGTGCCGGTCGAGCGCGTTGTAGCAAAGATTGGTTTCGCCGCCGACGAACCAGCGCCGGAACGGCGGCCGGTCGTAGTCGAGGATGCGTTCGGGCGGCTTGTGCCAATGGATCGCGCGCGCCTGTTCGGCCCAGAACGCCTCGGGCTGCTCGATCGAACGACGGTAGAACTCCTCGTAGCTCATGCGGCGCCTGTACGGTCCGGGTCTCACGGCAGGCTAGACCAAGGCGCGCAAGGGCGCGTTACGACCTTGGTATAGGCGCCGGCTCGCCCGTAGGGTGCGGTGACAACCGCACCGTCGCGGGGGCTCGGAATGGCGCGATGGTGCGGTTCGCGTTCGCTCGCCGCACCCTACGGCCATCGGCGCGGTTGGGCTGGGCGCTCCGGGGTCACAACGCGAGCCCCCCGCCCCCTAAGCCTTTCCGGCTAGCCTTAAGGTGCTATTGGCCGCCCGCGCCCCCGCGTCCACCATCGTCCCCGGCGTCGCGATGGGTCGGTCCGTCCCGCCGCCGCAACCGCAGGAGCCGTCCTTGAGCGCCATCAGCCCCGCCTCCGCCCTCCCCCAGGCCGCGCCGATCGGCGCCGGGCAGCGTTTGAAGTCGATCTTCAGCGGTTCGATCGGCAACTTGGTCGAGTACTACGACTGGTACGTCTACACCGCCTTCTCGTTGTATTTCGCCAAGACCTTCTTCCCAGCGGGCGACAGTTTGTCGCAGGCCCTGAATACCGCGGCGATCTTCGCGGTGGGCTTCCTGATGCGGCCGCTGGGCGGCTGGGTGTTCGGTCGCTACGCCGACCGCCACGGTCGCAAGGCGGCGCTGATGCTGTCGGTGCTGCTGATGTGCGGCGGCTCGCTGATCATCACCTTCACCCCGGGCTACGAGACCATCGGCGTGCTCGCGCCGATCCTGCTGGTGTTCGCTCGCCTGCTGCAGGGCCTGAGCGTGGGTGGCGAGTACGGCAGCTCGGCGACCTATCTGAGCGAGATGGCCACGCGCGAGAACCGCGGCTTCTGGTCCAGTTTTCTGTACGTGACCCTGATCATGGGCCAGCTGCTGGCCCTGCTGGTGCTGATCGTGCTGCAGCAGTTCGTGCTCGACGAGGCCCAGCTCAAGGCTTGGGGCTGGCGCATCCCGTTCGCGATCGGTGCGTTGGCCGCGATCATCGCGCTGTACCTGCGCCGCAACATGATGGAGACCGAGTCCTTCACGAAGCTGCAGAACAACGAGGCCGCCAAGCCGCGCGAAGGCTCGCTGCGCACCCTGATGCGCCACCCGCGCGCGGTGCTGACCGTGATCGGCCTGACCATGGGCGGCACGCTGGCGTTCTACACCTACACCAACTACATGCTGAAGTACCTCACCCTCAGCGCCGGCTTCGACAAGGAGACCGCGTCGCTGATCAACGCCGGCAGCCTGTTCGTCTACATGCTGATGCAGCCGCTGGTGGGCGCGCTCTCGGACCGGATCGGCCGGCGCCCGCTGCTGATCGCGTTCGGCGTGCTGGGCACGGTGTTGACGGTGCCGGTGATGCATCTGATTCAGGATGCGCAGACGCCGATGGAGGCGTTCTGGCTGATCATGATCCTGCTCAGCGCGGTCAGCGGCTACACCGCGATCAACGCGGTGGTGAAGGCCGAGCTGTTCCCGGTGGAGATCCGCGCGCTCGGCGTGGGCCTGCCCTACGCGCTCACCGTGGCCTTGTTCGGCGGCACCGCCGAACCGATCGCGATCAAGTTCAAGCAACTGGGCATGGAAAGCGGCTTCTTCTGGTACGTCAGCGCCTGCATCTTCTGCTCGCTGCTGGTCTACGCGCTGATGCCCGACACCCGCAAGACCTCGCACATCGACCGCGACTGAACCCCCTCACGCCTCGGAACTGACCCCATGAAATCTCCCGGCTCGCGTTTCTATCTCTGGGTGCTCGGCGCGATCGTGCTGGGCGGCGCCGTCGGCCATTTCTTCCCCGACTTCGGCGTCAAGCTCAAGCCGCTGGGCGACGGCTTCATCGGCCTGATCAAGATGCTGATCGCGCCGATCATCTTCCTGACCGTGGTGCTGGGCATCGCCGGCGTGGCCGACGTCAAGAAGGTGGGGCGCGTCGGCGCGAAGGCGATTCTGTATTTCGAGGTCGTATCGACCTTCGCCCTGGTGATCGGCCTGGTCGTGGTCAATACGCTCAAGCCCGGCGCCGGTTTCAACGTCAACGTCGCCGACCTCGATCCCAAGAAGGTCGCCGAGGCGATCGGCTACGCGCATAAGGCCGAGGAACAAAGCACGGTCGATTTCCTGCTCCACATCATCCCCAAGACCTTCACCGACGCCTTCACCGGCGAAGGCAGCCTGTTGCAGGTGCTGCTGCTGGCGGTGCTGTTCGGCTTCGCCCTGCTGCACATGGGCAAGGCGGGCGAGAAGGTCATGGACCTGTTCGAGACGCTGTCGAAGGCCTTCTTCGGCATCATGAGCATGATCATGAAGCTGGCCCCGATCGGCGCCGGCGCGGCGATGGCCTTCACCATCGGCAAGTTCGGCATCGAATCGCTGGGCCCGCTGCTCAAGCTGATGGGCAGCTTCTACCTGACCTGCGCGCTGTTCGTGCTGGTGGTACTGGGCCTGATCGCGCGTCTCACCGGCTTCAGCATCCTGCGCTTCATCCGCTACATCCGCGACGAACTGCTGCTGGTGCTGGGCACCTCGTCCTCGGAGTCGGCGCTGGTGCCGCTGATGCGCAAGCTCGAACGCCTGGGCTGCTCCAAGCCGGTGGTCGGGCTGGTCGTGCCCAGCGGTTATTCCTTCAATCTCGACGGCACCAACATCTACCTGACCATGGCCGCGATCTTCGTCGCCCAGGCGCTCAACGTCGAGCTCACCCTGACCCAGGAACTGACCCTGCTGGCGGTGGCGATGCTGACCTCCAAGGGCGCCTCGGGCGTGACCGGCGCCGGTTTCATCACCCTGGCCGCGACCCTGACCGTGGTGCCGTCGGTGCCGGTGGCCGGGCTGGCGCTGATCCTGGGCATCGACCGCTTCATGAGCGAAGCGCGCGCGCTGACCAACATCATCGGCAACGGCGTGGCCACCATCGTGGTCGCGCGCTGGGAGAACGAGCTCGACCGCGACCGCCTGCAGCACGAACTGCTCAATCCGCCCAGCGTCGCCGACCTCGACGCCGAGTTGGCCTTGGAACGCGCGCCGCGCGTGTCCGAAACCAGCGGCTGATCGGCGCCCGCCGATCCCCTGCGCGCGGGATCGCCCCGCGCGCGCTCCATCCCCACCCGCAAGCCCCGGGCGCCGCCACGCCCGCCGGCGGCGCGCGCCTGCGCGTCGCGTACCGGAGAGACCGACCATGCCCCCCCTGCCCCGTCGCGCCTGTCTGTTCGCCTTCGCCCTGTCCGCCGCCACCGCCGCCCACGCCGGCGACGACTGGCCAACCAAGTTCGCCCTCGCCGACGGCACCGAGATTTCCGGCACCCTGAACTACGCCTGGGACCTCGACGATTTCTCCGGCGACGACGGCTACGGCACCGCCGCGACCACGCTGGAGGACGCGCACACCAACCGGCGCAAGGAGTTCGGCATCGTGGTCAAGAAGAAGGACGTGTACGACTTCACCGCGGTCATGGATTTCCAGTCCAAGCTCTGGCTGGACGTGGCCCTGCGAGTGGAAACGCGCGCCCTGTTCGATCGCGACTACGGCAAGATCCGCATCGGCTACTTCAAGACCCCGGTCAGCATGGAAAGTACCGCCGCCTCGCGCGCGGGCAGCATGCTGGAAGCCTCGGCGGCCTCGCAGGCGATCTACGAAGGCCGCCGCACCGGCGTGGAATGGTCCCTGGACCGCGCGCGCTACGGTCTCAGCGCGGCGTACTTCTTCGGCACCGACCTGCAAGGCGACAACCCCGGCACCACCGCCGCGGCGCGCGCGATCTGGACGCCGGTCAAGGACAAGGACCAGGTGATCCATCTGGCGCTGTCGGGCTCGGTCGAGAACCCGCACGGCTACCGCGACGGTCGCGGCACCTGGTTCGGCCCGTCGGCGCGTTTCCGCGCGCGGCCCGAGGCCGGCCTGACCGCGGTGCGTCTGGTCGACAGCGGCAGCCTGCGCGAGGTCGACCGCATCGTGCGCAACGGCTTCGAGGCCTTGTGGATCGACGGCCCGCTGTCGGTGCAGGCCGAGGTCCTGCGCGCCACCGCGCAACGCGAGAACGGCCTGGAGGACTACACCGCGAATGGCTATTACGTCACCGGCAGCTGGGTGCTCACCGGCGAGACCCGCCCTTACGCGGCCGGCAACGTCGGCAACGTCAAACCCGCGCACGGTTACGGCGCGGTCGAGGCGCTGCTGCGCTACGGCGAACTCGACCTCGACCATGCCGGCATCGCCGGCGGTCATCAGCGCGATCTCACCTTGGGCCTGAACTGGTATCTCAGCACGCATTTCAAGTTCCAGGCCAACTACGTGCGCGTGGCCGCCGAGCGCGGCGCGCTGGCGGCGGACCCACGCGTGCTGGAACTGCGCGCGCAGGTCAATTTCTAGGCGCCAGGCCTGGGCGCGCCGCGCGCAGAGCCGCTAGTCTTGGCCTAGGCCCGCCACCCACCGACCCTGACCGTGATCCCGCGTCGCCGCCAGTTGCACACCGTGCTGTGGATCGCCCTGATCCTGGCCGGCATGCTGCTGTCGATGCTGATCGCCGGGCGCATCGCCTACGCGCGGGCGCTGCAAGCCCAGGCCAGCGAAGCGCGCGCCGTGCTGGTGCCGCGCGCGCAGGCGCTGGAACAGCACATCGACCGCTACCGCATCATGCCGGCGGTGCTGTCGCTGGATCCGCAGCTCAAAGCGACCCTGCTGGACCCGCAGGACCAGGTCCAGCGCCAGCGCGCCAACGAACGCTTGGTCCAGCTCAACTTCGCCAATCGCACCAGCACCCTGACCCTGATCGACCGCAACGGCATCGGCATCGCTGCCAGCAATTGGACCCTGCCCAGCAGCAACGTCGGTCACTCCTACGCGTTCCGCCCCTACTTCCAGCAGGCGATGGCGCGCGGCAGCGGCGAGTTCTACGCGATCGGCGTGACCACCCAGCGCCCGGGTCACTTCATCGCACGCGCGGTGCGCGATCCGCAGGGCCGCGCGATCGGCGCGGTGGCGGTGAAGGTGGTGCTGGACGACATCCAGTCCGACTGGAGCGAGCGCGGCGATCTGATCCTGCTCAGCGACGCCAACGGCATCGTGTTCCTGACCGGCCGCCCGGAGTGGCGCTACCGCATGCTCGCGCCGCTGCAGCCAGCGCAGCGCGCGCAGTTGCAACGCACCCAGCAGTACCGCGGCCAATCGCTGCGACCGGTCTCGATCGCGCAGCAGCGCACGCTGGACGTCGACGCGCGCGTGGTGCGCGTGCGCGAGTTCGGCGGCCGTCGCGATCTGGTCTGGCAATCGCTGCGCCTGGCGCGCGAAGGCTGGACCCTGCACCTGCTGCGCGACACCGGCCCCAGCGTGCGCGCGGCCTGGGTGGCGCGCGCGATGGCCGCCGGCGCCTGGCTGCTGCTGGTGTCGCTGGCGCTGCTGCTGTGGCAGCGCCACCGCATCGCGCGCCTGCGCCTGCGCAGCCGCCTGGAACTGGAGCAGATGGTCGAGCAGCACGCGCAGGCCCTGCGCACCGCCCAGGACGGCGTGGTCCAGGCCGCGCACCGCGCCAGCACCGGCGAAGGCCAGAGTCTGGAGCACTTGCCGCAGGGCGTGAGCGTAGTCGACGCGCAGCTGCGCTTGGTGGCCTGGAACCAGCGCTACGCCGAACTGTTCCGCTACCCGCCGGAGTTGCTGCAGGTCGGACGCCCGATCGAGGACCTGATCCGCTACAACGCGCGCCGCGGCCTGCTCGGCGACGATCCGGAAGAGGCGATCAAGCGCCGCCTCGACCACCTGCAACGCGCCCAGCCTTATCTGCACGAACGCGAGCGCGGCGACGGCACCGTGATCGAGATCCGCGGCAATCCCATGCCCGACGGCGGCTTCGTCACCAGCTACGCCGACATCACCGCCTACAAGCAGGCCGCGCGCGACCTGCGCACGCTCGCCGACAGCCTGGAGCGGCGCATCGAGGAACGCACCGGCGATCTGCGCGAGGCCAAGGGCGAGGCCGAGCGCGCCAACCGTTCCAAGACCCGCTTCGTCGCCGCCGCCGTGCACGACCTGCTGCAGCCCTTGAACGCGGCGCGCATGTACTTGTCCTCGCTGCGCCGGCGCGTCGACGGCGAAGGCGTGGAACTGGTCGAGCACATCGACGCCGCGCTGTCGGCGCAGGACGACATCCTGGCCAGCCTGCTGGATATCGCGCGCCTGGAGTCGGGCGCGCTGCAGGTACGCCGCGGCGCGTTCCCGCTGGCGCGCTTGTTCGCGGCCATCGAGGGGCCGTTCCGGATCCTGGCGCAGGCGCGCGGGCTGCGCCTGCACGTGATCGCCAGCCGCGCCGTCGTCGACAGCGACGAAGCCTTGCTGCGCCGGATCGTGCAGAACTTCGTGTCCAACGCGCTGCAGTTCACCCCACGCGGCGGCCGCGTCGTGCTCGGCGCGCGTCGCACCGCCGGCGGCGTGCGGGTGGATGTCTGGGACAGCGGCACCGGCATCCCCGAGCACAAGCTCGAGGCCATCTTCGAGGAGTTCCAGCGCCTGGACAGCGGCATCGACGCGCCCGCGCGCGGCGCCGGCCTGGGCCTGGCGATCGTGCGCCGGATCGCGCTGCTGCTGGAGCATCCGGTGCGGGTGCGCTCCTGGCCGGGACGCGGCAGCGTGTTCTCCGTGGAGCTGCCGTACGGCGACGCCGCCGCGTTGATCGCCGCGAAAGTCGATGCGACGTCCACGGACGAGGCGCCCCTCAGCGGGCGCCGGGTCTGGGTGATCGACGACGATGCGGCTTCGCGCGACGCCGCCGCGCGCCTGCTCGCCGACTGGGGCTGCGCGACCACCGCGGCCGGCTCGGCCGCCGATGCGGAGATGCAGGCGCGGATATCGCCGATGCCGGACCTGCTGCTGCTCGACTATCGCCTGGGCGAAGACACCGGCCTGGCCCTGGCGCCGCGCCTGCAGCGCGCCTGGCAGGGCCTGCCGCCGGTGATCCTGATGTCGGCCGACATCGACGCATCGTTGCGCCAGCGCGCGGAGGAACTGGGCTGGAGCTTCCTGCCCAAGCCGCTGCGGCCGGCGGCCTTGCGCGCGCTGATGATGCGCGCGTTGGGGTGAGGGAAGAGCAAGAGCAAATCCCCCTCAATCCCCCTTTTTCAAAGGGGGAAGACCAGCGGCCTTCGTCGCTGGGTGTAGAACCTCCCCCTTTGCTGAAGGAGGAAACCAGCGGCCTTCGCCGCCGCGTGTCGGACCTCCCCCTTTGCTGAAGGGGAAGACCAGCGGCCTGCGTCGCCGCGTGTCGGACCTCCCCCTTTGAAAAAGGGGGACTGAGGGGGATTTGCTTCTAGACGTTCCGATCAGCCGCCAGCATCGTCCTCACCCGCGCCTTCACCGTCCAGCGCCAGCGCCTTCACCAGCACCGCCGCCTGCGTGCGCGAGTGGCAGCCGAGTTTGCGCAGCACCGCGGTGACGTGGATCTTGACCGTGTTCTCGGCCAGCGACAGTTCGTGCGCGATCTGCTTGTTGAGCAGACCGTCGGCCATGCGCATCAGCACGCGCAACTGCTGCGGCGTGAGCTGGGCCAGGCGCTGCGCGAGTTGCGCGTCGGCCTCGTTGCGTTCGGCCTGCTGCGGCGGAAACCACAGGCCACCGGCGAGCACCGCGGTCACCGCCTCGCCCAAGGCCTCGGCCGGCGCCGACTTGGGCACGAAACCGGCGGCGCCGAACTGCTGGGCGCGCCGTATCGTGCGCGGATGGTCGTCGGAGGAGACGATCAACACCGGCAGCTCGGGCCGCTCGCCGCGCAGGTAGACCAGCGAGGAGAAGCCCATCGCGCCGGGCATGGTCAGGTCCAGCATCGCCAGGTCGTAGGGCGTGCCGTCGGCTACCGCGGTTTCCAGGGCGCTGCGGCTGGCGACTTCGCTGATTCGCGCGCCGGGCGCGATCTCGACCAAGGCATGCCGCAGCGCCGCCCGGAACATCGGGTGGTCGTCGGCGATCAGCAGGTACGGGCCCTGATCCATCGTGGCGTGGTTCGGCGCGCCGGCGCGGCGCAGACCGATCCTACACGGCGTGCGCGCGGACGGACTTTGCGCCGCACAAAAAAACAGGGCGGCCGAAGCCGCCCCGTTCGTTTCGCAGCGATGACGCGGCGGATCAGCCCAGCAGGTGGGCGACGCCGGCGCGCTCTTCCTCGAGCTCGGCCAGGGTCTTGTCCATCGCGGCGCGGCTGAAGGCGTCGACTTCCAGGCCCTCGACGCGGGTGTACTCGCCGTTGGCGGTGATCACCGGCACGCCGTACATCACCGTCTCCGGGATGCCGTAGCTGCCGTCCGAGGGCACGCCCATGGTGACCCACTTGCCGTTGCTGCCCAGCACCCAGTCGCGGATGTGGTCGATGGCGGCGTTGGCGGCCGAGGCGGCCGAGGACAGACCGCGCGCCTCGATGATCGCGGCGCCGCGCTTGCCGACCTGCGGGATGAAGGTGTTGGCGTTCCAGTCGGCGTCGTTGATCTTGTCCTTCAGCGACTGGCCGTTGACGGTGGCGAAGCGGTAGTCCGGGTACATGGTCGGGCTGTGGTTGCCCCACACGATCAGGTTCTCGATGTCGCCCACGGCGACGCCGGCCTTGGCGGCGAGCTGGCTCAGCGCGCGGTTGTGGTCCAGGCGCAGCATGGCGGTGAAGTTCTTGGCCGGCAGATCCGGCGCCGACTTCATGGCGATGTAGGCGTTGGTGTTGGCCGGATTGCCGACCACCAGCACCTTGACGTTGCGCGAGGCGACCTTGTTCAGCGCCGCGCCCTGGGCGGTGAAGATCTTGGCGTTCTCCAGCAGCAGGTCCTTGCGCTCCATGCCCGGGCCGCGCGGACGCGCGCCGACCAGCAGGGCGATGTCGGCGTCCTTGAACGCGACCTCGGCGTCGTCGGTGCCGACCATGCCGGCCAGCAGCGGGAACGCGCAGTCCTCCAGCTCCATCATCACGCCCTTGAGCGCGGCCTGGGCCTTGTCCAGCGGCAGCTCCAGCAACTGCAGGATCACGGGCTGGTCCTTGCCCAGCATTTCGCCGGAGGCGATGCGGAACAGCAGCGAGTAGCCGATCTGGCCGGCAGCACCGGTGACGGCAACGCGGACGGGATTCTTCATGGGGGTGGTTCCTTACGCTGGAGTGAGGTGCGGGCGGGCCCGCTTCAGTAGATGGAGTAACCCAGAGGGGTCAGTTTTTCCTTGAGCGCGTCGGTCTGGTAACCGTGGATCACGTTCTGCCCGATCACGGTCACCGGCACGCCGCGCGAGCCGAGCGCGCGCGCCGCGCGCTCGCCTTCCGGTGTGTCGACGTCGAGCACGCGATACCGCACGTTCGCCTGCTCGAAATCTTGTTGCTGCTTGCGGCAGTAGCCGCACCATTCCGCCGCCAGCATCACGATCTTGGTGTCGCCGGTGAGCTGGCGCGGGTCGTCCGGGTGCAGTTGTTCCGGACCCATGCCGAGCATCGCGCCGACGTCGCCGCCGAGCGCCTTGTAACCGACCACGCCGAGCGCGAGCGCGCCGGCGATCCACAGGACGGTGACCACGCGCATGTCGAGATTCCTTCTCCGATCGCCGCTGACGGTTCCGCGCCGGACTCAGACGAGTTCGGCGAAGAACTCCTGGAAGCGCTGCAGACCCGGCGCCAGCTGCGGCGTCGGACAGGTGTAGCTGATGCGCAACGCGCGCGGTTCGCCGAAGGCCGAGCCCGGCACGCAGGCCACGCCCTTGGTTTCCAGCAGCACGTTGCAGAAGTCCATGTCGTTGCCGATCTTCTGGCCGCTGGGCGCATGGGTCTTGCCGTAGGCGACGCTGATGTCCGGGAACACGTAGAACGCACCCTGCGGACGCGGGCAGATCACGCCCGGAATCGCGTCCATCACCGCCATGACCTGATCGCGCTTGGCCTGGAACTCGGCGCACTTCTGGGTCGGGATGTCCTGCGGACCGTTCAACGCGGCGACCGCGGCCGCGGTGACCATCTCGGGGATGTTGGTGATGTGGTTGGAGTTCATCGTGGCCAGGGCCTGCGCCACCGACTCCGGACCGGCCATGAAGCCCACGCGCCAACCCGGCATGCCGTAGGTCTTGGACAGCGAGTCCAGGAAGATCACCCGGTCGCGCAGCTCGGGGCGCGCGTGCACGAAGTTGTGATAGCCCAGGCCGTCGAACACCATGCGGTTGTAGATGTCGTCGGTGATGATCCAGGTGTCCGGATACTTCACCAGCACATCGGCCAGCGCATCGATCTCGTCCTTGCCGTAGACCATGCCGGTCGGGTTGGACGGATTGTTGAACAGGAACACCTTGGGCTTGCGCGCCAGCGCGGCGTCGAGCTGCGCGGGCGTGAGCTTGTAGTCCTGCTCGGCCGGGCACGGCAGCAGGTCGATCTTGGCGTTGACGATCTCGGCGATGTCGAGATAGCTGGTCCAGTACGGGGTCGGGAAGACGATGGTGTCGCCTTCGTCCAACAGCGCCTCGGCGATGTTGTAGATCACGTGCTTGGCGCCGATGCCGGTGGCCACGTTGACGCGGCCGTAGCCGGTCAGACCGATCTTGCCGATGTGTTCGAGGAAGGCATCGAGCAGCACGTCGGCGCCGCGGTTGCTGCCGTACTGGCCGCTGTCCTTGCTCAGCGCCTCGCGCACCGCGGCGTAGACGTGCTCGCCGGGCAGGAAGTTGGGGACGCCGATGGAGAAGCTGATGATGTCGCGGCCTTCGGACTTGAGCCGCTTGGCCTTTTCGGCAACTTGCATGATCGCGCTGGGCTTGGCGCGACCGATGCGCCGGGCAAGCTGGGGCATCGTGAAACCTCGTGGGGTGGTGTACGACGGATGCGGGGAGGTGTGCGAGCGAACGCGCTGCGTACGGTGTCCGAATGCGTCCGGAACCACCGGAATCGAGCCGCAAAATGGTAGCACAGCGGCATCCCGGCGCCGGCCGGCGCGAACCGCGAAACCCGCGGCAGCGGCGTCGGCGCGGGCACGGGCCGGATCCGCACGCGCACCGCGTGGGATCGGCAAACAGGCCGCGTCGGGACCGCAGGGGAGAGCCTCTCGCCGCAAATGCTGTGGGAGCGGCGTAAGCCGCGATTCGCAGCCACGGGGCCGGTCGAATCGCGGCTTACGCCGCTCCCACAGGAGGCCGGCGCGCCGCAGGGGCGGCCGGCGCGGCCGCCGCGGTCGCTCGGACCGCGGGGCCGGTTAGCTCAGGGTCCGCTCAGGGCGACAGGATCTTGTTCCACTCGGCGACGCGGTCGGCCTTGGCCGCCAGCGCGCCAGCGGCGTCGCCGTCGATCTTCACCGACTTGATCTTGTCGCCCTGCTTGATCGCGTCGACCACGTCCAGGCCTTCGACGACCTTGCCGAACACGGTGTGCTTGCCGTCCAGCCAGGCGCAGGGGATGTGGGTGATGAAGAACTGGCTGCCGTTGGTGCCCGGGCCGGCATTGGCCATGGACAGCACGCCGCGCTCGTGGGGCAGGCCGTTGCGGGTCTCGTCCTCGAAGCGGTAGCCGGGGCCGCCGGTGCCGGTGCCCAGCGGGCAGCCGCCCTGGACCATGAAGTCGGCGATCACGCGGTGGAAGTTCAGGCCGTCGTAGAAGCCGCGCTGGGCCAGGTTGACGAAGTTGGCGACGGTGAGCGGGGCCTTGTCGGCGGCGAGCTCGATGCGGATCGGGCCGCGGTCGGTGTCGAAAGTGGCGGTCAGGCTCATAGCCGTCTCCTGGGAGTGGATGGAGGGGGTGTTCGGGTCCGGAAACCTGCCGCCGACATGGCGACGGCCGGGCCAATCCACAAGGATACCCCACCCCGTTCAGCTGAACGGGCAGCCGTCGCATTTGACAGGTATAATGATCGGCTTCTCTCCAGGCCTCCACGCTCTACACCCAGGGCGCTCTCCGCATGTCCATCCAAAACCTCCGCAATATCGCCATCGTCGCCCACGTCGACCATGGCAAGACCACCCTCGTCGACTGCCTGTTGAAGCAATCGGGCACCCTGTCGGAACGTACGGTGCTGGCCGAACGCGCGATGGACAGCAACGACCAGGAAAAGGAACGTGGCATCACGATCCTGGCCAAGAACACCGCCATCACCTGGCAGGGCAACCGCATCAACATCGTCGACACCCCGGGACACGCCGACTTCGGCGGCGAGGTCGAGCGCGTGCTGTCGATGGTGGACTCGGTGCTGATCCTGGTCGACGCGATGGACGGCCCGATGCCGCAGACCCGCTTCGTGACCCAGAAGGCCTTCGCGATGGGCTTCAAGCCGATCGTGGTGGTCAACAAGATCGACCGCCCCGGCGCGCGCCCAGACTGGGTGATCGATCAGGTGTTCGACCTGTTCGACAAGCTCGGCGCCACCAACGAGCAGCTCGATTTCCCGATCGTGTACGCCTCGGCGCTGCACGGCTACGCCAGCCTGGACGACTCCGCGCGCGACGGCGACATGACCCCGCTGTACGAAGCGATCATGAAGCACGTGGCGCCGCCGCAGGTCGACCTGGACGGCCCGTTCCAGATGCGCATCAGCCAGCTGGACTACAGCAACTTCGTCGGCCTGATCGGCATCGGCCGCATCCAGCGCGGCAAGGTCCGCCGCAACATGCCGGTCAGCGTGGTCGACCGCGAAGGCAAGAAGCGTCAGGGCAAGGTCCTGCAGGTGCTGGGCTTCATGGGCCTGGAGCGCATCGAGGCCGAGGAAGCCGAGGCCGGCGACATCGTCGCCATCTCCGGCGTCGCCGACCTGTCGATCTCCGACACCGTCTGCGCCCTGGATACCCCGGAAGCCCTGCCCGCCCTGACCGTCGACGAACCGACGATCAGCATGACCTTCCAGGTCAACAATTCGCCGTTCGCCGGTCACAAGGAACTCAGCGGTGGCAAGTTCCTGACCAGCCGCCAGCTGCGCGAGCGCCTCGAGCGCGAGACCCTGCATAACGTGGCGCTGAAGGTCGAGGAAGGTTCCGACCCCGACAAGTTCCTGGTCTCCGGCCGCGGCGAGCTGCACCTGTCGGTGCTGATCGAGAACATGCGCCGCGAAGGCTTCGAGCTGGCGGTGTCGCGCCCGGAAGTGATCATCAAGGAAATCGACGGCCAGCTGATGGAGCCGGTCGAGCAGCTCGTGGTCGACATCGAAGAGCAGCACCAGGGCGGCGTGATGGAGAAGTTGGGCACCCGCAAGGCGCAGCTCAAGAATATGGAATCCGACGGCAAGGGCCGCGTGCGCCTGGACTACATGATCCCGGCGCGTGGCCTGATCGGCTTCCAGAACGAGTTCCGCACCCTGACCCAGGGCTCGGGCCTGCTGTTCCACGTGTTCGACCATTACGGTCCGAAGGAAACCGGCGCGATCGCCAAGCGCATCAACGGCGTGATGATCGCCAATGCCGCCGGCACCACCCCGGCCTACTCGCTGGGCCCGCTGGAAGAGCGCGGCCGCCTGTTCGCCGCCGAAGGCGATCAGGTGTACGAAGGCCAGCTGGTCGGTATCCACTCCAAGGACAACGACCTGACCGTCAACGCGATCAAGCCCAAGCCGCTGACCAACATGCGCGCCTCGGGCAAGGACGACGCGATCAAGCTGACCCCGGCGATCAAGTACACGCTGGAGCAGGCGCTGGACTTCATCGAGGACGACGAGCTGGTCGAAGTCACCCCGAAGGAAATCCGCCTGCGCAAGAAGTTCCTCAGCGAAAGCGATCGCAAGCGCGCCTCGCGCGCGGCCTGATCGCGATCCAAGCCGGCGCACACAAGCGCATCGCGTGAGCGACGAGGCTCACTACGATCCACGACCGCAGGCCCACCCGGGCCTGCATGTGATCGCGCTGGTCGAAGCGGCCAAGGGCCTGCTGGGCCTGCTCGCCGCGAGCGGGCTGGAACTGCTGGGTCCGGCGCCGCTGCAGCGCTGGATCCACGAACTGATCACGCGCTTCCACCTCAATCCCGAGCACGGCGGGCTGGCCAAGTTCGCCGACGCGATCAGCCCGCACTCGGTGCACCTGGCCGCGCTCGCGGTGCTGGCCTACGGCGTGCTGCACGTGATCGAAGCCTGGGGCCTGTGGCGCGCCAAGGCCTGGGCCTCGTGGCTGGGCTGCATAGGCGCCGCCGCCTATCTGCCCTTCGATCTCTACGCCTTGTTCAAGCACCCGGGCTGGGTCGCGGTCGCGGTGCTGGTGATCAATCTGATCGTGGTCTGGGTGCTGGGCCGCGACCTGTTCAAACGCCGCCACTGAGGCGGCTGCGTAGCGCCGCAGAGGCGCTCGTGCATACTCGTAGCCGTCCGAAAGGGGGCTAGCCCGATGCACTCCACGCCGTTTGTGCCGCGACTGTCCGCGCTCGCACTCGCATTGACCCTGGCCGCCTGCGCGAGCGCCCCTCGCGGCAGCCACGACGCCGCGCCCAAGCGCGAACCCTCGGCGGCCACATCAAGGGTCGGCGCGCTGTCCGACCCGCACCGCGTCGTCGAAGCCACGCTCGACGATCTCGCCGCCCGCCTGCGCGACGGCCGCCTCAGCAGCGTCCAGCTGACCCAGGCCTACCTCGACCGCATCGCCGCGCTCGACGACGACGGCCCGCTGCTCAATGCGGTGATCGAACTCAATCCCGATGCCTTGCTCGAAGCCGATCGCCTCGACGCCGAGCGCAAGGCCGGCAAACTCCGCGGCCCGCTGCACGGGATCCCGGTGCTGTTGAAGGACAACATCGATGCCACGCCGATGGCCAACTCGGCCGGATCGCTGGCGCTGGCCGCGCACAAGCCCAAGACCGACGCGCCGCTGGTCGCCGCGTTGCGCGCCGCCGGCGCGGTGATCCTGGGCAAGACCAACCTCAGCGAATGGGCCAACTTCCGTTCCAGCCGTTCGAGCTCGGGTTGGAGCGGGCGCGGCCTGCTCACCCGCAACCCCTATGCATTGGATCGCACGGCTTGCGGCTCCAGCAGCGGCAGCGGCGTGGCGATCGCGTCCAGCCTGGCCGCGGTCGGCGTGGGCACCGAAACCGACGGCAGCATCCTGTGCCCCTCGGCCATGAACGGCCTGGTCGGCCTGAAGCCGACCGTGGGCCTGATCAGCCGCAGCGGCATCATCCCGATCTCGGCCAGCCAGGACACCGCCGGCCCGATGGCGCGCAGCGTCGCCGATGCGGCGCGTCTGCTGAGCGCGCTGGCCGCGGCCGACGCCGGCGGCGACGAAGCCGCGCGCCGCGCCGACGGGCACCGCCTCGCCGACTACGGCGCCGCACTCGATCCGGGCGCCTTGCAAGGCGCGCGCATCGGTTTCCTGCACAACTCCGGCGTGCGCTATCAACCCGAGCTCAACGCCGCGCTGGAGCGCGCGATCGCAAGCCTGCGCAAGGCCGGCGCCACCGTGATCGAAGTCGAGATCCCCACCGCCGGGCAGTGGGACGAGGCCGAGTACCAGGTGCTGCTGTACGAGTTCAAGGACGGCCTGGAGCGCTATCTGCGCGACAGCCAGGCGCCGGTGCGCACGCTGGACGAGCTGATCGCCTACAACCGCGCGCATGCCGAGCAGGAGATGCCGTTGTTCGGCCAGGAACTGTTCGAAAGCGCCGCCAAGATGGGCCCGCTCAGCGATGCGGCCTACCGCCAGGCCGCGGCGAAAGCGCGACGGCTGGCCGGCCCTCAAGGCATCGACGCCACGCTCAAACGCCACCAGCTCGACGCCCTGGTCGCGCCGACGACCGGCCCGGCGTTCCTGGTCGACCCGATCAACGGCGACCATTTCGGCGGCGCCGGTTACGGCGCGGCCGCGGTCTCGGGCTATCCCAGCCTGACCGTTCCGATGGGCGACGTCCGCGGCCTGCCGGTGGGCCTGGCCTTTCTGGGACCCAAATGGAGCGAGGCCAAGCTGCTCAGCTACGGTTACGCCTTCGAGCAACTCACGCGCGCGCGCATAGCGCCGCGTTATCTGCCCAGCGTATCGATGTAATCGGTGCGGGCGCCGTAGGGCGCGGCGACAATCGCAGCGGCGTTGGCTGCGGCGATGTAACCGCGCCACCGCCGTCTCGTCCAATGCGCGTGGCTACGCGACGATGCGGTTCGCTGCGCTCACCACATCCTACGGCCGGCCTCTCGGATTCGTAGGGTGCGGTGATAACCGCACCATCGCCATCTCACTACGAGCGGGCGGCTGCGCGAACGATGCGGTTCACCGCACGCTGCGACTGGCCGACAGGTGCGCCCAGGCCTGGCGCAGGCCGATCAGATGCAACGCGCCCAGGACGAAGCAGATCGCCGAACTCCAGTACCAGAACGCCGGGCTGCGCTCCGGCATTTGCGCGACGAACGGCAGCGCGATCACGCCGCGCAGCAGGTAGACCGCGATGATCGCGCACAAAGCACTGCGCAACAAGGGCAGACGCCGGATCGCACCCGCGCCGGACAGCGCGTACAAGGCCCAGATAGCGAGCACGCCGGCGATCAACAGGGTCACGACCGTCGGATACGGACTGCCCGCGATCGCCAGCTGCGCCATCCGCTCGCCGGCGCCGAAGAACCGGTACCAGGGCGCGCCGAACGCGATGCAGCCCAGGTGCAGCAGCGCCGCCAACGCGCTGCCGAGGCCGGCCGCGATCAGCCAGCGGTTGGCGCGCTCGTGCGTCATTCGAGGTCCCGTGTCGGCAAGCGTCGGGCCAAGTAAGACCCGAACCGGCGGCGTATCGCAGCCGGTTCTGGTCTAGCCATCGGGCTCAGGCCGGCGCGGCGATCTGCGCCTGCTTGCGCACGATCAGCATCGCCACTTCCAGCGCCTGCTCGTAGTTCAGGCGCGGATCGACCGTGGAGTGGTAGGCGCGTTCCAGATCGCTCTCGGTGAGCTCGCGTGCGCCACCCAGGCATTCGGTCACGTCCTCACCGGTCAGCTCCAGATGCACGCCGCCCAGGCGGGTGCCGGCCGCGGCATGCAGCTCGAAGGCCTGCTCGATCTCGCTGCGGATGTTGCGGAAGCGGCGGGTCTTGTAGCCGTTGCTGGTGCTCTCGGTGTTGCCGTGCATCGGATCGCAGACCCACAGCACGCGGCGACCGTCGCGGCGCACCGCGTCCAGCAGCGGCGGCAGCTTGTCGGCGATCGTGCCCGCGCCCATGCGATGGATGAAGCTCAGGCGGCCCGGCTCGTCCTCGGGGTTGAGCAGGTCGATCGTGCGCAGCAACTGATCCGACGTAACCGAGGGACCGACCTTGAGCGCGATCGGATTGCGGATGCCGCGGAAGTATTCGGCGTGGGCGCCGTCGGCGGCGGCGGTGCGCATGCCGATCCACGGGTAATGGGTGCTGAGGTTGAAGTAGCCCCAGTGACGCGGCACCTGCCGGGTCAGCGACTCTTCGTAGGGCAGCAGCAGGGCTTCGTGCGAGGTGTAGAAGTCGACCCGGTTGAGGTTGTGCACTTCCGAGCCCGACAGGGTCTCCATGAAGCGCACCGCATCGCCGATCGCATTGACCATGCGCCGGTACTCGTCGGCGAGCGGCGAATGCCCGACCCAGTTCAGGTTCCAGTACTCGGGGTGATGCAGGTCGGCGAAACCGCCGTCGATCAGGGCGCGCACGAAGTTCATCGTCATCGCCGAGCGCGCATGCGCCTTGATCATGCGGCGCGGATCGGGGCGGCGCGCGGCCTCGGTGAAGGCCGGCGCGTTGACCATGTCGCCGCGGTAGCTGGGCAGGGTCACGTCGCCGATGGTCTCGGTGTCGGCCGAACGCGGCTTGGCGTACTGGCCGGCGAAACGCCCGACCCGCACCACCGGCTTGCGCATGCCGTGCACCAGCACCAGGCTCATCTGCAGCAGCACCTTGAGCCGGTTGGAAATCACGTCCGAGGAGCACTGATCGAAGCTCTCGGCGCAGTCGCCGCCCTGCAGCAGGAAGCGCTTGCCCTCCTGGGCCTCCGCCAGCTGCTGCTTGAGCGCGAGGATCTCCCACGAGGTCACCAGCGGCGGCAGGTTGCGCAGTTCCTGCAGGGCGTCGGCGAGTTCGGCCGCGTCCGGATAGGTCGGCAACTGCAGCGCGGTGCGCTCGCGCCAGGACGTGGGCGTCCAGTTGGCTGGCAGGTTGACGGCTCGGAGGTTGCGGTCGGTGGCGCTCATTTCCTTGGATCCAGTGGTTGCGGTACGAATTGCGAAGGACGCGCGCAGGGCGCGTCGGCGATCAAACGGTAACGCGCTTGCGGAACGCGGCGTAGGCGGCCCAGGCAGCCAACACCAGGAAGCAGATCAGGCTCCAGGCCGGCATGGCCAGGCCCAGGAAGGTCCAGTCGACCGCGGCGCATTCGCCGGAACCGGTCATGACCTTGCGGATCACGCCGGCGATCGGCATGGCCTCGAGCATGTAGTCCAGGCCCGGGCCGCAGGCCGGAACCTGGTCCGGCGGCAGGTGCTGCAGGCGGACGTGATTGCCGGCCACCAGGATGCCGCCCAGCGCGGCCAGCAGCGCGAACACGCCGTAGATCTTGCGGCCGCGCGCGCCCTTGGGGCCGTGGATCGCGCCGATCAGGAACACCAGGCCGAGCGCGAAGAAGGCCACGCGCTGGAAGATGCACAGCGGGCACGGCTCCAGGCCGTCGTGCAATTGCAGGTAGAAGGCGTAGCCCAGCAGGCCCGCGCAGGCCAGGAAGCCGAGCAGGTATTGGACGCGGAACGAGGCGGAAAATGGACTGGCGGTCATGTGGTCACCTTACGTCGTGGGCAGCGCCGTGCCTAGCGGGCAGCGGCGCCGGTTCGGTTATGTCGTCAGAAGACTCCGACAGGCGGCAAAAGTTGCCTTTCGTTGCCCGCGAAACCGTTGCTGTCGTAACCGTCGCCAGAACGCAAAAGCCCCGGCCTGGGCCGGGGCTCTCGCTCGCATCGCCGCTGGCGCGACGTTGCGGGGTATCGCTGCGGATCGATCTCCGCGCCGTCGATTACTCGGCGGCTTCGGGACGGTCGACCAGCTCGACGTAGGCCATCGGCGCATTGTCGCCAGCGCGGAAACCGCACTTGAGGATGCGCAGATAACCACCCGGACGCGCCTGATAGCGCGGACCCAGGGTCGTGAACAGCGTGCCCACGGCTTCCTTGTCGCGCAGGCGCGAGAAGGCAAGGCGGCGGTTGGCGACGCCGTCGACCTTGGCCAAGGTGATCAGCGGCTCTGCGACGCGGCGCAGTTCCTTGGCCTTGGGCAGGGTGGTGCGGATGAGGCCGTGCTTGATGAGGGACGCAGCCATGTTGGTGAACATCGCATCGCGATGGGCACTGGTGCGGCTGAACTTACGTCCGGATTTCTGGTGGCGCATGGTCGTGATTCCTGATGAATGGTGTCGCTATTGAGGTTCGCTGTCGCCTTCATGGCGTTGTTGCATGGACTGCGGATGGTCCGAGCCCGTTCGTCCTGATCGGGCATCGTCGCGGGCCTGCGGCCCGTCGACGTCTGTGTTGCGTGTTGCGGTGTTGCGATACTGCCGATGGATCAAGAGTCCACGCTTCGGCTAGCTTCGGCGTGGACCCTTGTCGCTCCCCTGCCCGACGCAGTGCGTCGGGCGTTCGCCCCAGCCGCGCGGCAGTGCCGCGCGAGCGAGGCTGGGGCTCACCCCATCATGCCGTGCTGAGCGATCCCGGCCGGCGGCCAGTTTTCCAGCTTCATGCCGAGGGACAGGCCGCGCTGAGCCAGCACTTCCTTGATCTCGGTGAGCGACTTCTTGCCCAGGTTCGGGGTCTTGAGCAGCTCGACTTCGGTCTTCTGAATCAGATCGCCGACGTAGTAGATGCTCTCGGCCTTGAGGCAGTTGGCCGAACGAACGGTGAGCTCGAGGTCGTCGATCGGACGCAGCAGGATCGGATCGATGCCGCTGGTGGCCGGCTTCGCCGCACCGCGGTCGCGGTGGGTGAAATCGCCGAACACCGACAGCTGGTCGGTGAGGATGTCGGCGGCGGTGCGCACGGCTTCCTCGGCGTCGATCGTGCCGTTGGTTTCGATGTCCAGCACCAGCTTGTCGAGGTCGGTACGCTGTTCGACGCGCGCGGCTTCGACGGCATAGGCGACGCGACGGACCGGCGAGAAGCTGGCATCCAGCATCAGGCGGCCGATGGTGCGGGTTTCTTCGTCCGGACGACGGCGCGCGGCGGCCGGCTGATAGCCGAAGCCACGCTCGATCTTCAGACGCATGTTGATCGCCGTGTCCTTGGTCAGGTGGCAGATCACGTGCTCGGTGTTCAAGATTTCGACGTTGTGGTCGGTCTTGATGTCGCCGGCGGTGACGATGCCAGGACCCTGCTTGGCCAGCGACAGCGTGGAAGCGTCGCCGGTGTGCATGCGGATGGCGACGTCCTTGAGGTTCAACAGGACTTCAAGCACGTCCTCTTCGAGACCTTCAACGGTGGTGTACTCGTGGAGCACGCCATCGATTTCGACTTCGGTGATGGCGAAACCCGGGATCGAAGACAGCAGCACACGGCGCAGCGCATTGCCGAGGGTGTGGCCGTAGCCGCGTTCCAGCGGCTCGATCACGACCTTGGCGCGATTGCCGGCAAGGCGTTCGATCTGGGGACCGCGCGGACGCAGTACCTGGTTGGCGGTAACCGTCATGTTTCGGTGTCTCCTGCGAGGCCCCGGCGAACCGGGGCTTCAAAAGATAATTACTTCGAGTACAGCTCGACGATCAGCGCTTCGTTGATATCGGCCGGCAGATCGGCACGATCCGGCACAGCCTTGAACACACCGCTGAACTTCTTGCTGTCGACCTCGACCCAGGACGGCGAGAGGTCCATCTGCGAGGCCACGGTCAGGGATTCCTGCACGCGCAGCTGCTTCTGGGCCCGCTCGGACAACGCGATCGCGTCGCCGGCCTTGACCTGGTAGGACGGCAGATTGACGGACTTGCCGTTAACCGTAACGCCGCGGTGCGAGACCAACTGACGGGCGGCCGGACGGGTGACCGCGAAGCCCATGCGGTAGATCACGTTGTCGAGACGCGTCTCCAGGAGCTGCAGCAGGTTTTCGCCGGTGTTGCCCTTCTTGGTCGAAGCCTTCTTGTAGTAGTTGCGGAACTGACGTTCCAGCAGGCCGTAAATACGCTTGACCTTCTGCTTCTCGCGAAGCTGGGTGGCGTAGTCGGACAGCTTGCCCTTGCGGGCGGTGGGGCCGTGTTGGCCGGGCTTCTGCTCGAGCTTGCACTTCGAATCGAGTGCGCGAGCGGACGACTTCAAGCCGAGGTCGGCGCCTTCGCGACGAGCGAGCTTACAGGTGGGACCGATATAACGAGCCATTTTTCTTCAGCTCCTCAGACGCGACGCTTCTTCGGCGGACGGCACCCGTTGTGCGGGATAGGCGTCACGTCGATGATGTTCATGATCTTGTAACCGACGTTGTTCAAAGAACGAACGGCGGACTCACGGCCCGGACCCGGACCCTTGATGCGCACTTCCAGCGACTTCACGCCGTAGTCGAGCGCAGCACGGCCTGCCTTTTCGGCGGCGACCTGAGCGGCGAACGGGGTCGACTTACGCGAGCCGCGGAAACCCGCGCCGCCCGAAGTCGCCCACGAGAGCGCGTTGCCCTGGCGGTCGGTGATCGTGATGATCGTGTTGTTGAAAGAAGCGTGGACGTGGGCGATGCCGTCGGTGACGACGCGCTTGATCTTCTTCTTGGTTTTTGCAGCTGCCGGCTTAGCCATGGTCTACCCCTTACTTCCTGATGGCCTTGCGCGGACCCTTACGGGTACGTGCATTGGTACGCGTGCGCTGACCGCGCAGCGGCAAGCCGCGGCGGTGACGCAGGCCGCGGTAGCAGCCCAGGTCCATCAGACGCTTGATAGCGATACCGACCTCGCGACGCAGGTCGCCTTCGACCACGTACTTACCGACTTCGGCGCGCAGGCGCTCGACTTCCGGCTCGGACAGGTCACGGATCTTGGTCGAAGAATTCACGCCTGCGGCATCGCAGACCTTCTTCGAACGGGTACGGCCGATGCCGAAAATGCTTTGCAAACCGACCCAGACATGCTTCTGGGCAGGCAAATTGACGCCCGCAATACGCGCCATAACGCGATCTCCAACTGAGTTTGGCGGCCGAGACGGATTAATCCCGGCGGAGTGAACTGGAAATTTTAACAAGGTCTCGGGTTAATAGGAAGCCCCGCGGCACCCAGGGGTGCCACGGAACCACGGCATGGGGAGTGTGCCCATGCTCCGGCGACGAATCGGGACTGGCTGAACAGGGCGATCCCGCCCTACTCGCCCCGCGCGCTACTCTGGCGCGCGGAATGGCCCCGACTCACCCGCGCGCGAGACCGCCGCGCGAGCCGCCCTTCAAGTTCGCCTTCTTCAACAGGCTCTCGTACTGATGGGACATCAGATGAGCCTGGATTTGAGCGATGAAATCCATCACCACCACCACCACGATCAGCAACGAAGTGCCGCCGAAGTAGAACGAGGTGCCCAGTTGGGTGCGCATGATCTCCGGGAGGAGACAGACGATCACCAGATAAGCCGCGCCGGCCGCCGTGAGGCGGGTCAGCACGCCGTCGACATAGTCGGCCGTCGCCTTGCCCGGGCGAATGCCCGGAATCAGCGCGCCCGACTTCTTCAGATTGTCGGCCGTTTCCTGCGAGTTGAACACCAGCGCCGTATAGAAGAAGGCGAAACCGATGATCAGGGCCGCATACAGGATCATATGCAGCGGCTCGCCCGGGTTCAGCCACTGGCTGACCCGCTGCAGCCAGGTGGCCGAGCTGCTCTGGCTGAACCAGGTGGCCGCCGTCGCCGGGAACATCACGATGCTCGAGGCGAAGATGGCCGGGATCACGCCGGACATGTTGAGCTTCAACGGCAGGAACGACGACTGGTTCATGTAGGCGTTACGGCCGCCCTGACGACGGGCGTAATTGACCGTGATCCGCCGCTGGCCGCGCTCGACGAACACCACCAGGTAGGTGAACACCACCACGATGGCCACCACCGCGATCGCGGTCATGGGGTTCATGGTGCCGTCGTTGATCTGGGTGAACATCGTGATCACCGCGGCGGGCAGGCCCGCGACGATGCCGGCGAAGATGATCAACGACACGCCGTTGCCGATGCCGCGCTCGGTCACCTGCTCGCCGATCCACATCAGGAACATGGTGCCCGCGGTCAACGCGATCACCGCGGTCAGGATGAAGCCCGGACCCGGGTTGTAGACCACCGGAATGCCCTGGCTGGCGCCACCGGCCTGCAAGGCCGTCGCGATACCCCAGGCCTGGAACACGGCCAGGGGGATCGCACCCATGCGCGACCACTGGTTGATCTTGCGCCGGCCCGACTCGCCTTCCTTCTGGATGGCCTTCAGGCTGGGCACGATCTGCACCAGCAGCTGCACGATGATCGACGCCGAGATGTACGGCATCACGTTCAGCGCGAACAGGCTGAAACGGTGAAGGGCGCCGCCCGAGAACATGTTGAACATGTCCACGATCGTGCCCTTCTGCGATTCCATGAGCTTGAGCATCGCCTCGGGATTGACGCCCGGCACCGGGATGTAGCAACCGATGCGGTAGACGATCAATGCGCCGACTACGAACAGCAGACGTTGGCGGAGCTCGGTGAACTTACCGAGACCGCCGCCGAGACCGGCCATCGCGTTGCTGCTCCGCGCCATGTATCGCTTACTCCTCGACCTTGCCGCCGGCCGCTTCGATAGCGGCCTTAGCACCGGCCGTGGCCAGCACGCCCTTGAGCACGAACGCCTTGTTCAGCTCGCCCTTCTTCACGATCTTCGCCTGCTTGGCCGTGGTCGGAACCAGCTTGGCCGCCAGCAACTTGGCGAAATCGATCTCGCCGGCTTCCAGCTTGTCCAACTGGTAGGACAGCACTTCGGCGGTGTCCTTCTTGGTCTTGGAGCGGAAGCCGATCTTCGGCAGACGACGCTGCATCGGGGTCTGACCGCCTTCGAAGCCGGCCTTGATCTTGCCCTTGCCCGAACGAGCGAACGAACCCTTGTGGCCGCGGCCGGCGGTCTTGCCGAGGCCGGAACCGATACCGCGACCGACGCGCTTGCGGTCTTCGCGGGCGCCGTCAGCCGGCTTGAGTGTATTGAGACGCATGATGTTCTCCTTAGCCCTCGACCTGAACCAGGTAGTGGACCGTGTTGATCAGGCCACGAACCTGCGGGCTGTCCTTCAGCGTCCGCACGTCGTTGAGCTTGTTCAGGCCCAGCGCCTTCACCGACAGACGGTGACGCGACTGGCAGCCACGCAGACCCTTGACGAGGCGCACCGTGACGGTGCCGCCTTCGACCGGCTTGTTAGCAGCCTTAGCCATGGTTGAGATCCTCCACCTTCTTGCCGCGCTTGGCCGCGATCTTGGCCGGCGAATGCATGCCGGTGAGACCCTTCAGCGTGGCGCGAACCAGGTTGATCGGGTTGCGCGAACCGGTGGCCTTGGCCAGCACGTTCTTGACGCCGACCGCTTCCAGCACAGCGCGCATCGCGCCGCCGGCGATCACGCCGGTACCTTCCGACGCCGGCTGCATGAACACATGCGCCGCGCCGTGGCCCGACTTCACGGCGTGCCACAAGGTGCCGTTGTTCAGATCGACGTTGTTCATCGCCTTGCGGGCGTATTCCATCGACTTCTGGATCGCGACCGGCACTTCGCGCGCCTTGCCGTAGCCGAAGCCGACCTTGCCGTTGCCGTCGCCCACCACCGTCAGCGCGGTGAAGGTGAACTGGCGACCGCCCTTGACGGTCTTGCTGACGCGGTTGACCGCGATCAGCTTCTCGATCATGCCGTCGTCGATCTCTTCGCGGTTACGGTCGCGATCACGACCCCGCGGTGCACGCTGTTCTTCAGCCATTTCGATATCTCGTAGGTTTATGGGATTTGCGGCGTCGCCGCTTATGGTTGTGATATGCATCGGGTGCCGCGATCAGGACGGGAACCCGTCCTGACGCCCGGCGCAGACCGCGCCGGCAGTTGTCTGGTTCAGGCGTGGGGACGAATCCCCTCGCCTTCAAGCCTTAGAACTTCAGGCCGCCTTCGCGCGCCGCATCGGCCAGAGCCTTGATGCGACCGTGGTAGCGGTAGCCCGAACGGTCGAACGCGACCTTCTCGATGCCGGCGGCCTTGGCCTTGGCGGCGATCGCGTGACCGACCTTGACGGCGGCCTCGGCGTTCTTGCCGTTCTTCAGGCCTTCCTTGACGTCGGCCTGCACGGTCGAGGCGGCAGCCAGGACCTTGGAGCCGTCGGCGGTGAAGACCTGGGCGTACAGGTGCTGACCGGTGCGCAGCACCGACAGGCGCGGCACGCCGAGTTCGCGGATGTGCGCGCGGGTGGACTTGGCGCGACGCAGGCGGGAAATGTTCTTGTTCATGTTCTGATCTCCGAAAGCTGAAGGGGGGTCGGCACGGCCCTGCGAGGGCGATGCGTTCCTTAGGCCTTCTTGGCTTCCTTGCGGATGATGACTTCGCCGGCGTACTTCACGCCCTTGCCCTTGTAGGGCTCCGGCGGACGGAAACCACGAATCTTGGCGGCGACTTCACCGACGCGCTGCTTGTCCGCGCCCTGGACCACGATCTCGGTCTGGGTGGGGGTAGCGATGGTGATGCCTTCCGGAGCCTTGAACAGCACCGGGTGCGAGAAACCCAGCGCGAGGCTGAGGTCCTGACCCTGCATCGAGGCGCGGTAGCCGACGCCGACCAGCTCGAGCTTGCGCTCGAAGCCTTCGGAGACGCCCTTGACCATGTTCGCGAGGATCGCGCGCAGGGTGCCCGTCAACGGGATCAGCGCGGCGTCTTCGGTGGTGAACACGGCTTCGCCGTTTTCGATCTGCAGGTTGATGGCCGCCGGCTTCGCGATCGACAAGGTGCCCTTCGGGCCCTTGGCGCTGACGTTGTCGGCCTGCACGTTCACTTCGACACCCTTCGGGAGGGCGACCGGCTTCTTGGCAACTCGGGACATTACGATTCCTCCCTTAGGCCACGAAGCACAGGACTTCACCGCCGACGCCCTGCTGGCGCGCCTGCGCATCGGTCATGATGCCCTTCGAGGTGGAGATGATGGCGATACCCAGGCCGCCGAGGACCTTGGGCAGCGCTTCCTTGCCGCGGTACTGGCGCAGGCCCGAACGGGAGTAGCGCTGGAGGCGCTCGATCACCGGCTTGCCTTCGTAGTACTTCAGCGAAATTTCGAGTTCGGCCTTGCCCGGCGTGGTTTGGGTCACGCGCGAGTCCAGGATGTAGCCCTCGTCCTTGAGAACGGCGGCGATGGCCACCTTCACCTTGGACGACGGCATCTTCACCGTCTGCTTCCGAACAGCCGCCGCATTCTTGATGCGGACCAGCATGTCGGCGATGGGATCAGTCATGCTCATTGAATATCACCTATGAGTAGCACCGATATCCGCGGGATTGCGAATTTCAGTAATAGATACAACGGGTTACGACACTTTCAACAGCGCCGCCGCGACCCGAGGGCCGCGGCGGTACAGCTGGGACAGCCGACTATCTTACCAGCTTGCCTTGCGAAGACCAGGCACGTCGCCGCGCATGGTGGCTTCACGCAGCTTGTTGCGGCCGAGGCCGAACTTCTGGTAGACGCCGCGCGAACGGCCGGTCAGGGCGCAGCGGTTGCGCTGGCGGCTCGGCGAGGAGTCGCGCGGCAGCTTCTGCAGCTTGACGGCGGCTTCCAGCTTCTCCTCGTAGGAGGAGCTGTCGCTGGAGATGATCTTCTTCAGCGCATCACGCTTGCCGGCGAACTTCTTCACCAGCTTGGTCCGCTTGATGTCGCGGTTGATCATGGAGGTCTTAGCCATAGTTCAATCCTAGACTCAGTTGCGGAACGGGAAGCGGAAGGCTTCGAGCAGGGCTTTGGCCTCGGCATCGGTCTTCGCGGTCGTGGTGATCGCGATGTCCATGCCGCGCAGCGCGTCGACCTGATCGAAATCGATTTCCGGGAAGATGATCTGTTCCTTGACGCCCATGTTGTAGTTGCCACGGCCGTCGAACGAACGACCCGAGACACCGCGGAAGTCGCGCACGCGCGGCAGCGAGATGTTGATCAGGCGGTCCATGAACTCGTACATCTTGGCGCGGCGCAGGGTGACCTTGGCGCCGATCGGCCAGCCGTCGCGGATCTTGAACGAAGCCACCGACACGCGGGTCTTCGTCACGATCGGCTTCTGGCCGGAGATCTTGGCCATGTCGGCGACGGCATTTTCCAGGATCTTCTTGTTGGTCGCAGCCTCGCCCACGCCCATGTTCAGCGTGATCTTGCTCAGGCGCGGCACTTCCATCGGGTTCTTGTAACCGAACTTCTCGGTCAGCGCAGGAACCACTTCATTCTTGTAGAACTCTTCGAGCCGGGTGGTCATTTCAGCATTCCTCAGGCGTCAACCGCCTCACCGCTGGAGCGGAACACACGCAGTTTGCGTCCATCCTCCAGCACCTTGAAACCGATGCGTTCGCCCTTGCCGGTGGCCGGGTTGAACAGCATGACGTTGGAAATGTGGATCGGCGCTTCGCGCTCGATCACGCCGCCCGGCTGGTTGGCCTGCGGATTCGGCTTGGTGTGGCGCTTGACGATGTTGATGTTCGCCACGACGACCTTGTCGCCGAGAACGCGCACGACGTCGCCCTTCTTGCCCTTGTCCTTGCCGGCGGTGACGATCACCTGATCGCCCTTCTTGATACGGTTCATGGTCTAGTTCCTCCGCTCAGAGCACTTCAGGCGCGAGCGAGACGATCTTCATGAACTTCTCCGAGCGCAGCTCGCGAGTCACGGGCCCGAAGATACGGGTGCCGATCGGCTCATGCTTGTTGTTGAGCAACACCGCAGCGTTGCCATCGAAGCGGATCAGCGAACCGTCCGGGCGACGAACGCCCTTGCGGGTACGGACCACGACGGCGTCGTAGACGTCGCCCTTCTTGACCTTGCCGCGCGGGATCGCGTCCTTGACGGTGACCTTGATGATGTCGCCAATGTGCGCGTAACGGCGCTTGGAGCCGCCGAGCACCTTGATGCACATCACTTCTTTAGCACCGGAGTTGTCGGCCACGGCGAGGTAGCTTTGCATCTGGATCATGGTTCAGCCTCCTCTTATTCGGCCACGCGGCTGACGATCTCAACCACGCTCCAGTTCTTGGTCTTCGACATCGGCGCAATTTCCTTCACTCGCACGATGTCGCCTTCTTTGCAGGCGTTCTCGGCGTCGTGGGCGTGGAGCTTGGTCGAGCGACGGATGTACTTGCCGTACAGCGCGTGCTTGACCTGACGCTCGACGAGCACGGTGACGGTCTTGTCCATCTTGTTGCTGACGACCCGGCCTTCAACCGTGCGCAGCGCCTTCTCTGTGTTGTTGTCGGTCATGGCGTGGGTCCTTACTTCTTCTGACCCAGCAGCATGTTCACGCGAGCGATCTCGCGGCGAACACGGCGGGCCTCATGAGTCTTAGCGAGCTGACCGGTGGCCTTCTGCATGCGGAGGGCGAAGCTCTCCTTGTGCAGGTCGACCAGATGAGCCTTGAGCTCGTCAGCCGACTTCTCGCGCAGTTGCTTGAGTTCCATTAGCGCACCGTCCGGGTAACGAAAGTGGTGGTCACCGAGAGCTTGGCGGCCGCCAGACGGAACGCTTCGCGCGCGACGTCCTCTGCGACACCTTCGATCTCGTAAATCATGCGACCGGGCTGGATCTGAGCGACCCAGTACTCGACGTTGCCCTTACCGGAGCCCATTCGGACTTCGATCGGCTTCTTGGTGATCGGCTTGTCCGGGAACACGCGGATCCACATCTTGCCGCCGCGCTTGACGTAGCGGCTGATCGAGCGGCGAGCCGCTTCGATCTGACGCGCGGTCAGCTGGCCGTGTGCGGTCGCCTTGAGGCCGTATTCGCCGAAGCTGACGGCATTGCCGTTCCAGCTCAGGCCCTCATTGCGGCCCTTGTGTACCTTGCGGTACTTGGTTCGCTTGGGTTGCAACATGGCGGATTACCTCTGTTCGCGGGCAGGACGGCCCGGACGGTCGTTACGGTCGCCGCGGTCGCCGCGGTCACCACGATCGCTGCGCGGCGAATCGTCCTGCTTTTCCTGGCCGACCTGCGAGAAATCGAAGATTTCGCCGCGGTAGACCCAGACTTTGATGCCGATGATGCCGTACGTCGTCTTGGCTTCAGCGAAGCCGTAGTCGATGTCGGCGCGCAGGGTGTGCAGAGGCACGCGGCCTTCGCGGTACCACTCCGAACGCGCGATCTCGGCGCCGTTGAGACGGCCGGCGACGTTGACCTTGATGCCCAGGGCACCCAGGCGCATCGCGTTGCCCACGGCGCGCTTCATCGCGCGACGGAACATGATGCGGCGCTCGAGCTGCTGAGCGATCGACTCGGCGACCAGCTGCGCGTCGAGTTCCGGCTTGCGGACCTCGGTCACGTTGATGTGCGCCGGAACGCCCATCAGCGCGCTGACTTCCTTACGCAGCTTCTCGATGTCCTCGCCGCGCTTGCCGATCACCACGCCCGGACGGGCGGTGTGGATCGTGACGCGGGCGTTGTTGGCCGGACGCTCGATGAAGATCTTCGAGATACCGGCCTGCGCGAGCTTCTTGCGAAGCATCTCGCGGACCTTGAGATCGGCGGCCAGGTACTCGGCGTACTGCTTCTTGCCGGCGAACCACTTGGAGTTCCAGTCCTTGGAGATACCAAGGCGGATACCGGTCGGATGAACTTTATGACCCATTGTCTGACTCCGCCTTACTTGCCCGCGCCCACAACCACAGTAATGTGGCTGGTGCGCTTGAGGATGCGGGTGCCGCGGCCCTTCGCACGCGCCATGAAGCGCTTCAGTGCGGGACCCTCGTCCACCATGATGGTCTTGACCTTGAGCTCGTCGACGTCGGCGCCCTGGTTGTTCTCGGCGTTGGCGATGGCGGACTCCACGACCTTGCGGATCAGTGCAGCTGCCTTCTTATCCGAGAACTTCAGCAGGTTGACGGCGCGTTCGGCGGACAGACCGCGCACCTGGTCGGCGACCAGGCGGGCCTTCTGCGGGGAGATGCGCGCGGTGCGCAGGATGGCTTTCGCTTCCATGGTCATCTCCTTACTTGCCCGACTTCTTGTCGCCGCCGTGACCCTTAAACGTACGGGTCAGGGCGAATTCGCCAAGCTTGTGGCCAACCATATTCTCGTTGACCAACACCGGGATGTGGTTCTTGCCGTTGTGCACCGCGATGGTGAAACCCACCATCTCCGGCAGCACCATCGAGCGACGCGACCAGGTCTTGATCGGCTTCTTGTTGTTGCCCGCGGTCTCCACCTTCTTTGCGAGATGGTGGTCGACGAACGGACCCTTTTTGAGTGAACGTGCCATGGCCGATTAGCTCCTGCGATCGCGAACGATGAACTGCTGCGTACGCTTGTTCTTACGCGTCTTGTAACCCTTGGTCGGCACGCCCCACGGCGTGACCGGATGCGGGTTGCCCTGGCCAGCCTTGGCCTCACCACCGCCGTGCGGATGGTCGACCGGGTTCATGGCCGCGCCGCGGACGGTCGGCTTGATACCGCGCCAGCGCTTGGCGCCGGCCTTGCCGAGCTTCTCGAGGCTGTGCTCGTCGTTGCCGACTTCGCCGATCGTGGCGCCGCATTCCGACGGCACCTTGCGCATTTCGCCGGAGCGAAGACGCAGCGTGGCGTAGCCCTGCTCGCGAGCCACCAGGTAGGCGCTGGCGCCGGCCGCGCGGGCCAGCTGGGCGCCCTTGCCCGGCTTCATCTCGACGCAGCACACGGTGGTGCCGACCGGGATGTTGCTCAGCGGCAGCGTGTTGCCGACGCGGATCGGGGCGTCGCGGCCCGCGATCACCTGGTCGCCGTCCTTCAGGCCCTTGGGGGCGATGATGTAACGACGCTCGCCATCGACGTAGCACAGCAGCGCGATGTGCGCGGTGCGGTTCGGATCGTATTCGATCCGCTCGACGCGGGCGGGGATGCCGACCTTGTCGCGCTTGAAGTCGATGATGCGGTAATGCTGCTTGTGGCCACCGCCGATATGACGGGTGGTGATGCGACCGTGGTGGTTACGGCCGCCGCTCTTGCTCTGCTTCTCGACCAACGCCGCGTGCGGCGCGCCCTTATGCAGGCCCGGCGTCACCACGCGGACCGCGCTACGGCGGCCGGGGGAAGTGGGCTTGAAAGTCATCAATGCCATGGGTCTTTCCTCAGGGCTTGGCAATCACGTCGATCGACTGGCCAGCGGCCAGCTTCACGTACGCCTTACGCCAGTCGGCGCGACGGCCCATGCGGAACTTGAAGGCCTTGTTCTTGCCCTTCACGTTGACCACATTCACCGCCTCGACCTTCACGTCGAACAGCTTTTCCACGGCGACCTTGATGTCGGCCTTGGTAGCGTCCGTCGCGACTTCGAAGACGTATTGGTTGGAAACTTCCTGCAGACGCGCGGTCTTTTCGGACACGCGCGGCGCACGGATGATGCTGTAGAGCTTGGCGTCGTTCATGCCAGCCACTCCTCGATCTTCTTGACCGCATCGGTCGTGAACACGATCGAATCGGCGCCGACGAGGGCGACCGGATCGAGTCCCTGAACGTCGCGGACTTCAACGTAAGGCAGGTTGCGCGCCGAGAGGTACAGGTTCTCGGAGGCTTCCTCGGTGACGAGCAGCGGACGACGGCCCATTTCGAGCGACTTCAGCTTGGCGACCATGCCCGAGGTCTTCGGCGAGTCGATGTCCAGCGTCTCGACGACGGTGATGCGGCCCTGACGGTTCAACTCCGACAGGATCGCAGCCATCGCTGCGCGGTACATCTTGCGGTTGACCTTCTGCGCGAAGCTGCGCGGCTTGGCCGCGAAGGTCACGCCGCCGCCGACGAAGATCGGAGCCGTCAGCGCGCCGTGACGCGCACCGCCGCCCTTCTGCTTCTTCGACTTCTTGGTGGTGCCGTTGACTTCCGAACGCGTCTTCTGCGCCTTGGTGCCGGCGCGGCCCGCGTTGCGGTAGGCCACAACGACCTGGTGGACCAGGTCTTCGCTGAATTCGCGATCGAAGATGGCGTCGGAAACCGACAGCTTCTTGTCGCTACCGTTGATGGCAAGTTCCATCGTTATGCTCCCTTGCTCGTCGGACGGACGATCACGTCGCCGCCCGGCGCGCCCGGCACGGCGCCCTTGATGGCGATCAGGCCGCGCTCGGCGTCGACCTTGACCACTTCCAGGCCCTGCGTGCTCTGCTGGACGGCGCCCATGTGACCGGACATCTTCTTGCCCGGGAAAACGCGGCCCGGCGTCTGGCGCTGGCCGATCGAACCCGGCGAGCGGTGCGACAGCGAGTTACCGTGCGTCGCGTCGCCCATGCGGAAATTCCAGCGCTTGATGGTGCCCTGGAAGCCCTTGCCCTTGGTGATGCCCTGGACGTCGACGATCTGGCCTTCGGAGAAGATGTCGGCCTTGATCTCGCCGCCCACTTCGAAAGCGCCGATCTGGTCGGCTTCCACGCGCAGCTCCCACAGGCCGCGACCGGCTTCGACCTTCGCCTTGGCGAGGTGACCGGCTTCCGGCTTGTTGACGAGCGCAGCGCGGCGCACGCCGACCGTCACCTGCACGGCGCTGTAGCCGTCGGTGTCGGTGGTCTTGATCTGGGTGATACGGTTCGGAGTGGCTTCGATCAGCGTCACCGGCACCGACTTACCGTCGGCGAGGAAGACGCGGCTCATGCCGGCCTTACGGCCGACGATGCCCAACGAATATTTCTTCGCGGTCATGGTGGCTTGCCTCAGGTCAGCTTGATCTGCACGTCGACGCCAGCCGCGAGTTCGAGCTTCATCAGCGCGTCCACGGTCTTGTCGTTGGGGTCGACGATGTCGAGCACGCGCTTGTGCGTGCGGGTCTCGTACTGGTCGCGCGCGTCCTTATCGACGTGCGGGGAAACCAGAACGGTGTAACGCTCGATCTTGGTCGGCAGCGGGATCGGGCCGCGCACTTGCGCGCCGGTCCGCTTAGCCGTCTCGACGATCTCGCTGGCCGAGCGGTCGATCAAACGATGATCGTACGCCTTCAGCCGAATCCGGATCTTTTGGTCCGCCATGACGGAATTCCTTGGTTGAAAGAGCGACGGGCCGGCTTCTGGGTGTGCCGAACCCCACGAAAACGCAAACACTCCAGAGCAGCACCCTCGCCCCGGAGCTTCCTTGCCTGGAAAAAACTAAGGCAGACCGGTTTCCCGATCCGCCCAGACTGAGCAGAACGCACGAAGGGCCCCGTGTGCGTTCCTTGGAAGCCTCGAGGGCCCGGAACGTACGGAGCGCTGCCGTGCGACATATCCCTGTCTGGCGAATACGAGGTGCGTCCTGCTCCTCATTTCGCTGGTCGTGCCGGCCTGAATTAACAGACCTGGCGCGGTGGTCGAGCATTCTAACCGTATTGCCGGGAGGGACGCAAGCGCCCCGCCCGATCGGCGGCGGATGCCCGGGTCGGCGCCCCGAAAGGGCCGGCCCGGAGGACCCGGAACCGGGGCGCGAACCCCGGCTCCTGTGTTGCATGTTGCGGTGAGACTGGATCTGCCAGGGCCCAAACTACGCGGGCGACCTGGATTCCCGCCTTCGCGGGAATGACCCTTTGACAAGGCCGGGCGCCAGAGGCGCCCGGGTCAAAGGGTCACTTGATGATCTTCGCCACCACGCCGGCGCCGACCGTACGACCGCCTTCGCGGATCGCGAAGCGCAGGCCGTCGTCCATCGCCACCGGGTTGATCAGCGNACTTGATGATCTTCGCCACCACGCCGGCGCCGACCGTACGACCGCCTTCGCGGATCGCGAAGCGCAGGCCGTCGTCCATCGCCACCGGGTTGATCAGCGACACGACCATCTTGATGTTGTCGCCCGGCATGACCATCTCCACGCCGTCCGGCAGCGTCACCGCGCCGGTGATGTCGGTCGTGCGGAAGTAGAACTGCGGACGGTAACCCTTGAAGAACGGGGTGTGACGGCCGCCTTCGTCCTTCGACAGCACGTAGACTTCGGCTTCGAACTCGGTGTGCGGGGTGATCGAACCCGGCTTGGCCAGCACCTGGCCGCGCTCGACGTCGTCACGCTTGGTGCCGCGCAGCAGCAGACCGGCRTTGTCGCCCGCCTGACCCTGGTCCAGCAGCTTGCGGAACATCTCSACGCCCGTGACCGTGGTCTTCTGGGTCGGACGGATACCGACGATTTCGATTTCGTCGCCCACCTTGATGATGCCGCGCTCGATACGACCGGTCACCACGGTGCCGCGGCCCGAGATCGAGAACACGTCTTCCACCGGCATCAGGAACGGCTTGTCGATCGCRCGCTCCGGCTGCGGAATGAACGTGTCCAGCGCRTCCACCAGACGCAGGATCGACGGCACGCCGATCTCCGACTGGTCGCCTTCCAGCGCCAGACGGGCCGAACCGTGGATGATCGGGGTGTCGTCGCCCGGGAACTCGTACTTGGTCAGCAGCTCGCGAACTTCCATCTCGACCAGCTCGAGCAGCTCGGCGTCGTCCACCATGTCGGCCTTGTTCAGGAACACGACGATGTACGGCACGCCGACCTGACGCGACAGCAGRATGTGCTCGCGGGTCTGCGGCATCGGGCCGTCAGCGGCCGAGCACACCAGAATCGCGCCGTCCATCTGCGCCGCACCCGTGATCATGTTCTTCACGTAGTCGGCGTGGCCCGGGCAATCCACGTGCGCGTAGTGGCGRTTCGCCGATTCGTACTCGACGTGCGCCGTCGAAATCGTGATGCCGCGCGCCTTCTCTTCCGGCGCCGCGTCGATCGCGTCGTACGCCTTGAACTCGCCGCCGAAACGCTCCGCGCCCACCTTGGTCAGCGCTGCGGTCAGCGTGGTCTTGCCGTGGTCCACGTGGCCGATGGTGCCCACGTTCACGTGCGGCTTGGTGCGCTCGAATTTACCCTTAGCC